>JOKI01000062.1 GCA_000722615.1 Pseudorhizobium pelagicum | reverse complement strand
TCTCATGCCCTGGAACTTCAAGTCAGACGTGGTCGGCTAACCGCTTACAAAGTAACCATAGTCCAGAAATCTTCGGAACAGTGCTCCTGATGACTGTTTCAGCTTTACCAACGTGTTTGTCCCCCGCTACGCCCCACTCTTCTAGAACTATTTTGCGCCGACTTTTCAAGGGAAATTATAGGTTTGCACCGTTGTTCCGTAATGGACAACAATGTCCTTGCGCGTGTTCGTGGAGGATAGCAGAACTATCAGGCAGACTTAGCAAGAGATTCAGGTCCGCCTCCAGAGCCGATATCTGAACTTGGCCGATTGGTAACGTAGCTTTCTAGTTCATCTGCATGGTTGTCGCAGCCTTTCGCCTGCTTGCGCAACAGCGAGATATGCTCAGACAGCTCTCTATCTGAGCATTGGCTCAGGGGTACCAAAGCACGCTCACCATTTCTGCGAACGGGGTATGACTTTACCAAACGCGTATGGCCCGGAAAAACCATCTGAGGCGGAGCGGGGTCGTCACTCATCCCTACTCGTTTAAGCATTTGCGTGACCATTTCAACGAGCGGCTTTTTCGCGTAGGCCTTATAAAATTCGGCATGTGTCCCCGACAGCGGCTTGCCCCTCAGGACTTCGTCAACGATCTCACTTGGTTGCGCAACCTGGCCTGCGTCGACGCGCTGGCCGATCAGTTTTCGCAATTCCAACAATAATGAGTTATCTTTTGCCATAAGATTATCCTGCAAATTACGAGATTGGGATTCGTACTAATAACGACCTATGCTGGCGTCCGGAGCGGACACTACCAATGACAGAAGGAGCTTGTCAAAGTTAATGTTCTTTATTTGTTCGGATTTAGTGAGTAAACTTCCAGGCAAAATAACCGGCACTCTGACGAGTACTAAGGTGTCAGTGATTTCAGCTGGTTAGAGCTGTAGGAGGGCGGGTCGCAGGTTCGATTCCGTTCAAGGCGTGTAGTTCGCTCGCAGAACTCCGTTTCTGAAACGCCGCAAAAGTCGGGAAAACAAGTGTCGTTTCGATTGGTAGTTTTGCGCCAGCTCTCATTTCTGGTGCCAGGAGTTCATCCTGACACCTCTCCGTTAGCTGAGGCGTATTTGGTGCGTGCGCGCGCACTCGCGTCAACATGGTCCACCCGGTCAAGATACGTCTTAGCACGAGCTTTCGGGTCGTAGAGATACTGGTCCGGCCCGAGCATCTTGTTGTCATTGAGATCGCGCCTGTCGAGCAGATCGAAGCCGACACGTTCCAGGCGGCAGTTCCATCCTTCCTTAGATCGGTTCGCCCAGCCACTCGTGTGGTAGGTCAGCAGTCGATTCCGTAGCGAGTAGCCGTGATGGTCGAAAGCGACGACCCCGTCGGTCACGAAGATATGGTTTCCGGCGAATCCATCGCCGGGGATAATGCGCTCGGCATAAAATCCGGGAAGCGGTGCTTCCCGCAAGAACACACCGGCCAAGATCGCACATGCGCCATTTCCGAAGAAGATACGATCAGGCAGAGCCCAGCGCCGCACCGGGTCCTTTTTTATGCCGGGCTTCAGCGTATACAAGATAGAACACGGTCCCAACTGACAGGCGGCAATGAAACCTATCGTCCTGATCGCAGCTATGGATGCTAGTCGCAGTATCGGAAGAGGGAACGACATTCCCTGGCACATCCCCGGCGAGCAGAGAGCTTTTCGGGAACTAACAATGGGAAATGCCCTGATCATGGGGCGCATGACTTACCTCTCGCTACCCCGCCCCCTGCCGGGGCGGCATTGCATTGTCCTATCTCGGTCACTCTCGTCTCAGACTGCTGGTGTTCTCTTAGCTAAGTCGCTCGATGAGGCTCTGTTCCTAGCATCGGAGCTGCCGGGATCAGAGATAACTGTCGGCGGTGGTCAGGAGATTTATGAGCTCTTCCTTCCGCTCGCCAATCGGGTTCACCTGACGGTGCTAGACAATTCTTTCGGCGGCGACCGCTTTTTCCCTTTTTTGCCTGAGGATGAATTTTCAATCTCCGCTTCAGAGCGAGTTGAAGGTCAATGGTCATATACCCGCTTCATATACCAGCGTACTTCTGGGTTTCTAGATTGGCCGGGGTGACAGCAGTGGGCGGACTGCCGTCACGGCGTGATAGGGCCAGAACGAAAATCTTCACAGATGGGTGGATTTAGATAATAGCTTTGCCCTCAATGCAGGTGACTACGTTGCCGCCAACCCAAACTCCTTGAGCGTTGAGTTGGACGTGTATTCTCCCTGATCTACCCAAGACGGTGCCTTGCGCAGCGATGTAGGAAGGTGGAGCAAGTTTTGCGGAAATGAGCCATCTAGCTAGACCCGCATTCAAGCTGCCCGTAACAGGGTCTTCAAAACCAGCGGCGGTGAAAGCACGGACTTCGAAATCCACGCCCGCAATGTCTGGACAGGGCGCAATCAACCCGACCCTCAAGCCGGAAATACTTTGGTAGTTCGGGCGAACCTCCAGGACATCGTCTCTGCTTTTGAGGAGCAAGGCCATCCAGCCCGGCCCATTGTCCACCCAGTTTGCATCGACGACCCTATCGGGTGACAGCCCCAGGCCCTCAACAACTCGCTTCAGGAGATCGCTGTCGATATCCCCAGCCTTCACCAAATCTGGAGCCAGAAACGACAGGATATCACCGTCTCGTCTAATGCGGATCAAGCCCGCCTCACACTCTTGGATCACAAATTCCTGCTTGGACCTGCCGCCCGACGCCAGCCATGCATGACAGCTGCCCAAAGTCGGGTGTCCGGCGAAAGGCAACTCCTGATGTGGAGTAAAAATTCTGACTCTATAATCTGCATCAGGGGCCATCGGCTTCAGGAGGAATGTCGTTTCGCTAAGATTGGTCCAGTTAGCGAACTTGGCCATGGTCGCGGTATCAAGTCCGTCCCCATCTACGACGACTGCAAGCGGATTTCCCCCCAAACGCTGGGGAGAGAAAACATCAACTTGTTGAAAGGCCAGCTCTTGAAGGAGGGTTTTCATCACGTCTCCGAATCTACTACCCTTGATATCGCACCTCGCACTCGTCTCACAAGGCGCGTCTGGGGCTTGGTTGTAGAGATGTCGTGGCGGAGAGGATGCAGGAGGTTGGGGATGGCGCTGATGCGCCAACAGCAGCCATCCCACTAGCTCCATGGGCGCATCAACTGGTAAGCATGAACGCCGCAAAAGAAGATGGACGAACGCATGCACAACCTTACGTTCCGCTCAGACTATGCTCACTCCAGGAACGGTCTAACGGCGGTAGGCAGCTTGATCCTCGATATCTTCGGGGTTGATATTAAACCGTTGGATCGGCTTGGCCATGATCCGAGTGTGATTGCCTTCGGTTGGTGGGCAGGTGAGAACCTGGTGGCGAATGTAAGTCTGTATGAGCGGCGGCTTTGGCTGGCAGGCAAGCAGGTAGAAGCATTCGGCATCCAGTCAGTGGCCACTCGACCTGATTGGCGGAATGTGGGTCTTTTCGGTGACCTGATGAGGCGGGCCTTGCATTATGCCGAGCAGAAGTCAGAGCTAGTCATTTTGGCTACAGGGACGCCCGATTTGTACAGGCGTTTTGGCTTCCGACAAATTGAAGAAGTGCGTTTCGTCTCGCGGCACGCATCGCACCGCTCGACTGGCGAGAGCCGTGAACTATCCTTGGAAAGCGATGATGATCTCGCGTTGCTCAATCGCACTTTTGCAAATCGAGCGCCAACGTCGCTTCTTGCCTCAGCATGCGACCATCCTGCACTGTTCATGCTGAAAGCAAAATTGACACCGGAAATCAAATTACTCCACCTTCCAGACCTGGACGCAGTAGTTGCCACCAAAGAAGAGGCGTCCTCTCTGTTCATCCTCGACATCGTGGCGTCCAACATCCCCACCTTCGCAGACATCGTGAGTGCTATTGATTTTGATGGTGAACGGGTGGAGGTCTGGCTAACTCCGGATTGCCTTTCTTGGCAGCCAGATGAGGAACATACCTTCGACAATGGGTACATGGTGCGCGGCCCCTTCGCCCCTGAAGGACAAGCTTTCATGTTATCCGACATGAGGATTTAGCGTAAGCGCTCATTTCCCTGCACGTTGACGCGTGTCGTTTGACCGTCGTG
>JOKI01000061.1 GCA_000722615.1 Pseudorhizobium pelagicum | reverse complement strand
CACCATATCGTGCCGCGCCGCTACGTGGGGGCGTCTAACCGCTTACGAAGAACCGTTCCACGAGGTTTCGCTGCCGATAGACCCAGCGCGAGAATGAGAAGGAGCCTGTCCGATTTGCTTTAGGCGGGATGTTGGCCCAGGCTTTGCGGGCGGCCGCCTTGGCCCGGATCGCGTTACTGTCATAGCCTTTATCGGCAAGTAGGATGTCGCCTTTGCCAAGGCAGTCGGTCAGCGCATCGGCTTCAGTGCAATCAGCAATCTGCCCGCCGGTCAGGCGGAGCGTGACAGGGCGGCCTTCAGCATCGACGAGGGCGTGGATTTTGCTCGTGAGCCCGCCACGGGAACGTCCCATGCCACCATCGTCTTGAGCCCCCTTTTTCCCGTGGCCGCGTGCTGGTGAACGCGAACACAGGTTGAGTCAATCATGACGATATCGCCATCATAAGCCTCTGAAACCGCTTCGAGAAGCCGATCCCAGACACCAGCCTTCCGCCAGCGGACGAAGCGGTTGTAGCAGGTTGTTGGCGGCCCATAACGCTCAGGGATTTCTGCCCAAGGCGAGCCTGTTCGGAAGCGCCAAAGGATGCCATTCAGGACCCGCCGGTCGTCGACACGAGGAACGCCGCGCGGCTTATTGGGGAGAAGCGGCGAAATAATTGACCATTCCTGGTCCGTGAGTTCGTAGCGGCGGCGTGTCATCATGGCTCCTCATTCGGAAGCCTTGAATCATGCCGAATGCAAAACGCCAAGAACGTTTATGGGTTTACGCCCTAAAATAATCGAACGCATAATGGCCGATGAGATGAAACGCGGCCTATAGCTTCCATCCCGCGACACCCGAAATTGCGTTCGGCGGACGCTCACAAAAACTGGACCGTTCATAACTGGGTTTCCGCGGTAATTTCCCGGCTGGGAAAAGGAGCGGAAGCATGAAGGCATCGAAGTTCTCGGGCGCCCATAAGGCGTTCATTTTGAAGCAGTGCGATGACGGTGTGCCGGTGGCAGAGATCTGCCGGAAGGCTGGGATCAGCCAAGCGACTTATTTCAGTTGGCGCAAGAAGTATGCACCATGATTGAGTGCTTGGCCCCCCTTGACCTTCTTGCCGCGGCATAGACCGGGATGAAGGCGCTCTCGGAGGATCTGACGCGTTGGTCGCCAATCATTCCCATTGCCGGACGGACGGACTTCCTCGCCCTCCAGAGAGCCCACCGAGCCTCATGTGTAACAGTTATAAGAAAACAAATCCCTACTTCCGTAAACCTAGCAAGTTCGATCGTCTCACATATTGGCGCTTTATGTTTACAAAGGCACTGTTCAAGAACCAGCGGGAAATGTAATATACGCTGGATGCCAAGCTAAGCTTTTCGACATTCCTGTACAGATCCCAGTTGTACGGTATATTCTTGAGCTTGTTACTGGAGACACTATTTTTCCTTATCCGATAAGAGCACAGCTCTTCATCTAAAAGGTGAGCCTCGTGGCAAACCGACAAGAGTCGCAAAAATAAGCCGAAATCCTGGCGCTTTCGCAACGGCGGGAAATAGATTTTTCCAGCGGTCGAATAACTGTCATAGACCACGCTGGATGTTCGAATAATGCAGTGCGGTAGCAAGGATCTATAAGTCACGCTAGGGGAAAGTGGTCCACTGTCGCCAAACCTCACCCCGTGTTCATCAATCAAAACATAGCGCGTGTAGATGAAGGCGACATTCTTGGCTTTCATGAAAGCTATCTGCTTCTCTAGCTTGTCTTCTGCCCACAAATCATCGCTGTCTAGAAACGCAATATAGCGACCTATTGCCAACTTTAGTCCCGTATTTCGGGTCTCTGCCGGGCCACAATTGCTCTCATTTCGTTCCAGACGTATCCTAGGATCATCGAACGACCGGATAATCGAAATGGTATCATCGCTGGAATCATCATCTACGATGATCAGCTCAAAGTCGCTATATGTCTGAGAGAGTACTGACGCTATCGAGTCATATATGAAGGACTCACTGTTGTACGTAGGTACAATAATAGAAACCAAATCCGATTCATGGTTACTTAGCATGTGCGGAATTCCTAGCCATATCTAAACCCTCACGATTTATATCGTCGCCACCCTTCTCAGTGGCTCGAACGACTATAACTGCGAAACTAATAATTATTATATACAGAGGTGTCCATAAAGCGCCGCTTTGAGCAATTGCCATCAAAACCGCGATCAAAATAAGCGCCCCAGGATTTTTTCTCTTCAAAGCGTAGAAGGATAATTTTACAACGAACAAGAGAATAGCGACTCCAAGCCACCCTAGGTACGTAATAATGACAAAGAGGCCATTGTCTAGACTTTCGTTCTTTTGCAAAGCTTCATTCTGAATAAAATATGGACGGGACGCCACAAACTTCCATTGCCCCAGCGGCAGGCCCAACGGATATGTTAGAAGCACTTCAGAGGCGAGAATAGCCGGCGCAATTACCCGGACGTATGTTGAGCTACCCGGTCGCTGATATTCTTGCAACCGACCCGTTTGCGCCAATGCGGCATATACTACCCCGCCAGCCAAGAGAAAGACGAAAGCAACTCGACCAAGTCGCACAGGTTGTTTGCTCCGCATTAGAAGCCAAGCGCCGATGATTCCAGATGCATTAACGACGCCGCTAAGGGAGAATGTCGAAGCCATTCCTACGAGCAGGATGAAAGCGGTGAAAACAACCGGCTTTTTCGTGATTAGGTTGTAAGAGAGGCATGCGGCCAAGCATATTCCAGTGAACCAAGCGGCGGCCGATGGCTCTGAGAAAAAACCATTTGGTCTATCTACAGCGTCCCACATCACGGGACGGTAGTATGTGCCGTAGGGGCCGATTTTCGACAACGGGCCGAAAGGGTTGAGAAGCCGCATGCTGCCTAGGAGATTCATCTCTATGAACTGGAAAAGCAAGAGTGTAGCATGAATGCTCCCAAGCTGCATTAAAGCTCTTAAACTGCGTACGGTTTGCATTGCGGGAGTAGCGCTGTAAGAGCAAGAGATTAGGATAAAAACGCAAAGTACAGAAAAGGGAACAAAGCTTTTGACGAACTCTACGAAATCGAGATCGCCGGCGCTAAGTTCGTAGAAAGCGGCTGATGCTAAGGTATATGCAATCACGAACAAAAATAATATTATGTCATATATTTTCGTTCTGATTCCGGTTAAAATATATACAGAAAAAATGTATATCATTAATATAAGCGGCGGCGATAGTATCTGCGAGAGATCTTCCGAAAATGTCATGTGTCCAAATAAAATGAATGGCGGAAAAGCCAGAAGCGGCGCCCGTCGTCGTGCGCTGTCAATGTTTACCAAACCTGTAGATCCTTTGCTTGAGAGTTGCACAAAATCTGGCAAGATTATAGTGTGATACGGCGGCAGTAGGATGACCGCTTGAGGGATAATATGAGCGGACACCCTACAATCTCGATCGTTAGTATTGTGTTGAACGATGCCGTGGGGATGCAGCGTACGGCACAAAGCATAATAGAACAATCCGACGTACCGTTAGAGTGGATCGTAATAGATGGTGGATCAGTCGACGGCACCACGACTGTGCTACAGCAGCTCCGGCCTCATATCAGGCATCTTGTAAGCGAGCCCGATGGTGGAATTTACGACGCGATGAATAAGGGCCTCCGGCTTTCCAACGGAGATTATGTTGTTTTCATGAACGCCGGCGATTCATTTAGTGGTCCGCATTGCTTGCGAGATGTTTCTCAGGCACTCCGTCGTTCAATTGAGGAGCTGGAGCTTCCTGACATCTTGCTGTCCGGTGCGCGATTAATCTTTCCGTCCGGAAACTCCTATTACAAACCGCCCCGACCACCGTCTTACGTAAAACATTCCCTTCCAGGGAACCATCAGTCGACGTTTGTTCGAACGAGTCTGCATAAAGATAACGAATTTCCGACTGATTATAAGATATGTGGCGACTATGCAGCTATCGCTTCGATGATATCGCGAGGTGCAACCGTTCTCACTGCCGATATTGAAGTGGCACGTCGTGACACGAGCCTTAATTCGACCGCCGTGAGAAGCCAGAGCCGCATCTACGAGGAATGTAAGCGGGTTCAACGTGAGGTCCTGTCACTGCCTGAAGAGTGGATACGTGTAAGTCATCGGAAGCGTTTTTTGAATCAAGAGGGTCGGCGGATGCTGACCCGAATGAACTCGACGCGGCTGGGGAGCTGGGTGGCTTCGTCGCTCGACAAACTGTCGTTGACTAGCGGTAGGTCAAGCCCCAGCGGAAGGGTGCATTTCTACCGTGGCGCCCAGGATCTCACCTAGGCGTCTGATCTGCTTGCTTAATTCTACACGAGTAGACTGGTCAAGACCTTCTTAGCTGAAAATCCGCATAGGCCCTGGCAATGCCATCGCGCAGGCCGGTGCTGGCGG
>JOKI01000060.1 GCA_000722615.1 Pseudorhizobium pelagicum | reverse complement strand
CATAGGTGTCCAACGCTGGCTCCGCTCGTTTGACAGAAAAAATCAAGCCACGCAGCATGGACGGGGCCTTTTTGGGCGCAGAAAGAGGTGCCTTATTCAGGCGTCACGTGTCTCCGGCTCCGCAAGATCGAAGACGTGATGGTGGATCCAGCCTTCGAACATGGAGAGCAAGCCCTGCGTCGTCTCCCGGCTCGCGGAGCGAATGGGTGAATCCAGCGCCGCCGCGAGCGCTTCGCGGCTGTCGTACATCGTCGACAGGACCATAGGATAGGCCGGCGCCCCGTCGTCGCGCTCGATCGCGTAAAGCACGCGCACTTCCTTCACGCCTGGAAACTTCAGCCACATCGGGATCAGGTGATCCCTGACATAGGCCTTGAACTCGGCTTCCTTGCCGGGATGGATGCTGCCGTCGAAGAAGGCCTGCCGAACAATCATGATATGTCCAATGGTTTGGTGCTTGCGGTTGGATGTCGACGGGAGACGCCGGAACCGGGCGCCCGTCGGTTCAGGAGATCTGGCCCAGGAAGTTGCGCGTACGCTCGTGCTTGGGGCTGGAGAAAAACGCCTCTGGAGCTCCTTCTTCGACGATCTCGCCCTGGTCCATGAAGATGACGCGGTCGGCGACCTGGCGGGCAAAGCCCATCTCGTGGGTCACGCACAGCATCGTCATGCCTTCGCTGGCCAGATCGATCATCGTGTCGAGAACCTCCTTGACCATCTCCGGATCGAGCGCTGAGGTCGGTTCGTCGAACAGCATGATCTTCGGGTTCATGCAGAGCGCCCTGGCGATGGCGACGCGCTGCTGCTGTCCGCCAGACAATTGGGCGGGATATTTGTCCGCCTGTTCCGGGATGCGCACGCGCTCCAGGAATTTCCGCGCCGTCGCTTCGGCCTCCGCGCTGGACACGCCGCGCACCTTGATGGGCGCGAGCGTGCAGTTCTCGAGGACCGTCATGTGGGGAAAGAGGTTGAAGCTCTGGAACACCATGCCCGTTTCCTGGCGTACGACGTCGACGCTCTTGGCACCTGCGCCCAGGTCGTGGCCATCGACGACGATCTTTCCTTTCTGGATGCTTTCGAGCCTGTTGATGCACCGGATGAGCGTGGATTTTCCCGACCCCGATGGGCCGCAGATGACGATCCGCTCGCCGCGCGCGACCGTCAGGGTGATGTCCTTCAAGGCGTGGAACTGTCCGTACCACTTGTTGACGCCGTTCATCGTTACGGCGAGATCGGATGTTCCCGGCATGCCCGCTGTCGATGCAGTTGTGGTGACCTCGGTCATGCCAGGAACTCCTTTCATTCGGTCTTAGTTGGCGTCGGCGATAAAGCTCGGCAACGGAGCGCCCAGCCATTTCTCGTGGATGGCGCTGAGCTCGCCGTTTTCCTTCACCTTGTCGAGGAAGGCGTTCACCGCCTCGAGAAGCTCCGAAGACCCCTTGCGCACGGCAATGCCCTGCACCTGCTGGGTGAGCTCAAGCTTCTGGTTGAAGCGGCCGGGGGCCGCGGCTTCGATCTGGGCGGCAACGACGTTGGAGACGCCGATCAATTCCACCTGGCCGGAGAGAAGGGCCTGAACGGCACTGGCATCGTCATCGAAACGCTGGATCGTGGCGTCCTGTGGCGCAATGGCGGTGACAGCCGTGTCTTGCGTGCTGGCGCGCGCCACGCCGATCGTCTTTCCGGAGAGGTCCTCAGGCTTGGACATGTCCACGTCCGCTGCGCCGAACACCCCGATCGAAATGCCGGCATAGGGATCGGAGAAGTCGACACTCTTGGCGCGTTCCTCGGTGATGCCGAGTGATGCGACGAGCAGATCCACCTGGTTGCTCTGCAGATAGGGAATGCGATTGGGGCCGGTCACCGGAACGATCTGCACCTCGACGCCGAACTCTTTTGCGAGAAGCTTGGCAACATCGGCGTCGTAGCCGTCCGGCTGGTTGCTTTCATTCATGATCCCGAACGGCGGGAAGTCGACCAGCATGCCGATCTTCACTGTTCCTGCGGACTTGATGCTCTCCACCGTCTGCGCCATGGCCGGCATCGACGCCGTCGCGGCGATGAACCCGGCGCCGACGAGTGCCAGTGCAACTCTCCTGGTGATGTTGATGGTCATGTTTCCTACCCTTTCGGTAAAACCGGCCTCCCGCCGGCTGG
The DNA here is from genome assembly GCA_000722615.1 of Pseudorhizobium pelagicum. Classification (GTDB taxonomy): domain Bacteria; phylum Pseudomonadota; class Alphaproteobacteria; order Rhizobiales; family Rhizobiaceae; genus Neorhizobium; species Neorhizobium pelagicum. The sequence continues at coordinate 4,899 of JOKI01000060.1, read as the reverse complement.
GGTTACGTCAACGCTGTGTCGAGCGAGAAAATCTCACTTCCATGCGCCGGGCCAGCAGCGACAGCGGCCAGCACAGCACAAAGTAGATGGCTGCCACGGTTCCAAAGACCATGAAAGGACTGAAGGTGGCATTGTTGATGATCTGCCCCTGTCGCGTCAGCTCGGTAAAGCCGATGATCGCCGCAAGGGATGTTCCCTTGATGAGCTGCACCAGGAAGCCGACGGTCGGCGCCACGGCAATACGCGTGGCCTGCGGCAGGATGATGTAGCGCATGCGGTTGACATATTTCAGTCCGAGCGCGGTCGCCGCCTCGCGCTGACCGGGCGGCACCGCTTCGACACAGCCGCGCCAGATCTCGCCGAGGAAGGCGCTGGCGTGCAGCGTCAGCGCAATGCTGGCGGCGACCCAGGGATTGATGGCCAGTCCGAAGATGTTCATGCCGAAGAAGACCAGGAACAACTGCATCAGCAGCGGCGTGCCCTGGAATACGCGGATGAAGCCGACAGCGAGGATGCGCAGTGGTCGGATATCCGAAACCCGTGCCAGCGCGACAAGAAGGCCGCCGATCCCGCCACCCGCAAAGGCAATTGCCGAAAGCGCAATGGTCCACTGCGCCGCCATGACGATGATCAGGAATTCATTCCAGCCGAAGGGTCTAATCATGATGCATCCCTATCGGCTCAAAGGGTATTTGAAGGCCATCTTCTCCACCGCCGCAAAAATGGCGGAGAAGCCGATCGACAGCGCCAGATACATCAGGGTGATGACGATATAGACCTCGAAGCTTGCGAACGTCGCAGACTGGAGATCGTTGCCCGCTGCGGCGAGATCGTCGGCCGAGATCGCCGAGACGACACTGGATGTCAGCATCAGGTAGATGAACTGGCTGGTGAGCGCCGGATAGACAGTCCGCAGGGCCGGTTTCATGATGACGTAGCGGAAGATTTGCAGCTTCGAAAGACCAAGCGCTGTACCCGCCTCGATCTGCCCCTTCTGGATCGATTCGATGCCTGCGCGGATGATTTCGGTACCGTAAGCCCCGAAATTGATCACCAGCGCCAACAGGGCCGCGCTATTGGGCGAAAACCGAAGGCCGAGCGACGGCAGTCCGAAAAAGATGAAGAAGATCTGGATCAGGAACGGGGTGTTGCGGATGATCTCGATGTAGGCGTTGATCACGAAGCGGATCGGAAATGGCCCGGCGGTCTTGCCCCAGGCGCAGACGATCGAGACGATCAGGCCCAGCAGCATGGCAGCGCAGGACAGGTGTACCGTCAGCCAGGCACCAACCAGCAGTTGATCGAAGGACGCGAACACTGGCGCGAAGTTGAAAGCGTACACGGGCGGACCCTCCCAGTCCCGGCGTGCCACCACACAGCCGTTTAGATCGATCTAAAAGCATTGCGGACCTCCGTCAACCCGTAGCCATCCAGTCTTTGTTGCCAAGGGCGAGACAGCTTGGCACGACTGACGCTCTTTAAGATAGGTCGGGCTGATGATGCGGCGAGGGGGCAGAGACGGTCGTTCTATCCGCTCCACCAGCAAGGTTGCGGCGTTCCTGCCGATCGTCACCGGTGCTGTGGAAACCGATGTCAGGCGAGGGCGCATTGCTTCCGCGTCGCTGACGTCATCGAACCCGACGAGCGAGATGTCGCGGCCGACGGCCAGACCGCAGTCGTGGATGCCGGCGGCCATGCCAAGTGCCACAAGGTCGTTGAAGCAGACGATCGCGGTGAAGCGCTCCGGACGATCAACGAAGAGGTGCATCGCATCGGCGATCTGAGCAAGCTCGTCCGGGACGCGGATAATCGCCATTTGCAACCCTTGATCCGTCATGGCCTGGCGAAAGCTCTCGACGCGTTCCTGATAGGCAGAGTGAAGCGGCCCGTGTACGGCCAATGCCACAGACCGGTGGCCCAGCGAGGCGAGATGGTCGACGGCCTGATGCATGCCGGCAGCATAGTCGGCCCCCGCGTAGTCCAAGTCCGACGTCACATGGCGTAGCACCTGCACCACGGGCAGGGTCCAGGATGCGATCAGTAACGGGAGGTCTTGCCCTGTGCCGGCGGCGGGGCACAGTATGATGCCATCGACGCCATGCTCGCGCATCCGCTGCATGACAGCCGATTGTCGGGAGACGAGGTCGCCGCTGTTGGCAATGATCATCACCAGGCCCGCGTCATCGATAGCCGCTTCGATGCCGCCGAGCAGCTCGGCAAAAAAAGGATTGGTCAGGTTCGGTACGATCACGCCGATGGTGTGGCTGCGCTTCGCGCGCAGCCGCGCCGCGCCCATGTTGTAGACATAGCCAAGGGCGTGCATCGCCTCTTCCACCCGTTTGCGGGTGCCCGCTCCGACCAGCGGGCTCTTGCGGATCACCAGGGACGCGGTCGCGCGCGAGACGTTTGCCTGTCGTGCGACGTCCAGTAACGTGACCTTGGTGCGCTTGCGATCGTTTTTCACGGTGGAGTTCCAGCAAATCCTAGCTGTCAGCGATATCGGCGAGCGGCGAGAACCGCAACCGGCGGCTTCGTGTGGATAAATTGTAGCCGCTATTATTGACGCCGCGAATTTATCGGCGAGCTGGTCGATCTCCTTGCCGCTCCATTGGGCTTTAGCCGGATCATGCGACTTGACGACGGAGCCGCTCGATCTGAAGCTGCTCCAGCTTCATCTGCCCTTCTCCAGGATAGGACTGGCGGGAATCGTCGCCCTGTTCCCGAACCCACTTGCGCAACACATTCTCATGGACATCAAGATCACGGGCCGCCTGGGCGACGGTGCCCCCACGTTCCCTGGAGAGCTTAACCGCTTCAAGCTTATACTGGCAGCGGAAGGTTGGGTTCTTCTTGCCGCAGGCGAAGGTCAGGATCGCGGTCAGGTCGCTGCGCTGCACGATCGCTAGTTCCTCGCCATCCGGGACCAGCTCGATCCTTTCAACAAGCGTGCGCAACAGATGCTGATGGCGCCGGATGTTGATTTCCACTGAGAGCTCACCCGGCGTAGCCTGATATTTTGATTGAGATTTGGCCCATGTTTTAACTGTCCCTCGCATGTTTTCAGCGGGGGCTCTGGAGTGATCGACATGACGTTACTGGGCGTGATCCGACGCTGACATTGAGCAGTATCGGCAGCAGCAGGGCCATCGCTTTCCATAGGGCCTCCGCTGGAGCCAGTCGCTGATGTGAGCTGTCGGCTTCGGCATGGCCCGGGGCATCTGCTTGAGAACTTCTGCGCCGTCCGAAATCACCGCCACATCGCCAAAGCCGCGATATCCGACTCCTTCAAGCGCGTGGAGGGCGCGATCGCGGATTGCCTGCTAAGCGGTGCTACCGGAGACGAAATAGCGGCCACCTGGTTCGCCTCGTCCTCCGCGGCCGCATCGGGCAACGACGAGCTCGAAGTTTCGCGCTGCATTTGGGACGGCGCTGCGAACATGAGCGGTATCATGCTGATGACGAGTTCCGCGCGGTTGCGATCAGCGTTGCGGACCGGTCGTATCGAGCTTCTCGGCAAGCCAGACCTTGATAAGCGACTGATACGGGACATCTCGTTTGCCAGCCGCAACCTTGATCCGCTCCAGTAGAGTATTGGGCAGTCGCAGCGAAATTGAAGTCGATGAAGGTTTTAGATTGGGCAACCGCACCTTTTCGGCTTTGCTCCAATCGATGTGCTCGCTGGATTCATGGCTTTCCCAGAAAGCCCGTTCTTCAGCCTCGCTCGTGAATGTCGGTATCGTGTCAGATGCCCTGTTCATAATAGCTCCGCTCCTTGCGGCTCATATCGCGGGCTGAAATCACCCGCAGTTTCTTCCCATCTTCCCGAAGCGTTAAGGTGATGTGCAGCAGCCTCCCGTCATCGGTGCGTCCGAGGGCATGGATGCGCCGCTCGGCACTGCTGTGCTTCACGTCCGGAACCGTCAGCAGGGGTTCATTGAAGAACACCTGCTCGGCTTCCATCTGGCTGACAAAGTGCCTATCGGCGCTCTTGCGCGCGTTTCCCTCGTCCCAGTCGAAGCCGAGAATTTTGTCCCAGGCGATCATACCTGTATATTGTCAGGATATACAAGAATTGCAAGAGAGGGTGACAAAGTTGGGAGGAGGAGAATAGGAAAAGACCTGATCCGCGCAGCTAGCTCCGCCGATTAAGCCAGGGCGAGGCGAGGTTCGGTTGCCGATCTCCGTAGGGTTGGTGCGGCCGCAGTCGGAGTCGAGGCTCGCCCTTACAGGAGGTGAGGGGCGGGGCGGCGCTTCGTTTGTCAGTCGCCGATGTGTTCCATGATCGGGTCAGGAACGGTCGCCGCAAACATCTCCAGCAAGCTCTCCCTTTTCCTAGGCGATTTTCTCTCCCCTTCACGATCGACCACCTCCCTCAGCCGCCGAACTCGATTATTATGCGCTTTCTCAATCTCCTCTTCGGAGACAGCGATTGTCCGCTTGTCGGGGGCGGGCACAGCTGCCTTCGCGGGTTCCGGACTACCTCCGGCGGCGCTGGCCTTCTTGCTGGCTAGAGCAGCTCGATTTACGACGCGAGCGGGTGAGGTGGAGGGCGGTAGCTCCCTCGAAGCTTCCTTCTTGACTGGCACCTGTGGTTCCTCAGCTTTGGTCTCCGGTGTCGGCTTCATCGCTTCCGCCTCTTCAATCTGTTCCTGGTCTGCATTGGCATAGGCTGGGGTCGTCGCTGGAAGGGGCTTGGGTGGCAGGTAATCGACAGTCGGAACGGTCGGTATGTGCGTCTAAGAACATCCTCGCACTCGCGGCCAGTTCCCTAACATTTCAGTCGCCTTTTTATTTTGGAGATGAGCTCGCCGAGCGGCCGCCTGATGGGCGCGTCTCCAGCAGGACCATGGGATGACGTAAGCGGGGTTTATGCGACGTTGGGCAAGCCTGGTGGCGATG
>JOKI01000059.1 GCA_000722615.1 Pseudorhizobium pelagicum | reverse complement strand
ACCATGCCCAGCTCATGGCGCTGGTTGATGGCATGGACTGGAAACGGGTTCGCTCAGTGGCGGTGAAGCCGCCGGAGATTGTTGGGTAAAGGCCAGCGGCGAAGTGAATCAACCGCCTGAAAGGGCAGGAAAACCGGAGCAGCTCGTCCGGTACGGACGGCGCCTCCTTCACCACCGTCTCGACCAGCGCGGACAGACCGTCAATGCCACGCCGCATATCGGTCACCCCGCAGGCCAGATAGACCCGCACATTTCCCGATGGCCCGATCATGCCGCCCTCCACGCAAGCGACCAGCGGACCAAGCAGCTTCAACTCAACGTCAACCGGAACCTTCAAGCGCCGACCGTTTCGAAGCAAGATCTCGACGATCGCTGGCCTCGTTGCCGCCGTAGTCGGCCAGCTTACGCCAACCTCCTCGGTAATTTCCACCGGGAGGAACACCGTCGGCCGGTCGGCATGGCTGAATGATTGCCGCCACAAGCGGATCTGGTCCGGATGAATGTCGTGCCGGCGCGCCACATCGCTAATGCGAGCACCGGGCTCATCAGCTTCCGCAAGTATCCTCAGCTTCGCCTCGTCCGACCAACGCCGCCTGCGTTCGGTACCGGAGATGATCTCTATGCGAGCCATGAAAACCTCTTTGTTCCGGTATTGATGTCAGCACTAATGCTGGTTCGAATGCCAGAACATCGCCTGATTTGCCCGATCAGCAAAAACAGCTCACCGGACGCTCACCAGTTTCGGGGATCAGAGCACGAACAACGAAGGCCCCAACAACGGCTTCTGAACCTAGAAAATGTTCCGAGGTCGCTGTGGTAAAGTCCATATTCCTAGCTTACGCCTAACGAGCAAGACCGCCATCCCTGCATAAGAAGCTAGGCCGGCGCAATAGCAAAGAGCTACCCCGACCGCACCGAACGACAAACCGATTACATAGCCCAACAGTATATTGAAAGTGGCAACGCATAGCGTAAGCAACATCATAGCAGTCGCGCCACCATTCATCATCATCACGCTCTGAGCAGGACCAGCAATGGCAGTCGTCAACTGACCGAGGGCGAGGATACCGAGGAGCAAACCACCTTCCCCGAAAGCCGGCCCGTAAACTGCCGTCATTGTTCCATTACCGTAAAAGATGAACGGCACTGCAATCGCGGCCCCAAAAATGGTAAAGGCAAACGCGGCTTCGCGCGCGGTATTTTCGATTCCCGCGTTGTTGTTCACTGCAGCTAGCTGGGCAATCCTTCCCAATATTACCGAGATGCCGATTTGCGCGGGAATTCCCACCATCAGCGCAAGCCGGGAGGCCGCGCCATAGACTCCGGCCTCTTCTGGCCCCAGCTTTCCGGCTATTAGCCAGACGTCGCTATTCAACATCAGAAATGTACCAAGCTGCGTGAACAAGAAGGGCACCGATGCAGAGACTATTCTCTTCAATGAAATTTCTGTGGACTTCCAATGCCATAGTGGTGTTGCTAAAGTTATGAAAGCCGCCACAGAAATAGAAACGCCAGCACTAGCTAGCAAGGTAACAAAAACATAATTCAAATCTACAGAACCATGAAATAGAACTCCGACAGTCGCCAATACGGTCGCAAATAGTATATTGTAAATTGGAGGGCCAACGGCATTGGCAACTCGCGTCCAACGTATCCCTCGAAATACCTCTGGTAAAACCAGATTCAAGGCGAGCGCAGGAACCAAAATAACCATAATATATCTATTTGAGGAAGATATACCAATATCCAAAAGACCTGACACACTGGGCCAAGCGCCTATGAACACAACTAGCGAACTGGCCGTAGAAAAAACCATAGCTACGACCGCTACCTTGCAGATCAAAGGCAGCATCTGCTCTGATTTTCCTGCAGCCTCCAGTGAAGCGAGGGTCTTAACAACGTAACTGCGAGTTCCGAACTGCCCAATGAGGCTGAGCAGTGTAACTAAATTCCATAGTATGACATAGCAACCAAATTCATAGGGAGACAGCATTCTCCCTAGCATTGCGTTGATAGCCAGCATCGCCGCCAGCGAAAACGCTCGCAAAACTGTCGCAAATGCAGCAGGATGACGAAATATTTTGATCAGTTTCGAGAATCCTTTTTACTAGCGGTATTGATCCACGGTATCAGGCAAACTGATTTGTCATAAGTGAGCTACGGCCGCCAGAGGGAATCATGGGATTATTGCGCTTCATTTTGGCCATTTCTGTAGTTTGTGCCCACGGCGGAGGTTTTTTTGGCTATGACATAGTCGGTGGACGGATCGCTGTTGAAGCGTTTTTTGTCATTTCGGGCTATTTGATGCAGATGGTGCTGGCGGAGAAATATAATGGACGGTTGGTGCTTTTTTGGTCAAACCGCGCGCTACGAATATACCCGACCTACTATGGCGCCCTGGTATTCGCCATCCTTGTATCAGTAGCCCTTATGCCGTTGGGTCGAGGTTATTTCTCACGAGTCGAGTTTCTAGAAGCTGTCGCTGATCCGCTCGCAACACTAGCTATCCTAGTTAGCACAGCGGCAATTGTTGGACAGGAGGCATTTCTATTCTTGCGCTGGACGGGGAGTTCGCTTTTGTACTGGCCCTTTGATGCTCATGCCTCGGCGTACACCCTCATGATACTGCCGCCAGCATGGTCCATTAGCTTGGAGATAATGTTCTACGCTGCAGTACCATTCCTTGCCCACCGCAGCACCTTAGGCCTCATTTCCTTGTTAGCAATTTCACTCGGCGGTAGACTGGTTTTAAGTGTTCTTGGATGGAATTTTGATCCTTGGACACATCGCTTTTTTCCGCTAGAGTTGGCCTTCTTCCTCATAGGGATGCTGTCCTACAGGTGGCGCAGCGGGTCTACATCTTTTACGCGGAAGCTCGGGGATATGAAAAGTTTTGGGTTATTGATGTTGGCAACCTTCGCAGCGCACCCGGCGGTTATAGCTCTCACATTTCTCGACCTTCCAGCAGGAATCTATATCTCCGTATATATCGCCATACTGATCCTCACTCTGCCAGTATGCGTGCGCATCAGTTCAAGTTCTCGCTTAGATCGGAAGCTAGGCGAGCTCTCTTTTCCGATTTATCTCACTCATTGGTCCGTGATCGAAGCCTTGAACGTCTGGTTGGGAGGAGACGGCATCGTAATCGGAACCGCTCGCACGCTACTTGCGATCGCCTTTTCTTTCGTAGTGTCTTTATTGTTAGTAAAGATGATTGAGACACCGATAGAGCGCTTTCGTGCGGGCAGAAGCCCTCCATCAAAGCCACAGCAGCCGATCCTATAGAAGGCACTGCGAAGGCCAGAGAACCGCTCGAGTCAATCGTTTATGACTGTTACATACACGCCCCAAACAAGGACACAAATATGTTACGCCTATTCCTAGTTTTGATTTTTCCTATTCTTCTGGTCAGCTGCGTTGCCACAGTTACGCCTACCGAGCGTGGCGATTACTTTTCAGAACGGGATATTACTAGAAATGGTGCGACATGTCGCATGGTGGTCGATGGCAGCGGCGATCCCGTACTTCTAATAAATTCCTATTACGCCCAGACCGGAGATGGCTGTAAAATAGTCCAGGGTGCTTTCCATAAACCAATCAAGCAGCCCGTGGAGTTAGACGTTTCACCTCGCTTGGTGACTATTGTTTGGCCAACTGGAGTACTGCGCGTAAGCGTCAACAAGTTCCATCAGCCCAGAGGCAAGTGGACTCCTGCGGTCTCGCCGTAGGTCGTCTGGACGGATTGTATCAAGATGGAGCTTCGATGATGGCTGCTGACTGCCAGTGACGTGCTCCCACTAAAATGGGCCATTTGAAGCTAAAATTTCCATTTGCGATCCCCGCGGGGACAGAAGGATAGTTCCATGAAGGCATCGAAGTTTTCCGAGGCGCAAATCGTCTTTGTCTTGAAGCAGGCGGAAGAGGGAGCCGCTGCTGCTGACGTATACCGAAGGGCCGGAATTTCTGACGCGACGTTTAAAATTGTCGCGAGAAGTACGCTGGCCTGATGCCGTCGGAGATGAAACGGCTGCGCCAACTCGTCGCGGATCGGTTTGGACAACTCATCCGTCCTGCGTTTGCTGTTCCTCTGGAAATATGATTTAAGTACAAAAGATAAACGCCATAGGAGAACTTGGAATGTTGGGCGTTTGCCGTTTTTCCTTAATATTACTAGTGTCGTTTGTTGCTTGGCCGAAAACCATTGAGGCACAAGAGTACTGCCCTCCGCTAAAGGTGAAACCTCCTCGCAGTGGCAGTGCTCAGTCGCTGCCAACTGATTTTCTAGTTCAGGATTCTCCAGGGGACCCCTCGCTTCCCCAGTTAGTTTTTGCAGGGGACAGCCTGGTCGGCGGTTTGGCTGCAAGCGACAAGGAGGATCGCGTGGCATTTAAGGTTGCGCAGTCGCTTCCGGGAACTCCATCTGTAACCGCGCTGTCGCTTAGTGGCCGAGACTCGACCTATATCTCCAAAATTTTTCAGAGAAAAACAAAATTACTCCAAGACGTAATTCTCATAATCTGGGTGGGGAGAAACAATTTCACTGCTTCTGAACAGGTTTTATTCGACATAAAAGCTATGATTGAACACGCGAAAACATCTAGATTTCTAGTCCTAAGCGTTCCTCCTAGTAATGATCCGGAGGAGTATGTAGGGAGCGAACGCAGGAGAGCTATTGATAGCTTAAATCACAGGCTCTCGGAAGAATTTGGGGACTATTTTATTCGAGTTGGAACACGTACCGACTGTGCGGATCGTGCGGACAACGTCCATTTCACCGCGGGAGGACAAGCAAAGATAGCGGCCGAGGTCGCAGACGCACTAAAGCGCTTTGGCTGGTTCGAGAGACAAAAGTGATCAATCTCAATGCTACAGATCGGTCCATGTCCCGCAGGTTACAGGCTTGGTGGTGCACTCCGCAGGTTCTCCTACGGCCATCTGGACAAGCAGTCAGCCCGCCAGGCCTCATGGGCTGATGGAATCATATTCTATCCAGCGATTCCAGCGTTTTTGCTCACCCCGCCGAGGTCGGTCGTCAGGTCCTTTGCGGCATCCGCCAGTCAATGCCTTCCAGCAGATAACCGAGCTGCCCAGAGGGTAATCACCACCGTCCCATCGGCCGCCGACGGCCATATGAAGCGTCCACGTTCCAGCTTCTTCGTGAACAGGCACGCTCCTTGACGTAAGCGGCAAGCTGACACCGTTCAGCGCGCGTAATTCCACGGCATGAGTGCCTCGAGATCGCTGCTGGGCCAACCTTTGGCGATGCGCTCAAGGGTCTGGGTGAGCCATGCCTGCGGATCGACGTTGTTCATCTTCGCCGTCTGCAGGAGCGTGGCGATTGTGGCCCAGGTCTTGCCCCCGCCGTCGCTGCCGGCGAATAGACTGTTCTTTCTTGTAATTGCCTGGGGCCTGATAGCGCGCTCAACGATGTTGGAGTCGAGCTCGATGCGACCGTCGGTGAGGAAGCGTTCGAATATGGAGCGGCGTGAGGTGGCATAGCGGATCGCCTCTGCGAGCTTCGATTTGCCAGAGATCCTCGGCAAGGTCCTCTGCCAGAGGGCGAAGAGCTCAGTGACAACAGCGTCAGATGTCTCCTGGCGCGCCGCAACACGAGCGTCAGGGCTTTGCCCACGCACCGTCTCTTCGACCTGCCAGAGCTTTGCCATGAGTTCCACCGTTTCGGTGGCGATCTTTGAGCTTTCGGAGGCGTGGAGCTCGTAGAATTTGCGCCTGCTGTGGGACCAGCAGCCGGCCAGCATCACACCGTCATTGCCGCCGTCAGATCGTGCAAGCTTGTTGTAGGCACCATACCCGTCAACTTGCAGAATACCGCGATAGCCACTCAGGTGCCGGGCGACACGATCGCCAGCGCGGCTATCTTCGAAGCGATAGGCGACCATCGGCGGGCCACTGCCGCCAAAGGGTCTGTCATCTCTGGCATAGGCCCATAGCCAGGCTGTCTTTGCTGATCCGGATCCCGGTGCGAGCGTTGGCAACGTCGTCTCGTCAGCGAAGATCCGCTCAGCCTTCTTGATCTCGGCAAGGATGTAGTCGGCCAGGATATCGAGTTCGAAGCCGAGCTTGCCCATCCATTGCGCCATCAACTTGCGATCGAGCTCGACCTTGTCTCGAGCATAGATCGCCTCCTGCCTATAGAGCGGCAGACCGTCGGCATACTTCGAGACCGCGATCTGAGCCAGAAGTGCTTCCGTCGGAATGCCGCCCTCGATGAGGTGCGCGGGCGCGAGAGCCTGAATGACACCGTCTTCGTTTTTGAAGGCATACTTCGGTCGGCGGGTGACGATGACCCGGAACTTCGCTGGCACGACATCCAGCCGTTCCGAGACGTCTTCCCCGAGCAGCACCTTCTGCTTGCCGGCGTGTTCGGGCAGTTCATCTGGCTCGATCACCACCTCGACCCGCTCCAGGTGAGGTGCGAAGCCTTTGCGCGGCCGCGGCTGACGTTTGCCATCCGGATGGGCTGTGCCCTTGGTGACCTGGGCTCGGATCGCAGCGATGCCGGTCTCGATTTCCTCGAAGACAAAGGCCTGCTGCTCGTCGTCGACGGTAGGGGAGCCAAGCTTCTCCGATCGCCGGCCGAAGCGGGCCCGATCGAAGGCTTTCAGGATCTGGGTCAGTCGTTCGATGCGTTCATCGGCATCGGCGTTTCGCGCCTTGAGATCGGCAACCTCGCTCTCCAGAACATCAGCCCGCGCCGCCTTGTCGGCCATGGCAAGGACCATGGCTTTCAGGGTCTCTACATCATCCGGGAGCTGCAAATCGGGCGGCGTCATRAGGCCTACCAGAGCATATTTTGCTCCGGTTTTCCTGCCCTTTCAGSYGGTTGATTCACTTCGCCGCAGGCCTTTACCCAACAATCTCCGGCGGCTTCACCKCCACMGAGCGGACCCGTTTCCARTCCATGCCATCAACSAGCGCCATGAGCTGGGCATGRTTGAGYTGCACCCGGTTRTGGCCGATCCGMGGCCAGCAGAACTGCGCCTTCTCCARYCGCTTSGAGTAGAGGCARACYCCKGATCCATCCCACCAGACGATCTTGACCCKRTCKGCCCGTTTSGCCCGRAAGACATAAAGSGAGCCRTTGAACGGATCACTGCCRGCRTCSCGCACCARCGACAGCARGCYGTCCGGCCCYTTGCGGAAGTCGAYGGGATGGCTGGCGAGGAAKACCTTTACACCYGCGGGGATCATGCYGAACGMACCGCCCGGATCACGCGCTGCAGATGCGCTTCGTCGACATGCCGTCCCGCTCGCACGACGATATTGCCAATCATGATCTCAACGATGGGGTCGCGGTCGGATACAACGCTCTGCGGATCCACTGTCGCTGCTGCTTGCCCAGGCTCATCACTGCCCAACAGTTCTCTGCGCCAGCGGTAGAGTTGAGACGGCAGGATCCCGATCTGTCGCGCGACTGCCGACATGTTCACACCGGGCTGACAGGCCTGCTCAACCGCTGTGGCCTTGAAGTCGTCGGACCAGAACCGCCGCAACTGTCGCGGCGACCCGTCTAGGCGATCGGGCACCGCCTCGATCATTCGCATCAACCCAAGGCTAGCTGCAGGTCTAGACATAGATCCTCACATTCAGAGAACTCGTATGCCCGAATTATCCCACCCACCATCAGCAGCGCCAGATGGGGTCTCCTTGCCGCTTACGTGGATGTCGCCGACGGCGTAGACCACCTCCGGTGCCTCATCGAAGAA
>JOKI01000058.1 GCA_000722615.1 Pseudorhizobium pelagicum | reverse complement strand
CATTCTTCGTATAGTGACGCGCGGCAGCGATCATAAGGTCCGTCAGCGCCTCCGCCGGCGGCCTACCGGGACGCAGGATTTTCTCTATTTGCAGGAAGTCCGTCGATCGGTACGACCGCATTGCGCGCTCAAATAGGGCGAGCTTGCTGCCATAGGCCGCATAGAGGCTCGGCGGGTTGATCTCCAGCGCCTGGGTCAGATCGGCAATGCTCACCGCATCGTAGCCGCGCGCATGGAACAAGGACTTGGCAATTTCGACGCCCTTCTCGCGGTCGAATGCCGGTCGTCTCTGTCGGGTGGCAGGAGGTGAAACCGTGTTGTTTTCCATCCCTCCCATATAGCGGCTCCTACATCAACTCGCAAGTCAGCGCGCATCGTTCGTTGTAGCGATCGATATATAATCCTTGCCAGATGGCGATCCGATAGGTTATAGCGACCGCTACATGAGATCGCCAACCAGGGAGCCACAATGCTGTTTTCACAAAAGGTCGCCGTCGTAACCGGAGGAACATCGGGGATCGGGCTTGCGATCGCGCAGGAACTCGTATCGCAGGGTGCGAAGGTCATCATCACCGGTCGCAATGCGGAAAAGCTGAGCGCTGCCGTCGTGGCGCTGGGCAATGACGCGGAGGGCATCCAGGCGGAGACATCTGATCTTGGCGACCTCGACCGGCTCTACGGGCATGTGAAAGACAGACATGGTCGCCTCGACCTGTTGGTCGCCAGTGCCGGCGCTGGCGAGGTCGTGCCTCTTGGGTCTCTTACTGAAGCGCATTTCGACCGGGCGTTCAAGGGCAACGTCAAGGGTGTGACATTCTCCATCCAGAAGGCGCTGCCTTTGATGGGCAAAGGCGGCGCGATCGTTATCATCGGCTCGACGTCGTCGATCCAGCCGGGACCGGGCCTCAGTGTCTATGGCGGCACCAAAGCCGCGTTGCGCGCGATGGTTCGCGGCTGGGTCATGGACATCAAGGGGTCGGGTGTCCGCATCAATATCCTCAGTCCGGGACCGACCGACACGGCATCGCTGCGCTCGTTCTTGGGCGACCAGGCGGAAGGAGCGATCGCCTATCTCAGCGATCGCAGCACGATCGGCCGCATTGGTCAGCCTGAAGAAATCGCCCGTGCCGTGGCGTTCCTGGGAAGCGATGCCGCCAGTTACATCAACGGCGCCGAATTGTTCGCCGACGGTGGCGCTTCGCAGGTCTGATGGCCCGCCAATCCGACAAATCCCGACCGAAAACCTGATGGCAACCTCCATCAAAAAGGAACCTCGATGCCTGCCAATGAGTACACCCCTGACGCTTCCGACCGTCTTGTGATCGAGAGTGAGATCAACCGGCTGCTCACCACCTATGTCCATAACCTGGACGACGGAAAGATCACTGAGAACGCCGAGCTGCTGGCCAATGCCCGGTTCCAGGTGGGCGATACTGTCGTCAATGGCCGTGACGAAGTCGCCCGGTTCTTCCGAGACAACGTGCAGCATCACCAGGATGGCACACCGCGCACCTGGCATGCGCTGTCGAACGTCCTCATCGATATCGAAAGTGCAACGACGGCACGGTCGGTGAGCTACTTTACCGTCCATCAGGAGCTGCCCGGCCTGCCGCTGCAGCCGATCGTGACCGGGCGTTACGTGGACACGTTCGAGCGCCGCGATGGAACGTGGCGATACGCGTCACGCTGGGTCCAACCCCGCCTCTTCGGTGTTGTCAGCTTCCATGCCGCTGCCCCGCCCTCCGGACAGCTTTGATTGTGACGGACGGCCCAACAGTCAACTTCTTAAGCAACCACGGCAAGCAGCCGAGGTGACTGCAACGATCAATAAAGGAACCATACAGTGAGCCCATCAGACGAAAGAAAAGTGGCCGTCGTGACCGGCGGCAGCAGCGGGATCGGCTTTGCCATCGCGCAAAAGATGGCGGCGCAGGGCATGCGGGTCATCATCACCGGGCGCCGCCGGGATGCGCTGGATCGCGCCGTCACACAACTTGGGGGCGACGCGGTCGGGATTGTTGCCGATGTTTCCAGCACTGCGGGACTGGACGCGCTGTTTTCCGAAATCATGACCGGCTTCGGTTCGATCCATACTCTCGTCGCCAATGCCGGAGGCGGTGTCCACGCCCCATTGGGGAAGATCACTGAGGCGGCCTATGACCAGCAGTTCGACACGAACGTCAAAGGCATCGTCTTCACAGTGCAAGGCGCTTTACCGCTCATGGAGCCGGGTTCTTCCATTGTCATCGTCGGCTCGACGGCCTCCATCGATCCAGGCCCGACGATGAGTATCTATGGGGCCACCAAGGCGGCGGTACGCAATCTGATGCGGAGCTGGGTCAGCGATCTCAAAGGCACCGGCATCCGTATCAACATCGTCAGTCCGGGACCGACCAACACGCAGTCGCTTCGGGACGCCTTTGGCGAGAATGCGGCAGAGGGTATGGCTTTCCTCAAGAACAAGAGCCCGATCGGTCGCATCGGCGAGCCGGAGGAAATCGCAGAGGTCGCCGCCTTCCTGGCGAGCGATGCCGCCAGCTACGTCAACGGCGTCGAACTGTTCGCCGATGGCGGCGCGTCACAAGCTTGAGAGGAGGAACGATCATGTCCACCGATATCATCAATCACGTCGAGTTCCCGGTCGCCGAGGCGGAGGGGGCTCGTCGATTTTACGAGGCAGCTCTGGCGCCTCTGGGGCTGACGCTCGTCATCAGCATCGATCCGGCCCGCACGCCCCATGGCGGCGCGCGACACGGCTTCGGGAAGAATGGTTATCCGAGCTTGTGGATTCACCAGCAGGGCGGGGCAAAACTCCCGATCCATATCGCTTTCACCGCTGATGACAGGGCAGCAGTCGATGCGTTTCATGCCGCAGCACTTGCCAATGGTGGAACGGACAATGGCGCTCCCGGAATCCGGGAGCGCTATCATGCAAACTATTACGCGGCGTACGTCCTTGATCCAGACGGCAACAATATCGAAGCAGTCTGCCAGAGGGTTTGAAGCATCGTCGACGAGGCCGTGGTCCAGGTCGTCTGCGCTCTCGGCTAGAGATCGATTATCTGCGTGTCTGCGATCGCTTCGGCAAAGCCACGGACGAACAGCCCGGCAGGCGTGCGAAAGCCTGGCCGAACCTTACGGGCAAGCACCTGCCGGGCCGCTTCCGCGGCAGCCATGGCGGCGAAGGTGTAACCGTTAAGCGGTTCGCGCTTCACGCTCTTCGAGGCCGGGGCCGGCAGGCAGATCGTGTTCTCGGTCGGCTATGACAGCGCATCGCAGTTCAGCCGCGGCCCCGTTGCAAAAGTGCGGAACTTGCTTAGCCGGTTGTTGGTCCTTGTCGACTACGCGACCCTGAGGTCCTGAGTCGCTTTGAGCAGGTCTTTCGAAGGCGGCAGCCCAAACAGACGGGCGTATTCACGGCTGAACTGGTTTGGGCTCTCATATCCTACCCCGAAGGAGACCGATGTGGCGTTGCCCTGTCCGGAGATCAGTAGCGAGCGGGCATGGAGAAGGCGGACGCGCTTCTGATACTGCAATGGGCTGAGTGCCGTGACTGCCTTGAAGTGGCGATGGAATGCAGACACGCTGAGGGCCGCCATTTCGGCCAGCGCCTCGACCCTGATGGTCTGGGCAAAATTCTGGCGGATCCAGTTGATCGCCACGCTGATGCGAGAGAGCGCCGTATCTGGGGAAGCGATGTCGCGCAGCATCCAGCCGAGCGGACCCTGAAGGACGCGGAACAGGATTTCCCGCTCATAGACGGGGGAGAGCACGGCGATCTCGTCCGGCCGTTCCATCAGTCGCAACATCCGGATCCAGGCATCAAGAAGGTCCTCGTTGACCGGAGCGACCGAAAATCCCGATCCAAACAACTCGCTGCAGACTTTCACCGGCAGGTCGCGGATCAGGCCTGCGACGATGGTCGGATCGAGCGTCAGGCTGACGGCCAGATAGGGCTCACCCGCGGCTGAAGGATGGACGGACCCGACGGCGGGGAGGTCAACAGACATGACGAAATAGGTGGCCGGGTCATAATGGAAAGTCCGGTCACCCACGGTCATCGTCTTTGACCCTGTCAGGATCAGGTTGATCATTGGATCATAGACGGCGGCGAGATGGTGTTCGGGGATCTCACCCTGCACCATCGCCACACGTGGTATGCCTGTCTCGGTGCGCCTGTTCTCGGCCTGAGCGGCCAGTGTGCGTAGTTCCTGCAATTGCTTTTCCATGATCCGATCCTGACAGAACCCGCAATGGTTCACAAGGTCAGAGCAGAAATAGGCAAGTTTCAGAGAGGAATGGGTGAGCGCGTCCGATCAAGTGAGCCTAGCTTGAGGTCATACCAGATGCATGGAGAGACACATGAAGATCGTGATCGTTACCGGAAGCAGCCGTGGCCTCGGAGCCAGCACCGCCATCCAATGCGCCGAGCGCGGCATGGGCGTGATCGTCACCTATAACAGCAATCCGGAGAAGGCTGGTGAGGTGGTGAGCGCGATAACCGCAAACGGCGGCAAGGCTGTGGCGCTGAAGCTCGACGTCGGCAAGTCCAGCTCGTTTGCCGAGTTCCGCGATGCCGTTAGCGTCAAGCTTCAGGCGATCTGGGGCAGGGAAACATTCGACTACCTCGTCAACAATGCCGGGTACGGACTGTTCAATCCGATTGCGACCGTGACCGAAGAACAGTTCGACGGCCTGTTCAACGTTCATCTGAAGGGGCCATTCTTCCTGACCCAGATCCTGCTGCCGCTGATGGAGGATGGCGGGCATATCGTCAATATGACGAGCGCCACAAGCCGCGTCGCAACCGCAGGTGTCGCGCCGTATGCGGCATTCAAGGGCGGGCTAGAGGTTTTGACCCGCTACATGGCGAAGGAATTTGGCGAGCGACGCATCCGGGCAAACTCTATCGCGCCCGGTGCCATCCGCACCGAGCTCGGCGGCGGACTGAATGACGAATTCGAGGCCATGCTGGCAGGTCAGACAGCGCTTGGCCGGGTGGGCGAACCTGAAGAGATCGGCGGCGTCATTGCCAGCCTGCTGTCGGAGGAAAACCGATGGATCAATGCCCAGAATATCGAAGTCGGGGGCGGCTACATCATCTAAGTGAAAGGAGGGCAGCATGCTCGACCACGTCTTTATCTCGGTCAGCGATCTCAAACGGTCGATCGCCTTTTACGAGAAGGCGCTTGCGGCGCTCGGGATCGCCCGCGCCGTCGACTACGATGGCAGGCAAGGTCCTCCGGGCCATCCGGATCTCAAGGGTTTTGGCGCGAACGGCCGGGTATTCTTCTGGCTGCGTGAGGGTGTTGTTGAAGGACGCGCCGTGCATATCGGCTTCGTTGCCGATGGTGAGGCGCAGGTGAATGCCGCCTTTGCCGCCGCCATGACGGCGGGTGCCACAGAGATCCATCCACCCGGACCGCAGCTTCACTACGACCCTCGCTATTACGCGGCACAGGTCCGCGATCCCGACGGCTACTCACTGGAATTCGTCTACAAGGAATGGCAACACTAATATGAAAAAACTAATGATCTATGGCGCGACGGGTTACACCGGTCGCATGGTGGCCGAACACGCGACAAAGTCTGGAACGCCAGTTGTCCTTGGAGGTCGGAGCACAGGGCCGCTGGCGGAACTGGCCTCTAAACTCGATGTCGAGTACCGCGTCTTCGCTCTCGACGATAGCGCGTTGATCGACTTCTCACTGACGGATGTCGCCGTTATCATCAATGCTGCTGGCCCCTTCATGCGGACGGCAAAGCCTTTGATGGAAGCATCGATTCGCAACGGCGCGCACTATATCGATACTGCTGCCGAACTCGACAGCTACCGCCTTGCCGAACAACTTGATGCCGAGGCAAAGGCGGCGGGGGTGATGCTTATGCCGGGCGGCGGTGGCAGCGTGGCGATGCTGGGAAGCCTTGCCGGGCATGCGGTCGCAAGAGTCCAGGATCCCCGCAGGATCCGGATCGCACTGCATGTCGCCGGTGGCATGTCACGGGGGTCCGCGATCAGTGCGACCGAGAACATGACGACTGAGACGCTGGCGCGCGTGGACGGTGAACTGGTCACGGTCGCCAACAGCATCCAGAAGCTCGACTTCGGGCAGGGGGCTGTCGACAGTTTCCAGGTGACGCTTCCCGATCTCATCACCATCTGGCGGGCCACCGGCGTCCCTCACATCGAGACCTTCGTGCATGTCACAGGCGGTGGTTTCCCGCAGGGGGATCTGTCGACCCTTCCAGACGGCCCAACCGAACAGGAGCGGTTGGAAAATCGCTACCAGGCAGTCGTCGAGGTGACGGATGCTGATGGCACCGTCGTCAGGTCGATCCTCGACACGGTCAACGGTTACAGCTTTACGGCAATCGCGGTGGCGGAAGCCGGACGACGGGTCCTCGCAGGCGAGGCGCGTCCCGGTTTCCAGACACCCGCAGACCTGTTCGGCAACGGGTTTGCCGAGACGATCGCCGACACAAAGATCGTCGATGTCTGAGGATCACGTCATGCAGACGCTCGTTGAAAACTTCATCCGCACCGCCAACGCTTTCGACATCGAAGGCACACTGTCCCTGTTCGCGTCCGATGCGGTCATAGACGATGTTTCCGTCGGTGACGCATTCGTTGGCAGGGATAGTGTGCGTCTTTATCTCGAACGTTTCTTCGTCGGTTACAACACCGCAAGCAGGCTGCTATCGCTCGAGCAACTGGACGACTCCAATGCGGTCGTCCGCCTCGACTTCACAGGTGACTTCGGCCACGAGGTCGGCATCCTCAAGATCGCGACCAATTCAGAAGGCCTGATCGTCCAGGTGGATGCCGACCTTGAATAGGTGGCTCTGCCAACTCAACCACGATCGCGCTCGGCGCAGATACCGGGAAAGGTTCTCGTTGGGAGGATCTCCGGCATAACAAGGGATTCATCCATGACATCGACATCTTCATTGGCTCAGGCTGCGGACAAGCTGGCAGTCGTTGAGGCCCTCTACCGCTTCGCCGCAGGCATTGATCTGCGCGACAGGGAACTGCTCTCATCTTCGCTTGCAGAGAATGCAGTCTCGGACTTTCGCCCGGCGGCGGCGAAGGCAGGATTCGAATATCCCGTCATCGAGGGCAGGGATGCCATCGTCTCGGCGCTTTCGACCTCGCTGAGCTCACTTGATACCACGCACTCTGTCACCAATGCCCGCGTGATCATCGACGGCGATACTGCACGCATGGACGCACTGGTGGAAGCCCAGCATGTGCCGAGAAAGGATCCCATCAGGCACTACCTCATGAAGAACCGCTATGAAGTCGAACTGGCAAGAAGCGGTGAAGTTTGGGTCATCACGCGCAACACGGTCGACAATGTCTGGCGGTCCGGCGATATCGCTGTTCTATCCGGGATCTGAGCGGCAATCACCTAGGCAGCGCGCGTGAGGAAATCGCCGTCAAGCGCGCGCCGGCCACGAAAGTCACTGGTTTTCTCAGGCGAAACGAAAGGCAACAGCGCCGCCGACCATGCCCGCGCCGGCCGCAGCTAACAGAAGACATTCACCCGAAACAAAAGGCCGCTCTTGGTTAGCAAGTGAGAGGGATAGAGGGATCGTCGCAGCGGAGGAATTGCCGAACTCATCAATGGTGCGCACCGCCGTCTGGCGCGAGAGGCCAAGCTGGTCGCAGACCGCATTGATGATGCGGGAATTGGCCTGGTGCGGCACGAAGCGACATATATCCTGCGCCGCAAGCCCCGCCGCTTCCATCGCCTGCGCCGCGTTCTTCACGACCTGGTGCCCGGCCGGGACGGACATCCAGACGCTCGTTTCCGTTGAAGGTCATCGCTGGACAATCGAAGACAGCTTCGAGACTGCCCAGACGAGCTCGGACTCGATCACAACGAAACCCGGTCGTGGCATGGCTGGCATCGCCACGTTTCCCTCGTCATGCTTGCCTTCGCCA
>JOKI01000057.1 GCA_000722615.1 Pseudorhizobium pelagicum | reverse complement strand
CGTTGGTGAGCGGTTTATAGTCCCAACCAACAAAACAAGTCAACGGGGAAATTTCAAAGCGACCGAACTTTCCTGTAAGGCGCTGATTTAAAACGCTAAGTTACAGAACAACTCTGCCGGTGCGCCAAAACCCCTCCCCTCGTGACCCGCGACCGGTTGGCCAGAGGCCGTCAGGCAGCCTGCAGGTCCGCCGATAGCGCCGTGGCGCCCATCATCCGCTTTGCTTGTCTTCACGCGGCCCCGCATGTCATAGGATGACCCTATAGAAACAGCCAAAGGTGCACCGTGCGCGTCCTGTCCGAAGCCCATATCCCTGAACTCCCCAATCACTATAGAGGCAAGGTGCGCGACAACTATGACCTGCCGGACGGCCGGCGGATCATCATCGCGACGGACCGCCTCAGCGCCTTCGATCGCATCCTCACCTGCATTCCAGACAAGGGCCACGTGCTGACGCAGACCGCGCGCTACTGGTTCGAGGCGACAAAGGACATCTGCCCCAACCATGCGCTGGGCTATCCGGACCCGAATGTGGTGATCGGCACCCGGCTCGACATCCTTCCCGTCGAGATCGTCGTTCGCGGCTATCTCGCCGGCTCGACGGGCACATCACTGCTGACACTCTATAAGAAGGGAGAGCGATCCATCTATGGGCTGCAGCTGCCCGAGGGCCTGCGCGACAACCAGGTCCTGCCCGAGCCCGTCATCACCCCCACCAGCAAGGCCTTCGACGGCGGCCATGACGAGCCGCTGACGCCGCGGGACATCATTGCGCACAAGTTGCTGACCGAAGCGCAGTGGGACCAGGTCTCCCACTATGCGCTGTCGCTCTTCCGGCGCGGCCAGGAGATGGCCGCCGACAAGGGCCTCATTCTCGTCGATACCAAATACGAGTTCGGCGTCGATGGTGACGGGACGATCATTCTGGCCGACGAGATCCACACCCCCGACAGCAGCCGCTACTGGATGGCCGACAGCTATCAGACGAGCTTCGAACGGGGGGAACGCCCGACGAGCTTCGACAAGGATTTCGTCCGTGCTTGGGTTTCGGAGCGCTGCGATCCATATAAGGACGACATCCCGGCCATTCCCGCGTCTCTGGTGGAGGCCACCGCCGAGGTCTATCGCGACGCCTACGAGAAGATCACCGGCGCGGCTTTCACCCCGGATGTGACGGGGGAAACGGTTCTCGACCGTGTGCGGGCCAATCTTGCGCCCTATTTCACGCAAGGCTGACAACCCCGGCGCTGGAGCAGGTTGTGCTGAAGGAAGAGGAAACGGTGCGCAGGACGAGACGGAAAGCGGAAGAGACCCGCCAGGACATCCTGGCGACGGCAGAGGACCTTTTTCGCGAGAGGGGCATCGGCCGCTGCTCGATCGCCGACATCGCCACCGAACTGCAGATGTCGCCGGCGAATGTCTTCAAGCATTTCGGCTCGAAGACGCAGCTCGCGGATGCCATCTGCGATCGCCACATCCACCGGATGATCGACCGTTTTGCGCTCCTGAACGACCCGGCGCCAGCGCCGCAGAAACTGGGCATCGTCGTCCGAAGGCTGATGGAGGCGCATCTGAGCGACATCAAGGAGAACCCCTATCTCTTCGAGATGATCCTGATGATGTCCGATGCCGATCTCCCGAGCGGGCGCCACTACAAGCATCTGATCGACTCCCTTTTTGGCGAGGTTCTCAAGGAGGGCGTCGCTGCCGGCGTCTATACCTGCCGCGACCCCGAGCAGCTCAGCTCCACCGTCGCCTCCGCCTTTTCAGCCATCCTGCACCCGGTCTTCCTGGTGAAGACGGATCCTGCCGATCTTCACGAGCGGTGCGAGGGGCTGATCGAACTGGTCAATGCCGCACTGCAAAACCCGCTTGCTAAGTGACGGTTTTTGACTTACGTCACTTATTTATGAAGGGTGCCATCTCATCCATGGCGCTTTACATGCCTATTTTGTATGGTGACGGGGAAAGCCCATGCGGGTTCCCCCACTGCCGTTCGGATCTGGCAGACCCGTCTTTCTCGATTGCCGCTTTTGGATATTGTCATGACCGCACGTAAACTTTGCCTGCCGCTCCTTCTCTCGTTGGCGCTGGCGTCCTGCAGCGACACTGGCGATGGCAGCGGTGCAGCACCCGCCGGACAGGCACAGGAGCGCCCGCCGAGCCCGGTCAGCGTCGTGCTCATGGAACAGGGGCAATATCCCATCACGCGTGTTCTGCCGGGACGTGCCACGGCTTTCCGGACCGCAGAGATCCGACCCCGCGTCACCGGCGCCATCCGTGAGATCGCCTTCAAGGAAGGCAGCGAGGTCAAGGAGGGCAGCCTGCTCTTCCAGATCGAGGACGACACCTATGAGGCACAGGTCGCCGAAGCGCGTGCCAATGTCGCCAGAGCCGAAGCGGGCGTCCCGAGCGCGGAGGCAAACCTTGCCCGCTACGAGCGGCTCGTCAACAGCGGCGCGACCCAGATCGAATACGAGAACGCCCGCGTGACGCTCCTGCAGGCCGAGGCCGATGTCGCCCAGGCAAAGGCCGCCCTGCAGACCGCCGAGATCAACCTCGATCTTACCAAGATCCGCGCCCCCTTCGACGGCGTCACCAGCCTCTCCAATGTCGCCATCGGCAATATCGTCACGGCGAACCAGACGGAGGCGCTGACCACGCTGCGGCAGCTGGACCCCATGTACATCGACCTGACGGAATCCAGCACCAATCTGCTCGAGCTGCGTTCGGCCATGGCATCGGGGCGCCTGAGCGGCGACCCGAGCAATGCCGACATCCGTCTGACCCTCGAGGACGGCACGGAATACCCGAGCACCGGCAAGCTCGACATGGCGGAAATGGCCGTCAGCGAGAGCACCGGGACCTACCAGATCCGCGCCCTGTTCGATAATCCGGACGACGTGATCCTGCCGGGAATGTACGTGCGGGCGACCGTGATCCTCGGCGAGGAGACGGGCTACCTCATCCCGCAGCGTGCCGCCAGCCGCAATGCCCGGGGCGAGCTCTCGGCGAAGTTCGTCACTGCCGACAACATGGTGGAGACGCGGATCTTCCCCACCAGCCAGGTCTCCGGAAACAACTGGCTCGTCGCAGAAGGCGTGACGGAAGGTGATCGTCTCATCGTCGACGGCTTCCAGTGGATCGCCGACGGCGCGACCGTCGCCCCGGTGGAATCGACCGTCGACGAAAATGGACTCGTCGTGCAGACACAACAGCCTGAAGCACCAGGCGAACCGGCGCCCCAGCAGTAGACCCTCGTCACTGTCAGCAAGCCAACTCGAAATTACGGCAGGAATTTGCAATGGCGAAGTTCTTCATTCGGCGCCCGGTGTTCGCCTGGGTCATCGCGATCGTCATCATGCTGGGGGGCGCCCTGGCGATCTCGACCCTGTCGATATCCCAGTATCCGGACATCGCGCCGACGACCGTGCGGATTGCTGCCGGCTACAATGGCGCGAGCGCTGAAACCGTCGAGAAATCGGTCACGAGCATCATCGAAGACGGCATGACCGGCCTCGACGATCTGACCTATATGACCTCCGCGTCCAGCACCGGCAGCGCCACCGTGACGCTGACCTTCGGCAACACCGTCGACCCGGAAATTGCTCAGGTTCAGGTGCAGAACAAGCTGCAGCTCGTCCAGTCGCAACTGCCCGACGTCGTGCAGCAGGCGGGCATCTCCGTGACCCGGTCGACCTCAAGCATTCTCATGGTCGGCGCGCTGGTGTCGACGGACAGCACGCGCAGCTCCGTCGACCTCGGCGACGTCTTCACCACCAGCATCGAGGACCAGATCAAGCGCCTGGAGGGCGTCGGCAGCATCGACATCTTCGGGACGGGCTATGCGATGCGCATCTGGCTCGACCCGTTGAAGCTCCAGAAATACCAGCTCACCCCGAGCGATGTCACGAGCGCGATCCAGGCCCAGAACACCCAGGTGTCGGTCGGTTCGCTCGGTGGCCAGCCCGTGGTGGAAGGCCAGCAGCTGACCGTGACGATGACCGCACAGAGCCAGCTGCGAACCGTCGACGACTTCGAGGCGATCATCCTGAAGGTGGAGCCGGATGGCGCCACGGTGCGGCTGAGTGATGTCGCCCAGGTCGAGATCGGCCAGGAGAGCTATGGCTCCAGTTCCCGCCAGAACGGCCTTCCGTCCACCGGCTTCGCCGTGAACCTGGCCACCGGCGCCAATGCTCTCGATACGGCAGCGCGGGTCAAGGCGGCGCTGGCCGACATCGGCCCGACACTTCCCGAAGGCGTGGAGATCACCTACCCCTATGACACCACGCCCTTCGTTCAGCTTTCCATCGAGAAGGTCGTGCACACGCTGATCGAGGCGATCATCCTCGTCTTCGTCGTGCTTCTCATCTTCCTGCAGAACCTCCGGGCGACGATCATTCCGATGATCGCGGTGCCGGTGGTGCTGCTTGGCACCTTCGGGATCCTTGCGATCAGCGGCTATTCGATCAACACGCTGACGATGTTTGCCATGGTGCTGGCGATCGGCCTGCTCGTGGACGACGCGATCGTCGTCGTGGAGAACGTCGAACGGATCATGGATGAGGAAGGGCTCTCGCCTCTGGAGGCCACCGAGAAGTCGATGGACGAGATCACCGGCGCCATCATCGGCATTGCCCTGGTCCTAACCGCCGTGTTCATCCCGATGGCCTTCTTTGGCGGCTCGACGGGCATCATCTACCGCCAGTTCTCGATCACCATCGTCTCGGCCATGCTCCTGTCGGCGCTGGTTGCGATCGTTCTGACGCCGGCGCTCTGCGCCACCATGCTGAAACCCATCGACCATCACAAGAAGGGCCGCGGCATCGGCGCCTGGTTCAACCGCGGCTTCGACCGCACCACCGGAGGCTACGTCGGTTCGGTCGGCTATCTCCTGAAACGGCCGTTCCGGGTGATGCTGATGTTCGCGCTGGTCGTTGCCGGTTGCGCCTGGATGTTCACGCGCCTGCCGAGCTCCTTCCTGCCGCAGGAAGATCAGGGCGTGCTGCTGACCATCATCCAGACGCCTGCCGGATCAACCACGGCACGCACCGACGCGGTGGTGAAGCAGGTCGAGGCCTATTTCATGGAGAACGAGAAGGAGAACGTCGAGACCGTGTTCGGGGTTCTCGGGTTCAGCTTCGGCGGCTCCGGCCAGAACAACGCCATCGTCTTCACCAAGCTCAAGGACTTCGAGGAACGCACCGGCCCCGGCCAGTCGGCGGCCGAGATCGTCCAGCGCGCCGGCGGCTACTTCTTCACGCTGCGCGATGCCCAGGTTTTCCCGCTGCTGCCACCGGCGATCCAGGGTCTCGGCACCTCCAGCGGCTTTTCCATGTATCTCGTCGACAGCGGCGGCAACGGTAATGATGCACTGACGGCCGCGTCGCAGCAGCTGATCCAGACGGCCTCGGCCAATGCCAACATCAGCTCCCTGCGCAGCAACAGCCTGCGCTCCGAAACCCAGCTGAAGATCCTGCTCGACCAGGAGAAGCTGGGCGCCATGGGTGTCGATCTTACAGCGGTCAACACCATGCTGACGACGATCTTCGCCGGCCGCGACGTCAACGACTTCACGCTCAACAACGAGCTGAAGCCGGTCTACGTGCAGGGTGACTCCGAATACCGGATGCAGCCGGACGACCTGAACTTCTGGTACGCCCGCAACAGCGAAGGAGAGATGGTTCCCTTCTCCGCCTTCAGCCGGGTGGAATGGGAGAGCGGCACGCCGCAGCTGGCACGCTTCAACGGCACGAGCGCCATTTCGCTGGAAGGCGCGGCGGGACCTGGCGTCAGCACCGGCGAGGCCATGAATGAAATGGAGCGGCTGACGGCCGAGCTTCCCGGCGGATACTCCGTCGCCTGGCAGGGCATTTCCTACCAGGAGCGGCTCTCGGGCTCCCAGGCCCCGGCGCTCTATGCTCTGTCGGTCCTGATCGTCTTCCTCTGCCTGGCTGCCCTCTATGAAAGCTGGTCCATCCCCTTCTCGGTGATTCTGGCGGTGCCGGTCGGCGTGCTGGGCGCACTGGCTGCGGCACAGTTCTTCGGCCAGTCGAACGACGTCTACTTCAAGGTGGGTCTGCTCACCACGATCGGGCTGGCGGCCAAGAACGCGATCCTGATCGTCGAGTTCGCCAAGGACCGGATGGTTAATGGCAAGGGGGTCGTGGAGGCCACGCTCGAAGCGGCGCGGCTGCGCTTGCGCCCCATCATCATGACCTCGCTCGCCTTCATCCTCGGCGTCGTGCCGCTGGCGATTGCGACCGGTGCAGGCTCGGCGGCCCAGAACGCCATCGGCATCGGCGTTCTCGGGGGTATGCTTTCTGCAACACTGCTCGGAATTTTCTTCGTTCCCTCCTTCTTTGTTGTCGTCAGGAGGTTATCAAAACGTGAAAAACGAGAGAAGACAGCATAACATCTGTTAACGGATGTGAACGCAATATCGTCGCGACGGACGATTGAGTCGCGGCGTTGATTCGGCCAGGGCGGCCGCAGACATTGCACGCTTTTGTTAGGGCATCGGGACATAGATATGAAATCCTTTTACGCAACGGCTCCCCTCGTACTCGTCCTGTTGTCCGGCTGTGTTGTCGGCCCCGACCACGCGGCGCCCGCAATCACGCTTCCGGCGAAATTTGCCGAAGGTCCGACGTCCAGCAACAGCGACGTCTCGATGGCCGCCTGGTGGACCGCCTTCAATGACAGCCGCCTGAACGGCTATGTCGAGCAGGGCCTTGCCCAGAACCTCGACGTCCTGCAGGCACTTGAGCGGATCAACCAGGCCGAGGCCAACGTCGTTGTTGCCGGTGCCGGTTCGTTGCCGTCTTTGGCAACCTCAGCCTCCGGCGCCATCAGCGGGCGGGAGGGAAGCGGCACCACCACCGACACGCCGACGGCGCGCACTGTCTCTGGCAATCTCGATGCCTCGTGGTTCCTTGACCTGTTCGGGCTCTACAAGCGCTCCAAGGAAAGCGCCTTGGCGCGACTGGACGCCGCCTATGCCGGCGTCGATGTCGCGCGCCTGTCGCTGCTGCAAGCGGTTGCGTCTGCCTATATTGACGTCCGCTATTATCAGGAGCGCATTGCGCTCGCCCGGCAGAACCTCAGTTCGCGCAACGAAACACTGGATCTGACACGCTTGCAGCTGGAGGCCGGCGCGGCATCCCGGCTCGACGTCGTGCAGGCGGAAGGTCTGGTCAATTCGACCATCGCCGAAATCCCTGCCCTCGAAACCGCCTTCCGCGGCGCAGCCCATCGGGTCGCCACACTCCTCGGCCTGCCCGCCTCGTCGTTGCTACCAGAGCTGCAGAGAGGCGCGCGCCAGCCGGTGGCCCGCTTCAGCGCCAAGGCAGGCGTGCCGGCAGACCTGATCCGCAACCGCCCCGACATCCGGGCTGCAGAACGCCAGCTGGCCGCCGCCGTCGCCGAGATCGGCGTTGCAGAGGCTCGTCTCTATCCGGCGATCACGCTCGGCGGTACAATCACGCCCTCTTTCACAAGCACCGGCGGCAGCGAGGGGCGTTCACTGTCATGGAACTTCGGCCCCGGCATCAGCCTGCCGATCTTCGACGGCGGACAGCTGAAGGCGAACGTGACCGCGGCGGAATCGACGGCTCGTGAGGCCTATCTCGCCTGGAAGCAGACGGTTCTCGGTGCCGTCGAGGAAGTCGAGAACGCGCTGGCCGCTGTCTCGCGCGACGCCCGTACGGTGAACGCCCTTCGCGATACCGTCCGCTCCTACGAGGAGGCTCTCGATCTTGCTACAGCGAGCTACCGGGACGGCGCGTCCTCGCTGCTCGATGTCCTCGACGCACAGCGGCAGGTCTCGACGGCGCAGTCCAACCTGGCGCAGGCCGTTCAGCAAGCGGCCCAGGACTTCGTCTCTCTCAACGTCGCCATCGGCGGCGGCTATGGCTATGGCACCGGTCCAACTCAGGTGGCAGCCGCCGCAGCCATGGCGACCAAATAAGCTGAAGATCCATCGTAGCTGATCAGCAAACCCTCGAAGCCTCGCTTCGGGGGTTTTTCAGTTGAAGCCGAGGGCTGCACCTGAGCCGGCTGCGGGATTTCTCCGATCGAACATGAGGGTCGGAAGATTGGACGGACTCCTCCCCTGGCGATCTTGATTTTTTCAGTTCGGCCGGGACACGTCGTGTGCCTCGAATGAATTTTTATAA
>JOKI01000056.1 GCA_000722615.1 Pseudorhizobium pelagicum | reverse complement strand
GGCGGACGAACATCATCTCCTGCATCATGCCGCCTCTGGCGCCGTGGCGGCCGGGACCATCACGACCGGGGCCTTCCCGTCCGGGTGCCGCAAAGCTTGGCAAGGCGGTGCCGGCGACGAGGACGGCTGCAAGCGACGCCAGAATGATCTTGTTGGTCTTCATGGAAGGCTTCCTTTCCGGTTTGTCTGGAGCCAGAAGGTAAGCGCAGCCGGGATGAGGAACCACTTAAACATTCGTAACCTGGGG
This sequence comes from Pseudorhizobium pelagicum, assembly GCA_000722615.1. GTDB lineage: Bacteria > Pseudomonadota > Alphaproteobacteria > Rhizobiales > Rhizobiaceae > Neorhizobium > Neorhizobium pelagicum. Next base: position 8,234 of record JOKI01000056.1, on the reverse strand, counting down.
TGAATTAACGGTAAGGTTCACAGAAGACAGCGGTGATCCGGCCCGGTTATCCGTCGCGTGGACGATAGTTCCTTCCCGGAGGGCATATTATCACTGTTGTCGAGTTAACCTGTGCCTCCCCCTTACCCACTCCAAACATGAACACCTAGGTTGCCTGGCGATCCCCGCCAGCGATAGGAGAGAAGAACGGAGTGTATCCGTCATCGGCAGGATGTGTCTTCTGCTGGCTGCCCTTACCTCAAGCTTTGCCGAGGCCCCTCTGTTAAGGCGCTAATTGATCCTTGCGATGTGAAAAACACGTGGATGTGCGGTCGTGCACTGGTCTATGCCTTTCAATCTTGCCGGTCTTCGACCTTAGTCCTCCCAAAGATATTGCGGTCGGCGGCCGGAGCGTTGGAGGATCTGAGGTAGCCTCGGGATGCGCATTACGTTCAGGTTGTAGGAAGATTCTCTCGAAGGAAGATGTCCATCTTGATCGTGTGGATGGCGCCGGTGGAAGAGGGGCGGCACGCTTCGATGGCCGTCGCGACCAGAGAATCCGGATCTGAGTTGATGACGGCGTCCATCGTTCCGTTGAGCAGCAGACGCCGTGTATCCGGACTCAGTCCGTGGCCGATGAAGATCGTTTCGCTGCGCCCCCGCTCCCTTAGCGCGCGTGCAATACCGTCCGAGGACCCACCCGCGTTGTAGATACCGACAAGCCCGGGATGCTGGTCAAGGATTGATAGCGCGTGGCGATAGTTCTCGTCCCGGTCATCGTGACCTTCACGCACGCCGACCGGCTGCAAGCGTGGAAACATCTCCTCCATCAGACTCTGGAAGCCCATTTCGCGTTCCGTATGGGCGCGATAGATGCGGCTGCCAGCGATGACTGCGACGCTTCCCGATCGACCTGCACAGAAGCGTCCAAGCAAATAGGCCGCAGTCCGCCCTGCAGACTGATTGTCCAACCCGACATAGGCGCTTCGTACCGCAGGCGCGAAGTCCGAAACAATGGACACCACCCGCTTGCCACGATGAACGAGTTCGGCGGTCACCTCGCGCACGGCCGGATGATCAAGCGCCATGCAAGCGATCGCATCAGCCCATTTCGAATGATGCCGAAGAGCGGTCGCCAAGGCGTCCGGATTGAAACTGTCGATGAAGAAGCAGCGGATGTTTCCCGTATCGCGCGAGGTCTGATCGGCCAGCCGACGGACGCGCTCACCCAAAAGCCCCAGATAGGGATTCGTACCATTAGGGAGCAGGAAGACGATGTTAGGCGGCCGTGGCCTGGCGAGATTCTGATAATCCTGCTCGCTGAGGTAGCCCGTTTCAAGGGCGGCCGCCAGAACCAGGCCGACGGTCCGCTCGCGGACGCCCTTGCGCTGGTTGAGCACCCGATCAACGGTCGCCAGCGAGACGCGGGCGCGCGCCGCAACATCCTCCATCAGAGGCTGAACCGGCATCGAGATCTCGCTGGCGTTCTTTGATGACACATCAAAACCCATCATTCTTTACCGTTTGACCTGAAGGATGCTTGTTCGTAGCGTCCTGTCAAGAGCGGGTCCAGGAGGTGGGTTCGCTGGAAGCTTGGTCGATACTCTGGGGAGGATATGAGATGAGCATACAAACACGGAACGGCAGGATCGTGATGACCCGACGCAAGGCACTGGGCCTTGGCGCGGGCATCATGGGAACTGCTCTGATGGCGCCCTATGTCGCACGGGCCCAGTCCATGACGCTCCAATACGGGCACAACAACGAGCCTGCAAGCGTGGCCGGGGCCCAAGCGGACTGGTTCGCCGAGGCGGTCGGCAAGCATTCAGGCGGCGACATCAAGGTTGACGTCTATCCCGCGTCGCAGCTTGGCAAGCTGCAAGAGCTGGCCGAAGCAGTGTCGCTTGGCAATATCGCCTTCTCCCACAATACGGCTGGCGGTATAGGTTCGCTGTACGAGCCTTTTGCTGCGCTCGATACGCCCTATCTCTATCGCGACATCGACCACCTGATGAAGGTCATGGATGTCCGCTCTCCTGTCATGGAAGAACTCAACAAGGGGCTGATCGACGCGGCGAACGTGCGGGTCATCTACGCGCACTACTTCGGCCGGCGCAACCTCACCTGCAACAAGGCGATCAAGACGCCAGCCGATCTTGCCGGCGTCAAGATCCGGGCTGTGCCGTTCCCGGTCTATACCACCGCAGTTGAGGGAATGGGCGCTGTTCCAATTCCGATCGACTGGTCGGAAGTGCCGACCGCGCTGGCGACCGGCGTCGCAGATGGTCAGGAAAATCCGGTGAACGTGGTGCTCACCGTCAAGCTTTACGATGTTCAGTCCCATCTCATGCTAACGGGGCACATGTCGAATGCCGAGGTCGTCGTCATGAACGAGGATGTTTGGCAGGGCCTTTCAGAGAGCCAGAAGGACGCCGTTTCCAAAGCTTCGCTGGAGATCCGTGCGCGTGCAACCAATGCCATCGCGGACAACGAGGCGAAGGATACCGAAGCGCTGAAGCAGGCCGGAATGACCGTCATCGGCCCAGAGGACGGGCTTGACATCGAGGCGTTCCGTCAGTCGGTGCAGAAGCTGGTGGATGAGAGGTTCGGCGAAAAATACGGTTCGCTCTACGAAAAAGTCCGGGCTGTGAGCTGATCTAACGACGGAACGAGAAACACGCATGGACCAGTCCCATCCATCTTCGAGTTCGGCTTCTCGTTTGTTGTCGAGGGTATGCCGGGCCTGCATTGCGGTTGCCATCGGCTTTCTCGCTCTGGTGGCGATCCTCGTGGTCGTCCAGGTGATTGCGCGGAACGGATTCGACCTTGGACTGCCCTGGGCTGACGAGCTTGCCCGCTTCGGCGGCGTTGCGCTGGTCTTCCTGTCGATACCGCTGCTGGCCCTTCGGGGCCAGCACGTCGCAGTCGACGTGGTACCGCAACTGATCGGAGGGCGCACACAGGCGGCGCTGGCGATCATCGCCGAGATCGGGGTCTTTCTGTTTTGCGCGATCTCGCTCTACGGCATGCACAGCTATCTGTCCCGCGCCGGAAAGTTTTCCACCCCGGCCATGGGCATGTCCAACTGGCTCTTCTACGCCCCCGCCACGATTGGCTTGACCCTGTTTGCCTGCGTTGCCGTGCGGCGGCTGGCGCATCTTTTGAGGACCTTCGGTCCGACCTCGCAATTTGACGGTCAATCATGAGCCTGCTTCTTGTCATTCTCTTCCTGCTGGCACTGCTGATCGGCATGCCGGTGGCGGTCTCGCTCGGCCTTTCGTCGGCCATTGTCATCGTTTCCTACGGGCTACCGGTGAATGTTCTGGCACAGCGGGCTGTCAATGCGCTTGACTCGTCACCGCTGCTGGCCGTCCCACTTTTCATCCTGGCGGCCAATCTGTTGACCGCGACAGGCGTGACAAATCATCTGTTCGACTTCGTTCGGCTACTGGTCGGCAGGGTGCGCGGCGCCATCGCTCAGGTCAGCATACTTGTCAGCCTCGTCTTTTCTGGCATTTCAGGTGCGGCACTTGCCGACATCGGCGCGCTTGGCAAGATCCAGATCGACCAGATGAAGAAGCAGGGCTACCGGGAAGATTTTGCTGCCGGCGTGACGATCGCAGCGGCCACGATCGGCCCGATCTTTCCACCCTCGATCCCGATCATCATCTATGCGAGCGTGGCCAATGTGTCTGCGGTCAAGCTCCTGCTGGCGGGCATCATTCCCGCCATCCTGATCACTCTTCTGCTGATGGCGCAGGTTGCCATCACCGCACGCATCAAGAAGCTTCCCCGCGACGACGTGAGACCGAGCTTGTCAGCCATCCTGCAGAAGTTCGTGGTTTCGGCGCCAGCGCTATTTGCACCAATCCTGCTCATTGGCGGCCTGATGAGCGGCTATTTCGGTCCAACCGAAGTTGCAGGCGTAACGGTTGCCTATGCGCTCTTCATCGGTTTCTTCATCTATCGGACGCTGAGCTTCCGCGGCGTCATGAACAGCCTTCGCGAAACCGTGGAAGCCACCGGCAGTGTCCTCTTCATTGTCTCGACGGCGGCACTCTTCGCCTGGGTTCTGACGATGGATCGCGTGCCGATGATCGTGAGCTCCTTCCTGCTCAGCCTGACCGACGATCCGCTGCTGCTGCTGCTGCTCGTCAACATCCTGCTTTTGCTGGTCGGCATGATCCTGGAATCGATTGCGGCCATCCTCATCATTGCGCCGATCATCGCGCCCGCCCTGACGGCAGCGGGCGTCGATCCATTGCAGCTCGGCATCGTCTTCGTCCTGAACCTGATGATCGGCCTGCTGACGCCGCCGGTCGGGATGAGCCTCTACATGGTGTCGATCGTCGCAAAGATGCCCATCCACGTGGTCATCCGCGGAACCATCCCTTTCCTGGTTTCGCTGATGCTTTCCCTTCTCGCCGTGACGCTGATCCCGGCAATCTCGACATGGCTCCCCAATTACATGGTTCAGTGAGGCAACCGAATGAGCAGATTCCTTGGAGAAATCCGGCAGCTTGGCTACGTGGTCGACGACATCGAAGCGGCGATGGCCTACTGGCACGGCACGATCGGGGTCGGTCCCTGGTACTACAATCCGAAGGTGCCAATCGAGGACTATACCTACGAGGGCAAGCGTTACGATGTCCACAATTCGGTGGCGCTGGCCAATGCCGGCTTCATCCAGGTCGAGCTGATACAGACCCGCAACGATGCCCCCTCCATGTACCGAGACTTCATGCAGAAAGGCCATCGCGGGCTTCAGCATGTGGCCTACTGGACCCAGCAGTTCGACGAGGATCTCGCCCGCATGGAAGGCGAAGGCTTTGAAGTCAAGATGAGCGGGACGGTTGGTGTCAACGGCCGCTTCGTCTACTTCGACAAGGAGGATCATCCCGGCACTGTGATCGAACTATCGGAGGTCCTTGGACCCAAGGGGCGCATGTTCGACCTCATCCGCGAGGCATCCAAGAAATGGGATGGAAGCGACCCCGTGCGCCCGTTCCCGGACCTGAGCAGGATCTGAGCCTGCCATGACCGAGAAAGTGTATGTAAGGGCGCAATACCTGGTCGAGACGCCACTCGATCTGGAGAAAGTTGCCGGCATGATGGCGGGTGAGCAGAGCTCCGGTACTTTCGTGCGGGTTGCAAACGAGACCGACGAACTGCGCGAACGCGCAGCCGCCGGCATCGTGGCCGTCGAGGAGCAGGAGTCCGTCCCGGAGCCCACCTTGCAGAGCGACTACCTCCTTCGCAAGAAGGTGACGGGCCCGTACCGCAGAGCAAGTGTCACCATCGACTACCCTGTCGGCAATATCGGCCATAACCTGCCGACGCTGGCCGCGACCGTGGCGGGCAACCTCTACGATCTCGGCGAAGTGACGGCGCTGAAGCTTGTCTCCATCCAGGTGCCGCAGTCCTACCGTGCGCTCTTCCCGGCGCCCCGGCTCGGCGTTGAGGGAACGCGCCTGGCGTTGAACGTCCAGGATCGGCCGTTGTTCGGGACGATCATCAAGCCGAATGTCGGCATGTCTTCCGTGCAGATTGCCTCGCTGGTCCGGGAGCTGTGCGAAGCCGGGGTCGACTTCGTCAAGGACGACGAAGTCTGCGCCAACCCTGTTCACGCGCCCATCGCAGAGCGTGTTCCGGCGGTGATGGCTCAGATCCGCGCCCACCGCGAACGGACGGGTCGCGATGTCATGATGGCGTTCAACATAACCGACGAGCTGGACGCCATGCGGCGTCACGCGGAGCTGGTCGAACGGGAGGGCGGTACCTGCGTGATGGCCAGCCTCAACTGGTGCGGGCTTTCGGCGATGGAGACGCTACGCCATTCGACACCGCTTGCAATCCACGGCCATCGCAACGGTTACGGCGCATTCGGACGTCACCCCGCCCTCGGGTTTGGCTTCGACGCCTATCAAGCGCTCTACAGGCTCACCGGCATCGACCACCTGCATGTACACGGCATCGGCGGAAAATTCGCAGACGCTGCCGGCGAGGTTGACGAGGCGGCGCGACGCTGCCTTCAGCCGCTGGCGCACGACGGATCAAGAGACGATGTTGTGATGCCTGTCTTTTCATCCGGTCAATGGGCGGGCACGCTAAAGCGCACGCGAGAGGCGGCCGGCTCCACCGATTTCATGTTCTTGGCAGGCGGCGGCATTCTGGCTCATCCGCTCGGACCGGCGGCCGGGGTCAAAAGCTTGCGCTCGGCCTACGACGCCCTCTGCGCGGGAAGCGATCTCACAGCCTTTTCTGCCGGTCGGCCGGAGCTCGAGGCCGCCATCGCCATGTTCGGAGACATACGATGACATCCCTGGACGCGCCGGAATGCGTCTACATCGGAGACGACTTCACCGGAGCATCGGACACACTGGCGACCTTCTCCAAAGGGGGCGCGCGGACAAAGCTTTTCTTGGCGCCTCCGACGGCGACGGAAATGGCTGATCTAGGTGCTGTCGGCATCGCGACCGGCCTGCGTTCGATGGCACCGCGCAGAATACAGGAGGAGCTCGAACGAATAATCGCGCCTCTGGCTGCCAGCAGAGCCCGCTTCTTCCACTACAAGGTCTGCTCCACCTTTGACAGCAGCCCCGAGATCGGCAGCATAGGCGCTGCCGTTGCGGCAATTTCAGCGCATATCCACCCTGCGCTCGTTCTAATTATCGGCGGACAGCCGAGCCTCGGGCGCTATTGCTGCTTCGGACATCTCTTCGCCGGTGCGAGCGATCGAAGTGTCCACAGGATCGACCGCCATCCAGTCATGTCTCGTCATCCGGTTACGCCCATGCGCGAATCGGATCTTCGTCTCCATCTGGCAGAACAAGGGCTGGCCGATATTGCTTTGGTAGCGGCGACGGAAATCGACAAGGGAGCGCCGGCGATCATCGAACGCCTGTCGGCTGCAGCCGTATCTGGAGCGCCTTGCTTCCTCTTCGATGCGGTCTGTCAGGAGCACATCTCCATCTTGGCCCAGGTTCTGCGCGGCCTGTCCGTCGAGCGCCCGGTCCTTCTCGTTGGCGCAAGCAGCGTTGCAGAGGCTCTGACGGCAAACGATGGCAGTTCGGCCGCCACGATGCAGGTGGATAGACCAGAGGCCGGCTCCGGCCTGCCAACGTTCATCTTCGCCGGTAGCCGATCGTCGGTGACCCAATCGCAGGTCGAGGCTGCCCGGCTGTTCAAAAAGCTCCCCCTCACCCCTCAAGTCATGTCCGACCCAAAACTCCTGCAGTCCGCCGTAGAGGAGGCCCGTCGTCATCTCTCAACTGAAGCTAATCTCCTGGCGCATCTGCTGCCGGAGGAGGACTATGGGCTGTCGAACGATGATCTTACCGAAAGGTCGGCGCGGTTTGTGGCGGCAGTCGCTTCGGACATGCGTCTGTCCGGGTTGGGAATAGCGGGAGGAGACACGTCGAGTGCGGCTGTCAGGTGCCTTGGTGTCCGCAGTCTATCCTATATGGGAGATGCAGATCGCGGAGTGGCCATATGCAGCGCAGAAACGTCTGACAGGCCACTCATGCTCATGTTGAAGGGTGGACAGATGGGTAGCAACGATCTGTTTGACCTGTTTGCTCTTGCACCATCTGGGTCGTGGGCGCCCACCCGTTCGTGACACGCTCTTTCAGCAACAACTACCTGAGCATGTGCCTGAACGTGATGTCGAAATAGTCAGGCCGCCGCAGCCATTGATCCCCTATTGAGGTCGGCAACGGGCGCTGAATTGGCCTAAAGGACCAGAGCGAAATGCACCGGTTACCCGGTGCAATCAGTTCAATCAGAGCTGCTGAATGTGCAGCTCTCGTAGAAGGTCTTCCAGAAGAGGTGCCATCTGCCGGAGGACCTCCCGCAACTCAACTGCTTCAGCAGTATGCAGTTCAGCCAAAGCAGGTATGGGATCGAGAGGGCTGGCAGGCTCTAGTCCCGCATCCGCCGACACAGGACGCCGGAAGGCCAGAACGTCAGCCATCAGAATTCTTCCCAGCTGTGGTTGTCGACTTGCACCGCCGCGGAGCCTTTGGCCCCAAAGGCGTCAGCAATTTTGCTGACAATACCGCGCGCAGGAGAATTATTCGAAGCCCCTCTGAAATTACCCTTGGCTGCTGGTCCAAGAGTCCGCTGGGTCGTCATCTGATATCCGCTTCCACCGAGCTGAAACTGCGAAACGAGCTCGCGCAGGCGGCTTGCCTCGCTGGCAAGCGTTGCGCCGGCGGCATTGGCCTCTTCCACCATGGCGGCGTTCTGCTGCGTCA
>JOKI01000055.1 GCA_000722615.1 Pseudorhizobium pelagicum | reverse complement strand
ATGAAGATGTTGACCGAAAGCTCTGCGATCGGCAGGTAGATATGCAAGGTCGTGATCCGAAGTGACGGCAGGAAGCTTTTTACAGCTTGCCTGAGAAGGGCGATGGCGGACGCTGGGGTTTAATGACTACTCCTCAACGAAGATCTCCTCTCGCCGACGCCGAATGATCGAAAGTGCCGGAGCAAAGATAAGCAAGGCAGCAACGGCCAGCATGGTTGCGCTGATTGGACGTTCGACGAAAACCATTGGATCCCCCCGAGAGAGCAGCAACGCCCGTCGAAGGTGTTCTTCCATCATAGGACCAAGGATGAAGCCTAGCAGCAATGGGGCGGGCTCACATCTCAGCCGGACCAGCACGTAGCCAGCGACACTAAAGATAATCAACATCCAGACATCAAACATGGAATTTGAAAAGCTGAAGACGCCGATGCAGGTAATGACGATGATTGTCGGGAAAAGCAGGTGATAAGGGAACGTTAGCAGGCGCACCCACAGCCCGACCAGCGGCAGATTCAGAATGACCAACATCAGGTTGCCGATCCACATGGAGGCGATAAGCCCCCAAAACAATTCCGGCTGTTCCGAGATGACGTTTGGTCCCGGCTGAATGCCGTGAATCATCAGTGCCCCGATCATCAGCGCCATAACAGGGTTCGATGGCAAGCCAAGAGTTAGCATCGGGATAAAGGAAGTCTGCGCACCGGCGTTGTTGGCGGACTCTGGCCCCGCGAGGCCCTCGACAACCCCTGTTCCGAACTTTTCCGGCTCCCGCGACAATCGCTTTTCCATTGCATAGGAAGCAAAAGAGGACAACGTCGCTCCTCCACCCGGCAAGATGCCGAGTAGAGACCCAATCGCTGTTCCGCGCAAAATAGAGCCCATAGCTCGCCGTGTGCTTTTGAGGCCGGCAGCAAGACCTGTAACTTGTGCCACAATGACGCTCTCTTGCGTCGGATCCTCCAGATTGCGAAGAACTTCAGCCACCGCAAACAGCCCCATTGCCAAGGCCACGATTGCAATACCGTCAAAGAGATCGAGCACACCAAATGTGTAGCGTTGAACACCTGAGGTCACATCGGTCCCAACGAGGCCCAGCAGCAAGCCGATAATGGCCATCGCGATCGCCTTCAGCACCGAACCGCTTGCAAGGGCAATTGCCGCAATTAAGCCGAGGACCATCAACGAGAAGTATTCCGCGGGGCCAAACAGAAGGGCAGCTTTGGCCAGCGGTGGGGCTAGCAACGCTATGATGAACGTCGCTATGGTCCCGGCGATGAAAGATCCCACGGCCGCCATTGCCAATGCCTCTCCGGCACGGCCGCGGCGGGCCATCTGGTAACCCTCCAGCGCGGTCACGACGGACGAGGATTCGCCTGGAGTGTTGATTAAAATTGCGGTTGTGGAGCCGCCATACTGCGCACCGTAGAAAATGCCGGACAACATGATGAATCCTGATACGGGCGGCAATCCGAAAGACAGCGGCAGCAGCATTGCTACGGTCGGTGCAGGGCCAAGGCCTGGTAAGACGCCGATCAAGGTTCCAATCAGCACGCCCGCGAAGCAGTAGAACAGGTTGACCGGAGTAAGTGCTGTTTCAAAACCCAAGGCAAGATGTTGAAGAAGATCCATGTTAGCCTCCGACCCACGGGCCAAACGGTGGGAATGGCAAGCCTAGGGCGGCTCGAAAAATAAGATCCGAACAAACCGTCAAGACAGCCGCGAGCACGACTGCAGAGCGCCAATTGAAGGAGGCACTGGCAGAGGCAGCAATCACAACAACAATGGGCAGGGTGAAGTAGGAGCCGAGCGGCTCCATCAAGGCTGCGAACGCTGTCATGGCCACAATCACACGTAGGAGCGGACCAATTTTCGGCAGGCTCACCCGTTCCGGAGCCAGCGCACCTCTCACGACGATCACAAGACCCAGGATCATCAGCAGCACCGAAAGGACGACAGGGAAGAACCCGGCGCCCATCCGGAGCATTGAGCCAAAGCCAAAACCAAGAGCTGGGACAAGGAAGCCAACTCCCAACAAGACGAAGATACCGCCGGCAAGAACATCAAGGCCTATGGTAGTGCGCATTTTTTTCCTCCCAACTGTGCAGCGTCGCCGCTTTTTAGACGCCGCCGACGACAACGGAAGGATCCTGAAGTGGTGGAGCTGGGTAATGCAGCCCTCGTTGTCCCGAAAGACCGCGGTTTTGTAAGATAGGCGACGATGGGACGGCAAGGCCGACGAAATCTGAGCCATCGACAGCTAGTAGATCATCTCCATACAACTCACCGCGAAGGCGCTCCTGAAGCGACTTGAATATTTCCCGATGATCTGCGGAGGCGCTGAGATCGTGCAATTCATGAGGATCTTCGCAGAGATCGAAAAGCTGGAACCTGGATCCCGCGGGATACCAAATAAGCTTATGGCGACCATCACGGATCATCCGCATCGCCTTTGCGCCTGACAGCGCTTCCGCATAAAATGTTTCGCGTTTGCGTGATGAAATCATAGACCATCCCTCACATGTCTCTGGAACAGGCAGCCCACAGAGATCGAGGAGAGTTGGCATTATGTCCTGCAAACCTACAAGCCGGTGATCAACCACACCATTGCCGACGACACCGTCGTCTGCCGTACCCACAAGGATCATCGGAACGTTGGCAGAATTCTGGTACATTAAGCGCTTGGCGTAGAACCCATGATTCCCGAGCATGTCACCGTGATCACTGGTGATCAGGATGATGGTGTTGTCCAGGACCTGCTCTTCACGAAGAGTGCCGATGAGAACACGCAGTTGGTGGTCGATGTGCGTGCAAAGGGCATAGAAGGCTCTCCTCATATCCGCCAGTTGCGCCGCCGGTAACTGAGGCCAATAATCCCTGGCCAGTTTCAGCGGATAAGGCAGGCTTTCCGGTTCGCTTGCCCAATCACCTGCATAAGGTTCATCGATATCCCGCGCCCGGTACCGCTCAAGGTAGCTTGCAAGTGGAATAAGAGGGGGATGCGGCGGGGTGTAAGACACGTGCCAAAGCGCCGGGCGCGTCGGGTCGCGTCGCTTGATGCTGCGAGCCGCTGCCCATGTGGTCCAGTTGGTCACATGTAGCTCCTCCGGGAGGTGCCAGGTGCGCCAGCTGTACTCGTTGTTGCTCATCCCGTGGAGGAACTGCTGACCAGCGTATCCCTTGTCAGCAAGGAAAAGTTCGTAGTCGTCCACGCCGCCAAGAGCGCCTCGCCCCTCCTCCGCCAACAGTGCGTCATCAAAACCAATGCGGTCCCGTTGCGGGTAAACATGGAGCTTGCCTATAGCCTGTGTTTGATACCCATTGCGCCTATACGTCTCTGCCAAAGTCGGAAGCTCTTTGGACATTGGGAGCGACGGCTGAAACGTTCGGTCTCCGTGCCGCCGGGGACTGGTTCCGGTCATGATGGACCTGCGGGCAGGAATGCAAATCGGGCATTCAGATGTGGCGTTGGTGAACCTTCTGCCAATCGAGGCGAGATGATCGAGGGTGGGTGTTTCTATCACGGGGTGGCCAGCACAGCCTAGGAGGCCCCCTGGCCATTGGTCAACCGTCACAAAAAGCACGTTGGGACGCGCTTTTGTGACTTCATTCCCACTAGTCTTATTCAGCATCGTCATCTCGCCTGATCAACCTCGATTAGTCTTTGGTCGCACCGGAGCGTTCGACCAAGCTCTTCATCTTCTCGTTCTCCGCTCTGATGAATAGCGCGAACTGCTCCGGCGAGCCGCCGGCAAGGCCGATATTGATGTCCGCGAAACGCGACCGCACTTCCTCTTCTTTGAGAATCTCATCGACAGCAGCGTTCACCTTGTTGATGATTTCCTCTGGCACTCCAGCCGGATACATGATGCCGTGCCAGGATGTGAAGGCGAAGTCCTTCACCCCCGCCTCTGCCAATGTCGGGACGTCCGGAAGAGCTTGTGTCCGTTCAGTGCCTGTAACGGCAAGGGCTCTGAGTGCACCGGTCTTGACGTGCGGAACTGCAGTGCCATCAATCATCATCGGAACATGACCTGCGATGACATCAGTCAATGCTGGAGCCGAACCGTTGTAGGGGATGTGGACAGGCTCGATACCTGCGATGCTCTTGAAATACTCGAACGCCAGATGCTGCGGGGATCCGTTGCCAGAAGAAGCATACGACAAGCTGTCGGGATCCTTCTTTGCCAGGGCAATGAGTTCCTGCACACTATTGGCCTCGACCTGCGGGTTGACGACCAGGAGAAGAGGAACCGACGTCACCTGAATTACAGGCTCGAAATCCTCCAGAGCGTTATAGGTCAAAGTCTTATAGACGTAAGGGCTGATCGCATGCGTGCTGATGTCTCCGATTTGCATCGTGTATCCATCTGCGGGAGCGGCGGCCGTCTCGGTTGTCGCGATAGTACCCCCTGCACCTGGGCGGTTTTCGACGATAACCGACTGTCCAAGCTTCTCTCCGAGCTTTGGTGCAATGGTCCGTGCAATCAGGTCAGTGTTCCCGCCCGGCGCGAATGGCACGATGAGAGTAATTGGTTTCGAAGGCCAGGCGTCTTGCGCCGCCGCGCTCGTGATTGAAAGAGCTGCAGCGACCATGACGGCCGAGCTCAAAGCAGTCAGTTTCTTCATTTCGGTTCCTCCCTTTGAACTTACAAGGCTTCCTCAAGCCGGCCTCTCGAACAACAAGAGACATTGAGAAGATACCCTGATACTTTCTGATAAAGAAATTAGCATCACTGATGGATTGAGATGGACCAAAAACTTTTGACCTCCTTTGTCACTCTCGCTGAGGAGCTCCACTTTGTCCGCGCCGCAGAACGGCTGAAAATCACACAATCAGGCCTGAGCCAGCAGATCGCAAAGCTCGAACACGGTCTTGGCTTTCCTCTTTTTGATAGGACAACACGACGGGTGACGCTAACGGACGCTGGTCAAAGTCTTTTGGAGGAAGGGCGGATCGCTCTGCGTCAGCTCAACCTCGCAGTAGAAATGGCAAGACGAGCGTCAGACGGAAGATCGGGCCGCTTGATTGTGGGGTTTGCCGACGCCGCGGCTTTGAACATCCTGCCAAAGCTGACGTCTGCTTTTTCTCGGCAGTACCCAGCTGTCAACGTGATCCTCCACGAGATGATCTCGACCGAACAGGTGCAGGCTTTACGGGCGGGACGGATACAGATCGGACTGCTTAGACCAGTCTTCGAGAACGAGGATTTTGAAGCCAGTCTGTTGCTGCGAGAACCCTATGTGGTAGCTCTCGCCGAAAGCCATCGCTTGGCCGGTCGCAAGGTGGTGCGGCTCTCTGAGCTCGGCGAAGAGGGCTTGATCATGACCCGGCGGGTGAAAGCACTCTATCTGGAGCGAAACTTCGCAGGTTCTTTCAAAAAGGCCGGAGTTCAGCCAAGGATTGTTCAGGAGGTGAATGAACTGCATGCCATACTGGGCTTGGTTGCTGGCGGTCTCGGGGTAGCGCTTTTTCCCAAATCTATCGCCAAGCTGAAGTTAGAAGGCGTGATTTATCGCCCACTAGAGCCGCAGGAATCCCCTCTTGCCGACCTTCTGATCGTCCACAGATCGGACGAGCGCAGCATAACCGCCCTCAATTTCGTCAGAATGGCGACGAAAATGTTCAAAGTCTTGAGCTAGACTGCTGCGACGCGTTGGTCGAAAGCGACCCGAAATCCTGTATTCCCTGCAGACGTATCTGCTGGACGACCGGAACGAGCAGCGATGCGGTAACGGTAGCAATAACTGATGTGGCAGAGATATGATCCTCCTTTCATAACTCGCTCCGAATACCGAAGAGCATCCGCATTCCGTTGGCGCGCAACTTTTCCGACCGACCTGATCTTGAAGGTGTCGGAGCACCATTCCCAGACATTTCCTACCATGTTGAAGAGACCATACCCATTGGGCAGAAAGCTCTCAACAGGTGCCGTCCCAACGAACCCATCGACGGCATCATTGACCTGCGGGAATTGTCCCTGCCAGATGTTGCAGAAGATGCGCTCATCGCTCGGCTCTTCATCTCCCCATGGGAAGCGGGGATCAACCAACGCACCGCGCGCTGCGAACTCCCACTCCGCTTCGGTTGGAAGCCTACCGCCGCACCAGTGAGCGTAGGCGCTAGCGTCGGCCCAGGAAATGTGCACCGCTGGGTGATCCTCTCTGCCCTGCAGGCTTGAACCCGGGCCCTCGGGCTGGTGCCAGCAAGCGCCGTCTACCTTGCGCCACCACGGCGTCTCAACCGGAGACTCATGCCGCCCCGGCTCATCGAGCAGCAAGTGAAATACGAAACTCCATCCATATCGCTCGGCTTCCGTCACGTATCCAGTTGCCTCCACAAAGGATCGGAACTGGGATCCGCTGACCGCCCTCTTCTCGATGAAGAAAGGTGACAGGTGAACTTTTCGCTTCGGCCCCTCGCCGACCAATGAAATTATCGGATCGGAGATGCCGACGAAAGAAGGACCACCAGCAATGTAAACCGCCTCATCCTCCATGCATCGGCGGGAGGTTGAACGATGGGCTGGCGAGCTGGCGTCACTCCAGTGCTGCCGACCCCGAGACGACCGCGCACTGCAGCAAGGATTAGCTGCGCCTGCCATACCGCTGACTTCGGCAGTGACCATCATAGTGTCTTTAACCTTCATTGACGATCACTCCATTTCAAGCGTTCTCTGTCACGGTTGCCAGTTCGTCTTCTCCTCAAAGCTTCCTCGTAGGTTGTTGTCATGACCGTCCACTCTTGTGGAGAGGATCATCGAGTAGACGGTTGTAACGACCAAAACCAGATTGATAGACAGCATGATGGTACTTATTCGCCGCTCGAAGAGGATCATAAGCCGGTCTTGGGAGAGAAGAAGCGATGCCTGCTACCCAGGCATCTGCGGTCTTGAGGTTGAAGCCGACGGTGGGGATCGAGAGGCCGAAGCGGATTTGCAAGCTGCCAGTCATTGGTTCCAGCGCGTCTGAAGAACGCCTGATCCGGGTCCTCCAGTACAGGCCTTCGAGCCTAAAAGGCCATGCTCAGGCAGCCGGCTCCGGCCAGCGCCTCAGGCTGACTCTACCACAGTGTGCAGAACGCCCGGCTCAATTCGCAATGGAGGGTGATCGACTGGGGTGCGGTCTGACGGAGATGCCCCCAGTTCGCTATGCGACGTATTGAGCCGTCAAACGGCTATGCGGATGTTACCCACCTTGTCGGCTAGCCGGTCTACGCTCGGCGTGCCGCTGATGCGGAAGCCCCGGATCAGGCTCAATAGTTCCTCAGTATCAACGGCGAGCGCTTCGGCCGATGCCGTTGTCTCTTCCGCCATGGCTGCGTTGTGCTGTGTGGCGGAATCGAGCTGGTTGAGCGACGTCGATATCGAGCGCAGTGTCGTATCCTGCTCTGAGGCCGAATGCGCGATTTTGGTGACGATGTCGCTTGCTGCATTCACCTGCTCAGAAATGCGCTTCAGCGCTTGACCGGCCTCCCCGACCAGGCGCACGCCGTTTTCCACCTGGCCGGAAGAGCGGGAGATCTGGTCCTTGATCTCCTTGGCGGCCGCGGCGGAACGCTGTGCAAGTTCGCGAACCTCCTGGGCCACGACCGCGAAGCCCTTGCCCGATTCCCCCGCACGTGCGGCTTCGACACCGGCGTTCAGTGCCAGGAGGTTCGTCTGGAAGGCGATCTCGTCGATGACGCCGATGATCTTTGAGATCTCGTCCGAGGACTGCTCTATACCGCTCATCGCCTCGATTGCCTGCGTCACAACGGCGTCGCTCCGGTGCGCCTCGGTGGTAACCGCCATCACGCGCTGTGCGGCCTCGTGGGCGCCTTCAGCAGTATGACGGACAGCGACCGTTAGTTCGTCGAGCGCCGCCGACGTTTCCTCCAGGTTCGCTGCCTGTCGTTCGGTGCGCTGCGAAAGTTCATTCGAGGCGCGGCGGATCTCCTCTTTGGAGTTCCCGATATCAATTCCTTTGGCATTGACCTTGGCCATGGCTGCCTCGAGATGCGAAAGGGCATTGTTGAAATTGTCGCGTAGCGTGGCATAGCGGCTGCCGAGGTCGTCGCATCGCACCGTTAGATCGCCGTGGGCGAGGCGTTCGAGTGCGTCGCCGATCGTGCCGACCACCCGCGCCTGCAGTTGAGCCTCCTGCTGCTGCATGGTGGCGCTGTTGTGGCGCTCCTCGTCCAGCTCCCGCTGCTGCTCGATCTGGCGAGCCGCCAGCGCGTGGCGCTCGCGTACCTTCTCCCGCAGAGCAGCAGTCGCCTTCGCCATCATCCCGACCTCGTTGCTCATGTTCGTGTGCGGAATGGAAGCCGAGACGTCCTCGTCAGCAACAGCTTGCAGTGACTTGTGGATCGCCGTCAGGGGTCGCGTGATGTTGCGGATGAAATACAGAGCCACTCCAAGTGCAAAGACAGATATGACCGCGCCAACACCGATGGCATTGAGGACCATCGCCCGTACCTCTGCTTGAAGATCGTCCACATAAACACCGGTTGCCAAGACGATCTGCCAGGGTTCAAAAGCCTGAGCGTAGCTTGCTTTGAAATAATCACCGGTCGGCATTCCCGGTTTGCTGGTGCTAAAATATTCGATGAACCCGCCACCCGCTCTTCCCATCGAGACCATTTCGTCGCGAAACATATTTCCCTTGGAATCAGGTTTTCCCTTGTTGCTCTCACCGACCTTCTTCGGGTCGGGATGGAGCCGCATCGTCACGTCGTAGTCATATGCAAAGAGATAGCCATCGGGTTGATAGCTCATGGCTGCGATAGCATTGAAGGCCTGCTTTTCGGCTTCTGCATGGGTAAGCTCGCCGGCCGCCTCGCGCTGCTGGAAGCTTTTGAGTATCCCTAGACCGGATTCGACCTGTGTGCGCAGCATGCCGTAACGCTCCGCGTATATGTTTCGGGTGGATGCCTGGATCTGAAAGTAGGTTACGGCGGCAAAGCTGAGCACCAGGATGGCCACCAGGCCCAAAAGCTGATGGGAAATCTTCATGTTCTTCATGTTCGAGGCTTTCAGAATAGGTCTCTCTTGGAGAGATGGAGCGGAGCAAGGGGGTAGCGCATCTACTCGATGGCGGTGCTGCAGCGCACTTGGGGTCAACATGCAACTAAAACTTGAACAACAGTTTAACCATGATCTGAAGGATTCCGGATATCGCCGGGCCAGCTCCGTTCGCGGCTAGATAGTTGAAGGTTTGGTTGCTGCTCAAGCAGTTAGCGCAGTTGTCACTGGAATGGGCGTTCGCGACATGAGCTCCCACTCGACCCCTACCGCAAAGGCGTCGTCTGCACGCTGCTGCACCGCTTCGTTTCCCCCTGACGACACGGACGTGGCTTCAGTTCCGGCAAACATTCTACCCCCCTCAATGCTAGCAGCACAGTTGCAGTTTAATTTTGAGATGAGCTCGCCGAGCGGCCGCCTGACGGGCGCGTCTCCAGCAGGACCTGGCGATGACGTAAGCGGGGTTTATGCGACGTTGGGCAAGCCTGGTGGCGATGCKCCSGACTTCCTKGACAGACCAGCGGATCAAATCCTGATGGTCGGCAYCCGCGGTCTTYYTTGSGGCGTCGCGTCATTGGCGCGGTACCGGATCGCCGCCATCATGGCGAAGG
>JOKI01000054.1 GCA_000722615.1 Pseudorhizobium pelagicum | reverse complement strand
CGGCTCCACCTCGCCGGCACGCCTGCCGGTGTATCCGAGAGCGGAACGGCATCAGTCTGCCTCACAATCTGACGGTGTGGAAAATTTCGACCTTGATTTTTCTCAAGCCGTTGATTTTCCTGAACCCGCTGCAGAAAGTCTTCCCCCTTTTCCGGGCCTATTCGAACTCCATGATCAGCTCGTCGACGGCAAGGCTCTGGCCGGCGGTGGCGGCGACGCGTTTGACGACACCCTTGCGCTCCGCCTTCAGGACGTTCTCCATCTTCATCGCCTCGACGCTCGCCAGCGTCTGCCCCGCCTCGACGGCGTCGCCTTCCTTCACCAGCAAGGAGGTGATTACCCCCGGCATCGGGCAGAGCAGCATCCGCGACGTATCCGGCGGCAGCTTCACCGGCATCAGCCGGGCCAGCGCGGCAACGCGGGGGCTGCGGACCCTTGCGGTGACGTCCATGCCGCGGCTGCGCAGCCGGATGGCGGTGCCGCTGAGCTCGACCTTGACCCCCATCGGGCTGCCGCCGACGTGGAAATGCGCCAGCGTCTGGCCCGGCAGCCAGTCGGTCTCCACCGACAGCGGTTCACCCTCGGCAAGGCGGACCCTGGCTCCCTCGGCAACAGTCTCGATGCGGCCGGCGATCTCGGCGCCCGACAGCGTCACGACCCAGTCCTTCCCGACGACGCGGCGATGGTTGCCGATCGTGCCGGAAATCTGCGCCGCCCGCTGCTGCAGCCTCTGGTGGATAACCATGGCGATGGCGGCAAGCCGGTGCAGTGCCGCCGCATCGGGTGCGACGCCGGAAAAGCCCTCGGGAAATTCTTCGGCAATGAAGGCCGTGGTGATCTTGCCGGAGCGGAAGCGCGGCTGCGCCATCACCGCCGACAGGAACGGCAGGTTGTGACCGATGCCCTCGACCTCGAAACCGTCCAGGGCGTCGCCCATGGCCTCGATGGCGGCGTCGCGGTCCTTCCCCCAGGTGCAGAGCTTGGCGATCATCGGGTCGTAATACATCGAGATCTCGCCGCCTTCGAAGACGCCGGTATCGTTGCGCACGATCGTGCCGTTGCCGCGCTCGCCCTCCACCGGTGGCCGGTAGCGGCTGAGGCGCCCGATCGACGGGAGGAAGTTGCGATAGGGATCTTCAGCATAGAGCCGGCTTTCGATCGCCCAGCCGTTCAGCGTGACGTCCTGCTGGCCGAACGACAGGCTTTCGCCGGCGGCGACGCGGATCATCTGCTCGACGAGATCGATGCCGGTGACGAGTTCGGTGACCGGGTGCTCCACCTGCAGGCGCGTGTTCATCTCCAGGAAGTAGAAATTGCGGGCGCCATCGACGATGAATTCGACCGTGCCGGCCGAGTGGTAGCCGACCGCCTTCGCCAAAGCGACCGCCTGCTCGCCCATGGCGCGGCGCGTGGCCTCGTCGAGGAAAGGCGAGGGGGCTTCCTCGATGACCTTCTGGTTGCGGCGCTGGATGGAGCATTCCCGCTCGCCGAGATAGAGCACGGTGCCATGCGTGTCGCCGAGCACCTGGATCTCGATGTGGCGCGGATCGGTGACGAACTTCTCGATGAAGATGCGGTCGTCGCCGAAGGAGCTTTTCGCCTCGTTCTTCGAGGACTGGAAACCCTCGCGGGCCTCGGCATCGTTCCAGGCGATCCGCATGCCCTTGCCGCCGCCGCCGGCCGAGGCCTTGATCATCACCGGATAGCCGATCTGGGCGGAAATCTTGACCGCCTCGTCGGCATCGGCGATCAGGCCCATGTGGCCGGGCACCGTGGAGACGCCGGCTTCCGCCGCCAGCTTCTTGGAGGTGATCTTGTCGCCCATCGCCTGAATGGCGTTGACCGGCGGGCCGATGAAGATGATGCCTTCCTTCTGCAGCGCTTCGGCAAACAGCGGGTTCTCCGACAGGAAGCCGTAACCCGGATGCACCGCATCGGCGCCGGTCTTGCGGATGGCGTCGAGGATCCTGTCGATGACGATATAGGACTGGCTGGAGGGCGCCGGACCGATGTGGACGGCCTCGTCGGCCATGCGCACATGCAGCGCATTGGCATCCGCGTCCGAATAGACCGCGACGGTGGCAATGCCCATCGCCTTCGCCGTCTTGATGACCCGGCAGGCGATCTCGCCGCGGTTGGCGATGAGGATTTTCCGTATCATTTGAACTCACTCCCTGCGGTTCAAGCTCCCTTAACCGCTATTCCTTGGCCGCTTTCTTCAAGCCCTTCGCGACGCTCTGCTCGTTGTTCACCTCACCGAATGCTTGCGGAAAATTCTTGCGAGCGAGCGCTTCGTTCAGCTTCAGCTTGGCGAAATAGGATTGTGGATCGAAGCCGCGTTCGGCTGCGATGATTTCGCGCCCGAACAGGCGGCAGAGGCGTTCGCCATCGAGGTTCCCGCGCTCGAAGGCTTCCGTGCCGAAGAACTGCCAGAGCGCCTGAACGAAGCCGAGGTCGGCCAGCGCAACCGTCGGGTCCATGGTGCGATGGCGAGGCCAGTTGGTGAGCGGCGTCACCTTGGGGTTTGGCCGCCGCAGCGTGTATTGCCATTGCGTTCCCGGCAGGCCCGGCGGAAAGCCCTGATGCTTGGGCATAAGCGGTTCTTTTGCCATCGCATCACACCTCGAACACGTCTTCGAAGGATTCCGGAAAGCTCTGCCGCGCCACCTTCTCGTCGATCACCAGCAGGGCTTCGTAGGACTGCGGATCGAAACTCTTCTCGGCCGCGACGATCTCGCGGCCGAAGAGGAGGTTGATGCGGGCGGCATCGAGATTGCCCCGCTCGAAGGGCTCGTCTCCGAAATGGTGCCAGAGCGCATGCAGGAAGGCGGCGTCGATCCGGTGCTCCTTCGTGCCCGTACGGGCATGTCGGGGCAGCGCCCTGATCGGCGTCACCCCCTTCGGATTGGCGCGGCGGATGGTGAATTGCACGCCCGTGCCCGGCATGCCGGATGGAAAGCCGCGGTGTTTCGTCATGTCGGGCAGGGTTGCCATGCGTATGCTCCTCAGGCCTTGCCGGCCGTGTTCTGGCCGATCTTGTCCTGCGTCTTCGTGTCGAAATCGGCGGCGTCGTGACGTTCGTGCAGCTGGCTCGAAGGATCGCCGTAAGTACGGTTGACCATGGCGCCGCGCTTCACGCCGCGCCGTTCGCCGACCTGCTTCGTCCAGCGCTGCACATGGGCATACTCGTCAACCGAGAGGAAGTCGCCCGCGTCGTTATAAGCGTCCTTTTCGGCCAGACGGCCGTACCAGGGCCAGATCGCCATGTCGGCGACGGTGTATTCGGCGCCGGCCATGTATTCGTTTTCCGCCAGGTGCCGGTTCAGCACATCCATCTGGCGCTTCACCTCCATGGCGTAGCGGTTGATGGCATATTCGATCTTCATCGGCGCATAGGCGTAGAAATGGCCGAAGCCGCCGCCGAGGAAGGGCGCCGAGCCCATCTGCCAGAACAGCCAGTTCATCGCCTCCGTGCGACCGCGCAGATCAGCCGGCAGGAAGGCGCCGAATTTTTCCGCCAGATAGACGAGGATCGAACCGGACTCGAAGATTCGCAGAGGCTTGCCGCCGTCCTTCGGGGCATGGTCCATCAGCGCCGGGATCTTGGAGTTCGGATTGACCTCGACGAAGCCGGAGCCGAACTGATCGCCATCGCCGATCCGGATCAGCCAGGCATCGTAGTCTGCGTCCGAATGGCCGGCGGCGAGCAGCTCTTCGAGCATGATCGTCACCTTGACGCCGTTCGGCGTGCCCATGGAATAGAGCTGCAGCGGGTGCTTGCCGACCGGCAGTTCCTTCTCTTGCGTGGGTCCGGCGATCGGCCGGTTGATGCTGGCAAAGGCGCCGCCATTGCCAGGCTCCCAGGTCCAGACCTTGGGCGGCACATAGCCGGCGGGGAGGTTGTTCTCGGGCGGGAATTTGGTGTCGGTCATGAAAATTCGTCCTTCTGATCGGGGGCGTCAGCGGGTGACGGGGAGAATATAGGAAGGGCGTCTTCCACCTGCCGCAGGCTGAAGTCCTTTTGATGCTCCGTTCAACATTATTCAGCCGCCTCCGCCGGCGGCTTGGCGCCGGGCGCCGCACCGCCGATGATGAGTGCCTTGGCGCTGATATACTCGTCGATCTCCTCCCAGCCGACCGCATCACCGAACGGCAGGATCTCCCATTTCCGCCGCTGTTCCGGCGATGCCGCATAGAGCCTCGGATACCACCAGAGCGGTGCCTCGATCGTACGACCGTCGGCCATCCTGAACAGAAGCGAGCTGGCGCGCACCTCGACATCCGAGATCAGCAGCTGCTTCTCATCAATGTCCAAAGTAGTCATGCCACGCCTCCAGAAATGTCTGCCGGTTCTCGGCGACGACCGTCAGGATATCATTGACCTCGTGTCGGGCGAACCCGGTGCTGCGTGCGACGGAAAGGTCGGATAGCCACACCTTCAACTGCTTCGAGTCCTTCAAGACATGGATGTGGGGCGGCTCGCCGATTTCCATGGAGTAGAACAGGAATCGATGGCCCCGCCATCGGAGAATAACCGGCATCGTCGCCCTCTAAAGCGGGATCGTGTCATGCTTCTTCCAGTGTGTCGTCACCTGCTTGTTGCGCAGCGAGGCGAAGGCGCGGGCGATGCGTTTGCGCGATGAATGCGGCATGATCACCTCGTCGATGAAGCCGCGCTCGGCGGCGACGAAGGGATTGGCGAAGCGCGCCTCGTATTCCTCCGTGCGTCCGGCGATCTTCTCCGCATCGCCGAGTTCGGAACGATAGAGGATCTCGGTGGCGCCCTTGGCGCCCATTACCGCGATCTCGGCCGTTGGCCAGGCGTAGTTGATGTCGGCGCCGATGTGTTTCGAGGCCATCACGTCATAGGCGCCGCCATAGGCCTTGCGGGTGATCAGCGTCACCATCGGTACGGTCGCTTCCGAATAGGCAAACAGGAGCTTGGCGCCGTGCTTGATGACACCGCCATATTCCTGCGCCACGCCCGGCAGGAAGCCGGGGACATCGACCAGCGTCAGGATCGGAATGGAGAAGGCGTCGCAGAAGCGCACGAAGCGCGCCGCCTTGCGCGAGGAGTCGATGTCGAGGCAGCCGGCCAGCACCATCGGCTGGTTGGCGACAACGCCGACGCTCTCGCCCTCGATCCGGATGAAGCCGGTGATGATGTTGCGGGCATAGGCCTCCTGGATCTCGAAGAAGTCGCCCTCGTCGGCAATCGCGGTGATCAGCTCCTTCATGTCGTAGGGCGTCGCGGCGCTGTCGGGGATCAGGCTGTCGAGCCGCATCTCCAGCCGCGACGGATCATCGTGAAAGGGCCTGACCGGCGGCTTCTCCCGGTTGTTGAGCGGCAGGAAGTCGAAGAGCAGCCGCACCGCCTCCAGCGCCTCGACGTCGTTCTCGAAGGCGGCGTCCGCGACGGAGGACTTCTTCGTATGGGTCGAGGCGCCGCCGAGCTCTTCCGCGGTGACGATCTCGTTGGTGACGGTCTTCACCACGTCCGGGCCGGTGACGAACATGTAGGATGAGTCGCGCACCATGAAGATGAAGTCGGTCATCGCCGGCGAATAGACGGCACCGCCGGCGCAGGGTCCCATGATCACGGAGATCTGCGGGATGACGCCCGAAGCCTCGGCATTGCGGCGGAAGACCTCCGCATAGCCGGCAAGCGAGGCGACCCCTTCCTGGATGCGGGCACCGCCGGAATCGTTGAGGCCGATCACCGGGGCGCCCACGCGCACGGCCATGTCCATGATCTTGCAGATCTTCTGCGCATGCGTCTCCGACAGCGAGCCGCCGAGCACGGTGAAGTCCTGGGAGAAGACATAGACCTGGCGGCCGTTGATGGTGCCCCAGCCGGTAACGACGCCATCGCCGGCGATCTTCTGGCCGTCCATGCCGAAGTCGACCGCCCGGTGCGTCACATACATGTCGAACTCCTCGAAGGAGTCCTCGTCGAGCAGGACTTCAATCCGCTCGCGGGCCGTCAGCTTGCCCTTGCCGTGCTGGGCGGCGATCCGCGCGTCGCCGCCGCCGAGCCGTGCCTCCGCCCGGCGCCGTTCCAACTCCTGCATCACTGCGCGCATGCGTCCTCCCGAATGTCTTTTTTCTTTTGTAGCCGCTTGCGGCGCCGGCGCAAACTTATCCCTATCGGGAGTATGAATATTTGTCGGCGCTTCGCATCCGCTACCTTGGTATCGACGCAGGCAGGGATTAATTGTGAAAGCGCAAGACAAGGAGAGTTTACGACATGCAGGCGCTGGTTCTGGAAGAAAAGGGTGTGCTCTCGCTGCGGGAGATCGATCTGCCGCTTGCCGTCGGTCCGGGGGACGTGAAGATCGCCATCCACACCGTCGGCGTCTGCGGCAGCGATGTGCATTACTACACCCACGGCGCCATCGGCCCCTTCGTGCTGCGGGAACCCATGGTGCTCGGCCATGAGGCGGCAGGTACCGTGGTCGAGGTCGGCGCCGAGGTGAAAGACCTGAAGGTCGGCGACCGCGTCTGCATGGAGCCCGGCATTCCCAACATGTCGTCGCGGGCGACCAAGCTCGGGCTCTATAATGTCGATCCCGACGTGCGCTTCTGGGCGACGCCGCCGATCCACGGCGTGCTGGCGCCCTATGCGGTCCACCCCGCCGCCTTCACCTACAAGCTCCCCGACAGCGTCTCCTTCGCCGAAGGGGCGATGGTCGAACCCTTCGCCATCGGCATGCAGGCGGCGGCGCGGGCCCGCATCAAGCCGGGCGACGTGGCGGCCGTCATCGGATGCGGCCCGATCGGAATCATGGTGGCGCTCGCAGCGCTTGCCGGCGGCTGCGCCCGCGTCTTCATCTCCGATTTGAGCGCCGAGAAGCTGGCGATCGCCGGCCAGTATCCGGGGATTGTGCCGGTTAACATCACCGAGCGGCCCTTCGCCGAGGTCCTCGCCGGGGAGACCGGCGGCTGGGGTGCGGATGTCGTGTTCGAGGCAAGCGGCAGCCCGAGGGCCTTCGACGGGCTCTTCGACCTGGTGCGGCCGGGCGGTGCGGTGGTGCTGGTCGGCCTGCCGGTCCACAAGGTGGAATTCGACGTGGCCGGCGCCATCTCCAAGGAGGTGCGCATCGAGACCGTCTTCCGCTACGCCAATATCTTCGACCGGGCGCTCGAACTGATCGCTTCCGGGAAGGTGGACCTGAAGCCGCTGATCACCGGGACCTTCGACTTCGACCAGTCGATCGAAGCCTTCGAGCGGGCCGCCAAGGGCGATCCCTCCGACGTCAAGCTGCAGATTAGGGTCGGCGAGGGGGCTTGAGGCGTCAGGCCGCGCGGCGGTTGCGGCGCGGCTTTGCCTGCCGCACGGGCAGGGGCACGCGCATGACCATCTCGTCGGCAAACATCCGGGCGTTCTCGCGCGCCTTGTCGAGGTTGCTGACCTGCGTCTCGTCCATTGTGTGGAGCGAACCGCCGCAGTCGAAGACATCGCGGAAGGCCGCGCGCTCGACGATCGGGGTGTTCAGGACATTGACCTGGCGTTGCGCCAGGAGACCCTTGACGGCGAGAAGCGCGCGGGTGGTGACCATCGGGTTGACCCGCGTCAGCACGACCGAATGGGCGACCCGGA
The DNA here is from genome assembly GCA_000722615.1 of Pseudorhizobium pelagicum. Lineage (GTDB taxonomy): Bacteria > Pseudomonadota > Alphaproteobacteria > Rhizobiales > Rhizobiaceae > Neorhizobium > Neorhizobium pelagicum. Next base: position 3,328 of record JOKI01000054.1, on the reverse strand, counting down.
TGCCGGCCCGGCGTTCCAGGTACTGAAGCAGTTCGAGAACATTGGCGCCGCCCTGGGCATCCATGGCACAGCCCTGGATCGGGATCAGCACATGGTCGGAAAGGCCGATGGCGGTGGCCAGAAGCGAGGTGCGTGCGCCCGGCAGGTCGATGATGAAGTAATCCGTCGTCTCGCGGCTGTCGGCGATGTTGCGCTCGATGGTGCTGGTGTTCACGTAGGGGATCACGCCGATCAGGCTGTTCGGCGGTGACAGCTTGTACCAGCGGGTGATCCATTGCTGCGGATCGGCGTCCAGAATGGTGACGCGATAACCTTGTTGTGCGAGTTCGGTCGCGAGCAGCAGAACGGCGGTGGTCTTGCCGGCGCCGCCCTTGGTGTTGGCAAAGGTGATGACTGGCATTTCGGTCCCCAAAGGCGATCCCCGAGCCTCATGCTCCGACCGGACACCCTCATGACGCCGTTGAGCGCAATGTTCCAGAACATGGTTAACAAAGCATGAAGGGGTCGTGCTGGAGCCTAGCGCCGGCGGTCCGCAGCAAGGATTTCGCGCGCGATCTGCTCAAGCGGCACGATGCGGTCGACGCCGCCGCGGGCAATCGCCTCCTTCGGCATGCCGAAGACCACCGAAGTGGCCTCGTCCTGGGCCAGCGTGAAGGCACCGGCCTCGTGCATCTCGAGCATGCCGCGGGCGCCGTCGTCGCCCATGCCGGTCATGATCACGCCCATGGCATTGGCGCCGGCGGAGCGTGCGGCGGATCGGAACAGCACATCCACCGACGGGCGATGGCGGCTGACGAGCGGGCCGGTCCGGACCGAGACCTGGTAGCGGGCCCCGCGACGCTCGAGCAGGGTGTGCTTCTCGCCGCCGGGGGCAATCAGCACATGGCCGCGCAAGACCGGGTCGCCGTCGGCGGCTTCCTTGATCTCGACGGCACAGAGGCCGTTCAACCGGTTGGCGAAGGCGGCGGTGAATTTCTCCGGCATGTGCTGGACGATGACCATGCCGGGCGCATTGGCGGGCAGCGCCTCCAGCATTTCCCGCAGCGCCTCCGTGCCACCGGTGGACGCGCCGACGCAGACGACCATCTCCGTGGTCTTGGCCATGGCGCCGGCCCTGGGCGGCGGCAGCACGGCATCGGCGGTCAGTCTGGCGCTGGGAGCGTCGGCGGGCTTGTAGCGCCGCAGCTTGCCGACCTGCGCCCGCGCCGCCGACTTGACCACGGTGCGGATGCGTTCGCCGCATTCGGCGAGATGGTCGGCCGCACCGATCTTCGGCTTCAGGATCACGTCGACGGCACCCGCTTCCAGCGCCTGCATCAGCGTCTGTGAGCCGGCTTCGGTGAGCGAGGAGCACATCACCACCGGGATGGGGTGCTGGCTCATCAGCTTGCGCAGGAAGGTGATGCCGTCCATCTGCGGCATCTCGACATCGAGCGTGATCACGTCGGGGACGTCGTCGCGGATCTTGCGGGCGGCCATGAAGGGGTCGTTCGCCGTCCCGATCACCTCGATCTCCGGGTCCGCGGACAGAACGGCCGTCAGCGTCTGCCGGACGCTGGCGGAGTCGTCGACGATCAGTACCCGGATTTTCTTGATCATAAGCTCACACGCGCTTGAAGATGGTATTGGCGACCTGTCGAAGCGGCAGCTCGAGGCCCGCGACCGTTTCCGAATGTCCGATCAGCAGGTAGCCCCCCGGCAAGAGGCAGTCGCAGAGCCGCGACAGCACCCGCTGCTGCGTCGGCTTGTCGAAATAGATCATCACGTTGCGGCAGAAGATCACATGCATCAGGTCGCCGACCGGATAGGAGGCATCCATCAGGTTGAGCCGCGCAAAGCCGACCCGGGAGCGCAGCTGCGGCGCGATACGCACCTCGTTGCGTTGGCGGTTGGCCGAGCGCATGACATATCTTTGCATCATGGCCGCCGGCACCGGTTGCAGGAGATCGGCGGTATAGATGCCCTTGTGCGCCTTCTGCAGTACCTCCGTGGAGAGGTCGGTTGCCAGCACGAAGAAATCGCGCTCCGGCGCCGAAGCCGCCAGGAAATCGGCAAGCACCATCGCCATGGTATAGGGCTCGGCGCCGGTCGAGCAGGCCGAACTCCAGGTTCGAATCCGCCTGTCGCCGAAGGTCTGCAGGATGTCGGGCAGGCCGGTTTCGACCAGATATTCGAAATGCTTCGGCTCGCGGAAGAAGTCGGTCTTGTTGGTGGTGACCGAATCGATCAGGTGCAGCGATTCGGTCGCCAGGCCATCGGCTTCGAAGAGATAATCGCAATAGGCGTCGAAGTTGTCGAACCCGGTGACCCGAAGGCGCCGGCGCAACCGGCCCTCCAGCATCGTCACTTTGTTGGGCGGCATCTTGATGCCGCTGTAGTCGTAGATGTATTTCGCCAGCCGATTGAAATTCCGCTGGCTCAGCCGGTCGTCGAGAGGCTGGCTCTTCGCTGCGATACTCAAATAACGTCTCCGATCAGGCCACACGGGCGGCCGGTGCGACACCGGACAGGGCAGGTCCGGCATCGGAGAACAGCCGGGCGAGATCGACGATGACCACGAAGCTCTGGTCGCGCCGCACGACGCCGGCGATGTAGTCGGAACGCCAGCGGATGCCGATGTCGGGTGCTGCCTCGATCTGTTCCTGCCGGAACGGCACGACCTCGTAGACCCGGTCGGCGACGAGGCCGAGCGCCAGGAGCTTGTCGCCGATCGGCACGTCGAGCACGAGGATGCGGGTGTGCGGGGTCTTCACCGTCGCGCTCATCCCGAGCCGCAGGCGCAGGTCGATCACCGGGACGCCCTGGCCACGCACGTCGCGCAGGCCGAGCAGATAGTCCGGCCCGTGCGGGATCTTGAAGGCGTCCTCGTGGTCGAGGATTTCCCGGACAACCCCGACCGGCACGGCGAAGAGTTCCTCGCCGAGGCTGAAGGTGACGAATTGAAGTTCTGCGGATGGTGCGGTCATGGTTATGCGCTCTCCCTGAAGTCTGCGTCTTCCGAATCCGGACCGCCCATCGACAGGTCCAGCGCGAAGCCCTTGGCGCGGGCCTGCTGTGCCATCACCGACTGGTCGGGCTTGTGCGCCTTGACCGCTGGACGAACGGCCGGACGGGGCATGGACTGGCCGGGTGTCCTGGGCTGTGCCAGCGGTGCGACCTTCGCACTCTTCCCGGTCGAGGTGTCGACGCGGAAGAAGGCGATCGACGCCTGCAGTTCTTCCGCCTGCGAGGCAAGCTCTTCCGAGGTGGCCGACATTTCTTCCGAGGCGCCGGCGTTCTGCTGCGTCACCTTGTCGAGCTGCTGGATCGCCTCGTTGATCTGGGCGGC
>JOKI01000053.1 GCA_000722615.1 Pseudorhizobium pelagicum | reverse complement strand
CTACTTCAGAGCCGCTGGATATGACCCTGATTGAACAGGATCTGCTCTAGTTCGCTCCGGCGGTTATCGGTTGGTGTGTTCGGCGGCAGCGGCGTGTTGCGGTGCGGAACCATTCCGGCTGCGCAGGACCGCGTCACGCCGCGGTTTGATGGTCTGAGCAGACTCGGCCGGTGTCAGCCAGCCGAAGCCCGAGTGGGGGCGTCGTTATCGCTGCGCCAGTTTGTGAGCACGGACCACGCATGAAGCAGCCTAGAGGAAATGCTCCGAGAGGCAAACGTCAATTCGCATGCTCTTGTACACGGAGAAGGACCTTGAAGCGGCCCCCAAGGAACCATGGCAGGAGCACATATTCACCATGTGCAATCAAGCAAGAATCGCCTACTCCACAGGAGAATGGATCTGGCCAGTGAGCAGTGCTTGATGACGAACAATCGACTCCGGGAGATGCCGGCTGCTTTGGTGTTGCAGCACTTCGTCACGTGCCTTTCCATATTAGCGACCTTGTTTATACTCGTCTGGGTCCTCGGATACAGTTCCTATGGATTAGACTTCACAGATGAAAGCTTCTATTTGGTCTGGATGGCGGATCCATTCCTCTACGAGGTTTCGGCCACCCAGTTTGGCTTCGTATACCATCCGCTTTCTGTTCTTCTCAAAGGCGACATTTCTGCGCTTCGGCAAGCCAACATATTGATAACGTTCGGTCTAGCCTGGGCCATGACCTGCCTACTACTTCACTCACTTGCGCCGGAGGCACGCGAGAGGCGTGTCGTCCTGCATGCCGTCGCCGCAGGGCTGGCCACAAGCGCTCTTATTTTCTTTGACAGCTGGCTGCCAACGCCGGGCTACGACAGCCTTGCGCTTCAATCCCTGCTGATCACGGGGATTGGCCTGCTCCTCGCCGAAACAAAACTCACTCCTAGAAGTCTCTCGGGATGGATTGTCATTGGTATCGGCGGCTGGTTAGCCTTCATGGCCAAGCCTAGCACGGCACTTGCATTGGCTTTCGGAGTTTGCTTCTGCCTCCTGGTTTCGCGAAAGTTCTCGCTGCAACCGTTGTTGCTTGCGGCCGCAGTTGCCATCGTGCTTCTTTTGATCAGCGCGCTGCTCATCGACGGGTCGGTAGAAGGATTTGTGGAGCGCGTGCGGCTTGCGATCGAATTTGCAAAGTACATCGGTGGGGGGCACACGGCTGCCGAAATTTTGCGTATCGACAACTTTCTGCTTCCGGCACGGACCAAACACGCCATACTTTTTGTTCTTGTGGCGACACTCGTCGCAATCTGGGGCGCCTTATCTAAGAAAGCCCTAGGGTTGATCGCTACCTTGGTCGCGTCGATCGGCTATTTTGCAATCACTGCGGTCCTGGCACTTGGTGAGATCACCGGAACTGCGGGACTCGGTCAATTCCAGGGACTACTGATATCGGGGGTAGCATTCTCCGCGGCGCTATCCGGCGTGCTGTTTGCGCGCATGAAGCTATTCGACAACACCTCCGCGGCGCAATGGGGCTTGGGGATCCTCTTTCTGTTCATGCCTCACATTTATGCGTTTGGAACGAACGGGAATTACTGGGAGAGCGGTAGTTCTGCAGGAATTTTCTGGCTGCTTGCTGGCGTAACCGTGATAGCGCCAATTGCACGGGATCGGAAAGCTTGGACATTTGCTATCCCGTTTGCGCTCGCCACACAGGCAATCGCCGCAACCCTTCTGCAGACAGGATTTGAGGAGCCGCAGCGGCAACCTCAGCCCCTAAGGCTCAACGACACCAATGTGGCGATCGGCATCAGCCGATCTAACCTGACGCTGCCGAATACCTATGCGACCTACATATCTGGCGCCATGACAGCCGCGCAAGATAGCGGCTTCAGGCTAGGGGACCCGGCAATTGATTTGTCTGGCCAGTCCCCAGGCATCCTCTATGCTATCGGTGCCGCAAACATCGGCCAGGCCTGGACGATTGGTGGCTATCCCGGGAGCCTGAAACTTGCCCAGGCCGCACTGGAGCTTGTTTCGTGCGAGAAGATCGCGGCGGCATGGGTGCTATATGAGCCAGACGGCCCGCGCAGCATTCCGGTCGAGCTCATGCACTGGCTAGGGGCGGCATTTCCTGGAAACTATGAGCAAGTGTCGACATGGCGTACAGCAGAGGGCGCGGGGGGGTATGCAGAAAGCCGGATCCAGCAGCTGTGGAAACCGGCGGCCGCGCAAGACACCCAACGAGGCTGTCGAGCTCTGCGGGAAAAGGAAACGAAATGAAGAAAGTGGCCATCGTTCAGTCAAATTACATACCCTGGAAGGGGTATTTCGACATGATCGCCGCCGTCGACGAATTTATCCTGTACGACGACATGCAATATACGCGGCGCGACTGGCGCAACCGCAACCAGATCAAAACGCCTCAGGGGGTGCAGTGGCTGACTGTTCCTGTTCGGGTAAAGGGAAAGTACCATCAGAAGATCCGTGAAACTGAGATCGATGATAAGGAGTGGGCGAGCGCCCACTGGAAGATCCTCGTACAGAATTACCGTCGCGCACCACATTTTCCGGAAATCGCTGGCTGGTTGGAGCCGCTCTACCTGAATGACCCTCCAAGCTACCTTTACCAGCTTAACCGCCAATTCATCGAAGCGATTTGCGGCTATCTTTCCATTGAGACCCTGATCTCCAATTCATGGGACTACGATCTGGTGGAGGGTAAAACAGAACGTCTGGCTTCCCTTTGTGCACAGGCGGAGGGGACCGAATATCTCTCTGGTCCCGCAGCAAAAGACTATGTCGATGAGAAAATATTCAAGGAGCATGGGGTCAATGTAACCTGGTTCGATTACAGCGGATATCCCGAATACAAACAGCTCGGCGGCGAGTTCACCCACGGCGTAACGATCCTCGATCTGCTCTTCAACTGCGGAAAGAACGCGCGCCATTTCATGAAATACGTGACATGAAACTTTGCATAGTAGCAACCCTATACCAGTCTGCCCCCTATATCGCCGAGTTCCATGCCCGTGCCACTGTGGTTGCACAGCAGCTGGCAGGAGACGACTATCAAATCGTACTCGTAAACGATGGATCTCCAGATGACAGTCTGGATGTCGCCATCAAACTGACAGATAATGACACCCATGTCGTGATCGTCGACCTCTCCCGAAACTTCGGCCATCACAAGGCAATGATGACGGGACTGGACCATGCCAGGGGTGAACGTGTCTTCTTGATCGACGTCGATCTGGAGGAGCAGCCGGAGTGGCTGCTAGATTTTTCCCAGCAGATGGCACGTGAGTGCTGTGATGTGGTTTACGGGGTACAAGAGCGAAGAAAAGGCAATTGGTTCGAACGCTGGAGCGGCCAGTGGTTCTACACTTTGTTGAAGATGCTTACCGGCTTTCCACTTCCTCAAAACGTCGTCACCGCGCGCCTCATGACGCGGCGCTACGTTGAGGCACTCTTGAGGCACCGAGAGAGGGAAGTCTTCATGGCTGGGCTCTGGCACATTACCGGCTTTGCCCAAACCGGTAAAAAGGTCCAAAAGCAAAGTTCGAGCGAAACCACCTATACGCTTCGTCGAAAGCTGTCTCTTCTCGTCAATTCCGTCACGTCGTTCAGCAATGCGCCACTAATCAGCATATTCTATATTGGTCTCGTGATTTCGTTTTTTTCGACCGTCTATATCGCTTATCTGGTATTGCAGCGGCTGCTTTGGGCAGCACCCCTTGGGGGCTGGACGTCCGTCATGGCCTCCATCTGGCTGCTGGGGGGTATGATTATCTCGTTCATCGGTGTAGTCGGGATTTACCTTGCGAAGATTTTCTCCGAGGCAAAGCAGCGCCCGTACACAATCGTGAGGCACGTTTATGGTCGGAACCAAGACTGACATCCTGAAGGACGTGGCAGGTTACTACACCGGGCGGTTCACGGCGCATGGGCAGACGCCTGCGGGCGTGGACTGGAATAGCCACGCCGGACAAGTGATGCGATTTGATCAGCTTCTCAAGGTCGTCGATCCGTCACAACCATACTCGATCGCCGACATCGGCTGCGGCTATGGAGCTCTGCTCGATTACCTCGTGGAGCTCGGTCACACCACGCGGTATATCGGCCTAGATATTGCTCTACCGATGATCGAAGCCGCGCGTTCCCGCTTCAAAGCCTCGCCTGCCGCTGTCTTCAAGCTGGACAGTTCGCCGGGCGAGATCGTGGACTATTCTGTGGCCTCCGGTATTTTCAATGTGCGGCTGGGCCGAAGTGACGAGGAGTGGCTGGCATATCTGATAGAGACCCTCGATACGATGAACGCAACGAGCCGGCTGGGTTTCTCTTTCAATTGTCTGACCTCCTATTCTGACGCTGACCGAATGCGGGCGGATCTTTATTATGCCAACCCGCTTGACCTATTTGATCTTTGCAAGGGCCGCTACTCGCGGCAGGTCGCTTTGTTGCATGACTATGAGCTCTACGAATTTACGATGATCGTAAGGAAGCAGCTATGAGTCAGAAACTCATTATCTTCGGGACCGGTGATGTGGCCCAGCTCGCGCACTATTATTTCAGCAGCGACAGCGAATATGAAGTCTCGGCTTTTACCGTTGACAGCGCTTATCTGAACGAGCCGGAGTTTTGCGGTTTGCCGGTTGTTGCTTTTGAAAATGTCAAAAGCCACTATCCGCCGTCCGATTACAGCCTGTTTATCGCGCTCAGCTATGCCAAGCTGAATGAGGTTCGCAAGCAGAAGTTCGAGGCCGGGCTGGCGCTTGGTTATGAACTGGCAAGCTATGTTAGCTCGAGGGCCACTGTCCTTAACGAGTACGCTTTCGGTCGCAACTGCTTCATCCTTGAAGATAATACGATCCAGCCATTTTCGCGCATCGGCGATAATGTTACCTTATGGAGCGGCAACCATATTGGTCATCATTCCTGCACCGGGAGCCACACATTCATCTCCTCTCATGTCGTTGTCTCGGGAGGTGTGAGGATCGGCGAGCAGTGCTTCGTTGGGGTTAACGCCACCCTTCGCGATCATGTGACGATCGGGGACCGATGCGTCATCGGCGCCGGTGCGATCCTTCTCTCGGATGCGGAGGAAAACGGCGTCTACGCCGCGACGCCAACCGAGCGGTCGAGGGTTCCGAGCAGCCGTCTGCGGTCGCTATGAAAAGGTCGTCTTCCTGGAAAAAGATTGGCCGGCTTCTGGAAATAGAGGGACACAAGCCTTGGGCGGCCTCCCACTCTGCAGTTCCCTTCGCGGAACATATCGCGGGGGATGCTTACAGGATTTATTTTACCACTCGGGACGATCACAACCGCTCCCATACGGGCTACGTCGTGCTTGAATTATCAAGGCCAACAGAAATCCTCGAACTTTGCCAGAAGCCTGTGCTTGCACCCGGTCCTCTTGGGGCGTTTGACGATAGTGGCGCAATGGGCAGCTGGCTAACCTCCGTCGGCGACAAGAGTTATCTATATTATCAAGGCTGGAACCTGGGTGTCACCGTTCCTTTCAGGAACTCGATTGGCGTGGCAATAAGAGAGAAGAACGGTGTGTTCCAACGCATTTTCGAGGGCCCGATCTTGGACCGCACCGCCAATGAACCACATTTCACCGCTACGCCCTGCGTCGTCCAAGACGACGGGCGTTGGGATATGTGGTATCTTTCCTGCGTCGGCTGGGAGCTAGATGGGGGAAAGCCTAAACATCGATATCACATCAAACACGCAGTATCCGTGAACGGGTTGGACTGGGCCCGCAACGGCGATATCAGCATTGATTTCAAAGACTCCAGCGAATACGCGATCTCGCGCCCTAGCGTGATGAAATGCGGTAGTCTTTGGCGTATGTGGTACTCCTTCCGCGGAGATCGCTATCGAATTGGCTATGCTGAATCCGAAGATGGATCGAACTGGGAAAGAATGGATGATAGGGCCGGCATCGACGTCAGCCACACAGGCTGGGACAGTGAAATGGTGGAGTACCCCTTTGTGTTCCGGCACGACGATGCGACCTATATGCTATATAACGGCAACGACTATGGTCGAAGCGGGTTTGGCTTGGCGGTTCTGGAATAACCACCTGTGCCAATCGTCAGCCTGAAAACGCTTCATCAGATCATCCGCTACTACTTAAGCGGGATCTTGATCAACCTCTTGGGTTATGGAGCGTTCGTAGCACTGTTGCAATTCGGATTTGGCGCCAAGAGCAGCTCTGCTTTTCTTTTTTGCCTTTCGATGTTGCTCACTTTCATTGTGAATCGAGCCTATGTCTTTAAGTCGGACGTGGCTGTTGGAGCGAGTTTCCTCGCATATGTGGCGACCAGCGGCGTAGCGCTGGGCATGAATCTTGGCATGCTTTTTGTGTTCGTAGATGTTTTGGGGAAGCGAGCGGAACTCGTTCAGTTTTTCTCAATAATTGTCGTTTCAGGTTTTCTATTTCTGACCAACAAATTTTTGGTGCACAGGGCTGGTACATGACGAAAACCCGCGGCAGGAAGCCGTCCCTCTCTCTCTATCTTTTATATAGCTGGGGCCTCACCATTTTTTGGTGCATTCTTGATCTTTCACCGAACGTCGTTCGTGTTCCTATCTTTCGAATGATGATGGAGCGCTTTGGCAAAGAGTCGTTCATCGATTACAAGACTTTCATCCGTTATCCTTGGAAGGTTTCGATCGGCAATCGGGTTGCCGTGAACCGCAGCTGCGAGTTCTACCCGTCGTTGGCAACCGCAGAAGGGCGAATTGTTCTTCACGATGGTGTCGTGTTGGGGCCAGCAGTCAAGATGTTCGCTGCAACGCATGACTACTCACACTTGGACCTGCCAGACACATCAGCGCCGATTATTGTCGAGAAGTTTGCGTGGATTGGCGGGGGTGCAATCATCTTGCCGGGCGTCACGATCGGGGAAGGAGCCGTCATTGGAGCAGGTTCGGTCGTCACAAGGAATATAGAGGCCTACACTGTGAATGCGGGGAATCCAGCTCGTCTAATCAAACGCCGCGATTTACATGATCAATGATGTCGAGGCTGTATCGGCTTCGACTTGCAACAAATCTCAGCTGGCGCTAATCGATCTATTCGATAATATAAAACGGAACAGGGTGTGGGAACTCGATGATAAGGACTTCGGCCGGAGCAATGGCTGGTTGCGACATTACGCTGATCGCCGTCGGGGGTTCGAGCAGTGGAAAGTCGATCAAACCTTATCGAGATTTCCAATGAAAGCGATTGTCCTTGCCGGCGGCGCGGGATCGCGCTTGTATCCGCTAACCAAAGTGTCCAGCAAGCAGCTACAGGCAGTTTTCGACAAGCCGATGATTTATTATCCGCTGACCGTGCTGATCGCGTCTGGGATAAATGAACTGTGCGTAATTTCGACAGCACAGGATTTGCAGCGGTACAAAGATTTGCTTGGGGACGGCAGGCAATGGGGAGTGGAAATCCAGTATCGGGAACAATCGACACCCGAAGGGATTGCGCAGGCGTTTCTGATTGCCGCAGACTTTATTGCCTCTGATGCTGTTATTCTTATGCTTGGTGACAATATCTTTTCAGGGGGCGATGATTTCCCGCGTGCAGTCTCGGGTTTCACTGATGGTGCAACGATATTTGCTTACCATGTCAAGGATCCCGAGCGCTACGGCGTGGTGGAATTCGATCGGAACGGCAAAGCGATTTCCATCGAAGAGAAGCCGCGGCACCCCAAGAGCAGCTATGCCGTTCCGGGGGTCTATATCTACGACAACAATGTGCTGGAGATTGCGAGGGCGGTTAAGCCTTCTGTGCGCGGCGAGTTGGAGATCACCGATGTCAATCTTGAATACTTGAGGCGAGGCAAGTTGCAGGTGCGGCGCTTGAGCAGGGGATTTGCCTGGCTTGATGCCGGCACCAGTACCGCACTGCATGAGGCTTCTTCCTACATCGAGGCGATCGAGCGGAGGCAAGGGATTAAGATCGGCTGTCCAGAGGAAGCGGCTCTTGTCCGAGGGTTCCTCAATATCGGTCAGTTCGAAGCCTTGATCGACCGGATGCCGACGTGCGAATACAGCGCCTATCTCCGCGGCGTTGCCGATGAGTGGCACCGGCTTCAAGGGCATGATCAGTGAACCAGAGAATTCCCTTCAACCGGCCGTTCATGACCGGTAAAGAACTTTACTACATGGCCGAGGCCAAGTTTGGGAACATGCTCGCCGGCGACGGACCTTTCACAAGGCGCTGTCATGACTGGCTTGAGAACAAAAGTGGATGTGGAAAGTCTCTGCTGACGCACTCCTGCACTGCGGCACTCGAGATGGCAGCGCTGCTTCTTGATATCGAGCCTGGCGACGAAATCATCATGCCGTCGTATACGTTTGTGTCGACCGCCAACGCGTTTGTGCTGCGTGGCGGCGTGCCAGTTTTCGTTGACATTCGTGAAGACACTTTGAACCTGGATGAAGGCCTCGTAGAAGCAGCGATTACCTCGCGTACCCGTGCCATCGTCCCGGTGCACTACGCAGGAGTCGCTTGCGAGATGGACACCATTCTGGAAACCGCCAGGCGTCATGGCCTAAAGGTTGTAGAGGATGCCGCGCAGGGTGTGATGGCAACATACAAGGGGCGGGCGCTGGGCAGCATCGGCGATCTGGCGGCATATAGCTTTCATGAAACCAAGAATGTGATTTCTGGCGAAGGCGGCGCCTTGTTGGTGAATGATCCCGCTTTGATCGTCCGAGCCGAGATTATCCGAGAAAAAGGTACAGACCGCAGTCGTTTCTTTCGGGGTGAGGTTGATAAGTATACCTGGCAGGAGGTTGGCTCTTCATTTCTGCCGGGCGAGTTGATCGCCGCTTTCCTGTATGCTCAGCTTGAGGAAGCAGAGCGCATCACTGATGAACGCTTGGCCATCTGGCAAAGGTATCATGAGCTTCTCAAGCCACTTGAGGCCAAGGGGTTGATCCGCCGCCCCATTGTGCCGGAAGAATGCCAACACAATGGCCATATGTATTATGTATTGCTGGCGCCGGGGATCGACCGACAGAAGGTGCTCGATGCCCTGAAGAAGAGTGATATCTTCACGGTCTTTCACTATGTGCCTTTGCATTCCTCACCGGCGGGAAGGCGCTATGGGCGCACGCAGGGCAGCTTAGAGGTTACTGACACTCAATCGGAAAGGCTGGTCCGATTGCCGCTGTGGATCGGGCTCACCGCAGAGCAGCAAGAAAACGTGGCCGAGGTTTTGAAGCATGCCATCGGCTGACTAATCAGAGGGAGAGCGTGAGGAATGAAGGTCCTGGTCACTGGCGGAGCGGGCTTCATCGGCTCAGCGGTCATCCGTTTTATTATTGAAAACACCAGCGACAGCGTCGTGAACGTCGACAAGCTGACCTACGCTGGCAGTCTCGAAAACCTGCGCGACATAGATGGTTCCGATCGTTACTTCTTCGAGCAGGTTGACATTTGCGATCGTGCTGAGATGGCGCGGATATTTACTCGGCATTGTCCTGACGCAATTATGCACTTGGCAGCTGAAAGTCATGTGGATCGATCAATCGATAGCCCGGCGGCCTTCATCGAAACCAACATCATCGGCACCTATCTGCTGCTAGAGGCGACGCGAAGTTACTGGCACGAATTGTCCCCTGAGCGGAAAGAGGCCTTCAGATTTCATCACGTTTCGACAGATGAAGTTTTCGGCGACCTGCCACATCCGGCTGACAGCGAAGACGCCGAGCAGTATCTCTTTACGGAAGCAACCGCCTACGCCCCAAGTAGCCCCTACTCTGCCAGTAAGGCTGGTTCGGATCACCTTGTTCGTGCCTGGATGCGAACGTTTGGGCTCCCAGTCATGGTAACCAATTGCTCCAACAACTACGGGCCCCACCATTTTCCCGAAAAACTGATCCCATTGATGATCCTTAACGCGCTCGAGGGAAAGCCTCTTCCGGTGTATGGCAATGGTGATCAAATACGAGATTGGCTCTACGTCGAAGACCATGCGCGTGCGCTCTACAAAGTTTTGTCAGAAGGCAAAGCTGGCCATACGTATAATATTGGAGGCCATAACCAAAAGCAGAATATCGAGGTCATAAACACCCTGTGTGACCTATTGCAGGAGCTGGCGCCACCAGCTCCCGAGAGCGAAGTAAGAGAATATCGGAAACTAATCACCTATGTCCAAGATCGCCCGGGGCACGATCGGCGTTACGCCATCGACGCCAGCAAGATCCAGCGTGAACTTGGGTGGCGACCTGCAGAATCATTCGACAGCGGCCTGAGGAAGACCGTGGAGTGGTACCTGGACAACCTCGACTGGTGCCAACGCGTGCTTGACGGCAAATATCAGCGTGAACGCTTGGGAAACACCTGACGGCACCCAGCATCTGAATTGCAGTGGAGGCACCCGGCAGGTCAACGGGAAAGGTGTCCACAACAAGCTTTTCCCATCTTATGGCGGCAATGACGGTGTGATGTTGGTAGGCTGCGGGTTAGAGCAGATCCTGTTCAATCAGGGTCATATCCAGCGGCTCTGAAGTAGTTGGCGCATTCTGTTGGTGTGAAGCGGGGGATCAAAGCACCGACCGCGTCCCATAGAGCATCGATCTTTCGCTCTGCCCGGCCTCGCAACATGGCTTTCAGTTTGGAAAAGGCATTCTCTATGGGATTGAAGTCGGGGCTGTAGGGCGGGAGGAACATGAGCTTGGCGCCGACACGCTCGATCGCATCGCGAACTCCAGCTGTCTTGTGCGCCGGCAGATTGTCCATCACGACGACGTCCCCGGCCTGAAGGGTTGGGATCAGCACCTGCTCGACGTAAGCCAGGAAAACGTTGCCGTTCATTGCACCGTCGTAGACGAACGGTGCGGTCATTCCCGTGAGGCGCAGTGCTCCGGTGAAGGTCGTCGTTTTCCAATGCCCGTGCGGTACCCCAGCTCGGCAACGCTCGCCTCGAAGGGCACGCCCCCGCAGGCGTGCCATCTTTGTGGAGAGGCCGGTTTCGTCGATGAAGATCAGCTTCTCCGGATCGAGATCGAGCTGGCCATCAAACCAGATGCGCCGCCGCTTCAGGACATCCGGCCGGTCTTGCTCCAGTGCATGTGCGGATTTTTTTTAAACTTCCATCCGCGCCCTCGCAGCCAAGCCCCAAGTGCACTCCGGCTGATCTT
>JOKI01000052.1 GCA_000722615.1 Pseudorhizobium pelagicum | reverse complement strand
TGACGCAGCAGAACGCCGCCATGGTGGAAGAGGCCAATGCCGCCGGCGCGACGCTTGCCAGCGAGGCAAACCGCCTGCGCGAACTGATCGGCCAGTTCGACCTCGGCCGCGGCAGCAGCACGCCGGCCGCGGCGCTGCGCTCCACCGCTTCCGTCATGGCCGCCCGGCCGACGCACGCCCCGGCCGCGTCGCCGGCCCGCGGCATGGTCGGCAAGATCGCCAAGGCCTTCGGCGGAGGCAAGGCCTCGGCTGCCGCCGCGACAAGCACGGAGAGCTGGGAAGAGTTCTGATCTTACCTCCAGAATGATCAGAAGGGCCGGGAGCGGAAACGCTCCCGGCCTTTTGCGTTACTACCTTATTGTTTGACGCAATTCCGGACGCGAAACCGGTTGCCACTTTCGCTGGAATTGCTTGAACCTCAGGTGCTCGGCGAGGCTGCCTCGATCATCGCCGTCAGCGTCGAGAGCCGGTCGGCATCGCGCGGCAGCTTGTCGGCGCGCAGCCGCGCGATGCGCGGGAAGCGCATGGCCACGCCGGACTTGTGGCGGCTCGATCGGTTGATGCCCTCGAAGGCGACCTCCAGCACGAAGCCGAAATCCGGCTCGGCGCGAACGGCCCGCACCGGACCGAAGCGCTCCACGGTGTTGTCGCGCACGAATTTGTCGAGCACCTCGAGCTCGGCATCGGTGAAGCCAAAATAGGCCTTGCCGACCGGCACCAGCTGGTCGCCGTCCGGCGTCTGCGTCCACACCCCGAAGGTGAAATCGGAATAATAGCTGGAGCGCTTGCCGTGACCGCGCTGGGCATAGAGCATCACGGCGTCGATATTGTAGGGATCACGCTTCCACTTGAACCAGGGCCCCTTCAGGCGGCCGGCCTGATAAGGGCTGTCGCGGCGCTTGATCATCACCCCTTCAATGACCGGATCGGGCGGTTCGATGCGCAGCCGGTCGAGCTCCTTCCAGTCGGAGAAGGGCACGAGGTCCGACAGGTCGAAGCGGTCATGCGGCGCCTTTTCAATCACCGTGCCCAGTCGCTCGCGGCGCTCCAGAAAGGTTTTGGCGCGGATGTCCTGATCGCCTTCGAAGAGGAAGTCGTAGGCGCGCACGAAGGCCGGGTAGTCATCCAGCATCCGGCTTGTGACCGTCTTGCGGTTCAGGCGCTGCTGGAGATCGGAGAAGGTGCGGGTCGGACTATTGGAGCGCATAGTGCCGCCGACCAGCAGTTCGCCGTCCACCACCCCCTCGAAATCGATGGCTCCCACCACGTCCGGAAAGGCACCGGTGATGTCGTCGCCGGAGCGGGAATAGAGTTTCTTCGTGCCGCCGTAGCTCGACATCTGCACGCGGATCCCGTCCCATTTCCATTCCGCCGCGTAATCGGCCGGGTCGAGCTTTTCCAGGTCGCCGGTTTCGACCGGATTGGCGAGCATGACGGAGTGGAAGATCGCGGGCGTTGCCAGCACCGGCTTCTCCGCCCTGCCCTCCAGCCAGGCAAACAGCGGCTCGTAGGGCGGCGCGAGGCCATGCCAGAGCGTCTCGATCTCGGTCACGTCCTTGCCGCTCATGTCCGACAGCGCCTGCTTGGCGAGCCGCGCCGAGACGCCGATACGCAGCGAGCCGGTGGCAAGCTTCAGGAAGGCGAAGCGGCCGGCGGGATCGAGATGGTCGAGGAGATTGCGGACGGCAGCCCGGACCTCGGTGCGGCCGAGCGAATTCATCATCGTCACGACCTCGGAGAGCCGCGGCTGCTCCTCGTCCGTCGTGTCGTCCTTCTCGCCACCGCCCCAGACGAGCGCGATGGTTTCGGCCAGATCGCCGACGTAATCGTAGGAATACTGGAAGAGCACCGGATCCAGCCGCTCCAGCACGAGCTCGCGCAGCAGCGCCGGCTTGACGCTGCGCAGATCGAGCGTGCCGGCGAGCGCCGCCAGCCCGTAGCCGCGGTCCGGATCGGGGGTGTCGCGAAAATAGTCGGCGAGCAGCTTCAGCTTGCCGTTGCGCGAGGGGGTGAGGACGAGGCGGTCGAGGAGGTCGGAGAAGGCTTTCATGGGGTACCCTCGACGGCAGCGGGTGAGGCATACCCCCCTCTGTCACTCCGTGACATCTCCCCCTCACGGGGGGAGATTGGGAGCCAGCGGTCACGCCCCATCCGATCTCCCCCCTTGAGGGGGAGATGCCCGGCAGGGCAGAGGGGGGTAATTCCGAGTTCCACCATCAATCCCCCTCGTCCTCATAACCGACCAGATGCAGCGGGCGGGCGGGGAGGCCCTGGAGTTCGCACCAGCGCACCAGCGCCTCCTCGCGACCATGGGTGACCCAGACTTCCGAGGGTGCGACCTCGCGGATGGTCTCCAGCAGTTCCGGCCAGTCGCAGTGGTCGGAGATGACCAGCGGCAGTTCGACTCCGCCCTGCTTGGCGCGCTGGCGCACCATCATCCAGCCGGAGGCGAATGAGATCAGCGGCTCGTTGAAGCGGCGGGCCCAGCGGTCCTGAAAGGCCGACGGCGGGCCGACGACGACGGCACCCTTGAAGAGGTCCGGCGTGCTCTTCTCGATCGTCGCCGGGCGGATATCGCCCAATGCGACGCCCTGCCCCTGATAGTAGTCGCAGAGTTTCGCCAGCGCCCCGTGGATACAGATGGGTTCGTCGTAGCCGCAGTCGCGGATCAGGCGGATGACGCGCTGCGCCTTGCCGAGCGCATAGGCGCCGACCAGGTGGCTGCGCTCCGGGAACTGTTTCAGCGAGGTCAAGAGCTTGCCGATCTCGGCCTTCGGATCGGGGTGATGGAAGACCGGCAGGCCGAAGGTCGCCTCGGTGATGAAGACGTCGCAGGGGACCGGCACGAAGGAGGCGCAGGTCGGGTCGACGCCGCGCTTGTAGTCGCCCGAGACATTGATGCGCAGGCCGTCCTTCTCGATGAGAATCTGGGCGGAGCCCAGGACATGGCCGGCCGGCTGGAAGCTGACGGTGACGCCGTCGATCTCGATCCGCTCGCCCCAGGCGGCCACCTGCTCGGCGCCGCAGAAATCCTCGCCGTAGCGGATGCGCATGATGTCGAGCGTCTGGCGCGTCGCCAGCACCTTGCCGTGGCCGGCGCGGGCGTGGTCGGAATGGCCATGGGTGATCAGCGCCCGCTCGACGGGCCGGACCGGATCGACGTGGAAACGGCCGATGGGGCAGAAGAGCCCGGCCGGAGTGGGATGAAGCAGCGCCTCTGGTTTCATGTCCTCAAGATAGGGCGGCCGGGAGCGGATAGAAGATATCCGAGGACCGGCGGACAGGAAAATTCCCGGATCAGCCTTTCGCGGCGACGGCGGGCGGTAGACGGACGTTCTTCAGCATCAGCGCGGCGACAAGGCCGATGACGCAAAGGAAGGCGGCGGTGGAGAAGAGCGTGCTGAAGGCACCCGCATAGATCATGCCGATCTCGTGCTGCACGTCGGGCGGCAGGGTTGCCAGAAGCTTCGGCGTCAGCTCTGCGAGGCTTGCGACGCCCGGCAGGTTCAGGGTGAGATTGCCGAGGTAGGAGCCGATGATGGCGCCATAGATGGAGATGGCGATCGCCGCGCCGCCCATGCGGCTCAGGGTCACGGCGCCGGTTGCCGCACCGACGTCGGCCTGCGGGGCGCTGTTCTGGACGGCGATCACCGGTGCCTGCTGGCCGAAACCGATGCCAAGCCCCTGCAGGGTCAGCAACAGGCCGACGAGGATCAGCGGCGTTCCGGCTTCGAGCCGCGACATCAGCAAAAGCGCCAGGATGTTCAGCGTCACGCCGATCAGCACGAAGGGCTTGTAGCGGCCATAGCGGGCGATCAGCCGCCCGGCGGAGAGCGATCCGCAGACGATGCCGCCGGTCACGCAGATGAAGAAGAGGCCGGCAACGCTCGGCGACAGACCGGTCGTCGTCTGCAGGAAGAGCGCGAGATAGTTGACGAGCCCGATGCCGACGCCGCCGCTGGTCAGCGCAATCACGATGAACAGCGGAAAGGTCGGATCGCGGAACAGGCGCAGCGGCATGATCGGCTCGGCGACGCGCCCTTCCACGGCGACGAACAGGCCGATGCAGAGGAGCCCGAAGGCGGCGACCGTCAGATTCTGCCAGGCGGTGAGCGCGCCGAAAATCTGAACGCCGTCGGCAAACAGCACGACGGAGGCGGTGAAGCCGGCCAGCAGCAGCGCGCCGAGGTAATCGATCTTCGGCTGTCGGGTCGGCCGGCGGTGCGGCAGCAGGAGGACGAGACCGGCGAGGATGACGATGCCGATCGGCAGGTTGATCAGGAAGATCGAACGCCAGCCGAAGAGATCGCTGAGCGTGCCGCCCAGCGTCGGGCCGATGCTGCCGGAAGCCATCAGCATCAGGCTCGAATAGCTCTGGTAGCGGGCCCGCTCGCGCGGCTCGAAGAGGTCGGCGTTGATGGAGAAGATGGAGACCATGATGCCGCCGCCGCCCATTCCCTGGAAGACGCGGGCCGCGATCAGCGAATCCATCGACCAGGCAAGGCCACAGAGCAGCGAGCCGAGGACGAAGATGAAGATCGCTGCCAGCATCACGAACTTTCGGCCGAAGAGATCGCCGAGCTTGCCGTAGACGGGCATGACGGCGCTCATCGCCAGGAGGTAGGCGGAGCCCACCCAGGCGAAGCGGTCCAGCGCCCCGAACTCGCCGACGATCGTCGGCAACGCGGTGGAGACCACCTGGTTGTCCAGCGTCGCCATGAAGAGCGCCGCCATCAGGAACCAGAAGACGACGAGCCGCTGCCGGTGGTCTTCGATGAGCGGGCGCACAGGCTGGGCGGTGATATCCATGGGGCGGTTCCTGGGGTGGTCTTGAGAACTTCGGGATTTATGTGCGTTTAGCATATATATGTCAATCGCAAATACTTGTCTGACTCACTGGCTTCTGGCAGGATGAAAGGGAGGAATGTGAGGAGCCATGCCGTGAATGCACCATCCACCGCCCGGGCCGTTCCGCCCGACGGCCTGCAGAATATCGACCAGACGCTGACCCGGATGCGGCTCGTCATCCGCAAGCGGACGATCGGCCGGATGGCGATCGCCAAGGTCACGCCAGGTCTGGACGTGTCTCACCTGGACGTGCTGGAAGCGATGCGGATCCTTGGCGAAGAGGGCGCAGAGGTCACCGTCGGGGCGATTGCCGACACGATGCGGATGGACCCGTCGCGCGGCAGCCGGATGGTTGCCGAACTCGTGTCGCGGGGCATTCTGGAGCGGGCGGTCTCGCAGGCGGATGCGCGCCGCTCGATCGTCAAGCGCACGCCGCTCGGCGATACGCTTCTGCGCGAGGTGCGGGCGGTGAAACAGGCGCTGGTGGCAGAGGTCCTGTCGGGCTGGACTGAGGAGGAAGTCACTATGTTTGCAGGACTGTTCGAGCGGTTCACGACCGGCTTCGAGGCTGCCACGGCGAAAGGCTAGCGCCCCCGCCCCTGTCCCTGCCTGCCGTCAGGCCTGCTGCCAGACCTTCAGGCGGTCACGACCGCCGCCCTTGGCCACGTACATGGCATTGTCGGCCTTGGCGAGAAGCGCTTCCGGCGTATCACCGTCGTCGGGGAAGAAGGCGACACCCATGCTGCAGGTCACCTCGATCACCTCTCCTTCCAGGACGAAGGGCCGGGAAATGGCGGCGCGCAATTCCTCAAGCCTTGCAATCATGCTGCCCTGCTGCTCATGCCCGGGATTGCTGAAGACGATGGCGAATTCGTCGCCGCCGAGCCGCACCAGCAGGTCGCTGGGCCGGATACAGTGCGACAGGCGCAGGGCAAGCGCCCTCAGCACGTCGTCGCCCGCGGCATGGCCGAGCGTGTCGTTGATCTGCTTGAAGTTGTCGAGGTCGATATAGGTGACCGTGATCCGGCGCGCTTCCCGCCGCGCCTCGGCGATGGCGCGGCCGAACTGGGCCCAGAACAGCGTGCGGTTGGGCAGTCCCGTCAGCGGGTCGTGGTGCGCCATGTGATGGATCCGGACCTCGGCCCGCGTCCGCTCGATGGCGATGCCGGCGATGTCGGTCGCCATGGCCATCACTTCCTGCTCCATCTGCGTCGGCTCCCGCACCGCATTCGAATAGAGCGCGAAGGTGCCGAGCACGGTGTTTTCCGCAGACAGGATGGGTGTCGACCAGCACGACCGGAAGCCGAACTGAAGCGGCAGATGCCTGACATTCTCCCACAGCGGATCATTCAGCACGTCGCTGCAGATGACCGGCTCGCGACGCCATGCGGCCGTACCGCAGGCGCCGGCCCGAGGCCCGATGTCGACGCCGTCGATCTCCGCCCGATAGGCTTCAGGCAACCCCAGGGCGGCGGCGTAACGAAGACGTTCCGATCCCTCCTCCAGGAGGAGGACGGCCGCCGTCAGATCGTCCAGCTCTTCCTCGACCAGGGCAACCAGGGCATGGAGGACCTGATCCAGCGGTCGGCTGCGGGCGACCATGTCGAGCAGGCGGGCATGCCCACGGCGCAAATCGTCCTGGCGCTTTCGCTCGGTGATGTCGCGCGAGATGCCGATCAGTCCGACGATTCGTCCATCCTGGTCGCGCAGCGGCGTCTTCGTCGATTGCATCCAGCGCAGCCTGCCGCCGAAATCCATCAGGTGCTCCAGGTCCACCATCGGCCCGCCCGACGACATCACCAGTTGTTCCGCCAGAAACAGCGCTTCGGCCGCATCCTGCTCGAAGAAGTCGAAGTCGGTCTTGCCCAGGAGGTTGGTCGCGCTGGCGAGATTGTGGGAGCGTGCGGTGCTGGCATTGGCGAGCACGAAACGGCTGCGCCGGTCCTTGATGTAGATCTGCTCGGGGAACTGGTCGATCAGCGAGTGGGCGTTCAGCTCGTTGATGACGAGCAGCGCATCATGGATGTCCCCGACTGTCGAGATCCTCAGGAGACGGCTGCACAACTGCTCGAGCGAGTCCGCAGCGGGCTGCGGATGCACGGCATTCGACATGGGACTTTCCATCCAATGTCTCTCCTCAAAAATCGCGGATCGTCCATCGGGACCGATCGGAGGAGAGACAATGCGGGGCAACCCCTTAATGTTCTTTAATAGAATGAGGTAAAATACACCCATTGAACAGATAAGTGCGAGGGCGTTCAATTTATGCGATAGCATGTAATCCGAGCGGGACAGCGGGATGGACAGTATGATCAGCAGGCGCAGCTTCGTGGCGACATTGGCCGCAACGGCCGGGGCCGGCCTCTGCAGCGGGCAAGCCGCCTGGTCTGCACCGGCGCTGTCGATGACGGACCTGCGCGGCTCCATCGACGCCGGCGCGGCGGGGCTCTCGCCAACTCCGGGCGAGGACCAGACGCGGCAGCTTGCCGAGCTGATCGCGCAAGCCGTGCGCGGCGACCAGTGGCTTTTCCTGCCGCCCGGCCGCTACGAGGTCTCGAACCTGACGCTGCCCGACAGGACCCGCCTCACCGGCATCGCCGGGGCCACCGAGATCGCCTATTCCGGCAGAGGCGCCTTCATCGACGCGGGGGCGGCAAACCGGATCGAGCTGTCGAACATCATCTTCAACGGCGCAGGCCTTGCCCTGCCCGAAGACGCGCCGGCCCTGCTCAACCTGCGCGACGTCTTCGACCTGACGATCGACAACTGCACCCTGAAGGGCAACGCCAAGACGGCGCTGCAGATGGAGCGCTGCGGCGGTCGGATCAGCAACTGCCGGATCCTGGAGATCGGCGAATACGGCCTCTATGCGATCGACAGCACCGGGCTTGCGGTCAGGGACAACACCGTCTCCGGCTGCGGCAACGGCGGGTTGCTGATCCACCGGCGCCAGAAGGGCGAGGACGGCTCGATCGTCTCCGGCAACCGCATCACCCGCACCGGATCGACCTATGGCGGCACCGGCCAGTACGGCAACGCCATCAATCTCTACCGCGCCGACGGCGTGATCGTGTCGGGCAACCACATCTCCGACAGCGCCTTCACGGCGATCCGCGCCAATTCCTCCTCGCACATCCAGATTGCCGACAACCAGTGCCTGCGCTCCGGCGAGACGGCGATCTATTCCGAATTCGGCTTCGAGGGCGCGATCGTCACCGGCAACTTGGTGGATGGTGCTGCAAACGGCATCAACATCGCCAATTTCAACGAGGGCGGGCGGCTGGCGATCGTCGCCAACAACATCATCCGCAACATCTCCCTGAGCGGTCCCTACGAACACGACAGCGTCGGTTTCGGGATCGGCATCGGCGTCGAGGCCGACACCGTCGTCTCCGGCAATGTCATCGAGAACGTGCCGCGCTTTGCGATGCTCATCGGCTGGGGACCCTTTCTGCGCAATGTCGCGGCCACCGGCAATATCGTGCGGGCAGCGAAGATCGGCTGTGCCGTCTCGGTCGCCGAGGGTGCCGGCAGCGCGCTGATCAGCGGCAATATCTTCGAGGGCATGGCCGAGGGCGCCGTCATCGGCTTCCGCTGGCACGATGCGGCGACGCAGGAGCTTGCCTCAGGGGACGAGACGTTCGCCCATCTCACCATCGCCGGCAACCGGGTCGCCTGATCCATCGAAACAATTCATCGACAGGCAACGGCGAATGATCTTCCGTTTCGGCCCGCCGGCCCTTAGCCTGCGCCTGCATTTCCACGGAGGATCCCGATGCTGACGATCTATGGTGTCTATCGCTCGCGCGCGACGCGGCCGCTCTGGCTGGCGGAAGAAATCGGCCTGAACTACACCCAGGTGCCGGTCATCCAGGCCTATCGCCTGCCGCAGGCGCAGGGCGACGGTGCAGCACTCAGCACCCAGTCTGTCGAATTCCTGGCCATCAATCCGATGGGGTCGATCCCCTCCATGGACGACGAGGGCCTGGTGCTGCACGAGTCGCTGGCGATCACCCTCTATCTCGCCAAGAAGTACGGCGGAGAGCTTGGACCGCGCGATATCGCCGAGGACTCGCAGATGGCGCAGTGGGCGCTGTTTGCCGCAACCAGCATCGAGACGCCGGCGCTGGACATGCAGAAGCTGCTCGGCAGCGACAAGGCGGGCACGGAAGAAGGCAAGGCGGCCGTGGCTGCGCTGGCCAAAAGCCTGGAGCGGCCGCTGGACGTGCTCGAGAAGCACCTGCAGGAGAACGCCCACATGGTCGGCGGCCGCTTTACCGCAGCCGACATCATGGTGGCCGAGATCGTCCGCTATGCGCAGGGTTACGCGCCCCTGTTCGATGCCCGCCCGGCGCTGAAGGCCTGGCTGGAAGCCTGTCAGGCACGCGCAGCCTTCAAGGCGATGTGGGAGCGACGGCTTCAGGAACCGGCCTGACACGGTCCACCGTCAGCATCTCTTCGCGCAGCCAGTCCCGGAACGCCCGCACCTTGGCGGGGGGCCGGCTGCCGGAGCGGGTGACGAGATAGTGCCCCATGCCCGTCGGCGCCTCGAGCTGAAACGGCTTCACCAGCCGGCCCTGTTCCAGGGCAAAACCCGCGAGCGTCTGCCATGCGAGCATGACGCCCTGCCCGGCCATCGTAGCGTCGAGGCAGAGCGAGGCGTCGTTGAAGACATGGCGGGTGGCCATTTCGGCGCCGGCCAGACCGGCTTCCTTAAGCCAGACGTCCCAGGAGAACATGGCCGGACCGTCGATGATGGCCGGCAGTTTCAGGATGTCGGCCGGCTCCCGCAGCGTCTCAGCCAGCGCGGGGGCGACCACGGGAAAGACCCGCTGCATCATCAGCAGCTCCGCATCGACGCCCGGCCAACTGCCACGGCCCACCCGGATGCCGAGATCGACATCGCCTGCGCCGAGATCGGCCAGTGCCGTCGTCGCATCGATCCGCAGCCGGATATCGGGATGCCTGCGCGAGAAGCGGTCGAGGCGATGGACGAGGAAGCGGGCAGCAAAGACCGGTGCGACGGAGATGGTCAGCAGGGTCTCGTCGGTCTGGCGGCCCAAGGTCACGGCATGGGAGAGCGACTGAAACCCTTCCGTCAGCCCGGCCAGCAGCGGGCGGGCGGCGGCGACCGGCACCATGCCCTTCGGCAGCCGCTGGAAGATCGGCCGTCCCAGTTGCGCCTCCGCCTTGATGACCTGCTGGCTGACCGCGCCGATGGTGACGCCCATCTCGTCCGCGGCGGCCTGCAGGGAGCCGAGGCGGCCCACCGCCTCGAGCGCGCGCAGTCCGTTCAGATGCAGCGTGTTCAGGTTCCTCATGCAGATTTTCTATATCGGCCGTCTGAAGAACTCAATTGAAAGAACCACCTCGCGGCGGCATCCTTACCTCGCAAGTCAACGCTCACTTGCGAGGTACCGGCCATGCAGCCGCTTCAGATATTCTTCACCGCACTCCATTGGCTGCCAGCACCGGACGGGCCATGCCTTCTCCGGGACGATCCGCTGGGGCATCCGCAGGTCGCAGCCATGACCGCGCGGCAGCTTGCCGACCTGCCGCTGCCACGGCCGGAGCGGACGGCCGCCGCCGAAGACACACCGGAGCTGGCCCGCTGCGCCTGACCCGCAAGGCTCAGGCGGCGGCAGCTTCCTTTTCCGTTTCCAGGGCGCGCTGGACGGCGGGGCGCTGGCGCATGCGGCGATAGTGGTCGGCGACCTTCGGAAAGTCGTTGATATCGACCCCCGCGCCGCCGAGCCAATCGGACATGGTGAACAGGTAGGCGTCGGCGACGGAATAGTCCTCGCCCAGCACCCAGGGTCCAGCGAAGAGGTCGTTCTCGATGATCGCGAAGCTGTCGCGCATGTTCTGCGGCATCCGGGCGGCCATGTCGTCGAGCGATTCCTGCCTTTCCGCCCAGCGATAGCCACGGCGGCGGTGAGCATAGGCGACGTGGACGGTGGAGGCGATGAAGCTGTTGAAGCCCTGCATGCGCGCGAAGGCGAAGGGATCCTCGAGCGGCGCAAGCTTTGCTTCGGGTGCCGCCTGGGCGATGAAGGCCAGGATGGCGGGACTTTCGATCAGCGTACCCCTGTCGGTCACCAGCGCCGGCACCCGGCCGTTGGGGTTGTGCTTCAGGTATTCGGGAGACCGCTGCTCGTTCTCGGCAAACTGGAGGCGCCGCAGCTGATAGGGCAGACCGGATTCGGCCAGCGCGATGTGGCTGGCGAGCGAGCAGGCGTTCGGCGAGAAATAGAGCGTGTACATGCAGTTCCTCCTGATGACATCGGCGCGGCGGCACGGAGCGTGGCCCTCAGTGATCTGTCGCCAATGGCGGCGCGTATCAAGTGGAAACCATACCCGGAGGACCAGAATGTTGCGTTGTCGCGCCCTGCTGTGTGCTGCCATCGCGCTCGCCGCGCTTGCTCCCCACCCTGCGCGCGCGGAGGGCGAGCGGATCACTGCGGAAGAGATCCGTCAGTCGATCATCGGGCGACGCATCTACCTGGCCGCGCCGATCGGCGGCGAGTTTCCGCTGAATTACCGCCCGTCCGGCGTGGTCGACGGCAATGGCGAGGCGCTTGGTATCGGCCGCCTGGTGCGACCGAGGGATGAGGGCAAATGGTGGATCGCGGGCGACCGGCTCTGCCAGCAGTTCCGCAACTGGTACAAGGGCGCGACGCTGTGCTTCGAGCTTTACCGCGCCGGCGAAGGTCGCCTGACGTGGATCCGCGACAACGGCCAGACCGGCACGGCCCGGATCGGGGAAAGCCTCTAGCAGGCTGTTGAAAAAGGCTCTGGTTTAACGTCATCGGCCATGATT
>JOKI01000051.1 GCA_000722615.1 Pseudorhizobium pelagicum | reverse complement strand
AGAGCTATACGGTTGTACAGGTTCTCGACTGATCCAAGCGCTACCGTAATACTGAAAGCCCGGCGTAATCACACCGGGCTTTCAGTGGTGATGAGTGCCACGCCGCGGCGTGATTGACTACGAAAGGATAGCGTCCGTCAAGATGGTGTAGATTCGGGTGTGGAACCGGGCCGTCATGATCAGGCGGCTTTCGGTGTAATCTGAATCGGCTTTTCCTCCTCGACTTGTTGAGGGTTGAGCTCGGCCATGCCTTCGACCYGCATGTATCGGTGTTGAAGCYGCCATTCGTCGTTGGCTTCGAGCAGYACGGCTCCGATCAGACGGATGATGCTGTCTTCGTTGGGGAAGATGCCAACAACATCGGCCCGGCGCTTSACCTCCTTGTTCARTCGCTCCAGTGGGTTTGTGCTGTGGAGTTTGGTGCNNTGNNGGNCAGGAAAGGCCATGYATGCGAGCACGTCAGCTTCGGCATCGTCCATGAAGGTACCGAGCTTGGACCATCTGGAACGGAGCTGGTCGGGGACATGCCGCCATGTCTGTACGGCATTATCGTGGTCGGGCTGGATGAAGGCTTGGCGGATTGCAGCGGCAACCATGGTGTGTTGACCCTTGGGAACATAGGCCAATGCGTTGCGCATCGCATGGACCCGGCATCTTTGCCATGTTGCGCCGAGAACACGGGTGATGGCGGCCTTCAGGCCCTCGTGAGCATCAGAGATGACGAGCTTGACGCCGGTGAGCCCTCGGCGCACCAGATCGCGCAGAAAGCTCGTCCAGAATGGCTCGGCTTCCGAAGGGCCAATATGCCGGCCGACGATCTCCCTCTTCCCGTCGGTATCAACAGCGACAGCGATTATTGCCGCCACGGAAACGGTGCGCCCGCCCTCGCGCATCTTCAGATAGGTGGCATCAAGCCATAGATATGGCCAGGCTCCGGAAAGAGGGCGCTTGAGGAAGGCGTGCACGCGTTCGTCGATGTCCTTGCACAGCTTCGACACAGATGATTTCGAGATGCCGGTCATGCCCATGGCCTGCACCAGGTCATCGACCTTTCGGGTCGACACGCCGTTGATCCACGCTTCCTGGATCACGGCGACGAGCGCCTTTTCCACCGTCTTCCTCGGCTCCAGGAAGCCGGGAAATAGAGAGCCACAGTCACCCTGGCTGCTTCGCGCCGATATTGTTGAGAAACTCCGCTGATTGCCAGTAATGCTCCTCTGCCCCATAGTCGTGAGGAATGGTTTTCTCGGGAGGCAAAGCTGCCTGAAGCGGCTGCCTCTATAGCTGGCATCTGCGGTATCTAAACGCGCTTCAATTTCAGCGAATTCTTCCAAGAAGTTGGCCGCAGGACTTATTCAACAGTATCCGCCAGAAGCGGTTATAGGCTTGTGGCGTGCACTGTCCGATTTGGGGCCGGCAGGAGAACGTCCGCTTTAAGTTCAGCGTCTGCAAGAGCAGTTATTGATGAAAGGATGGTGTGGGATAGGCCTTTGCAGATGGCAATCCGTGCGCAGCGTCTGCCGCAGCTTGTGCGCTTCGCCCGCCAAGTCGCAGATGCTCGCACTGCTGCCTTAACGGCATTAAAAGCATTTTGCGCTATCCCAAAGCCTATGAAATCGGGCTCTTCTTTTAAAGATTTAACGGTATATCTGCTTCTGGTGATGCTAGCGCAGTTGGGTGCTGCCGTCGCCAGCGCAAGCGATTCCACCAGCATTCGAACGTCATGCTGGGCCGCCGCCACGCTTTCGGAAGATATCGTCGCAGTGGCTCGCGATGAACCCAGATGGACCTGCTCTGGCGCAAACCACCAATTCTCCATCAATGCCGAACGGGTGCTCCTCCGGTTCGACATCACACCCAGTCAAAAACCTCCTCGACATCTGCTTTCAAGGCGGAGCGCGCTTGAAGCGGTGCATCTGCTGGCCATAGACCAGGACGGCGCGGTTCGGCAGACGTCCTTTCCTGCCGCCGCCTTGCGCAGTTCCATGGCCGGCGGCTACTTCAAGGCAGACCTACCAGACGTAACTCGAACGACTCGGCAGATCGTCGCTGTCGTTGACCTGCCGAGCCACCGGATGACGTTGGAGAAAGCATATCTTTCACCTGTTGACGCAGGCGCGAGCGTTGACGATCTGCGACTTCTGCTGATCATAGGCGGGCTTGCCGGCATGCTCGTGATGCCGCTCATCTTCAATGCGGCATTCTACCGAGCCCTGCGTGAGCCGTTCGTCCTCTGGCACTCGGTCCTCACCTTTTCGCTGCTGATGACGATCTTCGTTACATCTGGATTGTCGGTAATGTTTTTCGATCCTCCGGCTATGACGCTGAGTTGGATGACGACACTGATCTTCGGCATTACGATCGGCTCAGGCTCGATGTTCACCTACAGCTTCATCGAGCCAGGCAAGATGCATCCCCTCCTGCGGCGCATCCTACCCTATTGTGCTGCGTGGGCGCTCTTTCTGAGCGTCTTTCATGCGACCTTTCCCTTCGTTGGACGCCCGATCCAGTCGACAGCTTATACGGCAGCATTTGCACCGGTTCTTGCTGTCTTCGTTTTCTCGGTGATCGATTCATTGTGTCGGGGAAGCCGCGCGGCGAGGTTCCAGGCCATCGGATACACGCCATTGGCCCTGGTCGGATTGATACGACTGGTGACCGGCCTGGCTCCCTGGCTATACACCGCAGACGCCATGCTCCTGTTCTATTTTGGCTGCATGTTTGAGGTACTCTTCACAACGCTTGGGGTGGCGGAACGCTTCATGTCCATCAAGCGAGAGCGAGATGGCGCTCGCAACGAGGCCGATCTGCTCGAACGCCTGTCTGAAACCGATCCACTAACCGGCTTGCTCAACAGGCGGGCGATAGAGCGGCAGTTCGAGCGGCTTCTCGAGGAGAGTTTTACCGCACTTGCAATCATCGATCTCGATCATTTCAAGGCGATCAATGATGGATACGGGCATGGCGTCGGCGATGAGGTGCTCCAGGCTGTCGCCGTCGCACTGAAGGCAGGCCCGAACGTGCGCGCCTACCGCCTTGGGGGCGAGGAGTTCCTGCTTCTCCTGCGAGGTCACGACGTAGATGTACAGGCCGAGGTTCGCCGCCAAGCGATCCCGGCGACCGTCGCCAATGCGGTTCCGGGTCTCGCAGGGCTCGTGACGGCGAGCATGGGCATCACACCAATTTCTGGCGACGAAAGCTTTACGGCATTGTATGAACGAGCGGACAAGCTTCTTTACGAAGCTAAGAGTGCGGGACGAAACACAACCCACAGCACAATCCCAGCGACGCAGTCATCAAACTCCATCCCGATGGTTCAGGCGATCGTCGCCAGCCCTGCAGCAGCGATGGCGGGCACCGGCTGATAGCAGCAAGAAGGTTTCAATGCAGCGGTAGGCCGCAGTCTGGTGCTGGCGACAAGGAATCGGCTCCAAATCCGGAATCTTGTCTGACCAGGTGAACGGCAGCTTCGAGGAATTCAACTGAAGGCTGAACGACCGACTGGAAGGTGCGAAGCTGTCAGTCCTCTCGCAACGCTGATGACCGAAGATCCACCCTGCGAACACCCATTATGCGGCGGCCGTGTGTCGACGGCGGAGACAACACTGCTCCCGGCATCGGATAGCTCAGAAGAAAATAGCATCGCTGAAAGCCTGACTCGAAAAGAACTCAACAGACGCAATATCTTGGGAGCCTTCGGCTGAGAATGCGGATGTGGGCGATGAGCATCCAGGCTTCGGCGGAAGCGATTGACTTCTCCCAATCCTTGGCCAATCGTCTGCATCTCCCTAGCCATGCGAAGGTTCGTTCAACGACCCAGCGACGCGGCAGAACTTCAAAGCCTTTGGCCTTGTCGGTTCGTTTGACGACCTGGAGCCTGAACGTCGCAACCTTGCGCAATGCGCCCCTCAATTTCGGTCCGGCATAGCCGCCATCGGCGAAGATGTGTCTGAGCCACGGCCACCGTATGATGATGGCTTTGAGAACTGCGGCTGCGCCATCCCGATCTTGAATATCGGCGCTGTGTACGACGAGTCCCGCCATCAAGCCGAGCGTGTCGACAACGATGTGACGCTTGCGACCTTTGATCTTCTTGCCCACGTCATAGCCCGCAACTCCTCCGCTCTCGGTCGTTTTGACGCTCTGACTATCGATCACGCCTGCCGTCGGCGAGACGTCCTTCCCCTCCATTTCTCGCGTCTCCATGACCAGATGATGGTTGATCCGTAGCCCCATGGCGAAGGTTTCGTGCGCTTTTTCGAGGAGCGCATGTCAAGGCAGGGAATATAGCTGCTGGACGAGCCGGAAAGCGCTCTTTCCCCGAAGCGACAGCTGGAGTTGCTTCGAATTCTGAATGGGATTCAGGGATCGGCGAATGCGCAGATCATCATGGCGACGCATTCGCCCATCCTGATGGCGGTCCCTGGTGCCCGGCTGCTGGAGATCACTCGTGCAAGTCCTGCGGAAACGGAACTATGCGATACAAGCCATTTCAAGCTTTACAGGGACTTCACCGTCGATCCTGGCGACTTTGTCGACCGGGCACTGCGCGACGAGATCTGACCGCCAGACGACAGCGGCAACGTCAGGAGGGCATGCCCTGATCGCGGGAAATGCTGACGCCAGCCTGCAGCCAACCAAAAAAGGCAGCCTGCAGAGGCCACTGCCTTCATCCAATCATGCTCAGAGGAGCCGAAGAAGATGGAAAACGAAGTCAACGACAAGTTCGGCGTTGCGTCCGGAGCCAAAAAAAAGGCGATCTATGCCACGCTTCAAGCCCTGGTTGCGCACGCCATGACCACTGATCCGACTTTCAGTGATCGCTTGGTTTCGTCTGTCGAAGATTATCTCACGCCTTTGTCAGATGCAGAACAGGATCAAGATTTCGCAGCACGGGTCAGAGCCAACATACATCATATCGTCGGCTCCCCCGGCTCCGAAGCGGTCTGAATCGCGCCAGGCGGCCAGCGCCGAGCTGCAGTTCCCGCCAGACCAATCCTTCGCTGCTGGCGTTCGCCCGTGCACGCTGCCCCGCGACGAAGCCTTAGGCGTGCGCCAGCGACAGGCTGACCGCCTCTTTCGGGCGCCTCTGCTGATAGGTGTTTATCGTACCTTGACTGGCAGCTCCTGGATCCGCCTGGAAGCCCAGGAGAACGCTCAGAAACGCCGAAGCGCACTGAGATCGGTCCACGACGGCTGAAGGGGCGTGGGGAGCGCGGTCTGATCGCGGGGCTCACCTCGGGTGAACCTGCAGCTCAGCCGGCTTTCGCAACCGCTTGGCAGCCTTGCGCGCCTGAGGCCGCTTGCGGCGCGGCGGAAGGAACCGTGTTCCAGACCCGGGACCGGTGATGCCTCCTCGGCTTCGCCGGTCTTGGCGACACGGCATTTTCCCATAAAGGTAGCAGTCTGATGCGGCTTTCGGTTTTCACCATATCCCTTTTGTTTCTTGCCGCTCACCTTGCCATTGCCGCATCGGTTCCCCTCTTTGATGATGAAGCCTACTACGCGCTGTGGGCCCGTGATCTGTCGCTTGGCTACTATAATCATCCGCCCATGATCGCCTACATGATCCGCATGGGAACCAGCCTCTTCGGTGAGACGGCGATCGGCATCCG
The DNA here is from genome assembly GCA_000722615.1 of Pseudorhizobium pelagicum. Classification (GTDB taxonomy): domain Bacteria; phylum Pseudomonadota; class Alphaproteobacteria; order Rhizobiales; family Rhizobiaceae; genus Neorhizobium; species Neorhizobium pelagicum. Next base: position 7,960 of record JOKI01000051.1, on the reverse strand, counting down.
CCTGTTTCCGGTGCTTGGCTTTGTCGCTTCGGAACACCTTCTGGGCGATATCGCGCGACGCATGTCCGGGGGCGCTGCCGGACTGCCAGTGCTGGCGACAATGCTCTATAATCTTAACCTGCTTGTCTTTGCTCTGGGCAGTTTCGCCACCCCCGACGCGCCCTCCACCCTGTTCTGGGTCGCAGCACTCTGGGCTGCCGCGCAGTCAGCACGCCCCCAGACAGGCGTTTCGCGGTGCTGTGGTGGATCTGCACAGATCTATTCATCGGGTTTGGCGGCGTGTCGAAGTTCACCAATGCCTTTCTGGCCTTCGGATTGCTGGCCTACCTGATCGCCACGCCCAAAGGCCGCGCGTACCTGCTGACAGGTCTGCCGTACATGGCAGTGACCGCGGCGATTCTACCGCTTCTTCCCTATCTGTTCTGGAACCTGCAAAATGATTGGCTCCGCCTTGAGCGCCAGGGCGCGCGCCTTGTCGCCTCCGGCTTTTCGCCCCGATACCTGGGGGGATACGCCGCGCTCCTGCTCCTGGCGCCGACACCATTGGTCACCTGGTTTGCGTTTCGAGCTCTCAAAGCCCTGCCAAAGGACTACGCGCTGTTGATCTGGAGCTCCGTTCCGCTCCTGCTCTATTTCACCTATCACGCGACACATGCGCCGGTTCAAGCCAACTGGATCGTGCCGCTGCAGGCGTGCGTCGCCATTGCTGCAACCTTTGGACTCGTCCAAGCGCAGTCGCCGCGGCTTTGGATCAAGGCCACCCTCGCCGGTGCATTGTTGTTGAGCGTCGGTTCGGTCGCGACCGCATTCAATCCGGCCACCCCCGATCGGCACGACCGACAATCCACCAAACCAAACGCGCGGATGGTCAGCGACACAAGACGCCATCACCGACCTGCTGCAGGAAATGGGCGCCAGATGGATCGCCACGACCGACTACGCTCGAACCGGATCGCTCGCCCTTCGTTTTCCTCAAATGCCCGTCTGGTCCGTCTCTGAACTGCAGCGATATGGCTTCGGCGGCGCCTTCCCGACCGAATTGTGCACCGCTCCCGGTCTCCTGATCGAGCGGGCAAGACGGTCGAAAACGGTCTCCAGGGTCGCTGCAAGCCAGTTTGAGACGGTCGAAGCCACGCAGGCAGTCATTCGAACCCAAAACGGGGTGACACTGATGCACTATCATCTGACACCGGTATCCAGGGTCAAATGGCCCGATCTGTGCCCAAAAAACGCCAGTGAAAACCTGTGCCACCAACTCTTGAACGCCTTGCGCGCCGGTTGTGGTCCACAGATCTCGTCCCCATATGAGCGACACACGACACACGACACACGACAAAGGGCCCGCACCACGCGTGGCTGGTTCGTCATTTCAAGGAAACCATCATGGCACAACAGCAAGACGCCGCCGCGTCCACGCAATCCTACGAGCCCAAGACGCTCGCCAAGAAACACCGGATTTCCGTTGAGGAGGCCGCGAAGATCATTGCGGAACACGGCGCAGATCGCAAGGCGGCCGACAAGGCTGCGCGCCGGATAGCAGCATAGGGCGCCGGCGGCAGGCGCAAGGTTTGTCTGCACCAGCCGCGGCATTGCACCGTCTCTGCCGCGTCCAACTTCGCGAAAGGCGAGGCCCCGTCTCCAGATGAGACGACAAGATCGGCCGCCTGTGAGGCGTCAACCGATCTAGAGCATCGGCAATGTCGGGTGCAGCCAAGTGTGCGGTCTTGGTCCTGGTCTCAAGGACCTCCGCCACCCGATTGACGGGTCAGGGGCAAATACCGCAGCTTTCATGAGGTCCTTCGGGGTCCCCGGGATGGAAAAGGGCAGGATCATCTTGCTCTTTGCATCGTCACTTGCGCGCTTTGCCGAGACATTCATGCGACAGCGACCAGCGGTGGCAGCAGTTGTGAGTGCCAAAGATGTTCAACCGCATCGGCATTGCCGATGCCGTTGAGACAGGAGCCGTAGGAGCGGCAACAATCCCATTTGCTCAACAAAAAGCTGCCCAGGCCCGTGAGCGACGGCCTTGCCTGGCAGATACCACGGTGGCGCAATGAACCGTGCAGCTTTATCGCAGGCGTACCGTAATCCGTTCAGCTGGCATGGACACGTCCCCCATAATGGCCGTATGACCGCATCGGCGGACACGGGGTCATGTGTGGAGGAAGCAATGGCTGATGCAGTGGCAAGACCCGCAGGTGCCGAGACGACGATCCTGCCGATCATTTTCGCGGTCAGCTTCTGCCATATGCTCAACGACATCATGCAGTCGATGATCGCGGCGATCTACCCGATGCTGAAGGCGGACTACAACCTCGACTTCTGGCAGATCGGCATTTTGACCCTCGCCTTCCAGTGCACGGCGTCACTGCTGCAGCCGGTGATCGGCATGATCACCGACAAGAAGCCGTTTCCGTACTCGCTGCCCTTCGGCATGGCCTCGACCTTCATCGGCTTGTTCGTGCTGGCCAGCGCCGGTTCCTATGGCATGCTGGTGTTTGCGGCCTCGCTCGTGGGCATCGGCTCTGCCGTCTTTCATCCGGAATCCTCGCGGGTGGCACGACTGGCCGCCGGTGGCCGCTATGGCTTTGCCCAATCGGTTTTCCAGGTCGGCGGCAACCTTGGCCAGGCACTCGGACCACTGCTTGCAGCCTTCATCATCGTCCCGCAAGGCCAGGCAAGCGTGGCGTGGTTTTCGCTCGCCGCCATGCTTGGCATCATCGTCCTCAGCCGCGTCGCCCGCTGGTACAAGGCTCATATGATTGCCAATGCCGGGCGCAAGCGCCAGCAGCACGCCCACGGCTTGCCGCGCCGGGTGGTGATGACGGCGCTCGCCGTACTGGTCATCCTCACGTTCTCGAAGAACATCTACATGGCAAGTATCGGCAGCTATTACACATTCTTCGTCATCGAGCGCTTCGGCGTGAGCGTCCAGCAGTCGCAGATCATGCTGTTCGTCTTTCTCGGCGCCTCTGCCGCCGGACTGCTGGTGGGCGGCCCGATGGGGGATCGCTTCGGCTCCAAGGTGGTGATCTGGTTCTCGATCCTCGGCGTCCTGCCCTTCACCCTGGCCATGCCATATGCGTCCTTGCCGGTGGTGATCGTCTTGTCAGGCATCATCGGGTTCGTGATGGCCTCGTCCTTCCCTGCCATCATCGTCATGGCACAAGAGCTGGTGCCGGGGCGGGTCGGCCTGATCGCCGGCGTGTTTTTCGGCTTTGCCTTCGGCATGGGCGGGATCGCGGCCGCATTTTTGGGGATCCTGGCCGACCGGCACGGGATTGTCACCGTCTACACCATCTGCTCGGTCCTCCCGGCGCTCGGGCTCTTGACGATCTTCCTGCCCGGCAGGAGGGCCCTGCGGGCGGCGTGAGTCAGATGTGATCCGGCTCCTCTCGTCCGGGGCTTGCCGCTCGGGCTTGATGTCAGCGCCTGATTGCCCACACCCCCGCTCCAACAGCATCGGACGCCATGCCTGCAAAGCCACGCGCCGAACGCCAACAATTCCTCGATCAAGCACAGGAAGACAAGCCGAAACCCCGTGTCGTTTCCGCGGGGAAGCTGACGGACCGCGAGCATAGCCTGACCCGGATCGATAAATTGCGACCTATCTTATCGCCTCTTTCTTAAGATGGCCTCCGCTAAATTAGAGATCATTCATGGGGGTCACAATGTCTTCTTTCGCCAGTCGCCTGCACGTCGTCTTTCTCTGCCTCATCGCGTTTCTTCCCGCGGCCGCGCTGGCGCAGGACTGGACGGTCGCTAAAACGACGAAGCAGGTCAGCTACACGATCGACAAGAAGACTTGGGCGGCTGTCGAGGTCGGCAGCGTCATTCCCAGCCAGGCCTGGATGTCGACGGGGCCACGAGGACGCGTGGTCTTGACGCGCGGTGAGGAAAGCCTGTCTTTCGGACCCAACACGCTGGGAGCCGTCATCACCACAGAAGGGCTTTTCTCTCGCAAGACGGAGGTCGTTCAGCAGAAGGGAAAAATCGCCCTCAACATCGAGAAGCGGAGCAGACCCCACACCTACGTCCACACCCCGTTTCTCGCCGCCGTGGTGAAGGGAACGACGTTTACGGTCAGCGTCACCGACGAGGCCGCATCGGTCTCCGTCGATGAGGGACTGGTGCAGGTTTCTTCCTTCACCGGCGGCCAGAGTGCAGACGTTGGACCGGGACAACAGGTCACTGTCGACCAGACCCAGACTATGTCCGTTGCCGGGGTCAATGAACCGCCCTCCGTTTTCGCAGTCGAGCCGATGCAGGCATCGGTGCGGGCCGTGGGGCAGCCGGCTCCCCTGGGCGCCGGCCTCGGCCTGAGCTCGTTTGGCGATCAGCCTTCCGCACAGACAAGCGGCGATGCCGGCTCCAACGGCGTCAGTGGCGAGAGTAGCGAAGGCGGTGACAGCGATCGCCAGCAAGCCCAGGCCGGTAACAACGGGATTGGAAATGGCCAAGGCAACGGCCGCGCGAATGGCAACGGCGGCAGCAACGGCAACGGCGGCGGCAACGGCAAGGGCAATAACGGCAACGGCCGCGGCAATGGTGGAAACCTGAACCTGGACTAGCGGCGAGCCGCGGCAAAAATGCTCATCTCTGCCCGTATCCAGGGCTTTCAGTCAGACCGGGTCGGCTTCTTCCCGGCGATAGTCGGGGCGCTGACGTGGCACGACCGAGAGCAGTCTCCGACCCCTGGCATCGCAGCGGTGCCGATCCAGGAGCAGGAGCCTGAAAACCGGGTGCGCCGCGATGGCGTCTTGCTGCACTGCGCGCCCCTCCCCCGGCCATCGCCGGCATGGGTCGGCGAAGCGGCCGAACGCCGGGCCGACGCAGAGGCTGCCTGTCCGGCCATTGACGGGAAAAGGCCACCGCGCGATATCGAACGCCAGCAACCAGAACCGGTGAAGTGCGTTTGTCTGAACTTCTTGAGCGTTGGCACCATCAATCACTGGCACGGCAGTTCCTGCTGGCTGGCGGCGTCGTGTCGCTGGCGGCGATGCTGATCGTCGGTGCGCTGGTCACCACGCTCATCGAAGATGCCGTGACCCGCAATTCCGCGGCCACCACCGCCATGTACGTCGACAGCGTGATCGCGCCACTGCTGCCCGATCTGCAGACCACGGATGTCCTGGACGATCTCACCAGCCGGACGCTGGATGAGACATTTGGCCAGGGCGCGCTCGGAGGACGGGTGATGTCGTTTCGCCTGTGGCGTGCCGATGGAACGATCCTCTATGCCACCGACAAGGGATTGATCGGCAAGACCTTCGGCCCAAGCGACAGTCTCCAAAGAGCCTTCTCCGGGACATTGGTGGCCGAGTTCGAGGTGCCCGATGACGAAGAAAGCACCGCGGAGCGGGCGCTGGGCAGGCCGCTTCTGGAGATCTACAACCCGATCCTGCAGCCCTGGTCTGGAGAGGTTGTCGCTGTCTCGGAGTTCTACGAGGTTGCCGAGGGGTTCGAGCACAGTCTTGCGCAGGCGCGGCTGTGGAGCTGGATGGCCGTGGCTGCGGTCATCTCGATTTTCTTCCTGTCGCTTTCGGCGGTCGTTTTGCGGGGAAGCCGCACCATCGAGCAGCAACAGGCGGCCCTGACGCAAAGAGTGACGGAACTGTCGGATCTGCTGCGGCAGAACCGGGAGCTCCATGCCCGGGCGCAAAGGGCGTCGCAGCGGGCAACGGCGCTCAACGAAAGCTATCTGCGCCGGCTCGGGGCCGATCTTCACGACGGTCCGGCACAACTGGTTGCGTTTGCGGCGCTGAGAATCGACAGCCCGGCGCTGGTGGCGCCGGACACGCCCCACGCGGTGCGTGAACAGGAGATCGACGGCATCAAGGCGCGGCTGCACGAGGCAATGGAGGAAATCCGCAGCATCTGCAGCGGGCTGGTTCTTCCCCACATCGAGGCGACCGATCTGCCGGATCTGCTTGAACGCGTGGTGAGTGCCCACCGGCAACGGACGGGCGCCGACGTCGGTCTTACGGTATCGGCCGAACCGCGGCCTCTGGCGCACTCTGCGAAGATCTGCATCTACCGTTTTGTACAGGAGGCCCTAAATAACGGCTTTCGTCACGGCAAGGGTCTTGGCCAGAAGGTCTGGCAAGGCTTTGACGGCGCCGCGATCGTCGTCGAGGTGGAGGATAAGGGGCCCGGCTTTGACGTCGACAGCACGAGATCGGAAGGGCTGGGCCTGGCCGGACTGCGCGAACGCATCGAAAGTCTCGGTGGCAGCTACGCGATCGAAAGCTCCCCGGAAGGAACGCGCTTGCGTATGACCATCAATGCAGAGGAAGTGGAACAGACATCATGAGCAACATTCGCATCGCCGTGGTCGATGATCATCCGCTCTTTCGCGAAGGCGTGATCCGCAGCCTGGCCGAATGTCCGGGACTGGAGATCGTCGCCGAGGGCGCAACCCGCGACGAGGCGGTCGCGATCGCCGCACGGATCGCACCCGACATCATGCTGATGGATATCTCGATGCCGGGCTCGGGCCTGCAGGCGATCGAGGGCGTCCTGGAAAAGCACCCGTCGACGAGGATCGTGATGCTGACGGTCTCGGAAGCCGGTGATGATCTTGCACTGGCCCTGAAGCATGGTGCCAAGGGATATGTGCTCAAGGGGGTGGGCTCTCAGGCGCTGGCCGAGGTGGTGCGCACGGTGGCCTCCGGCGAGACCTATGTCGCGCCCGGTCTATCGGCCCGGCTCGTTGAAACCCTGTCGCGCGTCGAAGAGAAGCATCCGCTGGCGGCCCTCACGCAGCGGGAACAGGACGTCCTGAACCTGGTGGCCTCCGGCCTCAGCAACAAACGGATAGCGATCGCGCTCGATCTCCACGAAAAGACCATCAAGCATCACATGACGCGGATTTTTTCCAAGCTGGGCGTCACCAACCGCACAGAGGCGGCCCTGGCGCTGCGCGATGCCGCCGCTCACACGCCTTCAGCGGCGGAACGACCTCAGCCGGGCCCGATCTGACGCCGTCGCCCTGCGATTGACGATCTGACGGTTACGGGCATCGCGCATTTCATAGCGGCCGCCGACGATACGCTCGACGGTGCCATTGCCATGGCGAACGGAGATCGAGGATCCGCTGGTGCGCACTTCCGTCCGGCCAGCCCCGCCGCGCGCATCTAACGTTCCGTTTCGCCCGGCCGCAGTGCCGCTGGCGCCAGCGCCACTGCCCCCATTGCTGCCGCCGCTGTTTCCACCTCCGTTGCCGCTGCTTCCGCCGCCATTGCCACCCCCATTTCCGCCGCCATTGCCGCTACCGCCGCCGCCGTCGTTGCCACCCCCATTTCCGCCGCCGTTGCCACCCCCGTTTCCGCCGCCGTTGCCACCCCCGTTTCCGCCGCCGTTGCCGCCACCATTGCCACCGCTGTTTCCGCCACCGTTGCCACCGCTGTTTCCGCCACCGTTGCCGCCGCCATTGCCTTGCGCGGCAGCCGTGCCGGGCGCAATGCTGAGGTGGCCGGCGTCAATCGACAAGCCAACAGGCGCAAGGCAGCCGGCCGTGAAGGCAGTTGCGGCCCAGGTGATCAGCTGTCGACGCGTGGTCATGGCTCCTACCTCTCTTGTTCCACCCCGTGCGCCCGTCCGGGCCGAGCGATGTGTAAGTCTGGTTGCTGGGGGACTGCCGCCCTTTCCCGCATGACGTTTGCTGCCATCTAAGCTGCCGAGGCCTCAAAAGAAAGTCCCCGGCGCCGCACGGAAAATCGCAGTCTTACGCCAACCCACGCAGGTCCTGCCTTCTTCCGTGCGCTGCGCAGTATCCGCATTGTCATTGCGCAGCGCCGGATTTGACTCACGCATACCGCCCGTTCATGGCTAGTTCAGGACGGGAAGAGAAAATCGCGCCGTCGACAGTGAGCGGAACTCGCCACGCGAATGCCAATTGCATGAGTTTGCCAGGAGGAAAACACGTGAAGAAACATCTGTTGAGCGCCGCCGCCGCCTT
>JOKI01000050.1 GCA_000722615.1 Pseudorhizobium pelagicum | reverse complement strand
ACAGCGGGTTCGGTGTCTCGACGCGCACGGGGTATTGCAGTTTTCCGTCAGTGTAGAACATGATATTTTCCTTCATGTTGGGGACGGGGGCCAAACATGACCCGATGAACAATGTTCCAACGGTCGGAAGGGTGGTCTCTTTCCCTGCACCGGTTCGCTCTGTCTCTATTTTGCGGGAGACGACCGACTCTGTTGCCGATGTTGTGGAAAAACAGGGCGGGGAGTGCGTGATCATTGTGCCGCCTTCGCGGTAAGCGCTCATTTCCATGCGCGTTGACGCGATCCGTTTGACCGGGCGCTTGTCGGCCACTCGTATGGGATCAGACCGCAGCGGTCTTGGCGAAGTTGAATGGCAGCAGGTCGGTGACGTCGGCGTCGGTTGGACGCTGCGGCAATTCCGTGAGGATGTGGCGCAGATAGGCCAAGGGCTCCACGCCGCAGGCGCGGCAGGTCAGCATGAGGCTGTAGACGACGGCACTGGCGTTAGCTCCGTCCACGGTATCGCTGAACAGCCAACTCTTTCTACCAGTGGCAAAAATCCTGATATTGCGCTCAAGCAGGTTGTTATCGATCGACATCCTGCCGTCTTCGGTGTAGCGCGTCAGGTACTTCCATTGGTTCGGGGTGTAGGACACGGCATCGCCAAGCTTGGTATCCGGCAGGACCTTCGGTGCTATGTCGTCAAGCCATGCCTTCAGAGCATTGAGGACTGGCACGCTGTGCTGCTGGCGGAAGCGGCGGATGCAGTCGGCCTTCGTCTCTCCGGGATCTGGAGTTTTGTCTCCAGCCTGACTTTCAATCCGGTAGAGCTGTTCGAAGAACTTCAACGCCTGCTCCGGCGGGCCACCCCCTTTCTTCCTTGTCTTCAGCGCATCGACGAAGCGCCGCCTGGAACGCGCCATGCATCCCAGATGGGTGGTCCCTGTCAACGTCCGCCAGGCGGTGTAGCCATCGCTCATCAGGATGCCGCGGTAATCGCTGACGAAGGCCTGCGGATAAATTTGGCCGCGGCCCGGTTGATAATCGAGCAGCACGATCGGCTCATTGCTATACGCCATGCTGGACGCACCAGCTATGGCCGCATAACTTAAACCAAACGGTCTCCGGTAAAGCCGGGGCGGTTCATGTGCCGAACCCTCTGGTCCAGAAGCAGGTGACACCGATGGCCAGCTTCGTGCCAAAGAAGTCGATGAGCGATCGTTTCGGATCATCTAGTCTCATCCACTAAAGCCCCGCGTCTGAGTTAGACACGGGGCTTTAGTGTATCTCTAGTAGTGGCCATATCAGGCGGCTTTCGTCTTGCCCTTTTTGTTGACCTTGGCATCGGCAAGCTGGGTCAGGAGTTCATCAGTCTTCTCTTCTTCAGCCAGCGTAGCCTCCAGGAGCTGCGCGACATCTTCCTTACCAAGCTCACGCGCCCAGTTACGGAGCGTGCCGTAGCGGGAGATTTCGTAATGCTCGACAGCCTGAGCTGCAGCCAGAAGACCTGCGTCGAGAGCTGGCGAGTCCTTGAATTCTTCCAGGATTTCCTGACCTTCTTCGACGATTCCGTCGATTGCCGGGCAGGTCTTGCCACGTGCTGGCTTTCCAAGAAGTTCGAAGACCTGGACAAGGCGCTCGACCTGGCCCTCCGTTTCCTGGAGGTGGGTCTCGAAAGCAGCTTTGAGGTCCTGAGACTGCGCACCTCGGATCATTTTCTTGAGGGCTGAAACGATCTTGCGTTCGGCGTAGTAGATGTCCTTCACGCCGTCCAAGAACAGGTCTTCGAGTGTTTTGACATTGGCCATCATGAGCTCCTTCGATTGTCGTGGATTAGGTACATGTCGTCGACTCAACTCGATCCCCCAGGCTATTGTTCCGCGCCGGAAACTTTGGCTTGCCTTGAAGATACGTCACATAACGCTCACCGCAACATGCCATCAATTCGAGGAAGGCGATGGAGGTTGAAATGCGCGAGAAGAAGCTTCGAGAAATTGAGGAAATGGCGGCTACGATCAGGGAGCTGGCGACACCCGGGATGAGCCCCAAGACGCTGATCGATGCGGTAATACAACGCTATCCAAAAGCAACCAAGAAGGAAGGCGCGAGGGCAGCGTTCATCAGCGTGATACATTCAGCCGAGCACGGCGCGGGATACACGCAAGAGCTGCACGATCTAGCCATGGAAACGCAAGGGAAACTTCACGTTTCCGTCTGGTCTCAATGTTCTGACTGTCACCGGTTTCGAGGAGCGGCGAGCGTATTGGAACCATAGCCGCGCATCGCCCGTGATGTAGGCTCCTACCCAGCCTGGAATCGCCACTGCCGGCCGAGGAGGAGGAGAGTCAGGCCGATGACCAGCGCCGGCCAGAAGCTCCAGCGGGCCGCCCGGCCGGCAAAAATCGGCCAGGGCCGCGCGATCGTCGGTGGCCAGCAGGATGGAGAAGCGCGGCCCCGCGGCAGCCTTCACGGCGAAGGCGACGGGAGGGTCTCTCCGAGTCCGGCCCGCCTCAGCGGACGGCGCCCAACAAGTAACCAGCCACCAGGGCCCCGGCAACTGCTCTTAGAGGCCGGACTCTGATCCAGGCGCGAGCGTCTTCGAGCCCATCTTCGCTCCTCGCGCGCACAACCCTAACGGACGCTGATCCGATTTCGGCAAGCATCTCACTCAGTCGGGAAACTTCGGCTCGCAGAGCTGCCAGTTCTTCATCCGGTGATACACTGCATCCGAGATCCTTGTGGTCCCTCACGCTCGCAAGAGCGATATCGACCAAAGGAGCTTTGGTCTCCATCCTGGGACCGGGCGATGGCTCCGGGGCTGCATTCCCCATTGGGATTGACGGCGACGTGAACGAAACAGGATCAGACGCAGGAAAGGTCGCTTCAACTCCCTCTTCCAGTGTAGTGTTTGACTGCAGGCGAGTTTTGCGAGTTCCGGCTCGCTCAAATGCCACGACTGCTGAAGACTTTGACTCGACCATTCTTTCCTCCTGTCTTCAATCATGACCGGTGATATCGGTCATATCCCTTTGAACCCCGTCAACAGGCCGTAGTTCCGGAACAGGCTGGAATAGAGCAACCGGCTCTAGGTCCTCGATTAGTGGTTGGGGTTCCTGGATCGCTAAACTGAAAAAGCCCGGTGCGGAGGATGTGCACCGGGCTTGATAGGGACTCCTTGCGCCGCTTCCGCTCAGGGCTAGTCGGCCGCGTCACGTCCAAGGATGCGCTTCCTGCTTTCGTCATATGCAACAGTCGCGCCTCGCGCCGCTCCGGCAAGTGCAAGTTCTGCCGCATTGAGCGGATGTTTACGCACAAGCTCTTCGAGCATCTTTGCCACCGCCGCGGCCTGAGCGGGGTCGTGTCCCGGGAGATGGTGTAGCTCTGCGATAGCGAAGCCGCTCGCGAGCGCGCCGACAATAGCGCTGTAGCGAGTGAGCGGCTTTGCGGGCGGTCATCGATAATCTCCGGTATGGTTGGGTTGCTTACACACAACCTGATACGAAGGAAACATCGATGACCAACGACATAATGGACCTGCGCACGCTCGTGGAGAAGACCCCTGACGCCGATATTCTACGTGAGATGATCGGCTTTGCCGCTGAACGGCTGATGGAGTTGGAGGTAGGGGCGGCAACTGGTGCGGCTCATGGTGAGAAGAGCCCGCTACGACGTGTGCAACGCAATGGCTATCGCGACCGCGATTGGGAGACGCGGGCCGGGACGGTCGAGCTGCGGATCCCCAAGCTGAGGAAGGGCTCCTACTTTCCCACCTTTCTCGAGCCACGCCGCATGGCAGAGAAGGCTCTGACGGCAGTTATCCAAGAGGCATACATCCAAGGGATCTCGACCCGTTCGGTTGATGATCTCGTCAGAGCCATGGGGACGAGCGGCGTATCCAAGAGCCAGGTATCGCGGCTTTGCGAGGAGATCGACGATAAGGTCAATGCCTTTCTCAACCGACCTATTGAAGGTGACTGGCCATATCTCTGGGTGGACGGCACCTACCTGAAAGTGCGTCGCGGCGGACGCATCGTGTCCGTCGCGGTCATCATTGCGGTCGGCGTCAACACGGATGGTCGCCGTGAGGTGCTTGGCATGGAGGTCGGCACGTCGGAGGCAGAACCAATCTGGACGGAGTTCCTGCGCAAGCTGACGCGGCGAGGCCTGCGTGGCGTCAAGCTGGTTATCTCCGATGCTCACGAAGGCATAAAGGCTGCTGTTTCCAAGGTCCTGTGCGCCACCTGGCAAAGATGCCGCGTTCACTTTGCCCGCAATGTCCTGGCGCACGCAGGCAAGAGCGGCAGACGCGTCGTCTCAGCCTTCATTGGCACAGCCTTTGCCCAGGAGACACCTGAGGCTGCGAGTGCCCAGTGGCGCACTGTTGCCGATCAGATCCGCCCCAAGGTCCCTAAGCTCGCGGCAATCATGGATGAAGCCGAACACGACGTCCTCGCCTACATGAGCTTTCCCAGGCAGCATTGGGCCAAGTTACACTCAACAAATCCAATTGAACGTCTAAATGGCGAGATAAAGCGGCGTACCGATGTCGTCGGCATCTTTCCCAACGACGACGCAATCGTCCGGCTTGTCGGCGCATTGTTGCTAGAGGCCAATGACGAGTGGGCCGTACAACGGGCTCGTTACATGACTCTGGAAACCATCGGCCAAATGAGCGATGATCCGCTCATCAGTTTGCCCGCAGTGGCAGGCTGATCTGCCCGGCCCATGCCGGAGAGTACGGCGACCAATGCCGTCACCTACACCACCCAGAGGGGCACGATCCGGGTGGCGTGCGAGGTGCTGCCAGCGCGCCTCAATCGCATCGAGAACTCGATCAGCTGCGACAATGTTTTCAACGGCAATGTAGGACCAGATTTCGATCAAGTCCTCATCGGCAAGATCTGTGCGGACAATAGAAAGCACAGTTAGCTTTCGCGTCGTGAAGTTTCAAAGCGATGGCGGGCGGCAGCTTTCACCTCTGCCATCGTCGAACGCGAACTCGGACCGCTGTCGATGCCCTCCTGAACAAGCGCTCGCAGATCCTCGACTGTATAACCAAGTAAATCTCGTCTTTCCTTCCACTCACGCACGGCGTCGCGGATGGCTTCGCTAGTCGACGCATATTCGCCAGTCTCGACCGCGTTTCGGACAAATCTCGCCATCTCAGGTGTTAGTGCAATGGTAATCTTCTCGACCGTCGTCATCGTGGGAGCCTTCTTCTAGTCAGATCCACGGTATGCGTTTAGCATACCGAAAGCAAGGGGCCAACATGTCGGACTTGCGGGCAACTACTTGATACCTTTCCACGTCGGGTCTCCGGCCAAGGTGGCCGCGGTTCGGATCCCATCACATCAGATTATGTGTCAATTGTTCATTCGAGTGGCATTGAATTTCTCCTTCGTAGGCGGATCCACGGTCTGAGCCCATAGCAATTACTGACCCGGTTCTCGGGCCTATACAACCTCACATCCGGTCGCCGCTCTCACGCGGCTGCACCATGATCCCGCTTTCGACGGGCACGGGCTCAGGAGAACGGAACCAAACTCAAGGTCGGCGTTGAAAGCCAACAGGATCCCGGTCCGTTTACTTGGATCCGTCAGGGCTGATCAGGCCCTGAGGACTAAATACTGTGTTTCGCAGCAGCTTGTGTTTCAGTCGGTTTTCATGATTGCCCCCTCGATGACGACGCCGGAGCTCACATACTTCCAGAGGGCCACGAGCAGCTTACGCGCGAGCGCAACGATCAGCGCGTCTTAAAGCGGACGGCGCTCCGCGCGATGCGCTCTTTGGACCATAACGTTAATGCACCGCACACTGGATGTTTGACCGGGGTCTGATTGGCCTCTCGAATGATCTTGATATCCTCATCTCGCGTCAGGCGAATGATCCTGACAGCATTAAAGGTCTCCTCAACAAGACTGGGAAGGCGATCGTGCCTGGCAGGGTTTTCGAGCGCCCACATCCCCAGTTCCTGAGATGGCAACGTGAGAACTGCTTCAAGGAGTGAGCACTAGGATAGTCTTGCGCTTCAGATGTTTCATCCCGATCGGGCCTATTTCGGTCCGTTGGCGCCCATAACTCATGTAATCATCCCGATAGGGGTGATTATGGAGAAGATCAAAGATACGAAAAGCCTCGGCATGCTGATCCGTCAGGAGCGCAAACAGCAAGGTTTGACCCAGGAGCAACTCGCCGGGGTGATTGGCGTGGGCGTACGTTTCCTGCGTGAACTGGGCCAGCGGCTATTAGGTCTTGCCCGAATGTTCAACGCGATATATATAATGTTGAACATAGGAGGTTCTGATGGCTACACAAATAAGGGCTGCCGCAGAAAGCGAAGCAAAGGTCGCGTCGGCGCGCAATAAACTCGTTCTTGACCAGGCGAGAGCTGCCGGGCTCCTCGGCGCAGCCAAGAATACGCGTCTTTCAGGGCGAGTGTCCTCTGATTTGATTGAGGCGGCTAAGAAGCGCGCTCATGTCACATCCGACACGGAGCTGTTGGAACTGGCGTTGTCGCGTCTGGCCATCGAGGATGACTTCGGCGCCCGTCTGGTTGGCCGAAAGGGCAGCATTCCGGCGGATATAGATCTTGCGATTTGATCTTGGGGCCACGCTCCGATCACTAAAGCCTCAAAGGCATTCGGGAACACTCAAGCGCCGCGCCGATGAGGATCTTCCGTGGGTTGCTGACGAACCCGCAATCGGCGGGGCGCTGTTTCTGGATACCACCGTCTACCTTGACGTGCTGCAAGGAAGATCGCCGGATGAGGTCGATAGGCTGCTTTCCTATCGTCTGTGCCACCATTCCTCGGTCTGCTTGTCTGAACTGACACATGCCTTCGGTCGACTCGATCCAAAGCATGGATCGACGAAGGCTGTTCTCGAAACGCTCGAGGCGACGGTGGAGGACGTACCACAGCACCGTCTCCATGCACCCGAAGCTACTGTCTGGGGGCAGGCCGGCGTGTTGGCGGGCCTTGTTTTTCGACTGAGCAATCTACCAAAGGGGGAAGGGCACGAGCGTCGGTTCGTCCATGATGCGCTTGTGTTCCTGCAGGCGCGTCAACTAGGAGCGAGCGTGCTGACCGGCAACGTGCGTGATTACGATTTTCTCACCCAGATCCTGCCAACCGGGCGAATCATCCTCTATCGAACTTCGCAATCACCATGAGTGTCGTGGTTAGCCGCTCTGTCGGTATCATTCATGAACTGGAGCAACTGGCTGAGGAGCCGTTAGCTCACGGCAATCACCCGCAAATCCTGCCGGCGCTTCCTCGTCTTGTTGACCTTTGCAAGGCTGGATATTCCCATATTCAGGTCTGGCTCCCATGAGATCGGAGCTGGCGATAGACTGCTGCCGGGATGCTGATGCGCCGTTAGCTTCAGCCAACGACTTTGACGAACCCTCTGATCGAGGGGGAGCTGGGCTAGCCTGAATTTGCTAAACAGCGATCTCTTCGGACTTTAAGATGCCGCTGTAGGCAACTATCAGCCCAAGGAGCGGCACGCGTATCGTAATGTCGAAAGCAAACTTGCCGCCAATATCGGTTTCGAAACTCTCTCCTGTTGGCAAAAGGCACTTGGGCATGGGAATCTTCAGAATCGACCACCGCCGGGGAACGAAGAAGAGACGGGAACCATCCCGGACGAGAGCGATCGAAACTCGAACGACGCCGAACCGCTCAACCAAGAGGTGCTGACTACGGCCTTTCCCGACGGATTGGAACGACTTGAACCTCCTGCCACCTATGGTACGGGTCCAAACTTCGCCGTCCGCCTCGTTGGTAAACGTAACCGCCGCCGGAACCTCGCGACCATTATTGGGAAACCCGAAGGCAGCGCATAGGATACCAACCATGAGCCCCGCCCCACGTTGGACGGTTGCAAAACCTGTCCAGCGACGCGTTCCGGCCCCATCATGGAGTTCCCGTAGGGCGTGAGGCAGCGCGTCGAAAGCCGATCCTAGAAGCACGCGGTAGGTCGTGCCCCCACCACTGTCGTCTCGGAACCCGGAGGATATCGTATGACGTTCGAACAGCGCCTCGTAATCTTCCAGCTCCAATGCATGAACCGCTGGCCGGGCACCGACCGCAGGGGGCTCGCCATGCATCATCTTCCGGATCAACGCTTCGATTGCCATCGAAGGAATGAGCGGTCCATCATCTCCCTCAGCGAGGAGATGCCAACTCCGCACAACGCCGCGGCCGTCAGAGTGTCCCCGAGCGGACACGAACATGCCGCCACGGTGTTCGCCGAACCGCATCCGGTTGAGCACCGCGTAGAACAGGGGAGAAAAGGGGGTAAAGGCCGGTAAACCGAACCGGGCGCGGGCCTTGGCCAAGAGGTTGAGAACACGATGCAAGGTTTCGGGTGCCGGCCCAGCTCCCATCCAGATGTCGGTCATAGACGGATGCTCGGGCGGAAGGACCTGGAGGTCAGGTACGTCAACGAGCGAGAAACGGAGGTTTCGCAGGGGAAGATGACCCGGCACGGCGACCGTGAAGCGGCGGCTTTCCGTGAGAGCTTTAGCGCTGAACATTTTGCCGTCGCGCATTAGAGCCACCGGCGCGCCCGCATATCCCACCACCGCGCGCATGACGTTGAGCCCGATTCCGGCATAGGGAGAGGGGGCGATGCCACCTTCCACCTCTTGGATCTCCATCGTTGATGCCATTCGGCGAAGGACAGCGGCAGTCAGAACAGGGAAACTGCTCACCCCGGACAAGACGACGACGCCCGCCGCTCTGGCGCGTTCGTCAAATCGGGATACGCCGAAAACGAAATCAGCACCGTCGGCGAAGTCGAGATAATCGACGCCTGCCGCGATGCACGCTTCAATCACGTGATATGGTTCGGAACCGTAGTCTTGAAACGGTCCCGAAGCGTCCACGACAAGGTCTGCCGCTTTGGTCCGGAGCGCCTCCGAAATATTCAAGCGGTCGAGGGCCAGTGGCTCAAGCCGCGCCGCACCTCGATACAAGGCGCAGAACTCCCGTGCGCGCTCCAGACTGCGCCCGCAAACAACAAGCTCGAGTTCTTGGAGGTCACTCAGGAGCTCGATGAGCCGCCCACCGAAAACACCGTATCCACCCAAGATCATGACCCTCATCCGGGGGCGCTTGTGTCTTCCGTCGGTACCGGTTTGATAAGTCACTTCCATCAAAGGATGCGATCTCTGTAGTGTTCTGGAGCTATCCAGCAACTGTCGCGTCGACCGAAGATGCGATAGCGGTTTCTCGCCACAAAGCGGTAGACAGGATCACGCAGCGGGGAGGGCACGATGCGGAATATCCGGACGAGCGACCAAGGAAATCCTAGCCGCTCATAGATGCTGAGGACGGCATCGCTGTCGCGTCGCATCCGATCGCCCTCCACCACAAGCATGCTTGCCGGGTCGCTCGGGTCCATCCCGTGCTTGCGATAGAGAGCCTGCCCGACGTCGCCCTGCATCGATGCAAGTCGGAAAACCGCGGCATGATCCCGTTCCAGAACGAAACGAGCGTTGGCCGAGCACAAAACACATTCGGCGTCGAATAGAATAATGGAACGGGCAGAAGCGGTCGCTGTGTTGATCGTTGTCATAGTGCGATGGTTGTAGCGGATTCAAACACGCCGCGAAACCGTCGTCTGCTAAGGTTGACTCCGGACTGCTGGGTCAGGTGCCCGCAATTCGCAGATGGGACAGAAGGGAGAGCAGCCAGCCAATCCCAGCTCGTCCAACCCCGGCAGCCTAAGCTCTTTGCTCGCAAAAGGAATCCGTTACGCGAGGTATACAACGGCAGGGATCGTTGGTTCGATTCTGTTCAAGGCGATCGATGATTTTAGAGTGCCTTACTCATCGACCAAGAGGTGCGCTCCGCGATGAATTCCGCGAGCGGTTTGACGTTCATGTGGACGCTCGCCTGTTCAAGGCCGGCCAGATAAGTTGACCGATCATCAACCCTAACCACTGCCCATGGAAACCCACCCGAGGCGAACATGGCGTTCATTAGGAAGCGCGCCATCCGTCCGTTGCCGTCAGGATAGGGATGAACATAGCCTATCAACCAGTGGCCAAGGACTGCCCTAACCGCTGGTTCGCTTTCCTTCTCCAGTAGATCGAACAGGGTCTCCATTCCATCCGGAACCGCTTCGGAACGCGGTGGTACATGCCATGATCCGCGAAGATATACAGGTTGGTTTCGATAGCCCGCGAGGGCGCTGGGTTTCAGGATACCTGCGGCTACGGAGGGACCGAACAGTTCGCGGTACCAATCCCTATGTTGCTTGCGGATAACGGCTCCTGCCGGTGCACCGCGGAGAATCTCCGCAACAGATTCCTTCACGCTCTGAAATGCCTGCCAATAACCGCGTGCTGCCAGGGCGTCCCGGTTTTGCCTATCCTGCTGATCCACATCCGGATCCCACGTACCAGCGCGCACGCGATCAACGAGTTCCGGAGTAACGCTGTACCCTTCGATCGAGAGCGAATGGTATGCGTCGTTCTTGTATATGTCCTCGAGCGATTTCATGAATTCGGTGGCGTCCGAGGGAAGTCCGGGTGCAGCAGGAAAAACATCGAGGACCGCCTGACGCTGGCTTTCCCATATAGCATTGAGACGCGCCACAATGGGAGATCCACCGACAGCTAACGTGGAGACTTGCTGGTTTTGATCGAACGGGTCGCTCTCTCTAACGTCGTACATCGCGCCTTTCATCGTTTTCAAAATATCGTCGGCGAACTCGCCTTTTCCTATGCGCCGAAATGCCCCGGCCAGACGGCCTGCCACGGCCGAATGCCCTCCGTCGAGTAATCGACCGAGGACACCCGACACATCGCGCATGGATTTCAGCACGATCTGGGCTTCGATAGGTGATCTTTGGAAAAACGCTTCAGCAACTTTTACCAGGGCGGCGTCCGCAGTATAGAACCTCAATCCATTTTTCTCGACGAGATCCTCGCGCGGTGGCATTTGCTTGGTCTTGAGATCGTAGATGGATGTGCCAAAAAGCAGTGATAAATTATTGCCCGTTGCCTTTGGACTGTTGACAACCACCTGGGGCGGAATCGCAGTTGCTTCTGCGTGGAGTAGCATCGATTGTTCCGGTGACAGATGCCATTCCCGTCCAAAGCGGTCGTTGCAGTAGAGGGAGCAGAACTCCCAGAATGAAGCGTACCAAAGGGTTCTGTCGCCGTCTTGGGGCCGGGGTCCCGTTGACATTTGCCAGCCGCGGATGACTTCTTGGAGAAATCCGCTCCGTGTAAGGCGCTCTCGGTGTAGTCGGCTGAACTGGTCGGACTTGAATATTCGACACCCGCCATCCTGCAATGTGTTGAGGGCTTGCAGGGCGTCCGCCAACTTTTCATTTGGTGTAGCCATTTTGGTCCTCACGACCTCGTTGTTCTTGCGCGAACTCACAATGCCGCGTCTCATAAGGCAATGCCTGCATCATTGCACGTTTTTGATGTCGCTTATCTGCGCGTTTTTACCGTCGAGTCAATACGCGTTCAAAGTCATGAGTCAATAAACGTTTTCGATGACGGGCCATAACGCGTTTTTGGTGTCGTGAGTCATCACAGCATTCGTGTCGAGCTAAGCAGACAGGAGTTTTTCATGCGATCACGGCCATCCTCCCCACTATTGGTCATCGACCAATTCGGTTGTGTTCTGCTGTTCAAAATGCGGACATCGCAGTAGGTCGAGATCTTTTCCCGAAAATGGCGTTTGGAAATGTCTTCTTTCGGCATGTGTCATTCCATAATTTCTCGGGGCCTCAGGCCGAGGGGCGTGCGAATCAAGGGCAGACGGTTAAGAATCCGTAAAGCTGGCGAGGACGACCCGGTAACCAAAAGAAGTCGTCGGATGTTCTCGTGAATTTTCTTTAGGTTGACGCCGGCTCACTTCAGTTCGGTGATGTTCCGGCGAAGCATGCCTGAAAACTCCTTCAACCCGCCTTGATGAAGCGCGTCGACGAACGCCTCAACCGATGGGATTGTCTTGCGCAGATTATGCCTCGCACTTCTGACACTGGAGATTAGCGCTTCCGGAAACGCCGCTGTCAGTACCGGAGCAATACTCCCCAATAGTGCCGTTTGAATCTTCCCCAGGTGCTGCGGCCGCCGGTCTTCCGGGGCGCGCCCCGGAAGACCGGCGGCGCGTCATCGCCGATACTCCCTTCCGATGGTCGGAAGGGGGATTTTGGTGATCAAGCTGAGGGAGACAATCATGATCCTGGATCTGCATCAGCAGGGGCTGACGGTATCGGCTATTTCCAGAGAAACGGGCATCGATCGCAAGACGGTGCGCAAATACATAGAGCGAGGCCTTGAGGCTCCGGCCTATGGTCCCAGGAAGCCGCGGGCAACGGTGATCGATCCGTTTGCTTCTTACCTGCGGGAGCGGGTGAAGACCTATCCAGGCCTGACCGGCAGTCGGCTGCTACGAGAGCTCAAGGAGCGAGGCTATACGGGCGGCTACACGACGGTCACGGATTTTCTTCGCGATGTGCGACCCGCTGCACACCAGGGATACGAGGTTCGTTTCGAGACGCCGCCCGGCGAGCAGGCCCAGGTCGATTTCGCCCAGTTCCACGTCGTCTTCACCGACGAACCGATGACGCCGAGGATCGTTTGGCTGTTCTCAATGGTGCTGGGTCACAGCCGCCTCATCTGGGCGCGCTTCGTCATGCATCAGAACCTGCCAACCGTCCTGCGCTGCCACATCGCGGCTTTCGAGGCCCTTGGCGGCGCTCCAAGGGAGGTGCTCTACGACCGGATGAAGACCGCCGTCATCGGCGAAGGCCAGACGGAAGGTATCATCTACAATCGCGCACTCATCGACCTGGCACGCCACTACGGCTTCCACCCGAAGGCATGCAAACCTTATCGCGCCAAGACCAAGGGCAAAGTCGAGCGGCCGTTCCGGTACATCCGCGAGGATTTCTTCCTGGCCCGCTCGTTTCGCAATCTCGATGACCTGAACGCCCAGCTCCGGCACTGGCTGGACACCGTCGCCAATCCGAGGAAGCATGCAACAACCCAGCGCTTCGTCAATGAAGCCTTCGCCGAGGAGCGGCCGCACCTACGACCGTTACCACTGGCACCGTTCAAATCCGTTCTGAAGCTGGAGCGCCGCGTGTCGCGGGAGGGCATGGTCAGCGTCGGTGGCAATACCTACAGCGTTCCGGATGCCACGCGAAGCCGAATGGTTGAGGTCCACTCCCTCGCCGACGAGGTCCGCATCTTCGAGAACGGCACGCTGATCGCAACTCACCCGGTCCTGGAGGGCCGTAAACAGCGCCGGGTTCACCCGGATCATCGGCGACCCATTCAGCCGCAACATGGGCCGGGGAGACGGCAGGAATCTCATGTCTTCAAACCCGCCGGCGATACCGTGCTGCAGCGATCGCTTGCCTTCTATGATGCGGTCGGCAAGGTCCTGGCACAGGAGAACCGACCATGAGCGCCACCCTCGACCCCATTCCGTCGATGATCGACCGTATCCGTCATGATCTCGTTGGCCTGAAGATGCCGCGCGCGCTGGAAGCTCTCGACCATGTCGTGCGCCGCCTCGAGCATGGTGAGCTGTCGGCCCTTGAGGCCATCGATATCCTCCTGTCGGAGGAGCTCACCCTGCGCGAGAACAGCCGCATCAAGACGGCCCTGCGCATGGGCAGACTTGCAACGATCAAAACGCTCGCTGGCTTCGACTTTTCCTTCCAGCCCTCGCTGGACCGGGATCGCATTTTTACCCTGGCCCAACTCGGGTTCGTCGACCGCCACGAAGCGGTTCATTTCCTCGGTCCACCGGGAACCGGAAAGAGCCAGGTATCTATAGCGGGGCCGGGTCTGATGCCACGGGGAAGAG
>JOKI01000049.1 GCA_000722615.1 Pseudorhizobium pelagicum | reverse complement strand
CCTGGACGATGGAGATCTTCTCGGCGATCGTGCGCATGGCACCGACGGCGCGATTGACGGCCTGACCGGAGTTCTGGGCGTCGAGCGACGACTGGCGGGCGATCTTCTCGGTCTGGGCGGCGTTGTCGGCGTTCTGCTTGATGTTGGAAGCCATCTCCTCCATCGAGGCGGAAGCCTCTTCGGCGGACGAGGCCTGTTCCGTAGCGCCCTGCGACAGGGTTTCGGAGCTGGCGGAGAGCTCCTGGCTGCCGGACGAGACGTTGTCGGAGGCGGCAAGGGCGTCGGACACGACGCCGCGCAGCCGTTCGATCATCGTGTTGACGTAGCCCAGCATGTCGCCGATCTCGTCGCGGCTGGTGATGTCGGCGAAGCGGGTAAGGTCTCCGTCAGCCACGTTCTGGACGGCCTGGCTGGCCTTGCGCAGGCCGGCGTTGATGCTGATCGCGATCCAGAAGGCGGCGGCAATGGCAATCAGCAGCGCCGTGGCGGCAACCGCAATCATCACCAGGCGGGTCTGGACGTAATCCTCGTCCGCCTGCAGATCGGCATCCTGGAGCCGTGTCGTTTCGAGAGTCACGACCTCGGTGAGGAGGGCGTCGATGTCGTTGGTCGCGGTACGAACCTCGTTGCTGGCGATCTGCATGGCCATCGGTCTGTTATTGGCCAACATCAATGCGCGAATCCGGTCGTCCTGCTTGCGGAACTCAGTCGTGAAGCCTGCCAGCTTGTTCCAGAGGACTTTGCCCTGTTCGGTGGCGATGGCCGTCACGGCAGTAAAGCTCGTGTCGAACTCCTTGCGGGCCTCGTCGCTCTTGGCGATGCTCTCCTGCATCTCCTGCGCGCTTTCTGCCAGCATGATGTTCTTCTGCTGGCGGACCTGCTGCAAGTGCTCGTTGCTGAGCTCCTGGGCGAGTTTGAGCCGCTCGGCCGGACCCTGGATCACCGCCTCGAGCGTCTGGTTGAGGTGGCTCAGGCTCAAAATGCCATAGCCCGCCGTTGCCAGCAGCATCAGGATGACGAAGCCGAAGGCGGCTCCCAGTTTGAATTTGATCGTCGCGCGCATTGGAGTGCCTCTTCGACTTAATTGGTGCTGGAGCCGGACTTCCGGTGCTCGTGATTGGCAGAGAAGATGGCCTGGAGGTTGGGAAGGATGATGAAGTCGCTTCCCCGCTTGACCAGGCAATCGATGAAATCGGGTCGCCAGCGCATGCCGACGCTTGGAGGTGGTTCACCGGCGCTGCGCACCAGGGTCGTGACCTCGTGAACCTTGTCGGTCCGGATCCCGGTGAGGGTCGGCTCGCCTTCGATCTCGAGCTCGATGACGACGATCCGGCTGTCGATGGTGGGCTGCGTCGCCTCCATGCCGAAAGCTAGCCGGATGTCCGCCAGCGGAATGACCTTGCCGCGAAAATTGATGACGGTGCCCACGAAGGCCTTGGCGCCGGGGACCGAGGTTTCCGGCAGAAGGTCGAGGATTTCCTGCACGGCCGCCGCTTCGAGTGCAAAGACCTCTCCGGCGATATCGAAGGTGACGACCTCGATCTCCTCGCGGCCTTCCCAAAGCGCGTCGGGAAGTGTTCTGGCTGCTGCTTCGCTCATCCCGCTGCGCGCAATTGCGCCTCCTGTTGCTGTCCCTCGGAGACCAGATGGCCGACGTCGAGAATTAGGGCGACGTTGCCGTCCCCGAGTATGGTTGCGCCGGAGAAGGTTCCGACGTCGTGGTGGAGCTTCGACATGCTCTTGATCACCGTCTGGTGGTCCCCGATGATCTGGTCGACGACGAGGCCGACGCGCTCGGAGCCGGTCGAGATCACCACCACCTTCTGGAAGGGATCGGGCGTCGTGCCGGTGCGGAAGAGGTCGCGCAGCCGGATGAAGGGAACGAGGCTGTCGCGCAGCGAGATGAAGCTGCGTCCGCGCGAGCGCATGTCCTCCTCGACCGACAGCTCGAGGCATTCCTCGACGGCCGCCAGGGGGATGACGTAGCGACCGGAGCCGACCCGCACCAGAAGGCCATCGATGATGGCAAGCGTCAGCGGGATGGCAAGCGAGATTTCCGAGCCCTGGCCCGGACGGCTGACGACGTTGATCGTGCCGCGCAGCGCGTCGATGGTGCGCTTGACGACATCCATGCCGACGCCGCGGCCGGAGAGATTGGTCACCTGCTGCGCCGTGGAGAAGCCCGGCTGGAAGATCAGCTGGTAGAGCTCCTGGTCCGACAGGCTTGCATTGGCCGCGATCAGGCCGGAGGACTCGGCCTTCGCGCGGACGCGATCCTTGTCGATGCCGCGCCCGTCGTCCTTGATGGTGATGATCACCTCGCCACCCTGCTGGCGGGCGGAAAGCGAGATCGTTCCCGCAGCCGGCTTGCCGGCGGCGAGCCGTTGCTCGGCGGTTTCCAGCCCGTGATCGCAGGAATTGCGCACGAGATGGATCATCGGGTCGGCCAGCCGTTCGATGACGCTCTTGTCGACTTCGGTGGTCTCGCCTTCGGTGACCAGTTCAATCACCTTGCCGGTTTCATTGGCGAGATCGTGCACCAGACGCCGGAAACGGCTGAAGAGCTGCGTCACCGGAACCATGCGCAGGACCATCATCGTGTCGCGCAGTTCGCCCGACAGGCGTTCCACATCCTCCGAGACCGCCCGCAACTGCAGATCGCCGCTGCTGCCAGCCAGCTGGCTGAGGCGCGACTGGGCGATCACCAGTTCGCCGACGCGGTCCATCAGTTCGTCCAGCCGCTCGGCCGGCACGCGCACGTTCTCGGCGGCCTTGGCGGCTTTCGCATCCACCGTCGCGGGACCCTTCGCAGCGGGCTTGGGGGTCGTGGCAGCCGGGTCCGTTGCCGCGACGACGGCCTCGGCCTCGGCGGGCGCAGCGCTGGTCTGCGGTTCGCCCTGAACCTCGGTCACCTCGAGCTGCATGTCGTCCATCACGAAGATGAACACGTCGTCGATGGCCGAGCGCGGCTCCGATGTGGTCAGCTCCACCGTCCAAGACAGGTGAAGATCGACCGGGTTGAGCTGGTCGAGCGGGGGAATCGCGGAACGATCGGCGACGACCCGGCAATCTCCGAGGTCGCGCATCTCATCGAGCAGTCCGAGCGGATTGGTGCCGTTCGCCATGGCGTCCTGCGGCAGCGAAAAGCGGATGGTGTAGCGTGTCGTGCTCGGACCGGCCGGGGCTTCCGGCACACCGGCGCCGTCCACGGCCCGCCGAAGACTGGCCAAGAGTGCCTCGCTGGCCGCCTCATGGTCGCCTGTCGGGGTATCGACGAGCAGGCGCATATGGTCCTTGGCTTCCAGCACCGCACCCACGAGATCATGAGTTGCCGGAACCTCTCCCTTGCGAACCCGGTCGAAGGCCGTTTCGCAGTGATGGGTGAAGGCGGCGAGTGCATCGAAGCCGAACATGGCGCCGGAGCCCTTCAGCGTGTGCAGGCTGCGGAAGACGGTGTCCACCTGGTCCTTGTCGCCGAGGTTCACGTTGAGATCGAGAAGACCGGCCTCGATCTGCTCGAGGAGTTCGGCGGCCTCCGTGCGGAAGACGGCAATGGGATCGGGAAAGCTCATCGACCCAGCACCTTGCGGACGATCTTGACCAGGCTTTCAGGATCGAAGGGCTTTGTCAGCCAGCCTGTCGCGCCGGCGGCCTTCGCCTGCTGCTTGATCTCCGCATCCGATTCCGTCGTCAGGAAGATGACCGGCACGCCCGTATGCGCCGGCAGCTTGCGCAGCTCCCGGATCATCGTCAGACCGTCCATATTGGGCATGTTGAGATCGGTGACGATGATGTCGAACTGTCCGGCATCGAGCTTGGCCAGCCCGTCCTTGCCATCCACGGCCTCGGTGACCGTGTATCCTGCGTTGCTCAGCGCCACGCGCGTTGTCAGCCGGATACTGGCGGAATCGTCTACTGTAAGAATGCTGGCAGTCACTGTGTTTCTCCCTGGTGGAGCCAAAACTGTTTGTCGTCCGCAGACATGCCTTCCATGAAGCCGCCACGGTCCAATACGCCGAGCAAGGCCCCATCGGCCCCCCGGGAAAGAGAGAGGTGCTTGCCGGAATGATCGGCATGGAGGCGCGCCGCTTCGACTGTCTGCACGAAGCTCAGATCGACGGTCGCACCGTCTGAAATGTCGAGTTCCGTGGAGGGGTGACCGGCCAGGGAAAGAAGAATCTGATCCTTGACGTCGCCCGCGCTTCGCACCGTGAGATTTTCAGGGAGGGAAAGGCGGTTGGGGAGAGTCTCTGAAGACGACATCTTTGCTTCCGATCGCCGTGAGTGGCAGCTTGCAGGTCTGCGGTCACACTCGCTTTACGGCCTTAAGGGAATGCTAAGTCGCAGGGCTCACTTCTTGGGGAGAACTAATTGCCAGTGCTATTTCGCACTGCCGCGGCGTCGACTCGTTAACCACCCAGACCAGTTGCTTTGCGGGGTTGGCGAGGAATTAACTTCCGCCGGTGAAGTGTGCTGCACAACTCTGGGGCAGCTGCGCGTCTCGCTGCGGCTGATCCAAGGAGGGCAGACGAGCAAAAATCGTCCCATTTCAAGAAGGCAGCGCTCGCTGCCGATGCGAGGAAACGTGGCAGCTACTGCACATCAAATTTCGATCGAGGCCATCCCGGATACTGACCTGGCCACCCTGGTTCAGCACCTCGAGAATGCCCGAGGCCGGATCGAAGAGAGGTTCCTGGACGGCGGCAATGCCGTCCTGTCGATCCTTGACGTGCTCAACGCCCTGGTCCAGTCGCTCGATCACCTGACCACCTCGCTCGATACGCAGACGGCCGAGCAGACTTCCGATGAACTGAAGAGGACCGCGCAGCGGCTTGCCGAACTCACGGATCTGGAATCGTCGCGCCAGGAAAGCTTCCAGGTGATCCTGGACGCCCAGAAGGGGCTCCGTCCGGAGGTCGCGCGGATGCAGGAAACGCTGCGCTACCTGCGCACCTTTGCGGTGACCGCCAAGATCACGGGCGCCAGTGTTCCCGAATTCTCCGGCTTTGCCGAAGAGATCCTGCAGCGGATCCAGGATGGCCGCGTCCAGGTCGATGGCCTGTCGGGAAAGCTCGACGGTCTGGGCAAGGGCCTCGGCCCGGTGATCAGCAGGGGGCAGACGATCCTGCAGAGCTACCGCGGCTCGATCCCGGCGATCGTCTCGAGCCTGA
This sequence comes from Pseudorhizobium pelagicum, assembly GCA_000722615.1. Classification (GTDB taxonomy): domain Bacteria; phylum Pseudomonadota; class Alphaproteobacteria; order Rhizobiales; family Rhizobiaceae; genus Neorhizobium; species Neorhizobium pelagicum. The sequence continues at coordinate 9,648 of JOKI01000049.1, read as the reverse complement.
CGGAAGGCGTCAGCCGGATTTCCCATCACCACCTGCAGCTCGCCGCGCATGCCGCAAGCGTCAAGGTGGTTGCCGCCCGGATCCAGACGAAGCTCGGCTCGGCGCTTTCGGCCATGCAGATCGGCGACGCGACCCGCCAGCGGATCGAGCACTGCCAGGCCAGCATGCGGATCCTGGAAGAGGCTCTCGCCTCTCCTGATCTGCAGGCGGATGAGCGGCAGCAGCTGACCACCGCGGTGCGGCAGCTGGTTTCGCTGCAGCTCGACCAGGCGACAGGCGACTTTGCGCGCGAAACGAGGAAGATCGTTGCGACGGTCGCAAGCTTCCGATCGGATCTTGCGGAGATCGGCGCCCTGCGTCGGCTGATGAGCGGCGACGGCGATGGCGACAGCGTTCTGAGAGCCCTGGAGCTTGCGGTGGAAGCGGCGCGTTCGGCCGTCCAGCAGGTGGAGGCCGTCACGCTGGAAGCATCCGAACTCAGCCGCAGCACCGCCGAAACCGTCGCCGAACTGGCAGCCGGCATCGGCATGATCCAGCTGGTGCGCACCGATATTCACTACATGGCGCTGAACACGAACCTTCGCTGCAGCCGCATCGGCGAGGATGGCAAGGCCATCAACGTGGTGGCGGCGGAGCTGCGTAATTTCGCGGCACAGCTGGATGAGACGGCGGAGCGGGTTCTTGTCGCCCTGCGGGAGCTGGAGGCGGCGGCAGGGGAGCTCAATGCCCCGCAGCAGGCCGACGGGGGGTCTCTGGATCATCGTCTTTCCAGTGCGCTGGCCTCTATTCGCGAGGCTGCCGGGAAGATGGAAGACGGATTGCTGCGCCTGACGGCCCAGAGCGAAACGGCGGAAGCGGAAACGGGTGCCCATCTGGCTCGTCTGGATTTCGACGCCGAACTGGGCGACGTCCTGCGCACCTGCGTCGAAAGCCTGGGCTCCACCAACAGGTCGCTGCTCTTCCTGGGCGATAACAACGGCTTTGCCGCCGTCGGACACCGCATCCTGAAGCTTTACACCATGGCTGCCGAGCGCGAACTGCACGCCAAGATCTTCGGCACCGGCGGCGAGATTGCGGCACCTCAAGCCGCGGATGACCTCGACGATGACCTGATGGACGCGCTGTTCTGATCACGCCTGCGGGCCAGACGGGATAGTTCCACCGCAGAGCGGGTGAAATGCAGCGACGTCAACGACGGTCGCTCTTCGCGGCTTGCATGCTGTCCGCGAGCTGCTTCGGCGGATGGCTCGAAAACACGCACTTCCCTTCAATTTTACGGATCTGTTTAAGCCGCCGAAGACGAGCATTGCGTATGATGGTTGCCAGATGAGGAGTTACCTCAGGGCATGACGCCATCACTGCCGGATGAGCCGGTTCACCAACAAGAGACAGCTCGACAGGCAGGAAAGCAACATGTTCAGGAAGCTTGCATTCGCATTCGCAGCACTTGCTGCCATGGCCACCTCTGCAGATGCCATCAATCTCGGCGCGACGCGCGCGCTGAAGCCGAAGGCGTCGCAGACGCTGGCGGCGCCGGTTGCCTACCAGATCTTTTGCCTCCGGTTCAAAGGGGAGTGCCGCAGTGGCGGTGTTTCTTCCGTGTCCTACTCCTCGAAGACGGCGGCGCTGCTGCGCCGGGTCAACGATCAGGTCAATCGGTCCATCAGCTATCGTTCAGACAAAGGCGAAGTCTGGAAGATCGGCGTCTCGGCGGGCGATTGCGAGGACTACGCGCTGACGAAGCGCAAGCGTCTCATTGGCGCGGGCGTCCCCGCAGGCGCGCTGCGCATGGCCACCGCGCGAACTCCCAAGGGAGAGATGCACGCGGTTCTCATCGTCAAGACGGACAAGGGGGACTTCGTGCTGGACAATATCCGCACAAACATCGTGACGCGCGGCCAGTCGGGGTATCGTTTCCTGACCATCGCGACAAGCAATCCTACCGTCTGGCAGAACGCAAAATCCGGCCGCGAGATCTAGTCTCGCGACCGGACAAAAAATCACCAAGAACTCAGCATTCAGCCTGGAGAAGCCGACTCAGGCTCGGACGGCCCTTCACTGGATTCTCCGCCGACGCCACCACCACCGGCGTCGCCAGCACCACCGGCGCCACCAGCACCACCTGCACCAGCACCACCTGCACCAGCGCCAGCACCGCCGCCACCGGCTGCAGTGCCACCACCGCCACCCGTAGCGCCTACGGTCGCGGCCGAGGCAACCTCATCGGGATCAGCGGCTGGAGCTGCGGCGGAAACGGCCGCTGCAACTTCAGCAGCGGCTGCGGGGGCTGCAGCGGAAACGGCTTCCGCAATCGAGACTGCGGCTGCCGGGGCGGCGGCCGCGGCGGCTGCGGCCACCTGAGCGGCAGCGGCCGGCGCGACGGCGGCAGCAGCGGCTGCGATAGCGGCGGCTGCGGCCGGGTTCCGGGCGACGGCGGCCTGGACAATGGCGGCGATATCTGTTGCGCTCGCACCGGCAGCGACTGCATCGGCGACAGCAGCTTCAACGGCTGCAGGCGTGCTCGGCTCCTGGGCGTGAGCGAGCGGTGCAAGCATCAGCACGCCGGCAAGGGCGGCCGTGGAGAGAGCAAGACGTGTTTTCAAGAATGCATTCATGTTCGACATTCCTCGGTAGGGGGCTTCCGGGATGCGAAGCCGCTCACTTGATGGACACACGATAACGAAGGGGAAATCAAGTTGTTCCTACGTTAATCAATAATTAATATAGCTAATCGCACATTCTCCAGTAGAAATCAAGACTCTACTGTCGGCCGGAAATATATTTGGGAGAGAATCTCCGGCGTTTGGACCTCTTGCGCATTCCGGAAAGAACATGGTCTGGTGGAGGCTCGGCGGAGGATCTACAGGCGTCCTCTGCGTAATCTAGCGGTTGAACAATAGGTTGGGTACAAACAAGACGATTTGTGGCACGAATACCAGCAGAAATGTGACAAGGCTGACGGCGTTCATGAAGCCCTCGTGGAAGGGCTCGCTCGGCCCCAGAACATGGTTGAAGCGCAGCGTATAGGTGTCCTGGGCCTCTGCCGTCTGCCCGGCCACCACGGCAATACTGGCGGCAGCCAGCAGGGGAAGCAGTCTCCTAGTGAACTTGAGCACGCTTTCCTTCTCTTTGTTATGGTTTTCGACATGTCCCCTGCGGGCGGCAGCAGCCTGCCGATATCCGCCTAATGCGAGAACGGCAGCGTCAGGCCGTGGCGGTCCGCCAGGGCGCTGAAGGCCTCTCGCGTCGCCGGATCAAGCGGGACGCCGATCCGTTCGCGCTCCCGCGCAACCTTCCACTCCCGGTCGCCGGGCGCCATCACCGTCAGCCCGTCACGGGCCGGCGATGTCCGCAGCACGTCGACATAGCGCTGCATGCCCGCCTGGAAGGTCTCCGGGCTGACGAAGGCGCCGGGTTTCAGCGCCATCACGAAGGCGCCGAGACCGCGCGGCGTGGAGAGATCCGGGCCGTTCATCGGCAGGATGTCGAAGCTGAGCTTCATGCCGGAGAAGACGGCGCTCAGGATTTCCGCAAGGCCCGCCAGGCCCGCACCCTTGAAGCCGAATTCGCCGCCCACCGGCGCCAGCATTTCGACCAGCGACGGATCGCGGGTGTCGCGGCCGTCCGCTTCCGAGGCCACCCCCTCCGGCAGCTGCACGCCGAGGCTGCGGTAAAGTTGCACCCGGTTGTAGGGAACCGCGCTGGTCGCCATGTCGAGCAGCCAAGGATCGTCACCGTCCACCGGCACGGCGAAGGCGATCGGATTGGTGCCGTGGAAGCGCATGGCGCCATCGTGCAGGCGCACGAAACTGTCGGAGTTGCAGACGGCAAAGCCGACGAAGCCGCGGGCGGCGGCGGCCATCGCATAGGCGCCGGCCGGTCCGAAATGCGAGCTGTTGCGGATCGAGACCGCGCCGATCCCGAACTGGTCCGCCAGTTCGACGGCGTGCTCCATGGCACGATAGGCGCCCAGCGCTCCATGGCCGTTGTCGGTGTCGAGCGAGGCGACCGCCCCGAAGGACTGCACGAGGCGAACGTCTGGACTGCGATTGACGCGCCCGCCTTCCATGACCTTGATATAATGGCCGAGCAGACGAACGCCATGGCTGTCGACCCCCAGCCGGGATCCGTGCATCATCGCCCGGGTGGCTGCATCCGCCGTCGCTTCGTCCGCACCGGCCGCAGCAAGGGCGGCACGGCAGAAACGGTCCACCGCATCGATGGGTGCGTAGACGACCGCCTCTGCGGCGGGCGGGGTAGGGGACGAATTCATAAGGTCTGGCCTCCATCGATGATCAAGATTTGTCCGGTCATGAAAGCGGTCTCGTCGCTGGCGAGATAGACGGCCGCAGCCGCCATCTCCTCCACGGTGCCGAGCCGTCCCATCGGCTGGCGCGCCATGAAGGTGCGCTGCATGTCCTCGGGGTCGGGGCTGGCGTCGATGCGGTTTTGCAACGAGGGGGAGAGGGTGGTGCCGGGGCAGAGCGCGTTGACGCGAACGCCGGTGCGGATCAGGTCGCGGGCGGCGGCCTTGGTCAGGCCGATCATCGCCGCCTTGCTGGCGCCATAGCCGAGCCGGTCCGCAACGCTGGTGATGCTGGACGCCACCGAGGCGACATTGACGATCGCGCCGCGTCCGCGCTGGACCATCTGCGGCAGGGCCGCCTTCATGGTTCGAAAGGCTGAGGTGGCATTCTGCTCGAGGCTCTTGTGCCAGTCCTCCTCCTCGCAGGTGAGGATCGAGCCGTTGTGGACCCAGCCGGCGCAGTTGACGAGGATATCGAGCGGACCAGCCTCTGAAATACGCGTTCGGATCATGTCGCCGTCCGTCACGTCGAGGTCCGCGATACGGATACTCGGTGACAGGCGAGGCAGGTCCTCCATCTTGGACAGCGTGCGGCTCGTGGCCACGACGTGCGCACCCTCGGCTGCCAGGGCGAGCGCGATCGCGCGACCCATGCCTTGACCGGCACCCGTCACGAAGGCGCATCTATCCGTCAGGCGTCCTCCCATCCGTCCCTCCTCCCGAGGCCAGCTGTCTCAACGTCTTGTGTGTACACTATGCGAAAATTGGGCTTTGGCAAGTCTCAATCTCTCCTCCGATAAGGCATCGGAAAATCAACTGAGGCGTTTGAAGGCCTCCGGCCAACCTGTTAAGTTGCGACAGGGATGAGGAACTGGCCCTTTGGCGATCCAGGGGAGCCGGTCTTGCAGGGATCGGAGGCAGGATGACATCGGGTGCCAAGGCTGAGCCGGCTACATCTGCGGCAAGAGGTCCGGGTGGAACGGTGCCGCGGCTTTACCAGCAGGTCTTCGAGATCGTGGCGGCGCAGATTGCGCAAGGGGTTCTGCCGGAAGGCGCGCGCCTCAGCGAGTCGGGGATTGCCGAACAGTTCGGGATAAGCCGCGCACCTGCCCGCCAGGCGCTCGCGGAGCTGGAGCTTCTGGGCCTGCTCCACAAGGGCAGCGGCCGCGGCTATCAGGTGAAACGGCACAAGGGGACGGCGCCGGCGGGCGTGGTCGCGGCCGTCATTCCCGAAATGGATGTCCGGCTCAAGCAGCTTTCCACCTGGTCACGCATCTACGGTGAGGTGGAAAGCGAGATCGCGGCACGGACCTCCTTTGCCGGATGGCGCGTCAACGAGACCGAGCTTGCCCGTTACTACGATGTCAGCCGCACCGTCGCCCGCGACGTGGTCGCCCGCTTGCAGCAGCGGGGCCTGGTGCGAAAGGACGAACGCTCACGCTGGGTCGCGCCGGCAATGACCCCGGATCACGTCGGCGAGCTCTATGAGCTGCGCTGGCTGCTGGAGCCGGCCGCGCTCCAGAAGGCGGCATCGCGGCTTCCGGAGGATCTCCTGCCGGCGATGCGCCGCCGCCTGGAGATGGCAATCGACCAGTCGGGCAGCCTGACGGGTCCCGACCTCGACCATCTGGAAGAGGATCTGCACATCACGCTCCTGGGCCATTGCGGCAACAGCTCCCTGATGCAGGCGATCAGCCTGCCGCAGGCGCTCCTGGTGGCGCACCGGTTCCTGTACCGCTGGATGCCGAGGCTCTTCGGATCCGAGCCCTTCCTGCCCGAACACATGGACATCATCGACAAGCTGCAGGCCGGAAAGGCCGAGGAGGCGGCAGATGCACTGCGCCGGCACCTGCAGATTTCCCGCGATCGCGCCATCGATCGCATCCAGCGGGTGACGCGGGAGGTCCAGCCGGAGAACCTCCCCTATCTCGACAAGCTTGATTGAGGCCTATTCCACGTAGTAATCCGAGTAGGAATAATAGCCGAACAGCTTGGCGCGCTCCTGCTGGTTGAGGACCGCGATGATCGGCGTGCCGTCCGGCGCGCTTTCCTGCAGGGCTGCCACGGCGCGTTTCGCGCTCGTCTGCGGCGTCACGGCCCATTTCACCACGAAGGCGATGACGTCGGCGTAGCGGGCAAGGTAAAGCCCGTCGACGACCGGCTCCACCGGCGGCGTATCGAGAACCACATAGTCGAAGTTGCGGCGGGCGACCGCGATCATCTTCGCCATTTCGGACCCCATGAAGAGCTCGTCGGTGGCAAAATTGCCGCGGCGGCCTGCGAGCAGCACGGTCAGTCCCGTCGGCACATCGGTGACCGTCAGCTTGGGCAGGGTCGCGGCCGTGTCGGAGCCGCGCAGGAACTCGACGAAGCCGGTGCTGGGCTCCAGCCCGAGGTGGCGGTGCAGGCTCGGCTTGCGCAGGTCGCAGTCGATGATCAGGGTGCGTTTGCCAGACAGCGCATAGGTCCGGGCCAGCGACAGGGCGATCGTCGACTTGCCCTCGTTCGGCAAGGCCGAGGACACCATGATGACGGTCCCGCCGCTGCCCTCCCCGGGGATGCCATGCGTCTTGTAGAGATGGCGGTCGATCGCCACGCGGATGCGGCGCACCGATTCCGCAAACATCGATAGCGGCGAGCGGATGACGATGTCGGAGAGGCTTTGTCCGCCATCTTCCTTGCGCGCGGGCTCATCCGTCTCCCGAGGCGTGATGGAGGCCAGCGGCAGGCGCAGGACCGTCGAGACCTGGTCCTCGTTGGTGAAGCCGCCGACGAAATGCTCGCGCACGAAGGCAAGTCCGACCCCCAGCGCCAGCGCCATGATGGCGGCCAGCGGCAGGATCAGCTGCTTTTTCGGGTAGGACGGGTTGCGCGGCGCGAGGGCTTCGGAGACGACGCGACTGTCGGCCATCTGCAGTGCCGCCAGCGTGTCGAGCCGCTGCAGGCGCGCGGAAAGGTCGTCGAACTCGCGTCGGGCCCCCTCGGCCGTCTGCCGCAGGCCGTAGATGGCCGAGAGCGTTTCGTCCGGCAGATCGCTCGCCAGCACGGCATTGATGAGTTCGGTACTGACCGACGATTCCTGTTGTTCGAAGTTGCGCACGTCCGAGCGCAGCGAGGAGAGCGCCCGGCGCCCCTCTTCTGCGATCGCCGCGTCCAGCCTCTGCAGTTCTTCCCGCAGGTCGAAGGCTGCGGTCGTGTCCGGCGAGGCGGAACTCAGTTCCGCCGCCAGCGTCTCGCGCTGGCGTGCGAGTTCCTGGGCCGCCTGGCTTTCCAGATTCTGGACCAGTGCGGCGAGGTCGTTGCGCTTCAGGGTCTCGTCGATCGTCTCGACCTGCGACAGGCCTTCGCGACGTTCCTGCTGGATGCGGGTCAACTGGTCATAGAGGGTACCGACACTGGAGGAGCCCTGCTCCCTCAGGTCGTTGATGTTGCTGAGGATGAAGTCGTCCACATTGCGGGCGCTGGCGGCAATGGTGGAACGGGCATTGTCGACCTGCTTCTGCAGGGTGTCGCGCGAGGCGACCGTTGCTGCCACCTTTGAATCCACCTGCCGGCGGATGTAGGTTTCGGTCAAGGCATTCGCGAGCCGGGCCGCCTTCTCCCGGTTCTTGGAGGTGACCGTCACACTGATCAGATAGGTGGGGCCATCGCGGCTCACGGCGATCGCTTCGCGAAAGTTGTTGAGCACGCCGGCAACCGCCTCGGAGGGATCCGGCGGCTCGACCTTTTTCAGCCGGATCATCTGCAGGAGCCGGTCCAGCAACCCGACCTTCACGCCGAACTCGTCGTCTGCGACGAGGTTCTGGCTGTTGACCACATCGACCAGAACGCCGTTCGACCGGAGGATTGCCACCTCGCTTTCGACGCGCGCATTGTCGGTGCTGCCGTTTTGCATGGCGGCGTCGGGCTCGAGGATGCTCTGGGTGGAGGTATCGACGAACACCAGGGCGGAAGCCGAATACCGCGGCTCCAGGGAATAGGTGATGATGGCGGTGATGGCTGTGAGGCTGATCACCAGGGACAGGATCAGCCAGATCTGGCGGCGCACCATGCCCAGCAGGCTGCGGAGGTCGATTTCGCTTTCCATACTATTCCTCGAGGATCCGTTCAGATGTCTGTCGATAGGCGGTTTATTGATCGGAGCCCTGATAGCTGCAGGAAAGCGAGAGTATCTTCATTGTTGTCAGCCCGTTATCTATCGTACGGCAAGCTTAACTATCTTGCCTCTGTGGTCAATTCTTACACAGGATAATATTGCAGTTGCGAAGGCGCCGGTATCAACATTGATCCTGCCGGGCCGGGATTCGATGCTCGGAACGGGTGTATGCCCGTGGACCGTGATGAAATCGGGCGAGGGTGGACCCTGACTGTCATCCGGCCGGATCCACATCAGGTCTTCGTCCGACTGCCGTTGCAGCGGCACACCGGACCGTAAGCCGGCATGGACGAAAACGAACCCCGGAATGGAGACGAGCGAAGGCGCCCGGCGCAGAAAATCCACGTGCTCCAGGGGGATATGGCTCGCCAGCAGCGCTTTCGTCGACGACCGCTTCGCGGCTGTCTCGTCCAGCCCGTAAGAGCGCAACGTGTCCTGGCCGCCGAGGCCGAGCCACATGTGGCCTGGATCCGGATCGGTCAGGTAGGACAGCATCAGCTCCTCGTGGTTGCCCGCCAGGCAATGCCGTGTGAAGCCCTTGGGCGGCGGCAGAAGAAGGTGATCCAGGACATCGGCGCTCTGCGGGCCGCGGTCCACATAGTCGCCCAGGAGGACGATCCATTTTTCGCCGGTGATCGCTGCCGCATCCTCGCTGATCCGCTTCTCCATCTTGAGCAGCAGCTCGTAGCACCCGTGGATGTCGCCGACGGCGTAGACCACCTCCGGTGCCTCATCGAAGAAGAGCCGGGGCCGGCTGCCCGTTGAGGCGCGGGAACGCCATCGTGCCATGCTCTCCAGCAACCGGCGCACCATCACGCTTTCTCCGCCGGCCGGCTGCGGCGCGCCAACGGCCCGAGGCCAGCGGCGAGCACGGCGACGAAGAGATAGGTCACGCCCTGGATTTCCAGGCTGAAGTCGACCGTGGAGTGAACGGCTGCCACCACGACGGCGCCGAAGGCGGCGACCGTCGCCGGATCCTCCACCTGACGGCGCTGGAGAATGCCGATGAGCTGGAACAGGCACCAGCCGATCATCACCAGCGGGATGCTTCCAAAGAGCAGGCCGTGGTCSGTCCAGAGYGCCAGATAGGTCGAGTGGGTCTTKTCCCAGACSAYGTCGAAGTTGACCGGCGCCTGRTGGTAGAGCGGGTAGGCGTATTCGAAGCTATTGCCGCCGAAGCCGAGAA
>JOKI01000048.1 GCA_000722615.1 Pseudorhizobium pelagicum | reverse complement strand
ACGATGCAGCGGCCCTTGTCGTCGTAGCCCTTCTCGTCGGCGCCCGAACCCTTCCACTCGATCTTCATGTCGATTTCTGCAGCACCTGCATTGACGAAGTCGCGCACGCTGTACTGCACGCCGGTGGCGATCACGAAGTCGTCCGCCACCTCCTGCTGCAGCATCAGCCACTGCATCTCGACATAGTCCTTGGCRTGGCCCCAGTCGCGSAGCGCATCCATGTTKCCGAGGTAGAGGCAGTCCTGCAGGCCGAGCTTGATGCGCGCCAGCGCGCGGGTGATCTTGCGCGTCACGAAGGTCTCGCCGCGCACCGGGCTCTCGTGGTTGAAGAGGATGCCGTTGCAGGCATACATGCCGTAGGCTTCGCGGTAGTTGACGGTGATCCAGTAGGCATAGAGCTTGGCCACCGCATAGGGCGAGCGCGGATAGAAGGGCGTCGTCTCGCGCTGCGGGATCTCCTGAACGAGACCGTAGAGTTCGGAGGTGCTGGCCTGGTAGAACTTCGACTTCTTCTCCAGCCCGAGGATGCGGATGGCTTCCAGGATGCGCAGCGCGCCGAGAGCGTCGGAGTTTGCCGTATACTCCGGCTCCTCGAACGACACCGCCACATGCGACTGGGCCGCCAGGTTGTAGATCTCGTCCGGCTGGACCTGCTGGATGATGCGGATGAGGCTCGACGAATCGGTCATGTCGCCGTAGTGCAGCACCAGCTTGCGGTTCTTCTCGTGCGGATCCTGGTACAGGTGGTCGATGCGGTCSGTATTGAAGAGCGAGGTGCGGCGCTTGATGCCGTGMACYTCATATCCCTTGGCGAGCAGAAGTTCCGCAAGATAGGAACCGTCCTGGCCCGTGATGCCGGTAATCAACGCAACTTTATTCATGTCACCTCTCCATTAGAGCCTGCCTTCGCAGGCATCATCGTCTGTCTGAGCATCCGGAGCTTTGAGGCCCAGCGACTCGGCCGGGTAAACCCTTAGTTAATCCCCGTAAAATCGCACGCAAGGACGAGGCTTTTCCCCGTCTTTCACGTCCAGATCTGATCATGGTCTTGCCGTGGGGTCCGCATGGCATTACGCCGCGTCGTCGCCAGGCCTGACTATGAACTGCTTCAGTCTGGACGCGAATTTGTGCATGATGAAGCTTGGGACGGAAATCCTCGCGCCACCGCTCCTATTGATGAACCGCACGATCTCCCTATTCTGAAGAATGATATTGCCGATGCTCTTGTTGGATTCGCCGCCTGTCCTCATTCTTATGATCGTTTCTGGTAAATATGCCGATGTGATTCCTTTGACCTCGAGTAGGCGGTACATGATCTCGATATCGGCTGCGATCTTGTAGTCCAGACTGAAGCCACCGTGTGCTTCATAGACTCCTCGGCGGACGAAGAAGGTCGGATGAGGTGGGCACCATCCTTTCCGAAAGGCGCCTTTGGTATACTCACTCGAGCGCCAGTATCGGACAACTTTGGATGTGTCCTCCTTTCTGACATAGAGCAGGTCGCCGTAGCACGCGTCGACGGTGGGATCAGAGAAAGCGGCGGCAATGGTACCGAGCGAATGCTGTGATGCATAGAAATCGTCAGCGTTGAGAAAGCCGATAATATCGCCGGTGGCCAGGGCGATACCTTTGTTCATGGCATCGTAGATGCCACGGTCCGGCTCAGATAGACATTTGGCAAGGTGCGCCCCATGCTCTCTCACAACTGACATGGTGGCGTCCTTGGATGCGCCATCGATCAGGATGTGCTCAACGTCGTTGTATGTCTGCTCTGAAACCGAGCGAAGTGTATCGGCAATCGTCTCCGCTGCATTGAATGAAACTGTTATGATGGTGATTTTCATGGCTCGAGCTTCTGCTGCGTGCTACGCGAGAGCATCGTCGTAAAGGCCAGCGCGAACCGTCGGGCGCGCTCCTCACCATCGACCTGTCCCTGCTGCAGCAATGCGCGACGCTCCTCGTCACTGCGGGGAACGAAGCTTTCCAGGCAATCTGCGAGTGATGCGGGAGAATGACGGTCGAAGTAAACGGCCGCTGTGCCCATTTGCTCCTTGTGAACATCCAAGTCAGAGAGGATCATCGGCGTTCCGAGAAGGCGCGCTTCCTCGACAACCGTGCTCCAGCCCTCAAACAGCGATGGATTGATCAGCGCCACGCTGGATTGCATCAGTGCCGAAATGTGTTCATAGGGGATGAGGCCCAAGATGCGGAAACTCGCTTGCAGGTCCAGTTGCGCGATACGGTCTGCCAAGCTCTGGAAATGGCCTGGCGATCGCGGATCCAGTGGGTTTCCGGAAGCCGCTATCGTTACCGACCGTCCCCTCTCGCGCAGCAGCGCAAGAGCCTCAACGACAAGGATGTGGTTCTTGTGCGACCAGAACTGATTTGGCAAAAAGAAGAACGGGGCCTTCAGGTCATAGGTTTGCGCAATGTCACGTGCCGCCTCAAAGGAGAGTGGTCGCGAGGGGAGGGTGGCGAAACTGACAGTATGCGTTCGGCCGCGCGTTGCCGGGTAGAAGTGCTCGCAATCCCGCCGCGCATCCTCACTGCTCAGCATTATCATACGTTTGCCGTATACTTGGGCCCGAAAGCCGATTTCCCGCTTTAGCCGCGCGCTTCGGGGGAAACGCTGCGGCAGCCGGCGATGCTGGAAGTCCGGGATCCACGCAACTGCGGGGATTGGAAGCCGCCATCCATAGAACTGGGCCGCCTCAAAGACAATGTCGATCTGGTGTTGTCGGAACATGCGCGCGGCATCGCTATCGCATCCGGTCAGCAAGGCCTTCGCCAGCGACCTTTGTCTTTGCGGCCCGTCGCTGAAGCAGTTGGCTTTAATGATCTCGACGTTGCGCAGCTCGCGAAAAGGCTGCAACTCCAGGTTCGAAACGTCGGTGCCGATAAACAGGACGCAGGTGACAGAGCTGTCGCCATAGCGTTCCAAGACAGCAAGCAGGTTGAGCAGGTAGTTGCGCCCTCCTGTCCATTTGGTACCGCCAACAAGCGTGAAACCGACCCGCATCACGTTTCCCGTCCGTTCTGCCGATACCAGCGAACATAGTCTGCCAGACCGTCTGTTAGTCGATGCTCCCACTGGAATCCGAGTTTCGTAAGTGATGCATTCTCCGCAATTAGACTGAAGGGATCGCCAGGTCGTGCATGTCCGCTGAATTGCACGCTCGGTGCGGGTGCGTCCCTAAACCACTCGGAGGTCATTTGCGCGGCGATCTGATGGACCGATGTTCCCGTTCCTGTTCCAATATTGACGACCGGAGCAGAGTTCGCCGCAACGCTCCCGAGGGTCGCCAGTCCGCGTACGACGTCCGATACATGGGTCCAGTCGCGGAGTTCGTTGCCGGTCCCACCCAATGTGATTCCGCCCTGCTGACTCTCCATTTTCGCACAAAGGTCCCAGAGCAACTGCTTTCGTAGCCCTGGACCGTAGACGGAGAACAACCTTGCGATAGCGATCTTCAGCCCGTAGTCGGAGGCGTAACCCGTGGCCAGTTCTTCCATCATGTGCTTGTGGCGGCCGTAGGGCGAGTAGGGCTGAAGCGCAGCGCTTTCAGAAATGCGACCGGAATGACCGGCGCCATAGACGGCAGCACTCGATGCGACAATCAGCTTTGCCAAGGGGAGGTGCTGTCGCATCCAATCCAATAGCTCCGCCGTAGACACCACCGTCCGATGAAAGTCCTCTCGAGGGTTTTGCACCGCAGCACCCACCGACGACCCACCTGCAAGATGGAACACGATGTCAGGTGTGCCTGCCTGCCTCGTCAGAAGCCCAAGGTTACTGGGACCAATGTCACCATTGATCCATTGGCTGACACCCCAGCGCGATGCCTCGCTCTCGGGCCAGATGCCATGTCCGAGACCACTTACAAGAAAGCCGCTCTTGGCGAGATGGGACGACAGATGACGGCCGATGAAGCCGTGGGCCCCGGTGACAAGCACGTGTTTCATGTCACACCTTGTCGGCCACGAACGAGTAAAGTCGGCCCGGCCGGTTGTCGAACCGACGCAAGAGTGTCTTTGCAACCTTCCACGCTGCTGGATTTCGAAGTGTCTTGGAGACTAGGCCAGCTCCGACCGGAAACCGGCTGGCGATCTCCTCCCGTGTCTCGTTGAGTGTGCGCGGCGCGATGTTCATGGCGCTATCGAAAGGCGCGACGCTATGGATTAGTTTGAACCCCGCCGACGTGATGGCCCGCTCATATTCTTCCAGCAGGAAGGCATTCTCGCCGCCGTACAGCTTGTGCAGCGGGTGTTGCGCCAGGAAGGAGCCGAGATCACCCTTGCTGCTGAGAACGTGTTCCCTGGCCGCTATCAGTCGACCGCCGGGCTTCAGGACACGATAGAATTCGCGGCAGGCAGCTGGGAGATCGGTCGTATGGTGCAGAACGGCTCGGGCGAAAACCAGATCAAACTGGTTGTCGGGATAGGAGAGCCTCTCGGAGAATTCTTCTGTTACTTCGATGCTCATGTCGGATTCGCGCGCCAAGGAGCGGATTGCTTCTGCTCCGACGATGGCGCTCGGGTCGGGCTCAAGCGCCGTCACAAAATATCCTTCGCGTGACAAAGCGTAGCTCGCAATACCGCGTCCCGCGCCCACGTCCAGCGCGTTGCCCCGATTATCTGGCAGATGGGCACGAATGCTCTGCCATTCCTCGCTGTGATAGTAACGATCTGCCGCATCCTTGAGCGGATCATCATAATAGCAATCCAGCACAAGTCGCTTCTGATCTGGCTGTGACCGCAGCCATTGAACGGCCTGCTCCCAAGTTTGCCCGCCTGTTTTATCTTCCACCTGAGGCCTCCGATTGCGCCCGTAAGGATCGCACTATACGCGCAGGATTTCCTGCTACCAATGAGTAGGGGGGGACATCCTTGGTGACGACACTCCCGGCAGCCACGACAGAAAAGGCTCCTATCCGGACGCCCTTCAATACAGAAGCACCAAATCCAATCCAGACCTTTTCCTCGATATGAACCGGACGTATCTTCACATGGTCCCAATTCTTCCTGTTTTCGTGCCAGTCAATGACATCCGAGCTCCTTGCCTCCCAATCCAGGGCATGGGAGTCGTGGTCAACGATCGTTACACCCCAAGAGATTATGGCGTCATCTTCAATGGTAATCGATGAATGGCACACAAGCAGGCTTGCGCCGATATAGCATCGGTCGCCGATGCTGATTTGGCCTGCAGGGGAATCGAAAGCAATCTGGCAGTTCAGGATTGATTGCTTTCCAATGCGGATTTCGCCGCCACGGGTGTTGCGCAAAGCGATCCAGCGAATCTTCGTCGAGCGATCAAAGCTAATACTCGTGCGCCGCTGAATTAGCGCCCCCAGCGCGCGATTGAGGATTGATGAGATTACAGCCACTAAATAGCCCCCACGATATCTTGAAAACGCTGCCATTGCTGCAGCTTGCTGTAGAGATGCTGCACCATTCGATGTCCATCGGACGCGATTTCAGTGATCTTTGAGCTATTCTCCATCAGTTCGTGCAATCGGTTGGCCAAATCAGGGGATGAGTCATACGTAACCATTGACAAATTTGCCGACATTCCCTGCGGATAATGGCCCGCGTCGCTCACCAGGAGGGCACCGCAGCCCATCGCTTCAAAACAACGCATGTTGCCGCGGTCTTCACCCGCCATATCGATCGCGCCGTTCAAGACGATCTTGGCGCGCGAGATGGCCTCGTAGAGGTCCAGCCCGAAGACGGGGTCCGTGCTCACGTTTCGGATGACTTTCGGGCGCTTGTGCTTTGTCAGCGGCGGCAAGATGCCAAGGGGGCTCTCCGCCAAACGCGTCAACCGTGAACGCTCGAGGTGATAACATACATTAAACCGCCCTGACAGCTCGGCCACCGCTTCCAAAATTGCCGCGCGTTTGCGGTGGTGACGTGTGTATCCGCCAACGAAGAGAATATCGACGGGCCGGTCCACCCTGGCCGCATACTCGTCCATGACTGGGTCATGTCCGGGAGTGAAATACTCCGCCGACCATCCGGCCTGACGGTAGGTTGCCAGAATGCTCGGGAAATTATTGAGTATACGGTCATAGGCGGAGAAGTCTGCGCCTGGAGATGGCGCAGCTCTCCATGCTAGGGAACACTTCACACTGCCTGGAAGGCGCCTTACAAAGTCACTCCCGAACCGCATGGGGTCGAGATTGTAAAAGACTTCCGTTCGATGCTCTTCGATCTGGGCCAGCAGAATTTCTGGCAGTGTGATTTTTGACGGGAGCCCATGCTCAGTCGCCCACGCCTGCTGCAGAACTTCGTCGTCCCCATTGGTGAAGAATGCGGCGGAGTCCCCTTCCAGAATCGGCAATAACAGGTGAAGTGCTCCAAACCTGTCCTTGAGGTAGAGATCCCGCCGTTCTTCGAAGGCTTGAGCGACTCCATGTCGCTGGTCGAACTGACGGCGATATCCTGGATACACTCCGCTGTTCTGAAAGATTCTCATTCGCGACACTCTTGATGCTGAAGGCTTTCCACGGGCAAGACTAGCCTACCTTACCGGCTGGTCTCCAAGGTTGAGCAAATCCGCTGATGAGAACCAGGAACGGTATCATCAGAAGTCCGCCCGTCAGGAGAGCGGTAAACAGCGATGTGCTGAGTGCTATGAAAATTCCATAGTAGCCCAGCGACAATCCTGCAACCGATGCCGAGGTCTTTCCAAGCCTGACAATGAGCAACGTGTCGAGGCAGCGAAGGAGAGCCCCCAACAGGATCGGGAAAAGGACCACTCCTGCCCAGGCGAATTCTGCCCAGGCATCGGCGATGAACATCGCCGTGGTGGTCGATCCGCCAACACCGCGAAGTGTTTCGGCTACTCGCCAATAGGATTCCAGGAGCTTGGGCTCGCCCAAGAAAAAGGCAATGAATCGATTGTCCAGTCCGTTGGTGTGGGACAGATAGCTCGGGAAGGCCAGAAAGTACTCGACCAGGCTTTCGTTTGGAATCATGAAAAGTCGATAGAAAAGAAATATAAGTCCGCTGGAGATGCCGGTCATGCTGCTGTTGGCGACAAATACCATGACGAGTGCGCCCCCGACCAAAATAGCAGTCAGCGACACCATCGCGTTTCGGCTGACGCGGAGAGACCGGCTGATGATCACGGCCAGTCCAATTTGCAGGACGTAGACGAGCACCGGGGCCTTGCTGAGATAGGCCATCTTGCCCACGACGATGAGCGCGATAAAGATCACCGTGACAAGCAATGCGGTAACCTTGCTGAAGCGAACTTCGTTGATCGCATAAACCGTTGTGAAGACGGCAACCGTCGCAAAGAAGAGGTTCCAGAAGTAAGAGAAGCCGCCGTCTTCACGACGCCACCTGATTTTCTCGATTTCGCTTCCGACCGTAAAGAAGTAGTTGTAAACGAGCTCGAGCTTGCCCGTCTGAAGATACAGAAAAACCAGCGCTATTGAGCATGCCGCCAGGAGCGTCCAGAATGTGGTTTTGAGCCAGCGATGCTTCAGGCACGAGTTCAGCCCTGAGGCCTGCCACGAGGCGAGTGCGACACTCATCTGCCGATGATCAGCTTTAAGTGCCCGGTCCGCCAGAAAAATGCCCAGCACAGAGCCGAAGAAGACAAATCCCATCGCGATATCGAGATTGGCCAAGGCGGCATCGAAGGCAGGGTCGTCGGCCAGCCTCGCGAGATGATCGTAGCCGGGGATCACTTCGCCACCCGGAGTTTTTCCAGTGCCGGGCCGACCAATTGCGGTGGTCGAGCTGTCGTAAAGCTTGTTCATGAAGGTACGGCCGTGGATCCAATAGCGCGTGTAAATCCAGTAGGCGGGACCGTGAAATGCCAGCAACAGCAGGATTCCAACGGAGGACAGCGTGAAGTTTATTCTCAGTCGAGCAAGCACATACCAAGTCGAAAACAAGAGCGAAGCTAGGAAGAATGCTCCTGTGATATTCATGCGTTGTGGCCCCTGACATCCTGAATCTTCAAGTGAGCTTGATATGTCATCCAAATATCTTTCGAGCGGCAAAAAACGTGATGCCGAAGAGAGTGATTGCAGACAGCAGCAATAGGCCGAGTGTTGCGCGGCGATAGCCGGCAACGCTGTAGACCAGATAGATGAAGGCCAGATAATTCAAGGTGAGAACCGCCGATTGCGCGGCGACTGCGGTGTGAAGACCGAGTCCCAGCGCCAGCGTTGCAAGCAAGGCGCCGACGGATGTCACTCCACTTATGATTTCCGTGATCAAGTTCAGGTCCTGCCGTCCCGTGCTATCCAGGAGCCTGTCCATCCAGTTGCTGATGGAAAAGACAAAGGCTGGGACCAGCAGCGGAGCGATGATAGGCCCGATCTCACTCCAGCGGTCCCCCAGGAGCCAGCCCAGAATTTCGCTGGGGAATCCCATGACGATCGCAAGCAGCGGCACCCCGGTGACGATGAGCAACAGCAGGATGCGATTAAGTGCCGTTTCGAGGGACGCCAGGCCCTCCGCCGCTGAGGTGTGGAAGAGGACGGGTCGGATAACGGCTCCGGTCAGGCCTGCCGGAACGCTGGATAGTCGCCATGCTTGGCTATACAGCCCCAGATCACGACTCGACGTCCAGGCTCCAACGACAAAAAGCGGCAGACGGTCGCGCATCGCGCCGAATATGGTGAAGGGCAGGGAGTACTTGACGAACTTGAAGTGGTGGCGACCAGCCCCCACAATGTTGCGTCTTGCCGAGGCAAGCGCCTCAGGACGGTTGTCTCGCCCGATAAATTGCGCGCTCAGAACCGCCAGTCCGGCAACTTGACCTATAGTGCTTCCCACCAGCAGCCACTTCCAGCTGGCGCTGTCAGCACTCCACAAGCCCCCTGCCGCCTGAATGACAAGGGTCGTTGCGGCAATCGAGATCTGTGTCGCTGAAATGACGGCAAATCTCCCCGTCCTTAAGCACCAGCCCATGAGCGCAGGCGAAATTGCCGCCGCGAGTATCCAGGAAAGCGCGATGAGCAGTGTCTGACCGTCTGCAATCCAGTCTTGGCTAAAGATCTCGGTGACATTGAACCCGATCAGCACTGTGGCAGTCACGAGGGCAATGGAACTACCAGACAGGGTCGCGAGCCAGAAAAGGGCGCTCGCCATCGCGTCGTCCCGCTCCACGACGATTGCAAGGTCGTATCGGAGCGAGGCAACCGCTCCGATGAAAAGTACAATCGCTTGTACGACTGCCCATTGAGCATAGGCAACCGGCTCAAACAGTCGGGTCAGGAACGGCAGGCTCAGAAGAGAAATCATCTGAGATCCGAGCATACCTGACCCAGAGATGAGGAACGGTTTTAATCTCAACTACACAGGCCTTCCCGCGGGGTCATTGCAGTGCGATGGAGAGAAGCAGAGACAGCGTCTTCATGATGAGACATTGGTGCAGGTCATCTTGCTAACGGCGGGACCAGCCGCGAAGCAGCGATTTCAGCGAGATTCCGCTCCGAAACAGCTTCGAATTGTTCGGGTAAGCGGTGTGCTCGACTGGCGGGCGCTTCATGATTTCCTGCAGTTCGGCATCTGTGATTTGAAGCTTCTTGGCAACGAATTTCACATCCTGCCTAGCCTGACGAGGGTCACAGATCGGCGTATCGAGCTCGGCGAGAGCTTCCTGCCGCGTGACCTGTCCCGAAACAATCTGGCTGGACAGATGCAGCCGACGTTTATCGAAACCGTATCGCTGAGGGAGAAAGACCTCTTGGTAGAATTTCGTGAAGCGCGACTCGCTGTGTTTGCTGCCATAGTCCCTATAGCCATAGAGGCTTATCAGTTCCTGCTTGGCCTTCTGCTTGTCGTAGTCAACGAAATTGAGCGGACGGTGGATACTCAGCTGGCGACGTATCCGGGTCATCCAGATATATTCAAAGGCTCCCATGATGGGGAATGTTGTGAGCGGCTCGTGGCCGAAGAGAGCATGCAACGACTTGACATGTTTGCCATCGATGGAGGTGTACCCCCATCCGGGGGGTATGATCGACTCGCTGCTGAAGTTCACCCCACTCAGGAAGTGCTTCAGGCCGAACAGGTGCGCGGTTCGATAGAGGGTCGCGAAGAATGCATGATCCTGCGGCATGTCTTGGTTGAGAACCGATGCCTTCAGAAATGACAGTTGCAGATCCCGCATCTCCGACCATTCAATCACATGTGTATGAAGGTCGATACCGAGGGATTTGACGAGGATCTCGATATTGCGAACAGCCGGCTCTGTGTTCCAACCACCATCCACGTGAACCGCCAGCAGGCGCAGATCGAATTCCGTGCGGAGCATGTGAGCGAGATAGGCACTGTCAACGCCCCCGCTCAATCCGATCATCGCGTCATATTGCTTGCCACGCCCCTCCATTCGCAGTCGCTCGACCAGGGAGTTCAGCCGTTGGCGCCCGTCAGCGCCACGGAACCACTCGAAAGGCATGCGCCGAAACGCGTCCGAGCAGCAGTTGCACTGCCCTGCCTCATCGAAGGATATATGTGGATTGCTGTTGTCCATGACGCAGCGTGTACATATCATCGTGCTGGTCATGTTGTCAGCGCCCCATGAATGATCGCGGTGTCGATCTCCTCCGGCGTCGGGTAGGTGATCAGGACAGCCCGCAATGGTCCCTGGAACGTAAAGGCGCTTCCAGAGGCAACGGCAGACGCTCCGGCGGAAAGGCCGTCGCGTAGGTGGACGTGCTCGCCTGCGCCCCCAAGCGCGATGAGCGGGACGGGAACAGACTTTGAGAATTGACGTATCAGTTCCAGATCGTAGCCCGTGCGCGCACCGTCATTGTCAATGCTGTTTAAGAGAATCTCCCCGGCGCCCGCCTGTACCATCCGTTGGGCAAACTCCAATGGATCTTGATCGACGCGGCGCGTCCCATTGAGGATGCGCACTTCGGTCCCGTTGGTCCCGCGGTGAACGTCGATCGACACCACGACCGCCTGCGATCCGAAGCTCGTTGCCAGTTCACGCACAAGTGTCTCCTCGGGCGCCTGCGTGCCGATGACGAGTTTCTCGACGCCGACCTTGTGGAGAGCTTCACAAACGTTGACTTCCTTCAGGCCGCCACCATAGCTTAGGGGCATGAAGCACTCGGACGCAAACTCGCGGACAAACCCGAGGTCCGGATCTCGGCCATCCGCAGTGGCGTCAATATCGATCAGGCAAATCTCGTCGACTTCCTTCTCATTGAATATGCGGACGACATTAAAAGGATCGCCGATGTAGGTTCGTTCCCGAAACCCCACGGTTTTCACGAGGCGCCGAGAGCGATCCATCAGCAAGACGGGGATGATGCGGGGCGAGATTAGTTCCATTCGGCGAATGTCTTCAATAATGCCAACCCGTGTTTATGGCTCTTTTCTGGATGAAACTGAACGCCGTGAATGTTGGCTTGGGAAACTGCACAGCAGAATTCTCGGCCGTAGGTGCATGTGGCAGCCACAGGTCCTCTATCGTCGCATTGCATATAGTAACTGTGCACGAAGTAGAAGCGTGGTTTCTCTGCGCTTTCGGCGAACAGCGGGGTTCCGGCAACTGGCGAAACCGAATTCCAGCCGACGTGAGGGACTTTCAGGCCGTGTTCCGCGGCCCAGTCAATGCGAAGTGTGTCTGCAGCGACCCAGCCCAGCCCCGGTTCACCATTGCCCTCGGCGCTGCCACGCCCGAGCAGATGCATGCCCAGGCACAGCCCCAAAGTGGGAACCTTTCGTTCGAATGCGGCATGCTCCAGCGGTTCGACAAAACCGAGACGCCGCAGGTTCAGCATCGCTCGGTCAAAGGCACCCACACCGGGCAGGATGAGCTTGGATGCCTTCGATATCTCCAAAGGATCGGCCGTCATAACGGCATCATATCCTAGAAATTCAAGCATATTGACGATTGCGCCAAGGTTGCCCATTCCGTAATCGACAATGGTGATCATCTCGCCCTCATCCCAACCGAGAGCAGGCGTCGACCAGCGCTTCCACCACTCGCTCCTGACTTGCGTCGCTCAGTTCCGGGTATATCGGAAGTGATAGGATCCGGCTTTGATTGCTCCACGCGTTCGGGAATTCCTCCGGTTTGTGCCCCAGCCTGGCGTAGGCAGGCAGGAACGGCAGAGCGACCGGATAGTTGATCACCGTCTGGATACCCTGGCCGGCAAGGAGCTTCGCCAATTCATCACGTTTTTCATGGCGGATAACATAGAGATGGTAGACGTGCTCACGGTCGCTGGCTTCAATGGGGGTCGTGATGGCGGCAACCTCTTGAAGGAGAGCGTTGTATCGAGCTGCCTTTTGACGGCGAGCGTCCGTCCAGTCCGGCAGCCGGGGAAGCTTAACCGAGAGGATGGCAGCCTGCAATCCGTCCAACCGGCTGTTGATACCCTCGATCTGATGATCGCCCTTGGTCAGGCCGCCGTGTCGGGCAAACATCGCCATGCGATCTGAGAGCGCCTTGTCATTGGAAACGATGGCGCCGGCATCTCCCATGGCACCGAGGTTCTTGCCGGGGTAAAACGAGAACGTCGCGGCTTGGCCGAAAGTGCCGACATAGCGTCCCTTGTACCGCGCCAGATGGGCTTGGGCGCAATCCTCTATCACCCAAAGGCCATGCTTTTTCGCGAGCGCCATGATGGCGTCCATGTCAGCAGGCTGTCCGTAAAGGTGAACTGGAATGATGCCGACGGTCCGAGGCGTAATCTTCGCTTCAATCTGGCGAGCGTCAATATTGAAGCTATCCTCGTCCGTATCGCAGAACACGACCTTCGCACCGGCCTGACTGATCGTTTCTGAGGTGGCGATCCACGAGTGGGCGGTCGTGATCACCTCGTCTCCGGGCTTTACGCCGAGAGCATGCATTGCGATATATATCCCATCGGTGCCGTTGGCGCACGAGACGCAATGATTGATCCCGAGCTTTTCAGCGAACTCTGCTTCGAACCTCTCGACAAACGGGCCACGAATGAACGCAGATGTCTTGATCACGCTTTCAATCGCGGCATCGATCTCGGGCTTGAGTGTCTGATATTGCGCATGAAGGTCTGCAAAGGGAACCTGGAGCATTAGCTTCTCTTGGTGGGCGATGATTGATCGGATGTAGCTGATCGTATGAAACGAGCGGGGACACCGGCGTAAATGCCCGGCTTGGTGATTGGTTTCGTGACAACGGCTCCGGCGCCGATGACCACGTCGCTGCAGATATCGACGGGCATGATTGTCGCGTTGGAGCCGATCGAGACCCTGTCGCCGATCTTCGTGGCGCGCCACAGCTCCCGCCGACCCCGAGCAGGTCCACCAATTGAAAAGGTATCATTGACGAACATGACGCCATGCCCGACGAAACAGTCGCTTCCAATCGAAACCAGTTCGCAGATGAAGCTGTGCGACTGGATTTTAGTCCGGTCGCCAATCGTCACATCCTTCTGGATCTCCACAAACGGTCCGACAAAGCAGCCGTCGCCGATCGTGCACCCGTACAGGTTTGCCGGCTGCACAACCTTGACCGCCTTGCCAAACGAGACATCGCGGATGCCGCTCTCGAGCAGGATAGGATCGTTATCGCTCACTGCGCACTCCGAGCTTGCAGTGTTTCGGCATGAACCGGAGCTGAACCTCCTTGCCGGTTTCGATTGACTCGTAGATCGCCGTCACCAGCTCGATGCTGCGGCGCCCTTCAAGACCGTCGACAAGCTGCTTGCCGCCCGTGTCCAGACAACTGATCACGTGTTCGTAGTAGGCCTGGTGTCCGAACCCATAGACGTTGGGCGGATTGACGGAATATTGCTCCATGACGCCCTCATCATCTGGCGCAGGCTCCGAAAACGCCCAGGTCTTCATTTTGTTGACGGCAAAGCCTCCGATTTCAACGGTCCCTTTTTCGCCCAGGATGGAGATCGAGCCTTCCAGATCTTTAGGCCGAGTGGCAGTCGTTGCCTCGATGCAGCCCAGTGCACCATTGCGGAACTTGAGAACAGCTACGGCAGTGTCTTCGGTTTCAATATTGGCGAGGGCGGTGGAGCTTTTGGCGAAAACGGATTCAACGTCGCCCATCATCCATTCCAATAGGTCCACATGATGGCTAGCCTGATTGGTCAGCACGCCTCCATCGAATTCCCATGTGCCGCGCCAAGAGGCCTGATCGTAGTAGGCCTGCGGGCGACACCAGCGCACCCGGACGGTGCCCATAACCAGCTTGCCGAAGCGACGGGTCTCGATCGCCTCCCGCAATTTGACAACGGGAACGTTGAAGCGATTCTGCTTGACGACAAACAGACGGCAGCCATGAATATCGCAGGCCGCTATCATTGCGTCGGCGTCGTCCAATGTCAGCGCCATTGGTTTTTCTACAACAATATGCTTGCCGTAGCGCGCGAGGCGAAGAACATGCTCGGCATGCAGGCCGCTGGGCGTCAGGACGGAGACCACATCGGGATCAGCCTCCGACATCATCTGATCCATGTCGGTAAACCATGGCACGCCGTGCTTTTCGCCGAACGCTTGCGCCTTCTCTGAATTGATGTCGCACACGGCAACAAGCTTTGCGCCGGCAACCGGGCCGGTGAGAAGTTCACCATGGCGTACCGCAATACGGCCACATCCGACCAGAGCAAACTTGTACATTCGCATTTTTCCCATATTTCGCAGAAGGTCTTCGCAGAGAATGCGTGTCGCATGCAACGACTGGATTTGCAACAATTTGAAGAGCTGAGATGACAAGTGCCCCCGGCTTTCCGTGGCACGGTCTGCCGTAGGGTAAGAGCGGCTGCCCTTTTGGCAGACCGACTACCCTTCGCCGCTCACGAAGCGCCCGGCTCGGCAGTTGCTCGCAATCCGGCCGAACAGGTGAAGGGTGGCTTCCACGACAGCGTTTCGCGCGTCGTGCTTATTTCCACCTCGAGACTGTCCAGGAGGCGTTCGACTACGGGCCTTCGACCGGCCAACGAACCCAGCAGTCTCAACGCTGCAGGAGACACCGGAATGCTTCTCGGCTTCCGGCCGAAGGCCGAGGTGA
>JOKI01000047.1 GCA_000722615.1 Pseudorhizobium pelagicum | reverse complement strand
ACTAGCTTTGTGACCCTCGCTGTCCTGCGGGCGTACGGCGGGGCAATATTCGGGATCGGGTCCGAGAATGTTTGTCGCTTGCACTGCCGATATATGCAACGCCAGCGGCTCAACCGAAGCCTTACCTTAACTTCATTGCCTTGGATCGGCAGGTCCTGAAGACTGCGATACGACCAGCCGTGCCGACTACTGCTATGTCTCCGGCAATCTGGGCAAATGCCCGAGGATGGTCCGAAAGCCGACACGATCCAGTCACCGTCGCCGGTGGTTACGATGCTTTACACTTTGATGCCCGGGCCGGGCGACCATTTTGATTTTGTTCTCATGCCCGCCAATAGCGAAGTGCCTGCTAACGATCTGTTAACCACACAAAGTGAGGCAGACCCCGTTTAAGTGCCAAGCGACAACGCCCTCCCGGCGGTCTCATGCGTGCGCCACAAGTGGCCTGGTTTTGCTCCGCCGCCTGGCCGGATTTTACTCCGGCGTTGACACCTCTTCGATCATGCCGATGATGAAGTCCTCTTGAGCATCCAGGCGCGAACCGCCGCGTCTGCCCTGCCTGAAAGGCGTCAACCGACCCGCCCGTGCGATGGCGATCCAAGCGATGGCTGTCGAAATGCCAATCCCAAATCGGGCCGCCGCTGATCGCGCCGACATGCCATCCCGTGACGCAGCCAGAAGGCGGCTACGCAGATCATCACTGAAAGCTCGGGTCATATTGCCTCCGACCAAATCACCAGTCGGAGCTATGGAATCAGAATTCGGCAACCAGGGGAACCTCAACGCGATTCCGCTTTCAATGGACGTGCTCTAGCTGCTCGCCGGTAAGTATTCCCAACAAGCCAACCAAGGCCACGATAGGTGGTGCGGGCGAGCGAACATTCGACAATCCATAGATGGCACCGACCAGTAAGCCGACGGCAAGCGAGAGTAGGTAGACTTTCATTTGGAACTTCCCTTTCCGGTCGAAGGCGCTGTGTGGAAGAATTTCGGTAACGGCGAGGATCTTTCCAAGATCACATCTTGATTGCCGGAAACGAAGCTGAGCGAGCGAGATGAGCGCTCGCCCAGTCGGTTTTGTGGTCTAGTTGGGCTGCCGTGCCGCTTCTTGTGCTCGTTGGTAGCTTTCCATCACCGCACCGTAGTTGGGTGCCGCCAAAGCATAGAGCTGGGCAAGATCAGCGGCTTCAGGCCGTGCCCATGTGCGATGGAGTTCCGACAATAGTGCGTTTGTGGTTGTCGGCTTGACCCCGCCTTGCACAAAGCGCGCCAGCGACACACGTGACGCCATTTCGCTCGGGTCGCCCGAAGCGTCTATCACCGCGTAGACCTCGTAACCGGCTGCTTGGGCATCGAGTGCGGGAAACATGACGCAGACACTGGTCCAGACGCCCCCCATAACAAGTGTCTTCCGGCCCGTTGCCTTCACCGTCTCCACGAAGTCGTTGTTGTCCCAGGCGTTCACTTCTCCCTTGCGTGGCACATATACGGCGTGCGGCGCATATTGATGGATTTCAGGCATGAGCGGACCGTTGCTGCCATTCGGTTCCGAAGCCGTAGTAATCACGGGGATTTTGATAAGCGCAGCAAGCTTCGAAATCATCGTCACGTTCCGGCGCAAATCCGCAACGGGGATATCCTTGACGGTCTGGAACAGACCGGATTGATGATCGAGCAGAAGGATCACGGTATCGGAAGGATCGATGAGGGTCAGTCCGCCGCCAGAGGACAGAACGCTGGTTTTAATTTTCGAGGTCATTGCATTTCTCCTGGTTGGGGTTGTTATTCAGTTTGCACTTTGTGATGAGGGTTTGGTGCCAGCGACCGATGGCCGCTACGTCAGATGGGCGCGAATTTGAACGTGGAGCCGTGCCGTTCGACCCGACCAAGGCCTGGTTTCGTCACGTGGTTGCCCGCCACAAGCAAGCGATCGGTCGCAGCAAGATCGAGCAATCGCCGACGTGTAGACTCCGCCTTAACCGGGTCGAGGTCGAGTGCCCAACCGACGTGGGGATGAGCAAAATGGATGTGGTCGGATACGACGGTGTCGCCGAGCACCAGAAGTTGTTCGGTGCCAAGGTCGATGAGCATGACATTGTGGCCAGGTGTATGACCGTAGGCTGGCTGCATGATCACACCACCACCGAGATCAGCTTCGCCGCCATGGGTTTCAACCGCGTCAGCAACCAGGTCCGCAGTCTGCTGTACCGACGCGACCATTGGGCGCAACTGATCGGGGGCATCGGTGGCAAAAACCTTTCGCGTCCAAAAGGCCCACTCCGTCTCGTTGATATGAATTTTGGCATTCGGAAAGATGGGAGCACCATCGAAGACGACGCCACCGAAATGGTCCGGATGCATGTGAGTAATCACGATATCGGTAATGCTGTCAGGGGCGATGCCTGCGGCCTTCAGCTCACGGGGAACACGGCCCACCGTGTCGAACTGCGACGCGATGAACGGTGCATTGCCAGCGCCGGCATCAAGGAGAAACACGCGGCCCTTGTTGCGAAATACATAGACATTGGCTCCGATGGTCACCGGGTTGCCAAGACCCGCCTTTTCCGCATCGGTGGCGCCGATCCAGAAGTCCGCTGGAAACGCAAATGAACCATCCGAGAGGGCAACAATCCTGTTTTCGCCCAGCGAAAAAGTCTCTGCAGCTTTGCTTTGGGCGGGCAGTCCGGCCAAAGCGATGGCCGAGGCACCAGTGGCTAGAAAGTTGCGACGAGTGAATGTAGTCATGGATATTCTCCAGGCGAATGAGCGTTGAATCTAAAAGCGAAGTTATTCGACTGCGTTTTCTTCACGGCGCAGCGATCCATTGCGCCGCCCTCTCGGGCGACACTGGGTGTCGTCAGCGGTAAATTCAGAAGTGCTCCGAGAACTCTCGGAATTCGCCTTGGCCGGCGATAGCAAAAAGCCTTAAGAGCCCTGCAACATTCGGCGCGCCTCTGTTAACCTCCTTGCTCCCTCATCCAGGACCTCGTCTGAACGGGCGAAGCAAACGCGTAGTAGCGATGTGCACGGCGAGGCTAGGTAAAGGGCAGAGAGCGGGATCGTCGCGACTTGAGCATTCTCGATGGCGTGGCGGCAGAACGAGGCATCATCGAGTGATATGCCAGAGCCAGGCAAATCGAGATAGACAAAGTACGAAGCCTGGCTCGGGAGCACCTTGAACCCATACTCACCCACCTGGCGAATAAACCTGTCACGGCTTGCAGCAAGTCTCGTCCGTTCCGCGACGAAAACCTCATCCGATAAGCCTAAACCATACGCGACAGCAGTTTGCAGGTTCGGCGGTGTTGAGAAGGTCAGCACCTTATGCATCTGGCTGATCTTCTTGAGCAGGTTGGCAGCGGCGCATACGAATCCCACCTTCCAACCTGTCAGAGATAGCAACTTGCCAGCGGAACCCAGCTTCACCGTCCGTCCTCGCATGCCGGGAAAACTTGCCAACGGTCGATGCGGCAACTGGTCGAATGTCACGTTTTCCCACACCTCGTCGGAAATAACCGTGAGGTCATTGTCGACGCAGACTTGCGCCAGCATCGAAAGCTCTTCGAAACCGAAAACATGTGACATCGGGTTGGCCGGCTGACTGAGCAAAAGAAGCCGCGTCTTGGGCGTAACGAGAGGCCGAATGGCATCCTCTTCCAGCAGCCAGTTCGGAGGGCTTAGCCGCACGGCGACAACAGTCCCGCCGGCACGCCGGATGAGCGGAGCGTAAGCGTCATACATCGGCTCGATCACCAACACTTCGTCGCCCGGGGAAACAAGAGCAAGAATGGACGATGCAAGCGCTTCCGTGCCACCGGATGTGATGAGTACCTCGTCGGGCATCATCGGGAACCTGTGGCGCTCCGTATAGAACTTCGCGACCGCCGACCGCAACGCCACCAATCCGTTGACGGGTGCATATTGATTATTGCCATTCAGCAAAGCACTGGCTGCCATGGATCTCACGATTTCCGGCCCAGCGGTGTCCGGAAATCCCTGCGCAAGGTTCAGCGCGTCATGACTGCGCGCTAAAGCGGCAATTTCCTCAAGGTTCAGGAATTCGGGTGATGTGATTGGGGTTTGATCACCCAGCGCTTTTTCTATGCACGATAGGATGTGATCTTGATCGACCGGCTTGCCCAGAACACAAAACGCCCCCTGTCGCAAAGCACGTTCCCTGATCCTGGCATTGAGATGACCGGTCATGAAGATGATTGGGGTCGTCGAGCCCTTTTCGATCAGGCGAGCCTGCAGTTCCAGCCCGCTGATGCCAGGCATCTGAATATCGAGAATGATGCAGCCGACCGAGGTGTGATCATGCTCGAGAAAATCATGGGCGGATGAGTAGAGGATCGCGTCGTAGCCGAAGGCATTCAGAAGACCATGGAGAGCGGCGCGAACGTCTGCGTCGTCGTCCACAACCCCGATGATCTGACCTCGTGACATTCCGAACTCCCTTGGTGTTGCATCGAATTTAGCAGGTGCACCAAGGTTTGATACTGCACGTTAGTGCAGGTCATATAGCCTATCTGCCATCAGACGAGCTCGAAGTACTCCTTGTGTTCCCAGTCCGTCACGTAGGCTTCGTAACGACCGATCTCATGCCGCTTCAACGCCACGAAGTGATCAATGTATTCGTCGCCAAAGGCAAATCGGAAGAATGGAGAAGCTGCAGTCGCATCGATTGCCTCTGAAAGAGCAGTCGGCAATCGTTCGGCATCCGATACCTCATAAGGGTTGGGACTGGGTTCGCCGGGAAGCTGATGGTGCGTGATCCCATCAAGTCCTGCTAAAATTTGAGAGGCCATGTAGAGGTAGGGGTTGGCGGCCGGATCGCCGATGCGGTTTTCAATGTGCACTGTCGGGTCGCCCGCTCCACCCATTACGCGAAGCATTGCCCCCTTGTTATCGACAGACCAAGTGGCGCGTTTGGGCGATAGCGGTGTGCCGTTAAGACGCTTGTAGCCGTTTATGGTTGGATTGGTGAAAGCAGTCCCAGCGCGGGCGTGACGCAGGAGACCCCCAACGTAGTGGCGGCCTGTCGGCGACAAGACATCGTCCGGTGAGGCAAAGCAGTTGGTCTCGTCTACGATTGTGCTCAGCGACTGGTGAAGGTGCCAGCCGCACGAGAAGACGTTCGGCAAGCCCGGTCGCGCCATGAAGGTCGCCAACAAACCCAGCCGTTGGCACGTCTGTTTGATCGTGCTGCGCAACAGTACAGCCGCATCGGCGGCGGCGACACCTGTTATGGGGTCCAGCGTGATTTCAACCTGTCCCGGGCCCCATTCGACTTCGAGCGTACGCAAGGGAAGCCCCACGGCGCGGATCGCCCTTCGCAACTTTGTCAATATACCGTCTAGTCCATCCACCGCCGTATCTGACAGATGTTGGAATCCGTGGCGAAAAGCCTCCACATCAGGAGGCGTCGAAGGCTGGGTACAGTCGCGAAGAGCAGTCTTGGGGTCTGTCACCTTGAAGATATGCGCCTCAATCTCGATCCCCGCGATGAATATGTAACCCTGCTCCGCAAGACGGGTGCAGGCATCCTGCATCAGTCTGCGAGGATCAAGCCGGCACCGCTCACCGTCCTTGAGGTAGAGGTCGCTCAGAATGAAGCCAGTTCGTTCAGCCCATGGGAGAATTTGGAAAGTGGAGGGATCTGGCATCGCCAGCATATCCCCTGCCCCTCCCATCGAAGCTCGGCCAAATCCTCCATCTGCAGCAAAAACGTTTTGAACGATGAAGTTCCCGGAATCCATCGCCAAAAGCGCTGTCGTGAACGGCACCCCATTTGCAGCTGCCTGCAAAAAGTGCCGTGCCTCGATCGGTCGAACTCTCACGATACCATTGGTATCGACGAAGCCCACTCTGATCACCTCCAGCGATTGCTGTTCGATGGATCCGGCTATCCGGGCAAGTGCATCACGGCGTTCAGGAGTATCGATTCCAATTTCCGATGCGAAGTTCGGACGTCCGATATGGTTACGTTCTGAGAGAGTATTCACGTTTTCGCCCATTTACCTGACCGCTCAATGCGAATTCAAAGTATCGTTCGTGCGATCGAAAATAGGGACGGTAACCTGAAAAATCGCACCCCCGTCAGGGTGGTTGAAGGCTTCGATCTCGCCACCATATGACTCGATGGTCGACCGGCAGATGGCGAGGCCCATTCCCATCCCGTCAGGTTTGGTTGTGTAGAACGGGTCGAACAGCGACGCGGCTTGGTCCTTGGCGATGCCAGGCCCTCTGTCTCTCACGGAAATCCGCGCCATATCTTCGTTCCATTGAGTGATCTGCACATCGATAACGGGCACCACTGAGCGGCCACCCGCCGCCATCGACTGAAGGCCGTTCACGATGAGATTGAGAATGACCTGCTGGAGTTCGCCCGGATCGGCATCAAGAGGTGGCGCGATATCCGGGGCTTCGACCTTGATCCGGGCATTGTACCTGGCCAACTCCCGCTCAAGCAGCGTTGCGGTTTCCTTGACAAGCCGCACCGGATCAACAGAAGAGGTGCGTGCTCGATTGTTG
Source organism: Pseudorhizobium pelagicum (assembly GCA_000722615.1). GTDB lineage: Bacteria > Pseudomonadota > Alphaproteobacteria > Rhizobiales > Rhizobiaceae > Neorhizobium > Neorhizobium pelagicum. Next base: position 8,858 of record JOKI01000047.1, on the reverse strand, counting down.
ACCACCCTGTCGCGCACGGACCTGACGATGTCCGCAGCCCGCCGAGCGTTCGAAACGACGCGATCGAGTGCCTCCGAAGCCTTTGCAATATTGGGCTGCTCGACGCCGAGCCATCGTTGAGTTGTTTGCGCGTCCATGAGAAGGGCACCAAGTGGCTGGTTGAGCTCATGGGCGATCGAGGCCGATAGAGCACCGATGGTGGCCACTCGATTGGCTTTTGCCAGCGCTTCCTGCGTTCTCAAGAGGCGTTCGTTCGTGCGTTCCTGCTCAGTTATATCGGTAATGCTGAAAATGAGCCGATCGCGATCGACCCTATCCTCCCAATCGAGGATTGCCGTAAACAACACGACGAGTTCCCTGCCGTCGACACCTTCAAGAGTTGTCTTTCCGGTGATCATTTGCTGGCCTTCAAACAACGCCGCGATCGCACCCAATCTGTACGAATGCGGTGGACGAAAGCGGGTTGGCCCTATCAAATCATCCTTGGAATTCGCGCCCATCAATCGAACGCATGCGTCGTTGACATCGACAGTCCGGATCATGTTCAGGCAGTCGTCTGGAAAGCTCGGCTTGTCTGACGCGTAGGCTCTGATGTCCACAACACCGTCATCACGAAGCCTTGCGAGGTATGCTCGCAAGTCTGACAAATCCTGCTCAAAGAAACCCAGATTTATGTGGTCGAAAATCGATTGATAGCGAGAAAGCTTGCGGTTCTGGGTGATCAACTCAGCAAGAATTGCCGTAGTCGCGTCAGCGCCGAGTTCTAAGCTGTTTGCTTCGACGTTCAGTGTATCTTGAGACATGGGTCCAACGTCTTAGGTAAATAGGTTGTGTATCGAAATGCTGTAAGCAGATATTCAGCGTTGTATTTTCAAAATTCCCAAATCTTACGATGAGATCAGGCCCATCTCAGAAAGTTTCCTTACCTTATCGACAAGATCAACTAAGGTCGCAGCTTGCATCTTCCGCATGACATTTCCGCGATGGAGTTTCACTGTCGTTTCCGTGATGCCGAGGGTGTAAGCGATCTGTTTATTCATCGCACCCTTGGTGACTTCGTTCATCACTTCCAGCTCTCGCGGCGTCAGTGACGCCAAGAGTTCCTTGAGCTTCGACGTTTCGAGTGCGTCACCGCGACGAGCGGCATCTTTCGCGATAGCAGATGCTACTGCGTCAAGAACATCCTGATCCCTGAAAGGTTTGGTCAGGAAATCGACAGCCCCCGCTTTCAGCGCTCGTACACTCATCGGGATGTCGCCAAATCCGGTTATAAAAATGATCGGAAGATGGTTTCCCATAAGATTGAGTTTGGCCTGGAGTTCTAGTCCGCTGACGCCCGGCAGTCGTACGTCCAGAATGAGGCACCCGGGCCGGTCTAGCTTGCCGATGGCAAAGAGTTCGTCCGCCGTGCTGTAGGATCTGCATTCAAGACCTACAGATTCCAATACCCCGGAAAGCGCATTGCGGATGCCGGCGTCATCATCGACGACGATGACCACGGCTTTGGTTGAGGCCGGGATTGCTTGGTTTCGCATGTTGCCGTTCATGGTGCCATACCCGAGACTTGAAGATCGTGATTCAGTATTTTCCAATGTGAGTTGCGGTCGTTATAGAGTTTCCGCAGTTCTCTTCTGACAATATCCGCCGAAATGCATCATGGAGCACTGTCCAAGATACCGGCCATCTTCACGAGGTCTGCAATGGAAGCCGCACGCATTTTGCGCATCATATGACCTCGATGAAGCTTTACGGTTGCTTCAGCAAGCTGGACTTCAGAGGCAATCTGTTTGTTGAGTTTGCCGGTCACAACGAGGTCCATAATTTGCCGCTCGCGATCGGTGAGCTTCGAATGTCTTAAACGCAAGACGGAAAGCTGGTTCATCTCGGTTCGTCGTTCGCTGTCGCTCAACAAAGCGAGGTTCACAGCTTCAAGGAGATCTTGCTCCCGCACCGGTTTTGTGAGGACATCGATTGCTCCAGCCTTCATCGCACGGACCGCCATCTCCACGTCGACATGAGCGCTTATCAGCACGACCGACCTAGGATGATGGCTCTTCGCCAACGCCTCCTGGAACTCCAAGCCGCTTTGTCCTGGGAGACGAATATCCAAAACAATACAGCCCGGGCGATCAGGATCATCAACAGCGAGGAAATCCGCGACGGATCCATGAACTTCCGTAAAAAGACCGACAGATTCAAAAAGTCCTCTTAAGGCGTCGCGGACGCTTTCATCATCATCGATGACGATGACGGTGGGTCGACCTCGTTTGCGATCATCAATCATTGGCGACAGCGCCCTCCGCTATCGGCAACGTAAAGGAGAAGAGGCCCCCTTCCCCGTTATCTCGATTGGACGCCCAGATACGACCGCCATGTGCTTCGACGATCGAGCGGCATATTGACAGGCCCATTCCCATGCCGTCGGCTTTCGTGCTGTAAAACGCTTCAAAAATTTGGTCCAACTCTGCCACTGGCACACCATGTCCTGTGTCGAGAACCGAAACACGTGCTTGCTTCTCATCTTCGGAACAGAGGATATTGATTTGGCGGGGACCGGACGTGTCTTTCAACGCTTCAACGCTGTTCATGACCAGGTTCAGTACGACCTGTTGCAACTGGGTTCGATCTCCTATGACTTTCAAGTGCTGCCGAGGAAGATCGATACTGAGTTCGATGTCTCGATGGCGCAGTTCCCCTCTTAACAGGTCCAGTACATCGCCCAGCGCGCCCTTCAGATCAGTCGGCTCCATACGAGTTGCCGACTTCTGCGCCATTGCACGAATGCTGGCGATGATGTCGCCAGCGCGATGGCCATCCTTGACGATCCTCTCGGCAGCAAGCCGGGCCTGCTCTATATCGGTATGACCCGGCTGCAGCCGGCGCAGGCATGTGCCGGCATTGGTGACAATTGCCATCAACGGTTGATTGACCTCATGGGCGATCGAAACAGCGAGTTCACCTGTGGCGGTCACCCGCGTCACATGCGCCAGTTCGCTCTGGCTTTGTCGCAAGGACTCTTCGGCGCGTTTCCGATCCTCGATGTCGACAACCACTCCGTACCAGCGCACGACATTTCCATCTGCATCCAGAAGCGGGCTTTGTCGGAGGTTGAACCATCGATATTCGCCATCCGCGCGCCGCACGCGCGCATCCACAGGGCGACTTTTCTTCGTGGTGACAATGTCGTTCCAGACGGCTCGCATCGGCTCGACATCGTCGGGATGAAACATGCGATAGAAACCAAAGCCGACGATCTCTTCCGGAGGCAGGCCGACATAATCGATCAGGTTTCGATTGAAGTACTCAAGACGGCCATCAGAGGTCCCTGACCAGGCCATGGCCGGTATCGTATTTAGGATAAGACTGAGCTTGTGCTCACTTTCCCGAAGCGCAGCTTCACTTCTGCGGAGGGCGTTCCCCGCACGTTCCAGGTCTTCGATATCGATATTGCAGCCAAACCATCGTACAACACCGTTGGCATCCACCAATTTGCGGCCAGCGAAATAGAACCAGCGGTAATTTCCGTCCGCTCCTCGGATGCGCCCCTTGTTAACAGTGTGATCGGAATGCTCCAGGTCTCTCTTCCAGATATGCACCATTCCGGGGATGTCGTCCGGATGATAGAGGTCCAGAAAGCCCCACTCGAGGATTTTGTCGGCAGGAAGACCTGCATAGTCCAGCCAGCTTTTATTGACGAAATCAGCGCTGCCATCCGGTCGCGCCGACCATACGAGCACAGGCAGCGAATTGATGATCAGGCTGAGGTTCTCCTCGCTGGCGGCAAGGGCGCTCTTCGTTTCCTTCAGTGCGTTTTCCGCCTGTTTGCGGTCTTCGATATCGAGGACAACCCCATACCATCTCAGCACACTTCCATCCGGATCGAGACGAGGTTTCTGGCGGAGCGTGCACCAGCGATAGCTGCCGTCGGCGCGCCTTAGCCGACCCTCGACTTCCCTCGCATTCTTTGATGCCATGATTTCATGCCACTCAGCCGCGAGCTGTGACGTGTCGTCGGGATGAAAGATCCCATAGAATCTCTCTCCCGAGATTGCTTCAAGGGGCGCACCGATGAAGTCGAGAAAGTGCTGGTTGGCAAAATCCAGCATGCCGTCCGCTGTTGCTGACCAAACCATTGCGGGGATCAGGTCGATAATGGGATCGGTCTGCCAACTCTCATCCCTTTCCGCAAAAGTTTCTCCGTCAACGTTCATAGCGCACGATCACCTCTGGTCGGCCCGTCTCAGGAGCCAGCGGCGGCGATTTCAGCCGCAGGCAACAATTAACGGATTTTGGCGCGCCCCGTAACAACCAATCTATATACCAAGGTCTATGTTCTCAGGCCCTTCGGCTATACCCGCCTGACCTAGATCGCAATTGAGCAAGATCGTCAGCAGGCGTACTGATATTGTGCAACGCCGGGCAACGACACCAATTTTCGCAAGAATAATTGGATCTTCTTGAAGATTGTCCGCTCGGACTCAACACGCAATACATTTTCCATTCCGAAACCATCGTTCCGGGAAGAGCACCTTCTTTGCCTTCAAACAGGATATCTTCACAATGAACCCCAACATACCTCCATCGAACCAAAATGAACCAGCGAAAGCTGCCTCGGTCATCCTCGTACACGGCGCTTTCGTTGACGCTTCGGGCTGGCGCCCTGTATACGAAATTCTGTCCCGGAACGGCTATGAGGTCCTGATCGTACAGAACCCTACGGTAACACTCCAAGGAGACGTTGACGCGGTTCGACATGCGGTCGCAAAGGCTCTAAATCCGGTTGTCCTCGTGGGGCACTCCTACGGCGGAGCGGTGATTACAGAAGCCGGAAATCACGGGGACGTTCGCGCACTTGTCTATCTTGCAGCCTTCGTGCCAGAGGCAGGAGAGTCGGTCTTCGACCTGGCTTCTCATGAGGTTCCGGGCGCCGAGCCAGCCCCACTGCTGCCTCCGGCAGACGGCTTCATTCGCGTCGATCCGGCAAAATTCCCAAAGGCATTCGCTGCCGACGTAGACCCGGCTCAAACCCGTTTCATGGCGGCCGCACAGGTGCCGTGGGGATTGGAAGCCGTGCAGGGCAAGATCAGCACGCCGGCCTGGCGCGAAAAGCCCTCATATTTCCTGCTCGCCACCGAGGACAAGATGATCCCCGCAGAAGCGCAAGCGATGATGGCGAAGCGGGCCAATGCCAAAATCACCGAAATCAAAAGCAGCCATGCGGTCATGATGTCGCGGCCGGAAGAGGTCGCAGCGATGATCGAAACCGCGGCAAACAGCCCCCTTTAACACGCCCTGCAACTCAACTGAACATTTCAACCAACCAACACACTGGAGATCATCATGCGTAAACTTCTTCTTGCCGCAATGCTCGCAACCGCCAGCCTGACAACTGTCGCTCCAACCACCATGGCGGCCTATGCCGCATCTGAAACGGTCAGAGCGCCAGTTCCCGTTCACTACCGCACGGAAAACATCGACGGCATCGATGTATTCTATCGGGAGGCAGGTCCGGCCGATGCACCTGTCGTGCTTCTTCTTCACGGGTTTCCGACATCGTCACACATGTTCCGGAATTTGATCCCGCTGCTGGCCGATCGTTACCGGGTCATTGCGCCGGACTATCCGGGCTATGGACAAAGCGCTTCCCCGGATCGCAGCAAGTATAAATACACCTTCGCTGCGGCTGCCGACATCGTCGACAAGCTGATGAGTAAGCTGGACGCCAAGAGCTACGCTATGTACGTCATGGATTACGGCGCACCCGTTGGCTATCGACTGGCGCTGAAACATCCCGAGCGGGTAACGGGACTGATCATTCAGAACGGCAATGCCTATGAAGAAGGGCTGAAGACGTTCTGGGATCCGATCAAGACATACTGGTCTGATGGATCGACAAAGAGCCGCGAGGCGCTTGCCGGCCTGGTCATGCTCGAAACCACCAAATTCCAGTACACCGATGGGATGGAGGATGTGTCGCGCATCAGCCCGGACAACTGGGTTCACGACCAGGCTCTGCTGGACCGCCCTGGCAACAAGGATATCCAGCTGGACATGCTGTATGACTATCGCACGAACGTACCGCTCTATCCGGACTTCCAAAACTTCTTCCGTGAGCGCAAGCCGCCAACGCTCATCGTCTGGGGCAAGAATGATTTCATCTTCCCGGAGGACGGTGCACACCCATACCTGAAGGACCTCCCCGATGCCGAAGTTCATATCCTGAATTCAGGACATTTCATTCTCGAAGAGAAACTGGATGTTGCGGCCCCCCTCATCAATGACTTCCTTGACCGCGAGGTAGCCAAGCACTGATCGCGCAACCGTAACGGACGTGTAAGAGGGTTTGCGGTGCTTGCCATGCGTAAACCCTCTTTGCCATCGAGTGGAGACATCAATTGCCTTATCACTTTCTGGAAATCGCTGTGACCCCGAGTGTGAGAGACGCTCAAGCGGAAATGGGTGTCGATCCGATTTGGTTAGGCGGCGCAGGCCAACGCTCTGACAGGTTTACGGATAACGAGGTTGCGTTCATCGGAATGCGTGACAGCTTCTATATGGCCTCTGTCTCGGAGACGGGCTGGCCATACTTGCAACATAGAGGCGGAAAAACTGGCTTCCTCAAAGTCATCGATGATCGAACGTTGGCCTTCGCCGACTTTCGGGGTAACCGCCAGTATATCAGCGCAGGCAACCTTGCAGCGAATGATAGGGCGTGTCTGTTCCTCATGGACTATGCGCGCCGGGCGCGGCTCAAGATCTACATTCATGTGGATCGGCTTGCACTCGATGCAGACGAGGCTCTCGCCTTGGCTGTATCGGACCCTAACTACAAGGGACGTGTGGAGCGAATGTTCAAGCTGCGCCTCGAGGCCTTTGACTGGAACTGCCCTCAACACATTACGCCACGCTTCACCGAACGGGAGGTGGAACAGGCCGTTCTTCCTCTTCGCGAACGACTTTCACAACTGGAATCGGAAAACTCGTCCTTGCGCGCACGATTGAAGGAATTCGAGATATGACAAATGCACCCAGACCACCCCTGCCCCCATTTTCCCAGGAGACCGCCATTCAAAAGGTGAGGCTTGCGGAAGACGGCTGGAACAGCCGCGATCCGGAGAGAGTTTCGCTGTCCTACACGACGGACAGCAAGTGGCGCAACCGCGCGGAATTCGTCAATGGCCGCGAAGCCGTCGTCGCCTTTCTCGCCGCCAAATGGCGGCGCGAACTGGACTACAGACTGGTCAAGGAACTCTGGGCATTCAACGACAACCGCATTGCGGTCCGATTTACCTACGAGTGGCACGACGACAGCGGGAACTGGTTTCGTTCGTTCGGCAACGAAAATTGGGAATTTGACGAGCTCGGACTGATGCGCAAACGATTTGCCTGCATCAACGATATGCCAATCCGTCCCGAGGATAGACGTTACCATTGGCCGCTCGGCCGCCGGCCCGACGACCATCCCGGGCTCAGCGAGCTCGGTTTCTAGCTGATCCGTATAGCCGCTCATTCTATAATCTCCCGAAGGAAGTCACGCGGGCCGACGAATTTCCATGGCCCATGCGGTGGACTATTGGCGAATATCATCATCAGTTTCCATCGGGTAAAACCACCGAAAGTTCGCCACCATGGATCGTCAAGCAACGATAGTTGAAGAAGATAATATCGAAGCGAAAGCTTTCATCGACTTGTTCAAAGTCGCCCCCCAAACGTTCCAGAATCAAGTTCACTTCGACTGCGTGTCGTTGGGAGGAGGCTGCGCAATATCGTTGCCCAGCGCACCCGCGATAGGCCTCAACCGCATCCTTGGTCTTCGATCAGTCGACGACCTCCACATCGCCTACGAATGGATGAGAAAGAAACATGGTCGCCGTTACTTGCAGCTAAACGCCCAAGCTGCTTCAGCGAAAACGCGTGAATGGATTGAAACACGGGGTCTTCCCGCCCATGGCGCCGGTTGGGCAAAGCTGCGGCGTGAAGCTCCGCTAGCGCCCATGAGCCATATCGGTCATGTCCTCCCCCGAAAAGTCACGGTCGATGAAGCAGAGAAGTTTGGCGCGATGATGTGTGCCGGCTTCGGCTTTCCAGAGAGCCTAACCCCACTCTGGTCCGCAATTGTCGGAAAGAAAGGTTGGACCTGCTTCTTTGGCGAGTTGAACGGCGAACCAATTGCAACAGCCGCGATGTATGCATCGAACGGCTGGGCGTGGCTCGGCGGAGGCACAACAGTTTTCCGTGCCAGAAACCGGGGGGCTCAGAAGGCCCTTATCGCCGCGCGCTTGAATGAAGGTGCGGCGCAAGGGGTAAAGACGTTTGTCGTCGAAACGGCTCAACCATCAGCAGATGAGACAAATGTCTCTCACGCCAATCTTCTCACTTCAGGCTTCAGGCAGATTTACACGCGGATGAACTACCTCCTACCCGAGAAATCTTAAGGTTGGTCGAGCGGCTCAGAAAGCCCTTTAATGGTACTGTCTGCGAGGCGGGCATATACGGCGAACGTTTTACTCTAAATATCCACCGGCACGTAAAGTAGCCTGCCTGTGGCTAATAGAAGTCACCCATTGGATTTCGGTCCGACCAGCCGACCAGCCGAGCTATCACGCGTTGGAACTTAAGGGCGCCGCGAAGGCCGAGGACGACTGTACTGTCCACAAACTCCTCCTCCATCAGCTATGGTTTTGCATCAATGAAGCGGACACTTCCGCTCTGCGCGCTACACATGGGCGGTCCCAGCCAAAGATGTCATGGTACTGGACATCCTGCGGGAAACCATCCACCAGATTAACGCCACTCACAGCAGGATCACCTAGCAGGCTGTTGAAAAAGGCTCTGGTTTAACGTCATCGGCCATGATT
>JOKI01000046.1 GCA_000722615.1 Pseudorhizobium pelagicum | reverse complement strand
GAACCCGCCGATCCTGATCCTCGACGAGGCGACCTCGGCGCTCGACACGCAAACAGAGGCTGCGATCCAGGCGTCGCTTGCCGAGCTTTCCCAAGGGAGGACGACGCTGGTGATCGCGCACCGGCTCTCCACCATCGCCAGTGCGAACCGGATTTTTGTCGTCGCCGGCGGACGGGTCGTTGAACACGGCTCCCACCAGACGCTTGTCTCCAATCAGAACGGGGCGTTCTACCAGTTGGTGAAAGCCGCGCCCTGACTTGCACGGCAGTCACCATGGGGATCACGTTTCCGATACTCAAACATATGGAGCGCCGGTCGCGTTTGTGGCGGTCGTGTTGGCGAACAGCCGCCAAGTTGCGCGGCCCCCTTGCGGCCCTGCGGCAGGCAAGTCGATCCGACGATCGGACGCTTGCCCGCATCCCCAGCGCCCGCAACTCAGCGGTAGCGTCTTTCGCTTTCCAACAATTTAGCCGCGCGGCTGCAGCAATGCCAGGATCACGGTTGATGCGGCAAGGACGGCGGTGAGGATCAGGGGTCCCGTGGCGCCGTGGGTGTCCACGATATAGCCGCCGACAACGGCGCCGATCGTGATCGCGATCTGAAACGACACGACCATCAGGCTGCCCGCTGCCTCCAGCGCGTCAGGTGCTCCGCGCGACAGGTTGGTGGGAAGTACCACCGGCGCCATACCAAATGCGAAGCCCCAAAGCGCTGCAAAGCCCAAGGCGACGCCGATGTGTGCGCCCCAGATCACCAGAGCGAGCGCCGCAAGCGCCATCAACGCGGCAGTGACCACGAGGGCGATGCGGATATTCGCGTCGGCCATTCGGCCACCGGCAATGTTACCGATCACCGCCGCGATTCCGAATCCGAGCAGCACCAGCGCTATCGACCCGGTTGTGAGCAGCGTCACCTGTTCCAGGAAGGGCCTCACATAGACCGAGCCGGCAAAATGCCCGGTCATCAGCAAAAGGATGGCAAGCATCCCCAGTTGGACAGGTCGCCGCCCCAGCAGCCGAAACACGTCCGTTAGACTTGTGCCCGCGCGTGCGGGAAGGGACGGCAGGCTGAGCAACTGCAGCAGCATGGCGATTGCAGCGAGCCCCGCGGTCATCGCCATGGCCGTGCGCCAGCCCAGCCAGTCGCTGATCAGTGCCCCCATGGAGGGTGCAGCTATGGTGGCAAGGGAGACGCCAAGAGTGACGATCGCCATGCCCTGACCTGTGGCATTGGCGCCAACCAGCCTTGCCACGACGGACACGGAAAGCGCCCAGAAGGCGCTGAGAGCGATGCCCAATCCGGCTCGGCCGAGCAGAAGCAACCAGAACTCGGTCGCGACCGCTGCAAGAATATTGGAGCCGATCGCCAGAGCGCTGAGGCCGACCAGCACCGTCTTGCGGTTCATTCTGCCGATCAGCACATTGCTCAACAGGGCTGCAACGGCACCGACGGAAGCCGTGGCCGTGACTACCTGTCCGGCCGTTCCCTCGCTCACGCCAAGATCGCGCGCCAGTGGGGTCAGAAGGCCTGCCGGCAGGAACTCCGCCGATACCAGAGCAAAGCTGGTCGCCGCCATGGAAAGCACCGCCAACCAGGTGGTTGCGCTCCAGCTGGCTGGCTCGGCGGCATCGAGACCCGACACGTCCAGGTCCAGTTGTGATGTTGTGTCCGTCATTGAACATTCTCCTTCGTCCAGGAGATGTCATAGACGATCCATTGCGGATGATATGTGCCCTAGGATCCGAAATGCATGTCCATTCGTCCGGGATTTGTGCGGCGCACAAAGCCGGGTGAGACGCTCGTGATGCGTTTGAACGCACGGGCAAAGGATGCCTCGGAGTCATAACCCAGACGTGAGGCCACCTCAGCTACCGAGATGCCGCCCTGCCCAAGCAACTCGCGTGCGTGCTGCATACGGAGGCGGGCGAGATACCGGGCCGGACCTTCGCCAAGGATGGCGCTAAAACGCTCGGCAAAAACCGAGCGGGATTGGCCTGCCACCGCGGCAAGGGCTACAAGGGTCCAGTTGTGGCCGGGGTCCCGGTGCATGGCTGCCAGTGCGCGCCCAATGTGGGGGTCGCGGATGGCCGCGAGCCACCCGGAGGTAGAGGTTCCGGTGCAATTGACCCAGCAGCGGATCAGCCGCGCTGCGAGCAAATCGGCCATGCGCGTCAAGACAGTGGCGCTGCCCATTTGAGGTTGTGCAGCTTCTGCGGTCATGGCCGCCAGCAAGGGACCAACGATCGGGTCATTGCCGGCCACATCACAGCCCTTGATGATCGGCGGCATCAAAGCGATCAGGGGATTGAGCGCATGCGCGCCCAATTCCATGGAGCCGCAAAACAGAGTGCTGGTCGCGCCTGCTCCGTCCTGCACCACTTCGCAGACCTTGCTTCCCAGATCGGTTACCCGGCATGCATCGAGCGAATGACCCACGACATCCGGCGCGCTGGCCAGTCGATGCGTGGTGCCTTGCGGCAGCAGCACCAGATCGCCGTCGCGCAACTCCTGCCACCCCTGTGCGTGCGTATGGAGCCAGCATGGGCCGTGGCTGACAAAGTGAAAACGAAGCAACTGTTGTTGTGGAAAGGCGATGCTCCAGGGGTGCCGGAGCTCGCAACGCCCATAGTTTACGCCACTCAAACGAAAGTCTTGCAGGACTTCGCTCAGGGAATCCATGGGAATATGCGGCGAAGAGGTTCGGGACGAATGATCAAGCATAGGGACAGTTTAATGGTTGAACGTCTCGCGCGCAATGCCTGCCTGTCGAGGGGACACCTCACTGCGGAGAAGGAAATGCATTCGAACCGTCGGCCCGTTTCGCACGCTACAAGAGGCATTGAACGACTCGACCGGGCGTATCTGATGAGGGACCCTGCGACGTTGAGAGCCGGCGAATGCACCCCTTGTCTGACTGACTGCAACGGCATTCCAAAGGCTAGTAGCCGGAAACATGCGGCAGCCAGGTCGATAGCGAGGGTACGAAAGTGAGCAGCAGTAGAATGATCAGGTAAGCGAACAGGAATGGTGTCATCTCGCGCGATATTTCACTGACCCGGATCCTCACGGTCGATGAGACCACGTAGAGCAACTGACCCACGGGCGGTGTGATCAATCCGATCGTCAGGTTGATGATGACGATCATGGCAAAGTGGATCGGATCAATACCGAGATGAGCCGATATGGGCGCCAGGATGGGCACGAGAATCATGACGCCCGGGAGCGGATCCATGAACATCCCAAACAGCAAAAGCAGGATGTTGACGGCCAGCAGGAACGCGATGGGACTGAGGTTCCAGGAGATGATCAGGTCAGCCAGGTACTGCGGTACGCCCTCGTTGATCAAGACCCAGGCAAAGGCGCGCGCAGACGCTAGAATCAGCAGGATCCCGACCGTGACCATGGCCGACCGAAAGATGATGTCGGGGAGGTCACGCAGGTGCAAGGAGCGGTAGATGAACATTCCGCAGCACAGAGCGTAGAACACCGCGATCACGGAGGCTTCCGTTGGGGTGAAATAGCCGCCCCGTATACCGCCGACCACGACCACGATCAGGGCAAGGGCTGGAAGCGCAAATATCGTTGTGGAGACCATCTCCCGCAGACTGGGCCGAACGTCCATAGACCGGTAATCACGCCTGCGCGAAATCACGAAATTGACCGCACACATGGCCGCGGAAATGATGAGCCCGGGGATGATGCCGGCGACGAACAGGCCGCCTACGGAAACTCGATTGTCCTGCAGCGCATAGATAATCATGACAATGGAGGGTGGAATGATCGGATCTACAATTGCGACGGCGGCTGCGAGCGCAGACGCATAAGGTTTGTCGTAGCCGCTCTTTTCCATCATGCGGATGTTCATCGCGCCAGGACCGGCAGCGGCTGCCAGCGCTGAGCCGGAAATTCCGGCAAACAGCGTGGTCGATATGATGCTGGCGTATCCCAGGCCGCCACGAGCCCGACCGACGAACTGCACCGCCAGCCGCAACAGGTGGTGCGTCAACGCTCCACCTGTCATGAGCTCAGCCGCCAGGATGAAGAAAGGAACTGCCAGGAGGGGAAAGCTGTCGACACCGGAGAACATTTCCTTGATGACGACGATCTGCGGATAATTGCTGCCCAGGATGACGGCCAACCAGGTCGCGATCGCGAGCGTGAAAGCGATTGGCACGCCGATTGCCATGAGCACGAAGAAGGAAGCAAAGAGAATGATGATCATGGTCAGGCTGCCACAGGCGGTCGACCATCGTCGTCCTGCAGGGCACTCATGCCGCTTGTGACATAGGTCCGCACCACGAGAAGAAGATGCACGATCAGCAGTGTGAAGCCGATCGGCATGGCGAGATAAATGTATCCGAAGGCAATCCGCGTCGATGGGGTGGTCTGCATCATTGTACGCTCGACATAGGTCTTGCCGACCCAGATCATCATCAGGAAGAAGGCAAACATGATGATTGCGGACAGCGCGCGCAGGCGGCGGGCGTTTCGCTCAGACATCATGACCTGCACATTGTCGATCACGGTGAGGCTGCCGTGGCGAAGGGTAATGCCCGCGCCGACAAACGTCAGCCAGATCATCAGGTGGCGCGCCACCTCGTCAGACCAGGTGATGGAATGGTTCGTAAAGAAACGCAGACAAACGTTGACGAACACAAGGATCGCCATGCCCGAAAGAATGGCGATCAACAGCCACCGGTTCGTCGCGACGAAAATTTCTTCGAATTTCTTCATTTCGCTCCTGCGGTCGTCGGTCGGACCGTCAATCCCTTGGCAGGACGTCCCGCTTCAAGCGGGACGCCTTCAACCATCACTTCGTCGCGATGATCTGGTTGACCAGGTCCTTGCCGAATGTCTCGTAGTACCCTTCATAGGCGGACTGGATGGAAGCCTGAAAGGCAGCCTTCTGCTCCTCGCTGAGAACGTTGACCTGCATGCCCGCGGCCCTCGCCGTATCGATGCCGGTTTTTTCCGAGTTATCGACAAAGGCGCGCATCGCCTGCTTGCCCTTGATCGCACCGTCGGTGAAGATCTTCTTGTCCTCGTCCGAGAGGCTATCCCAGAATACGGGAGAAACGATCAGCATGGCCGGCGAGTAGACGTGGCCGGACACCGTCAGGTACTTCTGAACTTCCCACAGTTTCGCTGAAACGATCACTGAAAGCGGATTTTCCTGTCCGTCGATCGCTCCCTGCTGCAGGGCCGGGATCACTTCCGGCCAAGACATCGGCGTCGGCGCGGCGCCGGCCGTTTCGAAAGCAGCAATATGGACCGGGTTCTCCATCGTGCGAATCTTCAAGCCGGCCAGGTCTTGCGGCTTCTCAATCGGCTGGCGATTGTTGGTGATGTGCCTGAAGCCCTGCTCACCCCAGGCGAGCGCGATCAAGTCACGACCGCGGAAATCCTCCAGGATCCCCTCGCCGATCGGTCCGTCGAGGACGCTCCGCGCGTGGCCGAGATCCCGAAACAGGAAGGGGATATCGGTAACGCCGATTTCCGGCACGAAGTTTGACAGCGCCCCAGACGACACCACGACCGCTTGGACGCCAGTGCCGAGCTGAAGACCCTCAATTACTTCCCGCTCGCCGCCTTGAGCAGATGAAGGGAAGTGCATGAACTGGAACTTTCCGCCGCTGGTGTCGGTGACGTATTTGTCCCAGCCGTCTGCCGCCGCTCCATAGTGGGAATCACGAGCCAACGCATAGGCAATTTTGACCTCTGTAGACTGAGCAAAAGCGCCAGTGGCGCCAGCCACGGTTAGACTGCCCACGACGACCAGCCGTTCGAACAAAGATGCCATGTCATTACCTCCCCAAGATCCTAGGTTTTCAACCCGAACAAATACTTGGCAGATCTAATTCGAGGAAACCGCTCGCCGTCAAGTTCACATGATGCCAGATCCGTCGTGCGTGCTCCCTTGGACGGCGCATTGCGATCGGGCTGTCTGATCCGTCTCAGACTGGAGCAATGGCTGCGGACAGCGCTTCGCAGCGTCGACGCGACGGCTAAGGGCAGCAGTGCCAAGGGTCTGAGTATGAGGGGCAAAAAAGTATCAGTGAATCTTCTGCCATGATGTAGATAGGCCTGCCGAGACACGTCTATGCTGCGCCATAGCATGGGATTTGCGGAAGAGGAGTTCTGCAGGTTCTGCGGAAATTGTGCGCTCTGGGAGGAGACCGCGGTGCAGCCCGATCTTGAACTTGTTCATATCCGAAAAGGCGAATCCTTCGCCGCCTGGATGCACGGCTATCCGTTTCGGACCGTGAGATGGCACTATCACCCGGAGTACGAGCTTCATCTGGTCGTGGCAACATCGGGCAGCTTCTACATAGGCGACCACATCGGGCGGTTCGAGCCCGGCCAGCTTATCCTGACCGGTCCCAATCTTCCTCAAAACTGGATCTCCGAGATTTCCGCCAACGAAGTTGTCCCGGTCCGCTCCCTGGTCATACAGTTCCCGCAGAGCTTCGTTGATGACAGCATTGCAGGAATGGCGGAGATGCAGGCCGTCATGCCTCTCCTGGAACGCAGCCGTCGCGGGCTGTTGTTCGATAGCGACACGAGCCGAGCGATCCGCCCCCTGTTCGAGAGGCTGATACAGGCGCGCGGTATCATGCGGCTATCGCTGTTCTGGGAGATCCTCGACATCCTCACCAAGGCGCCGCGGCCGGAAGCTCTGGCCAGCCTGAGCTATCAGCTCGACCTGTCCGATATCAATGAAGGCGGCATCAACAGGGCAATCGCGCATCTGCGCGAACATCTCACCGACGATATCGATGAGGGAGAGCTCGCCGAGATCGTCGGACACAGCACGAGCTCATTTTCGCGCGCCTTCAAACGCCACACCGGCTCGACATTCGTCCGCTACCGCAACCAGCTGCGCGTTGATCTGGCCTGCCGGGCACTCGTATCCCATCCGGAGGTGAAGGTCGCCGAGATCTGCTACGAAATCGGCTTTTCCAACCTCTCGAACTTCAACCGACATTTTCAGAGGTTCAAGGGCATGTCGCCCTCTGAATTCCGCGCGACCTTCAACGCCAACGGAGCGTTCAAGGCCGCCGGCTAACAACATCGGCCATAGCCCCATATTGGGGAACAGGAATCCGGGAGGCGTGGTGCCTTCCGGAAACGGACAGGCTTTGTCCGCAGCGTCCAAAAGGGAGGAAGAATGAGATGAGAAAAGCACTGAGTGCACTTTCGATCGCCACTGTTGCGCTCGCCGCAGCGCCGGCTCTTGCACAGGACGGCCAGTTGAAGATCGGCATGACCTTCCAGGAAATGAACAATCCCTACTTCGTCTCGATGAAGGAGGCCCTCGACGAGGCGGCAAAGTCCCTCGGTGCCGAGGTGGTCGTAACCGACGCCGCCCATGACGTCGCCAAGCAGATCTCGGACGTCGAGGACATGCTGCAGCAGAACATCGACATCCTGCTTCTGAACCCCACGGATTCCGCCGGTGTCGAGGCCGCTGTTCACGCGGCGAAGGCTCAAAACGTCATTGTCGTGGCTGTCGATGCAAATGCCAGTGGACCCGTGGACACCTTTGTCGGCTCCAAGAACAAGGATGCGGGCTATCAGTCGTGCAAGGCGCTTGCCGAAGCTTTGAACGGCGAAGGCGAGGTCGCCATCCTTGACGGCATCCCGGTGGTGCCGATCCTGCAGCGCGTCGAAGGCTGCAAGGAGGCGCTTGGCGAACACCAGGGCATCAAGCTCGTCGACACCCAAAACGGTCGCCAGGACCGCTCCGTCGCCCTCGGGGTCGTGGAGAACATGATCCAGTCCCACCCGAACCTGAAGGGAATCTTCTCGGTCAACGACGGTGGGGCCATGGGTGCATTGGCGGCCATTCAGGGATCCGGGCAGGATATCAAGCTGACCTCAGTAGACGGAGCGCCAGAAGCTGTTCAGGCGATCGCGGAAGGAACAGCCTTCGTCCAGACAACCGCGCAGTTCCCCCGGGACCAGGTGCGGGTCGGCCTTGCCATGGCGCTTGCACAGATGTGGGGCGCCCGCGTTGTCCCCAAGGAAGTGCCAATCGACGTGCGCCCGGTCACCAAGGAAAACGCTGCCGACTTCAGCTGGTAGCGCCTCCCGAGCGCCTCCGCCCGGCGGGCGGAGGCGACTTCTCATTGACCAACGCAAGAGGAAGCAAATGCTGCAACTGAGTGGCATCAAGAAAAGCTTCGGCAACATCGAGGTCCTGCACGGGGTGGATCTGTCGGTACAGGCTGGCGAGGTTCACGCCCTTCTGGGCGAGAACGGCGCCGGGAAATCAACGCTGACCAAGATCCTCTGCGGCATTCTCAAGCCGAGCGCAGGTGAGATCCGGATCAATGGCGAACCGCGCCAGTTCAGCGACTATAACGAGGCGATCGGCGCCGGCATCGGCGTTGTGTTTCAGGAGTTCTCCCTCGTCCCTTATCTGAACGCGGTCGAGAACATGTTCCTGGCGCGCGAAGTCAAGAACAGGCTGGGCTTCCTCAAGCATGCCGCCATGCGTCGGCGCGCCGAAGCCATCATGCGCCAGCTCGGCGTTACGATTGCGCTAGACGTGCCCATCCGCCATCTGTCGGTCGCCGAGCAGCAGTTCGTGGAGATCGCCAAGGCACTCGCCCTCGACGCGCGCATTCTCGTTCTCGACGAGCCGACGGCAACCCTCACGCCCGCCGAGGTCGGTCATCTGTTCCAGGTGATGCGCAGCCTGCGCAGCAAGGGCGTCTCGATCATCTTCATCTCTCACCATCTGGAAGAGATCTTCCAGATCTGCGACCGTGTCACGGTGCTGCGAGACGGCGCCTACGTCTCCTCCTGCGCCGTCAGCGAGGTGGATCAGCCGCGACTTGTCGAGATGATGGTCGGCCATCGGATAGAAAGCAGCTTCCCCCCAAACCCACTCTTCCTTCCGATGCCAGGACTGTCCTTCACGTGGAAGCGGTTCAGCTGGCAAAAGGCGGTCCGGTCTCAAGCTTCAGCCTGCGGGCTGGCGAGATACTCGGTTTTGCGGGCCTTGTCGGATCGGGACGAACAGAAACTGTACTTTCGATGCTGGGAGCGTATCGGGCGGCCCGCTGCCAGCTGTCGATGAACGGGGTGGCCATACGCTTCAAGGATCCCTCGGAAGCACTTGCCGCCGGTATCGGCCTCCTGCCCGAAAGCCGCAAGGAGCAGGGGCTGATCACCAGTTTTACGATCCTGCACAACGTCTCGCTCAACAACTACGGCAAATACCTGCTGGGCCACTTTTTCATCAACCGAAGACGGGAATTTCAGGATGCCCGCACCGCCATGCAGCAGGTCAGGGTCAAGGCGCCAAGTCCCAATACGCGCGTTGACAACCTGTCGGGGGGCAACCAGCAGAAGGTGGTGATCGCCCGCTGGATCAACCACACCATGAAAGTGCTGATCTTCGACGAACCGACCCGTGGGATCGATGTCGGAGCCAAAGCCGAGATCTATCAGCTCATGCGCG
Source organism: Pseudorhizobium pelagicum (assembly GCA_000722615.1). Taxonomy (GTDB): domain Bacteria; phylum Pseudomonadota; class Alphaproteobacteria; order Rhizobiales; family Rhizobiaceae; genus Neorhizobium; species Neorhizobium pelagicum. Next base: position 6,618 of record JOKI01000046.1, on the reverse strand, counting down.
AGTTCACCGCCAGGGGCTACTCCATCATCATGATTTCTTCGGAGCTGCCGGAGGTCATCGGCATGTCCGACAGGGTCTGCGTCTTCCGCGCCGGAGGCATCGTTGCGACCGTCGAAGGCGAAGCCATAAACTCCGCGCAGATCATGATCCACGCAACCACCGGGAGGATCCAACATGTCACATGATGCGGACGCGATGACCGGCGGGCAGGCTGAGGCCTCCTCCACGCCCCTCTGGAAGTCGATCATCCACTCGCCGCTGGCCTTGCCGCGCGCGGGCCTGATCGTCGTTTCCATCCTGATGGGGTTGGCCTCCGACAACTTCTTCTCTGTCTCCAACATCCTCAACGTCCTCAGACAGGTCTCGATCGTTGCCATCCTCGCCGTCGGCATGACATTCGTCATCCTTACCGGCGGCATCGACCTGTCGGTCGGCGCAGTGATGGCGCTTGCAGGCACCATGGCGGCCGGTCTTATGATCAACTCCGGCATGCCGGGATATGTCGGTCTGCTTGCCGGCGTCGGCATCGCTGTAGGGCTTGGACTGTTTAACGGCCTGCTGGTTGCCTGGGGGCGCATGCCCGCAATCATCGTGACGCTTGCGACGATGGGGATCGCCCGCGGCGCCGGCCTGATCTATTCGGGCGGGTATCCGATTTCGGGCCTGCCGTCCTGGATCTCCTGGTTCGGCGTCGGCCGCATCGGCATGATCCCCGTCCCAGTCATCGCGATGGTGATCGTCTATGCCCTGGCCTGGGTGCTCCTGGAGCGGACGGCGTTCGGTCGGCATGTGTATGCGATCGGCGGCAACGAGACAGCGGCGAGGCTTTCTGGCGTGAAGACAAACCGCATCAAGATTGCAGTCTACGCGATCTCGGGTCTGACGGCCGGCCTTGCCGCCATCGTGCTGACGGGACGGCTGATGTCGGGTCAACCGAACGCCGGAGTGGGCTTTGAACTGGATGCGATCGCTGCCGTCGTGCTAGGCGGCACGGCGATCGCCGGGGGGCGGGGCCTGGTCCTTGGAACCCTCATCGGCGCGATCCTGCTCGGCATTCTCAACAACGGCCTGAACCTGATGGGGATCAATCCATACCTGCAGGACATCATCCGCGGTTTCATCATCCTTCTCGCCATCTACATCGCCCGCGAATGGCGCTGACCAGATACCCACCCCTTAAAGCACGGGAGAATACGCATGACCCAATCACTGGAAGGCAAAACCGCCGTCATTACCGGTGCTGCCTCGGGCATTGGCCTGGCGACGACGCAGAAGCTGCTGGCAAACGGCTGCACAGTCGTGATGGTCGACTGGAACGAGAAGGCGTTGAACGATCTCGTCGCCAAATTCGGAAACAAGGCGATCGCGCAGGTCACCAACCTGCTCGATGCCGAGAGCTGCGCGGCAATGATCCCGGAAATCCTGCAGAAGGTCGACCATATCGACATCCTCTACTGCAACGCCGGGACCTATATTGGCGGCGACCTCACCGAGACCACGGCCGAGGAGATCGACCGGATGCTGAACCTCAATATCAACGCCGTGATGAAGAACGTGCATGCGGTGGTCCCGCATATGAGCGAACGCAAGACCGGCGACATCATCGTCACCAGCTCCATCGCCGGCCATTATCCAACCTATTGGGAACCTGTCTATGCGGGCTCCAAATGGGCCGTCACCTGCTTCGTGCAGACCATGCGTCGCCAGATGATCCCGCACGGGGTGCGCGTGTCGCAGGTCTCTCCTGGCCCCGTTCTGTCTGCACTGCTCGCCGACTGGCCGGAAGAGAACCTGCGCAAGGCAAAGGAATCGGGCAGCATCGTCGAGCCAGGCGAGGTCGCGGACGCGGTGGAATACATCCTCACCCGCGATCGCAACGTGACGATCCGCGACATGCTCGTCCTGCCGACAAATTTCGATCGGGTCTGAGGTCAGATCCAGTTCAGCCCATCGCCGGGCCACCCCGGCGGCGCGGCGACGGCGACACGATGGAGGGGGTAGCATGCACAGATACCTGATCGGCGTTGACGTTGGGACAGGTTCGGCGCGCGCCGGCGTCTTCGATGCAAGCGGGGAGATGCTGGCGTTTTCCAAACACGACATCCTCATCTTCCGGGATGACCGGGGGCATGTCGAGCAGTCAAGCGCCCAGATCTGGGACGCCGTTTGCGCCTGTGTCAAAGACGCCGTCTCGCTTGCGGCGGTGCCTTGCGAGGCCATCGCCGGCATCGGTTTCGACGCGACCTGTTCTCTGGTGGTGCAGGGCGCATCAGGGGGCGTTGGCGATCGGGCGCATCCTGAACGCGACATCATCGTCTGGATGGATCACCGCGCAGTCGCGCAGGCGCGCCGGATCAATGCGACCAAGCACGCCGTCCTTTCGTATGTGGGCGGCGTCATCTCACCAGAGATGGAAACGCCGAAGCTGTTGTGGCTGAAGGAGACCCTGCCCGACATCTATGCCAGTGCCGAAAACTTCTTCGATCTCACGGATTTCCTGACCTGGAAGGCCACCGGAGCGTTGGAGCGGTCCTCTTGCACCGTCACCTGCAAGTGGACCTATCTCGCACACGAGTGCCGTTGGGACGAGAGCTACTTCCGCAGCATCGGTCTTGACGATCTCGCCGATGACGGCTTTCGGCGGATCGGGACGCATGTCGTTGATCCTGGCACGGCGCTGGCAGATGGGTTGTGCCCGGCGGCCGCGGAGGCGATGGGGCTGAGCCCGGGAACCGCTGTCGGGGCAGGGCTGATCGACGCCCATGCGGGCGGGATCGGCACGGTGGCCGCTCGTGGAGGTGCTGAAGACGCATCCTCCTGCCTTGGTTACGTGTTCGGGACCTCGTCCTGCACCATGACCACGACGGCCGAACCGCAGTTTGTTCCCGGCGTCTGGGGGCCGTATTTTTCTGCCATGGTGCCCGGCATGTGGTTGAACGAAGGCGGCCAGTCTGCCGCCGGCGCGGCGATCGACCAGATACTCAAGCTGCATCCCTACGGCGAGACGGCGAGGGGTGAGGCCAGTCGCGACGGGGCAAGCTTGCCGCAGTGGCTCGCGCAGCGGGCCCTGGCATCCGCAGGCAGGCCGTCGCAAGCGGTATACCTGGCCGGGCAGTTGCAGGTGGTACCGGAGTTTCTTGGCAATCGCGCGCCCTTTGCAGATCCGTCGGCGCGCGCAGTCGTCATGGGCCTTGGCATGGACGCCAGCGCCGAAAGTCTTGTGGCGCTTTATGTGGCAGGGCTCTGTGGCCTGGGATACGGGCTGCGCCAGATCATCGAGACACAGGCCGCCCACGGAGTTCAGATCTCGACGATCTCCATCTCGGGAGGGGCCGGCACCCATCCGTTGACCCGCCAACTGCTCTCGGATGCAACGGGCCGGCCGGTCGAGGTAACTGCCTCTCCAGAGCCGGTTCTTCTCGGCTCCGCCATGCTGGCCGCCGTTGCGTCCAGAACCTATCCCGACCTCCAGACGGCGATGCCGGCCATGTCCGCGGTCATCGGCCGCTGCGCGCCGGCGACCGGTGCAACTGGAGCTCTCCATCAGACCCGATACCAGGCATTCTTGAGGATGCAGACCCTCGCCCGCCAGGTGCGGGACGAAATGCAGCCGCTGCTGGCAGCAACTGCCTAAGGCGCCCAACCCGCGTGTGAGGAAGACCATCGTGCAATTCTCAGGAAAGTCAGTGATCATTACCGGCGCCGGCAAGGGTATCGGGCGAGCCTGCGCGCAGCTGATGGCAGCTCGGGGCGCAGACGTGATTGCCCTTAGCCGCACGGCGTCCGATCTCGACAGCTTGCGCAAGGACATCGGCGGCCGCTCGATTGCGGTAGATCTCGCCGATGCGGGTGCCACTCGCGTGGCAATGGCCGAGGCTGGAACAGCAGACTTCCTCATCAACAGTGCTGGCACCAACGTGCTGGAGTCGAGCTTCGACATGACAGACGCAGGGTACGAGAAGGTCATGGGCATCAACCTGCGCGCTGCGTTGATCACCTGCCAGGCGTTCGGCCGCGCCAGAGTCGCTGCCGGGGGAGGCGGTGCGATCGTCAACATCACCTCGATCGCCGGGCATCGAGGTTTTACCGAACACCTGTGTTACGCAGCCTCCAAAGCCGGCCTGGAGGGGGCGACGCGGGTGCTTGCCAAGGAGTTTGGCCCGCACAACATCCGGGTCAATGCAGTCGCGCCGACGATCACTTTGACGGAGCTCGCTCTTGCTGCGTGGAGCGATCCGACCAAGTCCGAGCCGATGATGGTCCGGCATCCACTTGGACGGTTTGCCGAAGTCGATGATGTCGCCAAGACGATCGCCATGCTGCTCTCTCCTGACACGGCCATGGTGACTGGTGCTGTCTTGAATGTCGACGGCGGTTTCCTCGCCGTATGATATTGGGTCCCGATCCCGAAAGACGGCACCGCAGGCGGCTGCGGTTTTTCCGCGACAATGTTCCAACTGGGAGAAGGAGCGGAAGCATGAAACCGGCCAAATCGTCGGCAGGTCATCCTGATCTTGCCCGGCAGCGACGCAATGCCTGACCAGAACAAACGAAAGCCCGCCGCGGGAGGAGGTGCGACGGGCTTCGAATGTTGACGTCAGCCTGGGAGGAGGGGGGCTGCCATCGGCTCGAGATCGATTGGGAGGAGGAGGACGATCTCGATGACCGGGATGTAGGCTGCCAGATCACCACATGCAAACGCGTATACCGCAGATCAGCTATGCACGAACGGATGATTGGATCGTGTCGGATGCAAGACGCCGCTCAAGAACCGTCGCCGGCGGTCTTTCGTCAAGGCGTTGGCAAAGGTATCGCTTCCCTCTTGCCGAATTGGTTTAGCGCAGTGGTTTCACTGGACAGACCTTCTGGAACGTCTCCAGGCCGCATCCGCAGGCCGCTCGAGGTCCATTGCAGCTGGCCAACATGGCATCTGGGCGATCATCGGTTTTCCCCGCTTTCCCCGCAATTCACAGGTGGTTTGTCCACAGGTGCCGCCCCATGTCTTCCCTGAGGGGATTTGTCGGGCTGTCTCTGCAGGATTGGATCAATGCCCAAAAAACCTGGACGCCCAGGGAGGGGCGAGGATATCCGCGACTCTTGTTCATTCTGCTCCCCGACAGAATTCTGGCAGGGAACGAAACAGCGCGAGCGGGATTGGAGATTTACCGCAACAGCCTGCGAGGTAGACGAACATGCTTGCCACCCGTTGGAAAGAACCCGTTGTTATCCAGGACGGACGGATCCGGATTACGCTCTCTTCGACCGAGGAGGCCATGAACTGGCTTGCCCACGAGCGGGAGCAGGACACCGGCTGGTGGCGAACGGCTTGGCAGTCGTGCCGGGCCGCGCACGAAGGTAGGCTCCCTGCAGATGAAGCCCGAACGGCTGTGATGCTGGCGGTTCACAGCGCGCACTGACGAAGCCCACCGGCAGCGGCGAGGTATGGATTCACGGCGGACGCAGTCATTACCCGCTTCCCTTGATCGGGGCGGTTGGATCGCAGTTTCTTGAAGGGGCGGTGTGCCACCACCCACATCTTCTGGAGACGGAACACCACCATGAACCGAGCGAAGCCAGCCAGCGTTATCTGGGCTTGGACATTCCAAGGTTTGCCACAGCCTCTGCAAGGGGCGTGAAGTCCGAACCAGGCAATATAAACACTGGAGCGGTCACCGCCACGGCGGCGCCCAGAATATACATCGCAAGCTTCAGTCGCCGCCTACGACGCGCCCGAACGCCCGACCAGTCGTACTGCATTGCCTGATCCTCATGATCTGAGCCGCAACTGCGGCCAGTAAATTAGCAGTCCGTCAATCTTCCGCAAGCCTTGCGCGAGGCTGATCAAGGTCACCCATAGCCTGGAGAACACCAGTCGGTCACACAATCTCTGCCGGAGGGGCCGAGCGGGCGGCGCAGTTTCTGCACGAGAACCTGGTCTGAGGACGAACGACATCTGCTTCGGGGATCTGCCCATGAGAGAGGCGATCCCGATGCCCAAAAAGGGTCTCGTACGCCCGGTTACGGTGCTGGCCTGGGCCGTTCCTGTGCCCGATGGGACGAGACTTGCGCCTGATCTGAGCGGTTCTGGAGGCCTTGCCACGCAAGCCTCCATGCCGCCCTGACCCAGGGAATTGCACCAAGGAGGGATGAAACACCACGATACATGCGCCTCTCGTGACCTTGACGAGGGATAGACCAGACCTTGACTGCACCTCTCCCTGCGAGCCCCGCGGGCGTGGGCCATACAGCGGGATATGCGACCGCGGCGCGTGTCGCCGGCAGAGCAGGATTGTGGAGAGGATTTCTGTCATCGGCGTGTTGCCTGCCACAGAGGAAGCCGCAGGTTCGCTGGAGGCCTTGCCATGCCGTCCTGCGTCTGAAACCTTCCCGGCGGTCGCAGGCCTGCTCCTCCTTCAAACGGAGAGCGGCCCTCCTCGGATCGGATACAGGGAAGAAACATGCCGGAAAATTCCATTGTCAGTGCTCTCGTTCTCGGACTTGTCGAGGGGCTGACGGAGTTCATACCCGTGTCCTCGACGGCACATGTTCTCCTTGCCGGACACTTCCTTGGCTTCCAATCCCCCGGCAATACCTTTGCGGTCCTGATCCAGCTTGGCG
>JOKI01000045.1 GCA_000722615.1 Pseudorhizobium pelagicum | reverse complement strand
GCCGATGTTGACGTGCGGCTTGTTGCGCTCAAACTTGCTCTTTGCCATTTCCGGCTCTCCGTTCTTTGCCCCTTTTCAGGGAAATTCTTTATGGGTTCAGAGGGTTACCCCGGTCACTTCTGACCGGAGTACTTAGCCTGGATTTCCGTTGCGACGTTGCTCGGCACCGGTGCATAATGATCGAACGTCATCGTGTACTGGGCGCGGCCCTGCGACATGGAACGCAGGTTGTCGACGTACTTGAACATGTTGGCCAGCGGCACATGGGCATTGATCACCACGGCGATGCCGCGGCTTTCCTGGCCCTGGATCTGACCGCGACGGGAGTTCAGGTCGCCGATCACGTCGCCCACGTAGTCTTCCGGGGTGACGACTTCGACCTTCATCATCGGCTCGAGCAGCTGTGCGCCGGCCTTCTTGGCCGCCTCACGGAAGCAGGCACGCGATGCGATTTCGAAGGCGAGGACCGAGGAGTCCACGTCGTGGAAGGCACCGTCAATCAGCGTCGCCTTGACGCCGAGCATCGGGAAGCCAGCCAGCGGACCGGAGGACATAACGCTTTCGATGCCCTTCTGAACGCCCGGGATGTATTCCTTGGGAATGGAACCACCAACGATCTTCGACTCGAACTTGAACTCGTCACCTTCCGGATTGGGTTCGAAGATGATCTTGACGCGCGCGAACTGGCCGGTACCACCGGACTGCTTCTTGTGCGTGTAATCTTCTTCATGCGTCCGGGTGATGGTTTCGCGGTAGGCAACCTGCGGCGCGCCGACGGTAGCCTCGACCTTGAATTCACGACGCATGCGGTCGACGAGAATGTCGAGATGCAGCTCGCCCATGCCGGCAATGATGGTCTGACCCGATTCCTCGTCGGTCTTGACGCGGAAGGACGGATCCTCGGCGGCCAGACGGTTGAGCGCGAGGCCCATCTTTTCCTGGTCGCCCTTGGTCTTCGGTTCGATGGCGATCTGGATGACCGGCTCAGGGAACTCCATGCGCTCGAGGATGACCTGATTCAGCGGATCGCAGAGCGTGTCGCCGGTCGTGGTTTCCTTGAGGCCGGCCAGAGCAACGATGTCGCCAGCAAAGGCTTCCTCGATGTCTTCACGGCTGTTGGAGTGCATCTGCAGCATGCGGCCGACGCGTTCGCGCTTTTCCTTGACCGTGTTCATGACCGACGTGCCCTTTTCGAGCTTGCCGGAATAGATGCGGGCAAAGGTCAGCGAGCCGACGAAGGGGTCGTTCATGATCTTGAACGCGAGCATCGACAGCGGCTCTTCATCCGACGGATGACGCGCGATTTCCTGTTCGGTCTTGACGTCGATGCCCTTGATCGACGGGATGTCGAGCGGCGACGGCAGATATTCGACGACGGCGTCGAGCAAAGGCTGGATGCCCTTGTTCTTGAAGGCCGTGCCGCAGAACATCGGATGGAACTTGACGTCGATCGTGCCACGGCGAACCAGCGCACGGATCTGCTCGTTGTCGGGCATGATGCCTTCGAGATAGGCTTCGGTGGCAGCTTCATCGATGTCGACGACCTGTTCGATCATCTTCTCGCGGTATTCCTGCGCCTTGGCCTTCATGTCCTCGGGGATCTCGACAACATCCCAGGCAGCGCCCAGCGACTCGTCGCGCCAGATCAGGGCATTCATCTCGATCAGGTCGATCACGCCCTTGAATTCGCTTTCAGCACCGATCGGCAGCTGCATGACGACGGCGATCGCACCCAGGCGGGTCTTGATCATCTCGACCGAGCGGTAGAAGTCGGCGCCGGTCTTGTCCATCTTGTTGCAGAAGATCATGCGCGGAACATGGTACTTCTCAGCCTGACGCCAGACGGTTTCCGTCTGCGGCTCGACACCGGCGTTGGCGTCGAGCAGCGCGATGGCACCGTCGAGAACGCGCAGCGAACGCTCGACTTCGATCGTGAAGTCCACGTGGCCGGGGGTGTCGATGATGTTGAAGCGGCGCATCTTGCCGTCGCGACCCTTCCAGAAGGTCGTGGTGGCAGCGGAGGTGATCGTGATGCCACGCTCCTGCTCCTGCTCCATCCAGTCCATGGTGGCCGCGCCGTCGTGGACTTCGCCGATCTTGTGCGACTTACCGGTGTAGTAAAGGATACGCTCGGTGGTCGTGGTCTTGCCGGCGTCGATGTGCGCCATGATACCGAAATTTCGGTAGTCTTCGATTTTGTATTCGCGAGCCATAGGACTGCCTTTCGAAATTCGGTCGGACTTAGATTACCAACGGTAGTGCGAGAACGCGCGGTTGGCGTCAGCCATCTTGTGCGTGTCTTCACGCTTCTTGACGGCGCTGCCGCGGTTGTTGGCGGCATCCATGAGTTCACCCGAGAGACGATCGACCATGGTGGTCTCGTTGCGCTTGCGAGCAGCAGCGATCAGCCAACGGATCGCCAGGGCCTGGCGGCGCTCCGGACGGACGTCGACCGGGACCTGGTAGGTGGCACCACCGACGCGGCGCGAACGGACTTCAACGTGCGGGGCAACGTTCTCAAGGGCCGTGTGGAAGATACCCAGCGGCTCCTGCTTGACCTTGGCCTGCACGGCGTCAAACGCACCGTAGACGATGGTCTCGGCCACGGACTTCTTGCCGTGGAGCATGATGGCATTCATGAACTTGGTAACGATCAGATCGCCGAACTTCGGGTCCGGGTTGATCTCACGCTTTTCTGCACTGTGGCGACGGGACATACTTCTTGTCTCTCAACGGTTGGGACGCTTTATCACGCGGAGAACCTCGCGCAGCGCCGGAATACTGAATACGACCGACTTACTTCGGACGCTTTGCACCGTACTTCGAACGGCGCTGCTTGCGGTTCTTGACACCCTGGGTATCGAGAACGCCGCGGATGATGTGGTAGCGAACGCCCGGCAAATCCTTGACGCGGCCGCCGCGGATCATCACGACAGAGTGTTCCTGAAGGTTGTGGCCTTCACCCGGGATGTAGCCGATGACCTCGAAGCCATTCGTCAGGCGGATCTTGGCGACCTTACGCAGAGCCGAGTTCGGCTTCTTCGGTGTCGTCGTGTACACGCGGGTGCAAACACCACGCTTCTGCGGGTTTTCCTGCAGAGCAGGAACCTTGTTGCGCTTTACCTGTGCCTGACGCGGCTTGCGGATCAGCTGGTTTACGGTAGGCATATAACCATCCCTTGCAAAATCTTCTTCCAAGCCCTTGCGGGCCAATCTGATGCCGTCTCCGGCCGTGACACACACCATGTCTCATGCGCAAAACGTGGCCCAAGCCGGTTTTCCGGATGGACCACAAAAAGCAGAGGACGCATTCCTTATGCGTCATGCGTGCAGCATTCGTGTCTTCAACGTGCGTCGGGAAGCGTGTTTGAGACGTACTCCGGAACGAGTCGTTCCGAACGGACTAGCCTCACATTGCTTCCGATGGAGGGGCGTTTACTGTTTTACCCCTTTGTCGTCAAGACCAATGCCGAAAATAATGGGTTTTGGCCCTTCCGGAACGGCTCTGGCGACACAAAGTTAAGATTTAAGGCGTGATTGCACAAGCCACCATGGCTAAGTTCGGGAATCGCCTGATCCAGGTCCGGATCCCCTGCCCCCGCGGTGCGCCATCCGACGGCAAGCCTTCAACGGAGATGAAATGATGACCACCCCCGACAACGACAACAACCTCGAAGGTCCCATGGTGTTCATCATCATCGGCAAGGCCTACGAGGTCAAGGACAGCGAAGGCATCGACCTGCACATCATGCTGCGCGCGCCCGACGACGATTCTGCCGTACGCGAGGCATTGAACGCCCTGTCCGAAGAAGGCTTCATCGAAGCGGAACTGGATCAGATCGGCGTACTCCAGGAGGAGCCCGTCGAGGAGCCGCACGCTTCCGCCTATCAGGGTGCGCTCGAAGGTGAAGTCGCCATCATCCGTTTCGACGAATAGCCTATGCGCAGCATCCGCCGGATGACCGGCGGATGCTGCTGTCAACGTCAGCTTTGTTGTTATTTCATTGCGACGTCGGAATGATGCTGATCGGCCGCGGCGTGTCAGCGGTCTCAGCCGGCAGGACCGGATAGCTGATCTCAGGCATCTTGCCGGTCAGCGAGTTCAGGAAGGCGACGATCAGCTCCACCTCTTCCTCCTGAAGCTCCTCGCCGAGCTGCGCCGTCCCCATCACCGCGACCGCCTGCTTCAGATCCCAGACCTTACCGGAGTGGAAGTAGGGTGCCGTCAGTGCGATGTTGCGAAGCGGCGCTGCGCGGAAGACGTAGGAGTCGTCGGCGGTGTTGGTCACCGCAAAACGGCCCTTGTCGTTCTCGGGCAGCACATCGGCACCGGGCTTCTCGATCAGGCCGAAGGGATAGTACCCCTCACCGCCGACGTTGATGCCCGCATGGCAGGAGGCACAGCCCTTGTCCATGAACAGGGCGAGGCCCTGCTTCGCTTCGACCGTCATGGCATCCTCGTCGCCATTCAGGAAGGCGTCGAAGGGCGCCGGCGTGATCAGCGTCGCCTCGAACGCCTCAATGGCTCTGGCGAAATTGTCGAACGTCACCGGATCCTCTTCATCGGGGAACGCGGCTTTGAACCATGCGACGTAGTCCGGCATGGACTTCAGCGTCAGGGTGACGGCGGCCGGCGTATTGGCCATTTCGACACCCGCCTGCACCGGGCCCTTGGCCTGCGCCTTCAGATCTTCCGCACGTCCATCCCAGAACTGGGCGACATTGAAGACGGCGTTGAAGACGGTCGGGGAATTGCGCGGGCCCTTCTGCCAGCCATGGCCGATCGAGGTTTCGAGGTTGTCATCCCCGCCCGTACCCACGTTGTGGCATGAGTTGCAGGAGAAGACGCCGGATGCCGAGATCCGGGGATCGAAGAAGAGAGCCTTGCCGAGGGCAATCTTTTCCGGGGTGATCTTGTTGTCCTTGACCGATGGAATGGTGGACGGCAGTGGTTTGAAGAGTTCGATGGCGGTGTCGCGCAGACCGGCCGGGACCGGTTCGGCCGCGACGGCCGCGGTGGCCAGCAGGACGCTGATGGCTGCCGACGACAACAGGTTTTTCATAAGAGCCTCCGTTCGTTTTTTGAACGGTTCCAGATCTAGAAGGCTGGCTCCTCGATGCGTTGAGGGAGGTCAATACATTAGCAGTCCCGACTACGGAAAACCGAAAGGCGCCGAGATTTCTCCCGGCGCCTTTCTTTCGTCAATTGGCGAGGTGCCGCAGACCGGCACCCGAACCCACCTTACTCGGCGGGCGTATTTTCACCCGACAGTTCCTGAAGCATCGGCGTTGCTGCCGAGGCACCGGAGCTCTTGCGACGCTCCTCGAGGATCATCTCGTCGCGCGATGTCGCGATGCGGCGGATCTGCGTCATGGTACCACCGGTACCGGCCGGGATCAGGCGGCCAACGATGACGTTCTCCTTCAGACCCTGCAGCGTGTCGGTCTTGCCGGCGATCGCAGCTTCCGTGAGGACCTTGGTGGTCTCCTGGAAGGATGCGGCCGAGATGAACGACGGCGTCTGCAGCGAAGCCTTGGTGATGCCGAGGAGGACAGGATCGCCCGCAGCCGGACGCTTGCCTTCCGCAACCAGAACCTCGTTCAGGTCATCCAGCTCGATACGGTCGACGTTGTCGCCGACGATGTACTGGCTGTCGCCCGCATCGGTGACTTCCACCTTCTGCAGCATCTGACGAACGATCACCTCGATGTGCTTGTCGTTGATCACAACGCCCTGCAGTCGGTAGACTTCCTGGATCTCGTTGACGAGGTAGGAAGCAAGTGCTTCCACGCCCTTGATCGCCAGGATGTCGTGCGGCGCAGGATTGCCGTCGAGGATGTAGTCGCCCTTTTCGATGTAGTCGCCTTCCTGAAGGTGGAAGGGCTTGCCCTTCGGGATCAGGTATTCGACCGGCTCGACACCATCTTCGGCAGGCTCGATCATCACGCGACGCTTGTTCTTGTAGTCGCGGCCGAGGCGGATCGTACCATCGATCTCAGCGATGATGGCGTGATCCTTCGGACGACGAGCCTCGAACAGTTCGGCAACACGCGGCAGACCACCGGTGATGTCCTTGGTCTTGGCGCTTTCCAGAGGAACACGCGCAAGCACGTCACCCTGGCTGACCTTCTGACCGGGCTCGATCGACAGGATCGCGTCCACCGACAGCATGAAGCGAGCTTCGCCACCACGGGCAAGCTTCAGCACGTTGCCGGACGCATCCTTGATCACGATTGCCGGCTTCAGATCGTTGCCGCGTGGCGTCGAACGCCAGTCGATGACCTGACGCTTGGTGATGCCGGTGGATTCGTCCGTCGATTCGGTGACCGAGACGGAATCGACCACATCCTCGAACTGGGCGATACCCTCGACTTCCGTCATCATCGGGCGGGTGTAGGGATCCCACTCGGCGAGACGCTGGCCACGCTTGACCTTGTCGCCGTCGTCGACGAACAGCTTGGAGCCGTAGGCAACACGCTGCGAGGACCGTTCGATGCCGCGCTCATCAAGGAGGGCGACGGACATGTTACGACCCATGGCCACGAGCACGCCGTCGGAATTCCGCAGCATGTTGCGGTTCTTCACCTGGACGGTGCCCTCGTAGGAGGCCTCGAGGAACGACTGGTCGACCACGGTCGCGGTACCGCCCAAGTGGAAGGTACGCATGGTGAGCTGGGTGCCCGGCTCGCCAATCGACTGTGCTGCGATGACGCCGACGGCTTCACCCATGTTGACCGGCGTACCACGGGCCAGATCTCGACCGTAGCAGATCGAGCAGACGCCCGTCTGAACTTCGCAGGTCAGAGCGGAACGAATACGGATCGACTGGATACCGGCCTTCTCGATTTCCACGACATGTGGCTCGAGGATCATCTGGCCGGCATCAACGATACGCTCACCCGTGACAGGATGATCGATATCGTCGAGCGCCGTACGACCGAGGACGCGGGCGCCGATCGAAGCCACGACCTGGCCTGCATCGATGATCGCCGTCATGGTGAGGCCCTTGTCGGTGCCGCAATCGACGGAGTTGACGATGCAATCCTGCGCAACGTCGACGAGACGACGGGTCAGGTAACCGGAGTTGGCGGTCTTCAGGGCGGTGTCTGCAAGACCCTTACGGGCACCGTGCGTCGAGTTGAAGTACTCGTTCACGGTCAGGCCTTCCTTGAAGTTCGAGATGATCGGCGTCTCGATGATTTCACCCGACGGCTTGGCCATGAGGCCGCGCATGCCGCCCAGCTGACGCATCTGGTTCGGAGAACCACGCGCACCGGAGTGGGACATCATGTAGATGGCGTTCATCTGCTTCTGGCGACCGGTCTCGGGATCGAACTCGACGGCCTTAATGCGGGCCATCATGTCTTCCGCGACCTTTTCGGTTGCCTTGCCCCAGGCGTCGACGACCTTGTTGTACTTCTCGCCCTGAGTGATCAGGCCGTCGTTGTACTGCTGCTCGTATTCCTTGACCAGGGACTCGGTATCACCAACGATCTTCACCTTGGTTTCCGGGATGATCATGTCGTCCTTGCCGAACGAAATGCCAGCCTTGCAGGCGTGGGTGAAGCCGAGCTGCATGATACGGTCGCAGAAGATGACCGTGTCCTTCTGGCCGCAGTGACGGTAGACCGCGTCGATCATCTTGGAGATGTTCTTCTTGGTCATTTCCTGGTTGCAGATATCGAAGGGCACCTTGCCGTTCTTGGGCAGGAGCTCGCCGATGATCATGCGGCCTGGCGTCGTTTCGAAGATCTTCGAGTAGGGCTTGCCCTCCTCGTCGACGGACTTGAAGCGTCCGCGGATCTTGGAGTGCAGGGTAACGATCTTGTTCTCAAGAGCATGGTGCAATTCGCCCATGTCAGAGAAGACCATGCCTTCGCCCGGCTCGTTCTGGTTGACGATCGACAGGTAGTACAGGCCGAGAACCATGTCCTGCGACGGAACGATGATCGGTGCACCGTTGGCCGGGTGCAGGATGTTGTTCGTCGACATCATCAGAACGCGGGCTTCAAGCTGGGCTTCCAGCGACAGCGGCACGTGAACGGCCATCTGGTCGCCGTCGAAGTCGGCGTTGAAGGCCGTGCAGACGAGCGGGTGCAACTGGATCGCCTTGCCTTCGACCAGGATCGGTTCGAAGGCCTGGATGCCCAGGCGGTGCAGCGTCGGCGCGCGGTTCAGGAGAACCGGATGCTCGCGGATGACCTCGTCGAGGATATCCCAGACTTCCGGACGTTCCTTCTCGACGAGCTTCTTGGCCTGCTTGACGGTCGAGGAGTAACCCTTGGCGTCGAGGCGGGCGTAGATGAACGGCTTGAACAGTTCGAGCGCCATCTTCTTCGGCAGGCCGCACTGGTGCAGCTTCAGTTCCGGACCGGTCACGATGACCGAACGGCCGGAATAGTCGACGCGCTTGCCGAGAAGGTTCTGGCGGAAGCGGCCCTGCTTGCCCTTGAGCATGTCGGAGAGCGACTTCAGCGGACGCTTGTTGGCGCCGGTGATGACGCGGCCACGACGGCCGTTGTCGAACAGCGCGTCCACAGATTCCTGCAGCATGCGCTTTTCGTTGCGGATGATGATGCCCGGCGCGCGCAGTTCGATCAGGCGCTTCAGACGGTTGTTACGGTTGATCACGCGACGGTAGAGATCGTTCAGGTCGGAGGTCGCAAAGCGGCCGCCGTCCAGCGGAACCAGCGGACGCAGGTCCGGCGGGATCACGGGAACGACCTTCATGATCATCCATTCCGGGCGGTTGCCGGACTCGATGAAGTTCTCGACGATCTTCAGCCGCTTCATCAGCTTCTTCTGCTTCAGATCCGACGTCGTATCGGCCAGTTCCGCGCGCAGGTCGCCAGCGATCTTCTCGAGGTTCATCGAGGCCAGCATCTCGAAGATGGCCTCGGCACCGATCATCGCGGTAAACTGATCTTCGCCGAACTCGTCGACGGCGATCATGTACTCTTCTTCAGAGAGAAGCTGGTTCTCCTTGAGGGAGGTCAGGCCCGGCTCGGTGACGATGTAGTTCTCGAAGTAGAGGACGCGCTCGACATCCTTCAGCGTCATGTCGAGCAGCGTGGAGATGCGGCTCGGCAGGGACTTCAGGAACCAGATGTGGGCAACCGGCGCAGCGAGTTCGATGTGGCCCATGCGCTCGCGGCGAACGCGCGACAGCGTGACTTCGACGCCACACTTTTCGCAGATGATGCCCTTGTACTTCATGCGCTTGTACTTGCCGCACAGGCACTCGTAGTCCTTGATCGGTCCAAAGATGCGCGCGCAGAACAGGCCATCGCGTTCCGGCTTGAACGTCCGGTAGTTGATGGTCTCCGGCTTCTTGATCTCGCCAAAGGACCAGGAGAGAATCTTCTCGGGGCTGGCAATCGAAATCCGGATGGAATCGAAATGCTGCGCCGGTACCGACGGGTTGAAAAGGTTCATGACCTCTTGGTTCATGCCTATCTCCTTATGGGGCGTAAGCCCTCAGCTTGCGATCGTGATCCTCCAATTCCCGGGAGAAGGATCCGACGCTCAAAAACGGTCTTAGCCGCAAAATGCGGCGAAAGTTCCCTGCCCTCCGGTTTAGGTCGGGACAGGGTTGGCGCGCGCTGTCAGGCAGCGCGCGCCATTTTGGAGATTATTCGGCTGCGTCCGGCAGTTGCGCGGCTTCGTCCAGCTTCGAGTTCTCGAGCTCGACGGAGAGACCCAGAGACCGCATTTCCTTGACGAGAACGTTGAAGCTCTCGGGAATGCCCGCCTCGAAGGTATCGTCGCCACGGACGATCGCCTCGTAGACCTTGGTACGGCCTGCCACGTCATCCGACTTCACGGTCAGCATTTCCTGCAGCGTGTAGGCGGCACCATAGGCTTCCAGAGCCCAGACCTCCATTTCGCCGAAGCGCTGACCGCCGAACTGCGCCTTACCACCAAGCGGCTGCTGGGTGACGAGCGAGTACGGGCCGATCGAACGGGCATGGATCTTGTCGTCCACAAGGTGGTTCAACTTGATCATGTACATGTAGCCGACGGTGACCTTGCGGTCGAAGGCTTCACCGGTACGTCCGTCGTAAAGGACCGACTGACCCGACGGGTCGAGACCCGCCCTCGTTAGCATGGCAGCAACGTCTGGCTCGTGCGCACCGTCGAAGACAGGCGTCGCAATCGACACACCGCCCTTTGACTGCTCGGCAAGCCGGACAAGCGACTCATCGTCGAAGTTTGCAACTTCGTCGTTGGCCATGCTTTCGTAGGTTTCCCGCAGCTCGCGCTTCAGGTCGGTGATGTCGCTCGACTTCTTGTACTCCTCGAGCATCTGGCCGATCTTCTTGCCCATGCCGGCGCAAGCCCAGGCCAGGTGGGTTTCGAGGATCTGACCGACGTTCATGCGCGACGGCACGCCGAGCGGGTTCAGAACGATGTCGACATGCGTGCCGTCTTCGAGGAACGGCATGTCCTCGACCGGTACGATGCGCGACACGACGCCCTTGTTGCCGTGACGGCCAGCCATCTTGTCGCCCGGCTGGATCTTGCGCTTCACAGCGACGAAGACCTTGACCATCTTCATGACGCCCGGAGGCATTTCGTCGCCGCGCTGGACCTTTTCGACCTTGTCCATGAAGCGCTGTTCAAGGCGCGACTTGGACTCATCGTACTGGCCCCGCAGAGCTTCGATCTCGGCCTGGACCTTCTCGTCCTCGACGGCAAACATCCACCACTGCGACCGCGGGTACTCCGAGATCACGGCATTGGTCAGTTCGCCGCCCTTCTTGAAGCCCTTCGGACCGGCAACCGAATTCTGGCCGCGCAGCATGTCCGTGAGACGGCCATAGACGTTGCGGTCGAGAATTGCCTGTTCGTCGTCGCGGTCCTTGGCGAGGGTTTCGATTTCCTCGCGCTCGATCGCCATCGCACGTTCGTCCTTCTCGACGCCGTGACGGTTGAAGACGCGCACTTCGACGACCGTACCGAACGTGCCCGGAGGCATGCGCATGGAGGTGTCGCGAACGTCCGAAGCCTTCTCACCGAAGATGGCGCGCAGAAGCTTCTCTTCCGGCGTCATCGGGCTTTCGCCCTTCGGAGTGATCTTGCCGACAAGAATGTCGCCAGGGGTCACTTCCGCACCGATGTAGACGATACCGGCTTCGTCGAGGTTCTTCAGCGCTTCTTCCGAAACGTTCGGAATGTCGCGCGTGATTTCTTCCGGACCAAGCTTGGTGTCACGTGCCATCACTTCGAACTCTTCGATGTGGATGGAGGTGAACACGTCGTCGGAGACGATCCGCTCGGAGAGCAGGATGGAGTCTTCGTAGTTGTAGCCGTTCCAGGGCATGAACGCGACGAGCGCGTTGCGGCCGAGAGCCAGGTCACCGAGGTCGGTCGACGGACCGTCAGCGATGATGTCGCCCTTGTTCAGAATGTCGCCGACCGCGACCAGCGGACGCTGGTTGACGCAGGTGTTCTGGTTGGAGCGCTGGAACTTCTGCAGGCGGTAGATATCGACGCCGGACTTGCCAGCATCGAGGTCTTCCGTCGCGCGGATAACGATACGGGTCGCATCGACCTGGTCGACCACGCCGCCACGACGGGCAGCGATGGCAGCACCGGAGTCACGGGCAACGACCGGCTCCATGCCGGTGCCGACGAACGGCGCTTCGGCACGCACCAGTGGCACGGCCTGACGCTGCATGTTGGAACCCATCAGAGCGCGGTTGGCGTCGTCGTTTTCCAGGAACGGAATCAGAGCGGCGGCGACCGACACGAGCTGCTTCGGCGAGACGTCCATCAGGTTGATGGTATCGCGCGGCGACAGCATGACTTCGCCGGCATGACGGCAGACGACGAACTCTTCGACGAAGGAGCCGTTCGCGTCGAGCTCGGCATTCGCCTGTGCCACGTAGTACTTCGCCTCTTCCATAGCGGAGAGGTAGAGCACTTCCTTGGTGACGACGCCGTCGACGATCTTGCGGTACGGGCTTTCGATGAAGCCGTACTTGTTGACCCGTGCGAAGGTGGCCAGCGAGTTGATCAGACCGATGTTCGGGCCTTCCGGCGTCTCGATCGGGCAGATACGGCCGTAGTGGGTCGGGTGAACGTCGCGGACTTCGAAGCCGGCGCGCTCGCGGGTCAGACCACCCGGTCCAAGAGCCGAGAGACGGCGCTTGTGGGTGATTTCCGAGAGCGGGTTCACCTGGTCCATGAACTGCGACAGCTGCGAGGAGCCGAAGAATTCACGCACCGCGGCGGCAGCCGGCTTGGCGTTGATCAGGTCCTGCGGCATGACGGTATCGATCTCGATCGACGACATGCGTTCCTTGATCGCGCGTTCCATGCGCAGCAGGCCCAGACGGTACTGGTTTTCCATGAGCTCGCCGACCGAACGCACACGGCGGTTGCCGAGGTTGTCGATGTCGTCGATCTCACCCTTGCCGTCGCGCAGTTCGACCAGCATCCGGACCACGGCCAGGATGTCTTCCTTGCGCAGCGTGCGCATGGTGTCGGGAGCGTCGAGGTCGAGACGCATGTTCATCTTGACGCGGCCAACGGCGGACAGGTCGTAGCGCTCGCTGTCGAAGAACAGCGAGTTGAACATGGCTTCGGCCGATTCCATGGTCGGCGGCTCGCCCGGACGCATGACGCGGTAGATGTCGAACAAGGCTTCCTGACGGTTCTCGTTCTTGTCTGCCACCAGCGTGTTGCGGATGTAGGCGCCGACGTTGATGTGGTCGATGTCGAGGATCGGGATCTCGGTGAAGCCGAGCTTCATGAGGTCGACGAGATTGCCCTTGCGTTCGCCGGACTTGGCGTCGAGCGCCATTTCCAGCTCTTCGCCGGCTTCCAGGTAGACTTCACCCGTCTCCGGGTTGACGATGTCCTCGGCCACGAAGTTGCCGACGAGATCCTCGTCGCTGGCACGAAGCGCCTTCAGGCCCTTGTCCGTCAGCTGACGGAGAAGGCGCGGGGTGAGCTTCTTGCCGGATTCGACGACCACTTCGCCGGTGTCGGCGTCGATCATGTCGGAAAGGGTCTTTGCGCCCTTCAGCGTCTCGGGCTGGAAGGGAATGCGCCAGCCGTCGCCGTCACGAACGTAATTGGACTTCGTGTAGAAGGTCGACAGGATCTCTTCGCCGTCCATGCCAAGCGCCATCAGCAGCGAGGTTGCCGGAATCTTGCGGCGACGGTCGATGCGGGCGTAGACGATGTCCTTGGCGTCGAACTCGATGTCGAGCCACGAACCGCGATACGGGATGACGCGGGCAGCAAACAGCAGCTTGCCCGAGGAATGGCTCTTGCCCTTGTCGTGATCGAAGAACACGCCCGGCGAGCGGTGCATCTGCGAGACGATGACGCGCTCGGTGCCGTTGACGATGAAGGTGCCGTTGTTGGTCATGAGCGGCATGTCGCCCATGTAGACGGACTGTTCCTTGATGTCCTTGATGGACTTGGCGCCCGTATCCTCGTCGATATCGAACACGATCAGGCGAAGCGTCACCTTGAGCGGCGCTGCATAGGTCAGATCGCGCTGACGGCATTCCTCGACGTCGAACTTCGGGGGCTCGAATTCATAGGACACGAATTCCAGCATGGAGGCGCCGGAGAAATCGGTGATCGGGAACACCGACCGGAAAACAGCGTTCAGACCTTCGTCCGGACGACCACCTTCGGGTTCTTCGACCATGAGAAACTGGTCGTAGGATGCCTTCTGAACCTCGATGAGGTTCGGCATTTCTGCGACTTCGGGGATCTTACCAAAAAACTTGCGTACGCGCCTGCGACCATTGAACGAAAGGGTCTGAGCCATCGTCGCTCCTTCAAAACTGCATCCGGGCCTGCAACGGACGGAATTCGATGGCCAGTCGATCCCGTCTATCATGGGTGGTTCAAATCTCGTCTTACCTCCCGAACCGCCAGCCGGATTGCCGGTCGTTTCGGGCGAAGACCATCCTCTTGAAGAACCCATTACCCAAAAGCCGTTTCACGGGCTTTTGGGTAAAACGTTCGGAGGAACGAGCATCGGGAGAGGACATAAGCCCTCTCCCGACTTCTTCCAGATTACTTAACGTCGACCTTGGCGCCGGCGTCCTCAAGCTTCTTCTTGAGGTCAGCGGCTTCAGCCTTGGAGACGGCTTCCTTGACAGCCTTCGGAGCACCCTCGACGAGGTCCTTGGCTTCCTTGAGGCCCAGGCCGGTGATGGCGCGGACTTCCTTGATGACGTTGATCTTGTTCGCGCCGGCTTCCGTGAGGATGACGTCGAACTCAGTCTTTTCTTCTTCGGCAGCAGCCGGAGCAGCACCGCCGCCAGCAGCAGCAGCAGCCACTGGTGCAGCTGCGGAAACGCCCCACTTCTCTTCGAGCATCTTGGACAGCTCAGCAGCTTCCAGGACGGTCAGCGAGGAGAGGTCTTCAACGATCTTTGCGAGATCAGCCATTTTAGTAGTTCCTTTTGTGTTCGGTTCGAACTGGTTTGATATCTACAGCGAAAAACCGCCTTAAGCGGCTTCGTCCTTCTTGGCGTAGGCTGCGAACACGCGAGCAAGCTGAGCTGCCGGTGCCTGAACAACGCCAGCGATGCGCGTAGCCGGCGTCTGGATCATGCCCAGCAGCTTTGCACGCAGCTCGTCCAGCGAAGGCAGGGTCGCAAGCGACTTGACTGCATCTGCGCTGAGCGTGGTTGCTCCCATGGAGCCGCCCAGGACAACGATCTTGTCGTTGGTCTTGGCGAAATCCATGACGACCTTCGGAGCGGTGATGGGATCTTCGCTGTAAGCGATGAGCGTCTGACCCTTGAACAGGTCCGACATCCCTTCCGACTCCGTGCCCTGAAGAGCGATCTTGGCCAGGCGGTTCTTCGCGACTTTGACGGTGCCGCCAGCAGCACGCATTTTCGAACGAAAGTCGTTCATTTGCGCAACTGTGACACCAGCATAGTGGGCCACGACAACCGAACCGGAAGCCTTAAAGACTTCGCTCAGCTCCGTGACGAATTCGCGTTTTTCCGCTCTTTCCACTGTCTGTCTCCAGTTGACGGGACCGCAATCATGCAGGCCCCATCGGTTTGCCTTTTGCCCCTAGGGATCTTCTCTTCAAGATCCCAAGCGACGCTTGAGGATCCTGTCCCCTCGCACTGTCACCGCAACGGCTCCAGGCACAAGGCACACAAGGCTCGAACCGATCACCGGAAGCCTGAGCCTCCTAAAATCGGGTCTTACCCGTCTCATGCAGGCATGTATTAAGGCCCGAAGGCCGCCCACAATCTCGGACAGGAGTTCCAGGTTTCCCTGGAAATTCCCGGCCCCGAGGGACCGGGAATTCTTTCACCCGGGCGAGCCCGGGAATAACGTGATCAGACCGTAACGGTCGACGGATCGATCTTGACGCCCGGGCCCATGGTCGAGGAGATGGCTACGCGCTTGACGTAGTTGCCCTTAGCACCGGCCGGCTTTGCCTTGACGACGGCGTCAGCGAAAGCCTTGATGTTTTCTTCAAGCGCCTTGGCGTCGAACGAGGCCTTGCCGATACCGGCATGGATGATACCGGCCTTCTCGACGCGGAACTCGACGGCGCCGCCCTTGGATGCCTTGACGGCACCGGCAACGTCCATGGTGACCGTGCCGACCTTCGGGTTCGGCATCATGCCACGCGGGCCGAGAACCTTACCAAGGCGACCGACGAGCGGCATCATGTCCGGGGTGGCGATGCAACGATCGAAGTCGATCTTGCCGCCCTGAACGATCTCGACCAGGTCTTCTGCACCGACGATGTCGGCACCAGCAGCCGTGGCTTCATCAGCCTTGGCGCCACGTGCGAAGACGGCAACGCGAACGTCGCGGCCCGTGCCGTTCGGAAGATTGACGACGCCACGGACCATCTGGTCGGCATGACGCGGATCAACGCCGAGGTTCATGGCGATCTCTACGGTCTCGTCGAACTTGGCTGTCGCCCGTTCCTTGACCAGCGAGATGGCATCCGTCAGCGCGACCAGCTTGGTCGGATCGATGCCTTCACGGATCTTCTGAATACGCTTTGCAACCTTGACCATGATCAGCCCACCACTTCCAGGCCCATGGAGCGGGCAGAGCCCTCAACCATCAGCATTGCGCCTTCGATGTCAGCAGCGTTCAGATCCTTCATCTTGCCTTCGGCAATAGCCCGGACCTGCGCCTTGGTGATCGTACCGGCGTTGCTACCCTTGCCCGGCGTCTTCGAGCCGGAGGTGATCTTTGCTTCCTTCTTCAGCCAGTAGGTAACCGGCGGCTGCTTCATTGCGAAGGTGAAGGACTTGTCCTGGAAATAGGTGATGACGACCGGGATCGGCATGCCCTTTTCCATTTCCTGCGTGGCGGCATTGAACGCCTTGCAGAATTCCATGATGTTAATGCCACGCTGACCAAGCGCCGGGCCGATTGGCGGGGACGGGTTTGCCGATCCTGCCTTGACCTGAAGCTTGAGCTGGCCTGCAACTTTCTTAGCCATAACTCTCTGCCTTTCTACTTAGACCGGTTTCCCGGCCACCTGTGCCGGCACGAGCCGGCGGCTGCGGTTGCGTGGTGCGTCTGGACAAGCCCGGCTAAAGGCTGCCATCCTCCCACGCGGTCGGGAAGTTCCCTTCCCTCTCGCTCAGACCTTCTCGACCTGAGCGTATTCAAGCTCGACGGGTGTCGCGCGGCCAAAGATCGAGACTTCGACCTTGAGGCGCGAACGCTCCTCGTCGACATCCTGCACGGTGCCGTTGAACGAAGCGAAAGGACCGTCGGAAACACGAACCTGTTCGCCGATCTCGAAGCTGATGGACGACTTCGGCCGCTCCACACCTTCCTGGACCTGGCCCAGGATACGGTCCGCCTCGAAGTCTGGGATCGGAACAGGCTTGCTGTCGGATCCCAGAAAGCCGGTGACCTTCGGCGTGTTCTTGATCAGGTGGTAAGCCTCGTCCGTCAGGTTCGCCCGCACCAGCACGTAGCCGGGGAAGAACTTGCGTTCCGAATCCACTTTCCGGCCGCGGCGGATTTCGACAACCTTCTCGGTCGGCACAAGGATCTTTTCGAAGAGATGCGACAGGCCCTTCTGGCGCGCCTTGTTCTCGATGTCCTCGGCAACCTTCTTTTCAAAATTCGAATATGCGTGGACGATGTACCAACGCGCCGCCATCTTCATCTCCACAATCAATTGCCGACGTTCAGCACGAGGCCCATCAGCCAGCCGATAAGCTGGTCGGCAGCAAAGAAAAACAGAGCGGCGAAAATAACCATCAACAGGACCATAGCCGTCGAGATCATCGTCTCGCGGCGTGATGGCCAGGTAATTTTCGACGCCTCTGCGCGAACCTGCTGCAGAAACTGAATTGGATTGGTTTTGGAAGCCATCTATGTCCACGCCATTACGGCACGTAAAGCTGATACTGCTCAGCCCCACGCGCCGCGTGTCTGTTTCGCCACTACATAAACATCCCTCCCCCCTTTCACAAGAGGGAATCGATGTTCGATGAAATTCGTCGACCTAACGGCCGACAACCCGGCCTCTCAACATCGCAGCGACCAATTCGCGCGACAGAAAGACTGGCAGGGGCAGCCGGGCTTGAACCGACGACCTGCGGTTTTGGAGACCGCCGCTCTACCAACTGAGCTATACCCCTTCAGAGATTCCCGCCGCGCAAAGCGCCACCGGAACAGGCGGCTTCATATTCAACTTGCGTGGCGATGACAAGCACTATTCGAGCAAAAACGACAGGGCGGAGGAGTTTCTTCCGACGCCGGATGTCACCGGCCGATGACACGCCCGCCCCGTCGAAAGCGCCGCAGAAAAAGCAAAAGCCCCGCCGTTTCCGGCGGGGCCTTGTCCTCTCCCTTTCGGGAGATCAGATTAGGCGACGATCGAAGCGACGATGCCGGCGCCGACGGTGCGGCCGCCTTCGCGGATCGCGAAGCGCAGCTTTTCTTCCATCGCGATCGGGTTGA
>JOKI01000044.1 GCA_000722615.1 Pseudorhizobium pelagicum | reverse complement strand
TGGGCATGGGTTTGCGGGAGGTGAATCTGGATGGGGGTAAGTGGTTGATTTCTGGGAGGTGGGGGTGCGGATTTGGGCGCGGCGGGCAGAATTTAAGTTACGCATTCGCCAGTCTATAGCGCTGCTGGGATCCAACTAATCTAGATGATTCCACTCGGCGGGGTTGAAGCTGGCCGAGACTCGCCTGCATACTCCGGACAGAGGAATGCCAGCGAGCCCATAGGAACAAAATGGCCATCGCACGGGAAATGTGGGGGAGTTATGCGAGACGATAAAGTAACGGGCGAGCTGGTGTTTGATATCCAAACTGGGCTAGGGCGCACAGATATTCCCGAGTACGATTTGCTTCGCATGGTGGGGATGGGAGCTGTACTCGCTGCTCATATCAAGTCTTTCCCAGACATACCGTACGAGAAGCTTCGGCTGGTCTCAGAACACTTCTTCAACATTCCATCTTACGCCTTAAAGAGCGTTGTTGAGCTGCTTGCGGAGGTCGAGCTTATCCGCATTGATAAAACGGGAACTACGATCAACAAGATAGTTACGTAGCCCAATTTACATCTCAGATCTCGATGTGCTCGGACTCACGCTCAGTTGGAATGGATCGATACATCGAACGCTTTTTGACTGCAAAACCTCGAAGGATAGTCCCATCAATCGCGCGGTATGGTCGGCAGGTATTGTCGAGCATTCTTCACTGGACGAAGCCTATGTCATCCTGAAACGCTCTGCTCTTCCAACCCATAAGGTCACGGCGGAAAAGAAGGACATCTACCTATTCGACACCGATGGTTTTGAACAGTTCATGAGATTTCACGGGTTTGACCCAACACTTACAACTTCCTATCTCAGCGATCTTGTAGCCCTAGATAGTGCTCAAGATTTTGTTCGGGAAAATCCTGTGTTCGCAGCATCTTATGAATGGGCGGTACAACGGAGCCCACTAGAGCGTGACTCAGCGCGAGCTATAAGGTCGATCCTCGCAAAGCTTATAGAGATAAGCGGAGAGCTAGACCCCACAAAGCCAGCTCATAGGTATCTGGTAGCAGAACTTGCCGCTGCGTTTTGTCTTCATCTCCAAGTCGCGGTTAGTCGGTTGATACGTATGGTAGGTGCATCCAGTGATAGGAGCTACCTCGAAGAAGTTACGAAGTATTATCTTTGGGGTGGCTACAGTAACTTTCACGCAAAGAAAAAGATGAGTCAGCTAGTATTTAATCTTGATGATGATGAATTTGCCCTCCCGGCATGGAGCAGTTTTATCAAGTTAGTCGGCGTGCTCATTCCCTCTATTAATTCGCTCCGGCGTGTACCAGTTGCTGCTAGAACCCTGGGTTTGCGCTGCCTTACCGGAAAAATTGAAGAATATGAGAACTACACGAGCAGGCTAGTGCTTGGAGACCGAAAGGTCTCTTACGTGTACATGCAGGTATTGCGGTATCTCCATGAAGCTAGCCGGTTCCCTCGAGAGTTTCTTGCTGCATTCGATGGCGAGATCGAGACGTTAGCTAGAACTAGTAACACTCGCGTCCCCCTCAATCATTAACTTAAAGGTAGGGTTTATCCGAGATTGCCCCTAGGTTCTCCCGTTGCCGTTCCTCCAGCCAACGTGTCACTGCTGATCGGCATTGTTGTAACCTGATCCCACTCCTGCCGCAGACGAGGGCGCTTGCGGCTTTCCCCTCCCCAACCCTCCCCACAAGGGGGAGGGAGTCCGGCTGCGGCTTGCCGCTCCCGTCCGCCGCTCATCCGGCTGCCGCCATCGTCTCCGCACAGGCGGGGAGACGGGACCTGCGGTTAGCGTCCCGGCCTTCCCGTCTTGCCCTTGGTGCGGCCCTTGCGGCGCTGTTCGCCGGGGTCCTCGTAGGAGCCGATGCCGGTCTTGCCGCGGGGCAGCGGTCGCGGGTCGTCTTTGGCCCCCTCATCCGCCCTTCGGGCATCGTCTCCCCGCGGGGGAGAAGGGGTGCCGCGGTCCGGCTGGCCTTCGAGCAGCGGCGAGACGCGCTTCGCCGGGTCGGCGGGCTTGTCCGGCAGTTTGCCGGTGACCGGCTTTTCGGTGCGGCCGACGGTCATTTCGTCGAGCGTGTTCTTGCGGAACAGGGGGCGCACCATGTCGGTGCCGGGGCCCATGTCGTCGAGGGTGGGTTTGGCGAAGTAGGAGGTGCCGCCCGAACCCTCCCCCTTGTGGGGAGGGTGGCCCGCAGGGCCGGGAGGGGTGGCGTCTGGCGCAGACCCCTCCCCAACCCTCCCCACAGGGGGGAGGGAGTCCGTTGAGGGTGCCGCACCCGCCTTCTTCCCGCTGCCCGAGGGCAGCGAATCCCGCGTCGCCTGGGCGTTGCGCTTGACGCCTTCCATGGCCCTGGATTCCTGGCGGGCGATGGGGTCGTCCATGGCGGCGAGTTCGACGGCCTTGAGGCGCTTGATCTCGTCGCGCAGGCGCGCGGCCTTTTCGAAGTCGAGGTCGGCGGCGGCGTTGCGCATGTCCTTTTCGAGCGCGTTGAGATGCGCCTGGAGGTTGTTGCCGACGAGGTGGCCGCCATCGGCAAAACCCTTGCCGCCGGCACCCGAGATGTCGGCGCGGACGTGGTCGCGCTCGTAGACGCTATCGAGGATGTCGGCGATGTTGCGCTTCACCGATTCCGGCGTGATGCCGTGGGCGGTGTTGTATTCCATCTGCTTCTCGCGGCGGCGCGCCGTCTCGTCCATGGCCCGCTGCATCGAGCCGGTGACCTTGTCGGCATAGAGGATGACCTTGCCGTCGACGTTGCGGGCGGCGCGACCGATGGTCTGGATCAGCGAGGTTTCCGAGCGCAGGAAACCTTCCTTGTCGGCGTCCAGGATGGCGACGAAGCCGCATTCAGGGATGTCGAGGCCCTCGCGCAGGAGGTTGATGCCGACCAGCACGTCGAAGGCGCCGAGCCGCAGATCGCGCAGGATCTCGATGCGCTCCAGCGTGTCGATGTCGGAGTGCATGTAGCGCACGCGCACACCCTGCTCGTGCAGGTATTCGGTGAGGTCTTCCGCCATGCGCTTGGTGAGCACGGTGCAGAGGGTGCGGTAGCCCTTCTGCGCGGTCTCGCGGATCTCGCCGAGCACGTCGTCCACCTGGCTCTTGGCGGGGCGCACCTCGACGGGCGGGTCGATGAGGCCGGTCGGGCGGATCACCTGTTCGGCGAAGACGCCGCCGGCGGCCTCCATTTCCCAAGATGCGGGGGTGGCGGAGACGGCGACGGTGAGCGGCCGCATGGCGTCCCACTCCTCGAAGCGCAGCGGCCGGTTGTCCATGCAGGACGGCAGGCGGAAGCCGTATTCGGCCAATGTGGCCTTACGTCTGAAGTCGCCGCGGTACATGCCGCCGATCTGCGGAATGGTGACATGGCTCTCGTCGATGAAGATTAGCGCATTGTCGGGGATGTATTCAAACAGCGTCGGCGGCGGCTCGCCCGGCTTGCGGCCGGTGAGATAGCGCGAATAGTTCTCGATGCCGTTGCAGGCGCCGGTCGCCTCCATCATCTCGATGTCGTAGCGGGTGCGCTGCTCCAGCCGCTGCGCTTCGAGCAGACGCCCGGCGGCTTCGAGCTCGGAGAGGCGGTGCTTCAGCTCCTCCTTGATCGACTTGATGGCGGCGTTCAGCGTCGGGCGCGGCGTCACATAGTGGGAGTTGGCGTAGATCTTCACCGACTTCAGGTCGCCGGTCTTCTGGCCGGTCAGCGGATCGAACTCGGTGATCGAATCGATCTCGTCGCCGAACATCGAGATGCGCCAGGCGGCATCCTCCAGGTGGGCGGGGAAGATCTCGATGCTGTCGCCCCGCACCCGGAACGAGCCGCGCTGGAAATCCATCTCGCGGCGCTTGTACTGCTGGGCGACGAGGTCGGCCAAGAGCTGGCGCTGGTCGAGGCGGTCGCCGACGGCCATCTGGAAGGTCATCGCCGTATAGGTCTCCACCGAGCCGATACCGTAGATGCAGGAGACCGAGGCGATGATGATGCAGTCGTCGCGCTCGAGGATGGCGCGGGTGGCGGCATGGCGCATCCGGTCGATCTGCTCGTTGATCGAGCTCTCCTTCTCGATGAAGGTATCGGAGCGCGGCACATAGGCTTCCGGCTGGTAGTAGTCGTAGTAGGAGACGAAATATTCCACCGCATTGTCGGGGAAGAAGCTCTTGAACTCGGAATAGAGCTGCGCGGCGAGCGTCTTGTTGGGGGCAAGAATCACGGCCGGGCGCTGCGTCGCCTCGATCACCTTGGCCATGGTGAAGGTTTTTCCGGAGCCGGTGACGCCGAGGAGGACCTGGGAGCGCTCGCCGGAATCGATGCCCTCGACGAGGTCGCGGATAGCGGTCGGCTGATCGCCGGCGGGCTCGTAGTCGGAGACCATGCGGATGGCGATGCCGCCCTCGGATTTTTCCGGGCGATGCGGCCGGTGCGGCGTCCACATCTTGCCGTCCTTGAACAGCGGATTGCCCGATTCGATCAGCTTCGACAGCGCGTCGACCGTGGCGGTGACGGCGCCGGGCGCGAGGCTGCCGGCATCCTCCAGCGAGATGTCCATGCCGGCGACCGGGTTGAGGCCGGCGGCGGCGCGGGTGGCGGGATCCGACGAGGCGCCGATCGACACGCCGCGGGAGGTTTTCTGCGAGGTGGTGTGCTTGGCCGTCGTCGGCGCGCCCTTGCGGGCCGGTTTCGGGGCGGTTTTGGCGGCCTCGGCGGCGGCCTCGCGGATGGCCTCCTCGCGGGCGGCGATCTCGATCTTCTTGCGGTGCTTGCCGGCCTTGGAGGCGATCTCGCGCTGCGTCTCGACGCCCGACGCCTCCGCCTCGGCCTCCAGCTGCCGCACCCAGTCGGACACGGAGCCCTCCAGCGGCGCGCCCTCGAGGGGCGTCTGCGGCGCTTCGTCGAAGCCGCGCGGGGAGCCAGAGGGGGAGCCTGGGCGGGAGGAGGAGGGGGCGGAGGTGCGGGGGGATCTGGCCATGCCGGGAATATGGAGGCGAACAGCGCGAAAGTGAAGAGGCAGCCGGTACAAAAGGGCAACAGCCGGCCTGCGGCGGCCCCCTCCATTACATCTTGTCCATGTCGCCAAATCGCCATGGTTTGAGGCGCTTTCGACCACATTCCTCCGGGATTCTCAGGCCTTGCGAATCTGGAGACGATGATGAGCATATCCGTTCCGACTTTGGCGGCGATCCGCTACGGCTTCGGCCTGCGCCCCGGCGAACCGCCGCCGCAGGATGCGCAGGCGCTGCTGGCGCAGCTGCCGCCCGCCGCCAGGGCCGAGCTGCGGTTTCCGCGCGAGGGAATCACCGGCCGCCGCGAGACGGCGGAGAAGATCATCGCGCTGCGCCGCGCCGAGGCGAAGGCGACCCAGAACGGCAAGCCCAACGCGCGATTGCGCCAGACCACCCAGCAGCAGGCGAACCGGCTCTACCGCGGCGACGCGGTGGCCCGCATCGCCCAGGCGGTGACCTCGCCCTATGGCTTCCACGAGCGGCTGGCGAGCTTCTGGGCCGATCATTTCGCCGTCAACGCCGACAAGAACCTGCAGATGTTCATGCTGGCGGCGCTGCATGAGGCCGAGGCGATCCGGCCGCACCTCGCCGGCCCCTTCCGCGACCTCCTGAAGGCCGCCGTGCTGCATCCGGCCATGTTCTTCTACCTCGACCAGAACCGCTCCATCGGCCCCGGCTCGGTCGCCGGGCTGCGCAACGGCCGGGGCCTCAACGAAAACCTCGGCCGCGAGCTGATCGAGCTGCATACGCTGGGCACCGGCAGCGGCTACGGCCAGGCGGACGTGCGCGCCGCCGCGCTGATCCTCACCGGCGTCGGCATCGACGCGCCGCGTCTCGACATCGGCTATCGGCCGCAGCGGGCCGAACCGGGCGCCTTCACGCTGCTCGGACGCAGCTACGGCGGCGAGGGCCGCGGCGAGGCCGACCATCGGGCGATGATCGACGATCTCGCCGACCACCCCGCCACCGCCCGCCACATCTGCGCGAAACTCGCCGGCCATTTCCTCGCCGACGTGCCGCCGCCCGAGGTGGTGGCGCCCATGGTGGCCGCCTGGACGGCGAGCGACGGCAATCTGACGGAAGTCTACCGCGCCATGCTGGAGCATCCGCGCGCCTGGCAGGTCGGCGGCGCCAAGATCAAGCGGCCCTTCGACTTCGTGGTCTCGGGCCTGCGCGCCCTCGACATGCCGGAGAAGCAGTTCGAGGCGATGATGGCGGCGGCCATGCCGCAGCCGGACGACGAGGACGAGGCGCCGCGGCGGCCGAAGAAAAACGCGCCGCGCCACCGCAACCCGGGCTTTGCCCGCGCCATGACGATCTGGGCCCTGCAGCGCATGGGCCAGCCGGTCTGGCGGCCGACCAGCCCGGCGGGCTTTGCCGATGACGCCGCCAGCTGGCTGACGCCGAGCCAGCTTGCCGAACGGATCGCCTGGGCGCGCATGGCGGCGCAGTGGCTGGCGGCCGACCGCGAGCCTGCCGATCTGCTCGCCGACGCGCTGGGCGACGCCGCCCGCGAAGACACCATCCGCGTGCTCGGCCAGGCGCCGAACCGCGTCCACGGGCTGGCCATGGTGCTGGCCTCGCCGGAGTTCAACAGGAGATGAGCATGGATTTCCCGAACGCTTCGATGTCGCGCCGCGGCTTCCTGGTCTCCGCCTGTTGCGCGGCCGCCTCCCCGATACTGACGCCGGCAAGCTTTGCGGCCGTGCCGGGCGACAACCGCTTCGTGACCATCATCCTGCGCGGCGCCATGGACGGGCTCGACTTGGTGCAGCCCTATGCCGACCCGCTGTTTGCGAAACTGCGGCCGCGCCTGGCGCTGACCACCGACCAGGGCCTGATCGACCTCGACGGCCGCTTCGGCCTGCATCCGGCGGCAGCCAGCCTGATGCCGCTCTGGTCGGCGGGCGAGCTCTCCTTCGTGCATGCGGTCTCCACACCCTACCGCGACGAGCGCAGCCATTTCAGCGGCCAGGACGCGCTGGAGACCGGCACGCTGCAGCGCAACGAGCGCAGCGGCTGGCTGAACCGCGCCCTGGCGCATATGCCGCGCCAGAGCGACCGCAAGGCGATCGACATCAACACCTCCATGGACCTGATCCTCGCCGGGCCCAACCGGGCGGAAGCCTGGGCGCCGCAATCGGACCTCGCCATGGCCGAGGACGAGATCCGCTTCCTGGAACGCCTCTATGCCGGCGACGAGGGCTTTGCCAGGGTGATGGCGGAGGCGCGCAACACCGACCTGCTGGCCGACGCCATCCACGGCGACCAGAAGCGCGGCGAGGGCATCGCCGACATGGCCCGCCTTGCCGCCGGCCTGTTGTCGCAGGAATACCGGATCGCCAGTTTTTCCATCAACGGCTGGGACACCCATGTGGACCAGCGGCCGCAATTTGCCCGCGCCGTCACCGATCTGTCGCTGGCGATCAACACCCTGAAGGAGGGTCTGGGGCCGCAGGTCTGGGGCAAGACCGTGGTGCTGGTGATTACCGAATTCGGCCGCACGGCGCGCGAGAATGGTTCTGGCGGCACCGACCACGGCACCGGCGGTGCCGCGCTGCTGGCCGGCGGCGGCATTCCCGGCGGCCGCATTCTCGGCCGCTGGCCGGGGCTTTCCGAAGACCAGCTGCTGGACGGCCGCGACCTGATGCCGACCGGCGACGTCCGCGAACTCGCCGCCGCCATGCTCTACCGCCAGTTCGACATTGCGCCCGACCGGCTGACGACTGATGTGTTTCCGGGGCTCAGTTTTGATAATGGCTCGGGGTATCTGCGGGGGTAGGGTTGGCTAAACTTCGGCAAGCTGCGCTGCGATGGCGGCCTTGTCGATGATCGACCAGACCGTCTCGGTCCGTCGATCCTTGAGCGCATAGAAGACATTCTCGGTGAAGGAGATCCGCCGACCGTTGACCCAGACCGAACAGCAGGCTTTCAGCCTGCAGCCAAAGTGAAGCCGGACCGCGATCTGTGGCTGCTCCTTGGCGACGGCAACCTAGCGATTACCTTTGCCGTGCGTAAATTCCATCGTTCGGGAATTGATTAACATACATCCGCTTGACAAAACCAGCATGTTCATGCTTTGTTCTTATGGCGCAATCTAACGTTGAAGAACTATCATCCCTGAGCTGAATAACTGGGGGGTGTTAGGTGAACGTAGAGAATCTGACCATTGGTCGTGTTGTGATGCATGAAGTGTTCCAACGTAAAGATGGATCGAATATCGTGCCGCCAGCGTATGGGAAAGATCTGGAGGATTTGGATCAGAAGGCGCTCGCGCATTTTGAGATCAGAATTACAGAGGCCCTGTCTGCGCAATCTAAAAGCATTGAGTTGCGGATAGTGAAGTCAAATGGCGGGAGTGCTTTAGGAGTGGCGCGGCAGCTTGTTCTCTCAGGCGATGCCGAGTTCCCGCAACTTTCTAATCTGATGGCAGACGCATTGGCCGATGCACAAAAATCTCGAGGCATCCCCGGCGGGATGTTGTTGGTATTCGACGGAAAAGTTGGCAAAGATGAGAGGCCATTCGTCGGCGTTATAAAAGCTGAAATGCAATCTGGATTTCAGCGGCGACCAGGCGCGGCAAAGGTCGTTACCGAATTTTTGGAAAACATTTTTCTCACTCCTGCAACCCGTCTTTACAAACTCGCAGTGTTTATCGCAGAGGATATCCAAGTCGTAGACGACACCAAATGGAAATGCGTCGTTTTCGATAGCAATATAACTGCAGCACGACGAGAAAACGCGGCTGTATATTTTTACGACGGCTTCCTTGGCTGTGCATTTCCGGAAAACGGAAAATATGAGACCGCGAAATTTTTCGATCTCACGAAAGAATTTGTCCGCAGCTCAGTAACCGATCGAGATTTGCGTAGAGATCTTAGCGATGCCCTTTTTGCATTCGTTAAGGTTGAACAGGCTCCAACATTCACCTCGCAACAGTTTGGGGAGGCATATCTTCCAATGGAACTACGCGACCCTTTCAACAAATTTTTAGAAACTAAAAAGTTTCCGACGGATCGAGCTGTTGTCAGAGACACCAGCGAGATGGGGAGCAGGCTTAGACGCCGCAAGTACAAGTTCGGCCCTGACATCGAGTTTTCGGCATCGCCGGAGGCTATTCGAAATGGGACCGCCACCATTGAAGACGTTCCATCGGTTAACGCGGATGGGGATGAAAACGGCACGTGGACCCGAATTATCATTCGAAGGCCAGTGACTGAGCAGCTATGACCACCGAGGCCGAACTCCTCGACCGCTGGCATTCAGAGAAGGCGGACTACGAGGCTTGGGGAAACTTTGTAGTCGAAACCATTGTCGATGGGCTCTCCCGCAGTATCGAGACACCACACCTCTTTCTGCGTTTGCCTGTGGTGCCCCGTCTTAAATCCGATATTTCACTACTTCAAAAGGCTCTTCACCGCGGCAAAGCATACGATAATCCGTATGACGATATTGAAGATAAGGTGGGGACGCGTTTCGTGGTTCTGACCTCTGACGAGATCCCGATTATTGAGGAGTTGATTACTGGTCCTGGTGATCAGTTTTGGTATTGGGAGAAAGCTCGGGACTTTGTCCAAGAACGCGATAGCAAGCCATGGGAATTCGGCTACCAGTCGGTTCATTACGTTGTACGAGCAAAAGCAGGGATACAAATTGGCAAGGAAAAAGTGCCGCTAGACATTCCCTGTGAGATACAAATCCGCACCCTATTACAACATGCGTTCAGTGAAGTCACACACGATACGATCTACAAACCAAGTGTAAAATCTACTCCGGAAATGATGCGTACGGCCGCCAAAGCGATGGCACTTATCGAGGCCACAGACGATTATTTTCGGCAGGTAGGGGCGTTGATTGGGGAGTCGGTCCGGGAGGTTAAAGAGCTAGTCCAAGCTCTTTCGCAACAATACCTTGAAACTGTCGGTGCTACTGCTGTCGTAACTCAGCTAGATGGCGAGTTGATAGATGCATATATGCCCCTGATTTCTGGCAGAACAATTCCCGAGGTGCTGGCTTGGCTCAATGGCAAGCCCTATATTGGGAAACGCGTAGCAAATCGAGTTGCAGAACAGGCTCTCTATAGGCTGCCATCGATCCTCTTAATATATTTCGTGGTCGGTAATTTTCCCAATATCGCTGTGTCGCCTGGTGTACTTACCGATGAAGAGTTGAAGCCAATTTACTCTGATCTTGGCTTGGCAATGCCAGATTAAGCGCAACCAGATTAGTTTGTCGCCTAAATTGCATCACCCCCCACACCTTGCGCCCCCGCCCGGACCCCGCCTACACTCCCGCCGCAACGAGAGCCCCCATCCATGTCCCATCCCGTCGAAACCCTGGTCCTCCGGCAGAAGCAGAGTGCCGTCGGGCGGCGGGGGGCGTTCGGGCTGGAGGAGCGGCGCAGTGCCCTGGCGCATCTGCGGCAGACCATCGAACGGCGCGAGCGCGATATCGTCGCCGCCCTGATGCGCGATTTCGGCAAGCCGGAGCCGGAGGTGATCCTCACCGAGATCCTGCCGGTGCTGCAGGAGATCCGCCACACCATGCGGCATCTGAAGGGCTGGATGCGCGAGCGGCGCGTGGCGCCGACGCTTTCGACGCTCGGCACATCGGCGCGCATCCGTCCCGAGCCGCGCGGCGTCTGCCTGATCATCGCGCCCTGGAACTATCCCTTCAACCTGGCGCTTTCGCCGCTCGTCTCGGCGCTGGCGGCCGGCAACAGCGCGGTGGTGAAGCCCTCCGAGATGACGCCGGCGACCTCGCGGGTGATCGCCGAGATCATCGAGCAGACCTTTCCGGCCGATCTCGTGGCGGTCGTCGAGGGCGGGCGCGAGGTCTCGCAGCGGCTGCTCGAGCAGCCCTTCGACCATATCTTCTTCACCGGCAGCCCGGAGGTCGGCAAGGTGGTCATGGCGGCGGCGGCGAAACATCTCGCGTCGGTGACGCTGGAGCTCGGCGGCAAGTCGCCGACCATCGTCGGGCCGGGCGCGGACGTGGAGAAGGCGGCGCGCTGGATCGCCTTCGGCAAATTCGTCAACGCCGGGCAGACCTGCATCGCCCCCGACCACGTCTTCGTCCACAAAAGCGTCGAGGCCGCCTTCACCGCCGCCTTGCGCAGGACGATCCTGCGCGCCTATGGCGACAATCCGCGCGAGAGCCGCGATTACGCCCGCATCGTCAACGCCCATCACGCCGGGCGGCTGGGTGCGCTGCTGGCCGATGCGGTGGAGAAGGGCGCGCGGGTGAGTTTCGGCGGCGAGGCGGAGGGCACTTTTCTGGCGCCGACGCTGATCGAGGCGATCACGCCGCAGATGCGCATCGACGAGGAGGAGATTTTTGGGCCGATCCTGCCGCTGATCCCCTACGACGGGGTGGACACGGTGATCGCCCGCATCAACGAGCGGCCGAAGCCGCTGGCGCTCTATGTCTTCGACCGGGAGCCGGGGTTTGCGCAGGATGTGATCGCGCGCACCTCCTCGGGCGGCGTCGGCGTCAACCTCACGACGCTGCACTACAGCCACCCGGCGCTGCCCTTCGGCGGCGTCAACCATTCGGGCATGGGTGCGGCGCACGGGCACTACGGGTTCCGCGCCTTCAGCCACGAGAAGCCGATTTTGACGGAGCGCTGGTCGGCGGTGCCCTTGCTGTTTCCGCCGTATACGCAGCGTGTCAAGCGGCTGATCCGCATGGCGCGGCGGCTTTTGGGATAAGGCTTCTTTCAGGCGCAAGTCCGGACGCAAAACCGGTTCCCACTTTTGCTGGACGTTGCTCTAGCGCGAAAATCGCTTGGCGCCGGCGACGCAGGCGATCACCGCGAGGGTCACGGCGAGCATGGCGGGGCTGACCGTCTCGCCAAGCAGGCTGGCGGCGAGCGTCAGGCCGAGGAAGGGCTGCAAGAGCTGCAGCTGCCCGACGCCGGCGATGCCGCCCTGGGCCAGGCCCCGGTACCAGAAGATAAAGCCGATCAGCATGCTGAAGACGGAGACATAGGCAAGGCCCAGCCAGGCGGATGGCCCGGCGGCGGAGAGTGTTTGCGGCCAGGTGGCGAGCGTCACGAGGGCCATGGCCGGCAGCGCCAGCACCAGCGCCCAGGAGATCACCTGCCAGCCGCCGAGCCTGCGCGACAGGCGCGCGCCTTCCGCATAGCCCAGCCCGCAGACGAGGATGGCGGCGAGCATCAGCATGTCACCCGTGGGTGACGCCGTGATCCCGTCCTTCAGCGCAAAGCCCGCGACCAACGCGCTGCCGAGGCCGGAGAACAGCCAGAAGGCGGGCTTCGGGCGCTCGGCGCCGCGCAGCACGCCGAAGAGGGCGGTCGAGAGCGGCAGGAGGCCGATGAAGACGATCGAATGGGCCGCCGTCACATGGGTGAGCGCCAGCGCGGTGAGCAGCGGAAAGCCGACGACGACGCCTAGCGCGACGACAATTAGCGGCAGGAGGTCGGTCTGCTGCGGCCGCTTTTCACGGAAGGCGAGGAGCAGCAGGCCGGCGAGCAGAGCGGCGATCACGGCGCGCGACCCCGTCAAAAACAGGGGGTCAAAATCAGCAACCGCCGCCCGCGTCGCCGGCAGCGAGCCGCTGAAGATCAGCACGCCGAGAAAGCCGTTGATCCATCCGCGCGTCACCTGGTCCATGCCGTCATCATCCTTTTCCGGTTGCAGCGGACCTTATGCGGAGGAGGATGGATTTCCCAGCGACAGTGCAGTACGGTTTCGTCGAACTGTCATGGTGCGGGGAGCGGTACGGATGGATATCTCGACGACGTCTTCGCAGGGCGGAGAGGGCGGAGAGGGCGGCCAGCTGGAGCGGGTGATGGCGGCCATGCGCCGGCGCATATCCGCCCGCGCCCTGCCGCCGGGCGCCAAACTGCCCTCCATCCGGGGGTGCGCGAAAACCATGGGCGTCTCGACCTCGACGGTGGCGGAGGCCTACGGGCGGCTGGTGGCAGAGGGCGCCGTCCAGGCGCGGCCGGGCTCCGGCTTCTATGTGACGCGGACGCCGCAGCCGCTGGCGCTGGCCGAGATCGGCCCGCGGCTGGAGCGTGCCGTCGATCCCTTCTGGGTCTCGCGGCAATCGCTGGAGGCGGGGCGGGCGGTGCTGAAGCCCGGCTGCGGCTGGCTGCCGGCCGACTGGATGCCGGAGGCGGACCTGCGGCGGGCGCTGCGCGAGGTCGCTCGCGCCGAGACAGCGGTGCTCACCGACTACGGCACGCCGCTCGGCCATGCGCCGCTGCGCCAGCTCCTGTCGCGGCGCATGGCGGCGCAGGGCGTGGTGGCGCCGCCGGCGCAGATCCTGCTGACGGAGAGCGGCACCCAGGCGATCGACATGCTGCTGCGCCTGCTGGTCGAGCCCGGCGACACGGTGCTGGTGGACGACCCCTGCTACTTCAACTTCCTGGCGCTGCTGCGCGCCCACCGCGTCGAGATCGTCGGCGTGCCGATGACGCCCGCCGGCCCCGATGTCGAGGCCTTCGCCGCCGTCGTCGCCAGCCACCGGCCGCGGCTCTACATCACCAATGCGGCGATCCACAATCCGACCGGCGCGGTGCTGTCGCCGTCGATCGCCCACCGGCTGCTGGCGCTCTGCGAGGCCGGCGATGTGACGGTGATCGAGGACGACATCTTCGGCGACTTCGAGGAGGAGGCGGCGCCAAGGCTGGCAGCCCTCGACGGGCTCTCGCGGGTGATCCGCATCGGCAGCTTTTCCAAGACGCTGACGGCGGCGGCGCGCTGCGGCTATGTCGCCGCGCGGCCGGAATGGATCGCGGCGCTCGTCGACCTGAAGATCGCCACCAGCTTCGGCGGCAGCCCCGTCGCGGCGGAGCTGACCCACGCGCTGCTCCGCGACGGCAGCTACCGCCGGCACCTGAACGGCCTGCGCGAACGGCTGGCGCGGACGACGGCCGACGTCCGGGCGCGGCTTGGGGTCCTCGGCATCAGGCCGTGGATCGAGCCGCGCGGCGGCCTCTTCCTCTGGTGCGCGCTGCCGGACGGCATCGACGCGGCGGCGGTGGCGCGCCGCGCGATGGCGCATGATGTGGTGCTGGCGCCGGGCAATGTCTTCAGCGTCTCGCAATCGGCCGGAGGCATGATGCGCTTCAACGTCGCCCAATGCGGCGATCCGCGGGTGTTTTCGGTGCTGGCGCGGGCGATGGAGGGGGCGGCGGCGGAAGGGTGAGCGGCCGGCTCAGGCCGACAGGAGGGGAGAGGCCGCGAAGGAAGGGCCCGGACGGTAGAGCGAGATCCAGCTTTCCAGCGTCTCCACCGGCATCGGCTGGCCGTAGAGATAGCCCTGCGCGAAGCGGCAGCCGAGCATGCGCAGCACCTCGGCGTCGGCAGCGGTCTCGACGCCCTCGACGACGATGTCCATGGACAGCGCCCGTCCCATGCCGATCAGGGCGGCGACCAGCGCCTGGTTCTGGCGACTGCCGGCAATGCCGTTGACGAAGCTGCGGTCGATCTTCAGGCGGTCCACCTTCAGGCCGATCAGATAGGCGAGCGACGAATGTCCGACGCCGAAATCGTCCACCGCGAGCCCGAAGCCGGCTTCTTCCAGGCGCGCCAGCTCGACGCCGGCGGTGGCCTGGTCGAGCGTTGCCTCCTCGGTGATCTCGACTTCCAGCTGCGCCGGCCTGATGCCGGCAGCCTCGACCACCTCTTCCAGCATGCGTGACACGGAATAGGCCGAAAACTCGTTCGGCGAGACATTGATGGCGACGCGCAGGTCCGGGAGGCCGAGCGCCGGCAGGCGCCGGACGAGGGCGGCGGCTGCGGTCGCCACATGGCGGGTCAGCTTCTCCGAGGCATGGATGGTCTTGGCCGCAACGACGATCTCCGGCGGCCGCACGGCTCCCAGCTCGGGATGCGTCCAGCGGATCAGCGCCTCGCAGCCGATCACCGAGCCGTCGTTCAGATCGACCTGCGGCTGGAAGTAGACCCGGATGTCGCCGGCCTCGATGGCCGCCTCGAGCGCGATCTCGATCTGCTTCTGGCGGTCGAGCTTCTGCTTGATCTGCGGGTTGAAAACGCAGATGCGGCGGCGACCTTCCTCCTTGGCGGCATAGAGGGCGATGTCGGCGAAGGCGAACAGGTCTTCGGCAGAGGTCGCATGTTCGGGCAGCAGGGCCAGGCCGATGCTGGCCCCGGTCACGACCGGCCTGTCGCCGACCATCACCGGCCGGGCGCTGAAGACGAGGATCTCCGCGGCGATCCGCTCGGCCCGCGTCCGGGCATCGGTGCCGTGGACGAGGATGGCGAATTCGTCGCCGCCCAGCCGCACGGCGAGATCGCCCGGGGCAATCACCGTCGAAAGGCGGGAGGCAAAGGCTGACAGGACGACGTCGCCCACCGCATGCCCCATGGTATCGTTGACCGACTTGAAGCGGTCGAGGTCGATGATCAGCAGGGCCGCCGGCTGCCCCTTCGCGGAGCACTCGTCCAGATGCTGTGAAAGACCGAGGTTGAAGGCGGAGCGGTTGCCGAGGCCGGTCAGCGGATCGCGGTTTGCCAGAAGCTCCAGCTGCCGGTTCGACGTCTGGATCGCGGCATTGGCTTTCGAGAGCGAATCGGCGAGCGAAACGGCTCTCAACCGGTCGCTGTGGCTGCTGATGAAATTGGCCTCGCTGGTGCGGCAGCTGCGAAACATCATCACCATCAGCAGGGCGAGGTCGAAGGCGACGATGACCTCGATGAGCGACCCCGCCATCAGCAGCGAGACGATGCCGGTCGCCATCTGCGGCGCGCCGAAGGCGGTGGCGACCTTTGAAAACGCGGGGCTCTGGATCACGGAGCCGGCGCAGATGCCGGCGATGATGAAGATCACGTAGGCCTTTGCGGCATAGCTGTCGCGTGATGCATCAAGGAACGGGATCACGGCCCAGAGGCAGCCGCTGATGAAAGCAAATCCCGTCAGGATGCGCAGTGTCAGCCGGGTGTGGCGCCTGGCAGCGTCGTAGTGCTGGAGCCCGGCAAGAACGCCGAGGCGGACCGCGTTCAACGCAAACACGGCGGCAAGCCAGTAAAGGGCATCCGCGTAAGGCGTGTGGATCCAGAGAATGGCAACCGTCGTCAGCGCGATGAAGCAATTGGCCACGAGGGATATGGTGAGGGCCGAGACAACCGAAACCGCCTGCGCCGTCCTGACCTCAGCGGCGATCGTGTCTGTATCTTCGAGGCGAATGTCCGCCATTGATCCCACCTGAAGACGCTTCCTGCTGCGCGTCTCCCGGCAGTATATAGCCCCCCGCTCATAAGATAGGTTTAACGCGGTTCCTTCGATTCAAACGAATCAATCTTCCTCGGGCGGTACCGGCATGGAGTGGCCGTCGTCGTCGAGCGCCACCATGATGAAGGTCGCTGCGGTCACCATCTCGAGGGTACGGTAGCGGGCGCGCTGCGCCCAGGCTTCCACCTGGAGTGCGATGGAGCTGCGACCGACACGGGTGATCTCGGTGTAGACGTTCAGCGTGTCGCCGATCTTCACCGGCAGCCGGAAGGCCATTTCCTTGACGGCGGCCGTGACCACCCGGCCACGCGCCCGCTCGGCGGCACGGATGCCGCTGGCAAGGTCCATCTGCGACATCACCCAGCCGCCGAAGATGTCGCCCGCCGGATTGGCGTCGGACGGCATGGCGAGGGTGCGAAGGGTAAGTTCGCCGGTCGGACGCGGATGTTCGGTCATGGCCAAACCTTTCTAGCGAGCGAAGACCTTCAGATCGGAAAGGTGGAGCGCCGTCGAGAGGGGCGAGATGATCGTCACGTAGCGGGCCTTCGTCGGCGGCAGTTCCACCTCGCTCTGCAGGAGTTCGCCTGTGGCAAAGGCGTCTCCGGTAGCAAGCTGGAAGATGTCGCCCTTCGTATGGTCCTCTCCGGTGGACAGGATGCAGTACAGCAGCCCGGCGCGATCCTGGTAGCCGTCGAGGCGGTTGCCGATCCCGATCCGGCTGACGGTCAGCGCTTCCCCGAGATCCACCTTGATGAACTGGTTGAAGCCGAAGGCGGTGTGGAAGAAGAACGGATTGCCGGGTGCGACCTGTCCCTTGCGGCTCATGCCCGGGTAGGCGCTGCTGAGCACGTAGGTCTTGCCGGCGGCCACTTCCCTCTCGTCGGCTGCACCTGCGCCATCCGCCTGAAGCATGGCCGCAAGCCGGCGCTGCATGGTGGCGACGCTGCGGGTGAGAAACTCCTGCCGGTTGAGGATCGCCGGCTCGTTGGGAAATTCGCCGACCATTTCGAGGGTATCCTCGATGATCTTCACCTTCGATTCCAGGGAGCGCGGTCCGTCGAGCCATTCCTCGCCTAGGAACATCGGCGGCTTGCCGGAAACATTGCGGCTGACGTCCTGCGGATGCGGCAACTGCGGCGGGAAGGGCGCCTCCACAGCACGGTCCTTGCGAAGGTAGGTCAGTTCCAGCACGTTCGGAATGCTGATCTCGGTGCCCGGGATCACGAACTCGCCGCAACAGTTGTTCGGATGCGCATGAACGGGGATGAAGATCTCCGACAGCTTGCGGAAGAACGGCGCCAGGACTTCCCTGCAGATGGCCGCATCCTGGATGGCCCAGAGCGAATGCACTTCAATGACGATGATCCGGAAGCGCGACAGGGTTTCGGCCGAAGCCGAGAGCAGGTTGCGGTATTCCGCGCCTTCGATGTCGATCTGCAGAAGCAGGTCGCCTTCGGGGGCCTCCCTGCCGATCCAGTCCGCCAGCTCGATGTTGTCTTCACCCGGATCCGGGGAAAGCCATTTCTTCGCGAAGGTCTGGCGACCCTCGATCAGCGGCGTCTTCAGCTTTTCGACATCACTCGAATAGTCGCACATATGGCAGTCGATGCCATAGGTCTCGACAACCTTGTCTTCGAAATACTTGAAGTTGTCGACACCCGGCGAAAAGCAGGCGGCCATGTTCTCGAGATCATCGGGAAGCAGGTAGGACCCGTCCCGGTTGCTGCCGATCCGGATCAGCGGCTTCGGCGACGCTTTGGGCTTCAGATACTCGAAGACTTCAAGCATCTCCGCCAGCGACGATGCTTCGTTTCCGTCTTCGAACTGATACCCGAAAAAACTCTTCATGCG
The DNA here is from genome assembly GCA_000722615.1 of Pseudorhizobium pelagicum. Taxonomy (GTDB): domain Bacteria; phylum Pseudomonadota; class Alphaproteobacteria; order Rhizobiales; family Rhizobiaceae; genus Neorhizobium; species Neorhizobium pelagicum. The sequence continues at coordinate 1,685 of JOKI01000044.1, read as the reverse complement.
CCGACCCCGATTCAAGCAGCCAGTTGCGCCGACGACTCAGCGCACATGCTGGAAAGCCAACATACACAGCTTCGAATGCGCCGCAATCTGAGGCGCGGCGCGATGCGGCGAGGGGGTTTTCGGGTCGAAAACCGTGGCAGCGAGGAGTGTCGCTGCAACTTTAGTCTAGTCTAACTCGCGTCATTGGCGCGTTCGGCCTCTTTCACCACCCAGTAACTTTCATGGGTTAGAAATAGTTACACACTGTCACAATGTCGGGGGGATATCGATGCAACGTCTAACTATATCTGCGAGAATGTATTGCCTGATCGGGTTTGCCCTGATCATCCTGGCCGGCGCCATGACGTTCAGCCTGTTTCAGAGCTATGCGTCGTCCGAGCAGGAGCGCAAGGCGGGGCTGGACTTCATGGACGATATCGCCATGAGCGTGCTCAAGCAGTATCACGACATGGAAGTGGCGGGGACCATGACGCGCGAGCAGGCGCAGGCCGAGGCAATGAAGGCGATCGGCGCCATGCGCTACGCCGGCGGCAGCGGCTATTTCTGGATCAACGACATGCGTCCCTTCATGGTGATGCATCCGATCAAGCCGGAACTGAACGGGACGGACCTGTCGCAGAACAAGGACCCGAACGGCAAGTTCCTGTTCGTGGAGTTCGTCAACACGGTCAAGGCGTCGGGGGAAGGCTTTGTCGACTACTACTGGCCGAAGCCCGGTGCCGAGCAGCCGGTCGAGAAATATTCGCACGTCATCGGCTTCGAGCCCTGGGGCTGGGTCGTCGGCACCGGCGTCTATACGGACGACCTGCATGCCATGTTCAGCGACAACCTCAAGACCTATGCCGCCATGTTCGGTGCCGGTGCCATTGTGCTTCTCGGGGGCGCCTTCTTCGTGATCCGCAGCGTCACCGTGCCGCTCGGCAACGTCAAGGATGTCTTGCAGAAGATCGCCGACGGTGAGGCGAACGTCACCGTGCCGCATACGCAGCAGAAGAATGAGATGGGCGAGATGGCCCGCGGGCTTCTGGTGCTGCGCGATGCGGTGGAGGAGCGGCTGACACTGCAGGCGCGCGAAAGCGAACAGCAGCGGGCACTTTCGGAGGAGCGGTCGACCAACGAGCGCGCACTTGCCGCTGCCACGGACCGCCAGGGGCGCGCCATGGCGGAACTGGGCCGGGCGCTGGCGGCGCTGGCGCAGGGCGATCTCTCGATCAACGTCGGCGATCTCGGCGGCGACTATGCGACCATCCGCGACGACTTCAACAACGCCGTGAACTCGCTTCGCCAGACGATCGTCGCGATCAGCGAGACGAGCCATGTGGTCCGCGACAGTGCCGCCGACATCAGCGGCGCAACTTCCAACCTGTCGCGCCGGACGGAGCAGCAGGCGGCCTCCCTGGAGGAGACGGCGGCGGCGCTCGACGAGATCACCGCAACGGTGAAGACTGCATCCGAGCGGGCCAACGAGGCGCGCACCATGGTGGCCGAGACGAAGGACAGTGCCGGTCGCTCCGGCGACATCGTCCGCAATGCGGTCGACGCCATGGGCCGGATCGAGGATTCGTCCAGCAAGATCAGCCAGATCATCTCGGTGATCGACGAGATCGCCTTCCAGACCAACCTGCTGGCCCTGAATGCCGGCGTCGAGGCCGCTCGTGCCGGTGAAGCCGGTCGCGGCTTTGCCG
>JOKI01000043.1 GCA_000722615.1 Pseudorhizobium pelagicum | reverse complement strand
CAGGCTCATAACCTGAAGGCCGCAGGTTCAAATCCTGCCCCCGCAACCAAATCCCACCATACGCCAGACAACCAAAGCCCCTCACGGGGCTTTTTGCCGTTTAGAACGGCCGGGGCCGGGGCGTCGTTGATATCCTCGCCTACCATCAAGTGGAGGATGAGGCGCCGAAGGTTCACGCTATTCCGGACGATGCGTCGTAGTGAACCGGTAGTTCTGTGCGCACAGTTGCGGACGGGGACCTGGAGATGCAGGTTGAGGGTTGTTTCTTCATCTTCAGATTTCGACGACCCTCACCAGGGTGGATATGCGGAGCATTTCGTCGTTCCGCTGGCCGCAGCCGAGCGCTTCGGCCATGACATCCTTGACGGCTTCGATCAGCAATGGTTCGCAGACGACTTCCAGCCGGACTGCAGTTCGGTAGTCCACGCAGCATTCCGCTCCGGCAAGTCGGTGATGTTTCCCGTCACAGGAGAACTCGGTGACGTCGAACATGTTGATGTCGTCAATCCCGGCGCTCCGGAGGACTTCGGCCACCTCATGTATTCTGAAGGCGGGAAGGACAGCTTCGATCTTCTTCATGATCATGATCCGGGTTAGAGCCTGCGGCGGCATGGCCTGTTGCCATCGGTTGCCGGCGCAAGATCAACAGGCTCCCGTGTCGGACCGGTTGCCGGGAGTGGCGGTGCGGTTTCATCTGAAGCCGTCTGTCCGCGGAACATGAGACTGCGTTTTGCGTGACCGCGGTGACCGCGGTCCAAGGAATGCCATGTCCCTCGGCTGTATCATCCGAGAAACCCTTTCGTCTGGCGGTTGTCGTGCCTGTTGCCCGGCAGCATGCAGGGCATGGCTGAAAACACGGCCGCGGGCGATGGCGCGAGCCGTTGGCGGCGTTCGTGCTGATTTCAGAGAACGCGTCGCCGTCATTCTCGCTCTGGAATCAGGCTCACTGAGCAGCAGATCCTGCGATCTCCATGACGCTAGCTGGTGACGCTGATACGATCGAAGATCGCATGCGCCAGGGCCCTGGAGCTGAAGGGTTTCTTCAAGATGCTTGCCAGCATCAGCGGGTCGCCTCTCTCCAGTTCACGTTCGCAGGCGATCAACAGCAGGTATCGGCCCTTGGGGAGAACCAGATCCAGATCCTCGAGTGGGAGATCCGGTCCGAGAGCGTTGGCGTCGACGATGGTCAGGTCGGCGGAGACACTGCCGCTGTCCATGGCCCTCTGAAGTGCTGCCATGCTGGAATAGCCGATGGGCTCATAGCCCAGAGCTGCGACTTTCTCCTCGTACATCTCAAGCAGCGAACGGTCGCTCTCCAGAATGGCGACACTCTCTCCCTTGCCTGTCGGAACGGCCCGTTCGTCGAAGAAGCTCTTGAGCGGAAGGGGAGCCAGCCGGCGGGCGGGAAAGAACAGGTCGAACCGGGTGCCGGATCCGGCACTGCTCTGGACATGGATGGCCCCCCCGAAGCCGCAGACGCTTCCATGGACGGCGGACAGGCCCAATCCCGTGCCTCCCGAGGTGGACTTCGTGGTGTAGAAGGGTTCGAAGACGTGAGGGAGGACGTGTTCGGGGATGCCCGGCCCCTGGTCCTCGACCGACAGGCGGACATAGTCGCCGGGCGAAATCTCGCCGTGAGACAGCACCCGCTTCCGCCCGATCTCGACAGGCGTCACCTCGACCCTGACATCCTGGCCCCGTGCCGAGGCCTCCATCGCGTTCTTGCAGAGGTTCATCACCATCTGATGCACTTCAATCGGACTGCCGACGATGACGGTATCCTTTTCGCACAGGTGCGCCGTCAGCGTCACCTTGTTGCCAAGCGTCACATGGAGCAGCGGCAGGATGTCGGCGACGGCCTCGGTGACGCTGAACGGCTTCATCGCCCGTTCACGCTTGCGGCTGAAGGTGAGGATCTGGTCGACGATATGCTTCGCCCTTTCGCCGCTCGTCAGGATTTCCTGGACATAGTGACGGGTCATCGACGGCCTGCGGAGCAACTGAAGCGCCATTTCGCCGTATCCGAGGATGGCCCCCAGGACATTGTTGAATTCATGCGCAATGCCGCCGGCGAGCGTCCCGATCGCCTCCAGCCGCTGGGCATGTTCCAGCCGATGTTCGAGCGCCTCTTGCTCCTGCTCGCGCCTGTTCGTCTCCACGAATTCGGTCAGCGTCTGCAGGCTTGCCCGCAGCAGTCCGACTTCGTCGGCACCCAGCTTCGGCCTGGGGCTGTCGAACAGCAGGAGAAACGCTGCCACCTGCCGGTCTGGCATCTTCGAGCCGATGATGAGGCCGGAAATGGTCGCGTCGCGCGTGTAGGTGAGATCATTGGTCTTCGTCAGGTTGACATAGGCGAAGCTGTCCTCGCATCCGGACGGGGAGGCGTCCCAGTGCCGACGGGAATCATGGGCGAAATCGATGAGCAGCGTCCTGTAATCCTCCGTTTCGCCGCCATGACGATGGACGTTCTTCATCTCGCCAGTGTCAATGTTGAGGATCGCGAAGCCGCTGCAACTGCCTTCGAACAGACAGGTCAGCACCCTCAGGGCCCTGTCCATGAATTCAGGGAAGTCCCGCGGCGAGGTGTTGAACATCTCCGCCTTGATCCCCGCGATCGCCTGCTCGTAGTGAAGCCGCCGCTTCAGACGTTCGGTCTGGTTGCGGAGGCGATAAACGAGAACGAAAACGTAAATGCAGAGCGCGATCGCCGTCGCCCCCAACAGTATCCTGCTCGCCGCCGCGCGTGAGTTGGCCTGTCCTGCGGCGTCGAGATATTGGGATTGCAGCAGCTCTGCGCTTTTTGGCGTGCGAGATGCCAGAACCGAGGCGACCTTTTCATCCACCGTCGGCAGGATCGCCAGGATCATCTTCGCATGGGTCGTGAGGGTCTGGATCTGTCGCGCAGCAGGGGAAACGGCCACCGACTGCGACAATCGCTGGAGACGTTTTCCGATCGCTTTTTCCAGTTCCGGATCCGGCCGCGTGGAGAAACGCATCATCAGGTTGCCGAGGTCGCCGACATTGTCCAGGGCGGACCTGACCGTTTCGTTGGAAGACTGGTGAAGGTCCGTCAGTGTCTGCCCGAACACTCCGACCGAGTTTTGAAGGAGTGCATTGCGGGTCTTGAAGTCTTCAACCAGGGCTTCGTCCGCATCTATTCCGGATTTCAGCTGCGACAGGAGCTTTTCGAGGCGCCCGTCGGATCCAAAATCGGAACTCGCAAACAAGTTCTCGAGCGTTGCCGCCGTCTTTCGCAGGGCGATGACGGACTCGACCAATGGGTCGTAGGACATCAACAGGCCGGCGCGCGCGCGCAGCACATCACGCTGCAGGGAGGCATGGTTCACGTCGACCGCCCTGAGGTTGATCATCACAGCCTCGTGGGCCGGGCGCCCGGCATCGTGGCTGGTGGCGATGACAGCAAGAAAGATTGCCGATAGCGTCGCCAGCGCGATCAGCCAGGCCTCGCTTGCGACCTTCATGGAGCGAGGTCTAGAGCCTCTTTCCATTATAATCTCCCGTGAGGCTTTCAAGGAACGAAACAATCGCCTCGATCTCGTTCTCATCCAGGTCCCGTCCAAGCTGGCTTATGCCCATGATGGACACGGCCTCATGCAGCGTCCAGGCTCTCCCGTCATGGAAGTATGGCGCCGTTACTTCTACATTGCGCAGACTGGGGACACGAAAGGTCTCCCAGTCTCCTTCGGCATAGTCCAATGGCGACGGCGGCGGTTCCGCAGTTGCAGGTTGGCTGGTCGTGGGGTCGGCAAACACCCCGAAGATCTGGAACATGTTGCCGCCGATATTCGAGCCCTGGTGGCAGGAAACGCAGCCGTATGTCTTGAAGAGCCTGTACCCGTATTGCTGCTTGGCCGTTATGGCATCAGTATCCCCTTCGAGGAAACGATCGAAGGCGGCATTCGGCGTCGTCAGCGACTGCTGGAAGGTGACCAGGGCGTCCAGTATGTTGTCGCGGCTGGGCGTGGTCCCGTAGACCATCCGGAACCGCGTTCGGTAATAGACGTCGGCACTCAGGCGAGGCACCAATGTCTGCCAGTCATTCGCCATGAGATTGCGATCAAGAAGCACGTTTTCATTCTGGATGGTCAGCGATGTGTATTTCCCGCGCCAACCCAGACGGTAATTGTTGCCGACGTTGAAGATGGTCGGGGCGTTGAAGGCATGCATCCGGCCGTCGTATCCGATCGTTCGCTGAAGCCGGACCGTGCCGCCGGTGCTGAGATCGTGGCAGGAACTGCAGGACAGGGTCTGGCGCTTTGAAAGGATGGGGTCGTGGAAGAGACGTCCGCCGAGCCGGATCTTGGCCTTGTCCAGCTCGGGTACAGGCGGGAGAGGAGCTACTGGCTCCCCCGAGCCGATTGCGGCGCCCGGCGCCAGTTCGGTGCCGAAGGCGAATGCCCGCACGACGGCGACCATGCCGAGCGCGATCAGACCGATCCACATCTGATGCCGGGGCTTCATCGATCGGAACACCATGCGTCGCATCTCAACTTCCCGTCCAATCCGCAGTCCAGCATCCGCGTTTGAGCTACGGCCAATGGACCGCTTTTGTTTCTCGACGATTTCAGGAAGCGAAAAAAATGGTGACAAGCGTAAGCCGGCACAGCCATCCGATCCGGTGACGGGCGACGTTCATGCCCGTTCCGATGTTGGCGGCACGAGGTTGATCACCTGAAGCGCTATCTCCGAAGGTGCCACCCGATGCAGTCGCCAACGATGGTCATCCAAGTGGCGCTGGAGAAGCCGCGCCATCAGGCTCTGCCATGGGGGCTGTCGGTCAACCTGACCTCGCTATCGAAGATATAGCCTACGCCGCGTTCCGTCTTGATGAGGTTGGGCCTTGAAGGGTCAGCCTCCAGCTTGCGCCGCAGCCTGAGGATCAGCACGTCGATGCTGCGGTCGAAGACCTCTTCGTTATGAACGCGGCTTGCCGCCAGGAGCTGTTCACGGGAGAGCACCTGTTGCGGCGATTTGAGAAAGGCGGTCAGCAGGTTGAACTCGCCGGCTGTCAGCTTGACCTCAGTCGTGCCTGCACGCACCAGTTTGCGCAGCTTCATGTTCAGGATCCAGTCGTCAAAGGCATAGACCCTGCGCTCCTTCCTGTTCTGGATCGTCGGCCGCGGCCGCAGGGAGGCCCGGACCCGGGCCAGGAATTCGCGGGTGCCGAAGGGCTTTGTGATATAGTCGACGGCGCCCAGTTCCAGCCCCACCACCTTGTCCGCCTCTTCGACGCGGTCGCCGCTGATGATGATCGCGGGGGCGTCAGAGACGCGGGACAGGGTTCTGATGATCTCGAGCCCGTCCTCATGGCCCAGGTTGAGATCGACGATCACCAGATCAACCGTATCGGTGGCAAGGATCCGGGCGAGATGGGCACTGTCACCGATGCCGGTCACCCGAAAAGCATGCTGGGACAGGTAGTCGACCAGCAGGCTGCGCACGCTTGTGTCATCGTCAATAATGAGAATGTGCTTCAATTTCTGCTCCTGGCCGGGCAGGCCCGTGTGTTCAAGCGCGACGCAACGGCCTGATCTCCAGTGTGACGAATTGTTTGGGGACCAAGGGGGCGAGGGTCACAAGCGGGGTGGATTGGGTTCATCCGTAACGTTCGGGGACGCAGCGCCCGCTTTCCGTGGCGGGATGACTGGTGACGCGCCGCGGTGATGACGGGCGGACGTGTCGAGGAGCGTATCGAGCTGCCGGTCACTGAGGTCGACCTGATAGAACAGCTTGAAAAAAGCGCGGGCCTCGGCTTCCAGATCGACGTCGAAGGCGCCGGGATAGAGGATCTCCTTCAGCCAGGCGATCCCCAGCAGGCGATTGACGCCGGGCGGGGATTCAAACCAGCCGAAGGGGCGCATGGGTGTCTCGTAGATCCGTCGCTCCCTGACCGCAGCGATCTCGGCCCAGCGGGGATCATTCCTGGCACTTTCGGCGAATTCTGGCGCTGCGGCGAGGATAACCTGAGGATCCCAGTCCCGCACTTGCGCCGGTGAGACCTTCACCAGGCCACCGGGCCTGGTCCCCGCCACGTTCCTGGCGCCGAGAATGGCGAGAACTTCAAGATTGATCGAACCGCCAAGGCCGGTCTGGAGCCCGTCGTGGCCGCGCCCGTAGTAGACAAGAGGGCGCGCGGCAGGCGCAATAGAGGCCAGGTCGCTGCTCAGGGTTTCAAATGTGTGCTCGGCGTATCGTGCGAGTTCTTCGGCCCGGTTCGACACACCCAGAAGGTCGCCCACCTGACGCAGACTGTCGGCAGTCCGGGGCAAGCGTCCGTCGACCAACACATAGGGAATGCCCGTGAGCTCCTGAATTCTGTCTGCCGACGCAACATAGGCCTCGTTCACCGTTCCGACATCGATGATGATGTCCGGTCTGGTCACCAACAGCGGTCCGAGATCAACCTCCGTCGACCCGTCGTTGAGCCGATCGGTCGTCGGCAGCGATCGTACCATGGGGAGCAGGAATTCCCTGTCCTCTGCCATCGGCGCATGCACCCAACTGACCAGCTTTTCAGGTGCCAATACGTAGATGAGCACCGAAGCCGGCGGACCGGCGGGCATGACGCGGGATATCACATCGGGAACGTTCACGGCCCGCCCTGCGGCATCCACGATGGTCCTCGCCACTACCGGTGCGCATGCCGCAACGGTGATGATAGCGGTGAGAGCGATTTGCCTTAACATCAACAGCTCCAGGGGTGAGGCCAGACCGATGTCGCAGCGGCAGACGACGCCGATGGCGAAGGCCAAACGGGCTGTTGCTGGACAGGCAACTGATGCAAGCCACGCGTTACACCGTCGTTATCGAATTCATCGCCAGGGTTACAGTTGTCACGCCGGCGTCGCTGCTGTCGCGGACAGTTCTCCGACTGCCTCCCGAAGAGAGATGAGGCAGGCCGCCGGCCACCAGCCGTTGCGGCTGTCACCGCTCGATATCATCTGAAACCGAATTCAGCACGCCGGAAACTCCTGGCCAACGGAGCCTCCCTACCACGTCGCGGAGGGCGCGCAGCAGCGCCTTCAGAGCAGCTAGTCACAAGGCAAGCTGTACGGTGGGAGACGGGTGGGATGTTGGCCACGCATGTCGACGATGTCATTGCCTCTGGAGCAGCGCTTTTCGGTGCCGCTTGTCTCGTGTCCTGGCCTTTCTTCAAGCGCCGCAAAACCATGCTTCTGATTCAGATCGGAATCGGAGCCGGTTTCGGTGTGCATTACGCTCTTCTCGGCGCCTCCACAGCGGCGGTGGCTAATCTCCTGAGCGCGTTGCAGATTGCTGCGTCCCTCCAGATGTCTGCCACATCCCGCTGGATCAATTATCTGCTGATACCGTCCATGGTCCTCACATGCGCACTGACCTATGCCGGCCTCTCTTCCCTGTGCGCCATGCTGGGCACGGTTCTTCTTGCCGTCGGGCGAATGCAGGTCATCGAGCGGAAGCTTCGGATGTGGGTGATGCTGGGAACGATCCCCTGGCTGCTTCACGACCTCCTGGTCGCCTCGCCGATTGCCGTGATCGACGTCATCAGTATCGTGACGGGAGGGTATGGATACTGGAAATCATCGACGCCGGCGTCGAAGACAAGCTGCACAGGCGGTCTGCAGGGCAACCCGTGAGGCTGCGCCGACGCCGGGCCGCCCGCCGAATGAGGCTTTGCAATGAAGCAGGCTGGGCGGAGGCTGAGATCTCCCATTCCCCGCCGGGGAAGACAAGGCTCCCGTAGAAAACACATACCCTTGGCCGGTGACCGGCCAAGGGTATGTCGGCGTCAGGAGAGCTTATTCGTCGCCGAACTTGCGGTCATCGCGTGCGGTGGGCTTTCGCGCGGAAGCAAGCTCCAGATCTTTCATATCCGAGAACGGAGAGGGCTGAAGGATGTCCGGCGTTACCAGGCCGACGGGATGGGCCGGAACGGGATGGATGCCTTCGAAAAACTCGCCTTCGGCTGCAAATGCGGCGCCTGCGATCATCACCGACAGAAGGGTGCAAGCACTCAGACTGGCATGGAGCGTCTTCATGTTGAAGTCCTCTTGAGGTTCCGTGACCGTGCTTGCGACCTGGTCACGGAATTGTCCGGTGTCTTGAATGAACAGCGATCAGTTCGGGCGTACGGCACCCTCGAAATAGTCGCCGCTGTTGATCGTCGGCATTTCCTGGCGACCGACCTTTGCAGAGGCGCCCGAGATCGAGCCGGTATAGCCGAAGCTGCGGTCGACGGTGGACGGTGCAAGCTGCTGCCGGGCGACACCTTCGTAGTAGTCACCTTCGCTGGCCAGAGCCGGTACGGATGCCAAAGCGGCGAGAACGATGGCGGTCATGGTGGTCATCGACTTCATGGTTTCAATCCTTGTCTGATGCGCGTCTTGCGCGGGTTGGGGTTTGGCATCCATGCTTCCGCTGGAATCATGTCGCCGTTAAAATTATCACGATAAGGAAGATGGTCGTTCTGCATTGCCTGTGAACCTGCTTCGTTTTTCGTGATCATGCTGATCCGACGATGCGATGGGAAAGGCGCTCTTCGTCAGATCGACCAGTTGACGCGCTGCTATCCAAGCGGCTTGTCCGCTCTGGAAGCAGCTGCTCCCTGGCATCCCCGGTGTTTGTCTCACCGTTGATGGATGTAATTTACCATTTCCCTCTCCCGATCATACTGAACGAGCGGACGGGTAGATGATATCTATGGGCTACGGGCGGTATACGATCGTATAGAAGAATACGCATTCCGACCTGTTCATCTGGGCCATCGCCCTTGGAGTCCTGTTCTGGGATCACCTCCTGACATTCTACCAGCGAGCATCTTTGTCTCGACCCTATCGAGGGAGCCGCAAGGCGCGGTCGGACCGCGCCAACCCGCCAGAAGATCGAAGGCCTCCAGGCCTGCGTCATCCTCTATCGGCAGCTTTCGCCTACGCAGGGCAACCATTGCCCCGATCCCAAGAAAGATCCTGATGCTCATGCTGCTACATCGGCCGGCAATGTTTGCCTGGCGTTACAGAAGAGCGGCTTCTCCTTTGATCTGTAAGACAGGCTCAAGAACCGATGCGTCAGGCGGGCAGATCCGCCGTCACCATCACCGATGAGCGGCGGTCGAAGCCTGTCCAGAGCGGGCAACAGATGTCAGGTCGGCCAGGAGACACACATGGACGTGGGGTCGCGGGTGAACATATACCCCTTCAGGACCGGTATCTCTTCCAGCCGCAGTTGCGGAAGTCGCCGCGTCAGCACCTGCAGGCATTCCTCCAGCTCGGCCCGGGCCAATGCATCTGCGACACACCGATGGGCTCCGACGCCAAAGACGGAGTGCAGGCCTGATGCCTGTTCCCGATGGATGTCGAACACGTCGGGCTGCGCATAAACATGTTCATCCCGCATGGCCGACATCGTCGAGAGCACGACCAGCGAAGCGGCAGGGATCGTGACCTCATCGAGATCGATGGCCTCCACGGCAACTCTGACCACACCTGCAATACCGGGTTCGAAACGCATGGCTTCGGTGACGGCAGCCGGCACCAGTTCGGGGAAATCACATACCGCCTTCCATTGATTGCGGTTCAGAAGAAGAAGATAGGTCTGGGCGACAATTGCAGCGCGGACCGACTCGGTTCCGCCGACGATGAGCTGGACCACCTGCGCCACGACCTCGCGTTCGGACAGCACGCCCTCGTCCGCCGCCGCTGTCAGGAGATCGGAGAGAACGTCGTCCCGTGGTCTTTGCCGCCGCTCATGCAGCATTTCCTCCAGGTAGGCGTACAGGCTTTCAGCCGCTGCCGTGCACGTCTGCAGATCGCCATCCGTAAAGCTCGGACTGAAGAACCTGCTCATCTGAAGAACATGCCGTGCGAACGAGGGATGGTCCTTCTCGGGCACCGCGAGCATCCGTGCCAGGGTGTAGACAGGCAGCCGAGCGGCGAACTGATCCACGAATTCAGCCTGCCCGGCTCGTTGAAAGCTCGCAATGAGGGCCTCGGAAGCGTCCCTGGCATGTGTCCTCACGCGCTCAATCAAGCGCCCCGCAAGGGCACGAGACATGGGCGCGCGGCGGCTTCCGTGCACGGCGCCGTTGCTGGTCAACATGCCGTCCTGGAAGATATCGAAAAGCGGTCCTTCGGTCAGGCCGCGTTGCCGGGGAATGGCTGTCTCGGTTGCTTGCAGGCGGCGATCCTGGCCGAGCCGCATGACGTCCGGGTGGCGAAGAACAAAATATCCCCCGGCCTCGTGTTCCGCCAGGGAATGGGTTGTCCGCAAGCGCCGGAACGCCTTGTGCGGGTCTGCCTCCAACTCCGCAGTGGTCAATACAGGAATGTCTCGGGCAGGGGATGGGGCCTGTTCGAAGGAAAGCTCGGTATTCATCTGATCCTCACACGTTGGGTGAGAACAGCAATAACGTGGATTTCAAATTTATCAAATAAATCATTTTTGATAAATATGAGACAGAAGGTCTGGTGCTTGAAACGCTGATGCGCTGGAGCAGTCCTCGCGCTGCAAATGAAATCCAAACACCCTCATTCGACATCGGCGGGAAATACATCCTCAGGAGATGTAACCGCCAGCTCGCCTTCGAGATGGAGGCGTCCACATCGCAATGAGGTCGCGTACCAATGCCCCATATCGAAGAATCGAATTTCGCCCGTGAAGTTCAGGAGAACCAGGCGCGGTTGCGCGCCGAATTGCGGACGTCGTTCGACGTCATCGTCTGCGGATCGGGCTCCAGCGGCTCGGTCGTGGCGGGCCGTCTTGCAGAAGATCCGGATGTCAATGTGTTGCTCCTCGAGGCGGGCGGCGACGACGCATCCCCAACCATCATCGAGCCCGGCCAATGGCCGCTCAACCTCGGATCCTGCCGCGACTGGGCGTTCGAGGGGCAACCCTCGCGCCATTTGAACGGGCGCCGGCTGCCGCTCAACATGGGCAGGGTGCTGGGTGGCGGGTCGAGCATCAATGTGATGGTCTGGGCTCGGGGCCACAAGGCGGACTGGGATTGCTTTGCCGAGGAGTCTGGCGATCCGGCATGGGGATACGACTCGGTCCTGAACTACTATCGCCGGATCGAGGACTGGCAGGGCGGCGCCGATCCGCTGCGCCGTGGTGCCGGCGGGCCGGTTCACATCGCTCAGCCATCCTCACCAAAGCCGCTGGCAGAGGCGACCGTCGAAGCCGCCCGTCTGATGGGGATTCCCAGATTCGGCAGTGCAAACGGGGAAATGATGGAAGGTCCAGGCGGGGCTGCCATTGCCGAATTGCTCATTCGCGGCGGCAAGCGGCAATCCGTTTTCAGGTCCTACACCTACCCGCAGATGCACAAGCCGAACCTGACGGTTCTGACCGGGGCGCTCGTCACCCGCCTGATCATTGAAGGCAAGACGGCGGTCGGCGTCGAGGCGGTCGTGGACGGGCAGGTCTTGCGGTTCGACGCCGGTCTTGATGTCATCTTGTCGCTGGGCGCCGTGCACACTCCGAAAGTCCTGATGCAATCCGGCATCGGACCCGAGGCTGAACTGCACCGACATGGCATCCCGATCGTGCAAAACCTGCCGGGTGTGGGGCAGAACCACCAGGACCATATCGCATTCGGCTGCACCTGGGAGTATCTCCAGCCCCAGGAGGTCGGGGGTGGCGGTTGCGAGGCAGTCCTCTACTGGAAAAGCGAGTCCCGTCTGTCCGTGCCCGACATCCTGCAATGCCAACTGGAATTCGCGGTGCCTTCACCGCCGGAAGTCGGGATAGCGGCACCGGACCATGGATGGTCCATGTTTGCGGGCCTGGCGCAGCCGAAAAGCCGTGGCCAGCTGAGGTTGACGGGGGCCAGTCCGACTGACCCGATCCTGATCGAGCCAAACTCCCTCTCCGAGCCCGAAGACATGGCCGCCGCCTTCCGGACGGTGGAACTGTGCCGCGAGCTCGGCAACAGCTCTCTGTTTACGCCGCTGGTGAAGCGCGAGGCGGTCCCGCTCCAGCGCGACCGCGCCGGAATGGAGCGCTTCATTCGCAATTCGGCGGTCACCTTCTGGCACCAGTCCTGCACCGCGAAAATGGGGCGGGATGCCATGTCGGTCGTCGACGCCCAACTGCGTGTCTATGGTATCGACAACCTGCGCATCGCCGACGCATCCATCATGCCCAAAATTCCGGTCGGTAACACCATGGCACCCTGCGTCGTCATCGGGGAGCGGGCGGCGGACCTTGTGAAGGCTTCATACGCAGGTCGGGGGTCGCCATGATGACGGCCCGGACCGCGTTTTTCGCAGCGGCCGCATCCATAGCGGTGTTCGGCGCGCTGTTTCTCACACTTCGGCCCGATGCCGATGCGCTGGCACGGATCCTGGTTGACCAGTGCGGGATCCGATCGGCTCGCGGTGCCGTCAGCGAGCCGTGCCTCAAGGTCGATCAGGATCAGGGCTATGCGGTTCTGAGGGACAGGAAAGGCTCCCATCACTACCTTCTTCTGCCAACCCTATCGATCTCCGGGGTGGAAGACGCCAGCTTGCTCGAGCCCACCACGCCGAACTATTTCTGGTGGGCCTGGCAGAACCGCCATCATGTTTCCGCCCAGGAGCCCAATCTTTCCGATGCCGACATCTCGCTGGCCGTGAACTCGCGCTACGGCCGCTCCCAGAACCATCTCCATATCCACATTGCATGTATTTCTCCCGACGTGCGCGCCACACTCGACCGGCTGGAGTTCAACAGCCACCGCTGGCAACGGATCAGCGACGGGTTGCTGCCTCACGACTACTGGATCCGGAAGACGGATCCGCGGGAGTTCCGGGAGAAAGGACCGTTTCAAATCCTGGCCGATGAGTTCCCTGTCGATGCCGAGGCGATGGGCCGATTTGGAACCGCGGTGGTCAAGGCCAGAGACGGTGACTTCCTGCTGCTGGCAACCCGGGTGTCCCTTATCGACCTGAACCTCGCTTCCGCCGGCGAGCTCCAGGACCAGGACTGCCGCTCAGGACAGTCTGAGGCGGGGTCTCCCGGTTGAGTTCCCGGCGGCCGCCAATGAACGCGTGAGAAAACATCAGTCTCACAGAGAGTTGACCATTCGCCCGTAGAGGTCGTGGGGTTGCCCGACCGTGACCCGTCCGACGGCCTGTTTGTCGCTTGCTGAGAAAGCCTTGGCACATGACCGATCATGCAGGTCGGAGCTCGCATAGCCGCTCGTCACGAACAGGAGTCTCTCTCCAACGCGCGACCATGAAATGCTAAATATGATAATTGTGATAATTTAGAAACTGATATAAAGGCGGGCTTGAACGAGCAAGGACCCGCCACGAACACAGTCGCAGATGATGTGGGGCATCTCGCGGCCACTGTCCGTCACCGAGTGCATTGGCGCGTTCAGACTTCTGGATGACCTGGAGAAGAGCGATGAAGCATGTACTCGTAATTGACGACGATGCCGGGATCAGAAGCCTGCTGGTCGACTATCTCACGCAACACGCCTTCAGGGTCACGGGAATCAGCGGGAGCCAGCAACTGGCTCCCATCCTCGCATCGGACACTGTCGATGCGATGATCATCGACCTCAATCTTGGCCATGAAGACGGTCTGGATATCGTGAGAAAGCTCTCAAGCACCTCCAGTTCACCCATCATCATCATCAGCGGCGATCGTCTGGAGGAGGCAGACAAGGTGATCGGTCTGGAGCTCGGGGCCGTCGATTATATCACCAAGCCATTCGGCACCAGGGAACTTCTCGCCCGCGTCCGCTGCGCCGTCAGGGAACGGCCGGGCCCTGACGTCAAGAAGGATCGCAGGATCTATTCTTTCGGGCAGTGGATGCTGAATGTGAGCCTGAGGAAGCTTGTCTTCGCAGAAAGTCGGGAGGTCAAGCTGACGGCGGGCGAGTTCAATCTGCTCGTCGCCTTCCTGCAATCTCCGAAGCGCGTGCTCTCGCGCGAGCAATTGTTGTCGGCAAGTCGGGTTCATAATGAGGAGATCTTTGACCGCAGCATCGATGTCTTGATCCTGAGGCTTCGTCGCAAGCTGGAAGCCAATCCTTCGAAACCAGATTTAATCAAAACCGAAAGGAGCGTGGGGTACTATTTCGACGCCGACGTAACCACGACCGGTCGATGGGAAAGCAGACTGCGATAGGTGCAGATGTTCGGACGAGAACATGACGGAAGGAACTTCCGGATACGGACCGAAGCCGAGCTGCGACGTACGCCAACCCTCCTCCGCTGCATCCTGCATGAACTCGTTCTTCAATTGCCGACACCGCGAAACACGACAGGTGCTGCAATTCGTCGCCGTCAGGCAGATGGTCCCTTCGCCTCGATGGTCGATCCGGTCCGGGACGCTTCCGCCGCATGGCGGCGTGCCAATGCAAGGAATTCCTTCATGCCGACCGTGAGGTTCCGGCGGTTGGGATAGTACAAGCAAATGCCCGGGAAGGCCGGTGTCCAGTCATCGAGGATGCGGATGAGGCGGCCGGCCTGGACATCTTCGATGACGGTCTGCTCCATGAAATAACCGATGCCCATGTTTTCCATCACGGCTGCCCGTGCAAGATTTGCCTCGTCCAGAATGATAGGCCCCTCAACGTCGAGCTGAACCGTCTCGCCGTCCTTCTCCAAACGCCATCTGAACAGGGCGCCCCCCGGAAGGCGCACCCGGATACAATCGTGCTTGAGGAGGTCGGGAGGCACCAAGGGCTTCGGATGACGGGCGAAGTGGTCGGGAGAGCCGACGACGGCATAACGTTGCGGTCGACCAAGCGACACCGAAATCATGTCGCTCGGAACCAGTCCGGCGACGCGCACACCCAGATCGAAACCGTCGGCCACGATATCCACCAGCCGCCCTTCGGTGACCAGGTCCACGGACATGTCCGGGTAGCGACGAAGAAACTCGACCACGAGAGGAGAAAGGATCTCCCGCGCAGCGAAAGGTGCCGCATTGATGCGCAAAGTCCCGGAGGGGGTGTCACGCTCGGAGCGAACCGCATCCAAGGCGCCGCGGACGTCCTGAAGCGCTGGCCCCACCTGCTCGACAAAGATCCTTCCGGCACCTGTCAGCGAGAGGCTGCGGGTCGTCCGGTTGAACAGTCGCACCCCCAGGTTTGCTTCCAACCGCGCGATCGCGTGACTGAGGGCCGTCGTCGACATGTCCAGCTCGACCGCCGCCGCTCGAAAGGTTCCTTTCCGTGCGATGGTTATGACGGCGGTGAGATCATCCAGAGAAGCGCGTTCCATTGTCCCGGTATTCGCAATACGTCATGCAGCTTTGTCCCGGTTATAATAATAATGGTCAAGTGCTAATTTCACTGCGGGATCTAAATAAGGATGACGCCGATGAACCTGCCAGACTCCGTTAAAACCTATTTCGATGCCGACCAGTCCAGCGATGCTGAGGCCCTGGTCGGCGCATTCTCCGAAACCGCGGTTGTGCACGACGAAGGTGCCACGTATCAGGGTCTCGAGCCCATCCGCCGTTGGTGGCTCGAGGCGAAGCAAAAGTACGGTCACACGGCACAGCCGATCAGTGCTGCCAACGACGGGGAGGGGATCTCCGTCCTCGCGACCGTCAGCGGGAACTTCCCCAACAGCCCCGCGCAGCTTCGTTTCCGCTTCGTTGTGGACCAGGGCAAGATTGCACAGCTGGAGATTGGCGCATGACCGGGTTTCTGAACTTGGAAGGAAAGCGCGCGCTGATTACCGGCGGCACCAAGGGCACCGGTGGGGCGACGGCGGATCTCTTCCGCAGCCTCGGGGCACGCGTGCTCGTGACGGCCCGGTCTCGTCCGGAGTCCTTGCCGGAAGACCTTTTCGTCGCCGCCGACCTGAAAACGGCGGAGGGCGCCATTGCGGTGTCGGATGCCGTGAACGATCGCCTCGGAGGCGCCGACATCATTGTCCACATGCTGGGCGGTTCCTCCGCTCCAGGCGGTGGTTTTGCTGCCCTTGATGACGCAGAATGGGAAAATGAACTCAACACCAACCTGTTTCCTGCCGTCCGGCTTGACAGATTGCTGGTGCCTCAGATGGTGGCGCAGGGCCATGGTGTCGTTGTTCATGTGACGTCCATCCAGAGCATCCTCCCTCTGCCGGAGTCGACCACTGCCTATGCCGCCGCAAAAGCGGCCCTTTCCACCTACAGCAAGTCGCTTTCGAAGGAAGTGGCTCCGAGCGGCGTTCGCGTGATGCGCGTCTCTCCAGGCTGGATCGAGACCGAAGGATCGGTGCACCTGGCGGAGCGGCTGGCGGCTCAGGCCAACACCGACTACGAAGGCGGCAAGAAGATCATCATGGACAGTCTCGGAGGAATACCGCTTGGACGGCCCGCCAAGCCGGGAGAGGTTGCCAATCTGATCGCCTTCCTTGCCTCGGATCGGGCAGCATCCATCACCGGTGCAGAATATGTCATCGATGGCGGCACCGTTCCGACCGTGTAAGCAATCGGCCCCGGTTCGGCCGGCCCTTGCTCCGGTCGAGACCTCGCTCGAACCGTCTTCGAAACTGGCAGCCTGGCGACGCAGTCGCCGGGCCATGAGCGGCTAGTGCACCGAGAGCGGTGCAAGCGCGTCCGTCAATCTTCCTTCAGACTGGTTCGAAGGGTCGGCTTGGCACCTGAATCAATCTGGTGACGGATCGCCGATCGCGTGATGTATGGCGTCGATCAAAATCTGTCCGTGAAATGGCTTCTGCAGAAGTGCCAAGCCACCACACTCGCTCACACGACGAAGCAGGGCTGGATCGGCTTGCGCCGATACAAAGATGACGGCAACTTCGTGTCCCTCCTCATTCAGCCTTTGCTTCATCTCGATGCCCGTCATTCCTGGCATCTGGATGTCCGAGATTATGACGTCGGCGGCCCGTGGGGGAGGCACGCCCAGAAATGCCTCTGCGGACTCATAACCGGCCACTTCGTATCCGAGCGATTTGATCAGCCATTCTGCCGCAAGGCGGAAGGAGTCGTCGTCATCGATGACTGCGATATGCACATTCCGTGACGCCGGCATCTGACTGGCCTTTTCGGCATTGAGAGCAATTGGCTCATCCATCGCATGCTTCGGCCATCACGGAAATTATACGGTGGTGTTACCGACAGTCGGATCCAGCTCCAGCAGGTCAGCAGGAATCTGCTGGTCAACGCCGTTTTCCTGCCTGGGTCGATCGAGCCGGGTCGAAGCACGACCCGGTCTTCGGCGGCCAGGCCGCGCCGCCGGACTTCGTTCCATTCGTAAGCAGTTTTCCCTGTCCTGAAACACTCTTGCGCCACCCGCAATGCATCGTCGTGTCCAGTTCAAAGGCACAGGCCAAGCCAATGGCCCCAAGTGCATATCAACACGTGGGACACAGATGATGACCAAAGGTCCGCAACAATTGCTGAAACGGCCAGCACATGGGCCGAGTGACAAAAAGCGCAACGGAGGTCTCCTCAGCTGGTTTCACTGCTGGCGGAGGAGACGGAAGGCTGTGGAGACGATGCGGAACATGCCGGACTACCTGCTGAAAGACATCGGCATTTCGAGATGTCAGATCGACAAAGCGTCGAGAGGCGGACATCGGGAAGATCTCACGTTCAACGGCTAAAGCCATTCATCCTGGCCGCCATATCGAAATCGTAACCCTCTCCTGGGGGCTGGCTAGACCTGTCCTGTCGACGAAATCCCCAATCGACCGTCGCCTCCGCACCGCCGCAGCCCCGCTTGTCGAAAGGCTGCTGAACCTGTTCCGTAGCCGAGACTACCGAGATGGACTAGCGGGCTAATACCATTGGATAGCCGGGCGAGACGGAAGGACGATATGCGTCGCCCGGACGACCTGCAATTCTACAGAGGCTGACTGACGGCCTCATGTCCCCTCCCACACAGGCTCCTTCAGCGACCTCCAGCCGGGCAACGATCCCCCGCCCGTTGCCCGGCAAGGAGGACATTTTCAACCGGCCATGTACAACTCTGAACAAGGAAAACGACAATGGAACTGACCCAGCTCGCCCTCACTCTGGCCAGCGCGACCACCCTGGCGCTTGCGATGGTTGCGCCGACAATTGCCGTCGCCGCTCCCGTGAAAAACGTCGTTCTCGTGCACGGCGCTTTCGCGGACGGAGCCGGATGGCGCGGCGTCTACGATGAATTGACGAAACGTGGCTATCACGTGCAGATCGTGCAGAACCCCCTCACGTCGCTCGAAGACGACGTCAATGCCACCAACCGCGTGCTCGACCTCCAGAGCGGTCCGACGATCCTTGTCGGGCACTCCTGGGGCGGTACCGTGATCACGGAAGCGGGTGTGCATCCGAAGGTTTCGGGTCTGGTCTATGTGTCGGCGCTGGCGCCGGACGCTGGTGAAACGACCGCTCAACAGTACGAAGGTTTTGCTCCGACGCCGGAATTC
Source organism: Pseudorhizobium pelagicum (assembly GCA_000722615.1). GTDB lineage: Bacteria > Pseudomonadota > Alphaproteobacteria > Rhizobiales > Rhizobiaceae > Neorhizobium > Neorhizobium pelagicum. The sequence goes on along the minus strand of JOKI01000043.1, from coordinate 2,784 downwards.
GTGCTCGAGATCGGCGAAGACGGCTTCGGCTTCGTCAAGCCGGACATGTTCAAGCAGGGCTTCGCCCATGACGTGAGCGATGAGCAGGCCGCCTTCATGCGCGACTCCCAAGTGCCGATCAACATGTCCGTCTTCAGCACGAAGCTGAAGAACGCCGCATGGCGCAGCAAGCCGAGCTGGGCTGTGATCGCGACGGAAGACAAGGCGTTCGATCAGGCGATGCTGGTGCATATGGCCGAACGAATTGGCGCCAAGATCACCAAGGTACCCGGCAGTCATGCCCTCTTCATCACCCGCGCCCAGGAAATTGCAGACACGATCGACGAAGCTGCGAAGACCCTGGCGGCCATGTGATATGAAATGAAAGGCGGGAGGGCCATCGAGCCCTTCCGCCTTTCACCGCTGTGATGAGTTGCATCTCATCTTCAAGTCGATGGACGCTCGGCTCCTGCGCCACGTGGAGGCCGGGCACAATCGCGCGCTTGCGAAACCTCCGACCAGGTTCCGCTTCTTGCAGATTTTCTGATTTTTCCTATATTTGTGCCCACTGCATTGGGGCACATGATGAAAGATATCCTGACGACGGCGGATGCCGCAGAGTTGCTTGGCGTTTCCGTTCGCACGGCACAGCTATGGGTGGAGAGCGGTCAACTGCCATCCTGGAAGACACCTGGAGGACATCGACGGATTCCGCGCCAGGCTGTTCTCGACCTCATCGAAGAACCTGCGCGGGTGCCAGTGGATCTGGGCGCTAACGCGGTCGTCCTTGCCGGCCAGGGCCGAGGGGCGGAGTGGGGCAAGGTCGGGCTTCCCGGCTCCGGCCTGCTCATCGATGTTACGGAAGACGCAGACGCATTGAGAACATTGCTCGAACCCGCGCCACCCACGTTGCTGATCGTGGAGAATGCCGAGGATGGAGAGCGCAAAGCCCTTGTTGCCGCGATCAGCGGCGATCCGCGCTACAGACAAACTCTCATTCTTGCGATGATCGGCAAGGGCGTCGGCTCGATGGCCGGGCAGGGAGAGAACCGTGTCAAAATGCAGATGCTGTCCGACGTTTCGGCCATGAGTGCCGCAGTCGTCGATCTTCTGAAGGCAAGACTGCGCGACACGGATGATGGTTCATCATTCGGCCTGCCATGGAACGAAGATGCCCGTCTGGAGGCCGTCAGGCGATCTGCCCTTGTCGGGTCCAGCGCAGACAGCCGCTTCGACCGTCTCGTGCGTCTTGCTGCCTATGTCACGCGTGCGCCCATCGCGATGTTCACCCTCATTACGAAGGATCAACAGTGGTTCAAATCCCGAGTGGGTTTCGACGGCGAAAGCACGTCGCGGGACTGGGCCTTCTGCAACGAGACGCTCGTTGCCAATGAGCTCACCGTGATCGAGGATCTGAGCCGGGACGAGACATACAAAAGCAATCCGACCCTTGATGAACCTTACGGCTTCCGGTTTTACGCCGGGGCGCCGGTTCGGGATCCGCTGGGGTTTGCTCTGGGATCGATCTGCATCATAGATGTCGTGCCGCGCTCGTTGAAGCACGAGGAGCGCGATGCACTGATTACGATCGCAGAAGCCATCTCCAATTTGCTCCGTCTGACGCTGCTGGAGGGCAAGCAGGATAAGGCCAAGTCGCCGCCCGGCGTGATGCTGGCCAGGCAGGGGGGCTGAGCCTCCCCTCCGCGCCTGACCAGGCGCTGCCATCCACTTGCGGCCGAGTTCGCCCGACAGACACGGCTGATGCCGCAGCTTCAGGGGGCGAACTCGGCCGGCAGATCGAGAATGTCCAGTGAGCGGGAAATGCTCTCACTGTCTTCGCAAGCTGTGCAGGATCAAGGCCTTGGCCGAGGTGACAGGACGGAGTAGATGTTCCCGTAGGGCGGAGGTCCGACAATGGTGGAGCCATCGCTTTCGGCCGACTCTGAGATCGCCGAGAAATCGGCGGCCTTCATCGAACCGATACGCCTGAATGTCTTCTCCATGGCTCCAGGCGAGAAGATAACCAAGAACCGCGCAGGTCGATCAGACAGATTGCACCACGCGTGCGGAGTGCCTCTCCTGACTGTCGCCACATCGCCGGCCAACAGGTTCAGCCTGTCTTCGCCCTGGGTGAGATGAAGGCTGCCCTCAAGAACGACGAAGCATTCCTCTTCGTTCGCATGCACATGCATCGGCACGCCGTTACGAGGTTCGGCGATGATCTCCAGTATCGTGTAGATGCCATCTGTCTCGGTGGCAGATGTGCGAATCTTGAAAACCTCGCCGGGGGTGACTTCCATCCAGTCACCGCCGGAGCCATGAACGGCAGCAATTTCATTTGCAGAAGTATCCATTCGAACGTTCCTCTTTATCGCCGGACACTGCGTCAGGCGCGATCCGTCTTGGAGCGTTTCGTGATGTCCTACTGTTTCTGAAACGGGACATACTGTTACAATCGTATCCCGCCTGCTGTGGGCGGAAGACGGGATGCGATCGCAACGGTTGCGGTTGAGCAGATCTACTTGGGCAGGAGCCTGGCTATAGCTGGCCGTCCCACCGTTGCTCGCGTGGGTGGGTCTTGCGTGGCGTGAGGGATAGGCCCCCGACAGGCCAGGATCGATACGGCGCGCGTGTGCGTGGGGCGAAGCCGGTGGCGTGGCCCGGAAGCCGGCGACGGCCTCGCCCCAGGCAGTCAGGCGGCGCTCTTGGCGTAGTCGGCCGTCGGCACTTCGGCGATCGTCTTCAGGACGACGGATGCGATCTGGTAGGGGCAGCCCTGGGAGTTGGGGCGGCGATCCTCGAGGT
>JOKI01000042.1 GCA_000722615.1 Pseudorhizobium pelagicum | reverse complement strand
CATCAGGCGTGGTCGACGGGCGACGGACATTCGCAGGTGGCTCCGGCTGGTCATCAGATGACGCAGTTATCGGTCTTTTAAGGTTAACGCGCAGTAAACGCCAGAACCGCGCCTGATGCCTTAACTGCGCGGCGTTCGTCAGCTCCGAAAACGGCAGGAGCGTGCGCGTACCCCAAAGTCTCGCCTCCGCTCGCCTCGTGATGATGGTGGTGGTTTACGGCCGCTTCGCGCCGCCATATGGCCGTCGAGGCGACCGGAAGTCGTTCCTGCAAGCGGTCAGTCAGCTTGTGCCGCCACTCGACCACGGGCGGCAAACAGTTCCCGGCGTCAATCATCATCCATTAGAATTTACTGTTCAATTGAAGTGATCGGTTAATCGTCTTGGTGGAAGTTCGTGTCCTAGTTCACTGAAAGGTTAGTAGAGTGTTTGGCAAGCAGACCGACGCAGTGGCAATGATGCAGGCACTTTCGACCTCGCAAGCTCTTATAGAGTTTGATCTCACCGGGTTGATTCTCACCGCCAACGAGAACTTCTGCCGGGCGCTTGGCTATGATTTCTCGGAGATCTTGGGTAGACATCACCAGATGTTCTGTGAGCCAGCTCACGTCAGATCGGCCGAATATGCAGCCTTTTGGTCCCGCCTGAGCGCTGGGACGTTTGACGCCGGTAGTTACCGACGCTTCGCAAAGAGCGGACGCGAGGTGTGGATTCAAGCCTCCTACAATCCGGTCTTCCGCAACGGTAGGCCCTACAAAATCCTCAAAATTGCTGCTGACGTCACCGGAGCCAAGAAGCAAGCAATTGAAGACGCCTGCAAGCTGGAAGCCATCTCGCGCTCTCAGGCGGTCATTGAATTTACGCCGACCGGCGAAGTCATTGCTGCCAACGAAAATTTCTGCCGTGCGATGGGCTTTGCGCTGGAAGAAATCCTCGGCAAGCATCACCGAATATTCTGCCGACCTGGCTACGTCGCAACCCCGGAATATACGGCTTTCTGGGAACGGCTTGGCCAGGGGGAGTTCATCTCGAGCGAGTTCGTTCGCATCGCCAAGAGTGGCCGCGAGGTGTGGATTCAGGCGGCCTACAATCCTATTGTTGATGCATCCGGTCGCGTGACCAAAGTTGTCAAGTTCGCAACCGACGTGACGGAGCGAATGAGCGCCATCAACGAGGTGAACGCGGGCCTTTCAGCTCTCTCGGATGGCGACCTGACGGTTGCCCTTGAACAGCCTTTCGTTCCATCGATGGAGGAGCTCAGGCTGAACTTCAATCGCTCCATGGCGCGCCTGAACATCACGATGGCGACCATCGGTGAAAGTACGAATGTTATTGCCGATGCATCCACTGAAACCAGTAGCGCAAGTGCAAGCTTTTCGAAGAGGACAGAGCAGCAAGCTGCTTCTCTCGAGGAGACTGCCGCAGCGCTCGAACAGATCACAACCACGATCACAAGTACCCGGGACAGCGCTCAGGAAGCCGGTGTTCTGACAGCTTCGACGAAGGCGAGCGCAGAAGCAACCGAAACTGTGGTTGCAAAAGCTGTGGCAGCCATGGGTGAGATAGAGAAATCCTCTCAAGAGGTCGCCGGCATTTTGGGTATCATCGACACAATCGCATTTCAGACAAACCTGCTGGCACTGAATGCCGGGATCGAGGCCGCTCGGGCCGGCGAAGCAGGCAAGGGCTTTGCCGTCGTCGCGCAAGAAGTGCGCGAGCTGGCGCAAAGATCGGCTGCGGCTGCAAAGGAAATCAACAACCTGATCTCTGCCTCCAACCGATTGGTAGGTGACGGTGTGGACCTGGTGGGCCAGACCGGCACCGCTTTGAACCAGATCCTGAACCAGATCGCCAGCATTGACTCTAACATCAGCGCCATCGCCGATGCTGCCCGGGAGCAAGCTGCCGGGGTCAAACAGATCAGCGTCGCCGTTAACTCGATGGACCAGGCGACGCAGCAGAACGCAGCAATGGCCGAAGAGGCTACTGCTGCGAGTGCCGCCCTGGCTCAGCAAGCGGCACTACTGAGCGAGCAGATGGCAACCTTCCGTACGAGGGCTGAAGGTGCTTTACACCACGGAGGAACAGATCTCAGGCGTGTCGCATGAGTGGTCTTCAACCTGATCCAGGTGTCAGGAGACGGCGATGATACGGAAGTGAACCCAGCACTGGACAGCGCGAAAGTGCGCCTTTGAATGCCACACACCTTTGCTGCCGCGACAATGCAGTTTCGTTCGATCGCTAGAGTCAGCTCATTTCCCACCAAGGCGAAATCTGACGGCTGCGACTAGAGAACCAGCCGGCAAGCCGCCGCCGCATTGGTTGAGAATTCGTGACGCTCCCACTCTAGGAATCTCGGCAACATCTCGTTAGGGCCGATTAAGATTTGTGCAATCTTTCAGCGTCAGCGTGTCGTCAATGATCGCCGGCTTTCGCTCCGGCTCTTCCCCTTACTCTTTTGCATCGAGGATCCGTTGATGCTGCGCATCTTGAAAGCCCTGTCCTTCAGAAAGTCTCTGGCTCTTGTCGCCATACTACCGACGTCCGCCATGGTAGTGTTGGGTGTCATATTGGGTGTCGAGTCATTGGATGGATACCGACACCTCGACAAAACGCGGACATTGATGAATGTCGTTGCGCCGGCAGCGAGCATGATGAATGCAATTTCTGGGGAAAGCTACTCCACTTTAGCCAATCGCGCAGAGGCCAGAATGCGTCTGGATACTGTGCAGAAGAGCCTTGTCGACAATTACATACGGATCAAAAGCGAAGGCACCAGCGATCGCGGTCTTGATGAAACCATCACAGCCTTTCAGGATCGCGTTAGCCGCTTGAGCGATTACCGTACAAAAATTGATGCAGGAGACAAGAACCCGCTCCTGACTGCACAGTACCTGACGCCCTTGTCCCAGCAGACGTTGGACACTATCGCCCGTGTCGGTCACCTGACAAAAGACCGGGATCTGGCGCGAGCTGTGGATGGAATTCATGCACTGGCACAAGTCAACAATGGCTTTGCGATCGTGACGCGGATGGGGCAGCAATTTGCAAGGAATGGCGCGCTCAATTCGGAGGAGATTGCCCGTTTTGTGCAGGGTCGCCAGCAGGTTCGCATCTATGAAAAGGTTATGCGATCAGCACTTGCGCCTTCGGTGCTCGCTAAGGTGGACGCGTTCTGGAAAACCCCGGAGGGTTCAGCTGCGCTTGGTCTTCTTGCGACTTTCGACGAGCTGAAGACCTATGCACCATCCGCGGGCGACTATGATGTCTGGATGAACGCAATGGAGAAGCGTCGATTGCTGGCTGCAGACCTAGTCGAAGAAGCCTCGGCAGATCTGCTGAAAACAGCCGACATGTTGGCAGCTACGTCGGCAAAACAGTTGGAACTCATTGTTGGAGCTCTTGTGCTCCTGCTTGGTCTCGCTGCCGGCTTGAGCTATGTCGTAGCGCGTAACCTCTCCGGCTCGATCCATGGCATTGGCAACCGCATGACCGCCTTGGCGGCTGGCGATGCAGAGAGCCCCATTCCCTTCGTCGGCCGCAAGGACGAAATCGGCGACATGGCGCGCTCCGTCGAGGTCTTCCGCGAAGCGGCTATCCGCAACCAGCAGCTGGAAATGGATGCTGAGGCCAACCGCCGCCGCTCGGAAGTGGAGCGGGCGGAGATGCAGCGTCAGTCTGAAGCCGATGCCGAAGCTCGGCTCAACCAAGCGACGGGCGCTCTTGCAGCCAGCCTTCGCCGCCTGGCTGCCGGTGACATGCTGTGCGAAGTGCACGAAGCCCTAGCCCCGCAGTTCGAGGGCCTGCGCAACGACTTCAACGCGTCGGTTCGTCAGCTGCGCGAAGCGCTGCTTGGCGTCGGCAACTCGGTTTCCACCGTCAACGGTGGGTCGAAGGAGATCTCCGATGCTTCCGACAACCTGTCGAAGCGCACGGAGCAGCAGGCGGCTTCGCTGGAGGAAACCGCCGCGGCACTGGAAGAGATCACTTCCAACGTCGTGGCGACCTCGAAGCGTACCGCAGAAGCCCGGGACGTCGTTCGCGATGCACGCTCACAGGCCGGTCAGTCCGGCCAGGTCGTCCGTAACGCGGTGGTTGCAATGGAGCGCATCGAGAAGTCGTCGCAACAGATTGGCCAGATCATCGGCGTCATCGACGAGATCGCCTTCCAGACAAACCTCTTGGCGCTGAACGCCGGCGTTGAAGCCGCTCGTGCCGGCGAGGCCGGCAAGGGCTTCGCGGTTGTGGCACAGGAGGTCCGCGAATTGGCGCAGCGCTCGGCCAATGCCGCCAAGGAGATCAAGGCACTGATCGCTAACTCGGCCGTGGCGGTTGGCGAAGGCGTCAAGCTCGTCAACGACACGGGAGAGGGGCTTAGCGCAATCGAGCAGCTCGTCCAGGCGGTCAATGGTCATATGGATGCAATTGCCACGGCCGCGCAGGAACAATCCGCTGGTCTGGCGCAGGTGAATACCGCAGTCAACCAAATGGACCAGGCAACGCAGCAGAATGCGGCGATGGTCGAGGAGATGAATGCCGCCGGCGCAGGTCTCGCGCAGGAAAGCAGCCGCCTGAACGAGCTGCTGTCGCAGTTCCAGCTTGGTACGGCTGCAAGCAAGCTTCGGCAGACGACGGCCCGCAGGGGTTCGGAAGCGGCACACGGCACATATACTGCCCCAGCATATGCTGCCGCGGCATCCAGACTGGCCGCAAGCCGAGTTCCTGTCTCTCGCGGCAACGTAGCCATCGCTCAGTCCGTAGAAGAATGGGAAGAGTTCTGAGCCGAGGCCGCTGACAGCAACGGTGGAGCCGGGCGGGACCTGGAAAGGAGCAGCCCGGCCACTTGCTTTGCTAGGCAGGACGCTGCACCCAGTGATCTTCTTGTTAACTGTGCACCAGCCAAGTTCAAGGCCGTCTCCTCGTCCCAAGCGACACTGAGCTGTCTAAGGAGAGCCGGGCCTGGAACAGCGCCGCGGCTCTCCACGAGGGATCGCTGGAGGCTTTCTCGACACATATCGGCACATGCGGGTGCGGATGCACAGCGACTGCTAGAGCAGAGCCCGCTGTCGCTCGACGAGATCGCATACGTGACGGGCTTTTCAAGCGCCAGCCATTTTTCGCGCGTCCTCGGGTCGGTGACAGGCACGAAGCGCGTTTTTGGTTAGCGTTCTTCACAAGTAATCCAGCCGGTACGCCGGCGGATGGCCGAAGCTCAGGCCATCAGCGTACGGACGAAAGTGGCTTTTCGCCCGGAGATTTAGACAACCGCATCAGCGCATCAAAAGCGGCAACCGGCGAAGCAAATCACGTGCCGTAGCGGTACGTCACTAGACTTTGCAGGTGATTGCCATTGAGCACCTGCATGCAGCAGTCCATCGACAGGGTGGAAGCATAATCTATTCAGCCGAACTTGCCCACGCTCAGAACTAAGATTTCGCCACAAGCACAATTGTGTACGCAGAGAATACAATTGTCTTGACGCGGGAGACGATGTGGATCAGTCTTCGACCAAGGCAGCGAGAGCGCTGCAGTGCAGAAGCACTGGGAACGATATGAAGAGCAGCAAGACCAGTCTTTATGATGATCTGAAGCGTGCCGTTTTGACAATGGAGCTGCAGCCAGACGAAGATCTGGATGAGACCAGCCTTGGAGAACGCTACAGTCTTTCGCGCACGCCTGTTCGCGAGATATTCCGTCGGCTCTCCGGCGAGGGATATGTCGAGATCCGCGAGAACCGTGGTGCGCGCGTGGCGCCCATGAATTCCTTCACGATGCGCAACTTTTTCCTCGTTGCGCCGATGGTTTATTCCGCGATTGGGCGGCTCGCCGTGCAGAACTACAAACCGGCGCAGTTGGCGGATCTCAAGGAGACGCAGGAGCGTTTCCGCGTTGCCAGCGAAACCTTAAATCCGCTGGACATGGTTCTGGAAAATAACCGCTTCCACGAGATCTTCGGCGAGATGTCGAACAACGTTTATCTACAACCGAGCCTCGGCCGGCTTTTGATCGATCATGCCCGCATCGGCCATACTTTTTTTCGCCCGAAAAACATAGACATGTCTCACAGGCTTCGGCTTTCGGTCGAGCACCATGACCGGTTCATCGAAGCCCTCAGTGCCCACGACGAAGACGCGGTCGTCGATCTCGTTTTCGAGCATTGGGAGCTGTCCCGGGAGAACATGGAGATGTTCATCGCGCCACCAGGAATGGAGTCGGACTCGCAGTTGGGCAAGCCCGCACTGCGATCACTGGAGAAAACATCGTGAAGTTTGAAGGGATCTACACCCCGGCGGTGACGCCGCTCGACGCGGAAGGGCAGATCGATCGCGAGGCCTATGCCGCCGTCTTGGAATCGCTGATAGAGGCGGGCGTCCACGGCATCGTCGTTGGCGGCTCGACGGGCGAATACTATGCCCAAAGCACCCAGGAACGCTATGACCTTGCGGCCTACGCCAAGGAGGTGATCGGCAGCCGGCTGCCGCTGATCATCGGCACCGGCGCCACGCGCACGGAAGACTCCGTGGAGTATGCCAAGGCGGCCAAGGAAATTGGCGCAGATGCCATTCTCGTCTCCACCCCACCCTATGCCCTTCCCACAGAGCGGGAAAATGCCGTTCACGCCTTGACCGTCGATCGCGCCGCCAACCTCCCGATCATGCTCTACAATTACCCCGCGCGGATGGGCATGAAGATGGGCGAGGAATATTTTTCGCGGGTCGGAAAGTCGAAGAACGTCGTCGCGATCAAGGAAAGCTCCGGCGAGACGGGCAACCTCCATCTGCTGGCGCGTAAGTTTCCCAAGATCTCCTTGTCCTGCGGCTGGGACGATCAGGCGCTCGAGTTCTTTGCCTGGGGCGCGCGCAGCTGGGTCTGTGCCGGCTCCAACTTCCTTCCGCGCGAGCACGTCGCGCTGTACGAGGCCTGCGTGATAGAGAAGAACTTTGACAAGGGCCGGGCGATCATGACGGCCATGCTGCCGCTGATGGATTTCCTGGAAGGCGGCAAGTTCGTCCAGTCCATCAAGCATGGATGTGAGATCATCGGGCTGCGGACGGGCTCGGTTCGCGCTCCGCTGCGGCCGCTCAATTCCGAAGACAAGCGCACTCTGGAAACCATCACCGCGACGCTGAAGCGCACGATCGGCCAGATCACGTCGGGAGCAAACCATGCATGAACCTCTGACCGCCGCCGAGTACAAGGCCATCGCAGCCGACCTGCAGATCCCAACAAACGCTTTTGTTGACGGTGCCTTTCGTCCGGCAAATTCCGGAAAAACCTTCACCTCGATCAACCCGGCAAGCGGCAAGCCGCTGGCTGAGGTCGCCGACTGCGATGCGAGCGACGTTGATTTTGCTGTCAGCAAAGCGCGGGAAGCCTTCGACGACGGCCGCTGGCGGTCCTTGGCGCCCGGCGAACGCAAGGTCGTGCTGCTCAAGCTCGCCAAGCTCCTCGAGCGCAATCGCCACGAGCTTGCGGTTCTGGAAAGCCTCGACAGCGGCAAGCCAATCCGCGAATGCCAGACGGTGGATGTGCCGGACACGATCCACACGATCCGCTGGCATGCGGAACTGATCGACAAGCTCTACGACAACACGGCCCCTGTCGGCACCCATGCGCTGGCCATGGTGGTGCGTGAGCCGATCGGCGTCGTCGGCTGCATTTTGCCGTGGAACTTTCCCCTGCTGATGCTGGCCTGGAAGATCGGCCCTGCGCTTGCTTCCGGCTGCTCTGTGATCGTCAAGCCCGCCCAGGAAACCTCGCTCACCGCGCTTCGCGTGGCCGAGCTGGCCCACGAGGCCGGAGTTCCGGCCGGCGTGTTTAATGTGGTGACGGGCGGCGGCAGGGAGGTGGGCGAGCCGATCGGCATCCATCAGGATGTGGATATGGTTGCCTTCACCGGCTCGACCCCGACGGGCCGGCACTTCCTCCGCTATGCGGCCGATTCCAACCTGAAGAAGATCGTGCTCGAATGCGGCGGGAAGAACCCGGCCGTGGTACTCGACGACGCCGAGGACCTCGATTTGGTGGCCGAACAGGTTGTCAACGGCGCCTTCTGGAACATGGGCGAGAACTGCTCCGCCACGTCACGTCTGATTGTTCATGCCAAGGTCAAGGATGAATTGCTCAAGCGCATAGGCCAATACATGCGCGAATGGAAGACCGGGGATCCGCTTGACCCGGACAACCGCATCGGCGCCATGGTGAGCAAGACACACTTCGACAAGGTCAAATCCTTCCTTGACGAAGCAAAGAAGGAAAACCTCACCGTGGCCTTCGGTGGGCAAACGCAGCAGGGGATCTTCATTGAGCCGACCGTGGTTGAAGGCGTCACCTCTGGCAGCCGTCTTTTCCAGGAAGAGATCTTCGGGCCGATCCTTTCGGTGACCACGTTCAACACGCTTGCCGAAGCAGTGATGCTGGCAAACGACACGAATTACGGCCTTGCCGCCTCCGTCTACACCGGCAGTCTGCGCAATGCGATTAAGCTGTCGCGCGAGATCCGCGCCGGCATCGTAACCGTCAACTGCTTCGGAGAAGGCGACGCAAGCACGCCCTTCGGTGGCTACAAGGAATCGGGCTTCGGCGGGCGCGACAAGTCGATCTTCGCCCACGATAACTACTGCGAAGTCAAAACGATCTGGATCGACATTTCCGACCGGTCAGTTGACGAGACCTTGAGATGACACGGCATCGGATCAAGCGGCTGCCGGTCGATACCGGCACTTCAGGGTGGGAGGCGATCAGCCGGCGCACCTTTCCTACTCAGTCGCTTGAAAAGGATATCACCGCAGATTGGCTGATCATCGGCGGCGGTTTTGCGGGCCTTTCGGCGGCACGCAGATTGAACCAGCTCCGTCCGCAGGACAGGATCGTTCTTCTCGATGCGTGCGAGATCGCCAAGGGTCCTGCGGGCCGCAATTCCGGCTTCATGATTGACGTCCCGCACAATCTATCGTCGGGCGAATATTCTGTGGCCGACGAGAAGATCACCAGAACCGAGATCCGGCACAACCGCCTGGCGATCCGCTTCGCCGCGCAGGCGGCAGCCGAATATGGATTGTCGCCAGCGACCTTCGATCCGTCCGGAAAGGTGAATGCCGCGGCGGGTGAACGCGGGCTGACCCTGAACGACAACTACAGTAGGTCGCTCACTGCGATCGGCGAGGATCATACCGTCCTGGACGCCAAGCAAATGGAGGAGATGACCGGCTCATCCTATTACCGGGGGGGACTTTTCACACCGGGCGCAGTATTGATCCAACCGGCCGATTATGTTCGCGGACTGGCCGGCGGTTTGAGCAGGGCCGTTTCCATCTACGAACAATCTCCGGTCCTGGAGCTATCGAAGCAGAATAGAACGTGGAAGGCAAAATCGTGCCGTGGGTCCGTTTCGGCGCCAAAGGTGATCCTCGGCGTGAATGGGCACATCCAGAGCTTCGGTCACTTCGAGGGTAGGCTGATGCAAATCTTCACCTATGCGTCGATGACTGCGGCCTTCTCCCGGGACCGGTTCGGCACGGATACCGGTGCAGAGCGTTGGGCAGTGCTGCCGGCCGATCCGATGGGCGCGACGATCCGCAAGATCATGGTGAACGGCATGTCGCGCATCGTCGTGCGTACGCGGTTCACCTACGATCCGTCCCTTCAGGTTTCCGAGAACCGAGTGAAGGGGATTGCGCGCGACCAGCGGCGTTCGCTCAGCGCGCGCTTCCCTGCGCTTGCGGACCTGCCGATGGAATACAGCTGGGCCGGAGCGCTCTGCTTGAGCCGCAACCATGTCCCAGCTTTCGGTGAAGTCGAGGAAGGGCTTTACTCTGCGTGTTGCGAAAACGGGCTGGGCACCGTGAAAAGCACCCTGGCAGGCATGATGGTGGCCGATCTCGCCACGGGCACCACCAGCCCCGAACTTGCCGAATACAGCAGCCAGCCGGAACCGACCCGTTTGCCGCCGGAGCCATTTGCCTGGCTCGGCGTCAATGCCGTCATCCGTCTACAGGAATTGCGTGCCGGCCGCGAGGGATGATCCTCGCCGCGCAATGCGGGCTCCGCCACAAGGCGCGTCCGCCAACAAAGGGAACGACAACTAGGAGTAAGGACGATGAAGGGCTTATGGAAGGCGCTCTGCGCCGCTGCGATGATCGCGATGAGCATGCTCCCGGCCAAGGCGCAGGAGAAGACGATCGAAATGGGCACATTGTCCTGGGAGGACCTGACGCCCATCACCGGCATCACGAAGAAGGTCCTGGAGGATGCCGGCTATACAGTGAACATCACGGAGTTCTCCGAATGGGGCATCGCCTACGCCGCCTTGACGAAGGGCGACATCCAGGTTCTCGCCTCCCAGACCGACTATGTCGCCCACGACTACTGGAACCGACACAAGGACCGTCTCGAGAAAATCTCGCCGGTCTCCCACGGTCTGTACCAGGGGATCGCGGTGCCGAAATACGTGCCGATCGACTCGCTCGAGCAGCTCAACGAGCATAGCGACAAGTTCGCTGGCAAGATCGTCGGGATCGAGCCCGGCTCCGGCCTCATGCGCGATGCAGCAGATGCGGTGAAAGAATATGGCATCAAACTGCAGCTGGTGGAAGGAAGTTCGGCGGCGATGACGGCCGCGTTGAAGTCTGCCTATGACCGCCAGGAGTGGGTGGCAGTGACGATCTGGGAACCGTCATGGATGGTCCAGAAGTATGAAGTGAAGTATCTTGCGGATCCCAGGGGCGTCTTCCCGCCGCCGCAAAGCTACTACTGGATCGGCCAGAAGGGCTTTTCGGAAGAAAACCCGCATGCCCGCGAAGTGATGGCAAGCGTGTACGTTCCACTTGCCGATATCACGGCCATTAACGGTGCAGTGAACGACGGCAAGACGATGGATCAGGCTGTTGAGAGCTGGATCGAAGCCCATGCCGACCTGATCAAACGCTGGGAGAACATCAAGAAGGACTGAGCGACAAGGCCGCCTGACGCAGTTGGGCGGCCCCGTCAACGCAACGAATGACGCCGGCAAGCGGCTCAAGGGGAATGCTATGATAGCAGAAGCTGCCAACACCGCCGAAGTGTTGATCGACTGCCAGTCCGTTTGGAAGGTGTTCGGGGACAAGTCTGCTGCGGCGATGCGATCGATCTCGGAGCGCGGGCTCGGCAAACGGGAGATACTGCAGGAGTTCGGCTGTGTTGTCGGCGTCAGCAACGCAACGCTTGAAGTCCGCCGCGGCGAAATCTTCTGTATCATGGGGCTTTCCGGAAGCGGTAAGTCCACCCTCATCCGCCTAATCAACAAGCTGATCACGCCGAGCGGCGGCAAGATCTTGGTCAAAGGCAAGGACATCGCCGCGCTGTCTCAGACCCACTTGCGGCAGATGCGGGCAAAGAACATCGGCATGGTATTCCAGAATGTCGCTCTTCTGCCGCATCGCACCGTGCTGGAGAACGCGGCTTTCGGACTGGAAGTGCAAGGTGTTCCAAAGGCCGAGCGGCTGGAAACTGCCCGCCAGGCTCTGGAAAAGGTCGGGCTTGCCGACTGGCTAGAGCGGTATCCCAACGAGCTGTCAGGGGGCATGCAGCAGCGCGTTGGACTTGCGCGTGCGCTGGCCTCCGATCCCGAAATCATCCTGATGGACGAGCCCTTCAGCGCGTTAGATCCGCTGATCCGCCGCCAGTTGCAGGACGAGTTCCGCGGTTTGACCAAGGAACTGGGCAAATCGGCCGTGTTCATTACCCACGACCTCGATGAAGCTATCCGCATCGGCGACCGCATTGCCATCATGAAGGACGGCGCCATCATACAGACGGGCACCGCGGAGGAGATCATCCTGAACCCGGCGGACGACTATGTCGCGGAGTTCGTGGCGGGGATCTCGCGGCTGCATCTGATCAAGGCCCGGTCGGTGATGCGCAGCACCGCGGAGTTCCAGAATGCGGCACCGGATCTCGACCTCCGGTCGCTCGCCCATACTTCGCCCAATGCAGATATTGACGAACTAATCACGCTCACCATGCAGTCCGAGCACGATGCGATCGCGGTGGTGGACAACGGTCAGGTGATTGGGGTGGTGACGCCACGAAGCCTGCTGATGGGCGTCAAGGGAACCGGCGGCAGCGGCCTCGCCGCCGCGTGAACGCAAATTGGAGTGGATGACATGGACACGTCAGCTTTCACGGATGCATTCGACGCCACCACTGAGGACGTTCTTGCGTGGGTCAGCGACAATGGCGAATTCCTGTTCGACTACCTGCGTTGGCTGCTCGAAGGGTTGTACGAAGGGATTCTCGCCGGGCTTGAATATCCGCCCTTCTCTATCATCGCCATCCTTGTCGCCCTGGCTGGTTGGCGGTTGGTTGGTCGCTGGTTCGGGGCGTTGAGCGCCCTGGCTCTATGCCTCTGCTTCTTCATGGGTCTTTGGTCCCAAACCATGGGCACACTCTCGCTGGTGATCACCGCCACCGTCTTGGTCCTCGTGATCGGTATTCCCGTCGGGATCGCCGCAGGCTTCTTCACGCGGCTCGACCGCTTCGTGGAACCGGGACTGGACCTGATCCAGACTTTGCCGCCCTACATCTATCTCCTGCCGGCGATCGCGCTTCTGGGCTATGGCCCGGCAACTGCTCTTGTGGCTACCGTGGTGGTGGCGATGCCGCCGGTGATCCGCCTGACCTCGCTTGGCATCCGCATGACCCCGCCCGAGTTCATCGAACTGGGCGAAGCCTCGGGAATCAGACCGAGCCAGATGTTCTTCAAGATCCGCCTGCCGTTTGCCATTCCCAGCATTATGGCGGGGATCAACCAGAGCCTGATGATGGCCTTCGGGATGGTGGTCATCGCGGGGATCGTCGGGTCGGGCGGCTTGGGCGAAACGATCTATGGCTCGATCCGCACCCTCGACATCGCAAGCTCGATCAACGGGGCGATCGCCATTGTAGCGTTGACGATGGTGCTGGATCGAATGACCCAGAGCGCGGCACGTCTTGGAGCGGGGAAATCCGCATGAACGACGCCGTCCTTCATTTCTCTCCTGGCGCTTATCTGGCACCGTCCGTCGACTGGCTCAACAGGAACCTGCATCCCCTGTTCTCGGCGATTACGGTTGTCGTGGAAGCCACCCTATCCGCGATCGAAGCGGCGCTGCTAGCCGTCCCGCCGCCCGGGCTGATCGCAATCATTATCGCTGCAGCCTTCTTTGCGGTGGGCATGCGCATCGCGATCCTCGTTGGTCTTTGCCTCGGCTTTTGCTTGCTTGTCGGCCTTTGGACGGCTTCCATGCAGACCGTGGCCTTGGTCACCGTTGCGGTTACTATCTCGGTCCTCATCGCCTTTCCGCTCGGCGTGCTGTGCGCGCGCCACAAGACGCTGGAAGCCGTGGTGCGGCCCGTTCTTGACGTGATGCAGACCGTTCCGCCGTGGGTTTACCTTATCCCGGCGGTGATGTTGTTCAGCCTCGGACGCGTCCCGGCGATCATCGCCACGATCGTCTACGGCATCCCTCCGATGCTGCGGCTGACCACGCTTGCCTTCAACCAGGTGCCGCGGGAGTTTCTGGAACTTGGCAGCGCGATCGGCGCCCATCCCCGTTCCGTGCTGTGGAAGATCGAGTTTCCCCTTGCCAAACAGACGCTTCTCGTCGGCCTGAACCAATGCATCCTTCTGTCGCTTGCCATGGTGGTTCTGGCCGGTCTGGTGGGTGCTGGTGGGTTGGGCGCGGAGGTGACGCGCGGCCTGACGCGCATGGAGATGGGGCTCGGCCTTCGGGCAGGCCTTGCCATCGTCGCGGTTGCCCTCGTTCTTGACCGATTGTCCCGTGGCCTGCTGCAACGCGGCGCCCAGGCGGCAGCGCGGTGAGCGGAAGGACAACATGAGACATACCTTCTTCTGCATTGATGCCCATGCCTGCGGCAATCCGGTGCGCCTTGTTGCCGCCGGCGGACCGCTTCTGCCGCACGTGCCCATGAGGGAGCGGCGCGAACTCTTCCAGCGGGATCACGATTGGATTCGCAAGGCGCTGATGTTCGAGCCGCGGGGCCACGACATCATGTCCGGGTCGATCATCTATCCCGCGCACCGGGCGGATTGCGATTTCGCCGTGCTGTTCATCGAGGTCAGCGGATGCCTGCCGATGTGCGGCGCCGGAACCATTGGCACCGTGACGGCTGCGATTGAAGAAGGCCTCGTTACGCCGCGGCAGCCCGGTCGCGTCGCCATTGAAACGCCCGCCGGCCGGGTGGACGTCTCCTACGAGGTCAAGGACGGTTGTGTCCACTCCGTTCGGCTTTACAACGTCCCGAGCTACCTGCACCAGACGGATGTCGAGGTCGATGTGCCGGACATGGGTTGGCTTCGCGTCGACATCTCCTATGGCGGCAACTACTATGCGGTCGTCGAACCGCAGGAGAACTGGCCGGGACTTGCCGGAATGTCGGCGTCCGATATCGTCAACTGCAGCCAGAAGCTGAGATCCGCCCTGGCGGAAGTCTGCAATCCGGTTCATCCGGACGACACCAGAATTAGCGGCGTGCACCACGCCATCTGGTGCGATGCAGGCCAGACCAACGCCGATGGACGCGGCGCCGTGTTCTACGGAGACAAAGCCATTGATCGTTCGCCCGGCGGCACCGGGACATCCGCCCGGATGGCGCAGCTCTTCGGCAAGGGCCGGCTGAAGGTGGGTGACAGGTTCAGGAACGCAAGCCTGATTGGTACGGTGTTCGAAGGACGGGTCGAGGATGTCATCGAGGTCGGCCCGTATCGTGGTATCCTGCCGAGCATAGGCGGCTGGGCGCGGGTGATCGGCCACAACACGATCTTCGTGGATGATTGCGATCCGCTGGCTCATGGGTTTCAAATTGAATGACATTTCCAGCGCTCGGGAAGCAGCGCGGCAAGGAGGTGGTCGATGCGACCGGACCAATACAAAGACGGTGATGCAGCAGGCTCCACCAAGCCGCTGCGGGTTGGGTTCATCCTGGCCCGCTCCTTCACCCTTTCAGCCTTCGCGATGTTCGTGGACACGCTGCGCCTCGCCAGCGACCAGAAAGATCGGTCCGGGCGGGTTCTTGCTGACTGGCAGGTTCTCGGAAGTACTCGCCATCTGTTGACATCAAGCTGCGGCCTTCAGGTGGCGCCGACATCCGATTTCGTGGATCCGGCCCGCTTCGATTACATCGTGGTCGTCGGCGGACTCTTATCGGTTTCGCAACCGGTAGATAACGAGACGATCGGCTATCTGAAGCAGGCAGCAACAAAGGGTGTTCCGCTTCTCGGCGTTTGCACAGGCTCCTTCATCCTTGCCGAAGCAGGTCTAATGGAAAACCACGACAGCTGCATCAGCTGGCTGCATTACCAGG
This sequence comes from Pseudorhizobium pelagicum, assembly GCA_000722615.1. Taxonomy (GTDB): domain Bacteria; phylum Pseudomonadota; class Alphaproteobacteria; order Rhizobiales; family Rhizobiaceae; genus Neorhizobium; species Neorhizobium pelagicum. The sequence continues at coordinate 6,252 of JOKI01000042.1, read as the reverse complement.
AGTTCCGGGAGCGATTTCCCGATCTCAAGGCGCGGTCGGACCGGCTCTTCCACCTCGATCGGCAGCGGGGCTCCTGTGCTGGCGGCAGCAGCGCGGCCGATCTCGCCAATGTCCTCGTCCAGCGTCACATCGGACGCGACGCCGCACGCAATGCCCTTGAAGTCCTGCAGATCGACAGGGCACGCTCCCCCACCGACTGCCAGGCACGGCGGCCGATCGAGCTGACCGCCAAGGACCCGAGGATCATTTCGGTTCTCATCACCATGGAGCAGCATCTCGAAGGGGATGTCCCCCTTGATCGCCTTGCCCGATCGGTCGGGCTGTCACGCCGCCAGCTTGAGCGCCTGTTCGAAGACGAAACCAGCTTTTCTCCTGGGGCTGCTTACCGAAAGATCAGGCTTGAGCGCGCCCGCGAGCTCCTGCAGCACACCAATCGCGCCGTGGTGGATGTCGCCGTCGACGTTGGCTATGTGAGTGCATCTCATTTCGGTAAAGCCTTCAAAAAGGCCTTCGGCCAAACGCCGGCCAGCGTTCGAGCCGTGCAGGCCAAGGCATGCTGATGCGGAGCGTCGGGACCATTCGCGAGATCTGGCGTTACCCGGTCAGCTCTATCGGCGGCGAAGTGCTGGAGGCTGCCGAAGTCGGATCTGCAGGGATGACCGGCGATCGGCTTTATGCCCTTGTTGACGTGTCGAACGGCATTGCCGCTCATCCGGAACGGGACGCGCTGGCGAAAGGCCATCTTCCTCCGATCGCGCACCACCGGTGAGGGAGAGGTCGCGCTCCACGTTCCCGACACTGGCTGGCTGTCCGTTCATTCTCCAGGTCATCCTGCCCGTTTGTCCACCTTCTTCGGCTTCGACGTGGAGATCAGGCCGTATCGCCGGGCTACCCGCTCGGCAATGACCGGCCTGTTCGCCGACGACCGTTACGACGTCAGCCCGCTGCACATGCTGTCCAGCGCATCCGTCGCCCATCTCGAGACACTGCATCCGGGCGGTAATGCGGATCGCCGCCGCTTCCGCCCCAATATCCACGTCGACACCTCTGGCGACGTGGAAGGCTTTGCGGAGCTCGGCTGGATCAACACCGCCATCCGCTTCGGCGAGCCCGAGGGCGAGGTCATTGCTCCCACCAAACGCTGCGGCTTTACTATTCTTGCCCAGGAGGGGCTAGAATACTGAAATCCTGCGCAATATCATGCGGCATTGGGCCAAGAACATGGGCGTCTATTGCCGCCCTGCGACAACCGGCATCATCCGCGCCGGTGACGCCGTGCAGCGGGCCGCAGCACCCTCAGCGATCGATCACTAGGTCGCTTAGGGGCCTGGAGCAGCAGGGCAGGAAGAAGCCGGCATCGATTTCCCGTTGCCGTATCCCGCCATTGTGGGCCATGTCCACAGCACCCGATACGAGCTTCGACTTGCAGGTGCCGCACACGCCGTTGGCGCAGGACGATGGAATGCGCACGGCGGACTTCTTGGCGCAGGACAGCACGGTCTGCTCTTGCGAAACAGCGATCGTCTTTGCCTGCTTGGCAAACTCGACCTGATAGATACGAATAGCCGCTTCCTCGGGCGGCGCCGGACCCGGCTCCTCGATCACCCTCGCATCGAAGCTTTCCTCGAGATAGCGGTCGGGCGCGACGCCAAGGGCTGCCGTGATCTCGCGGGCCGCATGCATGAATGGTGCTGGCCCGCAACACATCACCGTCCTTTCCGCAAGGTCGGGAACCGCCAGGCGGATGTAATCGGTCGAGATGCGCCCCGTCAGCCCTGGCCAGGACCGCTCCCCGCAGATGTTTTCGGGAAGGAGATGCAGCCGCATGCCCTTTAGCCGCCGGGCAATTCCCTCGAGTTCGTGCCGGAACACGAAGTCGAGCGGCGTCCTCGCGGCGTGAAGGAAAACCACATCCACCGGCTCCGCCCGATCGGCGAGGTCGCGCAGCATCGCCATGACGGGCGTAATGCCCGATCCTGCCGAAAGAAGCAGGAGCTTTGCCCACGACGTGTTCGGCGCCACGAAATGCCCCAGCGGACCTTTCGCCTTCAGAACCGTTCCGGGCACCAGGGTATCGTGCAGCCAGCCAGAAATCCGCCCGCCCGGGACGCGCTTGACCGTCACCGTAAAAGTCGCTGTTCGATGGGGGGAGGAGGAAATGCTGTAGCACCGCCTCTCGACCCCTTCATCGAGCTCCACATCGAACAGAAAGTATTGCCCGGCCTCAAATGCGAAACGCTTTCCGTCACTCGACCCGAAGGTGAAGGTTTTGACGTCATGGGTTTCGTCATAGACGTCCAAACAAACGAGCTGGTCGTCTTCCTCGGCATGCCAATGCGCGGGCGCGGGACTGCTCGGCCGGAGGGTGTGGAGCTTAATATCCATGAGCCTGCATCCGATCGATGTACCAGGAGGCGAACTTGTTAAGATTGGTTTCGGAGAAGCGGGAATAGGGACCGGGCCGGTAGGCGGGATCAAGCACGCCGGCATGGGCGCGAGCAACCAGATCGGCATCCTGGTCAGTGGTGGCGATCCAAACCTCGGTCAGCTTGCCGAGATCGTAATCGACCCCTTCCACCGCGTCCTTGTGGACCAGCCATTTCGTACGCACCAGGGTCCGACTGGCCGAAAGCGGGATCACAATCGTCACGACGGCATGATCTCCCATGAAGTGATTCCAGGAATTCTGCCCCCAGAGATGAGTGTCTCCGAGGTCCTTGCGGGTCATATGCCCCAGCAACTTCTTCGACGCCGCCGTCGCGTCATGGGTCTGGCTTTCCCCTGCGCCTGATATGATCAGCCGCTGGGAGCGGAAATTGGTCGCACAATCGACCAGTTGCTCGATGGCGGCGGATGGATACCCGTCGGCTTCCCAGGTGCGGGTCCGCGCCTCGTATAGCCGGAAATGCTCGTCTGCCTGCTCCCGGTCCTCCGGGCTCAGCATCTCCGGGTCAAAACCGAAGTCGAGGTCGACGAAGGACACGCAGAGCTCAGGATGATTGGCGGAGCAATGGTAGCATTCGCGGTTGTTTTCAATCGTCAGCTTCCAGTTGCCCTCCTCCACGACATCCGTCTGGTAAGCCACCTTGGCATTGTCGATGTCGTAGGGCGCAAGCCGCGGCCCCATCGCTTCTTCAAGGCGTGCAATGTCTTCGGGCGGTTCATCCGACAAGCACACATAGATCAGACCGCCGATCGACTTGAAGCTCGCCAACTTCAAGCCGTGACAGTCCTTATCGAAATCTTTGCCCATGTGCGGCGCGTAGCTCAGTTCGCCGGTCAGTTCGTAGGTCCAGGTGTGGTACGGGCACACCAGCTTAGACACGATCGTCTTTCCCTCGCCCAAGAGGCGTGCGCCCCGGTGGCGGCACACGTTATGGAGAACGCGGATCTGAGCGTCGTCGTTGCGCAGCAGGATCAGGCTCGTCTTGCCGATGTCGACCACCGTCGCATCCCCCGGTTCGGGCACGTCGCATTCGAGGCCGATGGCGATCCAGTGCTTGTGGAAGAAAACGTCCATGTCGGCCTCGAATACGTCCTCGCGCGTGTAGAGACCTGCCGGGAGCGAATGCCCGTCCGCCCGGATTGCAAGAAGTGCTGAGATTGAGGAAGGCAGCTTGTTGAGCATGAGAACCCCTATGGTTGTTGCCTCCACACTGCTCTTGCCGAGGATACCATTCAACGGCATTAATTGTTGCGCGGCCATTACAAGAAGTGTAAGCGGTTAGACGCCCCCACGTAGCGGCGCGGCACGATATGGTGCTCAATTTCCTCATGAATCATGTGGGGAGTCCTATGAGCGACAGTGTGAATCAGGCCCGAGCCTTTGAGGTTTTAACAGCGACGCCGGTGCGGTCGCGGCGTGCACCGCGAGATTGGTCGGATGACGACAAGGCTCGGCTGGTTTCGGAAACGCTTTTGCCAGGGGCCAATACGTCAGCCATTGCGCGCGCGGCTGGGCTTGATCCTTCGCAGCTCTACGGCTGGCGGCGGAAGGCCTTGGCTTCGGGATCGATTGCGCCCCTTGAGAAGGCCTCGCCCGAAGAGGTGAGGTTTGCGCGTGTTGAGCCTGTTTCGGGTGCAGCCGTAGAAATCGTCGTCCGCGACGTCGTGGTGCGCGTGACAGGGGATATCGACCCAGATCAGTTGGCGAAGATCCTGCAGGTGGTGCGCAAGGCATGATCGCGTCCGGCGTCGTGGTTTATGTCTCCTGCCAGCCTGTTGACTTCCGCAAGGGTGCGGCGTCGCTGATGGCCCTGGTCAGGGATGGCGGTCTTGATCCGTTCAGTGGCGCTCTTCATGTGTTCCGCTCGAAGCGGAGCGACCGTATCCGGATCGTGTGGTGGGATGGCAGTGGGGTATGCCTTTATTCGAAAGTCATCGAGGGGAACGGCTTTTGCTGGCCGGCCGCGACGGCCGCGCGTATCCGTCTTGATCATGCGCAACTCATGGCGCTTCTGGCCGGGATGGATTGGAAAAAGATCCGCCAAACGGCCATCAGGAGACCCGTTTCGACAGGCTGAATGGCCGTCAGAAATTGATATATGTGACTGGAAACGCTAGGAAAAGCTGGCGGTTTGTGGTCTACTTCATCTTATGAATTTATCTGCTTCGGACCTTCCTGACGATGTGGATGCGCTCAAGGCGATGATCGTCACCATGAGCGCAGAAGGTGCGGCTGCACGGGCTGAGATCGCACGACTTGAGGCGCTCAAGAAGGATACCGACGAGCGGATCGCGAACCTCACCGCGATCGTGAATGTTCTCCAGCGTGCTCAGAATGGTACGCGTTCGGAGCGGCTGCGGCTGGGTCTCAACGATGATCAGATCAATTTTGCGTTCGAAGAGGTCGAGACCGGCTTGGGCGCAGTTGAGTGTGAGCGTGATCAGGCCCGGAAAGACAAGCCAAAGCGGGAGGCTCGTCCGCGCAAAGGTTTTGCCGCCCACCTTGAGCGGATCGAGGAGGTCATCGAGCCAGAAATCCCGGAAGAGTGCCAGGGCCTGGAAAAGGTTTTGATCGGCGAGGATCGATCCGAGCGGCTCGATGTCATCGCGCCGAAGTTCAGGGTCATCGTGACCCGTCGGCCCAAATATGCGTTCCGAGGCCGTGATGGTGTCCTTCAAGCCCTGGCGCCGGCCCATATCATCGAAGCCGGCCTGCCGAGCGAACGGCTTTTGGCCTACATTGCGGTGTCCAAGTACGCCGACGGCCTCCCGCTTTATCGTCAGGAGACAATCTACCTGCGCGACAGCGTGGTGCTGAGCCGCTCGTTGATGGCTCAATGGATGGGCCATCTCGGTTATGAGCTGAAAATCCTGGCCGATTACATCCTGGAGAAGATCAAGGCAGGTGAAAGGGTCTTTGCCGACGAAACGACATTGCCAACCCTGATGCCTGGTGCGGGAAAAACAAAGACGGCCTGGTTGTGGGCCTACGCACGGGACGATCGTCCGTTCGGGGGATCAGGGCCGCCAATGGTCGCTTACAGGTTTGAGGACAGCAGAGGTGGGCGATGTGTTGCGCGCCATCTGAGCGGCTTTAACGGCATTCTCCAGGTGGATGGGCACGGCGCCTATACCAGCATGGTCAAAGAGCAGGTGAAATCCGGCAGTAACGAAACCATCACACTGGCCGGGTGCTGGGCGCATGTCAGGCGCAAGTTTTACGAACTCCATGTCGCGGGCATCAATGAGGCAGCGACTGCCTCGGTGAAGGCGATGAGCGAGCTGTGGAAGGTTGAGGACGAGATCCGCGGAAAGAGTGTCGACATCCGTGCGGCCCTCAGACAAGAGCGGTCTGCAGCCATTGTCGCCAATCTTTTTGATATCTGGGAACGGGAACTGGCGAAGGTCTCTGGCAAGTCCAAGACTGCCGAAGCGATCCGCTATGCAATGACCCGCCGGCAATCTCTCGAGCTCTTTCTTCAAGACGGCCGCATCGAGATCGACTCCAACATCGTTGAGCGTGCAATCCGCCCACAAACCATCACGCGCAAAAACAGTCTGTTTGCCGGAAGCGAAGGCGGCGGCAACACGTGGGCGACGATCGCTACCCTTCTGCAGACAGCCAAAATGAACAACGTCGATCCGCTCGCCTGGCTGACACAGACGCTCATTCGGATGGCCAACGGATGGCCCGCGCACAATATCGAAGCTCTCATGCCTTGGAACTTCAAGTCAGACGTGGCCGGCTAACCGCTTACGATCCATCCCACCAGACGATCTTGACCCGGTCGGCCCGTTTGGCCCGAA
>JOKI01000041.1 GCA_000722615.1 Pseudorhizobium pelagicum | reverse complement strand
TCTCATGCCCTGGAACTTCAAGTCAGACGTGGTCGGCTAACCGCTTACCAAGAAGTCATGCGAGGAACGGGCGTGCAGCTACGAAAGCGACTTCCGTCTCTGACGGCTCTTCTGACGTTGGAAGCAGTGCTGCGCAGGCGCAGCTTCACCGCCGCAGCGGCCGATCTGGGCGTCACCCAGGCAGCCGTCAGCCGCCAGATCGCTGCTCTTGAGGAGGAACTGGGACAGGCCCTTTTCCTGCGCAAGCATCGCGGCATAGAACCCACGGCGGCGTGCCTCCTCCTCGGTTCGTGCTTGGCGCAGAATTTCACGGACATAGCCGATACGATTGACGCTGTGAAATCGTCGGCGCGCGACGTCGTCACTATCGGCGCAACCGTCGCGTTTTCGTCGTTCTGGCTGCTTCCTCGGCTGGCGGCGTTTCGCAGGCGCAACCCCGGGGTTCAGGTTCGTGTCGTGTCCCAAGACACTAAGATCGACCTTGGGAGCGGAGAGATCGACCTTGTGGTGCGCTACGGCCGCTCGCCCTTCAGCGACGGCACCGTGATTGCCTCGACAGGCGATGTGATTTTTCCCGTTTGCTCTCCAGATTACCTGGAGCAGCGGCAGCAAGGCCCCTTGTCTACGGCGGACGATTTCATCGAGGCTGAGGTGTCCGACCGGTCCTGGTATTCTTGGCGGTATTGGCTCGCGCAGAACGCCGGCCATCTGGAGATCAGGCCGACGCTCCAGTTCACCCACTACACGGAAGCCATTTCGGCCGCGCGTGCGGGACAAGGCGCCGCGCTCGGATGGGGCGTTCTGGTGCAAAGCTTCCTCGATGAAGGAAGCCTCGTCAGGATCGGGACATTGGAACTGGCAGCTGAGGGGCGGTACAACGTCATGCTCCCCCTCAAAGCCAGGCGGAGGTTCGCCGTCGACGAAGCCGCCGCCTGGATCGCCGATGCCCTGCAAGGCGGAAGCTGATGGCGTCCGGACCAGACAAGCATCTGAACGTGGACGTTGTCATGTAGTGAGTGCCAGCACCAAGATGCTCGTAGCGTGAAGCCTGGCTCCTTGTCTTTTTGTCAGATTTCAACACCGGCGGCGTCTGCCGCCGGTAACTCGATCGTTCCCGCTGTCTATTTCCCCGCGGTCGAGAAGAGCTCGCAGTGACGGTTCTTCCGGTAGTCGAGATCAGAGATGATGTCCGTCTTTCCGCCCTCATGAAAGACGATTCGGTTTGGAGCGTCTCCAGAATAGGGGGGCCATTCCACCGGACCTTTCAAGCCTTCCGGCGAAGCGAGGCTGAGCCAGAAGGCTCGCATAGTCTGGGCGAGCTTTTGCTGGTCCGGGGTCAGGCCATCCGGAACCGTGTCTTCACCCCAGATGTACGGAAGCTCCGCGCTGTGCGGCACGCCTAGATCGAAGGAGGAGGGGACGCTGGCATAGGAACGAACAGGCGCCGTGACATCTGCGAACTCGTAGGCGTGCACCTGCGTCCACTTCGAGAGGACCTCGATGGCAAGGCTGGTCGGGCAGATGTATTTCTGCTCCGCGTCCAAGTTACCCAGCGCCAGACCCGGCGCCTTTTTCGCGTCCTCGCCGTAGATCACAAAAGCCTCTTCAGCTTTCACACCCATCCTCGTCTTGACCTCGTTTTCCCACTGCGCCTGATCGACGGGCTGATCCACCAGATCGTTGGCTTCATAAATGAACACACGGGTCTCGTCCCTGGTATTGCCGACGATCAGCGGCACGCGATTGAAGTCGCCACTCCTGAACGCTTCCATAGCGGGTTTGGGCTGAGCCGCTCCGCCATAGACAGTAGCGAGTGTCATTTTCGACTTCGTCTGGGCGTCCAAGATCTCGGCCGGCGTCTTCGAGCGCAGGCAGGCCAGCCTATCAGCGTCGTCCGTGCAGCCGATCGCCTCAACGAACTTCTCGCCGGACTTGATGGCTTCGGCGTTGGAGACGCTCGGGCAGTCCCGACCGCTCTCGATGACTGCCGCCTGGAATAGCCCTTTCGCCTCCGGAGAGGCCACCGCGTAGCAGACGCCGCGAGCGCCTGCTGACTGCCCGGCAATTGTAACCCGGTCCGGATTGCCGCCGAAGGCGGAAATATTCTTTTTTACCCAGCGAAGTGCCTCAAGCTTGTCGAGATCTCCGTAGTTGCCGCTGCTCTGGCCGTCTTTCGATTCCTCGTTAAGTTCAGGGAGGGCGAGGAAGCCGAGGGCACCCAGCCTGTAGTTAATCGTCACAACGACGCTGCCAGCAGCGGCCAGCTCACGGGGATCCCAATCGGTCTTGGCACCATTCACCGAGCCGCCACCGTGGAAGCCGACGAAGACCGGGAGGTTAGAGCCTCCGGATGCGGGGGCATAGACGTTGAGCGTAAGGCAGTCCTCGGTCCAGCTTGCGGTCTTGCCGGGGCGCCAGAAGATCGCCTTCTGGACGCATTCGTTCCCGGCGCTGTTCGCCTGGAAGGGCTGCTGAAACGCTCCCGCCGGTTCAGGGGCAGCCCAGCGCAGCTTGCCGATAGGCGGCTCGGCGTAAGGAATGCCCTGGTAGAGCAATAGGTCTCCATCCGTCGCGCCGACGATCTGACCGACAGGCGCTGTCGCCGTTTGCGCAACTGCCCCGTTCGCCAGTCCGAGCGTCACCGCCAGTGGAAGAGCACCGGCAAGAATCCCCCATCTAGTAGATCGCATTGATATCTCCGTTTTATTTTTCTCGGTTGAAGATGACGGACCAAAGCAAGGCCCTGCAGCAAGGATGTCAAATGGCTCCAGCGGCCTGAAGCACTTTGCGGTCGAGATCGACTGCAACCCGAGACTCGGCATCGAACACCATGGTCGCGGGACGATCGCTGGTATAGGCGGGCCAGTCCGGCAGACCCTCGGCGCTCGGCTTGCCGCTTCGGGCGAAGTTGACCCAGGCCTGGCTCATTTTCCTGGAGAGAGCGAGCGCTTGCTGGCCTCCGCCCGTCGATGTCTTCACCAACCCGGCATTGGCGAAGACGTAAGGAAGTTCAGAGCAGTGCCAGGACATCGCGATGCCGTCCAGAACAGGAGACTCGTAGGCAAACATGTAGGAATAAACCGGAGCTCCATTCTGCTTGGCCTTCAGATCGAGGTCTCGAATTGCTCCGGGCCGAAAATAAAGATCGACAAAGTAGGCGTCTGCAAGCTTCTTTTCGGGATAGGCCGCAAGAAATGCCTTGCCGACCGCATCCGCCTTGTCGCTGAACCGCTGCTTGAGCTTCGCCTCAGCCTTTTCGTCGTCCCAGGTGTTCTTGTTGTCGGCAACCAGATCGCCAACCTTGTTGCGGATGACCGTCTCGAACTCGTTCAGCGTATTGCCGACCATTAGCGGTATGTCTCTCGCTTGATCGACCCAGCGATCCCCGACAGGATTTTCGGGGATGTACTCACCATCCTGCACCGGCGCATAGCGCGCGTCCTTAGCACCTTGCGCGGCCGCGTCCTTCAGCGCCTGGTTGGCAGCAGCCAGCAGCTTGTAATAGTCCATTTCGGCAAGCTGTCCGATATCCTCTGCCTTGAGCCCAAGGTTGGCAAGCGTCAGCTCCGCTACCTTTCTCGATGAAGCTTGATCTGTCACAGAATCTACCCTAGAGCCGCTCTGTACGATCGCCTTCCCGAATAGTCCCTTGGCGGCCGGTGTTCCCATCAACGCGCGGACCTTATATCCGCCGCCCGACTGGCCGAAGATCGTCACATTGTCGGGATCCCCCCCGAATGCCTCGATGTTATGGTTCACCCACTTCAACGCGGCGACAAGGTCGGTCACGCTGGCATTCCCGGAGGTCTTGTACTCGTCGCCATAGGCAGAGAGGTCTAGGAAGCCGAGCACGTTCAGGCGGTGGTTGAGCGTAACCACCACTACGTCGCCTTCCTTGCTGAGGTTGTGGCCGTCATAGGACGTCAGTTCGATGCCTGAGCCGTTGGTAAAGCCACCGCCATGGATCCAGACCATTACCGGACGCTTCTTTCCGTCCTTGATCCCCGGCGTCCAGACGTTGACAAATTGGCAGTTCTCGCTCATCGGCAGGTAGCGGTGGGGGTTGAAAAGCTCGTCTCCCGCCACTGCCGTCATCTGCGGGATGAAGCAGTTCTCGCCATAGGTCACGGCCGGTCGGACCCCTTTCCAAGGCTGAACGTCTTCTGCCGGCATGAAACGCTCGGCACGTGCATAGGGTACGCCAAGGTAGCTGTAGACCCCATCGTCCAGGGCTCCGAGGAGGCGACCCCTGCTCGTCTCAACAACCGTCTTATCCGTCGACGCAGTGAATGTCTCTGCCGCGGCGTGTAAGGGCATTCCGGATAAAAAGAGCGATCCACAGCATGCTGCCATTGCACTCCTAAGGATCTTTCTCCACGTTTTGGGGTCTACCATGCGTTCCTCCTCTAATGTGGGCCTTCTGCCGGTTGCGATGTTCTTCAATTCCTCACTGCCTGCTCGGCATGATTTCAAATGGCTGCGCAAGATGGATACAAGGTTGCTGGCGGCCACAGTCAGTGCAGTTGCTGCCGACCAGATGGCAGTGTCACCGCCGACCTTGCTCTTGCGAGCGAGTCGGGCAGTGGCGATAGGCTCCGGGATGATCGAGAGGGCAATGCGGCTGACATAGGTTTGCTTGCTGCTGGAAACTCAGCACCGCAATCCAGATGCGTCGTCTGTTCATTCGGGCTCCTCCCTTGAAACCGTGAACTGACGCGCATATTCAGTTCACCAATGGGTTTCGTCCAATCGGTTTCAGTCATCCACTTAGATTGGTTTTTTCAATGAGTCGTCCCTCGGTGCCGCAACTGGAGGCTTTCTTCTGGACTGCTGAACTCGGGAGCGTCCGTAAGGCGGCAGAAGCATTGAACGTGACGCAGCCAACATTGTCTTTCCGGTTAAAGCAGCTTGAGACCACAATGCGATCCCCTTTGTTAGAAAAGCATGGGAGAGGGGTCCGTGTAACCCGTCATGGACAGGCCTATCTGGCACGGGTCAAAATCGTCCTTGATGCCTACAACTCCCTTATCACGCGCGCGGAAGTTCCAGGTATAGAAGGGTCCATGCGGATTGGGGTAGCGGAGGGTTTTGCCGTTGCCTGCATGTCGGCCATGGTTCACGATCTGCATGCCGATTTCCCCCTGTTGCGCCCCGAATGGATAGTTGCAACGAGCGCTGGTCTAGAACAGACCCTGGCCGAGGGGAATCTGGATCTTGCCATTCTGGTGGATCCGCTATTCCTCAAAGGAGTTCGCCTGTCAGCGCTCGGTGCCCAACCGAACGGATGGGCAGGTCCCGTAGCTCTCAAGCACATCCAAGCCACGCCCCGAAGCCTTGCGAAGTTCACGGTCGTGACGACGCCTCCGCAGACGGCGATGTATCGGGCCACGTTTGCTTGGTTTGCCGAGGACAAAGTCACTCCGCAGCAAGTCTGCGTCTGTTCTAGCCTGAATGCGGCCCTGCAACTGGTCGGCGACGGCTTGGGGGTTGGGATTTTCCCAGAAAAGGTCATCCAGGCCTTTTCTGTTCAGCCGGGTCTTCAGAAGCTGAATTCGGAACCCGGTGTGCGAGATGGGCATGTATATGTTGCTGACCGAGTCTCGGCGGATGAAGCGCGAACGGCTTCATTGCAGCGAACGATCGAGCGAACCTGCGCTAGGCTTGGATACTTCGAAACGCTGACGCACTGGCCGAGTCGGTAACCGTGAAGACATGATGGCAACCGCCGGTTTGGTGATCCTCACCTAGTGGCGGTGATGCTTTGCGTCGAATAAGACATCGATTTCGGCTTCCATGAATTGCCTTGCGAGCGCCAAACCGGTCTTCCAGGTCTAAGCAACCCCTTCGTTTTCCTCCTCATTCGGAGCCGATTGCCGCATCTCGCTGTGGCGGAAGATCAGTGCGAGGGAGACGCCGACCATGGCTGTCGCTGTCACATAGTAGGGAGCGGCTGTCCAGCCGCCTCTTGAGACGATCGAAGCCAGCAGTAGCGGGCCGAGAAACTGGCCGAGATTGGTGCCCTGCATCACGAAGCCGCTGATCGTGCTGACGAGATCGGGACGGGCCGCATAACCCGGAAGAGCGCTCATGATTGCGGCCGGTAACAGGCCGCCGGCAGCCGCATAGATGAGAGCGGCCAAATAGCGCACCAGCAGCGGCAGGCCGGAGGCAAAGACGGCGAAGGCCGAGAGGCTGAGCAGCGAGAACGCGGCAGCAACCAGCGCCCAACGGGGCGCGCCGCGGCGCAGCAGGATCCCACCCGCGAAATTGCCCGGAACATTCGACATGACCGCTACGGCCGTCAGCAGGGATGCGGTGGTGAGGGTCAGGTTTGTCTCCTCGATCAGCATCGTCGGCAGAAAACCGAAAACCGACATGAAGCTCGCGCTGTAAAGGAGGAACATGCCGGCCAGGAGCCAGGATGTCGGCAGGCTTGCCGTCAGTTTCGCGCCCTCCAGGAGCGAGAGTTTCGTGCCAGTCTTCGATAACGACACCGCTGGCCGCGACAGAAGCAGTGCAGCCAGAGGCACGACCGTGGCGGCAGCGGCCGCAAGCCAAGCTCCCCGCCAGCCGAAGGCGGTGAGGAGAGGTGGGGAGGCAAGCATCATTGCACCAACGCCCATAGGTAGCCAGCCGGCCCAGGCGGCGAAGGCGAGTCCCCTGTCCTTCGACACAGTGGCCGTGGTGATGAGCGCCGGGGCGGAGACCACGGCCAGGATCAGGCCAAAGCTCTCCATAACCCGGCTTGCAAACAGCCCCATGGCGCTGGAGGACAATGCGCCTGCGGTGCTGCCGAAAATCAGCAGTGAGAGGCTCAAGGCCATCGAACTGCGAGGTGTCAGGTAGTCAGCGCCCCGGCCAACAACGAGCCCCAACAGTCCGCCCATCAGGCTCACCTGGCCCATCAACCAGCCGGCCACGATCAGGTCGAGCAAGAGTTCCTCGCGCAGCAGTGGCAGCGCCGGCGGCACCTTGCCCACATGCAGAGCGGCCGCGACCCCGCCGAGCACCGCGATGAACACATGATCCCAGCGTGTCGTCATTCTGCCCCCCGGCATGTCTTCCCCTCGAGCTGGTGGTAGACTTAGAGCCCAAGACACCAGTGTCTAGAGCAGGTCGTGTGCTCGATGAGCCGATTGGAGGGCGACGGGCTTGAGCTGAAGCGATGATCTACGGTTTGCTGTAGCAAAAGGTCCCGCGGGCGGGTCCGATCGGCAGGCTGCAGTGAATGGAGGCAGGCTTTGCCGCCATGTCGGGGGACGCTGCGTTCAACGCAGTTGACGCGATCCGCGTGTTAATTTACAAAGTAAGGAAAATAAGGGGGTGTGCTTGCGGAGGGGCAGTGGCGAAGTTTTGACCGTCTTGCGCGACGAGGGAGCGATGTCGCGCGCAGAAATAGCGCGTCTAACGGGGATTTCGTCGGCGGGTGTGACCAAGATCACCGCGCAAATGATTCGCGACGGCTTGATCAAAGAACACGATATTTCTGGCATGATGAAGGTTGGTCGACCTCCGATCTCCGTCGAGATCTGCTCTGAAGCCAGGCGGGTGCTCGGCATTCATCTGGGAGCAGGCCAAGTTCATATTGCTCTCTCGGACATCGCGCTCAATGTGACGGACGCGCGTAGTATGACCTATGATCTTTCCGATCCCGTTGATGGTCTGATCGCGCGTGTATCCGATCTGGCGCGTCAGGTTCTAGACCGATGTGAAGTGCCCCCAAATCAAATTCTCGGCGTGGGGGTCGGTGTTCCTGGAAGTGTTGATCCAGATCAGCGGGTGAACCTCCACTCTGTTTTGACCGGGTGGCGCGGCATTGCCTTCGCAGATGCTTTCGAGCAAGTCTTAGGTCTCCCCGTGGTGATCGAGCATAATGCGACTGCAATGGCCATGGCAGAAGCCTGCTACGGAGCCGGGAGAGCTGCTGACAGTATTCTCTATCTTCTTCTTGGTAAGGGTATCGGTGCGGGATACGTCCAAACGAGCGGGATCGAGCGGCGCAGCGCGGCTGAGATTGGCCATGTGGTGGTCGATCCAGGAGGCAGCCCCTGTCGTTGCGGCGGCCGTGGCTGCCTGGAGCAATTCTTTTCGGAAGAACCACTCCGCAAGATCATCGGTATCACGGACTTGCCCCGGTCCGCGCTGATAGCAGCCGCGATGCGCAGGCCAGAATGGCCAAAAGTGTACGAGCACTTTCTGCAGGCGCTGTCGACCACTGTGACGCTCCTTGCTCCTGAACGAATCGTCCTGGGAGGGGACTTAAACAATGCTCCCGAGCAATTCATGGAAGAACTGCGTCGTGATCTACCTCTCAGGGTCATGCCTCAGCAGCGGGTTAAGCTGCAGATCGAACGAACGAGCCTGACAGAACCGGTGGGGGTCCACGGCGCCGCCTGTGTGGCACTCGAGCAATTTCTTTATCGGAACGGACCGGTGTCGGCCCCTAAGTTCGCCCGTCACGTTGCGGGTGTGCAGGTCCGATCATGAGGACAATGAAAATGATAGTTTCGAACGAGGTCGCTGTTGCCGAACCAAGCAGGGATTGTGTGGCGCATCTGAGCCGAGTGCTTTGGAGCGTCCTTTCCTTCGTCACAGGAATAGGGCTCTGGTGGCTTGCGACCTTCTCGGGGCTTTCGGTGCTGCCCAGCCCTTGGACGGTCCTCATGCGGATGATCGAGCTGGCAGTTTCCGGTCAGCTATGGCTGGATATGTTTGCCTCGCTGCGCCGGGTGTTGATCGGCTTCATACTTGGATCTTTGCTGGCGGTACCGGTCGGATTTTTGATGGGTTGGTACAGGATAGCAAGACTGGTGATTGACCCATGGGTCCAGTTCTTTCGGGTGATCCCGCCGCTTGCAATCATTCCGCTGGCCATCGTCACCCTCGGCATCGACGAGAAGCCTAAGATTTTCGTGATCTTCCTTGCCGCCTTCCTCTCTTCGGTGGTTTCAACCTACCAGGGGGTCGTCAGCGTAGATCGCACTTTTATCAATGCCGCGCGGGTTCTCGGCGCGACGGACAGAGTTATTTTTGCCCAGGTCATCATTCCCGCTTCTACGCCGTTCATTCTCGTGGGCTTTCGCATCGGGCTTGGATCCGCCTGGGCGACGGTGGTCGCCGCCGAACTTATTGCCGCGCAGTCGGGACTGGGGTTTAGAATGCAGCAGGCGCAGCTCTATTACGACTTGCCGACCATCTTCGTCAGCCTCATCGCGATCGGCATTCTGGGCCTCATCATGGATCGGATCGTTGTTCGTGCGGAAGAGCGCCTGACTCACTGGCAGGAGAGGGTTCGCCATGACTGATGTTCAGCCCAAGATTGCGTTCCGACACGTGTCAAAGATATTTGGGGACGGGCCGAAAGCCTTTACTGCGCTGCGCGATCTAACACTCGATATTGCGGACGGCGAGATCGTTACGGTGGTCGGTCCATCGGGTTGTGGCAAATCCACGGCGATGAACATCGTCGCTGGGCTGACCAGTGTTTCCACGGGCGAGTGCCTCGTTGACAACACGTCGGTGAAGGGGCCTGGTCCCGATCGCGGCGTGATATTCCAGCAATATGCGCTTTTCCCGTGGCTGACCGTGATCAAGAACGTCGAATTCGGCCTCAGGCTGCAGGGCATAGCGCGAGAGGAGCGCCGCGAACGCGCGATGCACTACTTGGAACTCGTCGGGCTCAAGGAGTTTGCGCAAGCTTACCCGAAGACGCTATCAGGTGGGATGAAGCAACGGTGCGCGATCGCACGTGCCTACGCCGTGAACCCAAGCGTGCTCCTGATGGACGAGCCCTTTGGTGCTCTCGACGCGCTGACGAGGGTCAAGCTGCAGGACCAGCTGCTCGACACATGGTCTAAAGACAAACGGACGATCATGTTCATTACCCATGACGTTGACGAAGCCGTCTACATCGCCCACCGGGTTGTCGTTCTCGCAGCAAAACCTGGACGCCTACAGGAAATCATCGATGTCGATCTGCCGTTCCCTCGGAACGAGGAAGTTCGACTCTCTCCCGAATTTACCGAAATTCGGAACAAAGTCTGGCGAGCGGTCTACGACCGGTCTGCCGAAGCTGCATGAACAACCAAGAGGAGGAAACGTCATGCTGAAGAAACTAATGACGCTGGCGCTAGCGTCGGTCGCAATCTTATCCGGTCCTGCCGCCGCTGAAGACGTCGACAGCATCCGCATGGGCTATATCGCCGACTACTTTGGAACCAGCATCGCGGCGATCGCCACGGAAGAGGGACTGTGGGCAAAGCACGGGCTTGATGCTGACCTGAAGGTCTTCACCAACGGCCCGATCCAGGTTCAGGCACTTAATGCAGGCTCGCTCGATTTCGCTTACATCGGTCCTGGTGCACTGTGGCTGCCGGCCAGTGGCCAGACTAAGGTGATCGCAGTCAATGCGCTGGGGTATACCGATCGTGTCATCGCACAGCCGGGAATTGAAAACATCGCCGGCTTGAAGGGCAAGAAGGTTGCTGTCCCGGAGGGCACCTCTGGAGATATGCTTTTACGGCTGGCACTGAAGAAAGCCGGTATGACGCTTGATGATATTGAAGTGATCACAATGGACCCCTCAACCGTGGTGACGGCCTTTGTCTCCGGACAAGTCGATGCGGCCGGCATCTGGTATCCTTTCGTTGATGTCATCAAGACGCGGGTTCCAACTCTCAAGGAGTTGAGCTCCAACGAAGACTTCTTCCCAGATATCGCTTTTCCTTCCAGCTTCATCGTCAGCGATGAGAAGGCAAACGATGTCGAGGTGATCAAGAAGGTGAACGCGGTCATCAAGGAAGCCATAGATTTTCGGCGAGAAAACCCCGAGAAGGCCGTTGCAATCACGGCTTCGTTCCTCAACGTGCCGGAGGGGCCGCTAATGACGGAATCTACGTTGGCCCGTCTGCCCTCGAGTGCGGAACTGGAGCAGTTGACCCGTGACGGGAAGGTCGCCAATTGGTTCGACACCCTCGCCGGGCTCTATGCAGACTTCGGGAAGGTTGAGAACCCGGTACCAGCCGCGGACTTCTACATGGGCGAACTCTACGCCCAATAAGGCCCTGCAGGGGCCGCAAGCATGCGGCCCCCGACCCATAGGCAATAGGAGCAAAGATGGCACGGCCGAACATCATTTTCATCATGTCCGATGACCACGCTTCGCGGGCGATTTCGGCGTATGGTGCGGGGATCAACCATACTCCCCATCTGGATCGATTGGCCAAGGAGGGAGTGCGGCATGATGCAGTCTATGTGACCAATTCCATCTGTACCCCTTCGCGGGCGGCAATTCTGTGCGGGACGCACAATCACGTCAACTGTGTCACGACGTTGGAAACGCATATCGATAATCGCCTACCCCACGTGGCGAAGTCTCTTAAGTCGAGTGGCTATTCGACGGCCATCTTCGGCAAGTGGCATTTAGGGGAAGGCAAAGCACACGAACCAACGGGTTTCGACGAGTGGGCCGTCGTGCCGGGGCAGGGCGACTACTGGGATCCTGCCTTTCATTTCCCCGATGGCTCCCGACGGGTGACTGGGTATGCAACCGACATCATTACTGACATGTCGGTTGACTTCATCGAGCGCCACAAGGACACGCCCTTTTTCCTGATGTGTCACCACAAGGCACCGCATCGCAATTGGCAGTACCATCCGCGCTACGCGGGGATCCATGCGCCTGGAACGATCCCGCTGCCGCCCACGTTCGAAGACGACTATGCCAACCGTGCCGCTGCCGCGGCCGCCGCCAAAATGCGGGTGCGGTCGGACATGCTTTACGAAGATCTGGGTCTCGTGCAGCCGGAGGGCGGCAGTGAAATCGCGGGCGAATTGCTCGTGAACTATTGGCAGATGCGGAAAATCCCGGATCTCCAAGAGGGGGAAACCATAACAGTAACCTGTGCCGAGACTGGCGAGCAATTCAAATTCAGCGATCCAAAAGAGTTCGCCGAATTCAAGTACCAGCGATACATGTCGCGATACCTGCGAACCGTTCAGGCGATTGACGACGGTGTTGGACGTATTCTGGACAAGCTCGACGAACTAGCTCTGTCGGATAATACCGTTGTGATCTACACTTCCGACCAAGGCTTCTTCCTGGGAGAGCACGGCTGGTTCGACAAGCGTTTCATGTACGAAGAGAGCTTTCAAATGCCATTCCTCTGCCGCTATCCGGCAGAGATCCCGGCTGGAAGCCTATCAAGTGATATTGCCTGCAACGTCGATTTTAGTCCGACATTCCTCGATTGGGCAGGCGTCAAGAAGCCAAGCTACATGCAGGGTGTCTCGATGCGGCAGATGCTGCGGGGACAGACCCCCAGTGATTGGGACCAGGTCGCCTATCACCGCTACTGGATGCACAACGACGAAATTCATGAAGCCTGGGCACATTATGGGGTGCGCGATCACCGCTACAAGTTGATCTACTGGTACAACAAGGATCTCGGCCAGGCAGGCGCGCGGCCGAACGGTGCTCCGCCAGAATGGGAGCTGTTCGATTGTCAAAAGGACCCTATGGAGCTCTTGAACGTGGCGAAAGATCCCGCCTATGTCCACGTGTTCATCGATATGCTCGCCAAGCTCGACGTCAAGCAAGCCGATATCGGGGACACGCCGGAGCATGACAGTCGATCCGTTTTGGCAGGCCTGCTGAAGGGAGGTTGAGATGTCTTGCTGTGCGTCCAGAGGCGTGCTCAGGAGTCCAGATCTACAGGGAGATCTTCCTGCAGGCCAAGGGAGACCAAGTGCACAGGTGCTGGCATGCGCGGATGCGACGCCCCCGCTTATGATACTTTTCGGAGGGGGCGCAAGCCACACAGGCACGCATGACCCTGCAATACCGCAAGATGGCGAGGGCGTGATCGGAGAGTATCGGTTGCGGCCCTTCTCTGTTGACGCTCATCTGGTGACCAATGCCCGTTTCGCAGCCTTTGTGGCAGAAACAGGCTACTTGACGACGTCGGAGCGCGTGGGCCATGGGCTCGTCTTCCGGCACTTGCTAGATCGGCCGGGTGACCTGCCGCCGAACCATGGCCCAACTCCTTGGTGGGCTGCCATGGATGGCGCTTGTTGGCACTCTCCCGAGGGGATCGGATCCACAATTCTGGAGCGCATGGACCACCCCGTTACACATGTCTCTTGGGAGGACGCGAAAGCATTTGCCAAATGGGCCGGTGGGCGTCTTCCGACAGAGGCGGAATGGGAGCACGCCGCGCGGGGCGGCTTGGCGGATCCGCGATTTCCTTGGGGCGATCAGGAGCCAGACGATCGCGAGTTTCTACCAGCCAACCTTTGGCAAGGGCCGTTTCCCCACGCAAACAGCCGCGCTGACGGCTACGCCGGCACCTCTCCGGTCGCGTCTTTCCCGGCAAACGGTGCGGGACTGTTCGACATGGCAGGAAATGTTTGGGAGTGGACAGCCGATCCTTTCCGTATCCGCTCGGGGGCGGCCTACGCAATCCACCGAAATGCGGATGCGCAGCGAAGAGGACAGAGGGTGATGAAAGGCGGCAGTTTTCTCTGCCACGTCAGCTATTGCTATCGCTACCGCATCGCCGCACGTTCAGCGACCGAACCCGATAGCGGGGCGGCCAATTGCGGCCTGCGCGTTTTTTACGACTCCTAGACTTTTTACAAGTGTGGCAAACCATTAGTGGCCAAGGGCGATCCATCGACGGTCGGAGCCTGGTCGCGGCGTGATATTAACGCGTGGCAAATGGTGTGGTGGTCTGAAGGAATTTCAGCATGATCCTGATGGGCGGGAAATCCGCGGACGATTTGTGATAGGTGATGCCAGTCGGAATGCTCCAGTGGAAACCTGGCAAATGGATCTCACGGAGTTGAAGGCTCGAATAGCTCTTCGCCAAGGGTACAGGCATGCACGCTATAAAGTTGTGCTCAACCAACATCTTCAGGGCGATCTGCAGGGAATGTGATTCCAGCGCAAGCTGCGGTGAGGGCAGTTCATGGCCGGCAAAATAACGATCGATCTTGCTATTTGCCAGTCCGCCACTGAAGAGGCTCAGCCACGGATAATCCAACAGCTTCTTTGGCGTGATTTCGGGTTCGTCGAACAGTGGATGCTGATGGGAGACGAAGAGTGAGTTTTCTTGATGGTATAGAATATCTGTGATGAAGTCCCGTCCGAGCCCATCGACTTCCGTCGGAACGCCGCCGGCGTATGCTCTAAGGTCACCGCGCCCCAGCAGTGGCAGTAGATCAGCCCCGACGCCAGTCGACACGGAGATCCGAAGGTTGGGGAAATTGGACCGCAGGTCCGCCAACATGTCGGGGAAGTAGACCGCGGAGTAGACCGGGCCGCCGCCGATGCGCATTTCGCCGCCCAGACCTTTTGTCTGCACCTTCAGTTCCACCAGCGAGGCATTCCAGGCCGCTTCGATTTCACGCGCACGATGCCTGAACAATTCGCCAGCGTCCGTAAGCCGAACGCCACCTGGCAGCCGAACAAAAAGGGCGCAGCCCAGATCCTGCTCAAGCAGGCGGATGGACTTGGTTAAAGCAGGCTGACTGACGTTGATCATTCTTGCCGCGGCGTGGAAGCTCCCATGTTCCGCCACACTCAGGAAATGGTGAAGCCGCCAGATATGATGATGCATCGCCACGCGATATCTCCTGGTTATCGACATTGAAGTGAGAGGTATTAGCGCACAGCAGCCACCCTTGCTAGATATTGCCCGGGAGGATCACATATGCGCGTAGTTTTTGTGCTGTTTGACTCGTTGAACAGGCTGGCAATGGGTTGCTATGGGGGGCAGTCGGTTCCGACGCCGAATTTCGATCGTTTTGCCGCGCGCGCCTTGACGTTCGACAATCATTATGTGGGTAGCCTGCCTTGCATGCCGGCGCGCCGCGATCTTCATACCGGACGGTTGAATTTCATGCACCGATCGTGGGGACCCCTGGAGCCCTTCGACAATTCCATGCCCGAAATCCTGAAAACAAGCGGTGTTTACACGCACTTGGTCACGGACCACTTCCACTACTTCGAAGACGGTGGCGCGACCTATCATTCACGCTATTCCACCTGGGACTTCGTTCGCGGCCAAGAGTATGACACCTGGAAAGCTCTGGTAGAGCCGCCCCTGGCTCAGTTCCGGCAGAACTATTCCAGCAAGCACTATAACGGGCCCAATCAGGCCAACCGCTTGCAGCACCAAGTCAACCGGGAGTTCATCAAGGAAGAGAAAGACTTTCCCGCAGCCCAGTGTTTCGAGCGCGCGTTTGAGTTTCTCGACAACAATCGCACCGCAGACGAATGGATGCTGCATCTGGAATGTTTCGATCCGCACGAACCCTTTTATGCTCCGTCACGCTTCCGCGATGGCCTTGAGACGAACTACCGCGGTCCGATCATAGATTGGCCTAAGTACGCGCCCGTCTCTGAAAACGCGGATGAAGTCGCTGAGATTCGTGCCAACTATGCCGCCCTGATGGCAATGTGCGATGAATACTTCGGGAAGCTGATCGACTACTTCGATACTCACAATCTGTGGGAAGATACCTGCCTGATCCTGACCACCGACCATGGCTATCTACTATCTGAGCATGACTGGTGGGCAAAGAACGTCATGCCCTATTATGAAGAAATTTCGCATATCCCGCTCATCGTCCATCATCCCGACCTGAACGCGCGAAAAGGCACTCGCACAAATGTCGTGACCCAAACCCCCGACCTGATGCCAACGATCTTGAAACTATTTGCACGGGACATCCCCCCTGAGGTGCAAGGCACCTCCATCCTGGACCTGGTGGCTCAAGAAGACCAGGAAAGGGCGGTCATTTTCGGCATGTTCGGTGGGGCCATCGGTGTGGCGGATGGCAAGTATTCCCTTTTTCTCTATCCGCCGGACCTCGACGATGAAAGCCTTTGCGAATACACGCTGATGCCGACCCATCTACACAGTTTCTTTGCGCTCGAGGAGCTCAGGACGGCGCAATTGCATGAGCCGTTACCCTTCACCAAGGGCCTGCCGGTGTTAAAAATAAAGGCCTTGAATAACTCGCGGCGTCCACCCGGAGGCGACCGCGCAAACTTTAAGAGCTTCCGGACCGCGCTCTACGACAATGCCGCAGATCCCCTCCAGCAGAATGCACTGGATGCTCCGGATGTTGAGCGGCGTCTGAAGGACGTCCTATCGAGAGTTCTCGGCGATCATTCGGCGACGCCGGAATTTCTCACATGGATGGGGCTTACCCATATCTAAACGGCACTTCAATCCAGGGAGGAAAGAACATGTCTAACAGAGCGATAACAACTTCTAGAAGGAAAACGGTAAGGAGGCTCTTCACCGGCCTGTCTATTGTTGCATTTATGGCATCACCCGCCGCGGCGCAGGAAGCGAAAACGCTGCGCATCCTGATCAGCCAGTCGCCGTGGCTTAACGCCTTCGTTGCACTGGTAGATGAATATCAGGAGGAAACGGGTACGACCTTCGAGCTTGACGTGACGCCGTTTGGCGGCATGGTCGACAAGATGCGCAACTCGGTCCGCGCGCAGGAGGGATCCTACGACCTCATCAACATCAACGCGCAGAGCCTTGCGGAGATGTATGCGGGTGGCTTCCTCACACCACTGAAGCAGCTTGATGCCAACTTCACGCTCCCGGAGGGCGTGCTAGACTTTGGCAGTTCAGCCTACTGGAATGCCACCACAAGCAGCTTTGATCCTGCTGGGGATCTGTACGGAGTGCCGACGAATGGCAACGTCCTTGCGCTGTACTATCGCAGCGATCTCTACGAGAAGGCGGGCCTGGATGTCCCGCAGACCTGGGATGATTTGATTGCGAACGCCAAGGCTCTGCATAATCCGCCCGAAACCTACGGATTTGTGTCGCGCGGAACCCGCGAATCAATCTTGTTTGATTTTTCACCGACCCTCTTCAGCTTCGGCGGGAGCTATTTTGCAGACCCCGAGAATGGCGACTACTCAGTCACGTTAAACAGCCCGCAGGGACTACAGGCTCTGGAGACTTTCATTGCGCTCAACAAGGAAAGCGGCACCGGCAATCCAGCTGCCTTGGAACAGGCCGAGCTGATCCAGTTGCTGGCTACCGGCAAGGCTGCTCAAGGTGTGGCCGTCATCGCTGCAGTCGCGGACCTGCAGGATCCCAACAAGTCAATTGTCACCGATACCATTGAGACGGCGCTGCTGCCGGCAGGGCCAGGCGGCCAACACGCATCCGTTGCCGGTCACTGGATGGCGGGGATACCAACGAATACCCCGGAAGCCAATCAGCAGGAGGCGCTGAAGTTCCTCAAGTGGTTCCTCGAGAAAGATACGCAGATTGCCTATGTTGAGGCAGGTGGTATCCCGGTTCGCAAGGATCTGGCCGACACCAAGCTGGCGGAGGACCCCAGCTATCGCTTCATCAGGGCATTCTCGGAGAACGCCGACGTTGCAAAGATGAACACTCCACTGAAGGAGGGCGTGCGCATGAAGGAGGTTATTTCCCTCTATCTCAATCGCGCACTGATCGGGGAGATTTCCGCCAAGGATGCCCTGAATGGTGCAGCCAGTGAGGCGCATCAGGTCCTCAGCGCGGCCGGCTACAAGCTCACGCCTCCCAAGATGCTGTGAGCCCGACGGTATCCAGGGCACCTGCCCTGGATACCTCCCTCTCCATGGAGTGTTCTATTCAAATGGCAATACGCCCCTTGGACGCGGTCAGAATCGAGCGGGCCAATCTCTGGTGGAGAATTGGTTCCCTTGCGCCCGCTGTCATCATCTTGGCTGCTCTTTCGATCTGGCCGGTCTTCAACCTTGCCTATTTGAGCCTTGCGGACGTCCAGTGGGCTTCAGGAGCAGCGGTTGTCGAATTCGTCGGCTGGAGAAACTTCCACGAGCTCTTTACAGGCGAACCTGTTTTCTGGGCCGGGGTGCGCAATACGATCGTCTTCGCGATATGTGCGGTGACCTTGCAGATGATCTTCGGCTTTACCATGGCCCTCGCAGTGCGGCGCGCCTCCAAGCTCGGCCGAAACGTGCTGACGGCGATCTTCCTGCTTCCCATCGTTATTCCCCCGATCGTGATTGGGGCGATGTGGCGCCTTCTTCTCGGTCGCGACTTCGGCATGGTCAACTTCATTTTCGCATCTGTCGGTCTACCCCAGATTGACTGGTTGGGCGATCCTCAATTTGCCCTGATGTCCGTCATCATCGTGGACGTTTGGCACTGGACGCCCTTCGTTTTCCTGCTGACGCTCGCTGGCCTAGAATCGCTTGATCAAGAAGTTTTCGATGCCGCAAAATTAGACGTCAAGAACCGTTGGCAGGAGCTGCGTTATGTGACGATCCCGCTGATGATGCCGACCATTCTCGTGACGCTGGCGTTCCGTATGATCCTGTCTTTCAAGGTGTTCGACGAGATCTACCTGCTGACAGGCGGCGGACCGGGGACCGCAACCGAGGTCATCAACTTCTCCATCAATCGCGTCTTTTTTGCACAAGATCGGGTTGGCATGGGTTCTGCCATGTCGCTCGTCACGATAATCGGCGTTGCCGCAATGATCGTCTGCGCAAACCTAGTGGTCGGCCGTCGGCGCAAACAGAGGACAGAGGCATGAACGCCAGACGAAGCTTGGGTGGCATTGGCGGGAACATGATGGCCTGGGGCTATGCGCTGATCATCCTCGGCCCCATGATCTGGATTCTTTCAAATTCGTTTAAGCGTCAAATCGACATTTTGATGGGGACAACGATCGCGCCCGTTACACTTTCCAACTATCAGCAGATCATCGATTCACGGCAATCGCAATTCCTCTGGAATCTCTGGAACAGTGCAGTTGTATCGGTCACTGCAACATTCTTCGTCATGGTGATTGCGACTGTAGCTGCATTCACGTTGGCGCGGCTCCAGCCGCCGCGCTGGGTTACTTTCATTCTTCTCGGTTGGGCTCTGGTCTTCCACATGCTGCCAACGCTGACCTTCGTTGGTTCTTGGTACGTGATGTTTACCAGCGCCGGTTTGCACGGGACCTATACGGCACTCATCCTCGCCCAGATCGTCCAGGGGCTTCCCATGGCGTTGTTCCTGATGATTGGCTTCGTCATGAACATCCCCAGGGAACTCGTTCAGGCGGCGCGGCTTGACGGTTGCACCTATGGCCAGGTTTTTCGGCACCTGATCCTTCCTCTTTCGATGGGTGGTATGGCGGCTGCCGGTGCCCTGACCTTTATCTCCGCCTGGAGTGACTTCGCCGTCGCTCTCAATCTTTCCAACAAGGATACAATGACTGCTCCTGTGGCCATCGCGACTTTCGCTCAAGAACATCAGATCCTGTATGGGCAGATGGCTGCAGCGTCTATGCTATCCATGCTCCCGGCCCTGGCATTCATCATGTTTGGACAGCGTTTCGTCGTACGTGGTCTGCTGGCCGGCGCCGTCAAATAGGAACCCCCCATGGCACATCTAGAGCTTCAGAACGTCGCGAAACATTATGGTGCAGTGGTGGTGATCCCCGGCATCAGTTTTGAAATCAACTCCGGGGAATTCCTCGTGCTCGTCGGCCCATCCGGGAGCGGAAAATCGACCCTGCTTAAGATGATAGCGGGGCTGGAGGAGACCACATCCGGCAGAATTCTCGTCGATGGTGACGACATCACGCACCTTGATCCCTCAGCTCGGGATCTAGCCATGGTTTTCCAGTCCTACGCGCTCTACCCGCATATGACCGTGAGAGAGAATATGTCTTTTGCTTTGCGAATGCGCGGAGAAGCCCCAGCTGTTGTCGAAGAGCGCGTCAGTGCGGCCGTGGCTATGCTTGATCTCAGCGGCCTGGAAAACCGCAAGCCGGGCCAGCTCTCCGGAGGGCAGCGACAGCGGGTCGCTATGGGGCGTTGCGTCGTGCGTAATCCGAAGCTTTTCCTTTTTGACGAGCCGCTGTCGAACCTGGATGCGAAGTTGCGTGCCCAGACACGGATTGAGATCCGCCGTCTGCATGAGCGTCTGAAGGCAACCTCCATATTCGTTACGCACGATCAGGTGGAAGCGATGACGATGGCCGACCGTATAGCGCTTCTCAAGGATGGCAAGCTGCAGCAAATCGGATCGCCGCAAGATCTGTATCTGCGGCCGAAGAATGCCTTCGTCGCCACGTTCATCGGCACACCTGAGATGAATCTGCTGACGGGTGAACTACGCAGCACAGAGGGCGGTTTTCAGATCGGCAATATGCTATTGCCGGCATCGACCGAGCACACGGTAAGGCTGTCTGCCGCAAGGAAATCCGGCGCTGGTGTCAAGGCCGGTGTCCGGCCGGAGCATTTTGAAATTGTCCCAAAAGGTACGCCGGGGGCGCTGGAGATCGTCGTCAGTGTGACCGAGTGGCTGGGGCACGAGATCTTTATTTTCGGTGAGTCTGATCTGGGATCAATCAGTGTTCGAGTCCCGGAGGGGATTGCCACCACACCTGCCGTTGGTGACGTTTTGTCGGTTTTGCCGATAGCTGACCGCTGGCACGTCTTCGACGCTGAAAGCAGCCAAAATCTGCTGCACCCCTGAGGGGCTACCAACGGAGTTTCTCAATGGTGACGTTGTTCGGGCAAACCTTCACGAAAAAAGAGCTCGGGCGCCTTTTCCCGGACCTCATGCAGGTCGCGGGGTTCAAGGCCGTGACGGTGGAGGACGGGGCGGGGCGAGGCACTCGCCTTCTTCAGGTCGATAGTGGCGGTGGACTGCGCATCGACCTCCTGCCTGACCGATGCTGTGATATCGGCCAGGTCTGGTGCGACAACATACCGTTCGGCTGGATAAACCCGATGGGAACTCCCGCACACTATGCCATCGGCGAGAACAATCCTCTGTCGGGTCTGATGTCAACCTGCGGCTTCGATCATATCCGCCAGCCAGAGAAAGACAACGGCCGCAGTTTTCCGCTTCACGGAAACATGACGCACATGCCCGCCAGGATAATCGCGACCGACACCATCTGGGACGGGGACGAGTGCATGTTCAGGGTCAAGGCGGAGGTAACACAATTCAACCTCAACTACGGGGGTGTTCGCCTGCGACGTCATATCTACGTGCCGCTTGGCGGACAATCTCTTATTGTGTCCGATAGGGTGGTAGTCGTTTCAGGAGAGTTGCCTGTGATGGCTATGTACCACATTAATCTCGGCTTCCCTCTCGTGACGCCAAGGAGCACCCTCAGTTTCGATGGACAAGACATCACCGAAGATTGCCTGGCGCAGAACGACATCAAGACCCGACCGTCCGGTACTGCGATATCGGAGGCGGTCCTTCGCGCCAGCCCAGAGAGCGGCGCGCAGTTTCGCCTAAAGTACGATGGCAGTGAATTGCCGTTCTTGCAGACATTGCGCAATGACCAAGAAGGGATAAATCTGTTCTGCCTGGAACCGGCAACCCACGACCGCCTCAGTCGCAGGCAAATGCGCGAGGCAGGAGACCTGGTGGCGACGCCTCCCGGCGCCACGCATACATTCCGTATTGAAATGCTGTTCGAAAGCGGCCGGTGAGCGGGAGGTTGTGCTTGCGCGGCGAAAAGATTGGAAGATGCGATGAGCGAATGCTGTTCGGCCGCCGGCCGAGAGGGTGAACATAGCAGGATAGGACGTGATCACCCTGTCATCACCTCGCGCGGTAAGCCCGCCGAGGTGGTCGCGGTTAAGGGTGGCGAGAGCTTTGTGGGAACCAATGATCCCGTTATTGCCGCGGACGGTGAAGGCCCAGCGCGTAGAGCGATTGTCGGTGACTTTTTCTTGGAAACAGAAGCGGTCACCAACGCGCGTTTCGCGGACTTTGTTGCCGCTACCGGATATGTGACTGAGGCTGAAACCTTTGGTTGCGCCGCCGTCTTTTCTCATCTTTTGACGCAAAAGACCAATGCCGCTCAATCTGTTGGAGCGACCCCATGGTGGGTACGAGTTCCCGGTGCGATCTGGAAGATGCCCGAGGGACCTGAAAGTTCGATCGACGACCGCCTTGACCACCCAGTGACACAAGTATCCTGGAACGATGCCGTGGCGTTTGCGGCTTGGGTTGGGGGACGCCTGCCGACAGAGGCCGAGTGGGAACATGCCGCGCGGGGTGGCAATCGTCGACGGCGTTACCCATGGGGAGATGAAGAGCCCACGGACGAAAAAATCTTCTGTAATATCTGGCAAGGCCATTTTCCGCATTGCAATTCGCTAGCTGACGGTTTCCTTGGGACTGCGCCGGTGCGAAGCTTCGCGCCAACAGAGGATGGATTCTACAATTTCTCCGGCAATGTCTGGGAATGGTCTGCAGATCCATTTCGGGTTCGGTCCTTGTCCCGGCAGGCCAAGATGCGCAACCAGGAAGCCAGGAAGAACGTCGACAAGGTGCTCAAGGGAGGTTCGTTCCTCTGTCACACGAGCTACTGTTACCGTTATCGCATCGCCGCCCGTATGGGCCTTTCCGCAGACAGTGCCTCCAGCAATGCCGGCTTTCGGATCGCCTACGATAACCATCCATCTGATGTCGGCGTTCAACGATCGCAGGCGGTTGAAGTAATGTCGACGCCCGTCTGATCCCGAGGCATCCGCGTCTCAAAAGACCCGCAGGATCACGATGTCGTCGGCCTGTCGTGGTCCCATTGGTTGTGAGAGCAGGGGTTGATCTTCTCGACACCGAGGGACCGATTCGGCCCCCAGATGCTTAGGCAGTTACAGCTAAGTTCTGGCGGTGCCGCACTCGCGACGCTCCGTCCGCTGGTGCACCGGGAAAGACGGCCAATATCCCGCGCGTATGCTTGCCTCACCCCAAGTCGCACGTGTTGTAACGCGACTGCGACGAACACGCATGCCGCCGCCGCCGCAACACCACGAGCGTGTCTCCCAGAGGGTCAGTGACTTTCGATGCTCTCATCTCCAATGAACCGCAGGTGCTGCAAGGGCGGGGAGATTTGCGACATGATGAAAAGGGCGGCCGATCGATAGCCTCTGGTTATCGCAGCCGGGCAAGAAGCTATTTTTCTTTCCTGAAGTTCTCCGAGATAGTGATGGTGGGAGAACAAAGATGCGCACGATTTATGTACTTTTCGACTCGCTCACTCGAGGCTCCATTGGCGCTTACGGGGGCCAGACAATCCGGACCCCGAACTTCGATCGCTTTGCAGCAAGGGCCGTCACGTTTGATGGACATTACGTAGGCTCGCTTCCTTGCATGCCTGCGCGCAGAGACCTCCATGGCGGACGGCTGAACTTCCCGCATCGTTCGTGGGGGCCGATGGAGCCATTCGATAATTCCTTCGCGCAGATCATGAAGGATAACGGCGTCTACACACACCTCATTTCAGATCACCTCCATTATTTTGAAGACGGTGGCCACGGATTTCACACTCGCTTCTCAAGCTATGACTTCATACGTGGCCAAGAGTACGATCCTTGGGTTGCCATGGTGGAGCCGCCGATCGGGCGGATCCGGGCGCAGTTTGACGAACGGCACTATGACACTGTCAAACGTGACAAGCGGCTTCAGCACGCCATCAACCGGCAGCAGATCGTCAAAGAAGCTGACTTCCCAGGACCGCGCTGCTTTGCATCTGCCATGGATTTTCTGGACAAAAATCGCAACGCGGACAACTGGTTCTTGATGTTGGAATGCTTCGATCCGCATGAGCCGTTCCATGCACCAGATCGTTTCAAGGATGCTTATGATAGTGGCTATGCCGGACGGATACTGGATTGGCCGCACTATGGCCAAGTCGTTGAAAATTCCGATGAGATTGCAGAGATACGAGCCAATTACGCGGCGCTGGTTGCAATGTGCGACGAGTATTTTGGACGTCTGATAGATTATCTGGATGAACACGACATGTGGAAAGATACCTGCGTCGTGCTCTCCACAGACCACGGATTCATGCTTTCAGAGCATGACTGGTGGGGCAAATGTCGGATGCCTTACTACGAGGAAGTCTCGCATATTCCGCTTATTGTCCACCACCCAAACAACTTGGCACAAGCGGGAAGCCGCCGATCGCACTTGTCTCAGACCATGGATTTGATGCCAACATTTCTCGAGCTGTATGGGCTCGACCTTCCTAAGGAAGTTACGGGCAAGAGCATGCTCCCCCTGTTGATGGAAAATGTTCCCATTCGAGAGGCGGCTGTGTTCGGTGTTTTCTCTGGCCCGATCGGTGTCACCAATGGAGACTGGGTCCTTTATCATTATCCTCCTGACATTACGCGGGAAGGTCTGGTGGAGTACACGTTAGCGCCAGCCCATATGACAGCGCCCTTTACCGTAGATGAGCTGAAGACCGCTCGGCTTGCGCCGCCGTTTGATTTCACTAAGGGGGTGCCTGTTTTAGCAATAGACGCTCTCAAGGAGGCAAAGCGAGTGCCCAATAACGACGGATCGGGTTTTGTGGATCTAGGGACGCGTCTGTACGACCTGGTTCGCGATCCAAGGCAGATGCAGCCGGTTGAGGAGCCGGAGGTAGGCAGGCGTCTCTATGCCGCGATGATTCACGAGTTGGAGATTCACGACAGCCCCGAAGAACTCTTTAGCTGGTACGACTTGAAGTCATCGGCCATTGAGGCCCCGTATGGTGCACCGGTTGCTGATGATAGGGATAGCCACGCCGGTATGTAGCCATGGCGCTACATCACCGTTATCGGTTTAGGTGAGAGGGGACCTTCGCCGGGACAGTCGTCATTGTCCCAGTGCCGCACCTCTCGTTCTCTGTGAAACGTAAAGAGGCTTCTACCTGCCTTAGGATCACGGCCTTGCATATCTACCTGCCGATCGCAGAGCTTTCGGTCAACATCTTCAT
>JOKI01000040.1 GCA_000722615.1 Pseudorhizobium pelagicum | reverse complement strand
TAGCCGACCGCTAAGCTGCTTCGCCAGATGGGGTCTGCTTGTCGCTTACCCTTAACTCGATGTCCATGAAACCGGCAGCAGGTCAGCAGGTCGGCAGGCCACCTTCACTTTGACGCGTTGGATGCGCCGAGTTCCTCATCAACCTGGTCTTCGAACGCGCGCTTCTTGCCGGCAATGAAGCGCCTGTAGCCGTCCGGATCGATCCATGCGCTCACGCCCTCCGTTTCGGCCCGCTTTCGCTTGCCGTCGAAATCGTAGTATTCGTTGTGCTGCGCCAACCAGATGTCCGGCTTGATCATTTCGAGCGTGTGATGCGTGTTGCGGTAGTCGTCTGTCATGCCGGGGTACGAAGGGTCTTTCGCCACGCGGTAGCCCGGGTTGAATCCCGCACCGTCTGGAAACGCCACCACGTAGGCCTTGCCGTCGGCCACCAAGTTGGCAATCCATGTGGTGGCGCCGCGGGTGTGGCCGGGCGTGTGGTAGGCCGTAAGGAGCACGTCGCCCAGTTTGATGGTATCGCCGTCGCGCAGGACGCGATCCACCTTCACGCCTTCGTACGCCAGATCGTCGCCGTACTTGAAGTCCTTGCGGTCGCCGCTTTCCATCGCCGCGACATCGTCTTTCATGACGGCCAATTGCGCTCCCGTCAGCTTCTTCATAAAGGCCAATGCCCCGGCATGATCGATATGAGCGTGGGCGTTGATCAAGATCTTGATGTCTTCCGGCTTGAAGCCCAGTTTGCGGATCGAGTCCACGATCATCGGCCCCGATGAGGGCATGCCCGTGTTCATCAGGATATGGCCCTCTGGCGTCGTGAAAAGGAATACTCCTAGTCCCGTGGTGCCCACGAAGTAGATCGGCCCGACGATCCTCACCGGGTCAGTCGGCTCTTCCCATTTCAACATCTTTCTAGCCCAGAAGAGGAAGAGTTTATTGTCGCTCGCGAGTTGCTCCTTGGACGGCAAGTTCGGCGGCAGCGTCTGGGCGGGGGGCGATCCAAAGCTGGCCAAAAGGACCGCCAATGTTATGGATGTGCGAAGCGGAATCGACATTGTTCTTTCCTGCTGTTGAAGGGTCAGTTTGCTCGCGCGCACAGAGGATCAGCGGCCTTGCGGGGCTTGTTTCTCATCGGGCGCACGTCTAGGGGGGCGGACGCCGCGAATTTTCGCAATTCACCATGCGGCCGTGAGGCGTATCTGAAAGAGGTCAGTACTATCGCGTCGCTCGATGCCCTCGGCCGCGAGCGGATGCCAAATGTGCTGATAGCTCGAGATCAGCCGCACCGCGGGTGTGATGGCGAAACTGTAGAACACCTCCACGCCGCTCTCGTCGTGAACAGCAGACTGGCCGTTCGAGATTTTCGCAATGCTGGTCTTCAGTTTGTCGCTGATCTTGTTGTAGTAGAAGCCAGCGCCAAAGCTGTCATGTTCCCGGCCGTCCAACATGCCGTGGGCGAACAAAGCGACGCTGACATCGCTGGTGATAGGGTTGGTTTCTTCGGGGGCATAGCCGGCCCGCGCAAACACGCCGACGCCGCGGATCTGTTCGCCGGTCTTCCGCTTGCGCGCCACGGTGGCCGCATCGTCCTTCAGGAACAGAAATTGCGAGCCCGTCACATAGGTGAACCAGCTTTCATCCTTGAAATTGGTTGGCAGCCCCTCATCCGAGGCGAGACCCATCAGGCTGCCGATCGCTTGCTTCCTTTCAGCAGCCGAACCCAGCGTCCCGAACGGCGAATCCAAATTGATCTTCGGCTTGTCGGACCAGTTGTAGACGGCCGAGACCTGACCGGGCAGTCCGCCTATGTCGTAGGACATAACTGAGGTCAGATAGAGATTGACGTTTTCGAAGGAATCGGACGAGACGAAGTTCTCCGCCTCGGTGTTGGGATCCAGCACACCGCCAGCGATGGAGAATTGAGGGCTGAAGGACCAGACGCCGATCGCCCCCAGGGCGGATGGGTTGAAGAAGTTCGTCGAGATCGGGTTCTTGTTCAGATTGTAATTGGCGAAGTGATACTTGAAGGAGTCGCCATACGCCGTCTGGTCTGGCAGGAGGACGGTACCGATCTTTCCCACAACGACGCGCGCCTTTTCACTCAGCGCCTGCGCCAGAAAGAGCTCCGTGGGCAGGAAGCTATCGGACAGCATGGGATCGGGCACAACGAGGCCGGAGTAGTGTGGAACGACGGTACCTGCGGTGAAGGTCGACTCCGGATCGGCGCCGAAGCGCGACTGAGCGGTGGCGTGAATAAGACCACCAGACCACCAGCCAGCGCGGCCGGTATCGATGTTGATTGAGAGCTGCGTGTTCTGAACGAAGGCCTCGCCGGTCTCGAGGCCGCCCGAGGTGACGTCCTGATAGTAGCTGGTGGAGTATATATCGAAGAAGAAGCCATTGCGTGCGAGCTCGGTGCGGGCGCCCCCCCAATCTCCGAGGAGCTGAGTGCGGTCCGCGAAATCGCCGGTCACCGTGCCCGGCAAGCCGAACACCGGCCCGTCATTGAAAAAAACGAAGAGACCCGGAGCCTCATTGGCCAGCGAGATATTGTCGGTCGGCACCGGACCCCAGGGCGCGGCAGGCGAGGCTATGGTCTCGATCTGGCCGGGTTGAGCGGGACTGTCAGTGGCGAAGACAGCATCGGCCGTCAGCAGAACGGCGGCTACGCCAGCAAAACGAAGCAGGTTTGAGGTCGTGAAACACTCAATTTCATCCTCGAACGAAGATCTGCGTCAGCGAACGCGACGCTTGAGACAACTTTCAACCTCGACATGACCCATGACCCCTTTCTCGGCGCAACCGGCAGTAAGCCCGGCGGCCTCAACGTCCGCGAAATGACGTAAGGGGATAAGAGGAGGATCGGCCAAACACCGGTGACGGGCGGCCAAAAGATCTAGCGGCAGCCGCGCACATAAATTGCCGGCACGTCACCGTGAATAGCTCAGAGGTCAGGCAAGTGCTGGATTGAAGGCGCAGCCGTGAAGCAGAAATGTTCTTAGCTTCTGTTTTTCCGCATTATCCGGCGCCGGACTAACCACGCTTTGACTGGAGATGCTCTAAGCGCGGAGTGAGCGCCTGAACTCGTTGGGGGCTGTCTTTGTCCAGCGCCGGAACGCGTGACGAAACGCGGCGGGGTCACCGAAGCCCAAGAGAAACGCTATGGTCTCTACGGTCAGGCGGGTGTCGCG
This sequence comes from Pseudorhizobium pelagicum, assembly GCA_000722615.1. GTDB lineage: Bacteria > Pseudomonadota > Alphaproteobacteria > Rhizobiales > Rhizobiaceae > Neorhizobium > Neorhizobium pelagicum. The sequence continues at coordinate 22,452 of JOKI01000040.1, read as the reverse complement.
CATATATCTGATGGCGGTCTGCGCGCGCAGATCGTCGATCAGCTCACGGTACGATGTGTTCTCTTCCTGCAGCCGTCGCCGTAGCGTCCGCGTGCTGAGGCCGAGCTGTCCGGCCAAAGTATCGACATCCGGCGGAGATTGGAGGTTCGCGAGCAGCACTTGGCGGACCCTGCCGGCGACGCCGGTATTCTGCTTGAGCTCGGTCAGCAATTGATCGCAGATATTGCCGGCATGAGCGTGGGTCACCGGATTGCCCAGCGCCGGCTTCCTGTCGAGCCATTCCGCCGGGAATAACAGTCTGTTTTGCGGCTGCTCATACAGAACGTCGCAGCCAAATTTCTCGGCATGGTGCGCGCCCTGGGAAGGTCTTTGCGCATTCAATTGGACTTGGGTGAGCCGGAAGTCAGGGCCCATGATGTCGCGGTGCACGCAAAGAACCACGCTGAACTGCAATTCAACAATGAAATTATGCAATGCCGTGTCGAGAGACCTGAACGGAAGCACCGTGATGCACCAAGCCGCCGACGAGTCGCGCTCCTCGAATGTAACGTCCAAGAGTGGCGCGGCTAATTGATAGTATTGTAGTGCAAAGGCAATGCTCTGTCGGAAATCGATCCCGCTCAGCAGCGCCAGGCCGTAGATCCCGAAGGTCGAAACGTGAAATTCTGAGCCGGCGTCGAAAGCAAAGCTTGGGCTACGGCTAAATTTCAGAGCGTTTCTGTAGGACTGGACGATCTCATTGGCCGACACCTTAGTCAGGGGAGACGTCAGCTCGGCTTCGGCGATGTGAATGCCTTCCATCGCCGCTTTTAGCGGAACGCCCTCCGCCATCAGACAATCAACGATCTTGCCGATCTTGAAGACGGAGTAAATTTTCTCGTCGGGACCGATTTCAAACATGCCTGCTCCATCGGGGATGATCGGCAGCTCCCGTGTGGGATTGGCCGCCTTTCGCCGGATGTTGGCCGCCGTCCGACTTCCCCCATATACCGAGTTTGGCCATGTTCGGCTACCGGCCGCGTTGGCGGCCGCCAGAAGTTGCATACAGTGCGGGCCTCCGCCCGCCATTTGCAATCAACGCAAATCACAGATCGTGACGCTGAGTACTTATCCGCACAATGGAGTGAGCGATGACACTGATGCCTGCCGCCATGGACAACCCTTTTCTTCTATCGCCCGATCAATCCTTGGCATCGCTGACCAGCCCGGATGCGATCACCGCTTCGACACACGCCATGAATGCGGCGGTGGCGAAGGCACTGGCGGCGATAACGCCGCCGGACGGGCTGCCCGCGCTGCGCGAGGCTTATGTTCGTGGCGAACTCGGCCTCCCCACCGCGCCCAAATCGCCCCGCGCTCGGACGCTGACGATCGAGGGGCCCGCCGGCCCGATCGGCCTGCGCATCTTGGTGCCAGACGAGGTGTGGGGCGTGTATCTTCACATCCATGGCGGAGGCTGGATCGTCGGCAGCAACGATACCTGGGATGAGCAGCTGGAGTATTTCGGCCGGGAGGCCGGTATGGTCTCGGTCAGCGTCGACTATCGTCTGGCGCCCGAGCATCCCGCACCCGCCGCCATCGACGATTGCGTGGCGGTCGCCTCCTGGCTGATCGAGCATGCCGAGCGGGAATTCGGCACGTCTTGGCTGTCGATCGGCGGCGAGTCCGCCGGGTCAAATCTCGCCGTCCTGACGCTGCTTCGGCTCCGCGACGCCGGGAAAGGCGACGCCTTCAGGGCAGCGAGCCTGCTGTACGGCGTCTTCGATCTGTCGCTCACCCCCAGCGTGTTTCGGGTGACGGGCGCACCGTTCATCAGCCTGGAGGCGATGCAGCAGTTCACGGGCGCGTTCGCAGGCGTTAGGGATCTGAAGGATCCCACACTCTCGCCGCTCTATGCCGACCTGCACGACTTATCCCCGGCGCTGTTCAGTGTTGGATCGTCCGATCCCCTGCTGGACGATAGCTTGTTCATGTTCATGCGCTGGCAGGCGGCGGGCAACCTCGCGCACCTGGCGGTGTATCCCGGCGGCACGCACGGCTTCAATACGCTCAACGGGGAACTGGCCGCCGCGGGCAATCGGGGGGTCGCGAAGTTCCTGAAGGCGATGCGGACCGAGGTGGCGGGCTGATCGCGAAAGGCGACGATCAGATGCAGCTGGGCTGAACGATCGTCGCCTTGTTCAGTAGGACGTCGTGCCGGGGCACCGATCTTGTTGGCAAGCTTAGCCGCCGCGTGTCCGATCCCGTGACCGTCGCGGTCAACGAACCGGATGGCTTTGAGCCTATCTCGCAGCTGAGCGCGTGGCGATGGGCTTGCCGATCGCCATGGCTACGGGACGAAGAAGGACGGCACGTTTGGCATCGCGTCCGTCGGACGGACGGATCCTGCGCAACACCCCCGCGAAATCTGACATGGCCTAAGACACAGGAAGGCAAGTGCACATTTTTTCAACAAATCGACAAGCGGCCTAAATTTATTCCATTGTCCTTGCCATCTCTGTGGCGCTGCGGCATCAATGTCCCCATGAGCGCCGCCGAACTCGCCATTTTGGTAATCGACGAGAACGCCATCCGCGCCTCCATCATTGAAGAGGGTTTGCGCGAGGCGGGGCATGCGCGTGTCACGGTGATCCACGAGGTCAACGGGGTAGCGCGCATCATCGAGACGCTGCAGCCCGACGTCATCATCATCGATATTGAAAATCCGAATCGGGACATGATGGAACACCTCTTCCAGCTGACCCGAACGGTGAGCAGGCCGATTGCGATGTTCGTTGATCGATCCGACACCGCCTCCATCGAGGCGGCTGTCGATGCGGGTGTCTCCGCCTATATCGTCGATGGATTGCGGAAAGAGCGGGTCAAATCGATCCTCGACATGGCCGTGAGCCGCTTCAACGCCTTCAGTCGGCTGCAGCGTGAGCTCGCCGACGCTCGCTCGGCACTGGAGGAGCGCAAGCTGGTCGAGAGGGCGAAGGGCATCCTGATGAAGATGCGCGGGCTTTCCGAGGAAGAGGCATTTGCTCTTCTTCGCCAGTCAGCCATGAACGAGAAAAAGAAGATGGCAGACATCGCCCAGAGCATCGTGACGGCGGCGCGGCTGCTGCTGTGAATTGCCTGATGCGCGCAGCCGTTCGGAGAAAGCTGATATGAACGTGACGACAGAACGCAAGATGTCTGGATCGAATCTGCCCACCCCCACTATTATCGGCGCAGAAGGATCCCGCGTGGTGCGTGCGGGCTTCATTCCCCTGGTGGACGCTTCCGTCTTGATCGCCGCGGCGGAATTTGGGTTTGCCGAACGCGAAGGGCTTCGGCTCGATCTGGTCAGGGATGTCTCCTGGGCCAATGTGCGTGATCGCCTTGCCTTTCGCCAGTTCGATGTCGCTCACATGCTCTCGCCCATGCCGGTGGCGTCCATGCTTGGCCTCGGCTCCAATCCATCGCCGACGATCACCCCTTTTTCGCTGGGACGCGGCGGCAATGCGATCACCCTGTCGACACGCCTTTTTGCCCGCATGCAGTCTGCCGCCAGTCTTGCCGATGGTGCCGGCGCTATGGCCCATGCCCGCGCGCTCGCGCAGGTCATTGCGGAGATGAAGGCGGCAGGAGAAGCGCCCCTGACGCTGGGAATGACCTATCCTTTCTCCTCCCACAACTACGAATTTCGGTATTGGCTGGCAGCCGGAGGCATCGATCCGGACACAGAGGTCAGACTGGTCGTGGTGCCACCGCCAATGACCTCGGACGCCCTGGCTGCCGGTGCTATCGACGGCTTCTGTGTCGGCGCGCCTTGGAACATGGTCGCCTCCGAGCGCGGCGTCGGCCGCATCGTGGCGGCAAAACAGGATATCTGGCCGTCGGCCCCGGAAAAGGTTCTGGCCATGCGTCCCGAATGGGCCGAGAGCCGGCCCGAGACCGTTTCACGATTGCTGGTTGCCCTTGATGCAGCTGCACGCTGGTGTGACGATCCCGAGAACCACGGGGATCTCGCCGCGGTTTTGGCAGATCCGCGGTCGATCGGGGCACCGGTCGACATCATTCGCCATGTGCTGTCGGGGGAATTCAGTCTTGATGCACATGGCAATCGACGCGTCATCGAGAAGTATTTTACGTTTCACGCCCAATATGCCGGCTATCCCAGGCCGAGCCATGCCCTGTGGATTTACAGCCAGATGATCCGCTGGGGACAGGTGGCCTATTCCGAAGAAGGCATGGCTGCGGCGGCCCGCGCGTACCGACCGGATCTCTACCGGACAGCTCTTGGTGCAGATGCCGCTCCGATAGATGACGACTTCAGGATCGAAGGCGACAGATCCGGCGACAGCTTCATGGACGGCCATGTCTTCGACCCTCGCAAGCTCGAGGAATACGTCCGGCAGTTTCCCGTCGCCAGCCCCCGGATCGATCGACAGTCCCGCGGGCCGGATTTCGACTGACCTCCGTCAGCCGGTATCGCTGCCTTTGAATTACGCCACAGGAGCCCTGTTCGACCGGCGAAACGAGGACGCACGCCGCGCACTGCTGCTCAGCTGAGAGCAGCGATTTGGTCCCCGGCGCCTAATCGCTGTGCAGGTCATGTCGCGCCACCTGCTTCCTCGTCCGCCTCCCGCCGCGCGAAAACGCTGCGTTATCAACAGGCGAGATCCAACGACCGGTTCTGGCATGGCGCTTGCAAGGTGATAAGCATCTCGGTCAACGGCGACCGGGTAGCCAGACGCTCAAGAAGCGCCTGCAGTGACATCGACGTCGCAAGGATTTTGCAGCTCGGGCTCGTCCCGGAAGCGCAACTTCCGAGCGGCGTTTTTTTTGTTTTTCCGAACGACCCCGAGCCCGACCGAGGGAGCGCCATGACTACCAAGACAGAGAAGCTCGTCATCATCGGCAACGGCATGGCACCAGGCCGCATGCTGGAACACCTCCTCGAGGAGGCGCCCGGCCGCTACCAGGTGACCATTTTCAACGCCGAACCGCGCGTGAACTACGACCGCATCATGCTGTCCCCCGTTCTGTCGGGGGAGAAGTCCTATGAGCAGATCGTCATTCACGGCGACGGCTGGTACGAGACCCATGGGATAACCCTCTACAAGGGTCACAAGGTCGTCGCCATCGACCGGATTGCAAAGACCGTGACCTCTGACCACGGAGTCACCGAGCCCTACGACAAGCTCGTAATCGCCACCGGCTCCGTTCCCTTCATTATTCCGGTTCCCGGCAAGGAACTGCCGGGCGTCATTACCTACCGCGACCTGGACGACGTCAACGCCATGCTGCTGGCCGCCCAGTCGCGCCAAAAGGCGATCGTCATCGGCGGCGGGCTGCTGGGGCTAGAAGCCGCGGCAGGTCTTGCCCAGCGCGGCATGGAGGTCACCGTCCTGCATGTGATGCCGACCCTGATGGAGCGTCAGCTCGACCCGGCCGCCGGCTACCTTCTGCAGAAGGCTGTCGAGGAGCGTGGCATCAAGGTCATCTGCAAGGCCAACACGAAGGCGATCCTGGGCAACGGCAAGGTCGAAGGCGTCGAACTCGATGACGGCACCGTCATCCCGGCCTCGCTCGTGGTCATGGCTGCCGGCATCCGGCCGAATGCGTCGCTCGCCAGGGACGCCGGACTTGCGACCAACCGCGGCATCGTCGTCGACGCCGGGATGCGGACCTCCGATGGCGACATTCTTGCCGTCGGCGAATGCGCCGAGGTCGACGGGATGGTCTATGGCCTCGTCGCGCCGCTCTACGAGATGGCGCGGATTGCAGCCTCCCATCTTGCTGGAAACAGCAAATCCGCCTTCGTGCATGCCGATACCCCGACCAAGCTCAAGGTCACCGGCATCGATCTCTACTCGCTCGGCGACTTCGCAGATGGCGACGACCGCGAGGAAATCGTCCTGCGCGATGCGACCGCCGGTGTCTACAAGCGGGTCGTCCTGAAGGACAACCGCATCATCGGCACCGTCCTCTACGGCGACACCGCCGACGGCACCTGGTTCAACGACCTGAAGAAGAAGCGCACAGACATTTCGGCGATGCGCGATACGCTGATCTTCGGCCAGGCCTATCAGGGCGGCTCCCCTCTCGACCCGGCCGCCGCTGTTGCAGCGCTGCCCGATGACGCCGAGATCTGCGGCTGCAATGGCGTCTGCAAGGGCAAGATCACCGCGACCATAACCGCCAGGGGCCTCTCCTCCCTCGACGAGGTCCGCGCCCATACCAAGGCGTCCAACTCCTGCGGCACCTGCACAGGCCTTGTCGAGCAATTGATGGCCCTCACCCTCGGCGACCGCTACAACCCGAAGGCGGTGCAGCCGATGTGTGGCTGCACCGATCTCGGCCACGACGACGTCCGCCGCCTGATCAAGGCGAAGGCGCTGAAGTCCATTCCCGCCGTGATGCAGGAGCTCGAATGGAAGACCTCCTGCGGCTGCGCCAAGTGTCGCCCGGCGCTCAACTACTACCTCGTCTGCGATTGGCCGGACGAATATGCCGACGATTACCAGTCGCGCTTCATCAACGAACGCGTCCACGCCAACATCCAGAAGGATGGAACCTATTCGGTCGTGCCGCGCATGTGGGGCGGAATGACGTCGTCGAAGGAGCTGCGGGCGATCGCCGACGTCGTCGACAAGTTTGCGATCCCCGCCGTCAAGGTAACGGGCGGCCAGCGCATCGACATGCTCGGCATCAGGAAGGAAGATCTGCCCGCGGTCTGGGCCGATCTCGGCAAGGCCGGCTTCGTCTCCGGTCAGGCCTATGCCAAGGGCCTGCGCACGGTAAAGACCTGTGTCGGCACCGACTGGTGCCGCTTCGGCACGCAGGATTCCACCGGGCTCGGCATCCGCATCGAAAGGTTCATGTGGGGTTCCTGGACCCCGGCCAAGCTCAAGATGGCCGTCTCCGGCTGTCCCCGAAATTGTGCCGAAGCGACCTGCAAGGATGTCGGCGTCATCTGCGTCGACTCCGGCTATGAGATCCACTTTGCCGGGGCAGCCGGGCTCGACATCAAGGGAACCGAGGTGCTCGGGCTCGTGAAGTCGGAGGACGAGGCGCTGCTGCACATCGTTGCCCTCACTCAGATGTACCGCGAGCAGGGCCGTTATCTGGAACGCATCTACAAATGGGCCAAGCGCATCGGACTTGACGAGATCCGCCGCCAGATCATGGAAGATACCGACAAGCGGCAGGCCTACTACGAGCGCTTCGTCTTCTCCCAGAAATTTGCCCAGGTTGACCCGTGGTCGGAACGGGTCTCCGGCAAGGACAAGCACGAATTCAATCCCATGGCCGTCATCCACAAGGAGGCAGCGGAATGAACGCCCTTTCCATTTCCATGGACGCAGCCTGGGTGCTCGTCGGAACCATCGACGACATCCCTCGCCAGGGCTCTCGTCGCGTCCACAATGGTGCAATGCGCATCGCGGTCTTCCGGACCGCCGACGATCGCATCTTCGCACTCGAAGACAAGTGCCCGCACAAGAACGGGCCGCTCAGTGCGGGGATCGTGCACGACGGTTGCGTCACGTGCCCGCTCCACAACTGGGTGATTTCGCTTGAAACCGGGGAGGCCCAGGGTGCCGACGAAGGGAGGACATCAACCTTCCCCGTACGGATCGAAGGCCGCAACGTCTATCTCGACCTCATGCCAACCCATGCGGCTCGCTGAGCCGTTTCCTGCACCGCGAAAGGAAATTGCATGTCCTATGTAGCACCTCAGGAATTCGCTGCGAAAATGATCGACGCAGGCGAATCCAAAGTCTTCATGTCCACCAAGGACACTTTGATCAGATCCTATATGGCCGGCGCCATCCTGGCCTTGGCGGCCGCATTCGCCGTGACCGTCACCGTGAACACAGGCAATCCGCTGCTCGGCGCGTTGCTCTTCCCTGTCGGCTTCTGCATGCTCTATCTGATGGGCTTCGATCTCCTGACCGGCGTATTTACCCTTGCGCCGCTTGCCTTGATCGCAAGGCGTCCAGGAGTGACCGTCGGCGGCATCCTTCGCAACTGGGGCCTGGTCTTTACTGGAAACTTTGCAGGCGCAATGACGACGGCTGTGTTCATGGCGATCATCTTTACCACCGGTTTCACCCATGCACCCGACGCCGTGGGGCAGAAGATCGGCATGATCGGCGAGGCGCGCACACTCGGCTATGCCGAGGCCGGCGCTGCCGGGATGCTAACGCTCTTCATCCGTGCCGTGATGTGCAACTGGATGGTCTCCACCGGGGTCATAGCGGCCATGATGTCGACCTCGGTGTCGGGCAAGGTCATCGCCATGTGGATGCCGATCCTCGTCTTCTTCTACCTCGGCTTCGAACACTCGATCGTCAACATGTTCCTGTTCCCCTCGGGCATCATGCTCGGTGGTCAGTTCACCTGGACGGACTACCTCCTCTGGAACGAGATCCCGACCGTCGTCGGCAATCTCGTTGGTGGCCTGACCTTCGTCGGCGGCATGATCTACGCCACCCACTACAAGCCCTCGCCGAGCCGCAAGGCAGAGGAACGACCCGCCACGCGGCTTGTGGCGGCTGAGTAAGCCCGAATTGCAATCAGGCTCCGCGACAGTCGCGGGGCCTGATTACCACGGGGTGGGCGATGCAACAAAGTTCAGACGTCAGGGGACTCCGGGTGAGCATCGGGCAATACTCCTCCGCCGGGCGAAAAGTCGCCAATCAGGACTTTCACGGTTCCATCGTGCCTGAGGGTTCGGCCCTGGCCATGAAGGGCATTGCGCTTGCCGTTGCCGATGGCATTTCCTCCAGTCCCGTGGGGCAGGTCGCTGCAGAAACTGCAGTGAAGAGCTTCTTGACCGATTACTACTGCACTTCCGACGCCTGGACCGTGAAGACAGCAGCCAGCCGCGTCATCGACGCCACCAACTCCTGGCTTCATGGCCAAAGCCGCCACGTCGAAAATCGTGATCACGCGCATGTCACGACCTTTTCGGCGCTCGTGTTGAAGGGTGCGAAGGCCCATGTCTTTCATGTGGGAGACAGTCGCATCTCACGGCTGATCGACCGCGAGTTGGAGCCTTTGACCAACGAACACCGCCTGAGCCCCTCGCGCAGCGAAAGCTATCTGTCGCGGGCCCTGGGAATGACTCCGGCAGTGGAGATCGATTACCGCCAGCTGAGTGTCCAGAGCGGCGATGTCTTTATCCTGTCGACAGATGGCATCCATGATCATCTCCCCGCACGACAGATTGCCGCTTGCATCACCTGCGACAACGATCTCAGCCAGGCTGCTGCCGATATCGCCAAACTTGCCCTGGAGGCGGGCAGCGACGACAACCTGACGATCCAGATCGCGCGGGTCGACCAGCTGGGTGAGGAGGACCCGCCGTTGTTGGATACGGCAGAGCTTCTTCCGGCGACGCCGCTCCCGCAGGCCCCTTGTGATTTCGAGGGGTTCCGGATCCACAGGCAGATCCATGCCAGCCACCGCAGCCACGTCTTTGTCGCGACGGAAACGGCGAGCGGAGAGACGAGGATACTCAAGTTTCCCGCAATCGACCTGCGGGAAGACGAGGCCCACATTCGGCGCTTCGCCACGGAGGAATGGGTCATGCGCCGGGTCTCGAGCGTCCACCTGCTGAAGGGCAGGACGCCGGTTCTCCCGCGTCGCGCCCTCTATCTGGTCACTGACTATGTCGAGGGTGAAACCCTGTCGCAATGGATGACGGACCGGCCGCTGGCCGACCTGCGCGCTGTCCGCGATATCATCGCCCAGATCGCCTCAGGGCTTCGGGCTCTCCATCGCAAGGAGATCATTCATCAGGACCTGCGGCCCGACAACGTCATGATCGATGGCACCGGTACGGTCAGGATAATCGACTTCGGCTCCGCCCAGGTGGCAGGGCTTGCCGAGGCGGTTCCTGCACTGGATAGCGACGATATTCTCGGGACATTCCAGTACACCGCACCGGAATATTTTCGCGGTGAACGCGGTACAGAGCAGTCCGACCTCTTTTCGCTCGGCGTTATCGCCTACCAGATGCTGACCGGGCGTCTCCCCTATGGTGCCGCTGTGGCTCGCACGAGCAACAGGAGGCAGCAATCCAAACTCAAGTTTCGAGGGATCCGGGATCAGCGGGCCGATGTGCCGGAATGGGTGGAGGGCGCAATCCGAATGGCGGTCCATCCCGACCCCGGAAAGCGCTATCAGGCGCTGTCGCAATTCGTCCACGACCTGTCGCACCCCAACCCCAGGTTCATCCAGGGCCGAAACCCGCCGCTTGTCGAGCGTGATCCCTTGTTGTTCTGGAAAATGCTTTCGGTGGCACTGGGCTTGCTGGTTCTCGGCCTGTTGCTGATCGTTGTGAAGACCTGATGTCGCGGCTCGCCTGCTCTGCAGGGCGACCCCGCGCCGCGATTGTAGAAGGAACTCTCGCCATGCCCCAACTCCAACTGAGCCGCACCGAAGGAACATCCATGTCCGTTAGGATGGAGCCGCTTGCCAAACTGCCTGTGTTCTGGAGCCTTGCCGGGAAACGCGTGGTACTGGCGGGTGGATCCGACGCTGCGGCTTGGAAGGCTGAACTGCTCTGCGCCTGCGGGGCAGATGTCCACGTCTACGCCCCGCAAGCGGACCTTTCTTTGACCTTCGCGGCACTTCTCGTCCAGACACCCGCGGAGGGTGCCGGGCGCGTGATTCACCACGACAGGCCCTGGGCGACCGACATCATGCAAGGTTCGGCACTCGCCATTGCCGACTGCGAGGATGATGCCGAGGCGAAAGCCTTCTTCTGTGCCGCCGTTATTGCTGGGGTTCCCGTCAACGTGATCGACAAGCCGGCATTCTGCCAGTTCCAGTTTGGCTCCATCGTCAATCGCTCCCCGGTGGTCGTCGCGATCTCGACCGACGGCGCCGCACCCATCCTCGCTCAGGCCATCCGCCGTCGCATCGAGACATTGCTGCCCCCGACGCTGAAAGGCTGGGCGGCTCTGGCGCAATCCCTGCGAGAGACCGTCAACCGGCGGCTTCAGCCCGGCGCGCCGCGCAGAGCGTTTTGGGAAAGCTTCGTCGACCGCGCCTTTGCCGGCAGCAATGCGCCACAGGCGTCGGCAGCAGACGATCTGCTTTGCGCGACAGAGGCGATGGCCGGTAGCAGAACCACCGGCCGCGTGACGCTGGTCGGCGCGGGTCCCGGCGACGCGGAATACCTGACCCTGAAAGCCGTGCGGGCGCTTCAGGCCGCCGACGTCATTCTGTTCGACGATCTCGTCTCCGGTGAGGTGCTCGAACTGGCGCGCCGCGAGGCCAAGCGCATGCTGGTGGGAAAGCGCGGTGGGCGCGAAAGCTGTCGTCAGGAGGACATTAACAGCATGATGATCGACCTGGCCAGGGCGGGAAAGCATGTGGTGCGGCTGAAGTCGGGTGATCCCATGGTGTTCGGCCGGGCCGGTGAAGAAATCGCGATCCTCCGGGAGCACCACATAGCGGTGGACGTCGTTCCCGGAGTTACGGCCGCGAGCGCCATGGCGGCGAGGCTCCGGGTATCATTGACCCACCGCGATCATGCCCAGGCGGTGCGGTTCGTGACGGGACATGCACGAGACGGCAAGCTGCCGAAAACCCTGGACTGGCGTAGCCTCGCCGATCCGACGACCACCACCGTCTTCTACATGGCAGGTCGAACGGCCGGCGAAATCTGCCACCATCTGCTCGCTGAAGGGATGTCCGAAGCGACACCGGCCGTCATCGTCAGCTCGGTCGCGCGGTCCTCCGAGCGGCGCTGGAGCGGCCGTCTTGATGAGCTGCACGTCGGCATCGCGGAGATCGGCTACGACGAACCGGTCCTCATCGGGATAGGCGGGGTCTTTGCTACGGCAGCGGCAAACTACGAGGATACCCACCGCGAGAGCAGCCTCAAGAGTTGGCTTCATTCGCGTAGTGCGATGTTGCCGTAAGTGCGCTTCGATTACCGATGAGCTGCACGCAAGCGTGTTTCGCTCTCGCTCACATTGGAAGGAAAGACGACGGCCGTTGAAGACCGTACTGCTGGGCTCTACCGTCCTTGGCATGGCCTGGGCACTGGCCGGTATGCGCTGGCCGAGCCGCTTTGATTGTCGGGATGGGAGAAAGCCGGCGGAGATGCTCCGCCAGCTTCTTTTGTTACATCATCCGCTTGATGTCGGAATAGGCGCCATCCGTGGTCAAAGTCGCGGTGACGGAATCGCTGGTGCGATTGCGCCAGAACCAACCGTGATTGCCGTCGAAGGCGGCTTCGAGCACGCCGCTACCTTCCGGCACGCTGCGGCCCTTTTCGGAGGAAATGCTCTCGTCGCCGCCGCTCTCAGCCCGTTCTTATAATCGATCTGCGATGAAGCCCGAGAGTGCTACATGGCATGCCCGCCGATGAAACCAAGTTCAGCGGCAGCCATCCACACCGCCATGGCGATCATCATCAGGTTCTCCGTCAGCGAGATGAAGCCGAGCGGGACGTTGCTGGCGCCGCCGACGCAGGCGCACTTGAGCTCACGCCTGTCGATGTAGACCGCCTTGAAGACCGAGGCGGCGCCGACGGTGCCGATGAACAGCGCGACAGGGACGGACAGCCACGTCAATGTGCCTGCGACCATAAGCACGCCCGCCAATCCTTCAGCGTACGGGTAGACGTAGCTGTAGGGCACCCATCGCTTGGCGAGCAGGTCGTAGTTCAGGAACATGGTCGCGAAGCTCTCGACGTTCTGGAGTTTTAGCATCGCGAGCACCACCATCGAAAAGGCGATGAACCACTCGGCTGCTCGAAGCGTGAAGGCGTCGCCGCTGATCGCGTAGCTCGCGGCCATCGCCATCAGGGCCGTCAGCGAGAACAGCACTACAACGGGGCGGTAGGTCGTGGCCTTCGGGTCGACCACCTTCTTGCCCAGGAAACGGCGGAGATCGTCGTGTCCGCCGATGCGGTTTCCGCCGATGAAGACTTGGGGCGTGGTGGCGACGCCGTATTGCTTCTTGAAAGCGTCCGTCTCCTCGCGCGTGTTCAGGTGAACGTCTTCCACCTCGTAGCCAACGCTTTGGAGAAGGTACTTTGCCTTTAGTCCATATGGGCAGGTGTGGCCAGGCATCACCATCCGGTAGAGGACGGCCTTCTTTGACTTCTCGCTTTGTTGAACTCGATCCAACATTTCACATCTCCTTTGTCTTGTGAAACCGTTGGTAAGACCATACGTTCCGTACTGTGGTACGGAGTCAATAGCCATGGACATGACGATCGGAAAATTTGCAAAGGCCGGAAACGTGGGAGTGGAGACCGTCCGCTTTTATCAGCGCCGGGGGCTACTCCCAACTCCCAACGGACACGAAGGGGTCCGTCGCTACGATGCTGAAAATCTGCGTCGCCTGAAGTTCATCCGGCAGGCCCAGACGGCGGGGTTCACGCTCGAGGAAATCAAGCAGCTCCTGGATCTCGACGCCGGGGAGGACAGGGAGCGCGCGCGAAGCCTCGCCCGAGCAAGGCTCGAGGCTCTGAGCGTGCGGATCGCGGAGCTGGAGGCAGCACGGCGCTCACTGGAGAAGCTTGCAGACGAATGCGCTTCCGGGAAGACAGGGCCGTGCCCGATCCTGCACTCGTTCGGGGTGTGACCAAGGCTCCCTCTCCAACTCGTCAGGACGGCCGCACCTCCATGTAGACGTAGGGCTTCGATCCGTCCTTCGGTACCGCCATCACGTCGTAGGAAGCGTTGGAATCGGTACCCATTCCTAACGATCCCTTCGGCATTCCGGCCACCGCCAGGCCCGCGACGAGCGGTCGCTCCTTCAGGAGCTTCTCTGCGGCCTCGAGAGGCACGTGCCCTTCCAGGTAGTAGCCGTCGACAACGGCCGTGTGGCAGCCCCAGACGTGGGAGGGCACTTGCAGTCGCTCCTTTACGGCGTCCATGTCTTCTTCGTTGCGTGTATCCACCAGATAGCCGGCAGCTTCAAATGCCTTCGCCCAGGCGCCGCAGCATCCGCAATACGGATCCTTGTGAACGACCATGGTCGCGCCCTGCGCGACGGCGGCTGCCGGCAGAAGTGCTGCCGAGATCGCCATACAGACGAACTGTCTTCTGTTCATTCCTGCTTCTCCTCTGATGACTGCCGTCTCCGGATTCTACGCCGGAGACGGCGCTTGAGTCACTTCACCTGTGTCACGGTGAGCTTGCCGTTGACGCGGTCGGCGATGAATTCGACGGTCGCGCCTTGCTTCATCTTCGCAAGCATGGCTGCGTCGGCAACGCTGAACACCATGGTCATCGCAGGCATGTCGAGGCTCTTCAGTTCCTCGTGGATAAGCGTGACCTTCTTTGCCTTCTCGTCGACCTTCTTGACGGTGCCCTTGGTGAATTCCTGTGCCGAAACGCCGGCGGCGGAGGAGATGACGAGAGCTGCGACGGCAGCGAGTTTCAGAACTGCTTTCATGGACTTCTTCCTTCCTAGTTGCTTACTTCTTCGCGACGGTCACGTCGCCATGCATTCCAGCGTCGTAGTGGCCGGGCACGAGGCAGGCGACCTTGAAGACGCCGTTCTTCGTGAACTTCCAGACGATCTCTCCGGACTCCCCCGGTGCCAGGCGGATCGCGTTCGGATCGTCGTGTTCCATCTCAGGGAACTTCTCCATCAGAGCCTTGTGCTCCATGACCTTGTCTTCCTGGTCGAGCACGAACTCATGATCGATTTCGCCTTCGTTCTTCACAGCAAACCGGATCGTCTGGTCTTTGCGGACCTTGAAGCTAGCCGGGGTGAAGATCATGCGGCCGTCTTCGGTCTCCTTCATGCTGACGCGGATCGTCTGGGTGACCTTCGACTTCTCACCTGGTTCGCCGACGGCCATCTCTCCGTGTCCCCCGGCATGACTACCGGCGGCCAGAGCGGGCGTCGCCAGGGTGGCCAGAAGCAGGCCGATCAATGCGTTTCTCATGCGTTTTCCTCTTTCGTTCGGAGACCTGCGGTCAGCCGTGGTTGGAATGTTTGGATGGAGTCAGTGTCTTCGCGTCATTGGCCTTGGCAGGTTCGGGCAGGGCGCCCGTCCACTCCCAGGCCTGCGTGCCGGGCGGGTTTTCGTACCAGCCGGGATCGCTGTAATCGCCCGCCGAGATGCCCTCGCGGACCTTCACGACAGAGAACATGCCGCCCATCTCGATGGGGCCGTGAGGCCCCCAGCCGGTCATCATGGGCACCGTGTTTTCTGGGATTTCCATCGACATTTCGCCCATGTCCGCCATACCGGCGGTTCCCATCGGCATGTACTCCGGCTGGAATTGCCGGATCTTCTTCGTGACCTCCGTTTTGTCGACGCCGATGAAAGTCGGGATGTCATGGCCCATGGCGTTCATCGTGTGGTGTGACTTGTGGCAGTGGATTGCCCAGTCGCCGACATACTTCGCGTCGAACTCATAGGCCCGCATCGCGCCCACCGGGATGTCGATGCTGACCTCCGGCCATCGTGCCTCCGGCCGCACCCACCCACCGTCGGTGCAGGTGACCTCGAAGTCGTACCCGTGCATGTGGATGGGGTGGTTGGTCATGGTCAGGTTGCCGACCCGCACCCGCACCCGGTCGTTCTTCGAAACCACCAGCGGATCGATGCCCGGAAAGATGCGGCTGTTCCAGGTCCAGAGGTTGAAGTCGGTCATCTCCATGACCCGCGGCACGTAGGTGCCGGGGTCGATGTCATAGCCGCTGAGGAGGAAGACGAAGTCCCTGTCGACCGGCATGAACGCCGGATCCTTCGGATGGACCACGAAGAAGCCCATCATGCCCATGGCCATCTGCACCATCTCGTCTGAGTGCGGGTGGTACATGAAGGTACCCGACTTCACGAGGTCGAACTCGTAAACGAACGTCTTGCCGACCGGGATGTGAGGCTGCGACAGCCCGCCGACGCCGTCCATTCCTGACGGAAGGATCATTCCGTGCCAGTGGATGGTCGTGTGCTCCGGCAGCTTGTTGGTGACGAAGATCCGGACGCGGTCGCCTTCAACCGCCTCGATCGTTGGACCCGGAGACTGGCCGTTGTATCCCCAGAGATAGGCCGTCGTGCCCTCCGCCATTTCGCGCTCCACCGGCTCGGCGACCAGGTGGAATTCCTTGACGCCATTGTTCATCCGGAAGGGCGCGGTCCACCCGTTGAGCGTGACGACCGGATTATAGTCGGGGCCGGTTGTCGGCCGCACGGGCGTCTGGGTGGCCGCGGTCTCCATGACCGCCGCCTCGGGCAATCCCATGTTGGACGTCTGCGACCAGGATTTCGAGGAGACGAGGGCGGCGCCCGCCGCGCCCGCTCCGAGAAGCTGTCTTCTGCTGAACATGCTCATGTCCTTTCTCAATGTCCGCCTGCCGGCGCTTCTTCGGACGTCGCGACCTCGGTCTCCGCCGCAGCCGAGCCCGTGCTGCCGCCGTAGACGACGGGAGCCAGGTTCGCTTCGGCGAGCCAGAAGTCGCGCTTGGCGTTGACGGCGAGGATGGTGGAATCGATCTTCTCGCGGGTATCCGAGATCAGTTCGAACGTGCTGGTGATCATGCCGTTGTATGTGAGGAGCGACTGCTCCTCGATGGCGTTGCGCAGCGGCAGGACGCTGTTTCGGTAGTGGCGGGCGATGTCGTAGTTCGACCGGTAGGACAAATAGGCCGACCGCGCCTGCGACCGGACGTCGACCGCCAGCTCGGCTAGCTGGTTTGCCGCCCGCATGTAGGCAAGCTCGCCCTTGCGCAGGCGCGCCTGGCCGGAGTCGAAGATCGGGATCGTGAACTCGAGACCTGCCGTCTTCGAAATTTCCGAGACGATTCCGTCGTCCTCCCGCTCGCGCTCCTTTTCAACCGTGCCGACGAGCTCGATGTCGGTGACGATACGCGTCGCGTCCTCAAGCCTGTAGGACTGGGCCGTCGCCTGAAGCTCGAGGCGGGCCACCTGCAGGTCCATCCGCTTGTGTATCGCCTCGGCCTCGATGTCGTCCCTCTTGACGAGGGCCTTCGGAAGCGAGGGCAGACGGTTCGGGATCTGGAACTCGATGTCGGAGCCCGAGAGGCCCATCAATCTCACGAGTTCCTCCTTGGCAAGCTTCGCCGCCAGCCGTGCCTTCGCCGTCTCGCCCGTCAGCTCGGCATAGAAGACATGCTCACGCGCCTGGCCGGCCTTCGGCAAGGAGCCAGCTTCGCCGATCTCCTTCGCAAGTTCCGAAGCGGCGTCGGCGCTCGCCTTCGCCCGGTTGAGGTAGGCGACGTTCTCCCACGCAGCGACGGCCTCGATCCACGCCCGCCTGGTCTCCGCGGCAAGAGAAATCGTTGCGATCGCGGCGTTGAGCTGGGCCTGCCGGAAGCGGGTTTCGGCAAGCCTGATGTTCCTGTCGTATGTCGCCAGCGCCATGATGTTGGCGGCGATAGCGCCTTCAAGCACGCGGTATGCTTCCAGGCCTGGCGTGCCGATCCCGGAAAGCCCGACGGAGAATGTTGGGAAAACCGACAGTTGCGTCTGCCAGGCGTCGGCGGCGCTGTCGCCGAGGTCGGCGTAGGCGGCCTGCAGGCCCCTGTTGTTCAGGAGCGCAACCTGCACGGCCGTTTCTGCATCGATGGTCTTCTTCGCCATCAGCGCCTTCACGCGTGCCCGCGCCTCGGCGGCCTGCTGCTGGTTTTGGATCCAGACAGTCTGCTTGCCGGTGGCTTGGCCGCTCCTTAGCGACGCGTTCATGAACCCCGCATTCTTCCCGGAGTATGCGGTGGTGCACCCAGCCACCACGAGCGGCAGCGCCACGACCGCGAGGAGCTTCATCCCCTTGGAGATCATCATGTTCCCTCCTGCCTTGGAGCCTGGGCGTCGTTGAGCCCGCGCCACGGCTTCGGATCTACGGGGATGCGATGGGTGTAGCTTCCTATGACGCCTTCGTAGCGTACAGGAGCCGCATAGGCGGAATCGGGCTGGGAGCCGGAATCGACGACTTCCGGGAGAGTGGAGGCGCAGCCGCTCGCAACGAGCGGCAGGGCGGCCACCAGAAAGAATGGTTTCATTTTGGAGTTTCCGATTATGAGGTCGCGAACGCGCTCACGTCATCGTGGACGTCGAGACGCTGCAAAACCCGCCCGAGCGGGTGCTCATGATCAGATGTTCGGGGGCCTGTGGAGGCTGGGGCGCGTGCCGTGCACGCGAGAGTCGTCAAAAGCGCCGAAGACCGTGGAGGCACTCGCAGGGACCGAAGTCTGGGAGAGTGTAGGCAGGGCTATGCTGAAGCAGAAGTCCTGGCAGCAGTCTTTATTCACCTGCTTGCCGTCGCCGCCTGCGCCGTGATGGCCGGCGTGGGCGTGCTCGCCTGGTTCTTTCTGATGTGACGTTGCTTCATCGGAGTGGACGCCGACGTGGGCTTCCACCACTACAGCGATTTCGATGTCGGAGAAGGCCGAGCCATGCATGGCGGCATTGGCATTAGACATGGTGTAGCCGGCCAGTGATACGACGACCACCAGACGCAAGACAACCATGATCCTGTTTGCCAGGTCGCGTAGCACCGTGCTCATGCTCCTTGGGCCGCCATTCGTCCCATGCCCGTTCAGTTTGCCGATTCGTGCGGCAAAAATAAGTGTGGCGGCGCGACCTTGCCGGGAGCCTGCCACCATCTCAAGCTAAGGGCTTACCTTAGGGGAAGGTCAAGCGTTTTTCTTCGTCAGCCAGTTGAATGGCCGCCCCTGCCGGGGAGTCTGAGCTGAACGGAAAGATGCTCAGGTTGTCCGCAGCCGCAGCCTAGGATGGCGTCCGTGCGGAAGACCTTCCAGTCAGGCTTCCGGTGAGCCCCGAGGGGGATCCACGGGACGGATCCGTGGAGGCGGAAACGGTGTTTGAAATCGGGGACCAGCTAAGGGTTGGATATCGCGGCTATCTTCAGTGCGCCCGGTAGCACGCCACAAGATCGGGCGGATCGTCGGTCGTCATCACCGTCGCCCCTGCGAGATGCTTTCTTTGGGGGCCCCTCAAGATGAGCGACCGGCAGTGCCTGATCGAACCCGGAACAGATCAGCGCGGTTGCGGCCATTCGGGATGTAGCCGATCGATCACGATGACATGGCTGTGGCAACGGCGGCCGCGAGGCGTGCCTTCCTGCAGATGGGGGTCTCGGTCAGGCAGGTCCTCATGGATGTGCTCGATCTCCAGGTCGGCTGAGGCGGGCCACAGATAGAGCGCTGCGGCAAGACTGGCCACGGCGATGACGGAGAGGACAATCGCCGTCTCTCCGAGGCCGATAGCGGCTCCCAGCCATCCGGCAAGCGGATAGGTGACGAGCCAGCAGGCATGCGACAACGCGAATTGCGCCGCAAACAGGGCGGGACGATCTTGCGGATGGGCGGAGCGGCGAAGCAGGCGTCCGGACGGCGTCTGAGCGGTCGAGTAACCGGCACCCAGCAGGAACCAGATCAACAGCAGCGGGAGATAGGATACGACAAAGGCCGTCGCCACGAGCCCCGCAACCAGGATCGCCGAGCCTGCCAGCATGACCTGACGGTCGGGGAACTGATCGAGCAGCCTCGGAAGGGCAAGTGCTGCCAGCATGGACCCGCCACCGAAGGCGGCAAGTGCAAGCGCCGTGTCTTCCTGCGCCAGGCCGAACGCTGCTTGGACGAAGACGACGGTATTGACAATGACCATGGAGCCCGCGGCAGAGACTGCCATGCTGATCGCGAGAAGTCCTCTTAGTCTGGGGGTGGCGAGGTAGAGACGGATACCGCGCGTCGTACGGTCGTAGATGCTGCGGCGTTCGGGCTTGCTCGGCTTTGGCAGGGCGACGGAGATGACCAGTGCGGCAGAGGCGAGAAAGCCGATGACCGTGCCGCCGAAGAGAGAATGGAACGAGATGACGGTCAGCAGGACAACGGCCAGAGCAGGACTCACAAGGCTTTCCAGATCGTAGGCCAGGCGGGAAAGCGACAGCGCGCGCGTATAGTCCTTCTCCTCGGGGAGAACGTCGGGAATCGTTGCCTGGAATGTCGGTGTGAAGGCGGCTGAAGCTGACTGCAGCACGAAGATCAGGGTGTAGACCTGCCAGACCTCGGTGACGAATGGCAGGCAGAGTACCACGGCTGCCCGGATAAGATCGAGGGTGACCAGCATAGGGCGACGGGGAAGGAATTCGGCAAATGCGCCTGCCACCGGAGCGATGCCAACATAGGCGATCATCTTAATGGCGAGTGCTGTACCAAGGACCGCACCTGCCTCCGCGCCTGCGATTTGATACGCGAGCAAACCGAGCGCCACTGTCGCAAGTCCTGTGCCGATGAGCGCGATAACCTGCGCCATGAACAGGTGCCGGTAGGTTCGGTTCTTGAGTATGTCGAGCATGTCAGGCGCACCGTCTTTATGGCTACAGACACTTCGTGATCGTTCGAAGGATGTTGCTCGCTTAGAAAGCCGCAATGATGACAGGGCTTGTTGCCAGGAAATATAAAGTCAAGCGTCCCAGGACGTAGGAGGCTGCTCTTGCTTTGCGCAGCCTCACAGCAGACGGTCTGCAGACGGCTCCTTATCAGACGAAACACTGGAAGCCGATGATCGCTGTCTTCGGGTGGAGGCGTTAGCATTTCAACGAGGGACCTGTGTGTCGACTGTGTCATCGATAGCGGCGCCTACTCCGATCGCTAAGCTGAAATCCATCTCTGGGTGCAGGGAAGCCGATATGGCCACTTCTGGACAATCTGCCTCCAGCCGGCTGAACGTGTCGTCGAAAGCCTGAAGATGAAGGCGGCCTTCAGCAACGCGATCGGTGATCTGCTGGATGATTTTCTGCTGCTTGCGCTCCAGGTCCTTAGGCGCGCGCTTCTTTCGCTCCCGACGGCTCATCGGTATTCCACCGACGTGAACCATACTCCCGGGACTACCTCACGATGAGCCAGAACTTACTTAAAAGTGGATTGTTTAGCGGGGCAAGCTCAAGAACGCGCGACACCCAGTATCTCAGCTCTCCCAGTCCGTGCGTCAGTTGTTCCCCTTTGGAGGCAACCCTCACACCGTATGAGTCGCGGCTTCCGCTGCCCTTTCTCCTTCGCCTCATCTGCAAAGTGCTCGAACTAAAGCGGCGGCAGTTCTACATTCGTGCAATGTAGAGATTATCAATTACATAGTTTGGGGCCGAAGCATCCTTAGTTATGTGCTGCCGTGAATTAAGTCCAGTTAGCACTAGGGCGCTGGTTATGCCGAAATTATTGGCACCCAGAATATCCGTAGCAAGCTGATCACCGATCATCATCAGCGAGCTATCACCGCTTCGACGTTTAGCTTCGGCAAACATTCTGTCGCTGGGCTTCCCAAAGGACAGGACGTCTGGCGACCTGCCCAGTAACTTCTTGAGCGCTTCGTCCAGCATGGTGACAAATATTCCTGACCCGAAAGCGTAGTTATCTGAGTTTCGAGGATATGCTCTGTCACTGTTTGCGAGCAGCATCAGAGGTAGCTGACCGCCGTTCCTGAAGCACCGTAGATATATCGTCAGAGCCGCCTCTAAGGTCTCCCGAAAGGGGAAACCTTCGTCGTCGAGCAGCGCAAGGACGTCGAAGAGTTCTGTTTCGCCACAGGAGACGATATGATGACTGCCGGTTTCCAATACGGCGCGGCAAGTCTGAGGCCCAATAAATGCGACCGTTGCCCCTTTTGGTACATGATCGCGCATATAGGCTTGGACAAGAGATCCCGCTGAAATGACGCGCTCTGGTGAAACAAGAGGGATGCCATTGCGCAGCAATCGGTCGTAGATACCGATCTCGGTGTCGCCGCAGATGTTGGTCAGTACGAAATACTGCTTGTCTCTTCGGTTCAGATAGTCGACGAATTGCGGTGCGTGTTCAATGGCCCCGTTCTTGTTGATCAAGACGCCCATGACGTCCAACAAAAGAGTGCTGTGGTCGGCAAGCAGTCGTTCAAGCGTGCCCATTGAGCGGACCTCCTGGACTGGTTAGAGATTTGCTATCGGCATGCGCCCATACTCCTAGGCTCGGAATGTCGCGAGTGCTAGGCAGCGGTGATGTTTCAGGCGAATGGAAATCTTTTCGCATCGTACCGAGATAGGCCCATTCCAGCCACTGCGTCAGATGCTGGAGATCATCTGCTTCGATGGTTGGCCCACCCCAGATCCGAAAGCCGGCAGGAGCATCGTGCATGGTGAAAATATCGTAGGCGACCCCCTCAATCTGGAGCATTTCGATCATGGATTTACAGACTCGCTCCGCCTCCTCGCGCTCGAAAGGCTGAACCAGCTGAAGGCAAAGGGAGACGGGGGAACGTGAATCTTCGTCAGCAAGCCAGTCAATCCAAGGCGTATCTTTGACCCAATCATCAACGACGGCATAGTTGAGCTCAACCCGTTGAAAAAGAGCATCTGCCCCGCCCAGCCCTTCCGCCCAGTCAAGAGCGGAATGTAGGTCTTCCAGAGCCAGAAGACTTGGTGTGGAAATTGTGTAAGCGGTTAGCCGACCACGTCTGACTTGAAGTTCCAGGGCATGAGA
>JOKI01000039.1 GCA_000722615.1 Pseudorhizobium pelagicum | reverse complement strand
GTTCCGCACGATCGGGGCGCGGGTTGTCCTTGCGGAACTCTTCCATCTTSGCTTCGCGAKAGGCACGCATTTCACCGGGGATSAGGGTGCCGTCCTTGTCGGCGTCCATTTCGGAGAACAGCGCTTCCTGGCGTGCGGAGAGCTCTTCCTTGCTGATCTGCGCATTCTTGTCGGCGTCCGCGGTCTTGAGCAGGCGGACGAACATCATCTCCTGCATCATGCCGCCTCTGGCGCCGTGGCGACCGGGACCATCACGACCGGGGCCATCCCGTCCGGGTGCAGCAAAGCTTGGCAGGGCGGTGCCGGCGACGAGGACGGCTGCAAGTGATGCCAGAATGACTTTGTTGGTCTTCATGGGAAGGCTTCCTTTTCGGTTTGTCTATGACCCGAAGGTAGGCGCAACCGACATGAGGAACCACTTAAACATCCGTAACCTGGGTGAACTTTCGGTAAGGTTCAGCCCAAGACACCGGTGAGGAACCCTGCCAGATCGTCCGTCACATAGTCGATGTGGTCGTCCTCGTCCGAAAGCGTCTCCCAGCGCTCCATCAGCACGTCGTCGAGATTGCGCGGCACCAGCAGCACGGTGCGCATGCCGAGCGCCTTGGGCGCCTTCAGGTTGCGCGGCAGGTCCTCGAACATCGCCGCATGGCGGGTATCGACGCGGTGCAGGCTGGCAAACTTGTCGTAGGTCGCGCCCGCAGGCTTCGGCACGTAGTCGGCGGCGACGATGTCGAAGATGTCGTCGAAATGCTTGAGAATGCCGAGCGCGCGGGCAGCCGCTTCCGCATGCGGGACACTGCCGTTGGTGAAGATGAACTTGCGGCCCGGCAGCGCCTTGATCGCTTCGCCGAGCTCCGGATGGGGCAGGAGCGACGAATAATCGATCGCATGGGCCCGCTCCAGGAAGGCATCGGGCGAGATGCCATGGTTGAGCATAAGCCCCTGCAGGGTCGTTCCATGCTCGTGGTAGTAGCGCTTCTGCAGAGCCCGCGCCTCGTCCGGCTCCAGCTGCAGCAGTTCGGCGACGAAGGCGCTCATGTTCTTGTCGATCTGCGAGAACAGATTGACGTGATGCGGGTAGAGCGTGTTGTCGAGGTCGAAGACCCACTCTTTGACATGGGCGAAATCGGCGGGCGAAGGGGAGGTGCTGGGCTTGGTCATGCCGCCTTATGCACGCTGTTGCGGCGAAAGAAAACGGCAGACTTCGATCTGCGCCGAAAGTGATCTTGGCGGAACACGACGGTGGTGCTACCGCCGATCGCATGGAACTCTGGATCCCTATCACGATTGCGTCGGCCTTCCTGCAGAACATGCGCTCGGCGCTGCAGAAGCACCTGCGCGGCAGGCTGAACACCACCGGCGCCACCTTCGTGCGCTTTGGCTACGGCGTTCCCTTCGCCGTCCTCTACATGGCGATCCTTCACTACGGCCTCGGCCGGCCGATGCCGGTACCCTACATCACCTTCGCGATCTGGGCCGTCGCGGGCGGCTTTGCCCAGATCGGCGCCACCTTCCTGCTCGTCTACATCTTCGCCTTCCGCAACTTCGCGGTCGGCACGGCCTATTCGCGCACCGAACCGGCGCAGGCCGCTCTGGTGGCCCTGATCCTCGTTGGCGAGACGATCACGGTCGGGACGGTGGTTGCGATCGCCGTCTCCGTCGTCGGCGTCATGCTCATCTCGGTGGCGAGGACCGAGCTGACGCTGCGGTCGCTGGTGACCTCCGTCGGCAGTCGAACCGCCGTCTTCGGCTTGCTGTCGGGTTTCCTCTTCGGGATATCGGGCGTTTCCTACCGCTATGCGTCGCTGTCGCTGGCCCCAAGCCTGCCGGCTGCGGACCCCGTGATGCAGGCAGGCTATACGCTGCTCGTCGTCATCGTCATGCAGGCGGTGGCGATGCTGGTCTGGCTGGTTCTGAAGGACCGGGGGGAGCTGCCCCGCATCGCCCGGGCATGGCGACCGGCCGTGATCGTCGGCTTCGTCGGCGCGACGGCGTCCTTCGGCTGGTTCACGGCGATGACCTTGCAGCCGGCGGCCGTGATCAAGGCGCTGGCGCAGATCGAGATGCTGTTTACCTTCGCCTCGTCCGTCCTGGTCTTCAAGGAACACGTCAACCGGCTGGAGATCGCCGGCTGTCTGCTGATCGTGCTCGGGATCCTGGCGCTCGTCCTGATCTGACAGCGCGACCGCCTCGACAGATTGGGCTTAGGGAACGATCAACGTGCCGGCGCCATGCTCGGTGAAGATCTCGAGCAGCACGGAGTGGGCCGTCTTGCCGTTGAGGATGACGACCCCCTGCACGCCGGCCTTGATCGCCTCGATGCAGGTTTCGACCTTGGGGATCATGCCGCCGGAAATCGTGCCGTCCTGGATCAGAGCCTGCGCCTGCGCCACCGAAAGCTCCTTGATGAGCTGCTTGTCCTTGTCGAGCACGCCCGGAACGTCGGTGAGGAACAGCAGGCGTGTGGCGCGCAGCGCGCCGGCGATCGCGCCCGCAAATGTATCGGCATTGATGTTGTAGGTGGCGCCGTCGCGCCCCGGTGCGACCGGTGCGATGACCGGGATCATCTCGGACTTGGCCAGCAGGTCGAGCAGCGTGCGGTCGACTTCCACGACCTCGCCGACGAAGCCGAGGTCGAGGACCCGTTCGATGCGCGAATCCGGGTCGATGATCGTCTTCTTCGCCTTTTCGGCAAAGACCATGTTGCCGTCCTTGCCGCAGAGACCGATCGCCCATTCGCCCGTCTGGTTGATCAGCGCGACGATCTCCTTGTTGATGGAGCCGGCCAGAACCATCTCGACGATTTCGACCGTCTTCTGGTCGGTCACGCGCAGGCCGCCCTCGAACTTGGATTCGATGCCCATCTTGGTCAGCATCGCGCCGATCTGCGGTCCACCACCGTGGACGACGATGGGGTTGACGCCGGACTGCTTCAGGAGCGCGATGTCGGCAGCGAAAGCCTTGCCAAGTTCGACATCACCCATGGCGTGGCCGCCGTATTTCACGACGATCGTCTTGTTCTCGTAGCGCTGCATGTAGGGCAGCGCCTTGGCCAGGAGTTGCGCCTGAAGTTCGCTGTCCGAAGCAGTCATGGAGGTCCTCGTCGATCGGGGTGCGGCGCCTTGTAGCGCAAGTTTTCAATCGTGGAAACAAGGCTGCCGGATGTTGGCCCTTGAAGCAGTTAGCTGATGGTGTCCAGGATCGCCTGGCGCAACTCGTCGAGGCCTTTTCCCTTTTCCGAGGAGGTGGCGATCAGCTGCGGAAAGGCGGCCGGCCGCTTGCGGATCTTTTCGGCCGTCTCGGAAAGAAGCCGCGGCACGCCCGCCTCCTTGATCTTGTCCGTCTTGGTGAGGACGATCTGGTAGGAAACGGCCGCCTTGTCCAGGAGGTCCAGCACGTCCTCGTCGTTCTTCTTGATGCCATGGCGGCTGTCGATCAGCACGTAGACACGCTTCAGCGTGGCGCGGCCGCGCAGGTAGTCGAAGACCAGCTTCGTCCACGCGTCGACGGTTTCCTTGGGCGCCTTGGCATAGCCGTAGCCCGGCATGTCGACGAGAGCCATCGGCGGCAGGTCTCCGCCTGCGCCGGAATAGCCCTCGGGCACGAAGTAGTTGAGCTCTTGGGTGCGGCCGGGCGTATTGGACGTCCGGGCAAGCCCCTTGTGGCCGACCAGCGCGTTGATGAGCGACGACTTGCCGACGTTCGATCGTCCGGCGAAGGCCACTTCCAGAGGGCCCTCCGGTGGCAGGAATTCAAGCGAGGGCACGCCGCGGATGAAGATCCAGGGGCGGCCGAACAACGGCTTCTCGTCCGGGGTCGTGTCTGCGGGCATGATGTCTCGGTCCTGTCGCTATGGAACGGAGGGCTTCCAGCTTTTGCTCCGGCTTGTCAAGTTGACAGCGCCCTCCACGATGTCCCCAAAAGAAAAAGCCCCGGCGAACCGGGGCTTTCAGGGTTATTTGTTGGCTGCGGGCTTTCGCCGGAACAGGCCCTTCATATTGTCGAAGAGCTCGATCTTGGCGCCGTGACGCTTCATGATCAGCGCCTGCTGCATGATCGAAAGGCTGTTGTTCCATGCCCAGTAGATCACCAGACCGGCCGGGAATGTCGCCAGCATGAAGGTGAACACGAGCGGCATCCAGTTGAAGATCATCGCCTGTGTCGGATCCGGCGGCGTCGGGTTCATGCGCATCTGCACGAACATGGTGATGCCCATGATCAGCGGCCAGACGCCGATCATCAGGAAGCTCGGAACGTCATAGGGAAGAAGTCCGAACAGGTTGAAGAGCGAGGTCGGATCCGGAGCAGACAGATCCTGGATCCAGCCGAAGAAGGGTGCATGGCGCATCTCGATGGTGACGTAGATCACCTTGTAGAGGGCAAAGAACACCGGGATCTGCAGGAGGATCGGCCAGCAGCCGGCGATCGGGTTGATCTTCTCCTCCTTGTAGAGCTGCATCATCGCCTGCTGCATCGCCATGCGGTCGTCGCCGTGCTTCTCCTTCAGCTCGGCCATCTTCGGCTGCATGCGCTTCATGTTGGCCATCGACGCGTACTGCTTGCTGGCCAGCGGGAAGAACAGGGCCTTCACGACGATGGTCGTCAGCAGGATCGCCACACCGAAGTTGCCGAAGTAGCGGAAGAAGAAGTCCATCAGGTGGAACATCGGCTTGGTGATGAAGTAGAACCATCCCCAGTCGATCAGGAGCTCGAAGCGCGGAATCGAGCGGGCTTCCTCGTACTGGTCGACCAGAGGCACTTCCTTGGCGCCGGCAAAGACCAGGTTCGTCAGTTCGACGGACTGACCGGGCTCGACGGTCAGGGCATCGCTCTTGAAATCGGCCTGGTAACGGGGCTGACCGTCCGTGAAATGCGAGAAACGGGATTCGTAGGGCAGCGCCTGCGGCGGGACGAGCGTGGCAGCCCAGTATTTGTCGGTGATGCCAAGCCAGCCGCCGGTGGCCTTGGCATTGGCTACGGCGTCGTCTTCGATGTCGCCGTAGCTCTCTTCGACGAGGCCCGTCTCGCCGATCACGCCGATGAAGCCTTCGTGGATCACGAAGACCGAGGGCGTGGCGGGCTTGTTGTAGCGGGTGACCCGACCGTAGGGTGCAAACGTCACGGCTTCGCCGGCACCGTTCTGGATGCTGTCGACGACGGTGATCATGTAGTGGTCATCGACCGAAATGGTCCGGTTGAACACGACGCCTCGGTCGTTGGTGAAGCTCAAGACGACCGGCGTATCGACGGTCAGTTTCTCGCCGCTCGCCAGGGTCCATTCGGTGCCGGGACCCGGAACCGCTCCGGATGTCTCGCTCTGGACGAACCCGAGTTCGGTGAAATAGCCACCGGCTGTATCTGCAGGGGAGAAGAGAGTGATGAGCGGGCTCTCGTTGTCGACCGTCTCGTGATATTCGCGCAGCTTCAGGTCATCGAAGCGCGCGCCGATCAGGTTGATGGAGCCGGCGAGGGCAGGCGTGTCGATGGCGACCCGCGGGGCTGTCGCCAGCGCCTGCTCACGGGTAGCCGTTGGCTGCGCCTGGACCGTTCCGGGCAGCGTGCCATTGACGGCGACGCCGGGGCTTTCGGGGGCCACGGGCTGCGGAGCTTCGCCCTGGAGTGCCTGCTGGGCTTCAAGAGCCCGCTGCTGCGCTTCCATCCTCGGGTTCATGTAGAGGAATTGCCAGGCAATGACGATCACCACCGAAAGGGCGATCGCAATAAAATAATTGCGGTTCTTTTCCATCATGCTTTCCTGGAACGGGTCTCCTCGGACCGCTTATGTTTCGGCCGTGCCTCGATGCGCTCGACAAGCTGAACGGTCAATTCTGCGAAGGGCACCGTTAGGACCTCCCGTCGCGCGACAATGACATAGTCGTGTCCGGGCTTCATTGCAAACGCGGCAGATTGTCGGACGGCCTCCTTCAGGCGCCGCCGCATCCGGTTGCGTTCGACGGCATTGCCGTGCCTCTTGGTGACCGTGAATCCGACCCGTGGCTCAGCCTCGGGTTGCTTGCGGTCCAGGACTTCCAGAACAAAGTTGCGGCCACGGCGTGTTTCGCCAGCGCGCACGGCAAGAAACTGCGGCCGGCTTTTCAGCCGCCCGGCAGTTGTCTTTGATGTGTCTTCGTCCGTCATCGCCCGGCGAACGGGCACGCCCGGCCCTTAGGCCGAGAGACGGTTGCGGCCGCGCGAGCGACGAGCTGCAAGAACCTTGCGGCCACCAGCGGTGGCCATACGGGCACGGAAACCGTGACGACGCTTGCGAACAAGCTTGGACGGTTGAAAGGTACGCTTAGACATTTATTTAATACCGCGGTGTGCGGCCCTTCTTGAATTTGCCTTGCGGCAACAGCGTTTCGGAGACGTTCTGCCATAGGTCGCACCCGCGCGAGCCTGAAAAGGGCGGAACGTGCGCGGCTTATAGATGCACTTTCCCCAAAAAGTCAATTCATGGGTCGCTGCGACCCGACGCAAGCGCCAAAATTAACCAATGGGGCTACGGTCGATTACATCCTCGCGCGCTAAAATGAGGGATGAAAACCTGTAGTCTTGCGTAAAATCAATAATCCTGCGGTAAAACCCCTCTTGAACCAAGGCCTTGATCGATTTTTCCGCCCGTATTGGAGGTCTATCCCGCCTTGTTTCGCTCAAGCATTTGTTAATGCCTCAATGTCAATTCTTGCACTGGGCTGGGTGGTGCTCAGGCGCAATGAAACTTCCCTGCGATCAGAGAAGTGTTATGAGAGAAGGGAATTTCATGAAAATCCGGGGCAAGATCAATCTTCTAGTTGGACTGATGAGTGCCGTGGCTTTGCTTGTCGGCGGTTTGTCTGTCTTTGCGATGTCGGAATATCGGACGCGCATGCAGGCCTATGAGGCGGCTGCGCAGCGAGCCCATATGGGCGAAACCTTGAACAGGCTCGTGACTGCGGTGGTCATGGATGCTCGTGGTATCTACGGATCGAAAAGCACCGAGCAGGCGGCGAAGTTCGGCGAAGGCGTGGTCAAGAGCCTCGGCAGCATGGAGAAACTGCTGGCGGACTGGCAGGCCATTCTGCCGGAAAGCCAGCGGGCCGGTTTCCAGAACCTTCTGCAGCGCTCGGCCGAATTCAAGGCGTTCCGGTCTGAGACGGTCCGGCTCGGGAGTGAGGTCGGCCCGGAGGCGGCAAACGAACAGGGCAACAACGAAGGCAACCGCAACAACAGAAAGGCATACCAGGCCGAGATCGATGCAATCGTCCAATCCGATCTGGCCGAGCTGCAGCGTGTGGATGCCAACCTCGACGATTTCAGCAGCACGATTATCTGGGTCGTCGGCGCGATCACGCTGCTCGGCGTGGGAGCCGGCGCGTCCTTCGGACTTTATCTCGGTCGCCGCCAGTTGAGCGGACCGATCATCGAGATTACCGACAGCATGAAGCGCGTCGCGGCAGGCGATTTCGTGACGGCCGTTCCGTCTGTCGGCCGGGCCGATGAGATCGGCGAGATGGCTGCCGCTGTCGAAGTCTTCAAGCGCAATGGTATCGAAGTTGCGCAGATGAACGAGCAGGAGAACGGCAGCCGGGCCCGCAGTGACGATCTGCGCATGCGGATGGAAACTGTCGTCGGCGCCGCGGTGGAAGGCGACTTCAGCAAGCGCATCGACAAGCAGTTCGGCGACGAGAGCCTGGACAATTTCGCCCGCAACGTCGACCAGCTCCTGGCGACCGTGGAAGCCGGTGTCAGCGAGACGGGACGCGTGGCCAAGTGTCTGGCGCAGGGAGACCTGACGCAATCCATGTCCGGCAATTTCCGCGGAGCATTTGCCGATCTGCAGTCCAACGTCAACGCTGCGGTCGAAAGCCTTTGCGAAGCGATGCAGAGTGTGCGGCAGAGCACGAGCACGATCAGCGGCGGCTCGAACGAGTTGAGCAGCGCCACCAACGACCTCTCCAAGCGCACGGAGCAGCAGGCTGCAGCGCTCGAGGAAACTTCGGCCGCTCTCGACCAGATCACCGCCGTCGTGCGCACGTCGACAGAACGTGCCCAGGAAGCGACCGTAATGGTCGGCGAGGCGAAGGAAAGTGCGGTTCAGTCCGGTGCCGTCGTCCGCAGCGCCGTCGAAGCCATGGGCCGGATCGAGCAGGCCTCCCGCGAGATCGCGCAGATCACCAACGTCATCGATGAAATCGCCTTCCAGACCAACCTCCTGGCGCTCAATGCCGGGGTCGAGGCGGCACGCGCCGGCGAGGCCGGCAAGGGCTTTGCCGTCGTTGCCCAGGAAGTGCGTGAGCTGGCTCAACGGTCGGCGGCGGCGGCCAAGGACATCAAGGGCCTGATCACCAAGTCGGGCGAGGAAGTCGCCGGCGGCGTGCGCTTCGTGCAGAAGACCGGCGAGTCGCTGTCCGAAATCGAAAGCAGGGTCCTGCGCATCAACGATCATATCCACTCCATCGCCCTGGCGGCGAAGGAACAGGCAACCGGTCTGCAGGAGGTCAATACCGCGATCAACCAGATGGATCAGGTGACCCAGCAGAATGCCGCCATGGTCGAGGAAACCTCGGCTGCCACGCAGAAGCTCTCGTCTGAAGCAAACAGCCTCTTCTCGATGGTGTCGCGGTTCGAGATCGGCAGTGGCGAGGCGCGCGCCGTCCAGCCTGTCGCACCGCGCCACGGCGCAGCCGCGCCCATGCACGAGCGGATGCCTGCGGCAGCAAGGCCGGCACGTCCGGTCGCCGCCTCCGACCAGCGCCCCCGCGTCTCTCCGGCCCGTGCCATGACCGGCGCGATCGCCAAGGCGTTCGGGGTCGGCGGAGCAGCGGCATCCTCGGCTGCGGCCGAAGCGGACTGGGAAGAGTTCTGAGCCGCACAGGCATCAGCTTCAGGATCGACAGAAAGGGCCGGAGACATATCCGGCCCTTGTTTGTGCGCGGTGCAAAAACTGGTAAAAGAACCTGGGGCTTCTAAGTACATTGCTGCCGCGGATGTTCCGCCGCATCGAAGACCGGAGATCCGCATGAGCGGTGAAGCGCAAACAGAAACGGATGTCTTGTCGGCTCAAACTGGCCATGAGCCGATGCCGGGGCTGTTTCGCGGGCTTTCCGGGCGGCTTCTCTGGATGACGGTCGTCTTCGTGATGCTCGCGGAGGTCCTGATCTTCGCGCCCTCTGTCGCCGGCATGCGCATGAACTGGCTGCGCGATCGGCTCGATACCGCCGCCGCTGCCGGGATCGTCATCGATGGCCTGCAGCCTTCGGAACTGCCGCGCAGCGTCCAGGACGACACGCTCCTGGCGACAGGCGCCAAGGTCATCGCGCTTCGCAAGGACGGGACCTCCCGTCTGCTGGCGGCAGTGGACATCCCGCCGCAGGTGGACGACCAGTACGATCTGGCCGATGTGCCGCTTCTCGTCTCGATCCGCGATGCCATGGATACGCTCGTCTTCGGCGGCGGACGCATCATGCGCGTTTTCGGCCCGGTCGGCGAGAGCGACATGATCATCGAGCTGGTGATGACCGACGACGCCCTGCGCCGGGACATGCTGCAGTATTCGCGCATGATGTTCACCCTCTCGCTGGTCATCTCCCTCATCACGGCTGTCCTCATCTTCCTTGCCATCAATCGGATGATGATCCGCCCGATCCGCAACCTGACACGCAACATGCAGCTCTTCTCGGAACGCCCGGAGGACCCGCAGCGGGTCTTTCAGGGCGGCGGCGCGAAGGGCGAACTTGCCGTTACCGGGCGCCATCTTTCCGCCATGCAGGTGGAGCTTCAGCGGACGCTGAAGCAGCAGAAGAACCTCGCCGATCTTGGTCTCGCGGTCTCCAAGATCAACCACGACATGCGCAACATCCTGGCGTCTGCCCAATTGATGTCGGACCGGCTCGTGGATGTCGATGACCCGATGGTTCGCAGCTTTGCCCCCAAGCTCCTGCGCACGATCGACCGGGCGGTGGGCTATACCAGCGAGGTTCTCTCCTATGGCCAGGCCACGGAGGCGGCACCAAGGCGGCGCCGTGTCCGCTTCGCCGAACTCTGCCAGGATGTTCGCGAGATCCTCGCGCTTGATGCGGACGGCGACATCGAGTTTGTCGAACAGATCGCGACGGATCTCGAAGTCGACGCCGATGGCGAGCAGCTGTTTCGGATCATCCACAATATCTGCCGCAACTCCGCCCAGGCGCTCGCAGCCTTCCATCCTGACGATCCGGCGACCGTGCGGCGGATCACGGTCATGGCGCACCGCATCGGCAGCGTCGTCAGCATCACCATCGACGATACCGGGCCCGGCATGCCGCGCAAGGCGCGGGAAAACCTGTTTGCCGCCTTCCGCGGATCGGCGCGCTCCGGCGGCACGGGTCTCGGGCTGGCCATTGCCCGCGAGCTGGTCCTCGCCCATGGCGGCACGATTGCGCTGGTGGAAAAACCCGGACCTGGAACCCAGTTCAGGATCGAAATTCCCGACCGGCCGGTGGAACTGGAGGACTATCGCGCCCGGGCGTGAGCGGAAACTCTCGTGTTTTCAGATCGTTCTGGTGAATACACACGCAAATTTTGGATTGCCGTCGGAAAATCGCTTGCAATCGGAAAGCGGACGTTTTAGAGGATCGCCACGCAAGCGGCACCGTCGCCTTGCAGCACGCACCCGTAGCTCAGCTGGATAGAGCACCAGACTACGAATCTGGGGGTCGGACGTTCGAATCGTTCCGGGTGCGCCATTTCTCCCCAACCATCTACTGATCTCGGGCATGGCGCGATGTGCGTTGCTAGCCAGCTGTCAGCTGCGGCGGAGAGCCTGCGGTCAATCCGCCAGTCGCGATCTGCTCAGATGTCCTTGGCGAAAGAGGCGGGTGTCTCGACGTCGCCTTCCTTCAGCACCAACGTCTTCATGCCGTCGTCCATTTCGGCGAGCGCGGATGGCGGTGCGAGGACGCCAGCGTCCTGGAGTTCCATGAGCCGCGTTGCGCCGAAGACGTCGCCGTGCTGGGCCGCCAGGGCATACATTTCCGCAGCCTGCTGCAGGCTCGGCTCGATGCCTTCGCCGGTCTCCAGCATGATGCCGAGATTGACCATGGCATCGACATTCCCGCGCGATACCGCAATGTCATACCAAGCGATTGCCGTCTGATCGTCTGCGGGAACAAGCTTTCCCTCGTCATAGATGACAGCGATATTGAAAGCAGCCGTATCGTCACCGGCGGCGGCAGCTTTTTCAAGCCAGTAGAGAGCCTTTTCCGCATCCGGGGTGGTGCCGAGACCATCGCGATAGGCAACGCCGAGGTTGTAGGAGGCCAGCACGTTGCCACTGTTGGCAGCTTCGCTGTACATCTTGAACTCGGCGTCCGCGTCGCCGAGCCGACCCATCAACATGCCGAAATTCACCTTGGCGGCCGGGTAGTCGGCTGCGACCGCGGCCTCATAGGCGACGATGGCCTGATCGATGTCCTGCGCCTGATTGAGCGCGCGCCCGAGCTGATAGGCGAAACGCGGATTGCCGGTGGCGTCGAAGGCCAACCGGCAGGAGTCTACCGCCGCCACGTCGATGCTGTCGATCTCGACGGCACCATAGGCGCGATTCCGCTGGTTGTCGTTGGGGCTGCCGGCCAGGCGGTCGCAGTCTGCCTGCGCTGCAAGGAAGCCGCCGGCATCCATGCGGTTTTCGGCATTGGGGGCAGCCGTCATGCTCAGGAGGAACATGGCTGTGCCTGTGGCAAATGCAAAACCCCTGTTGACTTTCGAAATCCGGGATTTCATGGTTGGCTCCGATTCATACATTCTTCATTTGGATTAACGAACGCTCGAACCGGTAAGCGGTTCCTTGAGCGGTCGGTTCACCTTTGCGCGCAACCCGCAATTGCCTTCACCTTTTCGCGAGCGTCTGATGCTCTGTGAGCAATTGAACAGCCCGGCGGCGATTGTTCCCGCCCGGCCATTGGTGCTATGCGAGGGCATCGATGACTGCGAAGGCATGCTCCCATGAAGACGTTGACCATCCGCCGCCCCGACGACTGGCATCTGCACCTGCGCGACGGTGACGTCCTGAAGGGCGTGATTGGCGATACCACCCGACATTTTGCCCGGGCCATCATCATGCCGAACCTTGTGCCGCCGGTGGTCACCACTGCGGACGCAGCCGCCTACCGGGAGCGAATCGTCTCCGCGGTTCCGGAGGGGGATCGCTTCGAGCCGCTGATGACGCTCTACCTGACGGAGGGCACGGATCCGGACGATGTCGCGGCTGGCAAGGAGAGCGGTCTCATCACCGCCGTGAAGCTCTACCCCGCGGGCGCGACAACAAATTCCAGCAGCGGCGTGCGCAACTTCGAAAATGCCATGCCGGTCCTGGAGCGGATGGCCGAGGTCGGTCTGCCGCTCTGCGTGCACGGCGAGGTGACATCCGCCGACGTGGATATCTTCGATCGGGAGGCTGTCTTCATCGAGACGGTTCTGGATCCGCTGCGCAAGCGGCTGCCCGAGCTGAAGATTACCATGGAGCACGTCACCACCAAGGATGGCGTGGACTACATCATGGGTTCGTCCGGCAATCTTGCAGGCACCATCACCACCCATCACCTCATCATCAACCGCAATGCCATCCTCGTCGGCGGCATCCGCCCCCACTATTACTGCCTGCCCGTCGCCAAACGTGAAAGCCACCGTCTGGCACTGCGGGCAGCGGCCACCTCCGGCGACCATCGCTTTTTCCTCGGCACCGATTCGGCGCCGCATGTGGACCCGCTGAAGGAATGTGGCTGCGGCTGCGCCGGAATCTACACGTCACCGAACACGATGAGCTGCCTTGCGCATGTCTTCGAACAGGACGACGCGCTGGATCGGCTTGAAGCGTTCACGTCGCTGAACGGTCCAGCCTGGTACGGCCTTGCGCCCAACGAGGAGAGGATGGCGCTGGTGCGGGGGGATGTGCCGCTGAGCTATCCGCCGAAATGCGATACCGGATCCGGACCGATCACCGTCTTCGACCCGATGTTCCCGCTGTACTGGCGTGTGGGCGGCAGCTAGGAAATCGGCATCTCGACCAGGGTTTAGAGAACTGCGAGTGGAATTGTAACTTTCCTGCAAGAATCAGACTAGCCTGCTCCCCGACCTCTTCTGAGGGATCATCTGCAAGAGAAAGCCACGGGTCATGGTTGACTACCAGTCTCTCCTGCTCGCCCTTGGGGTGTCGGCGGCGTGCTTGATGGTGACGCTGTTCGGGACCTGGTTCTCCCGTCGCAGCGATTCCTTTCTCCTCACGCTCGTCATCGCGCTCTTCCTGACGATCGGCGGCATTGTCGCCTACAGCTTCTACACCTTGAAGGCCGGGCCGCTGGGCGCATCGGTCGCCTACACGCTCCTGATGGCCGGGTTCAGCACGATTTACAGTGCAGCACTCCAGTTTCGCACCGGCACGCGGCGGTGGCGGACGGCAGGTCTTCTCACGCTTCTCTGTGCAGCCTTGGGTGTGCCGCTGATGCTGGGAGGGCTGGACGGGGTCGGCTTCATCGTGATGAACACGGCAACGGCCCTGCTGCTGGTGGAAACGGCCAGGCAATACTGGCTGGCCCGGCGGGAGGCGCCGGGCGCATTGATCGGCATGGCAGTCCTCTACGTGGCCAGCGGCGTTTCCTTCCTGCTCTGCGCGGCCGTTCTCCTCGCGGGGCGCCAGTGGAGCCTCGGACATGCGCCGCAAAACTGGGCGGAAAACCTCAACATCGGCGTCTGCATCGCCAGCATGACCGGTATTGGTGCCTTGTCCCTGGCACTTCACCAGTGGCGCATGGCAGCACACCACAAGCGAGAGTCTATGACCGACTCCCTCACAGGGCTGCTGAACCGTCGCGCGCTCTTCGACCAGTATCAGAACCGTCGTCTGCATTCGTCGACCGCGGTCGTCGTCTTCGACATCGATCGCTTCAAGTCGATCAATGACCAATACGGACATGCCGCCGGTGATGATGTCCTGAGAACCTTTGCCACGGAACTTGTCCGCGAACTCGACGGTCAGGACACGGTAGCGCGCCTGGGTGGAGAAGAATTCGCCATGATCCTTGAAAACTCTCACCCGGGTCGCGCCGAAGCGATAGCCAGGAGCATCGCGACCCGGTTTTCCGCGCGGGATTTCGGGGCGGGGTCGAATGTCTTTCGCAGCACCTTCAGTGCCGGGGTTGCGGTCGGAACCGAGGAGGGAAAGGCTTTCGAAGCCGTTCTCGGTTCCGCGGACGATGCCATGTTCGCAGCCAAGCGCGCGGGCCGCAACCGTGTCGAGATCGCGCGGCATCTGCGGCAGGTGACCGGCGGTGAGGATCGCAACCGCGCGTGATGCCCCGGGTGCCGCACATCTGGCAAACCGCCGCACATGCTGCTATGGCGCTCTGAAGAACGGGCGTCATATTAGGAGCGGCAGCATGATCCAGACCAGTTTTCCCGAGCGCAGCGTGATGGCCGAGCTGATGGCGAAGATGCTCTGGGAGATCAAGGCCGTCCATTTCGCCGCCGACAAGCCCTACAAGCTGTCGTCGGGCATGATGAGCCCCGTCTATATCGATTGCCGCAAGCTGATCTCCTATCCGCGCATCCGCTCGACGATCATGGATTTCGCCGCGGCAACGGTGATGCGCGACGCAGGCTTCGAGAAGTTCGATTGCATCGCCGGCGGCGAGACCGCCGGCATTCCCTTTGCCGCCTTCCTCGCCGAACGGCTGGGCCTGCCGATGATCTACGTGCGCAAGGCGCCGAAGGGCCATGGCCGCAATGCGCAGATCGAGGGTCACATGCCGGAAGGCGCGCGGGTGCTCGTCATCGAGGACCTGACCACGGCCGGCGGCAGCATGTTCAAGTTCATCGATGCCATCCGGGAGGCGGGCGGCACCGTCGAGCACGGCATTGCACTCTTCTTCTACGACATCTTTCCCGAGGCCCAGGCGCGCTTTGCCAAGGGGGAGGTGCAACTGCATCACATCGCCACCTGGCGGCACGTGCTGGCGGTTGCCCGTGCGGAAAAACTGTTCGACGAGAAGACGCTGGCCGAAGTCGAGGCCTTCCTCGACGCGCCGCTCGCCTGGTCCGGTCGCAACGGCGGCGTCTCTGAGCTTTCGCTCTAGCAAATAGACAAAAGCTCGGCTAATCGGGTGAACATCGTGTCACTGGGAGGATCGTCATGATTGTGTGTTGCGGTGAGGCTTTGATCGACATGCTGCCCCGGGAGACGACGCTGGGGGAGAAGGGGTTTGCCCCCTATGCCGGCGGTGCCGTCTTCAACACGGCCATCGCGCTCGGCCGCCTGGGCCAGCCGACCGGCTTCTTCACCGGACTTTCCGACGACATGATGGGCGACATCCTGCGCGACACGCTGGCCGCCAGCCGTGTCGATGCCAGCTTTGCCGCAGTCTCGTCCCGCCCGACGACGATTGCCTTCGTCAAGCTGGTGGACGGTCAGGCGAGCTACGCCTTCTACGACGAGGGAACGGCCGGCCGGATGATCACCGAGGCCGATCTGCCGGTGCTGGGCGAGAGCTGCGAGGCACTGCACTTCGGGGCCATCAGCCTCATCCCCGAACCCTGCGGCGGCACCTACGAGGCCCTGATGCGGCGCGAATTCCAGACGCGGGTCATCTCCTTCGATCCCAACATCCGCCCCGGCTTCATCAAGGACAAGCAGAAGCATCTCGACCGCGTCGCTCGCATGGCGGCGATGTCGGACATCATCAAGTTCTCCGACGAGGACCTGGACTGGTTTGGCCTGGAGGGCGATGACGATGCACGGGCGGCCTATTGGCTGTCGCAGGGCGCCAGGCTGGTGGTTCTCACCCGCGGCGCCGAGGGCGCAACCGCCTATACCTCCCGCTTCAAGGTTTCTGTCCCCAGCGAACGGGTGACGGTGGTGGATACGGTCGGAGCCGGCGATACCTTCGACGCCGGCATTCTGGCCTCCTTCAAGATGCAGGATCTGCTGACCAAGGAGAAGATCGCCGCGCTCGACGAGAGTTCGGTCCGCCGGGCACTCGAACTGGGTGCCAGGGCCGCGGCCGTCACCGTCTCCCGCGCCGGCGCAAACCCGCCCTTCGCGCACGAGATCGGGCTCTAGGCCGGAGGCGCGCGTTCTTGAAGATACGCATCATCAGCAGGATTTCTGCCGAAGGCCGGCGCAGCTTCCAGGTGGCGCAGATGCAACGCCTGGGCCTGCAGTATGATTTCGTGGATGCCGTCGAGGCGTCGGAACTGAGCGACGCCCACTGCCGGCAGGCGGCCCAGACATGGCCGGGGCCGACCCTGCCGCAGGACATCGCCTGCTTTCACTCCCACCGGAAATCCTGGGAACAGGTGGTTGCCGACGGCGCCCCGTGTCTGATCCTCGAGGACGATGCCGTGCTCGCCGACACCATCTCCGTCGCACTGGCCGCAATCGAGGAGAAGCATCACGACTGGCGCCACGTCTATGATCTGGAGTTCACCCCGGAACCTCACATCATCGCGAACAAGCCGACCTGGAGCGACGAGCAAGGGTCCGTCTCCGCCAGCCGCATCTTTCGCAATCGCGTCGGTCTGGCGGGCTATGTCATCGGCCCCGAGGCGGCATCCCGGCTGTTGAGCGAAACCAGGCGCTACCGCCTGATCGATTCCTATCTCTGGCAGCGCCACTGGCTGCACGGCCAGATGATCGAACCGGCGCAGGTGGTCCAGATGCGGTTTTTCCCGGATGCGCCGCAGGAGCCGGCTTTCGTGCGGGGGCACGAGCCGCGGGCATTCAAACCGAAGACCGGGCTTCGCAACTTCCGCCTGCAGATGGGGATCGAGCTCGCCCGCGGCCGTTCGCTGCTGATGGCAGCCGGTCGCTCAAGGCGCCGGCAGCCGCGGATCGATTGGGCAAGGTTCGCCAGACGCTGAGCCGGCGAAAAGGCAGGGGGAGAAGCTCCCCCTGTTGCCGATCAGGCGCTTTTGCTGCGAAGCCGGGCAACCAGCCCCTGCGTCGAGCTGTCGTGCCCCTCGGCGCTTTCCGTCCCCTGCACGACCGGCAGCAATCCGGTCGCCAGTTCCTTGCCCAGCTCCACGCCCCACTGGTCGAACGAGTTGATGCGGAAGAGCACGCCTTCCACGAAGACGCGATGCTCGTAGAGCGCGATCAGGCGTCCGAGCGCAAACGGCGTCAGCTGGTCGTAGACGAAGGTGATCGACGGGCGGTTGCCGGAGAAGACGCGATGCGGGGCGAGGAAGGCCGCCTGGCTCTCGTCGGTCCCCTTGGAGGTGAGCTGTGCCTTGGCCTCGTCAAGGCTGCGGCCCTTCATCAGCGCTTCCGACTGCGCCAGGCAGTTGGCGATCAGCAGTTCGTGCTGGTGGTGCAGCTTCGGCTCGAAGCCCTTGGTGGCGATCATGAACTCCGCCGGGATCACGGTCGTGCCCTGGTGGATGAGCTGGTAGAAGGCGTGCTGGCCGTTGGTGCCGGGCTCGCCCCAGACGACAGGCCCGGAATTACCCTCCACCGGTGTGCCGTCGACAGTCACGCCCTTGCCGTTCGATTCCATGTCGAGCTGCTGCAGATAGGCCGGAAAGCGCGACAGCCGCTGGTCGTAGGGCAGGATGGCCCGCGACGGGTAGCCCAGGACATTGCGGTGGTAGAAGCCGATCAGGCCGAGCAGCATCGGCAGGTTTTCCCGCACCGGCGCCTCGCGGAAATGCGTGTCCATGGCATGGGCGCCATCGAGGAACCGACCGAAATTCTCAGCCCCGATCGCGATCATCAGCGGCAGGCCGATTGCCGACCAGATGGAATAGCGTCCACCCACCCAGTCCCAGAAGCCGAAGATCCGGTCGCTCTCGATCCCGAAGGCGGCGACCTTGTCGAGCGCCGTCGAAACGGCCGCGAAATGGTGCCTTACGGCATCCTCGCCCAGGGTATCGGCAATGAAGGCGCGCGCCGAGGCGGCATTTGTCATGGTCTCGATGGTGGTGAAGGTCTTGGAGGCGATGATGAAGAGCGTCGTCTCGGCATCGAGAGTCTTCAGCGTATCGGCGATATGGGCGCCGTCGACGTTGGAGACGAAGTGGGCGCGCGGGCCGTCGTGGAAGGGTGCCAGTGCCAGCGTCGCCATCACCGGGCCAAGGTCCGAGCCGCCGATGCCGATGTTGACGATGTCGGTGATCGCCTTGCCGGTCGCGCCCTGGAGCTCTCCGGACCGCACGCCCTCGGCAAAGCGTCCCATGGCCGCAAGCACCGCGTTGACATCGGGCATGACGTCTTTGCCGTCGACCAGAACCGGCGTGTTGTCCCGGTTGCGCAGCGCCGTATGCAGCACCGCCCGCCCTTCGGTGAAGTTGATCGCTTCGCCGGCAAACATCGCGTCACGCTTGGCAGCGACGTCGGCTTCCCCGGCAAGCCGCTCCAGGAGTTCCATGACCTGCTCGTTGACGCCGGTCTTGGAGAAATCCATCAGCAGGTCGCCGAGTGCCACGCTGTAATGCGCGAAGCGCTCCGGGTCGGCCGCGAATGCGGCGCGAAGATCGGTCGCATTCGTGGCGGCGGCGGTGTTCTTCAGATCTTTGACGATGGCCTGCATGGGGGTCCTCGTGGTCCGGGGGAGGGATGCACGGGAACCTATAAGCTTTCGGTGTCAAATCAAGCGGCGTATCGTGCCTGACTTCTAGCCGCGCAACTCCCGCCGCAGGATCTTGCCGACATTGGACTTCGGCAGCTCGGTGCGAAACTCGATCAGCCGTGGCCGCTTGTATCCCGTCAGGTTGGCAGCGCAGTGCTCGCGCAGATCCTCTTCCGTCAGATTGGGATCCTTCTTGACGACGAAGAGCTTCACCACTTCGCCGGAATGCCGGTCCGGAACGCCGATGGCGGCAGATTCGAGCACGCCGGGATGCATGGCCGCCACTTCTTCCACTTCGTTCGGATAGACGTTGAAGCCGGAGACGAGGATCATGTCCTTCTTGCGGTCGACGATCTTGGTATAGCCGCGGTCGTCCATGTAGCCCATGTCGCCGGAGCGGAAGAAGCCGTCCTCGGTCATCACCTTGGCGGTCTCGTCGGGGCGCTGCCAGTAGCCGGCCATGACCTGCGGCCCGCGGATGCAGATCTCCCCGACTTCGCCGAGCGGCAGCGCATTGCCTTCCTCGTCGCGAATGGAGATGTCCGTCGACGGCAGCGGCAGGCCGATCATGCCGGTGAATTCCTGCATGTCGAAGCGATTGGCGGTGGCCACCGGGGACGTCTCCGAGAGGCCGTATCCCTCCGTGATCGCCGTTCCCGTCATGGCCTGCCAGCGCTCCGCGACAGGCCGCTGCACCGCCATGCCGCCGCCGAGCGCCAGGATCATGGACGAAAAGTCGACCTTGCCGAAGTCGGGATTGTTCATCAGTGCGTTGAAGAGCGTGTTGAGGCCCGGAAAGACATGCACCTTGTGCTGCTGCAGTTCCTTGACGAAGGCCGGGATATCGCGCGGATTGGCGATGAGGATGTTGTGTCCGCCCATGGCAATGCCCATCAGCGAGTTCACCGTCAGCGCGAAGATATGATAGAGCGGCAGGGCACAGACGAAGGTGAGAATCTCGGGCCGCTGCCGGTTTTCGAAGGCGGCGTCGAGCCACATCGAGATCTGCATCTTGTTGGAGATGAGGTTCGCATGCGTCAGTGCCGCGCCCTTGGATATGCCGGTCGTTCCGCCGGTATACTGGAGGAAGGCGATGTCGTCGCTGGCAATGTCCACCGGCTTCAGCGTCTGGTGCTTGCCTTCCGAGAGAACCGTCTTGAAGCTCGTGGCCGAAGGGATGGACCAGGCGGGAACCAGCTTCTTGACCTTGCGCACGACGAGGTTGACGACATGGCCCTTGACGCCGAGCATGTCGCCCATTGCCGTCACGACGATATGCTTGAGCCCTACCTGTGCTGCAACCTGCTGCACCG
The DNA here is from genome assembly GCA_000722615.1 of Pseudorhizobium pelagicum. GTDB lineage: Bacteria > Pseudomonadota > Alphaproteobacteria > Rhizobiales > Rhizobiaceae > Neorhizobium > Neorhizobium pelagicum. The sequence continues at coordinate 6,386 of JOKI01000039.1, read as the reverse complement.
TGTGCGCAAAATTCTCCAGCACGAAGATCGCTTTTGCGCCGGAGTCCTTCAGCTGGTGCTCGAGCTCGCGCGGCGTATAGAGCGGATTGACGTTGACCACCACCAGCCCTGCGCGCAGGATTCCGTAGGTCACGACCGGATTCTGCAGCACGTTCGGCATCATCACCGCGACGCGGTCGCCCTTCGCCAGCCCCTGCGCCTGAAGCCAGGCGCCGACCTTGCGGGACTCGGCCTCCAGGTCGCGGTAGGTCATGGCGCGGCCCATGCTGGAGAAGGCGATGCGCGGCAGATACTCCACGCAGCAGCTCTCAAACAGGTGAACGAGCGACGTGTAGGCGAGCGGCGGTATCTCCGCCGCCACCGATGGCGGGTAGGAAGCAAGCCACACCTTGTCTTGTCGGTTGCCTTCGCGCGCGTGCAGTTCGTTCATCGGGGCCTCCTCTTCCCTTTTCTTGTCCCGGGATCGACCTGGCGCAAAGTCCTCCACTCTGCGGCAGAGCGTGACTATGCCACGGGCCCCGGTTCAGGCCAATCTCCATTGGTTTTTGGTATATAACCTTGACGTAAACGTCAACGGGAACGAAGCGCCGGGGCTCGAGTTGTTTCCAGGTACACCAAACGAACCACAAGGAGGTACGTGATGTTGCACCAGGAACCGCGCGCAGGGCAGGATCCCTATGTGAAGGACACGCCCTCGTTGATTGCCAGCGACAAGGTGGAAGGCACGCGCGTCTACGGCGCCGAAGGCCAGCATATCGGTTCGATCGCCCGCGTCCTTCTGGAGAAACGCGGCGGCCGCGTCGCCTATGCCGTATTGAGCTTCGGCGGCTTCATGGGGATCGGCGATGACTACTATCCCCTGCCTTGGGAAAAGCTGACGTACGATGAGGAACTCGACGGTTACCGCATCGACCTGACCAAGGATCAGATCACCGGCGCGCCGCGCTACAACGATCTGGAAGATGATAGCTGGTATCAGGACAAGGGCCGGACGATCTACGACTACTACGGCGTTCCGCCCTACTGGATGTAGGCTTAACGTCTGAACCGTTTTTTGCAGGAGGCTCCGCGGCGCGGGGCCTCTTTTCATTTGTTTAATGCCTTGGTGCCAATCATGGCCGCCGCCACCATCCAGGTGGTGCCCATGAGGAACCGATGCTGGAACAGCTGGACAAGGCGGGAGTGCGTGATCTCGAGCGCGAGGATCTCCCCGCCGTCGCAACGCTGTTCCAGAAGACCTTCCGCAAGGTCGACACGCTGCCTTCCACCCTGGTGCCCTACCTGGGCACCGTTTTCCTCGATCATCCCTGGGCCGATGCCGATATCCGCTCCAAGGTCCTCGTCGGTGCGGCAGGCAAGGTCGAAGGCTTCATCGGCGTCTTTCCCATGCGACTTGAATGGGAGGGCCGATCTCTGCGTGCGGCCTTCGCGGGCTCCATGATGGTGGAAGGTCACGAGCGAAACCCGCTGGCGGGCGCCCGACTGCTGCGCGCCTTTCTGGCCGGCCCCCAGGACATCTCGTTGACGGAAACGGCCAATGCCGTGACGCTTGGCATGTGGCAGAAACTCTCCCTGCCTCCCGATCTCGGCTACAGCCTCAACTGGCTGCGCATCTTCCGCCCGGCAGAAGCGGCGGTGAATGTCATGGAGATGGTCTCCGGCGTTGCGCGCGTTCTGCGGCCCATCGGTTCATTCGCCGATCTGGTGGTGGAGAGGTCAGGTCTCTCGACCCTGCGCGCGCCTGTCTCGCCCGCTCGTCGTGTCCAGTTCCAGGACGCGACACGGGAGGAGTTCCGTGATGCCGTTCTGACGCTGAAGGATGCGTTTCCGCTGCGGCCGCAATGGGACCGCCCGTGGCTGGACTGGCTGCTCGATCATGCCGCACAGAAACGAAATTTCGGCGAGGTGGCCTGGCGCGTCGGCCTCTCGCGCAACGGTGAGCTTGCCGGATGCTATGGCTATTTCGGCCGGCCGAGGGGTATCGGCCGGCTTCTGCAGGCGCTCTGCGCACCGGCGGTTGCGGGAGAGCTGGTCGATGATCTCTTCGCGCATGCGGATCAAAGCGGTTGCGCCGGGCTGCGGGGGGCGGGCCATCCCTGGCTGACGCCGGACCTGCTGACGCGAAGGACGGCCTTCTTAGGGCGGACCTACTATCTCGCCCACGCCAGGGACAAGGCACTGCTGCAACCGATCCAGTCCGGCCAGGCCCTGATCACGGGCCTCGCCGGCGAAAACTGGATGAGGCTGATCGGCGACAGTTTCGACTGACCGGCCCTGCGCCTCGAGAGCTCAATCCAGCATCGTCGCCGGCATGGCGTGCAGGTATTCGGCCACTTTCCGCTTCGAGGCGATATTGCGCCACACGGCATCCACCTGATCTGCCGTCAGCCCGGCCGCGTCGCCGACGGCCTCCCGGTCGATACCGTTGTCGAGGCCGTAGAGGCAGATATCCATGCGGTCGTAGGGCAGCGAGAAATAATACTCGTCCTGCCCCTGCGGCAGCGACCATGTGTCCGTCGTCGGCGGCCGCCGGCAAATCTCCTCGGGCACCCCGAGCGCCGCCGCCAGCTGGTAGACCTGCGTCTTGTAGAGATGCGCGATAGGCTTGAAGTCGGCCGCGCCATCGCCGTTCTTGACGAAGAAGCCCTGGTCGTATTCCAGCCGGTTCGGCGTCCCTGCCACCGCGAAATTCAGCCGGTCGGCGTGGTAGTATTCGATCTGCTTGCGGGTGCGCTGCTTCATGTTGGCGGCGGCGATCATCCCGAGATAGACCTCGAGCGGCATGCGGTGCCGGCTCTGCTCGCCAGACGGCGGAGCAACGACCAGCCAGGAGATATTGTAGCCGCGGCTCGAAAGCGCATTCTCCAGCACCACCTTGCAGCCCCAGCCTTCGCCGAACTCCGGCACGATCTGGCGGATGAAGCCGTCCCGCCGGGTGTAGCAGCCCATAGCTGCAAGAGAAGGGCCTATGTCTTCCAGCACCGTCTCGACACCGGTCGCCGCTGCCAGCGCCTGCCCGAGGCGCAGGCTTTCCGGATCGGAATCATGCTCCGGCATGAAGATGCCGGTGACCTTGCCCGGACCCAGCGCCCGGGCGCAGAGCGCCGCCGTGACGCTGGAATCGATGCCGCCGGAAAGGCCAAGCACCACGCCCCGCTTGCGCAGGTCCTTGATCACGGTTTCGCGGATCCAGCCGCAGATGCGCTCGATCTCGGCCTCCGTGTCGAGGTGCAGGCTGGCAGCGGAGAATGTCGCAGCCTTCGCGGCAGTCATCATGCTCGGGGTCATAGGGCATTCTCCAGTTGTGGTTCGGTCTCTGCGCCGGCGCTCAGTCTGATCTTTCCGGTCGTGGTCTTCGGCAGCGCGTCGCGAAACTCGACGCTCTTGGGCACCATGTAGTCTTCCAGCTGGCCGGCGCAGTGTCGGATGATATCCTTTTCCGACAGGCCCGCACCCGGTTCGAGCGCCACATAGGCGCGCACCACCTGGCCAAAGATCGGATCGTCAATGCCGGCAACGGCTGCCTCGCGGATGCCGGGGAGGGCGTAGAGTACCCTTTCGACCTCCTGCGGGCTGACCTTCTCGCCGCGCGTCTTGATGATGTCGTCCTTGCGGCTGACGAAATGGAGAAAGCCCTCGGCATCCACATGGAAGAGATCGCCGGTGCGCAGGCGTCGTCCATGCTTCGTCACCTCGAGCGCCGCCTGGGAAGACCGGTCATCACCCCAGTAGCCGCCCATGACATGCGGTCCTTCGACCACCAGTTCGCCGATTGTCCCCGGTTCAGCCGGTTCGCCTGTTTCGTCGACTACATAGGCCCGGGTGCCCGGAATGGCGACGCCCACGGAGGTCGGCCGTCCGGCAAGTTCGTCTGCCGGCAGAAAGCTCACCCGCAGGCATTCGGTTTGGCCGTACATCACCACAATCTTCGTCTCGGGAAGGAGCGCCTGCAATCGGCCGGAAAGCGCCGGCGGCAGGGCTGCGGCGGCGCTGGTGACATAGCGGAGCTTCGGCAGGAAGCCGGGCTCCAGGTCCTTCATGCCGCCAAGCAGTGCGGCCATGGCCGGCACCATGGGGAAGCCGGTCGCCCCTTCCTCGGCCAGGCGATCGACGATCTTGCGCGGGAAGGCAAAACTCTTCTCCAGCACCAGCGTCCCGCCGATGGAAGCCATCGTCACCATCTGCGTGATCCCATACCCGAACGAAAGCGGCAGGACGCTCAACACGACGTCGTCCGCAGTGTTCTCCAGATAGCCCAGGATCGACTGGCAGGCGGCATCGACATTCGCATGGCTGAGCATCACGCCCTTGGGGCGGCCGGTCGAACCGGAGGTGTGGATCAGCAGGGCAAGCTCGCTGTCGTCGGCAATCACCGGCAGCACGTTCACTGCGTCGCCGTCGACAAGACGTTCGAAACGCAGGATGTCCTGGGCGGCCTCCTCGGGCAATTGCGCGGCAATGATCACCGGTCTGGTGTCGGCGATGGCCACGGCTGCCAGGAGGGTGGGAAGCCCGCGCGCGTGAGAGATCACCGCTGCCGGTTCGATATTCGTCAGGATCGCGGCAAGCTTTTCCGCCTTCATCGTCGGATAGAGGGGGCAGGCGACGGCGCCCGCCTTCCAGGTCGCAAGGAAGCTCACGACCGCCTCGGCATCATTGTCCAGGAGCAGGACAACCCGTGATCCTGGCTCGACCCCGGACCGGATCAGCGCCGCGGCCAGTCGGTCCGATTGGGCATCGAGGTCCGCATAGCTCAGCCGGCGTCCGCCGGCGACGAGCGCCGTCTTTGCGGGAAAATGCCTGACGCTGTCGCGGAACCGGGCCTCGATGCGCATCGCGGGTCGTCAGGCCGCGACCGGCAGCTTCCGCGCCAGGTAGCCCGTCATGTTGTCGATGCTGTCCAGGTTTTCCGGGACGATGTCCTCGTCGGCGATGCTAATGCCGTAGGTCGCCTCCAGATAGGCGATCAGTTCCAGAACCCCGGTGGAGTCGATCACACCGCTGTCGAGCAGCGACTGGCTGTCGGCAATCTCGGCGTCGGCGCGGAAAAGGAAATTTTCGGCGATGAATTCGCGGACATTCGCACGGAATCTTTGGGCCATGATGGCTGCTCCCCATTCGGATAGTCGGACGAGCCTTCCGCGTTCGGCAGTGCGACGCCCGTCATTGGACGGAAACCATGGCACGGGCGGCTGAATCTTTTGCTAAAGGCGATCGTAAAGACTTTCCAAAGCAGGCATCGATTGCGCCTCCCGCACGTTCTAGCCTCGCTTCACAAGATGAAATCCTTTGGTAAGCAGGAGAGATCGAATGGCCGAAGGCGTCCACAGACGTCAGTTTTCCCAGGCCGACCGGGTCCGGGCGGCATGAAGATCGCGACCTTCAACGTCAATGGCGTCAACGGACGGCTGGATATCCTGCTTCGCTGGCTCCGGGAGGCGAGCCCGGACGTCGTCTGCCTGCAGGAGTTGAAGGCACCGGACGCCAAATTCCCCTATCGCGAGATCGAAAGGGCCGGATACGGCGCCGTCTGGCACGGCCAGAAGAGCTGGAACGGTGTCGCGATCCTCGCCCGTGATGCCGATCCGATCGAGACGCGGCGCGGGCTGGGCGGCGATCCGGATGACAGCCACAGCCGCTATATCGAGGCAGCGGTGCAGGGCGTCCTGATCGGCTGCCTCTATGCCCCGAACGGCAATCCCGCACCCGGCCCGAAGTTCGACTACAAGCTGTCCTGGTACCAGCGCTTCCTGGCGCATGCGGAAGACCTCTTGGCGACAGGCGCACCCGTCGTTCTCGCCGGCGACTACAACATCATGCCGACGGATCTCGATGTCTATGCGCCAAAACGCTGGCAGGACGATGCGCTGTTTCGCCCCGAAGTGCGGGCGCTCTATGCCGGTCTGATTGCCCAGGGCTGGATGGACGCAATCCGGCAGCTGCATCCGGACGAGACGATCTACACCTTCTGGGATTACGTCCGGAACGCCTGGGGCCGCAATGCGGGGCTGCGGCTCGACCACCTGCTTCTGAGCCGGTCGATCTCCGGCCGGCTCACGCGTGCTGAGGTGGATCGGGAGGTGAGGGGCTGGGAGCATGCCAGCGACCACGCCCCGGCCTGGATCGAACTCGCCGACGCCTGAGAATAGGGCAGCGGGCAGCCCATGGCCGCCCGCTTGCTCTGTCTCAGACCGCAGCCCGCTTGTCGCGCCGGGCAAGCCGCGCCAGCAGATAATCGACCTCCGCCCGCGCCGTCGCAGACAGCGCCAGCCCCGGCTTGCGCTGCGCGTCCGACGCGATCACGCCGCGCCGCATCAGCACGTGCTTGCGCACAGCAAGCCCGATGCCGAGCTGCTGCTCGTAGCGGATCAGCGGCAGATGCGCGT
>JOKI01000038.1:22500-26455 GCA_000722615.1 Pseudorhizobium pelagicum | reverse complement strand
TCATGCCCTGGAACTACGAAGCCTGAACGGCCTCAGCTTGCCGCTTACGGGGCAGCAGTTTCTGGCCGCGGCTCAGAACGACTTCATGGCGCGGATGGCCGCGGGCGAACTGGACACGGAGCACAAACGCAAAAAGCTCCTCGAGGCTTACGCCGAGGAGCTTTTGCGGACTTATCCGGAGTGGGAGAATTTGCAAGTCTCAGTGGTTGCGGGGGCAGGATTTGAACCTGCGGCCTTCAGGTTATGAGCCTGACGAGCTACCGGGCTGCTCCACCCCGCGTTATTGGTTTGTTTGTTTTGGGTCTTTTGACCGTGTTCGGTTTTCGTTGAGAAGATTGTATTGATTGCCTTTAGCAGACCTGGCAGCGACCTACTCTCCCGCGTCTTAAGACGAAGTACCATTGGCGCTGGGGCGTTTCACGGCCGTGTTCGGAATGGGAACGGGTGCGGCCGCCCCGCCATGACCACCAGGTCGGCTAAGGGCAATCCACCGACGTTTGCCGCGTCGGTGTGTTTTCGAGAAGCTGGTTTTTTTAACACGTCGATTTGTTCCTTGATGGCCTGGAGAGGTGCTTGTGGCACCCATACAGGCCAAGTGGCCGTCGCGCCGTGTGGCGCGGGCCGTCCGCAGCGTAGCATCCAGAGGATGCGTCAGCGTCAGGACAAAGAACGGCATCATCACCGCGCCAAAGGCGCGTTGATGAGCATGGTCAATGAGAACGATCAAGCCAATCGGGCTATTAGTAAGGCTAAGCTTCATGCATTGCTGCACGTCCACACGCCTCCTATCAACGTGGTCGTCTTCCACGGCCCTGATAGGGAACACTCGTTTTCAGGTTGGTTTCCCGCTTAGATGCCTTCAGCGGTTATCCATTCCATATATAGCTACCCTGCTATGCCCTTGGCAGGACAACAGGTCCACCAGAGATATGTCCATCCCGGTCCTCTCGTACTAGGGACAGATCCTGTCAATATTCCTACACCCACGGCAGATAGGGACCGAACTGTCTCACGACGTTCTGAACCCAGCTCACGTACCGCTTTAATTGGCGAACAGCCAAACCCTTGGGACCTGCTCCAGCCCCAGGATGCGATGAGCCGACATCGAGGTGCCAAACAACCCCGTCGATATGGACTCTTGGGGGTCATCAGCCTGTTATCCCCGGCGTACCTTTTATCCGTTGAGCGATGGCCCTTCCACGCGGGACCACCGGATCACTATGACCGACTTTCGTCTCTGCTCGACTTGTCAGTCTCGCAGTCAGGCGGGCTTATGCCATTGCACTCGACGACCGATTTCCGACCGGTCTGAGCCCACCATCGCGCGCCTCCGTTACTCTTTCGGAGGCGACCGCCCCAGTCAAACTACCCACCATACACTGTCCCGGATCCGGATGACGGACCGCGGTTAGACATCCATGACGATAAGGGTGGTATTTCAAGGATGGCTCCACGAGAACTGGCGTCCCCGCTTCAAAGCCTACCACCTATCCTACACATGCCGACACGAATGCCAGTGTAAAGCTATAGTAAAGGTGCACGGGGTCTTTCCGTCTGACCGCAGGAACCCCGCATCTTCACGGGGAATTCAATTTCACTGAGTCTATGTTGGAGACAGCGGGGAAGTCGTTACGCCATTCGTGCAGGTCGGAACTTACCCGACAAGGAATTTCGCTACCTTAGGACCGTTATAGTTACGGCCGCCGTTTACTGGGGCTTCAGTTCAGAGCTTGCACCCCTCCCTTTAACCTTCCAGCACCGGGCAGGCGTCAGACCCTATACGTCGTCTTTCGACTTCGCAGAGCCCTGTGTTTTTGATAAACAGTCGCTACCCCCTGGTCTGTGCCACCCCATCATACTTGCGTAAAATGGGGTCACGCTTCTTCCGAAGTTACGCGTGCAATTTGCCGAGTTCCTTCAACATAGTTCTCTCAAGCGCCTTGGTATACTCTACCTGACCACCTGTGTCGGTTTCGGGTACGGTCTATATTGGTGGAGCTATTTCCTGGAACCGCGTCCCTGCACACACAATCCAATAAGTGTGTACAAGTTGAGCAATCCGTCACTACCACCAGGCCCACGAATATTAACGTGGTTCCCATCGACTACGCATTTCTGCCTCGCCTTAGGGGCCGGCTAACCCTGCTCAGATTAACTTTAAGCAGGAACCCTTGGTCTTTCGGCGAGGGGGTCTCTCACCCCCTTTATCGTTACTCATGTCAACATTCGCACTTCCGATATCTCCAGAGGCCCTCACGGGTCCTCCTTCACAGACTTACGGAACGCTCCGCTACCACATACACTTGCGTGCATATCCTCAGCTTCGGTGCATGGCTTTAGCCCCGTTACATTTTCGGCGCAAAGACCCTTATTTAGACCAGTGAGCTGTTACGCTTTCTTTAAATGATGGCTGCTTCTAAGCCAACATCCTGGTTGTTTTGGGATCCTCACATCCTTTCCCACTTAGCCATGACTTGGGGACCTTAGCTGGAGGTCAGGGTTGTTGCCCTCTTCACGACGGACGTTAGCACCCGCCGTGTGTCTGCCGACTAGTACTCCTCGGTATTCGGAGTTTGGTTAGGATCAGTAAGACGGTGAGTCCCCATAGCCCATCCAGTGCTCTACCCCCGAGGGTATTCGGTCGACGCTCTACCTAAATAGATTTCGCGGAGAACCAGCTATTTCCGAGTTTGATTGGCCTTTCACCCCTAGCCACAAGTCATCCCGATCTATTGCAACAGATATGGGTTCGGTCCTCCAGTTGGTGTTACCCAACCTTCAACCTGCTCATGGCTAGATCACTCGGTTTCGGGTCTAATGCAACGAACTGAACGCCCTATTCAGACTCGCTTTCGCTACGCCTCCACCTACCGGCTTAAGCTTGCTCGTTACACTAAGTCGTTGACCCATTATACAAAAGGTACGCCGTCAGGCTTGCGCCCTCCGACTGTTTGTAGGCATCCGGTTTCAGGTTCTATTTCACTCCCCTTGTCGGGGTGCTTTTCACCTTTCCCTCACGGTACTTGTTCGCTATCGGTCATGCACGAGTACTTAGGCTTGGAGAGTGGTCTCCCCATGTTCAGACAGGATTTCACGTGTCCCGCCCTACTCAAGGACAATGAGTGTTCTACGCCTACGGGGCTGTCACCCACTATAGCCAGGTTTTCCAACCTGTTCAGCTTTATTCCTCATTGCCACTGGCCTGGTCCGCGTTCGCTCGCCACTACTTACGGAGTCTCGGTTGATGTCCTTTCCTTCAGGTACTTAGATGTTTCAGTTCCCTGAGTTCGCTTCTAACCCCTATGTATTCAAGGTTAGATACCTTATCGCAATACCTAGAAACCTAAGCCGTCCAAAAGGGCGGCTTAAACTTTCTAGGTATTTAAGGTGGGTTTCCCCATTCGGAGATCCATGGATCAAAGCTTATTCGCAGCTCCCCACAGCTTATCGCAGCGTATCACGTCCTTCTTCGCCTGTGCATGCCAAGGCATCCACCAAATGCCCTTACGACACTTAATCGTTCTCATTGCCAATGCTCATCATCTAGCCGACGCTCCTTACGGAACGACGACGAACCGGGTTACCTTTTACAACCCAGTCCACTCAACGATGCCATCGACGTGTTCGACAAGTCTGCTTGATTGGGGTCACGCCGAGCGACCCGCTTGCAAACTTGTCTATAAGACCAGCTTCTCGAGATTAAATCCGGGATCGCGCGGTCAGGCAACGATCATCAGTGATCCGTCAGAGGTGCTCCAAAGAACACCAACAACGAACGACCAGAGTGACAAGCTTCCTACCTCTTCCGGTCCCTCTTTCGTATCCGGCCGGCTAGGCCATCAACGACGTCATTGGAACCGGCCTCGGACATGTACCACCTTGCGGTAAGCACACACCTGGAAGCCTCCAGATCAATCTTCTCTTCACGATTTTTGCAGAACAGGCACAAACGCAA
>JOKI01000038.1:0-20000 GCA_000722615.1 Pseudorhizobium pelagicum | reverse complement strand
TCAACACGCGAATTCTGACGCTGCGAAACTTTTCGGTAAGATGCTGATTTAAAACGGAATTTTTCAGGAATTTCGAAAGCCGACGTCGGAAAGCCCGCAAAAACCACGGTCCGCGGCACGGGAAGGCGATCCGCCCTGCTGCCGCCGCCATATCTTCACAATTCTGCTGTCTAAGCGCAGCCAAGCGATGCGCTCCTTATAGAGCGCGCGCATCGCTGCCCCGATTTGACACTCGCTGACAGAAGGGGCACATGTTTCAGCCAAGCTCCCGCCGCCACACTTCCGGGCACGCGCAGAGGAGCATGAGGGGACCGTCAGGACAGGCATGATCAGCGCCCGCAGCATGATCCGAACGCTCGGCAACGAACCGCCGCTTCTGGCCGATGGCCGGCGCGCACCGGATCGCCGCGAGATCTCGCTGCGCTGGCTTTCGGGCACCTTTCTGACCGGCATCACCTCCTCGATCCTGATGGGGGTTGCCCTGTTTGCCGCCCTCGACGGTCGCCAGCAGCTGGCGATCCCGGCGGAAGCCTCCGTTGCCCTGCCGCTCGACGCAGACACCGACAGCGTCACCCGCGGCAACCGGCTGCTGGCCGGCAACATCGTCGCCATGCCGACCGACCGCAAGGTCATGGAGGTCTCCACCGTCGTCCAGGAGGGTCAGCGCGAAGTCATCCGCCGCCGGCCCTTCGCGCACGTCAAGATGAACCTCGCCGCCAACCACGTGGCGCAGGAGGATTATCCGGCCTTCGATCCGCTCACGATCTTCGCCTCCAGCGAGGAGCCGGATCCGGCGCCCGGCAGCACCGGCATGATCTACGGCTCCGAGGTCGAATCCGAGGTCAGCCTGCGCGCCCTGCCCTTCCCCAAGAAGGGTGCCGCCTATCCCTTTGCCTCCTCCATGACGCTCGACGAGGTGGAGGAGAACGTCCGCAGCAACGGCTCGATCCTGACCGCCGGCAATACCCAGCTGTCGGCCCTCTATTATGTCGACCCGCGCCGCTTCTCCTCCCACGAGGACGAGATCGACATCACCGCCGGCCTGACGGCCCGCATCGTCGAGCAGAACATGACGGTGACGCCGGCCGAGCCGGTAACGCCGAAGACACGCGACTATGCCGACGACGTCATTCCGATCCGCACCGAGAAGGACGTCAGGACGGCGCTGACCGACGTCGGCTATCCCGACGGCAAGGCCGAGGAGATCGCGGGACATCTCGGCAACCGGATGAAGGAGCCGACGCTCTATCCCGGAGACGTGCTGCGCATCGGCGTGCTGCAGCAGGGCGACATGGTGCTCGTCGTGCGCGCCTCGGTCTATCGCCGCGGCCAGCACGAGGTGACGATCGCACTGAACGACCACGGTCGCATCGTCGATGCCGAGGAGCCGCCGGCTCTCGACGCGGTCGCCGGCGCCTTCGACGAACAGCCGCCGCAGCTGGCGACCGGCCGCGACCTGCCGCGCGTCTATGACGGCATCTACCGGGCCTCCCTCTCCTACGGCATGACCACCGACATGACCGGCCTGCTGGTCAAGCTGCTCGCCAGCAGCGTCGATCTGCAGGCGCAACTGAAGCCGACCGACAAGATCGAGGCCTTCTTCTCCGTGCAGGACGAAAGCGGTCAGGCGACGGACCAGTCGGAACTGCTCTACGTCAATGCCCATTTCGGCGACACCACCACCCGCTTCTACCGCTTCCAGGATCCCGAAGACGGATCGGTCGATTATTTCGACGGCGAGGGGAAGAGCATCCGCCAGTTCCTGCTGCGCAACCCGGTTCCGAACGGCCGCATGACCTCGGGCTTCGGCATGCGCCGCCATCCGATCCTCGGCTTCTCGCGCATGCACACCGGCACCGACTGGGCCGCCTCGCGCGGCACGCCGATCATCGCGTCCGGCAATGGCACCGTCGAATCGGCCGGCTGGTCGTCCGGCTACGGCAACCAGACCATCATCCGCCACGCCAACGGCTACGAGTCCTCCTACAACCACCAGAGCGCCATCGCCAAGGGCGTCAAGCCCGGCGCCAGGGTGACGCAGGGCCAGGTGATCGGCTATGTCGGCTCCACCGGCCTCTCGACCGGCGCCCATCTGCACTACGAGCTGATCGTCAACGGCACCAAGGTGGACCCCATGAAGATCCGTCTTCCCGGCGGCAAATCGCTCGCCGGCGACGATCTCGCCCGCTTCAAGGACGAGCGCAGCCGCATCGATGCGCTGCTCGGCACCGGCGGCGATCCGGCGGAAGTCGCCAGCCGCTGACCCCGAAAAAGGGCTGATCCCGATAAAGAAATGGCGGCCGGGAGGCCGCCATTGTTTTTTTCATGCCGGGCGAGGTACCGGGCTTCGCGGAACTCCYGCGTTCACGCCGCTTCGCGGAACTCCTGCGTTCACGCCGCTTCGCGGAMTGGCCGCTTGATGCGGAAGAGCAGACGATCGGTGCCGGCGTCGACCGCCACCGTCGACTCGTCGGGGATCTGGCCGCCGAGGATCTGCTCGGCGAGCGGATCCTGCACGAACTTCTGGATCACCCGCTTCAGCGGCCGCGCCCCATAGACCGGATCATAGCCCTTGTTGGCCAGCCATTCGCGGGCATCCGGGTTGAGCGTGATGGCGATCTTGCGTTCGGCCAGGAGCGACACCAGCCGCTTCATCTGGATGTCGACGATCGTCCCCATCTCGTTGCGCGCCAGCCGGTGGAAGAGAATGATGTCGTCGACGCGGTTGAGGAATTCCGGGCGGAAGGAGGCTTTGACCACATCCATCACCTGGTCGCGGACACTGTCCACATCCTCGTTCTCGCCCAGCGCGGTCAGATAGTCCGCCCCGAGGTTGGAGGTCATGATGATGATGGTGTTCTTGAAGTCCACCGTCCGACCCTGACCGTCCGTCAGCCGCCCGTCGTCGAGCACCTGCAGGAGGACGTTGAAGACATCCGGATGCGCCTTCTCGATCTCGTCGAAGAGCACCACCTGATAGGGCTTGCGCCGCACCGATTCCGTCAGTGCGCCGCCCTCCTCGTAGCCGACATAGCCGGGAGGCGCCCCGATCAGCCGGGCGACCGAATGCTTCTCCATGTATTCCGACATGTCGAGGCGAACCATCGCCGTCTCGTCATCGAACAGGAAGCGGGCAAGCGACTTCGTCAGCTCGGTCTTGCCGACACCGGTGGGGCCGAGGAAGATGAACGAGCCGATCGGCCGGTTCGGATCCTGCAGGCCGGCCCGCGACCGGCGCACCGCCCGCGACACCGCCTGGACGGCATCGCCCTGGCCGACCACGGATTTGGCCAGTTCGTCTTCCATCCGCAAAAGCTTGTCGCGTTCGCCCTCCAGCATCCGGTCGACCGGAATGCCGGTCCAGCGCGACACGATATGGGCGATATTGTCCGGCGTGACGACCTCCTGCACCATGGCATTGACGCTGGTGTCCTGGGCTTCCGCCGCGGCGAGCTCCTTTTCCAGCCCCGGGATGACCCCATAGGCCAGCTCGCCGGCGCGCTGGAATTCCCCCTTGCGCTGCGCGATCGCCAGTTCGTTGCGGGCCTCGTCAAGCTGCCCCTTGAGATCGGCGGCAAGCCCGAGCTTCTGCTTTTCCGCCTGCCAGCGGGCCGTCAGCGCATCAGCTTCCTCTTCCAGCGAGGTCAGCTCGCTTTCGAGCCGCACCAGCCGGTCGGCGGAGGCCGTGTCGGTCTCCTTCTTCAGCGCCTCGCGCTCGATCTTCAGCTGGATGATGCGCCGGTCGAGCTCGTCGAGCTCCTCAGGCTTGGAATCCACCTGCATCCTCAGCCGCGACGCCGCCTCGTCCATCAGGTCGATCGCCTTGTCGGGCAGGAAGCGGTCGGTGATATAGCGGTGCGAAAGGGTGGCGGCCGCCACCAGCGCGGAATCGGAGATCCGCACCTTGTGGTGCTGCTCGTATTTTTCCTTCAGGCCGCGCAGGATCGAGACGGTGTCCTCGACCGTCGGCTCGTTGACCATGACCGGCTGGAAGCGGCGGGCAAGGGCTGGGTCCTTCTCCACGTGCTTGCGGTATTCGTCGAGCGTGGTGGCGCCGACGCAATGCAGTTCGCCGCGCGCCAGCGCCGGCTTCAGGAGGTTCGACGCATCCATCGCCCCGTCCGCCTTGCCGGCCCCGACCAGCGTGTGCATCTCGTCGATGAACAGGATGATCTCGCCGTTTTCCGACTGCACCTCGTTCAAGACCGCCTTCAGCCGCTCCTCGAACTCGCCGCGGTATTTGGCGCCGGCAATCAGCGAGCCCATGTCGAGCGCCATCAGCCGCTTGTCCTTCAGGCTTTCGGGCACGTCGCCGTTGACGATCCGCAGCGCCAGGCCTTCGGCGATCGCCGTCTTGCCGACGCCGGGCTCGCCGATCAGCACCGGATTGTTCTTGGTGCGGCGCGACAGCACCTGGATCGTCCGGCGGATCTCGTCGTCACGGCCGATCACCGGATCGAGCCGGCCCTCGCGGGCTTCTGCCGTCAGATCGCGGGCATATTTCTTCAGCGCGTCGAAACCCTGCTCGGCATTGGCGCTGTCGGCCGTGCGGCCCTTGCGCAGGTCGTTGATCGCCTGGTTGAGGGCGTTCGCCGTCAGCCCCGCCTTCTTCAGCGTCGCCGCCGTCGAGGCGCTGCTTTCGATCGTCAGCGCCAGGAGAAGCCGCTCGACGGTGACGAAACTGTCGCCCGCCTTCTTGGCCGCCTCTTCGGCCGTGGAAAAGACTTTTGCGAGCGGCTGCGACAGATAGATCTGTCCCTCGCCACCGGACACCTTGGGCAGCTTCGCGAGCGCAGCGTCATTGGCGATGCGAGCGGCTTTGGCATCCCCGCCGGCGCGCGCAATCAGTGCCGCGGCCATGCCCTGGTCGTCGTCGAGCAGCACCTTCAGCACATGCTCCGGCGTGAACTGCTGGTGACCGTCCGAAAGCGCCTTGCTCTGGGCCGACTGCAGGAAGCCGCGCACCCGTTCCGAGTATTTTTCGATGTTCATGTCAAACCTCCACGGATCGTTCCGCCCTTCATACGGCACGGAGCGATGATTGAGATTGAGCTCCCTCAAAAGGCGAGCCCGTCTGCCGTAAAAAATTCCGGCGTCGATGCAGATATGGGAGCCGATTTTACGGATTTAAAGAGCCGTTACAGGGATCTGCGGCCGCTGCCGCAAGCACCGCGAAAGCAGCCGTCAGCGGAGCGGCAATCGCCGGAGCGCCGGGACAGGCTGCCGGGGCGGATGGTAAGTCCCCAGATCATCCGGGGTGACAATCCGGCAATGCTGCGCCACTCAGCCTTGATGAAGATGCTCCGTCGCATGAGCGGAGATCGGGCTTCGGCCAGTGCCATGGCAGCCTGTCGCTGACCGTCATGCTGGCGCTCGATTGGGCCTGTTCGCGCGTCAGGGCAAGGCGGAGGGCCTTCAGTCGAGACGGCATCTGGACAACCCGCGATCGTCCGTTTAAAAGTAACGTTATTACATAACGTATGGAGACTTCCTGATAAAGGATCATCCCTGTCACCGACAGGCCTGCGAGCCGCCGCTGCCGACCTTGACGTCAGGTCGGCTTGGCGTTTAGCTGGCCGTGATGGTTCCCCGACGGTGACTCGAAGGGGATTAATAGGGAACACGGTAAGGCCCCGACAAGGGATCGAAGCCGTGGCTGCCCCCGCAACTGTGAGCGGATTGCCACTCATCCTCGGGCGTCGCAAGGCGCCATGCCACTGGGCTATCCCGGGAAGGCAGATGAAGGGCGCATATCCGTGAGCCAGGAGACCTGCCATCGAACACCACTCAGTCAGCCGGGCGGGGATGCCCGGCAAGGGAACAGATATGACCGATTTGCACCTTTGCCCTATGGCACCCCTCCGTCTCGACCGGTTTCCCGCCGGCGGCCACGCCGCCGATGCCGTCTGAACCGCGGCATTCGCCACCCTTCCTCCTGATCGAGATGTTTCCATGCACAAGCTTGTCGCCAGCATTACGCTTTCGCTCGGCCTCATTGGCCTCGCCACGCCTGCCCTTGCAACCACCACCTACCCCTTGACGATCACCAATTGCGGCCAGGAGGTAACCTTCGACAAGGCGCCCTCGCGGGTCGTCTCGATAGGCCAGGGAATGACCGAAATCCTCTTCTCTCTCGGCCTCGCCGACAAGGTCGCCGGCACCGCCGTCTGGGTCGGCCCGGTGCTGCCGCAATACGCCGAGGTCGATCGCGGTATCGAGCGGCTGGCCGACAATGATCCGAGCTTTGAATCCGTCGTCGGGCGGGAGCCGGATCTGGTCGCGGCCGAATTCGAATGGCACGTCGGCACGCAGGGCTCGGTCGGCAAGCGCGAGCAGTTCGCGCAACTGGGCATCGACACCTATGTCGCGCCCGCCGATTGCGTCGCCAAGGTCAATACCAACGGCGGAGATGGCGTCCGCGCAGAACTCTTCACCATGGACCTGGTCTATCGGCAGATCGAAGAGCTGGCCGAAATCTTCGACGTGACGGAACGCGGCGACGCCCTGATTGCCGATCTGAAGCAGCGGGAAGCCGCAGCCAGGGCCTCGGTCGCCGGCGCCTCCGGCAAGAACCTGCCCGTCGTCTTCTGGTTCTCCAGCAAGGAGGTCGATGGCGATGCCTTCATTGCCGGCAGGAACGGGGCGCCCGCCTATATCCTCAGGACGCTGGGTGCCGGCAATGTCGTCGACACGCAGGAAGAATGGCCGCTCGTCGGCTGGGAGACGATCGCGGACGCAAATCCCACCGTCATCGTCATCGCCACCATGGATCGCCGCCGCTATGCCGCCGACGATCCGCAGGTGAAGATCGATTTCCTGGAGAACGACCCCGTCACCCGGGAGCTCGACGCCGTCCGAAACCGGCGCTTCGTCCTGATGGACGCGCAGGCTATGAACCCCACCATCCGGACGATCGACGGCATCGAGATCCTGGCGAACGGCATCAAGACCTTAGGTCTTTCGCCGTGAGTCTGGCCTTTCCCGCGCGTTCGCCGCGGTGGGCGCTTGTTGCGCTTGCCGCGGTCGGCCTCCTGCTTCTCGCCCTGATGGTGAGCCTCGCCGTGTCGATCGGCGAAATCGCCATTCCACTCGCCACCACCGCAAAGGCCGTCGCCAACCGGCTCTTTGCCGCCGACTTCGAACTTAGCCGCATCCACCAGGGCATCATCTGGGACTATCGCCTCAGCCGCGCGCTGGTCGCCGCCAGCGCGGGCGCCTCGCTGGCGCTCTGCGGCGCGGTGCTGCAGGCGCTGCTGCGCAATCCCCTGGCGGAACCCTATGTGCTCGGCATCTCCGCCGGCGCCTCCACCGGCGCCGTCTGCGTTACCATCCTCGGGTTCGGCTACGGCGTGCTGAGCCTCTCCGGCGGCGCCTTCATCGGTGCGGCCATCGCCTTCCTGCTGGTCGGCATCCTGGCGGCGGGCGTCGGCGGAACCAGCGAGCGCGTCATCCTGTGCGGCGTCGCCGGATCGCAGCTCTTCAGCGCCCTGACCTCCTATATCGTCACCACCTCCGCCAATGCCGAACAGGCCCGCGGCGTGCTGTTCTGGCTGCTCGGGTCGCTGAGCGGCGTGCGCTGGCCGGATGTCTATCTTTCGGCGCCCGTGGCGCTCGTCGGCCTTGTCGTCTGCCTGGCGCATGTGCGCGCGCTCGACGCCTTCGCCTTCGGCAAGGATGCCGCCGCCGCACTCGGCATCTCGGTCCGGCGGGTGCAGGTCGTGCTGCTCGGCACCACCGCCGCCATGACGGCCTGCGTCGTCAGCATGGTCGGATCGATCGGCTTCGTCGGCCTCGTCGTCCCCCATGCCGCCCGTTTCCTGATCGGGCCGGGCCATGCGCGCCTGCTGCCGGTCGCCGCCCTCTTCGGCGCCATCTTCATGGTCGCGGCCGATATCATCTCGCGCATCATCATCCCGCAGCAGATCCTGCCGATCGGGGTCGTCACGGCGCTCTTCGGCGCCCCCGCCTTCGCGCTGATCCTCTATCGCGCCCGGAGAACGGCATGAGCATTGCCCTCGATGACGTCAGCTTCGCCGCCGGTGACACCCTCATCGTCGACGGCGTCAGCCTGCAGGCGGAAAGGGGCAAGGTGCTCGGCCTCCTCGGACCGAACGGATCCGGGAAATCGAGCCTTCTCCGGTTGATCTGCCGGCTGCGGAAAATCCGCAGCGGCGTCATCCGGCTGGGCGACGACGACCTCGCGTCGATCGCGCGCGCCGCGCTCGCAAGGCGTATCGCGCTCGTCGAGCAGCAGGCGGAAACGGACACGCAGATGACCGTGCGCGAGGTGGTCCGGCTCGGCCGCACCCCGCACCGCGGTTTCCTCACCCCATGGTTGCCGCAGGACGAGGCGGCCGTCGCGCAGGCGCTCGCGCGGGTCGACATGCAGGAGCGCGCCGACCGGCTCTGGCAGACGCTCTCCGGCGGCGAGCGGCAGCGCGTCCATCTCGCCCGGGCGCTCGCGCAGGAGCCGGACGAACTGCTTCTCGACGAGCCGACCAACCACCTCGACATCCAGCACCAGCTCGACATCCTGTCGCTGGTCTCCAGGCTCGGCATCACCTGCATCGTCGCACTGCACGATCTCAACCTCGCGGCCATGTTCTGCGATCGGCTGGCGGTGCTGGAGGGAGGCCGCATCGTCGCCGCCGGCACGCCGGAGGCGGTCCTGACCGAGGACCTGCTCGAGAGAGTCTTCGGCGTCCGCGCCCATGTGGAGAAGTCGCCGGTGCACGGCCGCTGCAACATCCAGTACCGCATGGGCTGAACCGCCGCGCCATCCCGACGCGCAAAGGGCGGGCACCGGTTTGCAATCCGGTGCCCGCCCTTGCTGTCTGAGGATGTAGCGTCCGCCGTCAGCTGGCTTCCAGCACCATGTTCAGCGGCGTTTGCGCCGCCCGCCTGACCTTGCTGAAGCCGCCGGAGCGGATCACCTCGGTCAGCCGCCGTTCTCCCGCTTGCGCCCCGAGCGCCAGCCCGGTCTCCTGCGCCAGCGATGTCGGCACGCAGATCATCGTCGATGCCGAGTAGTAGAGCCGCCCGACCGGATTGATGTTCTCGTCCAGCGTATCGGCGGCCATGGGCTCGACGACCATCCAGACGCCACCCGGTTTCAGCGCCTTGCGGATATGG
Organism: Pseudorhizobium pelagicum; assembly: GCA_000722615.1. Taxonomy (GTDB): domain Bacteria; phylum Pseudomonadota; class Alphaproteobacteria; order Rhizobiales; family Rhizobiaceae; genus Neorhizobium; species Neorhizobium pelagicum. The sequence goes on along the minus strand of JOKI01000038.1, from coordinate 10,868 downwards.
GCGGCCGCCGCTTCCGGGTCGCCCATGTCGTGCAGGCAATCGAAGCAGGTGATCAGGTCGAAGTCGCGCCCCGTGAAATCCTGCGCCCGGCCGACCTCGAAGTGCAGGTTCGTCAGCCCATGCGACTGGGCGTGCGCGCTCGCCGCGGCAATCGAGCCGGCATGGAAGTCATAGCCGGTGAACTGCGATTTCGGAAAGGCCTGCGCCATCAGGATGGTCGACAACCCGTGGCCGCAGCCCACATCGGCCACCTTGGCGCCCTGCTTCAGCTTGTCGAGCACCCCGTCGAGCGCCGGCAGCCACTCCTGCACCAGCGCATTGACGTAGCCGGGGCGAAACAGCCGCGCCACGGCGCAGAACAGGCAGCCTGCCTGCTCGCCCCAGGCCACGCCGCGGCCGGTCTTGAAGGCCGCCTGCACCTTCGGCTGGTTCTCCAGCATGGCCGCGGCCGTGTCGAAAGCGCCGATCAGGTGGACAGGGCTGTCCGGCTCGGCAAACACATAGGCCTGCTCGGGCGTCAGCGAGAACTGTCCGTGCTCGTGCTGGACATAGCCCGAGGCGGCCTGCGCCGCGAGCCATTCCCGCACGTAGCGTGGCGCGCATTCTGCCGCTTTTGCCAGTTCGTCGGCGGTCGCCGGGCCGATCTGCTTCAGCGTCCTGTAAAGGCCGAGCGCATCGCCGATGCGCACCAGCGGCACGCTGACGGCTCCGCCGAGATCGCCGAGCACGCGGCCGACGAGCTCGTTCAGGGTCGTTTCATTGAGGTCTGGCACGTAAATTCCTCCTTGGTCAGGGACGGCCTCTTGCCGCCCATGACCCGAAGGATGAACCCGATCCCCGCACCCGCCATGAGGCGCATGTCCCGCGCCGGAGAGAAAAGCGGGCCGCCGCATGGGACAGATGTCCTTGTCCGCGCCGGTCGACGGCGGCGCGAGTCAGCGCGACAGCGCGATGACGATGGCCTGCGACCGGCTGCGGACCCCGAGCTTGCTGAAGATCACCGAAAGCTGGTTGCGCACCGTCTTCACGCTCTTGCCCAGCCGGTCGGCGATCGCACGGTTGTCGAGGCCTTGCGCGACAAGCGTGAGAAGCTCCTCCTCCGCTGGCGTGAGAGCCGCCTCGCGCACCGCCCGCGGCAACGCCGGCCGATCCTGGCCGAGAAAGGTGGCGAGCTCGCTCTGGAACACCTCCCAGGCCGGCTCCCCTGCCAGAAGAACGTGGTTATTGCTCTCCAGCGGCACGAAGCGGGCGCCGGGAATGGCGGCCGCGAGCTTGCAGCCCTGCTCGAAGGGAATGCGCATGTCGCCGCGGCAATGAGCGATCAGGGTCGGCACGCGAAGCTGTGCGGCCAGATGCAGCACATCGATTCCCTGCATTTCGGAGAGCAGCTGGGCGGCAACCTCTGCAGTCGCCGTCACCCGTTCCAGATCGCCCCACCAGCGATGCTGCTCTGGCGTTCCTTCCGGAATGAAGAGATGGGTGAAGAACCGGCAGAAGGCGGGATTGTCGCGCCCCCAGCCGATGCGGACGAAATTCACCAGCGTCTCGGCCTCGAGCCGTTCCGCCTCCGTCTGCGCCCTTATGCGGGCGCCCTGGCCGTAGGCGTTCAGAAGCACGAGACGGGACACCCGCTCGGGATGCCTCAGCGCATAGGCGATGGCCAGCGCCCCGCCCTGCGAAACACCGAAAAGCGCAAACTGCGGCTCCTCGATCGAGGCCGCGACGGCATCCAGGTCCGCATGCCAGGCGTCGATGGAAAGGTCGGCGACGTGCCGGTCCGAAAGGCCGCAGCCGCGCGGATCATACCGGATGAAGCGGCTCCTGGCAGACAGGGCCAGAAGCCACGGCCGCCAGATGGGGCTCTCCAGATCGTAGTCCACATGGCTGAGCCAGTGCGCCGCCTTCAGGAGCACCGGTCCGCGTCCGCACGAGGCAACGGCGATGCGCGTGCCGTCGGCCGAGGTGCAGAACCCTATGGTCTGGCTGGGTTTCATGCCGCAAGTTTACAGCAGCGGAAAGCGCCGGAACAGAGGGCCTGCGGGGCTTGTCAGGCAGATGGCGAGGCCGGTCCGACAGGAAGCCGACCGGATCCGATCCGTCCCGTTTCACCTCTCGGTCCATCCTCCCCGAAAAGGAAAAACTCCGGCCTTTCGACCGGAGTTTTCGTTCATCCGCAGCTCTGGAGCTGGCTTCACTCGCTGGCGACGTCCGCCATGGCGGGCTGGCCATCGTCGGCACCACCCTCGGACGGTGCATCGCCTTCGCCGCGGCGCGTACGGCGCGGCCGATTGCCGGCGTTGCGGCGGCGTGGCTGGCGCGCTTCGCCCGTTCCTTCTTCGGCGGCAACTTCGGCCGGCGTGCCCTCGATCACGGGCTGCGGGCCTGAACCGTCGACGGTTGGGGCGTCCGTTGCCACAGGGACCGGTGCCTGCTCACGACGCGGTTCGCGGCGCGGCTGCGGCTCCCGGCGGGGCTGCTGTTGCTGCGGCTGTGGCTGCTGGGGCTGCTGGGGCTGCGACTGCTGGGGTTCGTTCGCATACTGCGACCGGCCGTTGCCGTCGTCGTCCATGTCGTTGTTGTCGTTGTCGTCGCCGTCCTGGTTGTCGCGATCCTGGTAGTCGCCGCGCTCATCGCGCTGGGACCGTTCCTGCATCTGCGCCTGGGCAGTGGCAATGATCCGATTGTAGTGCTCGGCATGCTGCAGGTAGTTTTCCGCCATGACCCGGTCGCCGGCACTCTGGGAGTCGCGGGCAAGCGTCGTATATTTTTCGGCAATGTGCTGAGCCGTACCACGGATCTTCACGTCTGGGCCGGAACTGTCATAGGTGCGGGTAAGTGGATTGCCGCCCTTGCGGTTGAAGTTGTTGCCGCCGCCGCCACTGCTGTTGTTGTTGGAGCCGCCGCGCCCTCGACCGCGCTTGTTCTGCTGTCCTGGCCTCATAGATCGTTCACCTGAATTTTCTGTTTTCCGCTGATAAGGGACCACGCGGCCATGCTGGCTCATGCCAGACCAGGACTTCGCGCGCCACGGACAGGACGAAACCAAGTCGCCTGCCGCTTGTGAAAGTCAAATTAACTGATTCACGCACCAGGAAATGTTCAACCTTCGAAACTCTGTAATAGAGTCGGTCTCAAGGTTGACCTTAAACCCGAACGAATCTCCGTTCATTCCCAGCCGCCCAGTGCGTGGCCGCAAGCTATCGCGCTTCCCAAGTAAATCCAAGCCTTTTCTTTCGCTGTGCAAAATCAGGGACCTGGCCGTCCGGGAGCAAAGATGAGGACGCGGTCGTTGTCTCCGTAGTCGCGGGCCGCCTGCCGGAGCGCAAAGCCCGCGGTGGTGAAGATTTCCGTGACGCTGTCCTTCTGGTCGAAGCCGATCTCGACGCCGAGAATGCCGTCCGCCTGGAGCGATGCTCCGGCGCCGGCCGCAATCGCGCGATAGGCATCAAGCCCGTCAGGGCCGCCGTCGAGAGCCCGGGGGGGATCGAAATCCCGAACCTCCGGCTCCAGCGCCGGAATGACATCTGCCCTGATATAGGGCGGGTTTGACACGATTATGTCGAACCGCCCGGCGATGTCCGCAAACCAGTCGCTGCGGATCGCCTGGAACCTGTCGCCGAGCCCCAGCCGCTCCGCATTGTCGCGGGCCGTGCCCAGGGCGTCTTCGGACACATCGGAGCCAACCCCTTGCGCCGCAGGGCATTCCTTCAGGAGAGCCAGCAGGATAGCGCCCGTTCCGGTTCCAAGGTCGAGCACGCGGGCCTCGCCCCGGGCTGCGACAATCCGCCTCAGGTGGGGTAGCACCGTCTCGACGAGCATTTCCGTGTCCGGCCGCGGCTCCAGCGTCTCCGCCGAAAGCCTGAGCGTCATGCCGTGGAACTCCCGTGCCCCCAGAATGCGGTGCACCGGCTCCCGCTTCAGGCGTCGCGTGACCGCGTCCGCAACGGTCGCGGCCTCCGCCGCCGTCAGCAACCGCTCGCCGCCGGAAAAGACCTCGGTGCTGGTGAGCCCGAGGAGGCCGCCGATCAGCATCCGCGCCTCCATGGCCGCATCCGGCAGGCCGGCCGCGGCAAACTTCGCCCGCGCATCCGCCACGGCGGCGTCGAGGGACGTCATCCTCTCGCCTCGCCGAGCTGGGCCAGCTGTCCGGCCTGATAGTCGGAGATCAGCGCATCGACCACCTCGTCGATCTCGCCCATCATCATCCGGTCGAGCTTGTAGAGCGTCAGGTTGATGCGGTGGTCGGTCACCCGCCCCTGCGGAAAATTGTAGGTGCGGATGCGCTCGGAACGGTCGCCGGAACCGACCTGGCTCTTGCGGTCGGCGGAGCGCTCGCTGTCGGCCTTCTGCCGCTCCATGTCGTAGAGTCGCGAGCGCAGCACCTGCATGGCCTTGGCGCGGTTCTGATGCTGCGATTTCTCCGAGCTGGTGACCATCAGGCCGGTCGGCAGGTGGGTGATGCGCACGGCCGAATCGGTGGTGTTGACGTGCTGGCCGCCGGCACCGGACGCCCGCATGGTGTCGATGCGGATGTCTTCGGGGCGCACTTCGATGTCGATTTCCTCCGCCTCCGGCAGCACCGCCACCGTCGCAGCCGAGGTATGGATGCGCCCCTGCGTTTCCGTATCCGGCACGCGCTGCACGCGATGAACACCCGATTCGAACTTCAGCTTGGAGAACACGCCACGCCCGCTGACGGTCGCGATGATTTCGCGAAAGCCACCGGCCTCGCCCTCGCTGGCCGACAGCACCTCCACCTTCCAGCCCTTGGCGGCCGCATAGCGCTCGTACATGCGAAACAGATCGCCGGCAAACAGCGCCGCCTCGTTGCCGCCCGTGCCGGCGCGGATTTCCAGGATCGCGCTCTTCTCGTCGGCGGCGTCCTTGGGCAGGAGCAGGACCTGCATGTCCTGCTCCAGCGCCTCGACCCTCTCCTCCGCTTCCGGGAGCTCCATTTCCGCCAGCTCGCGCATCTCCCGGTCGGTCGCCCGGTCGTTGAGCAGAGCCCGCAGATCCGTCACCTCGGCGGTCGCCTTCTCGTACTCGCGGATCTTGCCCACGACCGGCTGCAATTCCGAATACTCCGAGGCCAGCCGGACATAGACGTCCGCCGCCGGACCTTCCGACATGCGCGCCTCGATTTCGCCGAAGCGCCGCTCCAGCTCGCGCATCTTGTCTACAGGAAGCTTCGCCACCCTGATTTCACTCCATTTTCTTGTTCTTCTTAGACGGCTATACCGTGTTCTTCCGCAAAGCGGGTCAGAAGCGTCCGGATCGGCTCCTGCGAGCGCTTGTCGTCGAGCGCCGCATGCAGCTCCTGCGCCAGCTCGTCGACGTTCAGCGACAGGAGCATCGCCTTGACCGGACCGATGGATGTCGGCGCCATCGACACGGCCCGGAAGCCGATTCCGAGCAGCGCCATGGCCGAAAGCGGCTTGCCGGCCATCTCGCCGCAGAGCGTCAGCGCCGTCTGGTTGCGCTCCGCGGCCCGCACGATATCGCGCAGGATCCTGAGGAACGGCTTGCCCAGCATGTCGAACCGGTCGGAGACGCGGGCATTGCCGCGGTCGGCGGCCATCGAGAACTGGAAGAGGTCGTTTGATCCGACGGACACGAAGTCCACCTCCGCCATCAGCTCGTCGAGCTGCCACATCAGCGCTGGCACCTCCAGCATGGCGCCGAACTGCAGCCGGCGCGGCAGGCTGTGCCCGAATTTCGAAAGATGCTGCACCTCCTTCTGCAGGAGCTCGCGCACCGCGTGGATTTCGGCCACCTCGGTCACCATCGGCAGCATCATCTTGAGTTCCGAGTCGGCAGACGCCCGCAGCAGCGCGCGCAGCTGCGTGCGCAGCAGGCCGGGCCGGTCGAGCGACAGCCGGATCGCCCGCCAGCCGAGCGCCGGGTTCTCCTCCTCGTGGTTCCTGAAGTAGGAGACCACCTTGTCGCCGCCGATGTCGAGCGCCCGGAACGTCACCGGCCGCCCCGCGGCCTGGCGGATGACGTTGCGGTAGAAGGCCTCCTGCTCCTCGAGTTTCGGCATCGTCGAGGCGATCATGAACTGCAGTTCGGTGCGGAACAGGCCGATGCCGTCGGCACCCGATTCGGCCAGCTGCGGCAGGTCCACCATAAGCCCGGCGTTCATCATCAGGCTGATGCGCTTCCCGTCCTTGGTCAGCGGCTCGACGTCGCGCAGCGCCCGGAACTGCTCCTGCCGGCGCGCTCTCAGCCGCACCTTCTCCTCATAGGCCTTCACGAGGTCCGCCATCGGCCGCAGGTGCAGCTGCCCGTCGTCGCCGTCGATGATGACGGTATCGCCGTTCTCGGCCAGCGCCACGGCGCCCGCCGCCTGGCCGACCACGGGAATGCCCATGGCGCGTGCCACGATGACCACATGGCTGGTGACGGCACCATCCTCCAGCACCAGGCCGCGCAGATGATCGCGGGGATAGTCGAGAAGCTCGGCCGCCCCCATCGCCCGGGCGAAGATGATCGCGTCCGTCGGCAGCCCCTCGCCCATGGCGCGCCCGCTGTATCCGGTCAGCTGTCGCAGCAGCCGGTTGGCGAGGTCGTCGAAGTCATGCATGCGTTCGCGCAGGTACGGGTCGGTGAGCCGCATCATCCGCGCCTTGGTGTCGCTCTGCACCTTCTCGACCGCGGCCTCCGCCGTCAGTCCGTTGTGGATCACCTCTTCCATGCGCCGCACCCAGCCCTGGTCGTGGGCAAACATCCGGAAGGTCTCCAGCACCTCGCGATGCTCGCCCTCCGTCGCCACGTCGCGCCGGGACAGCATGTCGTCGATCGAGATGCGCAGCGAACCCAGGGCCTCGGCCAGCCGCCGCACCTCGCTGTCGGCATCCTCGTTGAGCAGGTTCGTCACCACCACGCGCGGCTCGTGCAGCACCACATGGCCAAGCCCGATGCCCTCGTTGTAGCCGTCGCCGGCGATGGTGATCGCCCGCGTCAGGTCGAGCTCGAGGCCCGGCTTGGTGATTTTCTTCAGTTCCCCGGTCGCAATCATCTCGGCGATCACCATGGCGGTGGTTTCAAGCGCCTCGACCTCGTCTTCGCGGTAGGTCCGGCTGGCTTTGTTCTGAACGACGAGGACGCCCAAAGTGCGACCGGCCCTCAGGATCGGCACACCGAGGAAGGAGTGATAGATTTCCTCTCCCGTTTCAGGCAGATAGCGGAATGCGGGATGGGCCTGGGCGTCCGAAAGATTGAGCGACTGCGCCGAAGCGGCGATGGTGCCGACAAGACCCTGCCCCATTTTCAGCTGCGACAGGTGGACGGCTTCCGGATTGAGGCCTTCGGTCGCGTAGAGCTCCAGCACCCCGTCGGAGCGCAGCACGTAGACGGAGCAGACCTCGGCCACCATGTTGCTGGCGATCTGCCGCACGATCCGGTCGAGCCGCTCCTGCGGATCCAGCGGTTCCGCCATCAGTTCGCGCAGCCGGCGCAGCAGAACGCGCGGACCAGCCGACAGGTCTCTCATCGGCATAGATGCTCCCGAAAAAAGTCGATCCCACCCGACAGGCCCGCTGCGATACTACCGCGGACAAGGCCTGTCGGCTCAAGATCAACTCTTATCGAGACCGTAGGCAGAATGCAAAGTCCGAACCGCGAGTTCGGAGTAGGCGCCGTCGATCAGGATCGAAATCTTGATTTCCGAGGTGGTGATCGCCTTGATGTTGATGCCTTTTTCAGCAAGTGCCTTGAACGCGAGCGCCGCGACGCCGGCATGGCTGCGCATGCCGATGCCGATCACCGAGACCTTGCAGAGGCCTGATTCGTTCTGCGCCACGTCGAAGCCGATCGTCGCCTTGTTGTCGTCCAGCACCCTCAGCGCCTTCTGCACGTCGCCGGACGGCACCGTGAAGGTCATGTCGGTGCGCGAGCCGTCCTCGGAGATGTTCTGGACGATCATGTCGACGTTGATATGGGCCTCGGCCAGCGGTCCGAAGATCGCCGCCGAAACGCCTGGGCGGTCGGCAAGCCGCCGGAGCGAGATCTGCGCCTCATCCTTGGCATAGGCGATGCCGGTGACGACTTCCTGTTCCACGATTTCTTCCTCGTCGCAAATCAAAGTACCGGGCGGGTTGATGAGGTCGCCCATGCCCGGTGCATCGGGATCCTCGAAACTGGAGCGCACGAAGGTCCGCACCTTGTGCACCATCGCAAGCTCGACCGACCGCACCTGCAGGACCTTGGCCCCCAGCGACGCCAGTTCGAGCATCTCCTCGAACGAGATCTTCTTCAGCCGCCGCGCCTTCGGCACGACCCGGGGATCGGTGGTATAGACCCCGTCGACGTCCGTATAGATGTCGCAGCGGTCGGCCTTGACGGCGGCAGCGATCGCGACCGCCGACGTATCGGAGCCGCCCCGTCCGAGTGTCGCGATGCGGTTGTCGGGGCCGATACCCTGGAAACCGGCAACGACGGCGACCTGCCCCTGGCCCATCCTCTTGATGATCTCGCTGCCGTCGATTTCCTGGATGCGGGCGGCGCCATGGGCGTTGTCCGTGCGGATCGGGATCTGCCAGCCCTGCCAGGACCGGGCGTTGATCCCCATCGACTGTAGCGCGATCGCCAGGATGCCGGAGGTGACCTGCTCGCCGGATGCGACGACGGCGTCATACTCCCGCGCATCGTAGAAGGGGGAATTGGCGCCGGCGACCTTGGGCATGTCCTGCACCCAGCCGACCAGCTCGTTGGTCTTGCCCGACATCGCGGAAACGACCACGGCGACCTCGTGGCCGGCGTCGACCTCGCGTTTCACATGGCGCGCCACATTGTGGATGCGTTCCAGATTGGCAACCGAAGTGCCGCCGAATTTCATGACGATGCGAGCCATGCTGACCAATACCACCCGTTCGCCCCCGCCGGGGAGCGTCTGCCTGCAACCGTCTTGCGAAAAACGGAATTTGCCGGTCTCATATCGAAAAGGGGTAGTGTGCGCAATGGCACGAAAGGCGTCTGCCGTCGCCTTCGGGAAGAGACGGGCCCCTAGGGAGCCCGCCCGATACCATTGCCGGTACCCGGCCGTGGCGAAAGCCGCCTAGTCGCGTCGCAGGCAGCGCTCTTCCCCGACGAAGCATACCTGGCCGTCAGGACTGGTGATGACCCCGACCTGTCGGCTCCCGTCGCGATCGCCGTCACCGCGCCAGTCGCTCCGGTCGCCGTCCCGCCAGTCACGATCCCAGTCGCGGCGATCACGGTCCCTGCGGTCCCAGTCACCCCGGTCCCAGTCACCACGGTCCCGGTCCCTGCGGTCGCGGTCCCAGCCGCCCCGGTCGCGGTCCGGGCCGCGGCCACCTCTGTCCCAGCGATCCCGGTCGCGGTAGAAGTCACGACCGCGATAGTGGCGATCCCAGTAGTTGCCGATTTCGAAGGTCACCGTCGGAATCCCGAGCGGCTGGTAGTAGCGCGGCCCGACCTCGACGCGCCGCTGCCGGTAGGCTGCCTGGACGTAGTTTCCCGACACCCAGCCGCGTCCGCCGGAAAAGGCGACGTCGCACCAGTTCACGCTGCTCATGCAGCCGTAGATGGTGACCGGCGAGCCTTCCGGGATGACCGTGACTGCGGGRTAGGACGTGCTCGGGCCYGARCGCATGTTGACGTTTGCGGTCGAGAAGCCGCGGACCGCRGCATCGGCGATCGAAGGCAACGCGACCAGAGCACACAAGGCGGCGGCGGCGCTCAACAGATGTTTCTTCACGTGTTTTCCTCCTGCGAAACTCATGCAATTGGCATTTGCCGTATCGGTTCGCTCAATGTTTTGACGCCTGCCATTGTTCCCCGTCAGCCCTGAACGAGCCATGAACGGACAGGCAGGGCGGTTCACAGGTAGTTGTGCAGGAAGGTGATGAGCGCGCGGCGCATCGCCGGCGTCTCCCGGTGGCCGACGTGCGGTTGCGACAGGAACACCAGCGAAGCCTGCGCATCCGCATAGGCAGCCCGGGTGGCTTGCAAGGCCGTCGCGACGGCGGTAGGCGGCGTCAGCGGATCGTCCTCCCCGACGCAGATCAGCTGCGGGCGCGGCGCAACGAGGCCGGCAATCTCGCCCGTCGACGTCTCGCGCAGCAGTCCGGGGATCGTCAGGTAGTGGCCGTGAAGGTCATGCGCGCCGGTCGACACCAGGTCGGCGAGATCGGCGTAGCAGCAGAGATGCGCCACCGCGGCGGGGCGTGGATCGACGGCGGCCAGGAAATAGGCGAGCGTCGCCCCCATCGACAATCCGGTCACGGCGATCCGGTCCGCATCGACATCCGGCCGCTCGCAAAGCCAGGTCAACGCCGCCGCCTGTTCGGACACCATCCGGCCGAACAGCGTCTTGCCGTGCCAGAGCGCGGCCTTCGCGGCGGCGTCCTCCTTTTCAGCGGCGCGTTCCCCAAATGTCGGCATGTCGATCGACAGCACCACATAGCCCTCGCGCGCCAGCGCCGGACCTGGCGGGTCGAGAAGCGCCGGCCGCCCGTCGAGCAGCTCCCCGGCACCGATCTCGTAGCGCCCGCCGTGGGCATGGCAGTGCAGGATGGCCGGCCGCCTCTGCATTGGTCCCACCGGCCGCGTCAGCAGGCCGCGCACCGTCTGACCGTCGGCAAGGTTGAACCGCAGCCGCTCCACGACATGGCCCTGGGCGGGCACGCTGGCCGCGTCGTCAAGAGTGAACGACAGCGCCTCGAAGGCAAGCAGCGCCTTCAGCCTCTCCGGTGTCATGCCCATGTCCGCATCCCCCTGCCACGCCGGAGAGTTCCTCACCTCGCGAATTTGGTCAAGTACGCTGAAAGCGGGACATCTCGAAAAGCTGTGTCATTTGAAATCAACCGCTTGCACGAATTTTCATCCTCCTTCGTCCACACCCCCATGAC
>JOKI01000037.1 GCA_000722615.1 Pseudorhizobium pelagicum | reverse complement strand
GCGCTCTGGCTGACTTCGCGCGAGCCACTATCGATCGAGCTTGTGGATCCCGCCACGGATACCATGGTTTCGCGAAGCTGGGTGATAGCCTGGTTGAAGTCGGCGCGCAGGCTTTCGAACTCGTCTGCAAAGGCTTCCGAGAGCTGGAATGTGAGATTGCCGGAGGAAAGCTGCTTTAGACCGCCGGCAAGTCCGGCCGTGGCCTTCGCCATTGCCTCGGCGCGAACGCGCTCCTGCTCGGCAGTTCGGCGACGCTGCTCCTCCGTTTGGCTTCGCTGATGGGCTGTCTCTTGTTCCAGTCTCCGGTTTTCGACTGCGTTGGTCCGGAAAACTTCAACGGCTGCTGCCATTTCACCGATTTCATCCGTGCGACCAGCATACGGGATGGCAGTGTCTGCATCGCCGCGGGCCAGCTTGTTCATCGAATCCGTGATCGTATGGATGGGATTTGCGATGCTGGAAATAGTGAACCACACGGCAGCAGATATGATAACGGCAAGTAGACCGATCGCGAGATATGTCACTGTTAAGGTGCGCTGATAGGCCGTCTTCGCGTTATCATGTGCTCCTGCCGCACCCTTCATGCTGATCTCGACGAGTTGAGAAAGAGCGGCCTTGGCGGCATCCGCAGGCTTTACCATCTCAGTCCGCAGAATCTCATTCGCCCCCTGGATGTCGTCAAGTTCGGAAAGCGCAAGCACACGTGCGCCAAGCGAGATGTACGACTTCATCTGATCTTCTACGCTCTTCAGCAGCCCATCTTCCTGCGCAGTCGGATCGAGACTGCGGAACTTGTTCGCGTCTTCCACAACGGCCGTCCAAGCTGCGTCGATGCCTTTAGCAGCGTTAGCCTTCCCCTCAGCGTCGCCCCTGAGGATATGGCTGCGGTAGCCGTTGCGGATGCTTGTCACTTGGACCTCTATGTCCTTCACCGTAAGCACGGAGGGCATGGCGTTGGTCGCAATAAAAGTAAGATCATGCTCAATTGCGCCGAGCCGGTTTACAGCGAAGGTGGCGAAGCCGGCGAAGGCCATGCCAAGAAGAATTAATATTCCTGCGAGTGCAGTTTTTACTTTTGGGCGGGACATGGCTATTCCAGTAAGGTTGAGGATCGAGAAGCGGCATCCACGCCACCTCCACAGCCAGAGCTTGCACCCCAATGTTTACCAGACCTAAACCATAAGCACCCCAAGAACACATCTACAAATATTCGAAGGTGCTTGTCAAAAGGCTGTCCTGCGTCGAGCGAACCCTGTGCCGTGCCGGTATTGCTCCCCAGCGTTCCCCCGAAACACATGCCCATTCAACTATGTCGCGACCGGGCTCCAGAGCTGGCGAAGCACCATCGACGAAGGTCCTGGGAAATCGCACCACCGCGCCGGGTTCGACCAGATAGTTCTACGTCTTTCCAGAAGTCAGTAGATGGCCGAGATGATCTTCTGATCGCGCAGATCCTCGATCCCGAGATCCTCCAGTGCCGCAAGCGGGCTGTCCTTGCAGACCGCCAGGAGGTAGCGCTCACGGGAGATGGAGAAGAACGGTAGCGAGCCGATATTCTCCACCGGCCGGATGAAGCCGAGGTTGAGCTGGCCGGCCTCGATGCTGCGGATGATATCGCTGGTGGAGCCGCTGGCGATATGCATGCGGATGCCGGGGCACTTCCTGGCAATGCGCGAGAGAAACGAAGGCAAGACACCAATGGTGGCCGGATAGATCGTCCCGTTCCAGATCTCCCGCGATCCCTTGCCGTCCGCCAAACGCGCCATTTCCGCCGAAAGCTTGATGTCGCCGAGGATCCTGATGCAGCGGTCGTAAAAGACCTCCCCTGCCCGCGTCAGCTCCACCCGCCGTGTCGTGCGATGAAGCAGTTGCACCCCCAGACGCTTTTTTCAAGGGCCTGCACCTGCGTACTCAGCGCCGGCTGAGCAATGCACAATCGCACCGCCGCCCCGCCGAAATGCAGCTCCTAATACGCTCAACTGCTTGGGATCGTTGCCAGCTTATGGAACGGCACTGTACCCAAGTTAAATGACCCGACAGCTGTCAGAGCCCCCGCTCCTGCCCGGCATCTATGACATCCAGCGAAAGCAAAGCCTCTGCCGTGTTAAAGGGCTGCACTGCAATGTCAGTTGACAACACAACTTCCTTAAGCATTATTGACATCGAGTTGCAAACACAACTCGTCTGGAGCGGCCTGAGGAGTGGTCGCTGTTACAGTGGTTTGGGAGGATCACATGCACATCTTCAAGCGCGCTGCCTTGGCGGCGACTATTGCTGCACTTTGTTCCAGCGACAGCTGGGCAGACACGATCAAGGTCGGCGTCATTGCCGAGTTCTCCGGCCCCTTCGCCATGTATGGCAAGCAGTACAGGGAAGCCGTCGAGACCTACGTCGCGAAGCACGGGACGCAGGCGGGCGAGCATACCATCGAGTTCATCTACAAGGACGTGGGAGGATCGAATCCCGACGTCGCGAAGACGCTGGCGCAGGAACTGCTGATCCGCGAGGAGGTCGACTACCTGGCGGGCTTCACCTTCACACCGAACGCACTTGCTGTTGCGCCACTGATTGATCAGTCAGAGACCCCGACCGTCATTTTCAACGCCGCGACTTCATCGATCAACAAGGGCTCGCAGTATTTCCTGCGCACAAGCTACACGCTGCCGCAGGTGACCGCTCCGCTCGCAGACTGGACTTTCGACCAGGGGATCAAGACCGTGGTCACGGCCGTATCTGACTACGGTCCCGGGATCGATGCGGAGAAAGCGTTCAAGGCGGCCTTCGAGAAGAAGGGTGGCAAGGTTGTGGATGCGATCCGTATGCCCGTCGCCACAACCGACTTCACGCCGTTCATACAGAGGGTGCGCAGCCAGAACCCTAACGCTGTCTTCGCATTCCTTCCGGGCGGCCCGCCGACGTTCGGCTTCACCAAGACCTACAACGAGAACGGGCTCGCCAAGTCCGGCATCCGTTTCCTCGGAACTGCGGAGACCGAGGAGTCGAACCTGCAGGCGCTCGGCGACGCAGCGATCGGACTAACAACTGCCTTCCATTACTCGGCAGCACATGACAGTGATGTAGCGCGAGAGTTCAACAAGGCGATCAAGGACAAATTCCCGAACGCGATCACCAACTGGGCATCGGTCGGCGCCTATGACGGCACGCATCTCATCTACGAGATGGTCAAGGCTGCGGGAAGCGACGGACCGAAGGCGCTCGAGGCCGTGAAGGCGCTCAAGTGGGAAAGCCCACGCGGTCCGGTCGAGATGGATCCGCAAACCCGGACGGTGAAGCAGAACGTCTATATCCGTGGCGTCGAGCGCGACACCGTGAGCGGGCTCCTGGTCAACCGGGAGAAGGGCGTGATCGCAACCGTCGGCGATCTGGGTTGGACTCAGTAGTCGCCTAGCTAGGCCTTCTTCGATAAGGCCCGCCGAACGCAAGTCTGTATTCACCATATCTCAAGTCGCCGGCTGTGCCGGCGGCGTGGATCTGCACGTCCACCGGAGTGGCTAATGTCGCTATTGCTGAACATCGCCGTCGACGGGATCGCCTATGGCATGATCCTCTTCATGATCTCCGTCGGCCTGTCGGTGACCATGGGTCTCATGCGGGTGATCAACCTGGCGCACGGCGCTTTCGCGCTGGTTGGCGGGGCACTCGCCCACACGATCACCTTGCGCTGGGGGATTGGCTACTATGTCGCTGTTCCGCTCGCCATCGCAGGGACCATCGCCTTAGCGTTGTTAAGCGAACGGGTTCTCTTTCGCCGCATCTACAGACTTGGAGAACTGCAGCAGGTTCTGGCCACCATCGGGATCACCTTCATGGTAATCGCTGTCGTCAATCGACTGCTTGGATCTAGCCTTCTGTCGATCCCCCTGCCCGCTTCTCTCCAGCATTCGCTTGATCTTGGTTTCCGGGTTCTCCCCGCCCACCGTCTGGTCGTCATCCTGGCGGGCATCGCGGTCATCATTGGGCTGGTTCTCACGCTGGACAGGAGCCGCTTCGGCACCCGGCTTCGCGCGTCGGTCGATAACCGCAACATTGCAAGCTCGCTCGGCATCAACACCGACAGGATCTATGCGGCCACGTTCTGTCTTGGCGCGGGCCTGGCTGCCTTGGGAGGAATACTCGGCTCCGAACTCCTGCCCATCGATGCCTACTACCCGCTCCGTTACATGGTGCTGTTCCTGATCGTGGTCTCCGTCGGCGGCATGGGTTCCATCTCGGGATCATTCGCGGCGGCGCTGGCGCTCGGCGTTCTGGAGACCGCATCCCGCTACCTGATACCGGATGCCGGAACGATCGTGTTCTTTGCCCTGGTCATGGCGCTTCTCGCATTCCGGCCTGCCGGACTTCTCGGAAAGGGCATGACATGACTTCTCAAGTTGATCTCACATCGACGGCCCAGACCCGCCCCAGGACGACCGTGGCCCGGGTACCATTCCTGGCCGAAGCCGTCATGCTGGCTTGTGCCGTAGCCGCCTTTTACGTCTTTCCCTACGACCTCGCCCTCATCACCCGGTTCCTGGTGATGATCCTGTTCGTGCTGTCACTCGATCTCGTCCTCGGCTATGCAGGAATCGCCACCCTTGGTCACGCGGCTCTCTACGGCACCGGTGCTTATGCCGCCGGATTGTTCGCCGTGCATGTTTCAGGTGATCCTCTGACCGGCCTTGCCGTCGGAGCGGGCGCAGGCGCTCTTCTCGCCTTTGCGTCCGGCTTGCTCCTCATGCGGTCGCATGGCTTGACGCTTCTGATGCTCTCGATTGCGGTGACGCTGATCTGTCAGGAGATCGCCAATAAGGCGCGCGATGTGACGGGCGGTGCTGACGGTCTCCGCGGCATCCGCATGGAGCCGGTGCTCGGCATCTTCAAGTTCGATTTCATCGGTCGAACAGGCTACTGGTATGCCCTGGCGGTCGTCGTCGCGTGCTACGCGGTTCTCAAAATCGCAACGCTGTCTCCTCTGGGACTTTCGGCCCGTGGTATAAAAGACAGCGCCGCCAGGATGGTCGCCATCGGCAGCCCCGTCTATTGGCGGCTCGTCACCGTCTACACGATCAGCGGCGCCATCGCTGGCATAGCTGGCGCGCTCGCTGCACAAGTGACGCAACTCGTAAGTCTGGAAGTCTATGCCTTCAACCTGTCCGCAGAGGCCCTCATCATGCTGGTCCTCGGCGGTGCCGGCCGGTTGTACGGCGCAGTCATCGGCGTCGTGATCTTTATGACTGTTCACCACGTCGCCGCCGCCGTCGATCCCTTCAACTGGCTCTTCATCATCGGTGCGCTGATCCTCAGCGTCGTGTTCCTAGTGCCGTCAGGTGTGCTTGGCATTCCCGCAGCCATCTCAGATCTGTTCCGGAGGGGCAACGATGCAGCACGGCCTTGAAGTCCGCGGCCTCACGAAGTTCTTCGGCGGCCTGACTGTTGCCGAGGGAATCGATTTCGATCTGCCTCCAGGAGCACGAAAAGCCTTGATCGGCCCGAATGGTGCCGGGAAGACGACCTTCGCCAATTTGGTGACGGGAAAACTTTCACCCAGCGGCGGCGCGATCCGCTTCGACGGCGAAGACATAGGGAAGCTTGGTGAAGCGGCACGGGTCAAGCGCGGCATTGCCAAGACCTTCCAGATCACGACGCTCTTCAAGACCCTAACGGTGCGCGAGAACATCCGGCTCCCGATCCTCGAACGGTTGGGGCGCGGAGGACGAGTATTGGGACGCGCATCAGGTGCCGGGTCCATTGAAGCGGAAGTGGATGCCCTACTCGAGCAGTTCGCTCTCGTGTCTCTCGCAGACAAGCCTGTGGAAACGCTTGCGTACGGACAGCAGCGGTTGATCGAGTTGGCGCTGACGCTTGCGCTCAAGCCCAAGGTCGTGATTCTCGACGAACCCGCTGCAGGTGTTCCTTCCAGCGAGAGCCACCTCATCGTTGAAGCGATAGAAAAGCTGCCCGCTGATCTGGCGGTCTTGATCATCGAGCATGACATGGACCTCGTGTTCCGGGTTGCTCGATCGATCGTGGTTCTCGTCAACGGCCGTATCCTTACCGAGGGTACTCCCCAGGAAATAAGCAAGGACGTCAAGGTTCGTCAGCTATACCTCGGAGACGTACATGACTGAGGTCGCGCTTTCTCTTCACAACGTCACAGCAGGCTACGGACAGACCCACATATTGCGGGATCTGACGCTCACAGTGAACCGCGGCGACCGCGTCGCCATGATTGGTCGCAACGGTGCCGGGAAGACGACGCTGCTTGCGACTGTCATGGGCCTGACACGTCTTCATCGCGGCACGATTCACCTGCGCGGCGGGGACATATCGCATCTTCGCCCCTATCAGCGGTCGATGCTCGGTCTTGGCCTTGTGCCTCAGACCCGAGATATCTTTCCATCGCTTACGGTGGAGGAGAACCTTACTTCCGTCCTACGTGGCGATGCCTCACTTGATGAAGCCTACGCACTTTTTCCCAGGCTCAAGGAGCGTCGCAACAACGGTGGAACGCAGCTTTCAGGGGGCGAGCAGCAGATGCTGGCAATTGCGCGGACACTGATGACGGCACCGGAGATCGTGCTTCTCGACGAGCCGCTCGAGGGGCTTGCTCCTGTCATCTGCGAGCAATTGATGCAAGCCTTCGAGGCGCTAGCGGCTGACGGAAAAAGGACGGTGGTGCTGGTTGAGCAACAAGCAGCGGCGGCGCTAAAATTCGCGTCTCGCGCCGTCGTCGTCACCAATGGGTCGATTGTCTACGACGGCGGCACCGACGTACTTAAGCAACAACCGGAGCTACTGGAGCGCCACATCGGCGTTGCTCATGCCTGACTGAGGAGGAGGAAAATCCATGAACATGATTGAAGGCCACATGACGTTCGAGCCATCCGCCGACATCCCGGTGTGGGATGTGGATCCATATGCTGAGGATGTACTCATCGATCCCGCCCCATACTACGCGGAACTACGCGCAAGGGGGCCGCTCGTTTACATCCCGAAGTGGTCGGTCCTTGCTTCAGGACGGTACGAGGAGACACGCGACATCTTTTCCGATCACAGCAGATTTGTCTCCTCGCGCGGCGTCGGTTTGAATGACTTCAAGTACGGCGAGCCGTGGAGACCACCGTCGATCATCCTGGAAGTGGATCCACCGGACCACACAAAGACCCGCAAGGTGATGGCGCGGGCACTATCCCCGAAGGCGATCGCCGGACTGAAGGAAGAGTTTCGCCGCACTGCCGAGATGATCATCGAACAGTTGATAGAGCGCGAAAGCTTCGAAGCGATCGCGGATCTGGCTGAGGCCTTTCCAGTCGCCGTATTCCCGAAAGCTGTCGGCATGGTGGACAGCGATCGCCGCAGGCTCGTCGACTACGGAGCAATGGTGTTCAACGCGCTGGGCCCCGACAACAAGTTCCGCAGGGACGCCATGGCGATGGCGCCGGACATCGTTCCGTGGATCACTGGGGCATGCACGCGCGATCGCCTGACCAAGGGTGGACTGGGAGCGTTGATTTATGCCGCTGCCGACGATGGTGAGGTCACGGAAGCCGAAGCAGCCATGCTCGTCCGATCCTTCCTCTCTGCCGGTGTCGACACAACCGTCACGGGGATCGGCAGCGCCTTGTGGTGCCTGGCATCCAATCCTGGTGAATACGAGAAATTGAAAGCAGATGCCTCCCTGGCGCGTCCATGCTTCGAGGAGGTTCTGCGCTTTACTTCTCCCGTCCACACCTTCGCCCGCACTGCCAATCAGGACACTGAAGTCGCCGGCCTGCGTGTTGCGGAAGGGACCAAGATCCTCTGCGCATTGGCCTCGGCGAACCTTGACCCTCAGAAATGGGGTGACCCGGAGATCTTCCGCGTCGATCGTAAGCCCGTCGGTCATATGGCGTTCGGAGCAGGAATACACGGCTGCGTCGGCCAGAATCTCGCGCGCCTTGAACTGGAGGCTGTTCTCACCGTCCTCGCTGAGACGGTCGAACGTGTGGAGTTCGCGGGCGAGGCAGTATGGCGCCCCAACAATGCCATCCACGCCCTCGACCGAATG
The DNA here is from genome assembly GCA_000722615.1 of Pseudorhizobium pelagicum. GTDB lineage: Bacteria > Pseudomonadota > Alphaproteobacteria > Rhizobiales > Rhizobiaceae > Neorhizobium > Neorhizobium pelagicum. The sequence goes on along the minus strand of JOKI01000037.1, from coordinate 22,350 downwards.
CCGCTCCGCTTCATTGCAAGATAGGAATGTCATGACCAAGATCATCTTTATCTCTAGCGACGGGAACGAAACCGCTGTCGAGGCCGCCGACGGGGACAACGTGATGCGCGCGGCGCTTGCCAATGATGTGGACGGCATCGTGGCGGAGTGCGGCGGATCAATGATGTGCGCGACCTGCCACTGTTATGTCGATGAGGCGTGGACGGACGCAGTAGGCGCTCGCGCGGATGGTGAAGAGGACATGCTGGAGAGCGCCGCCTGCGAGGTGAGGCCGACCAGTCGGCTCTCCTGCCAGATCCGCATACGGCCTGAGCTCGATGGTCTCATCATTCATCTGCCGGAAAGTCAGACATGAGTTACGGTGTCGTCATCATCGGGACCGGCCAGGGCGGCTTCCAACTTGCGGCCAGCCTGCGGCAGGAAGGATACCAATCGCCCATAACCATGGTTGGCGATGAAGACTGCCTTCCTTACCAGCGACCGCCTCTTTCCAAGGCCTACCTGAAGGACGGACGGCTAGACGCGATACAACTTCGCCCGGCGAGCTTCTATGAGCGAAACAGCATCGACATCGTGGTGCCGGAGCGGGTAACTGTCATCAACAGAGCGTCGCGAACAGTAGAGACTTTAACGGGTCGAACCCTTCCCTATGAACATCTGGTTCTCGCGACCGGCGCGCGCAGCTTCATACCTCCCATACCGGGTCTCGAGGCCGCGAAGGTCCACAGTCTGAAGACCACTGCGGATGCCAACGACCTCCGTGATGCTCTCACCACATCGCGGAAGATTATCGTCATCGGCGGCGGCTTCATCGGTCTCGAATTTGCGGCGGTCGCCATTTCCTTGGGCCATCAGGTCACCGTCGTTGAAGCTGCATCACGCTTGATGGCGCGGGTGGTTTCGGAGCCTATGTCGGAGACCTTCCGGGTGTTTCATGAGCAAATGGGAAGCGAGCTTGTTCTGGGCGCGTCGGTGGTTGAGGTAGCAGTAGGTCATGATGGTCTGGCACGCGGTGTCCGGCTCTCCGACGGGCGCAGCATCGAAGGAGACATGATCCTGGTCGCCGCAGGTGTCCGTCCCAATACCGAGCTTGCCGCAGCCGCGGGGCTTCAGGTCGCCAACGGAATCGTGGTCAATAGCAGCCTCATGACAGCAGATCCCTCGATTTCGGCACTGGGCGATTGTGCGGCCTTTCCCTGCCCTTCATCAGGCGGCATGATCAGGCTTGAATCGGTGCAGGCGGCGACCGACCACGCCCGCACGATCGCCAGGCGGATCGTTGGCAAAAGCGTGACATACGACGCCCTGCCCTGGTTCTGGAGCGACCAAGGGACCCTGAAGCTGCAGATCGCAGGTCTCGGTCAGGCAGCGGACGAGGACGTCGCAGTGGTCCGGCCGGAAGGGCGGCAACTTGTTTTTCGGTTCAAGATGGGCCAGTTGTTGTCAGTGGAGACAATCAATGCCGCCGGTGAACATATGGCCGCGAGACAGCTTCTTCGACATCCGAGTGGTGTGTCGCTAGATGCACTAGAAGCTCGGGACTTCGACATCGTCGGATTGGCAAAGGCGCTGAAAGAACCTGGCTGATGGATCAACATGAGACGCAGAAGAAGCGGCGCCCCGCTGAACGCGAGGCTGTCTGCCCTGAGGCTCGCATCTCTCGTCCGACTATCCTACGAGACGACGTCGAGATCCTCGACATCACCAACTACATCCCCTTCTTTCTCTCCAGCATCAACAACGCCCTCTCGCGTGGCGCTTCGGCCATCTATCGGGAGCGGTTTGGCATCGGCATCACCGAGTGGCGGACGATCTCGATGCTTGCCATTGAACCCGAGATCACGGCAGCGCGGATCTGCGAGGTCGTGAACCTCGATAAGGCCGCCGCAAGTCGTGCTCTGGCAACCTTGGACCAAATGGGCTATCTCGGCTCCGTTACCTCCGAGAAAGATCCCCGAAAGCGTCGCTGGTGGCTGAACGACAAAGGCTACGACCTCCACGCAACCATCATCCGCATCGCACTTTCACGTGAGGAGGCGCTGATACGAGGCGTTGACCCACAGGATCTCGAAGCGGCCATCCGGGCGATGCGGATCATGATGACGAATGTGAGAGGAATCTAGGCACGGTTAGAAGACGAGGCAGGCCCCGCAAAAAGAGGCGGCATTCAACCGAACCGCTGATCCCCCCGGCTCTTCTAGCTAAGCGTTCGCTTCGTCTACCCTTCCACCACCTAGCATTCTTGCGATTTTCCAGATCTCTCAAATTGACTGAGTTTGGCATCGGCTGCGATCCATGCCTACAACAGACTAGTCTACATGCAGCAAAGGCATAGCTCCACTGCTGTATTGTGCATTGCCTCCATCAGTTTAGATCCTCATTCTTAACACAAGAAGGAGTACATCATGTCGAACCAGCCCAAGCCCTTGTCCCGCGGCTTCTTAGGCCGCGCTTTCGCTGTCTTTGGTGCAGCCATCAACGTTTCGAATGCCATTGAGAACCGGAGCAGGCCTTCAGTGCGTGATCTTAGCACTCTCGGACTTGACCCGAAGGCTTTTGACCGATCATAAGATCGCCGCATGGCCGCATCGATGACGGTTTCGCTCGGCAGTTGAAGCCACTGACGCTAGGGCACGGACTCATTAGCTGATGCGATCCATATTCTGGTTGCCGCAAGCTTGGGCGCTGTCAGGTAGTTGTCGGCGCGTCGGTCATAGTGTGTCGCCAGGCCCCGCATCTGTTTGATCCGATTGAAAAAGCGTTCCACGATGTTGCGCGGACGGTAGACCCATCGGCTGAAGCTGAACGTCTGCTTGCGATTGGCCTTTGCTGGGATGTTGGCCCAGCATCTGCGTTGCTTGGCGAACCTCCGGGTTGCGTCAGTGTCGTAAACCTTGTCGGCGAGCAGTGTCGCCCCGGGTTTCAGATCGCTCAGCAGCTTCTCGGCATGGGTGCATCGGCAGCCTGGCCTGCGGTAAGCCCCAGCCGGACCCAACGACCATCGGCATCAACAAGCGCGTGGATCTTGGTTGTCAGGCCGCCGCGAGAACGTCCCATGCAAGGCTCGGGAGAGCCCCTTTTTAGCGTTGGCACCATGCTGATGAACGCGAACGCAGGAGGAGATCGTTCACAACGATCTCCATCGTAACGCTTTGAAACAGCATCAGGAAGGCGGTCTTACACCCTTACGCCAGCGGGAGGACGGATTGTAAAGTGTGGTGCGCGGCCATAGCGTTCCGGCACATCACGCCAGGATGAGCCATTCCGAAAGCACCACAGAAGGCCGTTGATCACCGGCCGGTCGTCAACCCTCTTAACTCCACGGCTGTTGGTCGGCAGCAGTGGTGACCGCCCATTCTTCGTCGCTCAAGATCAGGCATGGACCCCTGATCGGTGCAAGTGCGAAGGTTGCAGTCTGGCGTCGGCTAACGGCGGCGCAAGACTTCGAGTGTATCACGATCAACGCGTACTCCGTCGCGTCTTGCCTGCTTCAGGTTTGCCATGGCCCGTGATCCCGGAAACCTGACGGGATGTGCAGGATCGGCACTGCGTGTCCGACCGATCATGTCCATGAATTTCGTGGTCCGGTCTGCCAGTTCCCCCGGCGTCATCAGTTTTGCCGCGTTGATTGCAATAAATGCCTGACCCAGATTCTGCCGAGCGGCCGGTTCTCTTTCAAGGTCCGGTACCTGCGACAGGAATGCGGCACCGCTCAGCACCCCTGCAAGCATGTCGATCGCAATCGCAAGCCCATATCCCTTGTGCCCGCCCATCGGAAGCAGCATGCCCTTCATCGCAGTGGCTGCGTCGGTCAATGGCTGCCCCCCTGCATCGATGGCCCAACCCTCGGGGATGGCCTCGCCCCTGCGCGCCGCATCCCGGATCCGTGACCTGGCGACTGCCGACATAGAGAAATCGATCACGAGCGGAAGTTCATCTGGACCGGGAAAGCCGAAACCGATGGGATTGTTGCCAACACTCGGTTCTGCCCCACCGGTCGGCGCCATGAGTGGCGTCGAGTTCGACATCAAAACTGTAGCAAGGCCGGACTCGGCGGCGATCAGGCAGTAAGGAGCGGCTGCGCCGAAATGGTTTGAATGATGCAAGAATGCGGCCGCGATACCCGTCTCTCGCGCCGTTTCCATCACTGCAGCTAGCGCCCGCATCGCAACGGCTGGGCCAAGACCATTGTCGCCGTCCACGTGCAGCAATGCGGGCGCCACCCGTTTGACAACCGGCTCGGCGGCTGCCTTTACCCCACCACCTTGAAGACGCGTGCAATAGGTGGCGACGCGGCCAACTCCATGGGTCGCGATCCCCATCATCTCTGCCAGCACGAGCACCCGAGCGGTGCTGGCGGCATCTTCGTCCGCTACTCCGCAGGCGACAAAGCGTTCGGCACAAAGTGCCAGAAGCGCCTGTTCATCAACAATCACCTTTACCATGCTTGCATCTCTCGCTGCGTCCCGATCATGACGCTTTCGGCTTGCGAACACGTTGCCCATAAAGCTGGATCAGCGGCAGCAGCACGAGCAGCGCAATGGTAACGACGATGATCGAAAGCGAGGCCGGGCGCGTGATGAAGATCCCGAAGGATCCGCGCGAGATTGTCAGAGTCTGGCGCAGAGATTCCTCTGCCAGTGGTCCAAGCACAAGCGCAAGCACCACCGCGGCGGGCGAGAAGCCGTAGAGCCGCATGAAGAAGCCAATCACGCCCGCGCCGAGCATGATGTACATTTCCATGTAGGAGCTGTTCACGCTGAACGTGCCAAGCGTGCAGACGACCACGACCAGTGGCGCAAGGATGCGGTAGGGCACCTTGAGGATCAGCACGAAAACTGGAATGGCAAAGATGCTGATCAGCAGCAGGGCCATGTTCCCCAGATACATCGAGGCGATCAGGCCCCAGGCGAATTCGGGGTTCTGTTCCATCAGCAGCGGACCGGGGCGCAGGCCCCACATTAGGAATGCCGCAAGCAAGATTGCAGTCGATGCCGAGCCCGGGATGCCAAGCGTCAGCAGCGGGATCATCGCGCCCGACGAGGCAGCGTTGTTCGCCGCCTCGGGCGCGACCAGCCCCGCCATTTCACCCTTGCCGAAGTTTTCGGGGCGCGGGGAAACCGACCGTTCCACCGAATAGGCAATCAGCGCGGCGATGGCAGCCCCGGCCCCCGGAATGACGCCGACGACAAAACCGATGATGGAGCCCCGGACCAGCGTGAACCGCGTTTCAATGAAGTCGCGGGCATTGGGCCAGAAGTTCGACTTGCCGTCATAGGTCAGCATCTCGCCGTCGCGTTTCTTGTGCGACCCGCTGTAGAAGGCAAAGAACAACTCGCCGAGGCCGAACAGGCCGATGGCGACAGGAATGAAGTTGATGCCGCCGATCAATTCGGCCGAACCGAAGGTGTAACGGCTGCGCCCGCTTTCCAGATCGACGCCAACGGTGCCTAGCGCAAAGCCGATCAATGCCGAAATCACGCCAAGCCGCCAGTTGCCGCCGATCATCACGATCAGCGTCAGCATCCCCATGATGGCCAGCAAGAAGTATTCCGGTGGCCCGAAGTTGCGCGCAACCTGCGAGAAAAGCGGCGCCAGCAGCGTAATTAGGATCACCCCCACCGTGCCGCCTGTGAAAGACGCGACCGCCTGCATCACCAGCGCCGGCCCCGCCCGGCCCTGCTGGGCCAGCGGAAATCCGTCAAGCGTGCTGGCGACGGACCCGGCATCGCCGGGCGTATTGATCAAGATCGCGGTGATGGAGCCGCCATACATGGCACCGTAGTAGATCGCCGAAAGCATCATGACCGCCCCTACGGGATCCATCCCGAAGGTGACCGGCAGCAGCAGCGCGATACCCGCGGCGGGTCCGAAGCCGGGGATGACCCCGATGGTCATGCCTACGAAGGCACCGACGAGGAGATAGAGCAGGTTGGCCGGATGCAGCGCAACCGACATACCCATCATGAGATCGGAAAAGATTTCCATGAGACCAAGTTCCTTGGATCATTCGGTGAAGCGCCGGGGAGAAGATCTCAGAACGGCAGCGGTATGAGCCCCTCTGGCATGGACGCACTGAGCAGTTGGCGGAACAGCAGGTAGATCAGAACCGGCGCCATCACGGCGATCACGGTGTTCAGGATCGGTTTGCCCCGGCTGATCATCCAGAACATCGCCAGCAGGAACACGATTGATCCGGGGATTGCCCCGAACAGGCGCAGGCCGATTAGGTAAAGCACGCTCATGCAGATGATCAGTAGCGCGCTCCCGGGGAAGGCGTCCGCCGGTGCCGCGAAGTAGTTGGTGGTCGCTCGCATCCTGCGGGCTTCGGTGATGACGGATATCAGCGTCATGGAAACGATGCCAAGGCCAAGGATCTGCGGAAAGAAGCCCGGCCCCAGGCGCCCCGATGCGCTGAGAAAATTAAGCGTGTTGAAGGCGTAGAACGTGTAGAGAAGACCCGCAGCGAGAACTGCGATCATGAAAATCAGGCGCATGGTGGTTGATCCCCAATGGGGATCACCGGCCCGTTGGCCGATGATCCGGGCCGGTGTCGGTCTTTACTTGACGAAGCCGCGCGACCGCAGGGTTTCTGCAAAGCTGACGTTCTTCTTTTCAAGGAACGTGGCGAAGTCATCGCCGAACAGCGTGTATTCCGTCAGCAGGTTGGTGCTGATGTACTCTTTCCATTCCGGGGTCGTGACGATGAATTGCATGGTCTTGATCCACCAGTCCACCGCCTCTTGCGGTGCGTCGGGCGCCATGATCAGGCCGCGGGGCATCGAAATGCCCGGATCGAACCCCAGGTCTGCCATGGTCGGAACGCCTTCCATCTCCGGCGGGACCACGGGGCCGCTATAGGCCAGCGCGCGCATATCTTTGGAATCGACCATGCCGATGATCTCGCCCGGGTTGCCAAGTAGTGCATCGACCGCACCGGACAACAGCGCAGTCTGGCTATCAGGATAGGAGTTGAAAGGAACGTACTCGAACTCGAACCCGGCTTTTTCGGCGAAGAGAGCGATCACGATGAAGTCCACGTTTACCGTGCCGGTGCCGGCAATCACCGGCGGCTTTTCCTTGGCTTCGGCGATGAACTCTTCAACTGTATTCCAGCGTGACGACCCTAGCACGGTCAGTGCCAAATCATCGGCGGCAAGCAGTGCAATGGGCGTGAAGTCGTCGACCGTCCAAGGCGTGTCCGCCTGCAGCGGTGTGGTGAACAGGCTGCCAGAGGTGGTGGAGATGTCGTAGGCGCTGCCGGTTTGGGTGTAAAGGTAGCCCCAGCCGACTGCGCCGCTGCCGCCGACCCTGTTGTTGATCTCGATGTTTTCGGGGTAGAGATCGTATTTTTGCAGGATTTCCGCGATGCCGCGCGACATCACGTCATTGCCCCCGCCAGGTGCGAAGGCGACGGTCATGTCAAGCGATTCGGACGGATAGTCCTGCGCCGCTGCGGGACTGACCGCCGCAAGACCCAGCAGAGCCGTTGCCGCAATCGTAGCAAGCCGGCCCTGGGCTTTCGCTGATTTCCAAAGTTCGTTCATTGTCTTCCTCCCTGTTCGTTTGACGCGAAGCGCCAAAAAGTAGGCAGGGCCGGCAGCCCTGCCGCAGACGCCCTCCTCAGAGCGTATTGATCCAGCGATGTTTGCCATTGAGGTGATGTTTCTCGGCGGCAGCTTTCGCGCGCCCTGCATCCCCCGCTTCGATCGCTCCAAAGATTTCCTTATGCTCGTCATTCGAGAACCGCATCGATTCTGTCCCGTGAAGGACCCGGCGCCGCAGCAGGCGGACCTCCTTGTCCAGCGCGCCATAGATCCGGGCGGCGCGGGGCGCACCCGCCATCGCCGCCACGCGTTCATGAAAGCGCAGATTCAATTCGAAATAGGTTTCCTCGTCCCTGTTCTCGATGCAGGCATCCATCTGTTCGATGAGCGCGCGCAGCTCGGCCCGCTGGACGGCAGTGGAGCGGGTGGCAAGGCAGCTGCACGAATATCCGGCAATCGAGGCACGCAGATCGTAAAGTTCCAGCGCATCTTCAAGCGAAAGCTGGCGGACGAAAGTGCCCTGATTTGCGAGCGCGACAACCAGCCCATCCCGCTCCAGCAGACGCGCCGCCTCGCGGATGGGACCGCGGCTGACGCCCAGAAGACCGGCCAGTTGCTGTTCGTTCAACCGATCGCCCGAAGCAAGATCGCCGCGCAGGATCATGCCTTCCAGCTCGCGGTGCACAGTCGCCGTGAGCGAGCCATGTTGGCGCGAGGCAATGGCCTCTCTGCTTTCCTGCCTGATTTCCATGAACCGGATGCCCCCTCTATTAACCGAAAGTTTAACGGTCGTCGACGCATTGTCAACAGTCTTCCGGTTGTTGACAATACGTCGGCAATTGGTCCACTACTGGACGAGGGAGAGCGGCCGTGACCTGCGGGCGCATTAGCTAATTTTGGGAGGCTCTATGACTGAACAGGTTCTTGCCGGTAAAACGGCGTTCGTCTCGGGCTCAGGCCGCAACATCGGCCGGGCGATAGCAGTGCAGCTTGCCAAGATGGGGTGCAACGTGGCCATCAACGGCGCCAGTAACCGTGGCGCCTGCGAGGAAGCTGCGCGCCTTGTCGAGGCCGAGGGCGTCAAGAGCGCCGTCGTCATTGGCGACATGGGCAAGCGCAGCGACCTTGACCGGATAGCGGATGAGGCACTTCAGCACTTTGGCCGCATCGACATCCTTGTGAACAACGCCGCCATCCGCCCGCACAAGCCGTTTCTCGACCTTAGTGATGACGACTGGAATTCGGTCGTTGATACTGGGCTGACCTCTGCCTTCCTGATGAGCCGCGCTTTCCTTCCCGGCATGGTCGAGGGCGGCTGGGGCCGGATCATCTCGATGGCCGGAATGAAGGCGATTAAGGGGTATTTCGAGGGCGCGCCGATCTCTGCCTCCAAGCACGGGATCGTCGGATTGACGCGGGCGCTATCGCAAGAGTTCGGTCCGAAGGGCATCACGGCGAATGCGGTATCCCCGGGGCAGACCCGCGTCGACGGCAAGGACGGCAAGGATCCCAAGAGGATCGGCACCATTCCCGTCGGGTCGCTTGGCGAACCGGAGGAAATCGCAGCGGTGGTGGCCTTCCTCGCCTCGCCCGCGGCGCGGTTCGTCAACGGTCAGATGATCGGCGTGAACGGCGGCGAGGCGACCTGAACCGCCCGGCCTTCTCCCGCCACGACCCTTGGTGGTCTAGCCAGTCTTCCGCTGCGCGCGGTGTTTTTTCAGGAGTTTGTCATGGTGAAGTTCTCGGATCGCATCACCCGGCTTCAACCGGCGGCGACACGGGTGGTCTCGGAACGCGCCGCCGACATGCGGCGGCAAGGGCGCGATGTGCTTTCGCTTTCGACCGGAGAGCCGGATTTCGTCTCGCCCCCCTCTGTGATGAGGGCGGCGCAGGACGCGCTTGACGCTGGCAAGACCTTCTACACGCCCGCGGCCGGGGTCGTCGAACTGCGGGCCGCGATCGCGGCTTATTACAAGTCGCGATTCGACCTTGATTACACCCCCTCCGAGGTGATGGTGGGCGCCGGCGGCAAGCCGCTGCTCTACGAAGCGTGTCTTGCACTCCTGAACCCAGGCGACGAAGCGATCCTGATCGCGCCCGCCTTCGTCAGCTATTACGAGCAGGTGCGGCTTTGCGATGCCACTCCCGTCGTAATCCAGACCGACCCGGCAACGCTGGACTTCTCGCTTGACGATATTCGCGCCGCGATCACGCCCAGGTCCCGCCTGATCATGCTGAATGCGCCGAACAACCCTTCGGGCCGGATCTACAGCGACGACTTGGTCGTGGGGCTGTGCAAGCTGGCGATGGAACATGACTTGACCATCATCAACGACGAAATCTATGAGCGGATCGTCTTTGACGGCCGCACCTATCGCAATCCGCTGAACCTGTGCCCCGAGGCGCGCGAGCATGTGCTGCACATCAACGGCGCCAGCAAGAGCTATGCCATGACCGGCTGGCGGATCGGCTTTGCCATCGGCCCGGCGGCGCTGATCAAGAAGATGACCATGCTGCAGGGCCACAACACCTCGGGCGCGTCCAGCATCGCGCAATGGGCGGCGCTTGGCGGGCTGGAAAATGGCCAGGACGAGGTCGACCGGATGGCCGACAGCTTTCAAGCGCGCAAGGATCTGATCACCCGCCGGCTCGATGACATGCCGCTGCTGCGGTACATCAAGCCCGAGGGCGCGTTCTACATCTTTGCTGACGCCCGCGCGACCTTTGGCAAACGCTATGGCGAGATACAGATCACCGACGACATTTCCTTCTGCGAAGCGCTGCTGGAGGGGGCGGAGGTCGCAACGATTCCGGGATCCGCCTTCCTGCAACCGGGGTTTTTCCGCATGTCCTTTGCGACGTCGGAGGCTGTCATCACCGAAGCCATGGACAGGATGCAGCGCTTCTTGACTGAGCTGGAATGAGCGCGCAGGCGCAGGACCGAAAGGAAATTACGATGTCCAACAAGATCGTCAATGCTTCGCAAATGGTGCAGGTTCGGCAGGTGGGCGATAGCCGTCTGCACAGCTTTTTCGGCTACTACAACAAGACGAATTACAGCCATGACGACACCCGGCTGCTGGCGAACCGCACGCCTATATTCACCGGCGACCTGACCGGGACAGAGGTCGCGGAGGTTGGCTATTTCGACCTTACCGACGGCGACCGCTGGCACAAGCTGGGCGAAACCACCGCCTGGAATTGGCAGATGGGATGTCAGCTGCAATGGCTGGGCAAGACCGGCAAGGTGATCTTCAACACCCGCGCCAGCGGCCCTTCGGGGCCAGAGAACATCTACCCCGATTTCCGGTCCTGCGTCGTGGACCCGGCAACGGGCGAGCGCCGGGAGCTGCCGCTGCCGATCTACGTGCTGCCACCAAGCGGCGAATTCGCGCTGACGCTGAACTACTCGCGCTTCATCGCGACCCACCGGACCATCGGCTATCCCGCAACAAACACCGAACCCAATCTTGAGCTTGCGCCGGAAGATGACGGCATCTGGCGGATGGATACCCGCACCGGCGAGACCAAGCTGGTCCTGTCGCTGCGCCAACTGACGGAACATCAGCACGTCGCCTCGATGGACAAGGCAACCCACTGGATCACCCATATGGAGGTGAACCCGGCAGGCACGCGGTTCTTGTTCATCCACCGCTGGACAGAACGGCCCGAGGACGAGTTCTGCTATCTGCACCGGCTTTACACGATCAACGGCGATGGGTCGGACCTGCGCCTGCTGGAGGATACTGACCACCCGCTGCCGCAGCTTGCCGCCGATTTCGACCCGAACGCGCATGGCACCTTCGACTATGAAAAGTCGCCCTACCAGATATCGCACCCGCTGTGGAAATCGGATGACGAGATCATCGTCTGGGGCCCGCATGACGGCGAGATCCATTACCAGATCTACAACGACCGCACCGGAAAGGTGCAGGTGGTCGGCCCCGAGGTGCTGACCGAGAACGGCCACATGACCTATGGCACCGATGGCCGCTGGATGCTGTCGGACACCTATCCCGACGCCGAGACGGACAAGCGGGCACTGTTCCTCTACGATACCAAGACCGACACCCGCTATGATCTGGGGCAGTTCTACACGCCCTCGGACCTTGGCAAGCACAACCGCTGCGACCTGCACCCGCGCTGGAGCCGCGACAACCGGAGGGTCTGCATCGATTCCGTGCATGAAGGCCCGCGGCAGCTTTATCTACTGGAGATCGGGGCCCTACTGGACGAGCTGGCCTGATCGCACACCCTGCGCGAGCACAGCGCGCAGGGCCACCCACACTGCCACGCGGAGGTATCCATGCAGATCACGTTCATCGGCTTTGGCGAGGCCGCGCGTGCGTTCACTGACACACTGGGCGCTGATCAGCAGGGGCTGACATTGGCCGCCTTCGACATCCTCGATACGCCCGAAATGGCCGCGGCGATGGCGAGCCGCAGGGTGCGGCAGGGCACTTCCCCCGCCGATGCCGTGGCCGGCGCCGACTGGGTCATCTGCGCCGTGACCGCTGACCAAAGCCTGAAGGCGGCGCGGTCCGTTCTCGATCATCTCGTGCAGGGGCAGGTCTACATCGACATCAACTCTGTCTCTCCAGGCCGCAAAGTCAGCACCGCCGAGGCGCTGGAGGCGCGGGGGGTAGGATACCTTGACATGGCGGTCATGGCGCCGGTGCATCCGCATGGGCATAGGACCCCGGTTCTGCTGGCTGGCCGCAGCGCATGCGATCTGGCGGCGCCGTTGCAAGAGGTGGGGTTCGTGCTGGATCTGATCGGCGACCTCCCCGGCGAGGCGACGGCAATCAAGATGGTGCGATCGGTCTTCGTGAAGGGGCTGGAGGCGATCACGGTGGAGTGCGCGCTCGCCGCGTCAGCCGCTGGCGTGCATGATCGGGTGTTTGCGTCGCTTGAACGTAGCTACCCGAATATCGACTGGCCCACCCATCTTGCCCATAGTTTCGAGCGGACTCTGAGGCACGGCACCCGCCGCGCGGCAGAGATGCGCGAAAGCGGGGCCACGCTGGACGAAATGGGGCTGGTCGGCGCACTTGCGGTTCAGACAGCCGAAGTTCAGGCCCGCATGGGAGCTTTGCCGCTGATCGATCTGCCGCAGGGTGACCTTCCGGCTGCCATCACCGAAGTTGCAGCCCTTCGCGGTGCGAAGCCCCGCCGCTGAGAGGACTGATGGAGACGGCGGGGGGTCAAGACGGGCATGGAACAGGCGATCACCTATGCCGCGCAGAATCAGCGATCCTCTACGGGATGTTCTGCGTGCCGATGGCCTAGTCACCGGCTGGGGCGCCAGCGAACACTTCCGCAAGGACTGAGCCGCTGCAGCGGCTGGCTCGTGTGCAAGTCCCGAGGCCGGTTGAGGCGGACCGCTTCATCGCACTTCGGCGTGCCCTGCCCGCCAGCAAGAAACGACCAGTTGATCTTTCTTGGAGGTGCCCGGGTTGGAGCGAATTGCTTTCCGAATCGTTTGGGCCGACTGAAACGCGCAACCGATCCAGAGGTAAATTCGGCGGCGATCGGCAGGAACCTCAACTTGAGAAACCGCTTTTTTCAAATTTCAGACAGTTCCCGAGCGCGCCATCCCGCCGCAGAAGCCATATTGTTTCAAGCCGGGCGCGACAACAGAGCTTCTGGATTTCCAGTTCATCTGTAACTTCGACGATGACCACAGCTGAAGCCGTCCTGGGGAGTTGTTCGAGCATTCGCGCTATCGCGGGAAGCGCAGTTTCATCGCCGGCAAAGAGGTACCAATCGGCTTCCACGAGCCCACCACCGCCTGGACGTCTCGGCCACGCCACCGGCGCTGCGGATGTCCGAAGCGATTTTTTCGATCCGCTCGCATCGGCGCGCGCCCAAGAGCACGTTCGCGCCGCTTGCACCAAGTTCCCTTGCGATCCCTTCACCGATTCCACTGGAAGCTCCGGTTATCAGAACTGCCTTTCCCATCTGGCGCTCCTTGTGATGACTGCTTGTTCGCATGGCTAAAGTGGACTCTCGCCATAAATAGCTTAGGGAATATCCGAACTGCGCTTTGGCTCCGCAATCTTCGACTATCTCGTGTTGCTAGGCCATACGCCCTTTACCGGCGATTGAAGCTAACGCGAGCGATATTCAAGGCCTTCTCAATGGCAGGGAAGCCCGCATAGGGCAGCACGTTCAATATCGCCTCGATGATCCTCTCTGGGTCGACGCCGAGATTGAGAGCAGCATCGACGTGGACGCGCAGAGGTCGTTCAGCGGTTACAGTTGCCATCCCGGTGAGGGCGGCAATAGCAGTTAGCTCACGCGTCACCGGGTCTAGCCCCTGGCGTGAAAACACATCCCCATAGCAATGGGCAACGATCAGTCGTCCCAGCTCGGGTGCGACATCGGCGAAAGTGTCAACCACTTCCGAACCCGAACCACCCGAAGTAGCAGCAAGAGTTTCGGCGCCCCTGCTGAACCGTTCCGTATCATCGCGAGACTCTGTTGCGAGCGGTTGTTCATCAAAGGCTCTGATCGGCTCCGCCAACACTTTGCTGAAGACGGTTGCCGCGGTAAGCGCCGAAGGAAAACCTGCGTACACGCTCACGTGGATCAGCAACTCCTCGATGTCACTTTGTGTGGCTCCGGAAGCCAGAGCGAGCCTCAGGTGGTGTTCCAGACCTTGAGGGTGTTTGGCCTGAGTTGCCAGCATGGCCGCGGCCGCAATATGCAGTAGCCGGCCGCCCAACCGGCACCTTCCGAGAAGGTCGTGCCAAAACACCTGCGACTTCCACTTCAGGAAGTCCGGCGAAACCGCTTCGAGTTCAGCTCGCCCTTCTTGATCGCTGTAATGCATCGCTGATTGCGCAGTCTCTGACCCGCATTCTCGAGAAATATTGTGCTGTGCAAGCGTGGCGCGCGCAATTGGAACTGCGTTGATTGCGGCAGGAAAGCCCAACACACCTGCCGACAGGTAGAGCAGACTGACGATGTCATCATGGCTGCCCCCGACATTGAGCAAGCCGTTTAGATGAAATCCCAGCTGCGACTGCGCCGAGCCATGTGCCAGCAGGATGGAGGCTGTGATGATCTGCCGCTCTCTGAGTTCCAGACCTGGCCGCGCCAAGACCTCGCCATAGGGAAAAGCTATTGTCAGCCGCGCCAGGTCTTCAGAAACGTTGGCGAGCGCCGCGATGGGCGCAGCGAAACCATCGCCACCGATGTCCTTAAGGACTTTCAGTCCGGCAGCCAATCTTCCAGATGAATCATCTTTCACAAGGGACGCCAGCTCGCTTTCTTCATCAGTACACATAGTTGTTCCTTTCATGAAACGGCTGGATTGGCGGGCTGATAAGCTTCCAAAGAAGCTATCATTTCTTGACACCTTGGCTAGGTGAGTTAATTCTTGACGTCGGTTGGAGCTCTCTACGTGACCGGCGGAGAGTGGCGAGGGCCTCACACTCCGTCCACTGCTCATTGCTCCACTTTTGAAGCTTCCAAAGCGCGTTGAAACCGCCCCCGCCGTCAGAACAACGAGAGTGACACTTTCATTTCGCGGGCTTCCTCTCCTGGGCTTCTACCGAAAAGTCGTTTGAATTCGCGGCTGAATTGCGTGGTGCTCTGATAGCCAACACGTCCTTCCGCCGCGGCAGACGTTGCATTGTCCCGAATCAGCATCAGCCGTGCCTGATGCAGCCGGATCGTCTTGATGTACTGGATCGGCGACGAATGCGTCACTGCTTTGAAGTGGGCATGAAACGCTGGTGGGCTCATTCGAGCCTCTTCGGAGAGCTGCCTTACGTCTAGTCTCTCCGCATAGTCCGCGTGAATGCGCTTCAGAACGCACGAGATGCGGCCGAATTGTCCATTTTGTGCAATTGCCGAGCTCAACGCTCCACCCGGGGAATCCAGCAGAACCCGAAAATACAATTCCCGCACGATGGCCGAGCTCAGAACCTTCGCCTCTAGTGGTGAAGCAAGCGCTTCCAAGAGCCGCAGGGTCACATCACCAAGCGCCTCGCTAAGGGGCGTGGACGCGATGCCTTTCGGCGGCTCCGCCGGCCTTAGGCCCTCGGCATGGAGCATCGCGACCAGTTCGGTCAACACCATCATGTCGAGCTTCACGGAAACTGCCAACATTGGGCAGTCAGGACTGGCTTCGGTCTCCGCGGAAAACGGCAACGGCACCGTGAGGACCAGATAGTGCTGCGGGTCGTATTGGAAGATCATATCATGGACATACCCACGTTTGCGCCCCTCCAGCACGATCACGATACTGGGTTCGTACAGAACCTGATGACGGCCATGCGGTCGATCGGAGCGCATGAAGCGCACGTTTTCGTGCAGCGATTGAGTGAAGCCCTCGTTTGGCGCCAGACGCCGCGCAAGCGTGCCGATCTTCAACTCTCGCTCAACCCTGTCCAATTCGTTCCTCCATCGCCTCCAATAGCTTTTGGCACGAAATAGCGGCCAAGAGGAACAGCATGACGGACTGATTAATAGCTTAAGGCAATCATTCGAGACAATCAGGCCTATCTTGGACATTTCCCTGCCGATATTTCAAGGGCACCACTTTGTAGCTGCCGACGGACATGGCTCCGCAGGACCTGGGGAAAAACGCCAACATGGACAGACACTTCGACGCAACAGGTGAGGCGCCTGACGCCGCGAACGCTGCTGGGGACCAGGTCCAAAGCTGGGCGTCCCCCGGTGCAACCATGTCACTCTTCGTCCTCGCCGGACTTGCTGTGGTCGGGCAGATGTACATCGTCCTGCCAATGCTGACGCAGATGGCGGACACCTTCGGCACCGATGCCCAAAAGATGGTTGCAGCCTCGACCGCTTTCGGCTTTGCATACGCCGCGGGCTTTCTGTGCGCCGGTCCGATGACAGACCACTTTGGCCCGCGCAGGATCATCGTTGCCGGTCTGCTGTTGTCGGGCGCCGTGGCAATGGGTCTTTGTGCAGTATCGGTCTCCATGCCCCTTTTGCTGAGCCTGCGTACGGTGCAGGGGTTTGTGGCGGCCATGTTTCTCCCGGCTGCGCTCTCCTACGTCGCCACGCGTATCCGCCCCGAGGTTCGGGTGCTGATGATCAGTTGCGTGACCACGAGCGCCTTTGCAGCGGCGATCGCCATGCAGGCCGCCGCGCAGCTTCTGGTCGGTGTCGTTGGCTGGCGGGGAGTGTTTATGCTGTCCGGCGCTGCAATCATGATCCTCGGCGTGCTCGCCCGGATCCTGCTACTGCACAACGGTGGCCTCCACAAACCCGCGGGTCTCAAAGTCGCCTTTACAGCCATCCCCAGTCTCCTGGCTCGCCCGGCAATGCTGGCGCTCTACATCGCCTCTCTGCTGCTATTGGGCAGTTTCGTGTCCATGTATGCTGCCATTGCCTTGGCCGGTCCCGAAAGCCTCGCCGATTCTCCCTCGGGGCTGATGACGCTGCGCCTGTCCGGTCTTCCGGCGATGATCGCCGTACCGTTGCTTGCGCCGTTCCTGAAGCGGTTCCCGGCCTTGCGCCGCGTAATCTTCGGGTTCTGCGTTAGTGCGCTCTCCGCTGCCGGCGCCATGTTTGCAGCTGACTCCGTGATGCTGCTCGCCCTGATGCTTCTGGTCTTCGTGGCAGCGACCGCAATGACTGCTCCGGCGATCATCGAACATATTGGCGTAAAATCTGCCGGCAATCCCGGAGCCGCCACGGCGCTCTACGGCTTCTCGATGTTCCTTGGCGCAAGCATCGGAAGCCAGGCCGTCGGTGCCTTGCGAGATCAGGGTTTTACAACGTTTCTCGCCGCCATTGCTGTCGCCTGCGGTATCGGTGCGGCGCTGGCAGTCCTCTCCCGCCTATCATCAAAATGAGTGCACGTCCTTGTAAGTTTACCCACAAGCCAAACACATGCAATCGCTCGAGCAACGCTCCAGCGCCGACGCAGACTCAAATCATATCCGTGGTCCCGAGACGCGGGCCCTGCCCCAGGGTTTCCACTGTCAAGTATCGCTTACCGCGTCGGCACGTCGTAGGGCTCTAGTGCGAGTTGGTTCGACAGATTAATTCCCGATGGTCAGATACGACAAAGGGAAAGCTCAGATGAAATACAGCAAGTTCATTTTCGCGGCATTGACGGTTGGGAGCTTCGCCACTCCTACGTTCGCTCAGGAGCAAGCGCTTTGCCCACAGGAGGGCCCCGATGCACCGCTTGCCTTGCATGAGGAGTGGATCATGGAAGGATGGGAGCGGCATGAAGGCGACCCAACATTCGTATTCAGCGAGGAAATGGCAAAATTCTACGACCTGGAAAACCCGCAAGGAGTGTTTTGGGATAACTTTGCACCCGGGAACACTCAGCTGTTTACAAATGCTTCCACATATGGCGCCAATTGGGAAGCGCACGTGAACGCTTCACGGTCGATCCGGCACGGCATGACTGACGCGCATCATGCCGTCGTCGGGTCTGGTACAGCATCCTCTGTTATCGGCTTTGTCGGCCGGATCGAGCCACTTGATGGAGAGGTGGTCGCCTTTGATACACGCTCCCAGCTTGGCTGGGCCTGCGTCGGCGGCACGTGGAAGATCAAGCACGAGCTGAACTACGCCTGGATCGTTGAGGAGGACAGCATCGAGCCCATCCTTGGAAAGCGGCTGCAGCCGTGAGTGATGGATCAGCGAGCCATCCCTATGTTGGACTTTGGATAACAGCCGACGGCCAGATCCGGCACGAACTTTTGGCCGGCGGACGATATGATGAAGCGCGTGGCGTCTGCGAGATTGCCTATCGCGGCCGCTACGAAGTGACCGACAACCATATCGAATATTGGGATGATACCGGTTTTACCGCTGACGGTGACTTCATCGATGGCGTGCTGCACCACGGCGGAATGCTCCTTTACCGCAGGTAACACAGTACTGCGACGTGAGCGGGACGGCGCCTGTCACCGCCCCGCTCACCGCTCAAGTTTCGAGCCAAACGCAGCGACCTTTCCGAAAGGCACCTGGCCAGCGTGATCGAGCCGCCGGCAGCGACCCCATACCCTCCAGAGGCGCTGGCAAGCTCGACGCTGTGACCACGATGGGTGAACGTCCCGGTATGCGCTTTTCGGCGTTTACCAAGTGGTGCCGCAACCGGTACGAGGTGCAATCTGCGTTTTTCCGACCACTGCCTTCCGACTCTTGGAGACGAACAGCCGGCGGAGCGCGCAGCTAAAGCCTCGACCGTGGTCGAGGCGCTGCGCGACGATTCGTGCCTGTGGAGCAGCACTTGCGCCATGGAGGCCTTGGGCCGATGGATCAGCTAGCGAGGCCGCCTCTGCTTCCACCGAGGCTCATTGCAAAGGCCGCTAACCGACCTCATCTTGGACGCTTTCCGACACCAACTGCGCCGTGGCTTTCGCCCGCAACCGGGCAGCGTCGCGAGCTGGGGGAAGTCCAAATAGCCGCGCGTACTCACGGCTGAATTGCGATGCGCTTTCATAGCCCACGGCAAAGGCCACACGGGTCGCGTCACCTGGAGTCCCGAGCAACTGGCGGCGCGCCTCGTGCAGACGGAAGCGCTTCTGATACTGAATGGGCGTCATGGTCGTGGCTGCCTTGAAATGGCGATGGAAAACCGAAACGCTCATTCCGGCCATGCGCGCCAGGTCCTCGACCTTGAAGGGTTCAGTCAAATGGTCTCGGATCCATGCGAGTGCCCGCCTGACCTGGGACTGGCGCCCGTCCACTTGAGCGATCTGCCGAAGCTTCGCTCCCTGCGGCCCCTGTAACAGGCGAAACAGGATCTCCCGCTCCAATATGGGTGCCATGACCGGGATCTCGCCTCTCCTGTCGAGAAGGCGCACCATACGAAGGAAAGCTTCCTCAAGTTGAGGATCGCTCTGACTGACGCCAAGGCCACACAGATATTCCGGATCGCGCACGTCCGGCATCTCCATCACGAGCTCTGCAATCTGGCGCGGGTCAAAGTTGAAGCCGATACCCAGAAACGGCTTTTGGTCGCTTGCTTGGGATACTCTGCCGAAAACAGGTATCTCGATCGAAGCAATGAAGTAGCTCCCGGCAGCATAGTGCAGCTCATTCTCACCGCAGGATATGGCCTTGGCTCCCTGGAGAACCAGACACATGACAAGCTCCGTCATCCCCGCGGCCGGTTCCGTCGTTCGCTCTGCTGTCAGCAAACTCACGCAGGGTATCGCGGTCGTCGTCCGGTCGCCGCGCGAGTGTCTTTCGATCAAGGACTTTAGCTCTTGGCTGACGTTTTCCATGGCTCAGAATTGCACCTGTTTTGAGGATCAGACAAGTCCTCCGGCAGGATTAGGCAAGAAGTCGATAGAATTTGGCAGGCGGTCGCTCAACTCCTCTCTCATATTAAGCATGCAATCAGAACGGAGAACGACATTGTCCACGAACGTACTCATCACAGGCGCGAACAAGAGCATCGGATTCGAAACGGCCCGACAACTCGGCGAGCGGGGTTATCGTGTCTGGCTCGGCGCGCGTGATGCCGGTCGAGGCGAGACAGCTGCGGCGGCCTTGCGCGAACTCGGCCACGACGTGCGCTTCATTGAGATCGCTGTCGAACACGATGCAAGCGTGCAAGCCGCCGCTGAGCGTGTAAGCCGGGAGGATGGCAAGCTCGACGCGCTCGTCAACAATGCCGGCATACCCGGTGCATTTATCGATCCGGTAGATCAGACCGTGGACGATATCCGCCGGGTCTACGAGATCAATGTTTTTGGGCCGATCCGGGTTATACAGGCTTTCCTGCCCCTGCTGAAGAGAGCCGGGTCCGCCAATGTCGTCAACGTCAGCAGCGAGCTCGGCTCGCTTGGCTCTCTTACTGACCCGCAAAACGAGTTCTACGGTGTAAACAGCCTCGGATACAACAGCTCGAAGACGGCACTGAATGCGGTCACGGTATCGTTTTCCAAGGCTCTCGCGTCTTCGGGCATTAGGGTCAACAGTGCAGATCCGGGATACACGAAGACCGACTTTAACGGCAATACGGGCTACAGGACGGTTGAGCAGGCGGCGAAAGTCATTGTTCAACTGGTGAATGCAACTGAAGGGGAGACGGGCTCATTCATGAACGACCAGCGCCGTCTGCCTTGGTAAAAGGGATCAACCATCCATAGCCGTCCAGCACCTCTTGAGGGATGAGCGCGCGACACCACCTCTCCTTAACGCCCGAGCCAGAGGTCGGCGCGGGCGTTAGCGCCGTCGCCGAAAAAGAGGCGAATTCCTTTGGGACCGGCTGATTTTTCCTCCGGAAGGATCGTCCGCTGGGTAGACTACTGGCACAGCACTGGTCTCCTGTTACCGCCTGTGACAAGGTGCGGACCCTTGCAGGCACATCGGCGACATCGGCGTGAGGATGCTCGTTCAGGGCCTTGCTCAATTTTGTGCGAATTCAGCTTTGATAGTGCGCACCCATCGAGCTTGTGCCACAGACGCAAGTTGACTGTACGGTCGTACAACTGGACATCGTCGCAGCCGAATGCTTCAACTGCATAGCGACACCTTGGTCAGCCGCGGCGAATTGTCGCCAGTACAAACTCTTCGAATGGGGAGGAGGAAATGGTTGGAACCTTTAAGGACCGAGCCGCTAACAATTGAGGCCACCGCGCCTTTCGGATGGATGCTTGGGAAGCCATTTAATTCGTCGGATATCGCGTCCTTCATGAGCCCTGCAAGTGACTCTGGAGCGAGCATGTGTTCAATACGCATGGGGGTGATAGTGAGGTGCTTTGGGTCGTCTACCGCAGCAGCGATACCCATGTTACCAGGTTGGAAAACCACTCTCTAACTCAACAGGCTATCGTCCCCCTCACGGGGCCGATCATTCAGATCGTAGGACTGAGCAGCGCAGACGGGTCTCCGGACACCGGCAGCCTAAAGGCATTTAAAGTTCTTCCGGGCCAGGGAATTTGCATGCGGGTTGGATGCTGGCATGCGACGCGTGTTGAGCAGGACCCCGTTACGTGCGCGATGCTTTCACGCCGCTCTACTACGCTGGACCTAGCCGAACATCTTAACAAAGGAACCGATCTCTCCGAGAGCGCATATCATTCGGTTTCGCTCCTTCTGACGTGATGAAGGACCGACCAACATTGCTTATCGAGACGGCCAAGATGCATGGTCTTGACATCCCTTTCCTGCAAGGACGCTTTTGATGATTTCTTCTGCTGTCTCCATCATCGCATTCCCGGGTCAGATCCAGTTGCGGTGGCGCTTGCGCGATTGCCCTCATTAGTTGCATCAAGAAGAGGTAGCGACAGGAAACCGATGAGAAGCGAGCGTCGAGGGGCGGTCGGCGTTGGTTACTGCAGCCGGCTTGCGGCATTGGCTTGTGCTTGCCTGATCAGGCCGAAGTACATCGCATCCTTGCCGGGGTACCACATCATGGATCCGATGAGGCAAAACCGAGGATCGTTCCATATGCGCGATCATGCGCCGGAGCAGGCTTTCAGCCGGAAGTGGGCCGGTCATCGCCCGAACGTTGTCGCTCATATGATCGGGTATCGACATGCCGCACGAAGCGCCTTATGTCACCCTCTATGAGACAATGCCCGGCGCTGATGAGGCTCCCGTTCCCACCGTCGAGATCGTCCTAGTAGTAGACCTTCCTGTTTAAGAGCTGATGGGTAGGACGCAGGGTATCGACCGCCTTGGACGGTATCGAACCCGCGGCTCGGTATTCAGATCTCGGTGGAAAGTCTCTGTAGCGTGTCCTAACCTCGGTAGTCAGTCCTTGCGGAAAATCAGGCTGGCACCCCAGCCGGTGATCACGGCCATCAGCACGCAGAACATCCCGTAGAGGATCGGCTGATTGTGC
>JOKI01000036.1 GCA_000722615.1 Pseudorhizobium pelagicum | reverse complement strand
GGGGCCACAGACGCGTGCCCTTGCCGCCCGCCATGATCACGGGAGTAATTTTCACAGGAAGCCAGCCTTCCGTAGAACGTCGACATATAGGGGCAGTGGATGCGGCTGTTGTTTCGCATCGTCCATAAAAGACATGAGTATTAATCCCGTTTGAAAACGTCGCGAGTATAAATCTTCTCTCCGCAGTCGCTTAGTTCGTCTGAAAGTCTGTTTGCGACGATCACATCCGACCTAGCTTTAAATGCTTCAAGCTTTTTTTCTACTTCAGAGTTAAAGAAAAGAGGGTCTTTTAGCGCGGGCTCGTAAATTATTACCTCTATGCCCTTTGCCTTCAATCGTTTCATTATGCCTTGGACCGATGAATCACGAAAATTGTCGCTTTCTGCCTT
The DNA here is from genome assembly GCA_000722615.1 of Pseudorhizobium pelagicum. Classification (GTDB taxonomy): domain Bacteria; phylum Pseudomonadota; class Alphaproteobacteria; order Rhizobiales; family Rhizobiaceae; genus Neorhizobium; species Neorhizobium pelagicum. Next base: position 30,475 of record JOKI01000036.1, on the reverse strand, counting down.
CATTGTAAGGCGATAGATACCTACAGTTTTCGGGCGGCGAGCGAGGATTCGTTCCGCGACGTGATCTTTGCGTGTACTATTTGCCGAGACAATTGCCGCGATCAAGGTTTGTGGTACGTCCCGATAGTTTGCGAGCAGCTGCTTTGTGTCTTTTGGAAGGCAGTAGCCACCATAGCCGAAGGATGGGTTGTTGTAGTGTAGCCCAATTCTGGGGTCGAGGCAGACTCCTTCAATAAGCGAACTCGCATCTAGACCGTGTGTTTCTGAGTAAGTATCTAGCTCATTGAAATAAGCGACCCTCATGGCAAGGTAAGTGTTGGCAAAGAGCTTTATCGCTTCGGCTTCGCTGGAGCTCGTTAGCAGTAGAGGAACATTCTTTGCGTGCGCTCCTTGCATTAAAAGCGCCGCTATATTCTCTCCTCGTGTGGAACGGTCGCCGACAATGATTCTTGATGGATACAAATTGTCGTGCAGGGCTTTCCCCTCCCGTAGGAACTCGGGGGAGAAAATGATCTCAGGATAACCCAATGTTTCGATCAGGGATGATGTGTAGCCAACTGGAATGGTGGATTTGATAAGAAAGAGGGGATTGTTGCCGTAGCGGCGAGCCTCTTTGATTGAGGCCTCAACCGAGGTGGTGTCGAAATAATTGGTACTTGGGTCATAATTGGTAGGCGTCGCAATTAGGACAAGCTCCGCATCTGCGTAAGCTTCCTCAGGATTGGATGTGGCTTGAAAGTCAACGTCGCTTCTGGAAAGGAAATCTTGAACGGTGCTATCTTTAATCGGCGATGTTTTAGCCTTGAGTGCGTTCACCCGGTCAACGGAAGGGTCAAAGCCGACTACTTCGTTGTGCTGTCCGAGAAGTAATCCATTCGCGACCCCTACGTATCCCAAGCCAGCCACTGCGATCTTCATCTAAGATTCCTGCCTTACTTTTTAAGGATTGTTACCAGGCACGTCTCAGCGCGCCGACCAAAACATATTTCATGCGGCAGGTGCCTCCCCAACCTGTGCTGGGCGTTGACGAATGAAATTCGGGTCACTGAAGCGCGTTGCTTGGCGGTACTGGCGGTTCGTCTTGAGCTGCTTCGATTGCTGAAATTCTCATGGAGGAATTTCCAATACTTCCTTTTAATGAATACTGCGTTAGCAAGCAGTGGCATCAGTACCACAGCTAAAACCCGGTGCCGCCCGTTATCTCACTAATAAGCGTTCCAACCATTATCTTAGTATCAAGCCAGATGGAAAAGTTATCAACGTAGTAGAGATCCGAGACGATGCGGGCTCTAGCTCTGCTTGCCCGGTTTGTTGGGCCTCTCAGCCCTCTCATTTGAGCAAGTCCGGTGATGCCGGGCTTCATCGCATGACGACGATGGTAGTTTGGAACAAGGTCCTCATACAGCTTTCCAGCCGCTAACATTCCGATTGCGTGGCATCGCGGCCCCACAAGCGACATGTCGCCTCTGAGGACGTTCAGAAGCTGCGGCAACTCGTCAAAATTGGTTCGGCGGAGGAGAGCTCCCACGCGGGTAACGCGGGGATCGTTCGGTACGGTCTGGGTTACGCCAGTCACGTCGCAACTGTCGGTCCGCATTGAGCGAAACTTGTACACCCTGATCTGACTGCAACCCTTGCCCCAGCGAACCTGCTTGAAGAGGATCGGGCCAGGACTGTCAAGGCGAATAAGTAAAGCGACGAAGATCAAGGCCGGTAGAAGGATCAGCAGCGCTGTCAATGAGACACAGATATCAATTGCCCGCTTTACTGCAAGCTGCATATCGCTTGCTTGCTTCTGCTCACGACGCTGGACTATTTTCTGGAAGACGAAACCGCTCTTGGCAACGCCGGATTCTTTATCGAATGGGGAGGCAATATCACTCGGCATCGAGTCGGGCATGCTCATGGAACCATCCGTAGACTGAAAACTAATGTAGACTACTCTAGCGCGAATACTTCTCAGAGTCACTAGATAAGTTAATGGTTGGTTAACCTCGAAAGTGGGCCCGATCTCTTAAAGTGATTCAGCAGGATTGCAATTATGCTTCGACCTTGCTTGACAAGGAGGCGCTTCTCACGGGCCATTACCAGCCGAGCTACTCGGTTATCCGCAATTGACGAGTAGATACCTGCGTTACAGTCTCGAAGCGATGAATCCCAGCGAGCCTATTGTGATGACGAGATAACACTCGCGGGCGACCTGCTTGTTGCGGGTGGAGCTACCAGTCAGGGGAAGTTCATGATTGCGGACTGGGCTGAAGACCGTCTGCGCACTTAGCCTTTGACCCTTAGAATTCAGGCGTAGCGAAGTGTTCTCAACTGCGCCTGTACTCACAAGAAAAAGAAGCGGGCCGCCTCTACGGGGAGCCGCTTCTTCTAGTTCAACTGCGGGCTTAGTTTGGAGAGGCGGAGACAGGTTCGGATGCTCCATCGCTCGTGGATTCACCGCTTACCCCACCAACGTCTCCCGCGCCACCAGCCGTACCGCCGCCAGCGGCTGTACCTACAGTGCCATCGGCCGCGGCTGCGGCAATTTCATCCGCAGCGCCAGGTGCGGCGTCGAGGGCAGCGGCGGCAATCTGAGCCGCAGCGGCAGGATTGGCAGCAATCGCCGCCTGCACAATGGCAGCGATTTGGGCGTCACTTGCCCCAGCCGCAACGGCTGCGCTGACAGCAGCACTAACCTCAGCGGGCGTTGACGGAACTTGCGCAAATGCGGGCGCGGAAAAGGTTACTGCCGCAGCGATGGTAGCGGCAGAAAACAAAAGGCGCGATCTGGAAAATGCACTCATAATTTTTTCCTTATGGTTGTACGGCCTGATGCAGCCACTCTTCATTAGATGGTATCGCGAGCAGCCAGAAGGCAGATCTCTACTTACTTCGTATATGCCACAATCGGCAGAAAAAGCAATGGCACATGTGGTATTTTTAAGTGGACGTTAACTCTGGCATCTTTATCCGACTTCCCCGAAGACTTCAAAGCATGCGCGAATATATCGTATGCTGTGAATGTTTCATCGGATTAAGGGTGCGGTTGCGCCCTTACTCGACGTAATAGTCAGAGTAAGACGAATATCCCAAGAGTTTTGCGCGTTCCTGCTGGTTTAGAACAGCCAGCAGGGGTGTCCCATCAGGGGCACTGTCACGCAAAGCGGCCACTGCGTGTTTCGCGCTGCTCTGGGAAGTTGCAGCCCATTTCACCACGAAGGCAATGACATCCGCATGACGTGCCAGGTAGAGCCCGTCGACCACCGGCTCGATTGGTGGTGTATCCAGGATGATGTAGTCGAAGTTGCGACGCGCGACCGAAATAAGCCTGGCCATCTCCTGCCCCATCAACAACTGGTCAGTTGGGCTATTACCCCGCCGTCCCCCAAGAACCACGGTGAGGCCCGTGGAGGGATCGGCGGTGGTGAGCTTCGGCAGGGAGCCTGCATCGCCGCCCTGCAGATAGGTCACGAGGGTAGTATCGGGCGCAAGACCCAGGTGCCGGTGCAGGCTTGGCTTGCGCAGGTCGCAGTCGATGATCAGCGTTCGCTTGCCCGACAGCGCATACGTGCGGGCGAGCGACAGGGCGATGGTCGATTTTCCTTCGTTGGGCAAGGCCGATGAAATCATCACGACTGTACCGCCACTGCTTTCGTCACGTTGACCGTTCTTCTTGTAGAGGCACTGGTCAACTGCCACTCGAATGCGGCGCACCGATTCCGAAAACATCGAAAGCGGGGAGCGGATGATTATGTCCGACAGACTGTGCCCATCGGCGTCGTCGCGGCCTGGCTCCTCGGTCGCCCGCGGTGAGATGGAGGCAAGTGGCAAGCGCAGGACCGTGGCAACCTGGTCCTCATTGGTAAAGCCGCCGACAAAATACTCGCGCACGAAGGCGAGACCCACACCAAGACCAAGTGCCATGACAGCAGCCAGTGGCAGGATCAGCTTCTTCTTTGGAAAGGAGGCGTCACGGGGAGCCAGCGCCTCCGAGACTACGCGACTGTCTGCCATCTGCAAGGCGGCTTGCGTATCAAGGCGCTGCAGACGAGAGGACAGGTTATCGAATTCCCGCCGCGCGCCTTCGGCCGTCTGCCGTAGACTGTAGAGCTGCGTCAGTGTCTCGTTTGGCAGATTGCTAGTCAGAACAGCATCGGTGAGGCTCGATCTTACCGATAATTCTTCTTGCTCGAAATTCTGCACTTCCGAACGCAGCGAGTTAAGCGTCCTGCGGCCTTCCTCGGCGATCGTCTCATCCAGCCTCTGCAGTTCGGCGCGAAGATCGATCGCGGCGGCTGGAGAAGCTGAGGCCAGCTGGCCGGCCAGCGCCTGCCGTTGTCGCTCCAGTTCCTCCGCTGCCTGGGTTTCCAGGCTCTGCACCAGAGTGGCAAGATCATTCCGCTTCAGGGTGTCGTCGATCGTTTCGACCTTTGAAAGCCCGTCGCGACGTTCCTGTTGAATCCGGGTCAGTTCGTCATACAGAAGGCCGACGTTGGAAGAGCCTTGCTCCCGAAGCGTGTTGATGTTGCCGAGAATGAAATCGTCGACGCTGCGAGCGCTGCCGGCAATATTCGCACGGGCATTCTCGACCTGTTTCTGCAGGATGTCGCGGGAGGCGAGGGTCGCCGACACCTTGGATTCGACCTGCCGGCGGATGTAGGTTTGGGCCACGGCGTTTGCGAGCAGCGCGGCCTTCTCGCGGCTCTTGGAGGTGACGGAGATATTGATCAGGTAGGTCAGGCCACGCCTGTTGACGCTGACGGCCTCCCGGAAATTGTTGAGAACACCTGAAACGGCTTCCGCCGGGTTCGGCGGTTCGGCCGTTTTCAGGCGGATCATTTCCAGAAAACGATCTATCAGCCCGACTTTGACCCCGAATTCTTCGTCGGCGACAAGATTCTGGCTATTGATCACATCGAGAAGCACGCCGTCCGATGAAACAATGGCAACTTCGCTCTCCACCCGCGCATTGTCGGTGCTGCCATTCTGACTTCTGGGATCGGCCTCAAGAATATCCTTGGACGATGTATCGACGAAGACGAGTGCAGAGGCCGAGTAGCGCGGCTCGATTGAATAAACGATAATGGCTGCAACAGCCGTCAAGCCGACCACGAGAGACAGGATGAGCAGGATCTGGCGGCGGAAGATCCCCATCAGACTGCGCAGATCGATATCGTTGTTCATGATGTTCCCAAGGAGCGAACGCAACAACCCGCTCGATCCGAGCAGGCCACCGGGCAATCGATTAACTTACGAGCGCATGTCCTAGCTCGACAGGTCCCCGCGAGTCACGAGGAAGGTTTATATTTGGTTAATCCTGCACGCGACAGACCGCGCAGTGTTGCACTGCAAAAAAAAGGGAAGCTTGTGACGTTTTTGCTGCCTTGGGATATTTGACCCGTCTGGAACTACCACATGCCTCGAAGCGACAAAGATGGAACACTGCGACATCAGGCAGTTTAGTTTGATCGATGGACCCTGGAGTCAATGTGGGATTGTTCGGCTATCATCGGACGCTTGCAGTGGTGAGACTATCGGCGCCAGGGCTCACACCATGATAGAGCGCTACGGACGCCTGAATGATGATGACCCACATGGAGATCGAGACAGCAAGGGCACAAAGAAGATTTCTAAAACGACGGGACATGATACTCTCCTTGAGTGGGCAGCATCGCCGGGAGGCTTTCCTTAGTCGTAAAATTTCATGGTTACCGCATTGCAAGCTTCCGGCCTGGTAAAGAGCGTGTTGAAGAAAAGCGGACAATTAGAGCAATCAGGCGTTGCGTTACTGAAAACCCGGTATTCTGTCGGATCTCTTGATCGGCCCCGACAAACAGCGGCTGGTACCTCCCCCTGTTACCTGCCGCGAACTGCCTAGAACCGAGACACACAGCACCTTGGTTATCGCAAACCCTTGGCTGGGGTCACCACATGAACACCCATACGTTAACGACAAGTCTTGCGACTTTCGTTGATCTCGGCCGCGGCGGCATAGCAGGCGCAACGATCTACCCCAGCAACGGTCCGGCCGCTGCGCTCCGTCTGAAGCGAAGCGGCCGGCCAAAAGACATGGACTGCAGAAGGTAACGCCGATTAGGAGGCGGGGCGCCTGATTGCTTCTGGATCCTGGGCCATTTCAACCTCCTCTGCGATCTCGCGCAGAGCATAGGCGATGTCGGCCCGCGACCAGCCTTTCTCCCCCAGTTGAACGACCAGGCGCCGAACCGGCGCGCGGATCCCGAAATCAAACTCCAGGGCGCGATCGTCGGCCGAGCGGGAATTCATCAGATCTGTCGTAAAATCTTTCATGTCGCCATGAACAGCAGCATCGAGCCTCCGATGCAACCGGTTCCGTTCGTTAAGGTTGGCGAGAAAGGTTAAAGCGAGAATGAAGTTGCTCCGGAACGGAACAGGTGTATCAAGACCAAGATGCAGCCGGCGTTGCTGATCTGCTTGATCTGGCGGGCAGGGCCGGTAAGGGGCGCGTGTTGCAAGGCGCGTAACCGCGTTGCCGCTTTTGCCGCAGCAGGGACAGGAACAGGCGCAATGCCTGCTGCTCGTCAGGACAGACATCGATGCGCTGCTGTCCGCGTGTGCCAACTCGTCCCCAGGCTCTGAGGAGGGATACTTCTCCGAACAGAGTCCTCTCAATCGACAAGGCGTAGAAGCGGGCCATGTTTCTGGCCCCGTCAATGCGTCGAACATGAACATGATACGATTGCGGGCTCATGGCCAAAGAATCGCGCCTCATGAGGAGAGCGTCCAACGACAGTTATGAATCGATCCAGGGCCACCGATTCAAGATGGTGATGTGATCATCTCTCCAGGCCGCGGCTCAAGCCGCCTGCGCAATCAATGCCATAACTGGTCAGGCGTCGCTCAATGGCACCGCTGATCGCGCAGCGGCCCCTCGACTAACCTTATTCGCGACCCAGTCGAGCCAGATGCTCTTCGCACACGAGTTTCACGCGATCATGAAGGGCAGCCGTGCGCTCGCCCAGCCAGGCAAGCGCTTCCTCGCTGATTTCGAAATGCTTCGAATACCGTGCCTTTACATAAGCCTCGTTCAGGGTGTTGAACCAGGCCCGTTCGCGATGCTGATCGCGCGGGAAAGCATCTGCTAACCGCCGATCCTGCTCCTCTGCAAGAGAACGGAGAAACTTGATGTTATGCGAGGGAGGGGCGTAGTTCGTCAGCGTCAGCAGAACACATGAATAAGCCTGCTCAAGGGATTGATGTAGAACAAATGCGCTTCTCTTGAAGTATTTTCTTTTTCGAGCGTCATCCGCCAGATCAGCGAATTCTGTGGTAGCTGCAAAACGTTCATGAAAATGCTCCCTTGCGACCCGCAGCCGATCCTCAGGCGAGAGCACTCCTGGCTCCGCCAGCGGTTCGTCATCGAGTTCATAGAGGACAATCCCCTCCTTGCGAATGTCGGAGAAGAAGTATTGCCCCTCCTTGAGGAAGCTGTTCACCTCACGGAGGGAGTGGACGATGAAGCTGACGGGCGTTTCAATCGCCTTATCGTGGATCAGCCGGTCGGCAGCCTTGTGCCAGTATTCGGCAAAATCGCAGAGCTTGCGGTTGTTGACGATGACCAGCAGGTCGAAGTCCGAGCGATAGCCCTTCATGGTGAAGGGCTCGTCGACCCAACCGCCCTTGGCATAGGAGCCGAACAGGATGATCTTCAGGATCCGCCCGCGCTTCTTGAAGTCCGCCGTCCCCTCTTTGAGAGCATCCTCGAACTCCTCGTGCAGGATCTCCAGAACCCGAGCGAGTTCCCTCTGCTTGCGAAGCGGCATGTGGTCGAGGGATGATTTCATCATGATCAAGAGGTTCAGAAGCTAATTTAGGTTCATCGAAGAAAACCAAAGGGTAAGGACGCATTCTACATGTGACGGCTCAGATCTCAAACCGTCATGATGCGTCCGGGATCAGCCTACCGGCCGGCGGTCCGCTTGTATATCAGCACGGCCAGCAACACGAGTGGTGCGATGATCGCCATGATGACGAAGAGGTCAGCCCGATCGGCCGCAACCTGCTCCTCGATCTTCACCTCGGCCGATGTCCAGATGATACATTCCTCGTAAGCGGCGCCCTCTGGGACCTCACGACACGCTTCACGGGCAATCGCCTCGGCGCTGTCTGGCGTTCTGCTCGGCATCCATCTCTCCAACGGCAGCAAGGATGGCAGGGATCACCGTTTTGGAGTCTATATGATGCTGCCCAGACGCTCCAGACAAAAGTCCCGGGTTTCTGCTACCGGTTCCCGCTGGGTCGCGTGACGCGTGGCGGACGGACCTTCTCAAAGAGAACCATGAGCCTGGGCTGCGATGCCAGCTCTTCCAACCTTGATAACCGCGGCGAGAGACCGTTCCGGGTATGATCGAGCTATCGAGGGAGATCTATCAGGTGAATCTGTAGATACATCAGCCAGCATGCCCCAAAGCCGTTTTGGCAGCGGCTGCCGAATCCTCCTCGCATGGAGACAGGTTCGGCGCCATGATGAAAACCTGCACCGTCCGAGGACATCGGTCGACACGGCAAGGCAGGTCAAACTCCGATCCGGACCCTCTGCCCACGGTCGGCGTAACGGCACCCGCCAGAGTTACTGACCCGCAGCGGCCTCGTGTTTTCCGTCTTTTTTATCAAGTGCCACCTTCAGGTACTCGGTGCTGTTGTCGATGTGCGCCCTCATGAGCAGCTTTGCGCGCTCGAGATCGCCGCTGCATATCTTGTTGTAGATCTCGAGGTGCTCGGCGTAGGCCGCGTCATACGACTTGGTCGGGACGCTTGAGGTGACCCGGATGACCTCGGCGACAAGTCCGTGCAGGTTGTTGTAGACGATCGACAGCACGCTGTTGCCGGCAGCGTCGACCAAGGCTTGATGGAAGGCTGCATCGGCTGCGGTGAAGTTGGCAAAATCCTCTCGCTTGCCTGCCTCGAGCATTGCCGCCAACGCCTCCTCGACCTTGGTGAGCTTCGATTTGCCTGCGGTTCCCAGGAGATCGATGACGTCGCTTTCGATCATCCGGCGCACGATCATCACCTCGGTCAGATGATGGGGGTTGGCGCGCAGGAGCTGGCGGACGGTCACAGCAAGCGTATCGAGGAACTCGCTGACGTCGGCACGCACCACCGTGGTCCGCTCACCATGGCGCCTTCGGACGAGGCCCTTTGTTTCCAGAACCTGGACGGCTTCCCGGACGGATCGCGTCGACACGCCGAATTCGCGCGCCAGGTCACCCTCCGACGGCAGTTTCTCGCCGACGCGCAGCTGTCCGGCCAGGATGCGCTCTTCCATTGCGGACGCAACGGCGGCGTGCAGCTTGTCCCGGCCTGGGTTCTGGGTGGTCGTCAGTGTCATGGGTGTCCCTTAGCCATCGTAAACCGCTGCCATTGCTGTGCTGCCATAGCACAAATTAGTTATGACATAAGTGCTGTCAAGCGGCACCCATCACGCTTGACATATGACTTATGACATGAGATCGATGAGGTGCTGGCGCTTGCACTAACGGAGGTACTGCCTGCCAGCATGGGGCAGTTGGGAGGAAAGACATGAAAGCGTTCAAAGCTGCGCTAGCGGCATCTGCTATTTTCGTAGGTACTCTGGGGTCGGTTGGTCATGCCTTTGCCGAATGGCCGGAGCGGGCCGTCACGGTCATCGTGCCATGGTCGGCCGGAGGCGGAACAGATGCAACCGCGCGCGCCGTTGCGCAGGAGTTGGAGGAGCGTTTCGGTCAGCCCTTCAACGTGGTGAACCGCACCGGTGGCGGTGGCCTCGTCGGTCATATCACGATCGCCAATTCTGGCCCGGATGGCTATACGCTGGGGGTAATCACCATTGAAACGACCATGTTCGAAGCCCAAGGTCTGCCAGGGGCATCGCCAGAGGCATTCACTCTGCTGGGCCGGTTCAATGCCGACGCTATCGGCATCAATGTGCGTGCAGACGCGCCCTATGGCACAGCAAAGGAGCTGGTGGAGGCGGTCAAGGCCAACCCGGGGCAGTTGAAGGCGTCCGGTGCAAACCGCGGTGGTCTTTCGCACCTGGCATGGGCGGGCTTGCTCAATCGTCTTGAAATCGATCCGCAGGCAGCGCCCTGGGTCGCCTCCGACGGTTCTGCGCCAGCCATGCAGCAGCTTGCCGCCAATGCCATCGAAGTGGTGTCGACGTCTCCTGCTGAGGCGCAGTCTCTGGTCGATGCCGGTGAGGCAAAGACCCTTCTGCTGATGGCCGACGAGCGCAGTGCGCTTTACCCGGATATTCCAACGGTATCAGAAGCGCTCGGCGTCGCCTGGTCGCCCTTACCGTTTCGCGGTCTGGCAGGTCCCGCTGGTCTTCCGGAGGAGGTGGTGACCAAGGTCTCTGCGGCGCTCGCCGAGATCACCAAGGACGAAGAGTTCATTGCGCTCATGAAATCGCGGGGCTTCTCGGTCGCCTATCAAGACGCCGAGACCTTCACCAAGACGGTGATGCGCTCGCGCGACGACCTCGTCAGCGCCATGCAGGCCGTCGGCCTGGCAAAGTAGCTCTGGCTCAGGAGCTTACGCCATGACCTTCGATGAACGGATACTTGGGCTTGCTCTGGTGCTGTTTGGCATCGCGGTGGCCTGGCAATCCCAGGCCATTCCCTCGGTGCCAGGCGCCACCTTCGGACCGTCCCTGATGCCGACGATCGTGGGGCTGCTGATGGCCGGCTGCGGCCTGTCCATCTTCATCGGCGGCGTTCGCGCCGCTGATGGAGGACCTCTGGTGGATATCTCGGTCTGGAGGGGGCACAGGCGGGGGCTTGCCTGTGCCGTCTGGGCGGTCGCGGGCGTGCTCGTCGGCATCTTGTTCATGCCCGTCCTAAGCTTTCCGCTGTTTGGCGTCTCCTACGCGCTGCCACTCATGCTGCTGATGCGGGCGCGTCCGCTCCCGGCGGTGATCGTGTCGCTGGTGGTGGTTCTGGTGGCCTATTTCGCCTTCAAGCGCCTGCTCTACGTGCCCTTGCCCTCCGGTCCCCTGACATTCCTGGGTTAGCTCAATGACATTTGACGTTTTGATCTCGGCGCTGTGGGTCGTCCTTCAGCCGCAGGTGCTGATCGTGGTGCTGCTTGCGTCCGTCTACGGGCTCTTCATTGGCGCCATCCCGGGCCTCAGCGCGACCATGGCAACGGCGCTTTTGATCCCGCTGACCTTCTACATGGATCCGGTGCCTGCGATTGCCGCCATCGTTGCCACGACGGCCATGGCGATCACCGCCGGCGACATCCCAGGCGCCCTGCTACGCATCCCGGGAACTCCGGCCTCGGCGGCTTACGTCGAGGAAGCCTATGCGCTCAACATGAAGGGCAAGGCGCAGCTCGCGATGGGGCTCGGCATCGTATTCTCCGCAGCCGGCGGCTTGTTCGGTGCGCTCGTACTGCTGGTCAGCGCTCCGCTTCTCGCCCGTGCGTCGCTGAACTTTTCCAGTTTCGAGTTCTTCTGGCTGGCCCTGCTGGGGCTGTTGACGTCGGCGCTGGTCAGCACCAATGCGCCGGCACGCGGTCTCTTCTCGCTTTGCCTCGGGCTGCTGATCAGCACCGTCGGCCTCGACGTCACCTCTGGCCAACCGCGTTTCACCTTCGGCGTCATCGACCTCTACGGCGGCGTCAGCTTCATTCCGACGATGATCGGCATGTTCGCCTTTGCCGAACTGTTGCGCGGTCTTTCGTCGGCAGCGTCCGTTCCTCCTGTACCAGCCAAGGAAAGCGTGTTCAGCAATTCCTTCGCCGGCGTCTGGGGCGCATTTCGCCGCTACCCGTGGAGTTTCCTGCGCGGCTCGACGCTGGGCTCGTCGATCGGCGCCCTGCCAGGGGTGGGCGGCGACCTCGCCGCCTGGATTGCCTACGGGATGAGCCGGCGCTTCTCCAAGACGCCGGAAAAGTTCGGCACCGGACACGAGGAAGGTCTGATCGAGGCGAGTTCCTCCAACAACGCCGGCCTCTCCAGTGCCTGGGTCCCCGCGCTCGTCTTCGGCATTCCAGGAGATGCCGTCACCGCCATCGCCATCGGCGTGCTCTTCATGAAGGGCCTCAATCCAGGCCCGAAACTCTTCGTCGAGAACCCGACGATGCTGACGGCCGTCATCCTGACCTTTGCGCTGGCCAATCTTTTTCTCATCCCCATCGGCTTTCTTGCGATCAAGGGTGCCCGCTACGTTCTGGCCGTGCCCCGCGGGCTGATCGTGCCGACCATCCTCGTCTTTTGCGTCGTCGGATCGTTTGCGATCAACAACACGGTCTTTGACATCGCCATCATGCTGGTGGCGGGCCTGGTGGCTTATCTGATGGAGGCCAATCGCTTTCCGATCGCGCCCGTCATTCTCGGCCTGGTGCTCGGCCCCGTTCTCGAACGCAACTTCATCATGTCGATGCAGATCGCCGACGGCAACTTGCTCGGCTTCTTCAGCCGGCCGGTGGCGGCCGGGCTGGGCATCCTGGTCTGCGCCATCATCGTCATCCCGATCCTTCGCAGTCTCGCCACACGCCTGCGCAGACCGCTGTCATAGACCCCTTTATTCAATACGAGGAGCAATTGCATGTATGATCCGTTTTCCGTTGAAGGCCGTATCGCCGTCGTGACAGGCGGGCTGGGACAACTCGGTACACAATTTTCCAGATCGCTGGCGCAAGCGGGCGCCAAGGTGGCGATCTTCTCGCGCCGCCCGTTCAGCGACGCCCAGATGGCTGAGAAGTTTCCCGGCCTCACCGACAACATCCGGGTCTATGAGGCAAGCGTGACGGACAAGGCGGCGCTCGAAGCCGCGACCGAACAGCTCATTGCCGATTGGGGTGTCCCTCAGATCCTCGTCAACAATGCCGGTATCGACTCCAAGCCGGACGGATCGGCCGAACAGAACGCGCCCTTCGAGGTCTATCCCCGCAAGTACTGGGACGATATCATCGAGACCAATCTGACCGGCGTCATGTTGACCAGCCAGGTGGTCGGCAGCCGCATGGCAGAGGCCAAGAGCGGCTCCATCATCAACGTCGGGTCCATCTATGGCATGGTCTCCCCCAACCAGGCTCTCTACGCCTATCGCGAGCAGCGAGACGGCGTGCCTTTCGTCAAGGCAATCTCCTACGCGGCCTCCAAGGCGGGCCTCCTGAACATGACACGGTATCTGGCAACGTACTGGGCTCCGAAAAAGGTGAGGGTCAACCTGATCTCCTTCGGCGGTGTGAAGACGGCCAGCTTCGACAAGGAGTTCATCGACGCCTTCCTGGAACGCGTGCCGATGGGCCGTCAGGCGGAGATCGACGAATACAACGGCGTGATCCGCTTCCTCGCTTCCGATGCATCCTCCTATATGACCGGCTCAAATGTCGTCGTCGACGGTGGCTTCACGGCCTGGTGAGGGGCGGCGCGATGAGCTTTTACATCGGCGTTGATGTCGGCACCGGGAGCGCCCGGGCGGGGCTTTTCGACCGGCAGGGGCGGTTGCTTGGCAGCGCCGCCGCGTCGATAGAGACCTTTCGCCCGAGCCCGGAGCTTGCGCAGCAGAGTTCGGTCAACATCTGGGGCGCCGTCGTCACCGCAGTGCGAGAGACGATGACCTCCTCCGGGGTCGACGCCGGGGCTGTCAGCGGCATCGGCTTCGATGCCACCTGCTCGCTGGTGGTGGCGGGGGAGGGTGGCGCACCGGTCACGGTCAGCCCCGATGGAGCGCCGGACCAGGATGTGATCCTGTGGATGGATCATCGGGCGATTGCCGACGCCGAAGCGATCACGCAGACGCGATCACGGGTTCTGGATCATGTCGGCGGCGTCATGTCTCCGGAAATGGAAATCCCCAAGCTGCGGTGGCTCAAACGCGAGCTGCCGCAAAGCTGGAAACGCGCCGAGACGTTCTGGGATCTGCCGGACTGGCTCGTTCATCGCGCAACCGGCAGCGACATCCGCTCTGTTTGTTCCTCAACCTGCAAGTGGACCTACCTGGGACATGAAGGGCTCCAGGGGGAGGGCTGGGACGCTCACTTCTTTGAAGCGATCGGACTCAGCGACCTTGCCCAGCGCGGCTTCGGTCAGATCGGCACCCGGTTTGCAGCGGCGGGCGTGCGCGCCGGCGGCCTTACTCCTTCTGTAGCTCAAGACCTCGGTCTTGTTGCGGACACGGCGGTCTCTACCGGCCTGATTGATGCATATGCAGGGGCGCTGGGCACACTGGCAACAGGGGATGGTGACAGGACCCTCGACCTTGGCACGCGCCTGGCGGTGATTGCCGGCACCTCCACCTGCCATATCGCGCTCACCCGCAAGCCGATGTATGTGCCGGGCATCTGGGGGCCCTACTTCGCGGTCTTGCTGGACGACTGGTGGGCCAATGAGGGTGGGCAGTCCGCAGCTGGCGCCTTGCTTGATCATGTCATAGCCCGACATGCTGCAGCCGCTGAGCTGACAGCATCCTACCCAGAACGACGGCCAGCAGACGTTTTGAACGAGCGCCTCGCACTCCTCTCCGGGGAGACCTGTTACCTGACGCGACAGCGCCATGTTCAGCCCGACTTTCACGGCAACCGTTCACCGCTGGCCGAGCCGTGGCGCAAGGGAGCGTCTGTCGGACTGACGCTGGACGCCGGCCTCGACGATCTGGCCGTCGAATATCTCGCAACGCAGCAGGCACTCGCCTATGGCACCCGCCACATCATCGAGGTCCTGCGTCACAAGGGGGTCATGGTCGACACCCTCGTCGTCAGTGGCGGGCTTGCCCGCAACCCCCTGTACCTGCGCGAGCACGCCGATGCCAGCGGCTGCCGCGTGATCGTGCCGGACCAGGCCGAGCCGGTACTGCTTGGCTCGGCGATGCTCGGAGCCGCCGCCGCAGGCGATTATTTTAGTCTCGATGAGGCCATGCGCAGCATGAGCGGACCAGCCAGGGTCATCGAGCCGCGTGGTCGAGAGATCGCCCGCTACCATGACGCCAAATACGCCGTCTTCCTCCGGATGCAGGACGATTATGCCGCCTATTGCGCGCTGATGGGCGGTGCAGGAGCAAGCTATGAGAAAAGAGAGACCGGACCATGACGACAATCCAGATGGTCGCCAGCGGTGACTTGCGCGAAAGCGCAAATGTCCAATGCTGGCCGGCCCAGCAGGCCATGGAAGCGCGCATCGCAGAAGCCGTCTCTGCCATGGGACATAGCGTCTGCCGCGCACACCCCCTCAAGGCGGACAAAGGCCACGGCTTTATCGCCTCCCAGCGCGAAGGCATGGATATCTTCGCTGACATCGATCCGGAAGCGCCGATCATCGTCGCCGAAGCAGTCTGGCAGTATTCTCACCACGTGCTGGCGGGTCTGGTCAGCCACAAGGGACCGATCCTCACCGTGGCGAACTGGGCAGGGGAGTGGCCGGGGCTCGTCGGCATGCTCAACCTCAACGGCTCATTGACCAAGGCAGGCGTGGGCTATTCCACGCTCTGGAGCGAGAGCTTCGACGATGCGTTCTTCCTGACCGGGCTTAAGACCTGGATCGAAACTGGGACTTTGGATCACCCGATTACCCACGTGCGCCCGTTCGACGCGGCGCGCCTTGTCGAGGAGGATCGCAGGCTGGCAACCTCAATCGCCGACGACATCCGCCATAGGAAGGTGATCCTCGGCGTTTTCGACGAAGGCTGCATGGGCATGTACAATGCCATCGTGCCGGACGAATTGCTGATGCCGCTGGGCGTCTACAAGGAGCGCCTGTCGCAGTCTGCCCTCTATCACGCCACCATGACGGTGGAGGAGGAGGAAGCACGCGCCGTCTACCAGTGGATGCTCGACCGGGGGATGCGATTTCATCTGGGGCGTGATCCGGCGCTGGAGTTGACGCAGCAGCAGGTGATCGATCAATGCCGCATGTACATTGCCGCCGTGCGAATGGCCGATGTCTTCGGTTGCGAGGCGATCGGCATCCAGTATCAGCAAGGCCTGAAGGATCTTCTGCCAGCGTCAGATCTCGTCGAGGGCATGCTCAACAACGACGATCGTCCTGACGTTAGGCGGGAAGACGGAAGCATCATTCGCCAGGGGCAGGCGATCGTTCACTTCAACGAGGTGGACGAGTGCGCAGGCCTCGACGGTCTTTTGACCAATCGTGTGCATCGCGCCTTGGGGCAACCTGTCGAGACCACGCTTCATGACCTGCGTTGGGGTGACGTCGACCGATCGGGGTCCCGGGATGACTTCATCTGGGTCTTCGAGATTTCCGGGGCTGCTCCTCCAGCGCATCACGAAGGGGGATGGGCGGGTTCAGAAAGCCTGCGCCAGCCCCCCATGTTCTTTCCCGCCGGCGGTGGCACCCTGCGTGGTGTGGCCAAGCCTGGGGAACTGGTCTGGAGCAGGATCTACATAGAGGACAACCGGTTGCAGATGGACATCGGCCGTGCCCAGGCAGTGTCACTGCCTGAGATGGAAGCCCGCAGACGCTCCGAGGCCACCAACCCGCAATGGCCGATCATGCATGCGGTCCTCACCGGTGTGGACCGCGATGCAATGATGGCGCGCCACAAGGCCAATCACATTCAGGTCGTCTACGCCAACTCGCCAAACGAGGCAGACCGCGCCATGGGCGTCAAGGCCGCGTTGGCCACGGAGCTCGGCATCGCGGTGCACCTTTGCGGCGTCGACATCCAATCCAGCACACATTCAGCACCAGAAGCTTATCAAGGAGCATCGGAATGACCTACGACTATGCCGCGACAGATTGGGAATCGATCGAACGACTCTCCAGGTGGTATTCGGGCGACATCCACGACGTCATGGACAAACACGGCGCCTACGGTCACCTGAAAGGCATTTCCCTGTTCGGGAGTCTCGCAGCAGGCCAGGTGGTGTGCGGACCGGCAGTCACGGTTCTTTACGAGCCCAGCACACGAGTCGGTCAGCCGCAGGACGTCTACCATGCGGCCATCGACGGCGTGGTCAAGGGCGGTATCCTGATGGTGGATGCCTCCTGCGCGGAGGGATCGGGAACCGGAGAGCTGATGTCGACTGGCGCCAAAGTTGCAGGGTCCGCTGCAACGGTCGTGCATGGGACGGTGCGCGACTTGGCCGAGGTGAGGCACCTCGATTATCCGCTGTTTGCCCGTTCGACCAGCCCGGTTGGTGTCTCGGGCCGCATGGAACCTACCCAGTCCCACGTCGACCTCGATATTGATGGCGTGCGGGTTCGTCCCGGCGACGTTATCTTTGGGGACATCAGTGGCGTCGTGGTAATCCCACGCGAGCTGGTCAAAACTATCGCGAACGCCGCTGACGAAAATGGCAAGGCGGAGTCGAGCTGCCGCGAGCGGATCCTCGCAGGGGAGAAGCTCCAGAGCATCTGGCCGATGGGAAGCAGCGGACCGGCCTGACCGGCCCCTGCCGAGGCACTGGCGCAAACAGAGCGACGCTTTCAAGGATGGGAAGTGCAGACCGTCCGACAGAAGTTGCCCTGTCCTTCAAGTAAGGCTGCCCGAGTTCCTCGACTTGCCCGAGCCAAGTCGCGGAAAACCTAGGAGGCGAAGCTTCTGGGGCGACGGCCCGGCTATCCCATCGTCACGTCGATCGATGGCCGAAAATGGCCGTCGGGCAGGAGGATCTTGTCTTTCAGCGACCAGGGCGGTCCAGTGTCACTAGCTTGCGCCGCCCAAACCAGACAGCACCGGCGCCTGCTGTTTACGCCGGGCTGGCGCTAGTGATGTCCATGTTTCCTCTCACGCGGGTGAACCGGTTGTCAGCCTCTGCTGCAGGCTGCACTATAGGGGGCAAGTGCGTTGCGGATGCTTGCGATCGCCAGATTGCGGGCCGTCGGTTTCAGCCTGGCGGCCGAGACGTCGTCGTAGGTCCGGGCGAGATACTGGCTCACCAGTGTCTCGGGCAGATCTCGTTCGCCGAGAGCCTCGAAAAGAGTTTCGACTGCCCCCTGCGCCTCAGGCAGGTTCCGGAATGATGCGCAGTCAGTGGGTTGTATCGGTGCGGCTCCACAAGCGCTGAGCGCGACGATGCGCCCAGTCCTGTGCCGGATATCGTTTTGGAGGGCGAGAGTGAGCTGCAACGCTCCTGACGCTTCCTTAACCGATGATCAGTTGAGGGACAGCGGCGATGATGATCAAAACGGCGAGCATGACACCGACAAACGGGAGTGCGCCGGCAAAAATCGCCTCCAGCCGCGTCTTTCCGTCTCCCAGGGCGGAGTGGACTGTAAAGATGGAAATCCCGAACGGCGGCGTCAGCAGCCCGACTTCAACCGCAACTACCGTAATGATGCCGAAGTGGATGAGATCGAAGCCCAGTCCCTGGGCGATCGGTGCGGCAATGGGCACGACGATCAGGAGAATGGAACTGCTGTCGAGGATCATGCCGAGCAGCAGCACAAGCAGCACATAGACGATCAGGAAGCCCGTGGCACCCAGTCCGCTTCCCTGAACGAAATGACCGATTGCGGTTGGAATTCCAGCGACGGCAAGCATCTGGCTGTAGAAGCCCGCCGCCACCAGGAGGATCAGGATGCCGACCGAGATCGTTCCGGTCTGCGTCAGCACCGCCCACCATTTTTTCAGGTCCAGGCTGCGACGCGCGACTGCGATCAGGAGCGCGGCGAATGCTCCGACGCCACCCGCCTCGGTCGGCGTGAAGAAGCCACTGTAGAGCCCGCCGAGGACGAAGACGACGAGGATGACGATCGGCACGAGCTTGCGAAGGACTTGCGGCAGTTTCATCTTCGGCAAGGCGTGAATGTCGTCGCTGCTGCGCTGAAGGTGTTCGCTGGTAAACACCAGGTGGGGCGAAAAGCGCGCCATGAGCACGATGATCAGCACGAAGCCGAGCGCCAGAAGAGCACCCGGCACCAGGCCGGCAATAAACATGCGCCCGATCGACTGCTCGGCCAGCACGCCGTAGATGATCAACAGCAGGCTCGGCGGTATCAGCATTCCCAGGACGGAACTGCCCGCCACCGTGCCGGCGGCAAAGGCCGGCCGATAGCCGTGGCGCGTCATTTCCGGCACCGCAACCTTGGTGAAGACCGCAGCCGAGGCGATCGAAACGCCGGTCACTGCGGCAAAGACGGTGTTGGCGGCGACGGTCGCAATCCCAAGCCCGCCGAGCAGCCGCCGCAGCAGCGCCTCCGCCACGTCGAACGTGTCCTTGCCGACATTCGATATGCTGACAAGATGCCCCATCAGCACAAACAGCGGAATGGTCGCAAACAGATAGTTGGCAACGCCATTATAGGCGGAAATGGACATCAGCCGCATGGCCAGGTCGAAGTTGCCCCGCAGGATCCAGACGCCAGCAAAGGCGACCGTCAGGAGCGCCACGGCAATCCGCATGCCAAGCAGGACGAGCAGAAACAGAACGCCGATCAGCACGAGTCCAATGGTGATGCTACTCATGGGGGCGTGCTTTCACGGTAGAGAGCCGACCAAGGCTTTCTGCGCCAAGAACCGCAAAGGCGAGCGCCGATGCTGCGGATCCGAACACGATGATCAGGCGAAACGGGAAGGTCGGAAGGGTCCAGACGCCGCGTACGCCGAAGAACTCCGCGGTCCGCCATGCGCTGGCGGTATCGGGCCAGGCGGCTACCGCCACCGCCCCGAAAAGAAGCGTGCCGACGACCGCAAAGACGAAGTCCAGGGCATGCGGCAGTCGCTCTGAACCGCTTTCGACCAGGCGCAGGAGGAAATCGGCACGCACCAGGCTTCCGTTCAAGACGGCTGCCGGCAACATCAGAAAGACGATCGCGACCACCGACCGTGCGGCAATTTCTGCGACGCCGGTGATCGGGGCGGCGAGGAAATTGCGGCCGACAACGTCGGCCACAATGAGGAGCATGATGGCGAAAATCCAGATCGTACCCACGGCCGCGATGATGTTGAGGCCACCCTGTAGCAGGCGCCTCAAAGGCGAAGGATCCGGTTCCGCGATAGTGTCTGCTTGCATGTTGGATTTCCGTCGGACTGGCTGGTGATGGCTACAGGGCGTTGGTGGCGGCCGCCTAGATCTCGGCTGCCCAGTCACGCGCCGGCGTGATGTCGCGCGCCTTGAGTTCGGCGAAATAGGCCTTCAGCACTGCCGCCGCGGCTTCCCCATTGGCCTCGAGCCAGGGTGCGGCGACGTTTGGCAGCGTGTTGGCCCATTTTTCCTTTTCCGCGACCGGCAGTTCGGCGACTTGCAGGCCAGCGGCCACCATTTCCGTCATCGCGGCGGTCGTGCGCTGGGTCACGTAGTCGCCATGCTTGCGGGAGGTGAGCTTGCCGGCTTGCTTCAGGGCGGCCTGCACTTCCGGTGGCAGGCCGTCATAAAAGCCCTTGTTGACCGCGATGCCGCCGAAGTACATCGAACCGAAGCCAACGCGGGTGAGATGCGGCGCCACCTCGTAGACGCGCGTCGGCTGGATGCCGCTCGCAAACGAAAGCGTACCCTCCGAAACGCCGGTCTGGATGTCCGTGTAGTAGGTCGTCAAGGCGCCGTCGACCGGTGTGCAGCCGGTATTGGCAAGCCAGTTGGCCGAGGTGCCCGGCGCGTTGAGGCGGCGGTTGCGCACGTCCTCGACCGAGGCGATCGGAAAGTTGGCGTAGATATCGTAGCTGTCGGTCACGAGCGAAGACAGATGAACCATGTTCTGGTCCGTCCATCCCGCCTTCAGTTCGGGAAGCTCTTCCGTCAGCTTGTCGAAGATCTCAATGACCGCGACATGATCGGAATTGGCGAACGGCGTGAAGTAGGTGACGTTCTGGAGCGGCATGGCGGAGCCTTCCCAGACGGTGCCGACCATGCCGATATCGACGATGCCGTCGCGAACGGCGGCGCGCGTGTCGTTGAACTTGTAGAGCGTGCCGCCATAGTTCTCGTGCCAGTTGATCGAATATTTGCCGCCGGCCTCCTTGAGCAGGCGATCCAGTTCCGGCTGAAGCGCCGTCTGCATCGCATAGACCCAGATGTTGTTGGTCGGGTGGCTTGAGCCGATCTGGATATCGATGGCCTCGGCGGCAAAGCCGCGGGTGTTCAGGAACGGCATCGCAAGCGTTGCCGAAGAAGCCGCCAAAAAGGCGCGACGTGTGGTGATCATGATGTCCTCCCGTTTCCCGCGATCTGCGGGCCTCCTGCACGGCTTACGGCGCCGCAACCGCCTGTCTCCCGACGCTTTTCTCCCGCATCTTCCGGGCCAGTGTCGCCACCGGCCTCCTCGGGTAGAAGAGCGCCGAACGCTGCAAAGAATTCCCCCGCCAGTTTCTGGGCCGTGGCCTTGATCAGGCGGTTTCCGAGCGCCGCCAGCTTGCCGCCGACCGCAGCCTCAGCCCGATACGACAGGACCGTCACGTCACCCTCGGCAACGAGCGTGATACGGGCTGTGCCCTTGGCAAAGCCGGCGATCCCTCCGGAACCCTTGCCCGACAGGGTGCAAGCCGAGAACGGTTCCAGTTCGGTCAGCGTCACCTCGCCTTGAAACCGCGCCGACACCGGTCCGACCTTGAGCCGGACCACGGCGGCAAATTCCGTCTCGCTTTTCTGCTCCAGGCTCTCACACCCGGGGATCGCCTGCTCGAGGATGGCGCGGTCAAACAGCGCCTGCCAAACCGCCTGCGGCGTGGCATGGAGAATCTGGGTGCCTTCAAGCTCCATGGTCGTTACCTTTCGTCATCCCGTCAGACATGGCCCCCGTCAGACATGGCCAAGGGCCGCCAAGATTCGTGCCGGCGTCATCGGCGTCTGCATCAGCCGAGCCTTGAACGGCAGCAAGGCGTCGTTTACCGCATTCATCGCGGCGGCGCCCGCCGCAGCCGTCCCGGCTTCGCCAACGCCCTTTGCTCCCAGAATCGTGTCGAGGGTCGGCGTCTCCACGTGTCCAATCACGATGTCCGGCATCTCGCACGCCATCGGGACAAGGTATTCGGCAAGCGACCCGTTCGTCAGCTGACCTTCCTCGTCGTACAAACACTCCTCGAACAGCGCCGCCCCAAGGCCCTGGACGACCCCGCCGCGGATCTGCTCATCGACGAGCAGGGGATTGATGATGCGTCCGCAATCCTCCACCACCCAGTGCTTCAGCAGCTTGACCAGCCCGGTCTCGACATCGACCTCGACATGGCTCGCCTGCACACCGTTGGTGAAGGCGAAGGGGAAGCCACTGGGGGCGTAATGCTGGGCAGCGGTCAGCGAATTGTCTGTCCCGCTTGGAAGTGTGTCCGGGCGATAGGTGGCGATGCGACCGATCTCCGCAAGCGACAGGCGAACGGCACCGGTGTGCGCATCGATGACGCTCGCATCTGCCAAGCGGAGATCCACCACCTCGGATTGAAGGACGGCAGCCGCAATCGCGAGGATCTGGTCGCGCAGCTTCCTGCCGGCGCGAAGCGCGGTTTCACCGCCGATGCCGGCGCCTCGGCATGCCCATGTCGCACCGCCCACGGGTGTCGTATCCGTATCGCCGGTGATCACCTTGACCCGTTCTGGCGAAACGCCGAGCTGTTCCCCCACGATCTGCGCGATGATCGTCTCTGTTCCCTGTCCCTGTTCCGTGACCGAAATCATGCATTGCACGTCGCCTGAGGGCGTCAGCTTGACGATCGCACCGTCCTGCGCCGAGATCCTGGCACCGCCAACGCCGTAGAAGGCCGCACCGGGGTTGGTGATCTCGATGAAGGGCGCAATCCCGATGCCGCGGTAGATCCCTGTCTTCCGCAGCAGCGCCTGTTCGGCCCGCAGCGTCTCGTAGCCCATCATCTGGCGCAGGCGTGCAAGACAGGCCTGGTGCGAGAGCTTCTCGAACTGGTAGCCTGTCGCAGACGTATGGGGATAGGCGTCATCGGGCACGACATTGCGCACCCTCAGGTCCAGGGGATCCTGCCCGAGAGCTTCGGCGACCCCGTCGACCAGCACCTCCGTCACGGCACAGGCGATCGGGTGCCCGACGGCGCGATACTGGCTGGTCTGGACCTTGTTCTGAAAGACGACCGACAGCCGGCCGCGATAGTCCTGCATCCGGTAGGGCCCGCCCATCAGGCGGATCACCTGATTGCCTTCCGCCGCGCTGGTGCGCGGATAGGCCGAAAAAGCGCCGATTTGCGTCAGGTCGTCGACCTCCATGGCCGTTATGATGCCATTGGCATCGACGGCCATGCGCGCACGAACCTTGTGGTCGCGGGCGTGGATGTCGGACAGGAAGGACTCCAGGCGGTCGGCGACGAAGCGGACCGGCCGCCCGAGCAGCTTGCTGGCGGCAACGGTTGCCATCTCTTCATGGTAGACGTGCAGCTTCATGCCAAAGGAGCCGCCGACATCGGCGGCGATCACCCGAACCTGCCCTTCGTTGAGGCCGAAGTGCCGCGCATAGACATCCTGGAACTGATAGGGCGTCTGGGTCCCCTGGTGAACCGTCAACTGCCCTGTCGACGGGTCGAAATCGGCAACTACCGCACGCGGTTCAAGCGTGACCGCTGTATGCCGTCCAAAGCTGAACTCTCCGTCGACCACGCATGCAGCCTTGGCAAAGGCAGCGTCGACATCTGCCGTCTCCAGAACCGTTTCGTAGCACAGGTTGCTGGCAAGCCCGGGACTTGCAGTGTCGGCACCGAGCGCGAGCGCGGCTGCGCCGTCCACGACAGGCTCCTGGTCTTCGATTTCGACCACAACCAGTTCACAGGCATCCTCCGCCTGCGCCCTGCTGCTGGCGATCACCATGACCACGGGCTGTCCGGCCCACACGACATGTGTCTCTGCCAGGATGTTCTGTGGCGGGCTGGCCATGCGGGCGAAGTGATCCAGCGTTCCCACCCAGGGCATGCAGAGCGGGTTGAGGTCGGCGGCAGTCAGGACGCAGATCACACCCGGCGCCTGCGAGGCCTGCTCGACATCGACCGCCAGGATCTGTCCCCTGGCGACAGGGCTGCGGACAAAGGCCGCGTGCACCATCCGGGGCAGGACCAGGTCCGTGGTGAAGCGCCCGCGGCCTGCCAGGTGGCGCAGCGCATTCTGCCGCCGATGCGGCTGTCCGATAAAGGCCGTGGTGTCTGGTGCCATGGTCATCCGGACGTCCCCTGGTCGATGGTTCGGGCAGCTGCCGTCGAGGCGATCGCATCGACGATGGCCTCGTAGCCGGTGCACCGGCAGTAATTGCCCGAAAGCGCGTCGCGGATCTCCGAGCGATCCGGATGAGGATTATCCACCAGAAGCGCATGCGCGGTGGCCAGCATCCCGGACGTGCAGAACCCGCACTGAAGCGCGTTCCGCTCATGGAAGGCGGCCTGAAGATCGGCGATGACACCCCGATCCCGCAATCCCTCCAGGGTCTCGACCATCTCGCCGTCGACCTGGACTGCAAGCGTCAGGCAGGCATGGGCCGGCCGACCGTTGAGCATCACGAGACAAGCGCCGCAGGCGCCCATCTCGCAGCCCAGATGGGTGGCGGTCAGCCCCAGGCGGTCACGCAGCCAGTCGGCAAGGCTGAGGCGCGGTTCGACCCTTTGCCGGACGGTCTCGCCATTGACGGTCACGGTGATTTCCTTGGTGAGGTCCTGCTCCATCTCACGGGCCTCCCAGGCGACCAAGCACGCGCCCCAGCAGGACGCGCGCCAGATGAAGGCGCATCGAGGCCGGCATCTGCGGCAGGTCCTCAAGGTCCAGGTCGCCTTCAAGGGCAGCCTGGGCCGCAGCGATGGTTGCGCCATCCAGCGCACCGCCTCGCAAGGCCGCTTCCGCCTTCGCCGCCCGTATGGGCCTGTCGCCCACGGCAAGAAAGGCTATGCTGATGTCACTCAGTCGCTGATCCGCCATGACCGCCTGGATGGCGGCGCCTACTATGGCGTAATCGCCCCTGCGGCGAGACAGCTCGTCGAATGCCACACGCTGCCCCTCGCGTGCCGGTGGCACGAACAGGGAGCGCAGGATCTCTCCCGGTCTCATCGCCGTCTCGTAAAGGCCGAGAAAGAAGGCGTCGGCTGGCACGCGTCGCACGCCGTCGCGACCGACGATCTCCATTTCCGCCCGCATCGCCAGTGCGGCGGCGGGAAACTCCGACGCGGGATCGGCCAAGACGAGATTGCCGCCGATCGTCGCACGGTTGCGGATCGCCGGATGGGCGACAAAGGGCGCTGCCGCACATAGCAGGGGTGCATGGTGAATGATCAGCGGATGCGTGAGTGCCTCCGCGTGGCGCGTCATGGCGCAGATCCGCAGCCAGCCATCACAGAGCTCTACCCCGGACAGCTCCGGAATGCGCGAGATGTCGATCAGCAGCGACGGCGCCTGAAGGCGCAGGTTGAGAGCGGGCACGACGCTGTGTCCACCGGCCAGAAACTGTGCGTCCCCGTCGCCTGCCTCGAAGGCATCGAACGCGGCCGACAGGCTGTCGACCCGGACATAGTCCAGAGCGGGCGATTTCATCCATCCTCCCAAAGGCGGCCTCCACCGCATTTGTAACCAACTGGTCACAAAGTACAGATCAGAATTCGCGCTGCAAGCAAAAAGTGACCACTTGGTAATTTTTCGCTGTGACGCTAGAAGATGGCGATACGGGAGATGCAGATGACCGATGTGACTGCTTCGCCGCCTTCTGCGAGACGGCGCCGGAAGAACATGCGAGGCGATGAGCGTGAAAAGGCGATCGTCAATGAAGCCGTGCGCTTCTTCGCCGAGGTCGGCTTCGAAGGGCAGACCCGCGAGCTTGCCAAACGCATGGGAATTTCGCACGCCGTCATCTACCGGCACTTCGAAAGCAAGGATGCGCTGATCGAGCGCGTCTATGATCACATCTACCTTCGCCGATGGAATCCGCAATGGGAACCACTTATGCTGGATCGCAGCCGCTCGCTGGAGGCCCGCCTGCTGCAGTTCTATCTTGAATATGCTGCCCGTGTGTTTGACTATGACTGGGTCCGGATATTTGTCTCGTCTGGCCTGAAATCCTACGATCTGACGGGCCGCTACTTGTCGATCATCCGCGACAAGATCATCATCCCCGCCGCCCTGGAACTCCGCCACGAACGCGGTGAGGAGACAGGCGAGGCGCCGGTCACGGAAAGCGAGACAGAGCTTTTCTGGGGTCTGCACGGCAGTATCTTCTACATTGCCATCCGCAAGTTCGTCTACAACGTCCCCGTCGACATCGACGTGGACGCGACCGTGGAAAACACCGTGCGCGCCTTCTTTCACGGCATCGCCTCGCCAAGGCCTTAGGTCCGCTTAGCTCGATGTTGAGGGAATGTGACTGGTCTCGAAGGCCACCTTCCGACGGTTGTCCTCAACCCCCAACCCACACGGCATGGCAATGAGTGGCGGTAGCCTGGTGCTTCCTTCGCTTGCTGCAGCCATCAGCACACGGGGGTAACTGTAGCGTGCTCCAACGCAAGGGCTGATACTTCTTAGGGGGCACACTGGGCAGCGGTGTCAGGGGCCTAATGTCTCAGGACCCCCGCCGCCTCGGCGGCCTTTGTGAAGGCCGCTTCAGCCACCGATAGCGGCACTTCGCCTGCCATGGCCTTTAGACACGCACGTTTCGCGGCCGATTCAAGTTTTCCAGGTGACGCCGGCCAAGAGTTCGTCAGGCACGCAAGCGCCTCTCGGGGATTGCAGACACTTCTGAAGTGGTCACCTCCATCATAGGTAATCTCGATCGGCTTGTCCCAGATGTCTGTCTGCATGGCGTCGTGGCTCCTGGCATTTCAGCGGAGTCAACGTCGGCCGCGGAAACCCGTTCCTGGGCCTAAAGTCCGACGAGCTGCTTTTCCGACGGCTCGTGAGGTTGAAGCTGCCGGACCTGACCGGCCTCAGCAAAATGGCGACCTGCCCCCGCAGCTGCAGGTTCGACTGCAGCGTTCTCCTCGGAGGGTGCACTTCGGAGAGTGCACCCGTTAGTCGCGGCTCATTGCTGCAGTGGGAATGACAGAGAAAAGTCGCAAGGGCAGCGGCGGCCGCAACTATCCCGCCACAGCGTTCCTCATTCGGCATGCCGGCTCTGTTATAAACAATGGGGCTCAGCGCAGTGTCCAGCACGAGGTTGCCGCATTCAATGCAGCTCCAACGGGATCTGCATTCCCTTAGGGATGACCGGCTTCTTGAGCATGGCAACCTGAATGCGGGAATAGGCTGCTTTGCGCTCGCGCTCGTGTCGCTCTCGGCGAGCCTTTGATGCAGCAACAGCGGCGAGAGCACGCTCAACAACGTCTTCGGTACGGTTCATCTGCACCTCCATATGTTCCTAGTATGTTCTCATTTGCGGTTAGAAAGTCAAGCGTTGAGTCACGGAGAGAACGGCAGGGAGTGGAGAGGGAGAGGGATCGCAAGGGCTCGTCCGGGCAGGACAGGCTGGGGGCAAGCCGTCGCCCCTGCGACAGCAAACAAACTTCATGGAGAGCCAGAAGTTCCACGAGGTTTAAAAAATGCCTTGCGCGGCATCTGCCCTAGTTTGATTGGTGAATGGGAGATGCCTACGGCTGAAGCTGCAACGATATCGCGCAGGTCAAATCCAAACGAGAAGCGGCCGTGACGAATGCCGCCGCGCAAGCCATCATTGGTCAGGAGGCGGCAGAACGGGAGAAAAACACTGAGCGCCTGCGGGCCTTGCGCCTAGCACAGACTGTCGCTCCCAAAGGTCAGACGGCGCCTGATGGCAATGAAGCTGTCAGCTGATCAAAGCCTTCAACTCTTGTTCTTCTCGAACGCCGAGTTCGTAGAGCTGAACCAGTTCGCTTGCGATCACCTCCGAATCCAGCTCATCGAGATTTCGGGTTCCGCAGACTTCATCGTAGATTTCCTGGAGAAGCTGGAGATCTTCGGGGGCGAAGGTAATGTTCATCGGATCTGTCATGCCGGCAATATCGCCCGTTCCAGCTGAATCGCGCATGAACGGGGATTGGAAGAGGCAACTCGCATCGCGAAAAAAAGGCGCATGTTCCCGACCAGGCGAGGGCTCGCACGATCGATATCACCCGTCAACAACAGGACCTGAGTCATGGTTGGCAGGCCCAGTGGCGGCCTCTGACCGGCTGCCATCAATGGGCTGGTCCTTGAGCAGGCGCAGTGCCGCCGCCAACTGCGCCAGTTGCTGCGCAATCGCGTTCAGGTCTGCCGATTGTGATGCTTCTGCCTCTTCTTCCATCCGCAGAAAAATAGCGCCTACTGATGCACCGGCAAGTGGTGGCTTGCACGACGCGTAAGGCTCTCGCCCCAATCGACCATCAGATTGTCACCTGCTCCGCAGTCGCCTGGAGCCGTCCAAAAGCCGCCTTTTACGCGCACGGGCACGTTGCCTCCGCAGGGGATGTGGGTATCCACCAGCAGAGCCAAGTCAGTCTTCCATGCCACGTGAGAACTGTGGCCTTCGAGGCTCCCTCAACCAACCTCCGACCGCTGCCGTTCCAGTCGCGACAGAACACGACCTTTCGGCGAGCTTCAGCTTGCACTATTCCCGGTCTGAGAGCCTGCGCTGCATTCTAAATCCGCGCCTACACGATTTCCGCTCCGAGCCGGCTGCTCGTCCAGCGGCGCCGGTGAACCCCTGATGCCGCAAAGGAATTCCGACGCGGAATCGGTGGTGGTTCCCGTCGACGGCGACCCACCGCAGGGCTCATTATCACCGCCACTGAAGGCGAGGGCAGATGACCTTGATTGACGACCACTTGGTAATGCCGGCAAGGGGGGAGTTCCGCCACGGGTACGACGAGTATCTCGACAGCGACATACCGGCTTCTGTCCGCCTTTTTTGGGCCCTCAGACTCCGGGAGTCCTGCGCACAATGCGGGCATCCGATTTCCCTTGCCAGACGATCTGGGCAACTGGGAATGACCAGCCAAGCGGCAACTTCCCGAGATCGCCGTCACGCAGGAGCCGCAGCTGGCCAACCATGGAAGGACGGCGGTTTCTCTTGCTCCGTCTTGAACTCTCCGTGCGGGATTCCAATATCGTTAGCCGCTTCTTTTCGTCGACAGCAAGAGAGGAGGTTTCTCGCGATGTATATGGATTTGACCTGGAGAGTTCCCGTCAACGTCCGCCTGCAGAGCGGTCTGGAGAGAATATTTCTCTCCGTCAACGATGCCGTGGATTTCCTTGAGAACGAATGGCCCCTTCGCCGCGGTGAGCGCTACGACCGCGCCTTGCAAAAATGTCGAGGGGCGCTTCGGCGTCTCGTCCCGCTCGAGGTCGCGCGGGAGGCGTTTATCGCGGCCTGCTTTGAGGCCGGGATGCCGATGGTGATGAGTGAGCCATTGCGATTTTCGATCCCCAACCCAGCATCAGCTGTGGCGTAACGAACCAGGTGGCGGCGGCACCAGTCCATCTTTATGGGTGGTGAGAGTTGGCGCCTGTCGCCACATCGGGCAGGGGGACATGTCAGCAGAGCAGGGGTATCGGCCGCGCGCTGACTGGTGCGCGATCAAGTAAGATGGGGAAGGCAACATTTACACTGCACTCCTTGATTGGAAGGCATACCTGATGCAATTGCTCCAGGCTTGATGGTATGGGTTGGGATCAATCAAGGGCCTTCAGAGGACGTCCTTGGTAAGCGGTTAGACGCCCCCACGTAGCGGCGCGGCACGATATGGTGCTCAATTTCCTCAGAGTCCGTCCGAGAATTCATGAGCGGCGTCCGATCCGTCTGACGAGGGTCATTATGGACGCGGCATAAAGGAAAGCCTTGGCGGACTTAATGGTCGCCTCCGGGTCTTTCCAGAGGCGGCGGTTTCGGCTGATCCAGGCAAAGAAGCGCTCTACAACCCACCTCTTTGGATGCACGGCAAAGCCAACCTGATCCTTCGGCTTGCGGACGATCTCGACCTCGACCAGCGTTGCATTTTGCGGCCTGTCGCCTGAATAGCCCATGTCGGCGAATGCCTTTGCCACGAACGGAAAAGACTTCCGCGACAGTCGCAGAACAGGGATTGCACCATCGCGATCCTGAACGTCGGCCGGTTGAGGATCAAGCACGAGAGCGCGTCCATCCATATCGACCATTGCTTGTCGCTTGCGACCTTTGATCTTTTTACCTGCATCATAGCCTCGCGGACCGCCGCTCTCGGTGGTTTTGACGCTCTGGCTGTCCAATACAGCAGCACTAGGAGAGGCCTGGCGGCGGGTCTGTTCGCGATCCATCATGACAAGGCGGTGATTGATGCGGGTGAAGACACCGGTGTCACGCCAGCGGCAGAAATAGCCGAACACAGTGCTCTTGGGCGGCAAGTCTTTTGGGATGAGCCGCCACGGAATTTCACCTCGTAGAACGTAAAAGATGGCGTTGATGATCTCTCGCAGGGGCCAAGCTGGCTTCCGCCCCCTTTGCGACGGCTGCGGAAGCAAGGACGCTATCACCGCCCATTCTGCATCCGTGAGATCGGTTTCGTATCGTGGCTGATTGCGACTATACTGCCGCTGGGTGGTCGGGTTCCACATGGCGCTTCCATTCAGGCTTCAGACACCTCCTTGGAATCATCATCGGCCCGATCACTCTGAGCTGCTTTAACGGCATTCTCCAGGTGGATGGGCACGGCGCCTATACCAGCAT
>JOKI01000035.1 GCA_000722615.1 Pseudorhizobium pelagicum | reverse complement strand
GACATATATCCTGCGCCGCAAGCCCCGCCGCTTCCATCGCCTGCGCCGCTGAGTGAGTCATCATCCGCACAGCGTGGGCAAAGACAGCTCTACCGTCACGCATTGTCATACGCAGTTCACGTAGGTCCAATCCAGGTTCGAAGGGGCATGCACTGCCGCCGGCCCGGATCTGGATCAGATCGTAGTATTGCCCCTCCTGAATGAGTTCAACGCCGATAATGCCTTCATGCGAAACTTCGGAAGGCATGAGAAGCAGATCGGCTGACTGAAGGCGCAAGTGCCTTGCTCATCCGCCTGCCTTTGCCGAAGCCTCGCGATTGACCGCGAGGCTTCCTAGGCAAGAATGGGCGGTCTCTCAATCGGGATGCATGGTCCTCCGGTGGTATGCCGTCGAGGAGGCAAGATAGGCGACGCTCTGGCGTTGCCTCCATCACCCAGAAAGCCCGGGGTGATCAACACGGGGCTCTCAGTAGTTACGGTAGCGCTTGGATCAGTCGAGAACCTGTACAACCGTATAGCTCTGCGGATCAACGATCACCCTGCGCTCATTWACGTAMGTGTAGGCATACYGCGGAGCCTCAGGAACCGGTGTAAGCACGACAGTCTGTGGMAGGGGCTGACCGACAGCGATCTCCTGCTCGACCACGATAGGCTGGGCTGGCACGGGCTGTTCGCGGACATACGTGATAACCTGTTCTGGTGGCGGATCGATTGCGGTGCCTGCAGCGGCGCCCACAATGCCGCCAACAGCTGCGCCTACCGGTCCGCCGACGATGGCGCCGGTGACGGCTCCGCCAGCCGCGCCGTTGACAGTGCCTTCCTGCGCCATAGCRSYGGTGGCGAACACTGCGACTGATGCGGCTGCGATWATAATCGTTTTCATGGCCATCTCCTTTTTGGTTGTGGCTGGCCAYAGAACGATGTTGGACGGGTCGCGTTCCGCCGTAGGACTTAGGTCTGACACTTCGAGATCGTGGGCCAGTGTCAGACCTCTACTGGACGAACCCGCTGACAGCAGCCTCTGCCCGGCCAAAATAGTCGACATCGTAGCAAAACCTACCGTGTAGAGCCGACGGGTTCGCCAACACTGCCGTCACGGCTGCGAGTGTGAAGCCCAAGCCGATTCCGAACAGCAGCGGGCCTTCAGCACCCGAGGCGCTGGGTGAATCTCTCGTGGGCGCTCCGGCACCGCGATTCGGATCATGCTAATCCCCCTATTGGCTGGCGAGTGACAGCCTCGATTGAAGGCTTCTTCGCCACTGCGAAGACCGTTAGGCCACTGCAGGCTTGATCTAGCCCAGCCGCGCCAGCCCGTAAGGTGTCGCCTACCGGCCTATCAGACGGTGCGGCGGTGCAGTCTACGCCGGAAGCGCGGATGGACTACCTACTGACACTGACGGCGAGGACCGCCGCCATAGGGCTGGTAGGTGTTGTCTTCCGGCCGGTATGAGCGGTAACGAGCAAAGCAGGATTCCGCATGCTCCGACGTGCCGTAGCTGGTGGGCCTGCGTTCGAGAGCGGCTTGCTCGACCGCGCGGTCGTCTTGAGCAGCGATTTCTTCAGGAAAGCGGTCTGACTCTGCTGGCAGCGGTGAGACTGCGTCCGCAGAAGCTACGTCGTTAGACATTAAGCCTGCGGAGAACGGCGAGTCGCACTTCTTCCGGCCACCACTGTAGGGCGTATAGCTGTTGTCTCGGGGGCGGTACGACCGATATCGCGATGAACACCACTCAAGGTGCGCTTCGCTCAGCAGCGGCTCGTTGCGATCTGCTGCCGCTGCCGTCTCTTGATCAGGAGCAATGGAGCCCGTCGCGTTGGGGTCTACCTCGGCCGGAGTAGCGCCGGTCATGTCCAGAGCAGCAATTTCGCTGAGATCAGCGAGGAACGGTTCTTCATTGGCAGCTACGTCCCGTTCCGGGGGAGTGGCACGGCTGGGAAGGCGATCGAGATCCGTTCGCGCCTGTTCGACCTTGACCGGATGGTTCGTCCAAAGGTCGGTGGCATCGGCGCTTGCCAGGCCCTTGTTTTCTTCCCCAGCGGAGAAGAAGACGGTTGCCGCCACTAGACCTCCCCCGAACGCTGCGACAGAGAGGCTTAGCCCGCCCAAGATTGTAAGTACCGTCTTCATTCTTGCGCTCCACGTTGGCTCAGAGGCACAATGCCTACTGTGAGGGCCGGTTCCATCAAGCGGAAGAAGGATTCGCTACAGCAACCGGGCAACGAGTTGATGCTCTTCGCACAGGCCGTTTTCAAATAGGCTGACAATCGTTGCGGCCATGTCTTCTCGCTCCCGGCCGGCTTTCGCGATGTCTCTGCGATCCCAGGCGCTGTCAAGACGCGCTGAAGCATCTGGAGCTCGGCGGGCGAGATGTGATTGGGTCGGCTTGCGGGCATCTTCATGGGGTTATACTCCGCAGGCGATGAAGGGCTTCTGGCGCGCTCTCCGTAAGATCCTTGTGCGGCGCAACAAATCCATCGAGCGTTGCTTGGCCAAATCGAACAGGGCAGACGTTGGCTGCGCCAGCTGAAGCGCGATCTCCGCCAGACCGGGTGGTTGGGGATCATCGTCGTCCATAATGTGAAACCCATCATAGCGCGATGTTTCGGCGATGCGCGGCGGACTTCTGTCTGATGGCGAGCGGGATAGGTTGGAACGCGCGACCCGCGTCAGCGAAAAGGACCGCGCGTTCCGGAGCGCAAGAGGATACAGGAGATCGTACGCTCACAGTTGTAACCGCGACATTGGGTTGAAGTTCCGCCGATCCCCCGCTTCAAGCAGGTCGAATTGGCTGTTCCTGCGCCTGAGAAATCTGGAAGAAATTACCATGGGAATGCATCCGGTAGCAGGCTGCCCTTGTTCCTCTCCCGTTTCTGGCATCATTACAATTCCCGTAAACAGTAAATAGCACTGCTAAAACAGTACTACTGCGAGCTCACTTCCAAAGGCTGGAATCTCGCCCACGCGCTCCGCCGCTGCCCATTTCTACCCGGCGGGCCAGAGCTTTCATTTGGTCATTCGAGCGTAGAGGCGCCGCCAGATACGCGTGGCGAAGCGCATTTGGCCAGCCTGACTGCTTCTTTTGACGAGGGGCCCCTCCCACAAGACGTTGGCGGAGAGAGTGGTGCGGTGCACGCCGACAGAACTCGCACTGTGCATTCAGATGACGTTCATGCGCGGGAACTGAAAATGCATGGTGCAGTTGTACCAGATGTTCGAAAAGGAGATGACAATGAAATTTGCAACTACAATGACGGCGGGGATTATGAGCGCTCTCATCCTCGCCACTTCGATTGCGCCCGCTGGCGCTGTGACGTTACCCTCCCTCAGCACCCCGCAGATGTCTGCGGCCGAGCACGTACAGTTCCGGAACAATGATCGAGATCGTCGCCGCGTTGACCGTGATGACCGCCGCCGGGGCGAGTACCGCGGATATCGAGGCTCCCGCGAGCGGCGCCAAGGCTATCGCCGTCACAGCGATGGCTTCTGGTATCCGCTGGCGGCTTTTGGCGCAGCAGCGATAATTGGTGGCGCGATCGCTAATCAACCGGGTCGGCCTCAGGCTTCTTCGAGCCGCCACATCCAGTGGTGTTCAGATCGCTATCGGACTTATCGCGCCTCCGACAACACATATGTGCCAAGAGTAGGTGTCAGGGCATATTGCAGTTCTCCTTACTCCCGCTAGTCGGCCGCAGTCCCTGTCTCGAGCCCGTCAGCATTGGCGGGCTCGATTTTTAGACACTCCGACTTTAGCCATTCCACTCAAGACTCCGCCAACACAGGTCACCTATCCCGCCTGTCAACGCGGTGGACCGGCTGTGGTCGCTCGCATGGCGCAAGTGCGGCAGCGGCTAAGATACCTCAGTCGTTACGAAATTTCTGTCGTCGACATCATTTTCGCTATCGGCATGCGATACTTCTCTCAAGGGGGCAGACATAGAGCTACCACATGATCCGCTCCGCCAGATGGTTGCTAGCGCGGTTGACACGGCTTTTGATGGTCCCCAGGGCGCAGCCGCATATGTGCGCGGCTTCATCGTAGGTTAGGCCGTCAATAAGCACCAAATTGAACGCATGGCGGAAATGATCCGGAAGTGCGTTAAGCTCGCGTTCAAACTCCTTCCCACGGATCGCCCATTCCTGCGCGGGGCCGGCACTGGGTTGAAGATCCACGTTTTCAATTCTCCCGGCGAACTCGCGCTTGGACCGACCGTACATCGTGCAAAAAGCATTGCGCTCGATGGTGAAAAGCCATCACTGCAAGTTGGTGCCGCTCTTGAATTTGTCGGCGTTCGCAAGCGCCTTCAGCAAAGTCTCCTGTACTAGATCATCTTGCTCACTTTCCTCGCGGCAGAACCGCCGCGCAAAGGATTTTAGCGCCGGCATCAGCTCTAGGACGTCAGCGCGAAATGTGGACAGGGCTTCTGCACGTTGCATAGATGAACTCCCGTGAAGCCAGCAGAAGGCCTCGTCGCCATGATTGTTCCAAGAGCGTCTATTTGTCGGATCGACACGCTATCATCGCTCTGACAAGCTCTCGACGCGCTTGGCCATACGTTGCGCACCCGATCGTCTTCAGTCGGTTGATTGGACCTTTGTTTGGCAGCTTGACATGTCACCAGGGAGGGCCGGAGCGCTCTGCGCTTGAATTTGCAACCGCCATCTTTGTGTGGCAAGTCACACGGCTTGCCGACTCCGCAAACGATGAGGATGCTGCTATGGGAGAGGAAATCTGGTCGACACTTGTCAGTGAATTCTCCGACGTTCCGGACGCGTCTACCATAACTCTCATCTCGGTGCGCCTTGCGATCGCGGCGGTATTAGGAGGCATTCTCGGATATGAACGTGAGCGGAAAGGAAGAAGCGCCGGCGTGAGAACTCATATGCTGGTGGCCGTGGGCGCAGCACTTTTTGTCATAGGTCCGCTGCAGAGCGGTATGGAAATTGGTGACCTTTCACGTGTACTGCAGGGCATCGTGCAAGGGATTGGCTTTCTCGGTGCCGGCGCCATCATGGTGCGATCAGCACAGCGACAGGTCGAGGGGCTGACGACGGCGGCAAATATATGGGCGACTGCCGGGATTGGAGTGATTGCCGGTCTCGGGTTGGAAGCAACCGCAGTCTTGTCGACGGCGATAGTCCTGATCATTCTCGCTGCGGTGCCCCTCATCCTGCCAAAGCAATCTGCACCAGACCAGAGTGTTGAGGAGCCGCTATCCCCAACGCTGCAGAATAACCCTGAAACAGAAGGGTCGGAGCGTCCAGCCAATTCACACGTCTAGCCAGCAGCCAAAATCCTTGCTCACCAATGGGATCCGTCACGCGGCTAGTTCCTCAAGGGGACGCGTCGGTCCGATCCTCTTTACGGCGCAGGGTTGTGGGAAAAGCGGCTCATCGATTTGAGCCCTTCAAGACCCTGAGACGGTTGCTTCGACCCGGAGATTCCGTATCGAGGTCACTCTCTTTCTCCTCGTGACAGCTCACGAGCTAGATCCAGGAACGCTCGGACGCCCGCTGACAGGTTTCGGCGTCCAGGATAGTACAGGCACAGCCCTGGATAGGACGGCGTCCAATCTTCAAGTACACGAACAACGCGTCCCGCTTCTATGTCCGAGAGGATGTCTTGTTCAAAAAGGTATCCTACGCCGGCACTCTCAAGCACGGCAGTCCGCGTGAGGCTAGCCTCATCGAGTGCAAGCGGCCCCCGTACATCGATTTGCACCGGCTCCCCGTCTTTCTCAAAGCGCCATCGAAACAGCGATCCGTCAGGCAGGCGGACGCGAATGCACCTGTGATCAAGAAGGTCGGTAGGTACAAGAGGGGTGCCGTGCTGCTCGAGGTATTCAGGAGTGCCAACCACAGCATGTCGCTGAGGACGGCCGAGCGAAACGGCAATCATGTCGGTTGGCACGAGAGCTTCTACCCGGACACCTAAATCAAACCCGTCCTTGACGATGTCGACCAGCTTTCCTTCGGTAACAATATCGACGTTCATGTCGGGGTAGCGGCGCAGGAACTCAAGCACGAGCGGTGAGATGATAGCGCGCGCCGCGAACGGTGCGGCGTTGATCCGGATCTTTCCAGAAGGCGTCTCACGTTGCGCGCGCACCGACTCTAGCGCGGCATGGAGATCCTGAAGCGAAGGCGCGACCCGTTGCATAAAGAGCCTGCCGGCATCCGTCAGTGAGACGCTGCGCGTGGTGCGATTGAACAGCCGGACGCCAAGCCCAGTTTCGAGCCTGCCTATCGTATGGCTCAGCGCTGTCGTGGACATGCCAAGATCGATAGCCGCTGCACGAAACGTCCCACGTTGGGCAATGGCAACGACTGCCTGCAGTTCCTGTAAACCGGCTTTTTCCATTGTCCCGATCGGCTCATTGCTTCATGCCGATATATCCCACTTATCTATGCAATCGTCGAGCGCTAAATACCGGACCAGATCACAAGGAAAACGCGATGAACATCCCGACACAGTGAACAAATACTTCGACGCGGACAGCCGTAATGACCGGAATGCTCTGTCGACTACCTTCGCGGCTGACGCCGTTGTCGAAGACGAGGAAGCTCACCACGAGGGTGCGGTCGCAATCCAGGGATGGTGGATGGCTGCAAAGAAGGCGGCTCAGTACGTCGCGGAACCCTCGGAAGCCGCTATCAACGGCGACAAAACACTCGTCCGAGCCAAAGTGAGCGGCGAATTCCCGGTAGCCCGGCGTCGCTCACCTACGCCTTCACCACCAAAGATGGCAAGATTGAAAAATTGGAGATCCACTAATGACCGACTTTCTCAACCTGAGAGGCAAACGCGCCCTCATTACGGGCGGCACCAAGGGAGCCGGCGCTGCTACCGTCAGTTTGTTTCGAGAACTCGGCGCGCAGGTGCTGACGACAGCGAGAGCGCGCCCGGAATATTTGCCAGAAGAACTGTTCGTGGAAGCGGACCTCACCAGTGAGGAGGGCAGCGCGATCGTCGCCGAGGCCGCACGTCGACGTCTCGGCGGAGTTGATATCATGATCCACATGCTTGGCGGGTCGTCGGCAGCCGGCGGGGGATTTTCCGCTCTCACCGACGCCGAGTGGCAAAAGGAGCTGTCGCTCAACCTTTTCCCAGCTGTTCGACTGGATCGGTTGCTTGTTCCGGACATGGTCGCCAGAGGAAGCGGCGTTGTGGTGCATGTCACTTCCATACAGAGGGTACTGCCGCTTCCGGAATCCACCACCGCCTATGCTGCAGCCAAGGCAGCTCTTTCCACTTACAGCAAGGCGATGTCGAAGGAAGTTTCGCCCAAAGGTGTCCGGGTCGTTCGGGTGTCGCCGGGCTGGATCGCAACTGAATCGTCTATCCGTCTGGCCGAGCGCCTGGCGACGCAGGCCGGTACTGACCTGGAGGGAGGCAAAAAGATCATCATGGACGGACTGGGTGGCATACCACTGGGTCGCCCGGCAGAACCGGAAGAGGTCGCCAATTTGATTGCCTTCCTTGCCTCCGACCGGGCTGCTTCGATCACCGGTACAGAACACACGATCGATGGAGGGACTGTGCCAACAGCGTAAAGACCATCATCGGGAACCATTGCGACGCGTACGAGCGGTCTGTTTGGCATAGCCCGTGCGGAGGCGGCGCAGGTCGCGCCTGCCCTTCCGCCAGCCCTCAACCGGGACCTACAGAACTTTCCGGCTGTAAAG
Organism: Pseudorhizobium pelagicum; assembly: GCA_000722615.1. Taxonomy (GTDB): domain Bacteria; phylum Pseudomonadota; class Alphaproteobacteria; order Rhizobiales; family Rhizobiaceae; genus Neorhizobium; species Neorhizobium pelagicum. The sequence goes on along the minus strand of JOKI01000035.1, from coordinate 24,452 downwards.
TACGAACAGCGATTTGAAACGTAACGCACAAGCCATCCGGTCCCCACTCCCTATTCACCGTGGCCGGGAACCCTCTGACAATTGAATCGATCAGCCTTGTGCCAAAACCTGATGAGGACGTTTGCTCGGAAACCGAAGGGCAGCCCATCTCCTTCCAGGCAAGATTGATCTGATCATCAACGGCCTTGGTCGTGATGGCTACCCGACCGTCGGTGAGCGACAGCGCGCCGTATTTGGCGGCGTTGGTCGCCAGTTCGTGGAATAGGAGCGCAATCTTAGTGGTGTGGCCCTGGGCTACAGGAAAATCAGGACCCGATAGAGAAATGCGCTGCTGGGATTCGTCCTGGTACGGAGCCACGACCTTTTCCAGCAGTTGATGCAGCGTGGCACCCTTGTCGCCCTGTTGCTGGCCATCTAGGCTGGGTAGAGTCAGATCGTGAGCAGCAGCCAGTGCCGAAAGCCGCTGCCTCATCGAACCAGCCAGCCCTTCTGGCGATACAGCGGATTTCGCTGCCATAGTGATCAAGCCGCTGGTGAGGGCGAACAGGTTCTTCACCCGGTGGTGCATTTCTCCCAACAGCAGGCGTTGCCGCTCCTCTTCACGCTTTCTGGAGGAGACGTCGCGAGCGATCTTGGAAGCACCGACGATGGTGCCGTCACTGCCTCTTATCGGCGAGATCGTCAGCGAAATGTCGAGGAGCGAGCCGTCCTTCCGCCGACGTATCGTATCGAAGTGATCAACCTTCTGACCAGCGCGGAGCTTTGCAAGAATGGCAGGTTCTTCATCCAGTCGATCCTCAGGAATCAGGATCGTGACCGGCTTTCCAACGACCTCGTCGGTCCGATAACCGAACAGCTGCTCGGCGCCACGGTTCCAACTTGTGATGATACCGTTGATCGTTTTGCTGATGATCGCGTCTTGCGACGATTCAACGATTGACGCCAGCAGCTCTTTGGGATCGTAAGGTGCGATAGCCAGCGTGCTTGCGCCGGCGACGCGTCTCTCACCAGCCTCGTTGGAAGAAGCCGCACTCGCATCTCGGATGCCGGGCGAAGATGTCATCGTCTTGTGCCCTCGTCGCTGATTGCATGAATAAAGCAGTACATAGTTTTGACGCTGGGGGAAAGATAGGCAAAGGACCATTGCAAAACAGGCTCGCCACCCTAGTGTAGGGTGGGAACAAGCGGGAAATTCAAGTGACACAATCTCTTCCGAGGATCATCAGCGGCGTGAGCGGCCTTGATCAGATACTGGGCGGCGGCTTCATCGAAGGCGCGTCCTATATAGTTCAGGGGCAGCCAGGAGCGGGAAAGACGATCCTGGCCAACCAAATTGCGTTCGCGAACGTCGCGGCAGGACGCAAGGTCCTATACGTAACCCTGCTGGCGGAGACCCATGATCGGCTCTTCCAGGTGCTAGGGACGCTTGATTTCTTCGACCGCAGTCAGCTCGGAGTTACGATGTCGTATGTGAGCGTCTTCCAGACGCTTCGTGACAACGGCCTGTCCGCCGTTGTCGAGTTGGTACGCAAGGAGATTGCCCGCCAAGGTGTGACACTGCTGGTCTTCGACGGACTGCTGAATGCCAGAGACCGCGCAGACTCCCCGCTTGATGTGAAGACATTTGTAGCCGAGATTCAGAGCCAGGCTGCCTTCGTTGGATGCAGCGTGCTCTTCCTGACCAGCACCAGGTTGGCGGACGACAGCCCGGAACACACGATGGTTGATGGGGTGATTGAACTGCACGAGGAAGTTCCAGGCGTACGGTCAGTCAGGCGGCTTCAGGTGAAGAAGTCCCGAGGTAGCCCAGCTCTTGGGGGGCTCCACCAGTTCGAGATCACATCATCCGGTTTCACCGCTTACCCTCGCCTTGAGGCGGCACTTCGAAGTCCATCCACGCAGGATGAGCCTCCGTTAACGGCAATGGCTTCAGGTGTCGAAGGGCTGGATGACCTGCTGGGCGGCGGGCTACCGGCAAGTTCCGTTACTTTGATGTTCGGACCTTCAGGCGCGGGCAAGACGTCCATCGGCATCAGCTTCCTTGCCAAGGCTAACAGAGATGAACCGGCACTTCATTTCGGGTTCTATGAGACCCCCACCCGCCTCCGAGCAAAGGCCAGGGCGCTGGGAGTGGACATTGACGGTCCCATTGACTCGGGTGACCTGGAAATTCTCTGGGAGCCCATGACTGAGAACTTGCTGGACAAGCTGGGCCACCAGCTTCTTCAGGCGGTCAGGCGGCGCAAGGTAAAGAGGCTTTTCCTTGATGGTCTCGGTGGTTTCCAACGTGCGACCGTACATCAGCCGCGCATGACAGAGTTCTTTTCTGCTCTGACCAATGAACTGCGCGCGCTCGGGGTCACGACGATAGCGACTTGGGAACTCCGTGATCTGTTTGGACCGACGCTGACGGCACCGGGGTCGGAACTGTCCAGCCTGATCGATAACCTTGTCATGCTGCGCCACATCGAGGCGGAGTCTCGATACAAGAAGGCGCTGTCGGTCCTGAAAGTCAGGGACAGCGCCTTCGATCCTGCGATCTACGAGGTCAGCTTCGGGAACACAGGCATAAGGATCGATGTTCCGCTTCGACCCGTTGTCAACGCCGCTACAGGACTGGCAACGCCCCTTCCAACGTGACCGCGTCATGTCGAGGAAACGAGAGCATCTGACATGGCCATAATCGTGATTGCAGAAGATGAGTTTCTGATAGCAGATGTTTTGAGCATCATGCTCGAGGACGCTGGCCACGAAGTGGCAGCTGCGCCACACGGGCAAGCGGCACTTTCGCTCGTGAAGGAGAGACGGCCGGACCTCGTGATCACGGATTTCATGATGCCCCTGATGACGGGTCTGGAGCTCGCACAGGCCTTGCGGGCAGATGAGGAGCTGTCCACCATTCCCATCATCCTGGTGAGTGGCGCACAAGCGAGCATCGGGCGGTCACATCCTGACATGTTTGATGACGTGCTGGACAAACCCTATGACGAGACCCGGCTCCTCAACGCCGTTGAGGGTGCTTTGGTCGGGAGGTCTCAAGTTTGATCGAAGGTCTCTGCTGTAGGTGCAGCCAGGGGCGCTGAGTTTCTCTAAAAGCGCAGTCGCCGATCTGAGGCCACGCCTAGCCGGTTGCGTTCGGGGCCACTGCTAATCCTCAACAGCGTGAAGTTGACAGCCGGTTCCTGTCTCCAGAGCAGCCATTCAAGCTAGCCAAGATCTTTGCTAGCCTGCGAATCTTGCATGGAGAGGGAGTTGTAACGAAGTGGTCGCCGGTTCCAGACGGTACAGCCCTGGTCCAGGATCTCCAAGCGAATGAGAGATGGCCCTTTGTTGCATCGGCTAAATTCTTGTTCCGCGGCTTCCTTCCCCCTTAGCCCATCGAAGCGGTGTTCGAGCAGGCTCTGATCGCTAGTCCAGGAAGCTGACGCCGACCTCATTTAGCCTTTGCCATCTAATGCGGCATCGGCGTTGCGTGCCGTCGGGGTATTCGATAACAGCTTCTTCCGGCAGGCTGATCCCGATCTCTGTGATCAACTTCAAGCCTCCCTTCGCTTCATTGGAAACGGCACAGTCCACAGCCAGGCTACCTGCCGACAATCGTCCGCTCCATACTCTGGGGGTACGGGGGTATCGTCTACGCTCGGCGCGGTCAGTCAACGGTCACTCCATGGTTCCGCCCGTTGTGACTTCGAAACGTTTACATAAACTCTCTGAACTCGATCCAATTTTAGGCTTCACGGAGGAATATTCGACTGCCTTGGTGGGGGCAGTTTCCGCGCGTGTGATTCAGCGAGCCCATGATGGGATTAGGTAGGGCCAACTGTTTTATCTATTCAAGGGCAACATCTTGAGTTGGGCGTCAAGGCAGGAGACGCACGAGCGCTCCAGAAAAAAAAGCCCCACCACTGGGAAGTGGCGGGGCAATGGGGAAAGCCCGGCTTTCTCGGTCGGACACGGCGTTGTCTCATGCCCGCTAGCTATAGGCGAGGGCAGTTCAGCCCGCTCCGGTACGGTGTCAGCCGGGTTGTTCATTTAGCGACAACCCCTGGGTGCTAAGGCAGCACTCGAGACCGTTGACATTCGCGATCGCGCCTGCCTGCCGTGCTGGCCAAGCACCAGCCGGATGCGGTGATGCATTTTGCAGCGCTCATCGAAGTGGCTGATCCTTGCGGCAGCTGCGCCATTGGGCAGCCACGGCTGCAAGCGGAACGGTGCGTCGAGCGCCGAAACGAACTTAAACGCGGTCGCGCTCGCTGATGCAATGCCATCGGTGCCGCAGCCTTTTCCAGCAAACAACCGTTAACCTCAGGTCACTATAGATATCGCATTGAGAAAAGGGCAAAATGCGATGTCGTACGAACGGCAAGGTCAGCGGCCGGAACATCCAGATAGCCGTCCATCAGATCGATGGCGTGCGCCCGCCCTTGCGGAGCGTCGTCCGTCGGGGCCTCCATTTCCCCGCCTGGAGCCGACCACCGTAACATTGGACAAGATCGCGCATTTCGTCGAGCTCGACCTGACACGAGTGCTGGTCTGGCTCCGTGATGGTTTACGCATGGCACTGATGGCAGCCGTTGTGGGCGCCATTGCTGCCTTGATGTTTGGGGTGCTTGGGACGCCTCGCTATACCGTCTCCACGGATATTCTCGTCGATCCGGCAAACCTTCAGGTGGTGGGCAATGACCTTGCTGCCCCTTCTGCCCAGCCCGAAGCCCAGGTTCTGGCACTGGGAAGTCGTCTGCGGATCTTGAGTTCGGGTAATGTTCTTCTTCGGGTGGTTCGGGACCTCCAGCTGACGAAGGATCGGGAATTCTACAGGCCTCCCACTCGCGGACTTTTTCCCTATTTTAGTCGCCCTCATCGACCCGATAGCAGCAGCCAAGAGCTTGCAGCGTTGAAAGCGCTTATGGAAAAGGTTAGCGTCAGCGCCGACAAAGGTTCGTTCATCGCGACGCTGATGGTCTCTTCGCAGACCGCATCTAAGGCCATAACCCTGTCGGGTGCCATCGTGGAGGCATTTCGGGCAGAGCTCGCAGCGGCTGATGCCGAAGCAGCCAATCGAGCCACCGCTGCGCTTGATGATCGCCTGCAGCAACTGCGGCAAGATGTGATTGCCGCTGAGAACGCCATTGAATCCTTCAAGCGCGATCACAATCTGTCGATCGGAGACAACGGCCAGCTGGTCACCTCTCAGACGATGACGCAACTCAACAGCCAGCTTGCTGCGTCGCGCTCGCGTGTCATTGATGCTCAAGTCACCTACAACGCGCTGCTGAAGGCACGAACCCTTGCGAACCCGACGCAGGCCGCCGTGTCTCCGGCTTTGGCAAATCTGCTTCAGCAGGCTGGTGCGCTACAGCAGCGTCTTGACGAACTGCAAAGCACCTTCGGTGCCAGGCATCCATCGATCCTCAGGGCTCAGGCTCAACTGGCGTCAGTTCGTGAACAAGTCGGGGTGGAGTTCAGTCGGGCGACGAACGCGGCCAAATCTGAGCTCGACAAGGCTAACGCCTCGTTGGAGGAATTGACAACCAGGATGGCGCAACTGGAAGATTCGGTCTTCACCGACAACCAGTCGCAGGTGCAACTGCGCGAGCTGCAGCGCGACGCAACGTCGAAGGGTGCAATTTATGAAAGCTTCATCGCCCGGACTCGTCAAATTGCCGAGGGACACCAGGTCAACGTCAATAGTGTCAGAGTGATCACGCAAGCCTTGCCACCCACTGGCCGCTCATGGCCTCCGCGCAATCTTCTCTTGCTCATTGCAGGCGCGATCGCAGGATTTTTTGTCGGGCTGGTTCTGGCTATTGCACGGGGCATTATTGCGGATGTTCGACGTCCAGCGAAAACCCTGCTCGACCCCTAGGGTCAGATGAGGGGCGGCGTGACCTGGCGGCAGCGGGGTCTACTTGTCGCCTGCAGCGCTGGCGGACGCGTGCGGGCTTAAGCCGCCAACACCTCCTCGGGTCTCCGGGTCGGACAAAGGTGCTATGCGCTCGTCTGGCAATGATCCTTCAAAAGTGCTTCGTACTGGTCACCGATCCTCTCGACGCTGAACGCGCGGGCACGTCCCATCAGCCGTTCTGTTGTCTTGGCAGATATCAGGGCAAGGTGAAGCGCTTTTGCGATAGCTTGAGCATCCCCAACAGGAACCAGGCTTCCAAATTCACCGTCTGCGAGAATCTCACGAGGGCCGTGCGGTGCATCGGTGGAGACAATCGGCAACCCAGCAGCCAAAGCCTCAACCAACACGTTGCCAAACCCTTCGCTTCTGGACGTTGAGACGACCAGGTCTGCTGCCGCGTAACATGCGCCTGGATCGTTGACATAGCCGGTAAACAGCACGCGGCCTGAGATCCCCAGCCGGTCGGCGTGCTCTCGCAGGCTGGCCTCCAGCGGGCCATCACCAAAGATTGCAAGCCGACAGTCAAGATTTCGATCGAGCGCATGAAAGGCTTCCAGAAGGGTAGCGTGATCCTTCACCTCGACCAGCCGCCCAAGCGCTGCAATTACGGGCCCATTCCCCATACGGGCGAGCTCAAGTTCCCATGGATATGGCTCCGGACGCTGCCTGGCCTGTGCTGGTACGGGGTTGTGAATGGTCATCACCTTGGGACGTCGAAAGCCCCGGTCCACAAGGTCTCGCGCCACACCAGTGGAAACGCTGATGGCCTTGGTGGCGCGCGCAGCCGTCAAGCGGTCTAGAAGAGGGATCGAGTAGGCGGTGCCTTCTGCCTTCAGTGCCGATGCCGAATGATAGGACGGAAAGAATGCCGCCTTCGATCTCGCGCAGAATAGCGCCAGTGCAATCAGCGAATTGGCAAAGTCCAGTGCGGAAAACACCGCGTCGGGCCGCAGCCGATACACCACTCTCACCGTCCGCAGCAGGTTCTGGAACGTGCCCAGTTTGCCAAAACCACCGCGATCCATCGGGCTGTCGAAGCTGATCAGGCGAACGGTCGGGTTGAGCATCGCAAGATTGGGGCCGTCCTTGTTCCAGACCAGGAGCACCACCTCTAAGCCACGACGTACCATCTCGTTGGCGAGAAGAACCACAACCCGTTCCGCGCCACCCCCACCCAGACCCGGCACGTGAAACAGAACGCGGATTTTTGTCTCCAATGTGAACTCTATGGCTGGCGTCACCTGTCAAACTGCATGCCACGCAGAGGTCGTGGATGCAATCCCTCAGCAAGTCGGGCTCCGGCAGACGTTAGCGTAGCGATTCTTGCGTCGTCCTAGGACATACCATGAGTTCCTGCTGTCCAGAGATGTCCACGCTGCTATTCGACCTTCAGGATGAATTCTAAGTTAACGTATCCTTTGCTGGATGGTTGTAGGGTTTTCTTACATGGCCTTCTCAGGGCCGGGCCAGGTACACCAAGTGAATTGAGCGATGGCAAGAACGATGCAGCAAAGTGATCGCGAGAATGCAATCGAGATTGCATTCCTGTTCCTGACCATCGTGATCCTGATGGTCCGAGTATTTGTACCCGCAAGCGTGCTCAACCTTTTGGTCAACTATACAGAGGAGGGTGGCTTTTTTCTTGTCAAATTCCATCTTGCCGCCTACGCAATCCTGGCCATGCTGCTGCTCACCCTGTGCACTCGACCTTTCGTGCTGATGGGCGCCGACATCAACCTGTTTCGAACTTTGCTGCGAACTGCCGCGATGTTGACCATGGTGACTGCGATTGCCGTGATCGTCAGCGGGTTTGGTGCAACGGGCTTTCTCATCGACACCTATCTTGTGGCGACGCTCGCCGGTTTGCTGCTGCTCACGCAAAGGCATCATTCCCGGCTCATTGCCGCCGAGGCGATCATCGTCTTTGGCGTTTTGAGCGCGGTTATCGGAATCGGCGAAATGCTGATGCAGCAGCGGCTCCTGCCATTCGATGAAGGAGAACCGGTATTTCGCCCCATCGGGCTGGCCGGTCATCCGTTGGCGCTTGGCGCCCACATCGTGCTGACGATAGGCTTTGTCACCCTGTGCCGGTGGCCGCTTTGGTCGAGGATAGCTGTCACGTTGCTGCTGTTCATCGGCTTGGCCGCATCGGGTGCGCGGCTGGCGATGATCGCAGGTGCAGCGGAGATCCTGTTGTTGCTCATATTGTCACGCTGGCACGGACTGTCCGCTCAACACGAGAAGCTGGCGAAAATGATGGCTACCCTCTTCGTCCTCGTGTTGGGAGGGGGACTGCTTGCGACTTTGTTCTTTGGTGGCTTTCTGGACAGGTTCAACAACACACTCGTCGATGACAACTTCATGGCGCGGGTGCGGATCTACGAGGTCTTTCGCTATGTGAGCTGGCAGGACATCTTCCTAGGCATGGATGCATCGGATCTTCACGCAACTACGAAAGCAAACCTGGATTTGAATTTTATCGAAAGCGCGCCGGTCTACATCATCTTGACGCTTGGTTTGCCCATCGCTCTTGCCTTTACGGTCGTTGTCGTCTCGTTCTTTACTCGGCTGCTGGCGGGAGCGCCCGTGCAGGCACGAATTGCAGCAGCTGTCTTCGTCCTGGTTGATCTTTCCAACAATGGCCTGGCAACAAAGAACCCAGACATCATCCTCCTGACAGTCCTGCTTGTCGCCTCCCGGTCTCTTCCGGCACCCATATCTTCCAAGCCACGGCGAAGCCCACAGCCCCGTCAGCCTGTGCTGTCGACAACCTCCAGCAGCCCGGCTCGGTTAAGCGTGTGAATGCCGCACCTCGCCCAGGCGGGGCCCTCGGCTATGGAGAGCACAGGCCCGAGCACGACATCTGTGTCATCGAGCTGAACGATTTGACGTAGTCCCAAGCCTCCACCGTAGGTCTTCGTTCCGTCCTGCACGGGGAGGAAAAGGCGTCCGTTCCTTTCGATCACTTGGCCACCCGGCCGAGCACCAGCCCTGTCGATCAGGATGGGGTTGAACCTGTGCGGCAGCCAAGGCCCGTCAAGTTTTTGTGCGCTGTAGACCACCATCGTATCGGAGGCACTTCCTGAGCCGAACCTCTCGGTCGCAAACATCCAAATTCGGTCATTGAGCTTCACCAGCGTTGCATCGTTGATGCTGCGTCCGCTGATCAGGACAGCGTGGCGGATCCACGTGTCCGGGAACGCTTCGCAGCGATACAAGACCAACTCTTGCGCATCCCCCGACTCTGGCAGCATGAAGACCTGACCGTCGCACCTGAACACGTTCGGATAGGACAAGTGATAGTCTTCTTCGAGCACGCGGCGCGGGACGCCGAAGCTGCCGTTCGCCTCTACCTCGGCGACCGAGATAACCCCTTTTGCTTCTTCGTACGGATATTCCTCGACAAACAGATAGTGCCGGTCCTCATGGACGAAGGCGAATGGATCGGCATAGAATCGTTGTCCATCATCGGGCAAGATGCGGAAGGGCGGCCCATCTAGTTGCAAGGTATCGGCAATAGCTGATCTGCCTGTCCATCGCCACGCGGTCTGCCAGTAGAATGGGCGCCGCTGCAAAACAGTCTTGGTGATGGTGCGCCGGCACAGGCCTCGAACGACGCCTGCGGTATAGGCAAGGGCGAATATGCCTCGCGCACGGGGCGTATCTGCACATTTTACGCCCCGCAACGCTCCAGCAGCATGGCGGGCGGTCACTTGGACAATGAGCGCTTGAACTGCCGCATACAGTTCATCGCGATTGTGAGATAGAAACGTCTGCTGACTGATCATTGGGAAGGCGTGCGCGACCGGTTCGTCATCAAGATAGGCAACTACGGTTGTCTGATCCAGATTGGATCTCAAACTGGCTAGACCTGCGTCCAACTGGCGCTGCCCATTCACCTCAAATCTCAGTATCGGAACGTTTGTAAGACCGATCATACCGGCCAGGTCGACGATAATATCGGGGGAAAAGTCCTGCGGGGCCGGAATCGGACCCGTTCTATGCTTCCGTCCCATCCAGCGTTCCTCCGAACCCAGTACTGCACGCACAAGGCTCCCCTTGGCAGCGTCGCGCACGCAGCCGACAAAGGCCATGAGGCCAGAACTGCGCAGATTTGAAGCCGCTTCTTCCCAAGCGCCGGCCTCATGAGCGAAGCACACTATCCAAACCTTCATCCGCTCTTGCCAGTCTCGCTCGAATTGAAAACAAAGAACGAAACATGCCTTAACCTTAGGCTGCAAAACACCGCTAAATTCATCGCATCCTCCATCAGCAAGCAGTTTACCCGGTATTCGTTCACCCGTTCTTTACGGGCCGTGTCTTCATTGGTGCCAAAGCCAATCGCGCCGAAGATCAGGGCTATGATCCTCGGACAAGCTATCGGAACGACCAATCCCTGCGGTGCGCCGCTTGCTATGATCGGACAACAGAATCCCATGAAGATTGCTATTTTTGGTTTAGGCTATGTGGGTTTCACGGCGATGTGCTGCTTGGCGCACGAAGGTCACTCGGTGATCGGCTTCGACATCAGCGAGAAGAAAGTCTTGGGTGTTCGTCGCGGAGTTTCGCCTATCCTTGAAGCTGGCGTAGAGGAGATGCTGGAAAGGGGCCTTGCGAGAGGTCTCATCTCTGCGCACACAAAGATCGGAAATCGCCTCGATGACGTCGAGGTTGCCATTGTCTGTGTTGGGACACCAAGTTCACCAGATGGTTCACACAACATGACCTACGTCGCGGAAGTCACACGGCAAATTGCCGCCGGGGTGCGCCGTGATCGCCCAAAGCCAATGACTGTCGCATACCGGTCGACTTTCAGGCCTGGCACTATCGAAGGATTGGTTCGACCGATTTTGCAAGCAGAGCTCGGCGCCGACTTCGAGCGCGCAGTTGAGGTTGTCTATTACCCGGAGTTCCTGCGGGAGGGGTCAGCAGTACAGGATTACTTCACGCCCCCCAAGGTGGTCGTCGGGACGGCCGACGGAGAGCCGAATGAGGCCTTGCGACTTCTCAACAAAAATATCCACGCCCCGATCTTCTGTGTCGGCTATGGCGAGGCGGAGGTCACAAAGTTCGTCGATAACACATGGCATGCTGTGAAGGTCGCTTACGCCAACGAGATCGGCCGTGTCTGTCTGCAGCTGGATCTCAGCGCCGCAAAGGTGAGCGAGATTTTCCTGTCGGACACGAAGCTGAACATCTCGAGCTACTACATGCGTCCCGGTGGTGCCTTCGGCGGCTCGTGCCTGCCCAAGGATGTGCGGGCATTCCAACATATCGCGGCCGACTGCGGTGCCCACACCTATCTGGTCGACTCTCTCCTTCGGTCCAACGAAGCGCACAAATACCGGCTGTTGCAGTACGCCGTCGACGGTTTGCAGCCAGGCGCGAAAGTGCTGTTGGCGGGCTTGGCCTTCAAAGCGGACACCGACGACCTTCGTGAAAGTCCCAACATCGATCTTGCTCGTGGTCTCCTGCGCGACGGGTACCAGCTGCATATTTTCGATCCCGCCATCGACGCCACGAAACTGGTAGGCGCCAATCTCGGGTACGCCTACACCCAGATGCCGAGCCTGTCGGCGCTCCTGGTGAGCAAAGAAACAGCTGAAGCCACCCCCTACGATCGCGTCATCCTCGCCAACGCGACGGGGGGGTATCTGACCCTTCGCGACGACATCAGCCTTGTCAAAATTGGTGAACTCCCATGAGTGTTGAAGCAATTTATCGCAAAAAACAACAAGCACCGGTCGATGCCGCCGTGAAGACATGGCCGAAGTCTCCACGTTCGCGAGAACTGGAAGGCCGCAAAGTCCTCATTATCGTTGAGAACCTCCCGGTCCCATTCGATAGACGCGTGTGGCAGCAAGCTCGCACCCTCCAAAAAGAAGGGGCATCCGTGTCGATTATCTGCCCGGTCGGCAAGGGTGCAGAAACGCGTTACGAGTATCTGGAAGGGATCCATATCTATCGGCATCCCCAGTTTCCCGACGCTCAAGGGGCCCTTGGCTATCTCTTGGAGTATTCAACCGCGCTCTACTGGGAGACAGTTCTTGCCTGGAAAATTTGGCGCAAGCACGGCTTCGACACTCTTCACGGGTGCAACCCGCCGGATCTTATCTTTCTGATCGCTTGGCAGTTCAAACTGCTGGGCAAGAAATACATATTTGATCATCATGATATCAATCCTGAGCTCTATGAGGCAAAATTTGGAAGGCGCGGTCTGTTCTGGCGAGCACTTTGCCTGTTCGAATGGCTGACCTTCAAGGCAGCAGACGTCGTCATCTCCACAAATGAAAGCTATAGAAAGATCGCGATCGACCGCGGCGGCAAGGACCCGGACAAGGTCTACATTGTCCGCAGTGGCCCAGATCTTTCACGTGTCAAGCCTGTTGAACCGAACGCCTTGCTGAAATGCGGCCGGCGCTATCTGGTGGGATATGTCGGCGTCATGGGCGAGCAGGAAGGAATAGACCTTTTGCTGCAGGCTGTTGCGCACCTTGTTCACACCCAGGCGCGAACCGACATCCATTTTGCCCTTGTCGGGGACGGCTCCGCGCTGGGGGGGCTTCAGGAGATGGCTCGGCACCTCAAGGTCGATCAATATGTTTCGTTCATTGGACGCGCACCAGATCAGCTGTTGTTCGAGGTGCTTTCGACGGCGGATATCTGTGTCAATCCAGATCGTGTGAACCCGATGAACGACAAGTCAACGATGAACAAGATCCTGGAATACATGGCGCTTGCCAAGCCCATCGTACAATTCGATGTCGTCGAAGGGCGATTTAGCGCCATGGAAGCCTCCCTCTATGCTCGCGCCAACGACCCTGTTGATTTCGCCGACAAGATCGAGACTTTGCTGGGTGATGCGGAAGCACGGTTCCGGATGGGCCAATTTGGCAAAAACCGCGTCCTGACCCAGATGGCTTGGACCTATGAGGTGCCAAAGCTTTTGAACGCCTATAAGGCGGTCAAAGCATGACCCGTTCCTGTGGCAGTTGTCGGATAGCGCTGGGAATGCGCTCGCTTTTGACCACCTTGCCCACCGCGGCTGAGGTCGTATCGACGTGAACGCGATCTGGCTTATGAACAGGCTGCGTTCGATGTCCATGGCGGAGGTTGCCTGGCGTGTGCGCGAGCAGGTGCTGCGTGCTGCGGCCCGCCGCAACGCGGGCGAATGGGAACGCTATGGCGCGCTGGGCAGCCGTGCTCCGCAGCTGCCGGGCCTGCGAAGCGCTCTTGAGCGGGCGTCCGGTCCGATCCGGGAGGCGACGCGTGCCGCTTCCGGCCGCGTCCTTGCTGGCGATTTTTGCGCCTTGGGTGTTGCCTGGCCTCGGCTCGAGACCGATCCGGACTTTCCCGCACATCTGTGGACGCTCGATCCTGTCAGTGGCCAACACTGGCCGGGCGTTGATACCTTTAGCTTTGATATCAACTACAAAGACGCCCCGGGCTTTGGCGACATCAAATATGCCTGGGAGTTTCACCGTCTGCAGTTTCTTCAGCCTGTGGCTGCTCACTACCTGTTGAGCGGCGACAAGAGCGCGCTCGATTTCCTAGACCGGGCGATCAACAGCTGGTTTATCCATAATCCACCCTACCGGGGTATCGGATGGAATTCGGGAATCGAACTCGCTCTTCGGTCGATAAGCCTTCTTGTCGTGAGCAGCTGCTGTGGTGACGATCTTTCTTTTCCGACTCGCTCTCGTATCCGCCAGATCCTGGCCTCCCATCTTGCCTGGATGCTACGTTTCCCATCGAAATTTTCTTCTGCCAACAACCATCTAGTTGCAGAATGCGCCGGCGAGTTCTTGATTTCACTCGCGATGCCCGAGCTCTCGGGCTCTCGAGGCAATTTGGCAAAAGCCCAAGCTGCATTGGAAAGAGAAGCGGGAACCCAGATCCTGGCCGATGGGGTCGGCGCCGAGCAGTCGCCGACCTACGGTGCGTTCACTGCCGAATTTTTGCTCCTTTGTGCCAAGGCAGCACGAGACTCGGGTCGCCCAATGGACCCAAGTCTCAACGCTTCATTGACGCGGTTCGCCGCTTTCATCGGTTGGATCAGTCTTGCTGATGGAACCACGCCAAAGATAGGTGACGATGATGAAGGAAGGGTGCTTTCGCTTGCCGAAGACGAGAATTGCTACCCGACATCGGTAGCATCCGCCATCTGCGGACACCTCAACATCCCACCGCTTGGTCCGGCTCCAGACAAAGTTTCGTTGCGTGCCGCAGTCTTCGACAGCCCCACGATCGGCGCCGCCGCGCCGTCAGGTTCAAAAGTCTTCGACACCGGTGGATACAGCGTTTTTCGCGGCAAGATCGCAGAGAAACCGGCGATGGTCTTGTTTGATCATGGCCCGCTGGGATATCTATCGATTGCCGCGCATGGCCACGCTGATGCCCTCTCTTGGCAGCTTTTCCTACGAGATCGTCCGGTGCTGGTGGATCCGGGAACCTACCTTTATCATGCCGGTGGAGCATGGCGTGACTGGTTTCGCAGCACACAAGCCCACAACACGCTCGCTCTTGGTGGGCGCGACCAAAGCACCATTTCGGGCGCATTTAACTGGTCTCACAAGGCAAAGGCAGAGCTGCTGGAACATCGGCGGGAGCCGACTGCGCTGTTTCGAGCCAGTCATGATGGATACGTGAAGGCATTTCGACTTGTCCACGAGAGGACGCTTTCAATCGCGTCGTCCTCGATCCAGGTCACGGACCGGCTCCTCGGCTCGTCAGCACCGCCAAGGGTCGATATGATTTATCAGTTGGCGCCTGGCATCCACGCTGAGGTAGAGGGTCAGCACGTCCACCTCAGTGTCGCTGGCGAACCAGTGCTGAGGATCGACTTCCCCTCTGACGGAGCGGTTGCAGTCCTTGCGGGTCAAGAGCCCCCGCAGTGCGGATGGGTCTCTCCCTCGTTTGGCACCAAGCTGCCGTCGGCGCGCATAGTGTGGACCGCCTTCACTTGCCCACCGTCGGTGAAGACGCAGTTTCATATCATTTAGCTCAGCCGAGGCGCGAACGGGTCAAGTGGTCCCGCGGCGCTTTGGCAAGGTCAGGGACAACCTACGCAGGTGACCTGATGCTGCTTGAGGATAGAAGAAAGCGTTCAACGCCAAAGCGACGATGCCGGAAATAGATCCCACAAGGCCTAGTCTTACGATGGTCGGCAGCCATTGAACAAGTGTACTTGAGCAAACTGCCACTGCGCCTGTAGCAGCCGCAATGACCACGGCCAATGCGGCCGGTACCCAGGGAAACGAGATCGGCGTCATTTGCCGGTTAACTACCATGGCGACCGCAAGATTGGCGAGGGCGCCGCCGGCGAGAGCGAGGGCAGCGCCGATCTCAGACCACATGGGTATCAGCAGGAGTGACAGAGCAACACTTGTGACGGAACCGAACACTTTGTTGATGATCAGCAGGTGCGGCCGCTTGAAAGCATGGATCATGGTGCCATAGGTGTAGTCTGCCACGTTGGTGCATATGACCGAAAAAATCATAATGGCAAACAGCAGGGTGGTTGACCCTGCACTGTACTCGGAAGGAAGGATAAAGCGCACCAGATCATCACCCAGTGCGATCAAAAGCGCAGCGGCTGGCAAGCTAAGGGACAGCATCAGCGCCATGATTTCCGTGACAAAGCGACTGGCTGCTTGCGCTCCGTCCCTATCAAACCGGGCAAGTGCCTCGGGAAACGAACCGAGATTGACTGCATTGGCGATCATGCTGATGGGCTGACGCGCCAAGGCATAGAGCGCTGCGAATACGGCGACCGGCGCCGCGCCATGGTAGGCGTTCAAGATCACCCGCTCGGCGCTGTTAAGGCCAAGGCTAACCAAGGCCACGGCGACGATGGGCAAGCCAAGCACAAAAAACTCTCGCTTGGTGAAGCGAGACGGTCCTGGGACCACACGCTTGGCCGCCACCCAACCGGCGACGAGGCCCGCAACAAGCGTGCCGAGACTGGAGGCGAGCGATATAACCAGGAAGGATTTATGATCGCTTGCTATCGAGATGATGGGCAGTCCCAGTTGAAGCGCGGCTCGCAAAAATTCCAGCAGTAGATAGGCAGTGTGGCGTTGCTGCATCTGCAAGACGATCAATGAGAAGCGGGCAATGCTGCCTGCAATAAGATAAAAGCTGACAGCAATTGAGAACTCCTGCCACCGATCTGGGACCACCACGGCGGAAGCCGGGACGGCCAGGAGAAGAGCCAGTGTCGTCGTACCCATCAGCAGAAAGCCGGCGCGCTTAAGGCTCCCGCCGCTTACGCTGCCCGTGCCGCCAAGCCTCAAGAGAGCGATCCGCATCCACTCGGAGACGGCGATGTCGATCATTTCTCCAACGGTGACCACCAATGTCAGCAGGCCATACTCTGCCTGGTCAAGGAGCCGGGTCGCCATGATGACGAAGAGAAACGCGCCCAGCCGTGTGAAGAGTACTGCAGGACCGTAGATAAGCGTTGATCGCAGGAGCATTGGAATCCTAACGGCGTGCAGGTCGTGCAAGGTCAGCTCCCGTCCCTGCCGATTTGACAGGAAACTAGCGGATAAACGTTAACAACCATTTGGTACGATGGTGAGCTTCAACCGAGAACGACGATGGACCACAGGATCCCTCCCGACAGACCCCTAGAAGTCATGGTCACGACCCCTGCAGGCCACAATGCCCAGGGCGGTATTGACCGCATTATGATGTCGCTCCAAAACGAGCTCGAGCTTCAACCGGAGTTCAAAGTCCGTGCGACCTTTATCGCAACCCGGGGCCGGGGCCCCGTTGCTTTCTCGGCCCTCTACGTTGTTAGTTTTTGCGCGAGGATGGCGTGGGCGAAGCTGCGCGGCCGGCTGGATCTTGTCCATATCAACCTTGCCAGTGACGGCAGTACCTATCGTAAGCTCTTCATCTCAGGCTTTGCCCGCCTTTTGAGTGTAGCCTATGTTTTGCATCTGCATGGTGCCGAGTACATGTCGTTTTGGTCTGGGCGTGACAGCTTCTTGAGCCGCCGCATCAAGAACATGTTTGAACAGGCCAGTGCCATCGTCGTGCTCGGCCGACCTTGGAAGGAATTTGCGCTAAGACGGGCTCCGGGCATAGAGGGCAAGCTTCATGTCGTTGCCAACGCGGCCGCGGGGCCGCGCCAGCCGCATGTCGGCGGCGGTGCTTCGGTCCATGTGATTTTTTTGGGAAGGATCGGTGCGCGCAAGGGAGTGCCGCAGCTTTGCGATGCGCTGGCCGCAATGAAGGGCCTTTCCGGATGGAGAGCCACACTCGCCGGAGACGGAGATGTTGAGTGGCTACGCTCCCGTCTTGACGAGCTTGAGCTGAGCGAGAAGGTCACTGCTCCGGGTTGGCAGCACAATGAACAGGTGGCGAATTTGTTGACACATGCCGATATCCTGGTGCTACCCTCCTTCGCCGAAAACCTCCCTGTATCCGTGATCGAGGGCATGGCTGAGGGACTGGCCATCGTTGCGACACCGGTCGGGGCCGTCGAGGATATCATCGAAGACGGAAGGACCGGTCTTCTTGTTCCGCCAGGTGATGTCGAAGCACTCCGTAAAGCTCTGGAAAAACTGGTTCGCGAACCCGAATTGCGGGAGAGCCTCGGGCGTTCAGCGCGTGAGCGACATCGTCAAGAACTCGATCTGCCGGCATATGCCAGGAACATCCAGTGCATATGGCTGGCAGCGACCGATCCGCAGCCAATCTATGGAAGAGAGCCATGAAGTCACTGGACGTATTGCGGGGAATGTATGTTCGCAGCCCCGACGGTGTCAAGAACGCGCTACGCCCACTGATATCTCTGGTTCCGACCAGGTTCAAGTTCGGGCGCAGTTACACCGACTGGCGTCGGCGTGTCGAGTGGGCAGAAAAGGATCCGCGCTACGCAGCTGACCAACACCTTGCGGCGCTCCGATCCTTGCTCGGCAAGGCATACCAAGGCAGCTCATTCTACCGTGACATCATTGGCCGCAGCTTTTCCGGTCACTTCGATTCGTCAACGTTTAGCCCCGACGATCTTCAGCGTCTGCCTGTGCTGAACAAGGAAATCCTGAAAAGGGCCGGCGATGCCGTTCTCGCGGTACCCCGACAGCAGGTCGATGTAGGCGAAACAAGTGGATCCAATGGCGAAGCCGGCTTCGCCTTCTATCTTGATAGGGACCGAAGCCCACGCGAAATGGCTTTCATATACGATGTCTGGGGGCGCATCGGCTTCAGCGAGCGCGACGCCCGCGCCAGCCTTCGTGGGTTTGCCTTGAAGAACCCGGAAAATACCCATGATTGGGATCCGGCCCTGAGGGAACTCAGGTTGGCTGTCTTTCCCATGACCACTGCAGACGTGCATTCCTATGTCGATGAAATCGACCGTCGGCAAATTCGCTATATCTATGGCTACCCGTCGGCAATCGAACTTTTTTGTCGGCGCCTGACGCAAATCGACCGAAGGCCACGTTTGCCGATCAAGGGGATCTTGCCCATCTCAGAACCTCTGTATGAACATCAAAGAGAGCTGATCGACGACACGCTGGGCCCGGTAAAGTTCGCTTGCTTTTACGGCCAAAGTGAGAAAGTAGCGTTCGCACGAGAGGTTGAGGGACAGAGAGACCTCTATGAGTTTAACCCGCTTTACGGACTGACGGAGGTGCTAGATGACGATGGCCAACAGGTTACCGAACCCGGGCGTGAAGGTCGCATCGTGGCAACAGGCTTCTTGTCCACTGGAATGCCGTTCATCCGCTACGATACGG
The DNA here is from genome assembly GCA_000722615.1 of Pseudorhizobium pelagicum. Classification (GTDB taxonomy): domain Bacteria; phylum Pseudomonadota; class Alphaproteobacteria; order Rhizobiales; family Rhizobiaceae; genus Neorhizobium; species Neorhizobium pelagicum. The sequence continues at coordinate 5,798 of JOKI01000035.1, read as the reverse complement.
GGGACTTTGGCGAGCTCGAGCAGCGCCCCTGTTTTGGCAACGGGTACCGGTTGCGCATTCGCTCTCTCGCCCCCCGCCGAAAACCGGGATTCCTTGTCACCTTCGATGGCCATCGCGTCGTCGCAACAGATCTGGCGCCTGAGAACCCGGAATTCTTCGCGGGCATCAGCGAGTATCAGTTTTTCCAGGACCGCCCAGGGGTTGTAACCGTGCGCTATATACTGGACGGGGCAGGATCCTTGGCGGATGCAGAACGCCTCTGCCGGACCTTTAGCGCCAAGACCCAGGGAGCCGTGACGTTTCGGCCCGAAGAAGTGACAGTGATCATGACCGGGAGAGGTGGCAAAAGGGCATACATCGATCAGCGCCTTAAGCTTGAACTTTCCTAGTTACCGCCCATCGGCAGTCCGAGCGCCTCAACGACGCCCATGTCGGGGACGGCTGGGCCGGAGGTCTCTATGACCGTCATGCCATGAGGGTTCGAATATTCCCAGACGGACCAGGGAATGTCGTGGGCCTCCGCGGCCGACCGGATTTCATTTAGATATGTCAGGCGGTCTGCGTCGTAGGCGCCCGAGCGGCCGTCATGCGTGATGCGACGTGCCCCGAACTCTCCCATAAACAGCCGGTTTGAGGGGATGCCGTAGCGCTTGGCCCATTGTGCTGCCTCGTCGAGTCGCGCCCGCATCTTTCCGATGGTCCAGCCGTCGCGAAAATACGCGCCAATCGTTCCGGACACGCGATCGAGGTTCTCCTGCTGTTGACCTTCGTCCAGGCCGGCAGCCTGCATGTGGGCCCGCAAGCCTTCAATAGTGCTCCGCGCAGAACCAGATGTCGATGGCCATGGCAGCCCTGCCAGAAAATCTTCCGGATCGAGCGCTCCCTGATGGGTAAACTCGTGGGGTTCATACATGTGGAAGCTATAGTATATGTTACGGTCATCAAATGACGGTTGCAGGTCTGTGAGCCCGGTGATGCTGCCGCCGCACGCCCCAGTGGCAATGATAGGCAGGTTTGGATCGACAGACCGTATGTCGGCGACAGTCGTTGCAATGATGCGCTGCCAGTCTTCCGTTCCACTTTCGTCACAGGGATAGTAGCCCGGCTCATTGTAAGGCTCCAGCGCGACTTGATCGACTTTCGTTTTAACGATCGCTCTCGCCACTGCTTTCACCATCTCACGGTAGGCAAGGATCCCGTCGCTGTCTGCTCCGCCCTCGATGACCTCCATACCATAAGCGGGGATCTGGCTAACGCTATGGAGGTTGACGACCACATTGAGGCCCGCTGCCTGCAAGGCAGAAACAGCTTCCACGATGATGTCCAGAGCCTGCTGTCGCTTAGCGCCTTCGCTGGTCAGCAGGGGACCTGGATCAACGCTGAGCCGAACGAAGTCAAACCCAATTTCTCGGATCGCAGCAAGCGCGTCGCCCTCTGGCCAGTCGCTCAAAGGGCGCGCTGATGACCGCCATTGGTTAATGCTGCGGTATGGCGGCCAGGCATAATTGTTGGCGTCGACAATGGGTGACCAGTTTAGCCATTCATGAACTCCCACCCCGCGTCTCATTTCGAAGGATGCGGCAGTCTCGGGCAAGGTACCCGCCAAAAGCACAAGTAGTATCGTAACGCGGGCCTTCATTGCGTCTCCTTGGCTGACGCTCATCTACCCGTCAGCGCTCCGGTGCGCTGGCATCTGGCGCCAGAATGGAAGGTATCGCGGTTGGCGGTCGTATAACCTTACAGAATCGTGCGGCAATCGGGCAAGCGGAAATAACATCACGTTAAGTGCGTTTGAAGAATTAGGCACTCTGGAAGGGTTGCCGTGTTAAATCACGCCGGGCTGGTGTCTCGCCTTGGGCGCGAACCGGGAGGCTCAGCCCCTGGATCGTCGACAACCCTCCGTTGCCTCGAGGTGGCAACAATGCACAACGGGGATTATAGTTATGCTCTCAGACTTCATCGATCGTGTCGCAAACAAATTGTCGGGCAGCAGCTTGATTACGATGGGAGTCCTTTTTCTCATCGTCTTTGCAAGCGCACTGATTGCCTACTGGCGTACCGTCGAACAAAGATCTCTGCGTGACTTCCTCGACTTCGCGTTCCCGAGCGAAGTCATCTGGCATCCGTCGGCTCGCGCAGATATCCTTTTTTGGATTACCAAGCGGACAATAATGCCATTTCTGCTGATCCCTGCAGGGGTCACTTTTGTCGTTGCGGTAGGATATGTGACACATCAGGCGCTCAGCACCATTATGGCGATCCAGGCGCCCTTGACGGACGAGCCGCCTGGGCCAGTACTCACAATCGTCTTTACGGGCACAATGCTCTTGGCCTACGACATCTCCTATTACCTTTATCATGTAGCTCAGCATCGCTTTCCTTTCCTGTGGGAACTGCACAAGGTGCATCATTCGGCGGAGGTCATGGTCGGCATTACCAAAGACCGCGTCCATCCGCTTGACGACCTCATGAACCGCGCCTGGGACGGCGTCATCCCTGGGGTCTGCTTTGGCGTTTGGAGTGTGGTGGCTTTCAACCCGGTCGAAGTTACGGTGTTCGGTGTCAGCGTCTACGTTATCCGAAACATCCTCATGATGGATTTCGTCCGTCATACCCACTTAAAGATCTCCTTTGGCCGCTTAAACCATGTCATTTTGTGCCCGCACTGGCATCAGCTGCACCACAGCGTCGATCCACGCCACTACGACAAGAACTTTGGCCTCCTGTTCTCATTCTGGGATCGCTTGTTTGGCACCCAGCTCGCTCCTGAGCCCAATGAAGATTTCCAGTTCGGCTTGACTGACCGCGACGCCAGCCAGTACCAGTCGCTTTTTGGGCTATACATTCTGCCACTCAAGAAGATGGGCGGTCACCTTCTGCGCTTTACCCGCAGAATGACCGGCTCTGCGCCATCCCACAGGAAATCGAATCCGTGAGCGACATGTCCTTGAAGTTCGCTCTTCACGAGGAGAGCCTGGAGGTCGTCACCACTACCGAGCGGTTGCAGCAGATTGGACCCGCTTGGTCAGCGCTATGGGAACGGGCTGATGGACTGGTGTTTCAAAGCCACGGATGGGTAGAGGCGTGGTGGAATACCCACCAAAACCGCAAGTGCCATCTTCGCATCGGGCTGATCTGGGACAAAGACCTTTTGATTGCCGTCTTCCCGCTTGCGGTCTCCCGGCGACAAGGGGTTCGACTGCTCCAATGGGCGGCCAGCGACTGCAGTGACTATTGCGACATCCTTGCGGCCCCAGAGTGCCCCGACGCAGCTTTGGAGCGCCTTTGGGGCTTTCTGTGTGCCTCAGGCGGCTTCGACCTAGTTTATCTCAATCGTATTCTCCCACAGGCCACCGTGCGGCTTCTGGTCGGCAACCAGCAGAAGAACGCCCTGATGCTCATCCCAAACTACCGGCAAGAAAGTAGCTACCGGGTGACGGGGCAGTGGCAAAACGGAGCCGCTTGGCTCGCCGGCCAGCCGAAGAAGACAAGGCAGGAGTACCGTCGGCATCTCCGCATCCTCGACGAGGCGGGTCCTCTAGAATTCCGCCTGTTACCTCCCGAAGAACCGGTTGGCGCACTTCTCAAGAGACTAGCCAACTTGAAGCGCAAGAACCTCGCAGCCCGGAACATCCAGTCAACAATGTACGACGAAGGTTCCGGCGCCTTGCCCGCTCTCGTCCAGGTACTAGCGGCGACCGGGACCCTGCGGTTCTTTGTTCTGGAATGCAAAGGTGAGATGATCGCGGCATCCGTGAACTTTGCCCAAAAGAACACGATGATGGCCTATGTCACGACCTACGACGCCAGCTTCAGCCGTGGCTCCCCCGGTGACGTGCTGATGACGGAGTATATTCAATGGTCGTTCGACCATGGATTTGAGTGCGTCGACTTCCTGTGCGGCGCCGAGCGCTTCAAGAACAAGCTTGCCACGCATTCAGTAGCCTTGGACTCGGTCGTTGCGGTAGCGTCTCTGAGAGGACATCTCGCGAATTTCCTTGACGGAGCTCGCCACCGCATTCGGCAAATCCAAAGTCGGTTGCGTCGGGCAAGTAGCCGTAGCCAATCGGTGCGGAAGCCCAAGAACACGTAAGTAGCTGGAGCTATCCAGCTGGGCGTCTGGCGAGCCTAAGCCGTGATGGCGCCCCGCAACCGGCGATCCGGTCTCCCGAAAACCGCCGCGTTCGGGCCCTGCAGGGGCGGAGGCTGATTTGCTATTCAGGTATGTCACTTAACCCGCCGCAAACGATGCCGCCGCCAGAAGCAGAACGACAACAACCGTCGAGAGAACGGAAATTCCTTTGGCGAGTAAACGAGTGTAGCGATAGCGAGAGACAGGATTGGCCTCCTTCTCCGCAGTCTCTGAGATTCTGTTGGCCATCGTAAGGTCCCTTCGCTGTCAATCGCGCCGGGCACCGAGATTGTGCCTCTAACACTTGAAAGCAGCTAAGAGCAGAATGGGAGGCTAATAACAATCTGCTTCCGGAGCTGTCGTTAGCAGGTAAGGTAAACGGCACGGCCATCGATCTTGGTTTTGGCTGACCTTGCAGCCGGTGATCGCCTACGCTCGTTTGAAATGACCGACTCCACCGGGACTGGCTCTTTCAGCGACCGGCAATCTGCGCCTTGAGCCGCTTCAGGCTCGCTCATGGCCGCACAGCCTTGCCCATCGCAGCTCAAGCCGAAGGTAGGTGCGCGTCCGGTAACCATTGTTCGCTTTGCAAGGTGCTTTGCGAGGCCGACGGGTTATACTTTAGGTTACCGACTGTCGTAGTGAAGGTGGCGCATGAGCTTCGTCCTGCAAAAGCATCAGCTATACGTCGCGGAGGCCCTCTCCGCCTATCAAGCAAGGATCACAGAGATCGAAGCTGATATCCGTCTGCGAGCCATGTCGAACGACACCAGCGGTCCTGAGCTCCGTCTTCTGCAGCGCTTGAAAGACGAATTGTTCGAAATCCTGTATTGCTACCAGGGTCTCAGCGAAGGCTTCAAAGCTGTCGTTGGTGATGTCAATCTAGCTGCCGGTAGCGTCGGCGGTACGCTTCCGGGGAAAGATGCTTTGACGGCGATGGATGATGCGGAATTGAGAGGCCTGACACCGTTCCCGTCGCTGCCTAGGAGGCGTGAAGACAAACGAGGGCTCGAGGTGGAGCCTTGCTGATGGCGATTGGCTTAGTGTCGAGGGCGAAGGATCGGCCGTCTCGGTCCATTGCTGAAGCAACCGTTTCCGTCGATGCCGAGAGCTCGAGTGCATCCACAGCAATAGAAGAACGGCCGGAAAGATTTCGCTGTCTCATACATTGCTGCGATGCATGTTGCAGTAAAATCAATAGTGAGCATCAACATCAGCACAAGGGGCGGATGAACCTGACGAGCGTAGACGCGTCTTATGCGAGGCTCCGGAGGCCAACTTGATCGATTGTGCAGAGGAGTGAACCGCTAGCTAGACGGCCCGAAGTATCTCGTGTTCCGGGCTAATCCGCACCGGCTGCTGTGCCCCTGGGTGGACGTGAATTGCTGTCTAAGACGGGCTCCCGCTTGCGCCCTTGACCGGTTAGCATCACCTGTATGGCCGCATTTTGCGCCGCTTGCGGATCAGGAACCGGATTAGAACAACCGTTCGCGGACGTAGATTGTGTCGCCGGCGAGAACGGGGCTGGCAATCGACGTGCGGCCGGTCAGCACCTGGGCATTGACCTTGCGGGTGATGTCGACGTCCCGCTGGTTGCCGCGCGGCGTGAAGCCGCCAGCGATCGCCACCGCGTTCTGCGCCGTCATCCCCGGCACATAGGCGTATT
>JOKI01000034.1 GCA_000722615.1 Pseudorhizobium pelagicum | reverse complement strand
GATGGCCCTGCCGCCAGCGATGAAGGCGCGTCCGGTCCATCGTCCGGATGACAAAGATCCGCACGTTCGTTAAGGAGGCCGACATGCACGAGACTTTGCGGCAGGCCGCAAGAAGTGCGGCTGCGGTGGGACCAGTAGTCCTCATTCAGGGTATGCAGGTTGAGCGGCCGATCGATGTGGTGAAAGCGACTGCGCTCTCTGCAGACGACAAACGAACCATCCTGTATTCCCGGAACACCGGAACCGGTATCCATCTACGAGATTCAGGCTGCCTTCAGATAACTTGATCGGCGCGACGGTTCATAGGTACCGGCGCTCTTATGCGGCCTGTTTCATCGACTTCGCCAGGCGCTTGATGGCCTGCTCCAGCGAGCGCTGTCCGTCGCAGTAGTCCTGCCAGGCGCTTGTTTTAGCCAGCAGGTTCGGCACGGTGCGGATGGTGAAGCGTTTTGGATCGAGATCCGTCTTCACCTGGCTCCAGGTGAGCGGCATCGATACCGTGGCGCCCGTCGCGCGCGGGGCGATAGCGGCGCGACGGCGGTCGCCATCCGATCGTTGCGGAGGTAGTCGAAGAAGATCCGGCCGTTGCGCTGGTTCTTGGCCATCTTGATCAGATAAAGCTCAGGGTTCTCGCGGGCCATCTGCAGGCAGACATCGTATGCGAACTCCTTTGCCTCCGGCCAGGTCAGCTTTTTCCCCTTCGCCACGGCAAGCGGCGTGACGACGTGCAGGCCCTTGCCACCAGTGGTCTTGCAGAAGCTGATGAGGCCAAGTTCCTCCAGCCGGTCGCGCATTTCCCGAGCGGCTTCGACCACGGCTGAGAAGGGAACGTCCGGACCGGGATCAAGGTCGAAGACGAGGCGACCGGGCACTTCCGGCTGGCCCGGTTCGCAATTCCACGGATGCAGCTCGACGCCGCCGATCTGGGCGATCGCGGCCAGGCCCTCCACCCGATCGACCTGAAGGTAAGGTTTCTTGTCGCCGAACACTTCGACCAGTTCGAGCAGGTTCGATGTCCCCGGCATCGCATGACGCTGGAAGAACTGCTCGCCGCCAATGCCATCCGGCGTTCGGATGATCGAGCACGGCCGCCCCTTGATGTGATCGATCAACCATGGACCGACGGCTTCATGATAGCGAGCGAGATCTTCCTTGGTCACCGGCTCTCCGTCGTTGGCATCCGGCCACAGGGGCTTGTCCGGGCTGGAGATCATCACGCCCATGACCTCGGCCTTGGCGTTCTTGCCGCGCGACGGTTTGGGTGGCTTTGTCGCGGCCGGCGTCGGGGTGTCGGTCTTTGCCGGCAATGCCGGCTTTTCCGCCTCGACTTCGGCTGCAGGCTTGTCTTCGCGCAAGCCCTTGAAGGCAGCCTGGCGGACGAGGCCATCGGCTGTCCAGCCGGCGAACTGGATCTCGGCCACCAGTTCTGGTTTGACCCAGACCACGTCGGGATCCTTCTTCGGCGCGCCGATGCCCGTAAAAGGCGACTTTGAGGTTTCCAGTTCCTGGAGCCTCGGCAAGATCGTATCGACTGTCTTTGCCCCGTAGCCGGTTCCGACCCGGCCGACATAGACGAAGTGCTCACCCCTGAAGACGCCGACCAACAATGAGCGGAACTTGCCGTTGGTCGTGGCATAGGCACCGATGACGACTTCATGGCCAGCGCGACATTTGGACTTCGCCCAGGTCTCGCTGCGGCCCGATTGGTAGGGGGCGTTCGCCTGCTTGGAGACGATGCCTTCCAGCGAGAGCTTGCACGCCGACCTCAGGACGGCATCTCCGCCAGTCTCGAAATGCTCGACGAACCGCAGGCGTGGATCCTCGCCGGCGTCATCCAGCAGCTTCTGCAGCCGTTCCTTCCGCTCAATGAGCGGCAGTTGCCGCAGGTCCTCATCACCCTCGAACAGCAGGTCAAAGGCAAAGAAGACTAAGGCGTCGGTATTTCCTTCGGAGAGTGCCGCCTGAAGTGCGGCGAAGTCCGGGGCACCGTTTTCATCGAGCGCGCAGATCTCCCCGTCGATGATGACATCAGGCAAACTAGCGGCCGACGTCGCGATCGCCGGGTATTTCGCCGTCCAGTCCAGGCCCTTACGGGTTTTCAGCGTCACCTGGCCGTTTTCGATGCGTGACTGGATGCGGTAGCCGTCGAACTTGATCTCGTGGATCCATCCCTTGGCCGAGGGCGGCCGTTCCAGCGTTTCGCAAAGCTGCGGCGCGATGAAGTCGGGCATCGCAGACTTCGCTGGTTTGGCAGCTTTGGCTGAGCCAGATTTCCTTTTAGTTTTGGTGTCGGCTTTACGTTCTTCAGCAGCAAGGCCGTGGTTGCTGTCCCAGACCGCATCGGCCTGAACGTCGCCGCTCTGGACCATGAACGGTTTTGGCTTCCTGCCCTTGCCCGTGGCTATCGCTTCCATGGTTCGGCCGGAGGCGACGGAGGTTGCGTTCTCCTCTAGGACGGCCGCGCCGTCTTCCTCGACCGAGAAATTGTCGTGATGCTTGATCAGCAACCAATTGGTCCGCTTGCCGCCGTCGCGATCGTTGCGCATCCGCACCAGCACGAAACTGCCATGCAGCCGCTCGCCTTCCAGTGTGAACTTGAAGTCACCCTTGGCCAGCGCCTGCTCAGGCGTCTTGTTGCCTTCAGGCTCCCAATAGCCACGGTCCCAGAGCATGACCGTGCCGCCGCCATATTGGCCCTTAGGGATCGTGCCTTCGAAGTCGCCGTAGTGTAGGGGATGGTCCTCAACCTCGACCGCCAGACGCTTGTCGTGGGGATCGAGCGAAGGCCCCTTCGTCACCGCCCACGACTTGAAGACACCGTCGAGCTCAAGCCGCAAGTCATAATGAAGCCGGGTTGCATCGTGTTTCTGGATGACGAAGCGGCGGCGGTTCGATGCTTTCAGCTTCGCTGCGCCGCTCGGCTCCTGCGTCTTCTGAAAATCGCGCTTCTGCTTGTAGGTCGAGAGCTTGTCGCTGGCCATGCAGTCCCCGGTACAAATCCGCCTCCTGTCACGTCCGGTTGACACAGCACGCGACTCAGGAGGCAAAAAGCACCAGATTGTCGTTTTGTTCCATGGAGTTGGACAAGGAGCGCGTTCGACTCTGAATGACTGACTTGGCTCGCCGGGATTGATATGCTCTCTCGGCATAACTGCGCTGCAGCAAAGTCTGTTTAATGGGCGGCGAGAACCCGTATGATGTGGCTATCGAAGCGATGCACTTCCTTCCGCGTCGGTAGATATGCAGACATCCTCTCCTCCTCCCAAGGGCGTTTGCGGGAACAGCAACATTCCTCCTCCCAGTTGCTGTTCGGTTATTTTTAAAAAAAGCCTGCCGCACCTCCTCCCGCGACAGGCTTTTTCGTTTTGGTCTGCTAGCAGGGCGCCAGCATGCTCGGAACAGATTTCGGCGGGCCACGGTGGCACTAGGGCTGAGCTTCCGCCAAGTTCAATTGCGCCATCCAATCCAAGCCTTAGTCCGCTCTCGTCATCTGGAAATAGCAGGTCGACGGTTCACATCCCTTCAAGGCGGAGACGACCGGCAGGGCCCATGCAGATGCGGGGCTTGATTTGCATCTGCATGGGCGATGTGGATCACCCATTCATCCGAGTGGCTATGCGGCCTCCCAAACCTGATTGAGGATTTTCGCCGCAAGCGCCGCTTTGTCCTGCGGCAGGAAGCGACCGTAGTGTTGCTGAACGACATCCGGTGTGTCCTGGATGGCATAACTGGCCTGCTCGTATGACCCGGTCTGCTTGAGGATATGCGTTGCCAGAATATCGCGAAGATTATGCGGTCCGTGCGGCAGCAACCCCTTGATGGCGCCGCGGCCTGTATAGGGGTTGTAAATCCCATAACGTTGGATCACGCTTCGCCAAGCCTCGTAGAATTTCGTCGAGTCGTACGCCGCATCGATGCTTGTCGTCTTCACTGTTTTTACGAACAGGGTGCCAGGATCCTTGGCGCTGCCCAGCAGTACGCCGCGGTGCTTGTCGATATACGCCTCGAGGAATTTGTAGAGGTCGAGCAGATCCGGCAGGATCAGCCGGAACGGCTTTTGTCCGAAGAAGGATGAGCCTGAGTTCTTGAAGGCGACCGACGGAATGAGGACCTCCCATCCGTTCTCTCGATCGCTCCAGCGTAGCTCACCGCATTTCATGTCTTCCAGTCGTCGCTCTGATGTCGGAAAATGCCCGCGTGGGCACAAGCGAAGCTGTCGAAGGTTCTTTTGCCGAAGTCCCAGATGCAGGCCGAGGCGGAGCAACAGGAACGATCGGACGGCCTCTGCGGCCGGCCGGGGATAGCGGTTTTCGTCCGGCATGCGCTCCAGGATCTCGTCTGTGATCTTACGATATTCCGACAGTGGGCTGTCTGCTTCAAGCACCACCATGATCGGCTCGAACGGGTCGCGATGCACACGCATGACCCGCTGGATTTCCCTCGAGCGATTGGCGGCATGTCGGTGGAATGCATCGCATGCGCCGTGCCAGTCGCGTGCCGCAAACTCTATCTCCTCGGGCGCGATCAGCCCCTCGATTGGCTGACCCTTCGTCAACAATTCCGGATGCTGGCGTATCCAGCCGACCTCGGCACGGGTCAGTGCCATTGCCACCATCAACATGTCTTCTTCCCACTTGGTATAGAAGCCACGCCGCTGCTCGCGCCATTGCAGGTACCAATCCCAGACCCCGGGGAAGATCAGCAGGCCAAAGGTCAATTGGCCGAGTGGCACGCCGCGCCCTTTGACAATGCCGGCGGGCGAGGCGGCGAGCGCCCCGAACATCAGCCCGAGATGCTCGACCTTCTGCGATGCCGTTTCCTTGCCCCACACCCCGTTGCGTTGAAATCCGATCGCCGTCAGCGTCGATGCCTTGAAGCGGATCAAATCGGCCATCTCCAGAGCCAGCCGCGGCGGCGCGTCAACGACGCCTGACAGGAGATCAGGATCTTCAAAGATTTCCGTATTGTAGCTCGTGCTGTCTGGGATGCTTTGCAATCGGGGTGATAGAGCTCCTCCGCCATAGGTTATGCCTGGAAACCGAATTGCATAACGCTGTTTGGTGGCCGCCGCCTAGTCGCGGCGATAATCAGTCGAGCCCGAGATGATGACACTGCGCACCCATTCGATGATTTCCTCCCGCTTGGCGAACGGCAAACTGCTGAAATCGTCCGGAAGATGCCATGCAAGTCGTCGCCGCTCAGCAGCGCTGATGTCACCCAAATCATGGCCGTAGAGGGAGCGGGATTGGTGCGGCAGTTTCGCTTTGAAATACCACTGTCCCAGTCGGTAACGCCGCTCGATGCGGGACAGGATCTCGAAGCTGGTAAGAGATCGCGGCACGCGCTCGCCCTGAACCCATGACAGCAGAGTCTTGTCATCGAAAGTCTCGCCCAGGCGAACGACGGCGCGGTAAAGCTGCCAGTAGCTCTCGCCGAACCGGCGCATTTGATAAACGAGCGCATCGTGAAAGCTGGCTGGATCATCGGTCGCATCGAACAATGGCTCAGGAAAAGGACTGATTGGTTTCGGTTGTGGCCCTCTGGGCACTGACGAAGATGGATCCGGGGTCTTGTCGGAGAGGATCCGTCGCGGCCTGGAGCGCGTGGCTGTGTCGGACTTGCGCGGAGCGATATTGGTCGATTTCGCATGTGGTTTTGTGGACCGTATGTCCTCGGCGGCAGGTGGCTCTACAAGCCAGCGGATAATCGCGTCCAGACCCGGACGAAGCGCCTTCTTCAACTCTGCCGTCAATTCGCCTTCAATCCCGCATGCCTGGCCAATGGCTGTCCAGTCCATACGGCCACTCCCGATCAGTGGTGGCCGACGGTGGACGACAAGACCTATGAGATGGGGCCGAATGCTTTCCAGCACTCGCTTTGAGGCGATTGTGCGCAATGCGCACTTGGCAGAAATCGAAGATTTTCCGTTGAAAGCGATGAGATGAAAGATCGTGTTTTACCATGCTCTATTCCATTTTTCTCGGCACCAGTGCCGAGGGCGGGCGGAATAGGAGCGAACATATAACAAATGGTTTTGGGGCAGCTGCGAGCATTTGCTCAAGTGTGCAAGAGCAATTCATGGAGACGAGAACAGGTGAAGGCAGCTCGAGAGGCTATGGTATTTGTCATTCATTTGCATTATCATTCCAGCCAAAGTGGAGATCGATATGGCTGCAAATGCACTGGTACAAACTCGTATTGATGCTGAGGTTCGGGATCGTGCGTCCGTAGTGCTTGGAAATATGGGACTAACCGTATCGGACGCGGTTCGTATCTTACTTACCCGGACGGCCAATGAGGGTGCGCTGCCGCTGGAGCTTCTTTCAGGCAGCGAGGCCCATGACGCTTGGTTTCGCATCAAGGTACTTGAAGCGCTGAACGATACTCGACCGGACGTCTCGGACGATGAAGTTGAGGTGCATTTCGCTGAACGCCGAGCGGCAGCCCGTCTCAACGCGGGTGAGCGAAAATCGTGAAGCTTACCTGGTCTTCGTTCGCGTTATCCGATCGCGACGCCATCTTTACGTACATAGAATCAGAAAATCCGTCAGCAGCCATTCTGGTCGACGAGCGGATCGTTGCTGCGGTTCGCCGGTTGATAGATTTCCCCGCGAGCGGTCGTGTTGGCAGAATTGCCGGGACCCGCGAACTGGTCATTAACGGCACGCCGTACGTCGCGGCCTATGCAATGACCGAAACAGCGGTCCGTATTCTTCGCGTCCTTCATGGCGCGCAGGAATGGCCAGACACCTTGCCAACGAGCTAGACCTTGTTTCGGCCACTGAGAAATAACGGGTCGGTGGTTCGAACTGGTTCAAGAGCGACTGGCTCGTCCGGCATAGTGCCCGATGCAATTGTGCCAACGCGCGACGGCAGTTAACGCTCCCGGTTCGGTCAGAGCCGCCGCCACCGCGCCTTCCTGAGAGCAACATCGTTCTGGCGGCGGCTTCAGATCGTCTCTGCGCAGTGTGGGCGCCTCCTTGTATTGAAGGCGAGGATGTCGGGAGGTTCGACAGCGCCTAGGCGGTGCAGGCTTGGGAGTTGATTTTATGGTAGCCCATGCATCTTTGACCGCCGCCGGTCAGCCGCCTTCGCCGCAACGTGCCTTGGCTAGTACAGTTGGAAAAATTGCCACCCGATTTCGCCCACCCTGCTTTGCGCGATAGAGCGCCTCGTCCGCTTGCCGCTGAAGCGCGTCTGCGGATACTTTATGCTCGCCCTCCTCGGTGACTGATACCCCAATACTGACGGTGACGTATGGGCAGGTGGTGGACAGAGGATTGGGCAAAGACGCCGCTTCCACACGGCTGCGGATCTGCTCCGCAACGACGGCAGCCACCTTTTCATCCGCATTTCTAAGGAGCACGAGAAACTCTTCTCCGCCATACCGAGCGACCTGGTCGCGCTCGTCGCGCAGGCTGCTCTGGATGATGCCCGCGATCTTGACGAGACAGCGATCGCCTTCGGCATGACCAAGGCGGTCATTGAGTTGCTTAAAGTGATCAACATCGCACATCAGGATAGCATTCCCCTGTGTCTGCTCTCCATCGCCACCCCACACCTGATCGAGCGTCTCAATCATCCAGCGGCGGTTGGCGATACCTGTAAGAGGGTCGGTGCGCGCGAGCAGCTCCAGCCGGGCATTGGTGTCCGTCAATTCATCAAGGCGCATTCGGTCCCGGAGCACGAGGAGGAAGGTCTTGTACGCCAGTATGTTGGCAGTATGGCGGGCTGCAACAGTTGCAATGACTCCGGTTGCGAAGAACAGTGCGCCAGCCAGTGCGCTTCCCCTTCCGATCATGGGGTTGCTCATTTGGAATGCCAGATAAATGACGAGCGCATAGGCCGCGATGCTCATGGTCCAGGAGAAGGGAACCGGGAAAATGATGATGGCGGTCACGGCAACGAACAGCATGATCGTCAGGTGACGCTCGTAGAACTCTCCTCCAGCCGAAACGCCGACCAACGCGACCGACATAAGGATCAGAAAGAGCCCGAGAAGGATGGCTGCTCCCTGCACCCATAAGGGACGGGGTTTTCGGAAGGCAAACTGAGAGCCTAGAGCTGCGGGAATGAGGATGGACGCGGGAGCGAACATAAGCCTCACGGTCTCTGTCGGAAGCAAAACCGCATTGACGGCCAAGGTCGAGAGATCGAGGACCACCACCCAGATCATCCAGGCCCGAACGATTTTAGACATTTGCGGCCACGACCGGTCCCGGAACCGCCGCGTCAGCTCCGGGCTTAGCTGAATGTCTCGTGTTCTTCCTGCAAGGAGGTGTTCAACCTCTTTGTTAGCTGCCGGCGACAGTTCTTGAAGGCTTGTAACCAGGTGCGTTGGGTTTGCACGTGAAGTGCCTGATGTCCCGTTCACGTTCATCAGTCCGATCTCGATATTTCCAGCCAGTAGGACACTAACGGGTGGCTGAGCAGCAGGGAATTGCCGGCGTTATCGCCATCCTGAGACGCAAGATGTCATAACCTCGTTACCAGATCATCAAGGAATTCTAATGTACGCGTTGAAACAACGTGCCAGGTTCCTCCGAACCAAAAGCCTTCTGGCCGGTCGGAACGACATCCAGTTGCCGACGCTGTCTGGTTGATGTCCTCCGGTCGTTCCGGAAGCACACGTCGCGGCCTGGAGGACGCGGCGCACCCGGTCATACGTGCGCACCGGACGGCGTCGGTTTCCCGATTGTATTGGACGCGCTCTTCCTCGCTGACCGGGGATCGGCGGGAAGCGTGAGTCGACCTCAGTACCCGAGCGTCCTTTCCACGCCGCACATCGAGCTATTTTGGGGCTTCTGGATTAGCGCGTCCTTCCTTTGGAGCACTCCCTCAGCGGCTCTGGCTCAAGCTCGGGAACTGCGTCTGCGGGAAGGGGTCATTAACCTCCTCGGCATCATCTTCAGCAATAATTAATCCTAAGACTTAGCTTTAGAGAAGGAGTTTTAGGCTATTCGTTTCAGATGCAGCGCATAAGCGGACATGACGTCTTTCTGCCGTCCAATGGACATCATCTCTGTCATCTGGATGTTCAAATGAGCGACATTGGGCCTGCGCGTTCGACTGGGTCACGTGGGATGGCTTTTGCCACAGCCCTTGGTACGCTGCTGCTTGCTCTTTCCATTGCCGGACTTCTTGCGTTCGCCATACTTGCAATGCGTGACGCCGCAAACGAGATGGACGACGCAAGAGCTGTGCGAGCGGCTGAGGCGGCGACGCGGTCTTTCCAGCAGAAGCTGGCGGCTACGGTCAGAGACAACGCTGTCTGGGATGATGCCTATACCGCTGTCAACTCCGAAGATGCTAAAGATTGGGCCTATGAGAACTGGGGAAAGACAACTGAAGACTATCCCCTTTATGATGGGGCTGTAGTCCTCGCGAAGGATGGGCGAACTATTTCGGCCTATCACAAGGGAGAGCAGTTCGACCCCTACCAGCTCATCGGCCCCGACTTTGCTGCGCAGACTCAGAAGTCGAACTCGGCGACACAGGAGCCGGTCCTCACGTTCGTCGTAGCAGGCGATGATATCGCGTTGCTGGGGTCTGGCTCGATCCAGCCCTATTCCGCCTCCATCACTGACGAATCCTTCAGTGTCCTGGGCTTATTCAAGGTGGTTTCCGATGCTGTGGTCGAGCAGATTGCTTCTGAACACCAACTGATGGGGCTGCGTCTGAGCCGCTTAGCCCCGCCCCGGGGGGAGTTGTTGAGCGTTCCGCTGCTCGGATTGGACGGCAAGGCAGTTGCTTACCTTGCATGGCCAAGCCAAAAGCCCGGCTCTGCGGTCTTCGTTCAGACTCGGCCTTATGTGGTCACAGCAGCAGGATTACTGGCCGCCTTCCTGGTTCTGATCCTGATGAGCAGCCGGAAAGAAGCATCTACGCTTCGATCGCTGGCAGATGCTGCTCGTCATCAAGCGACGCACGACGGGCTGACAGGGCTACTGAACAGACGGGGGCTGATTGAAGCCCTTGCTGCGCGAGCGGGTGCCAACCGGGGACAGGATGCTAACCTGACGCTGCATCTTATCGACCTTGATGGCTTCAAAGCCGTCAACGACGCCTGGGGACATGCTGTCGGCGATGAGCTTCTGAAGATGGTTTCTTCGCGTCTGCAGACCGTCCATGCGGAAGTGGTTTCCGCAGGCAGATTCGGTGGTGACGAATTCGCCCTGTTGCAGATGGGTGCAAGTGATCCAGAAGGATTCAGTGGTGAGATTGTCGCTTGCCTTGCCGAGCCCTTCACAATCGGCGGTCGCACGATCGAGATTGGTGGTAGTGTAGGCCACGCCTCTCAGGCCTCGGCGCTCGATCCACTTGAGCTGATGAGGCGCGCCGATATGGCCTTGTACAAGGCCAAGGAAACGGGCCGGGGTAAAGCCTACGCCTACGTGCCTGAACTGGATGCCGAACGGAAGCAGATTGCCACCCTCGAAGGACAATTGCGGCAGGCGCTTGCGCGAGACGAGATAAAGCCGGTATTCCAGCCGCTTGTTTCGACGAGCACGCAGAGGATATGCGGTGTCGAGGCCTTGGCGCGATGGCAGACGGAAACGGGTTCAGTCGCGCCCGATGTCTTCATCCCACTGGCCGAGCGTTCGGGGATGATAGACGAGTTGGGCATGAAGATTCTTGCTTCGTCGATCTGCGCGGCCGCCCAATGGGGCACCCTGGGCCTCTCAGTGAACATCTCCCCTATCCAGCTGTGCAATCCGAACTTTGTAGAAGGAGTGGTTGCGCTCCTGGAAAAGGAGAAATTCGATGCCCGCCGGCTGACGTTGGAGATCACCGAAGGTGTCCTTATTTCAAATCCGGATCAAGCGCGACGCGCGATCACTTCCCTGAAGACTTACGGCATAAAGTTCGCGCTGGACGACTTCGGCTGCGGCTTCGCCAGCATTGGAGCGCTACGGCAGTTCGGGTTTGACAGGATGAAGCTCGACCGGTCCCTCGTATGGGGCTTGGATGATTCTGGAAGCGGCTCAGGCGTCCTCAGCGCAACAATTGCACTTGCAACTGCGTTGAAAATTCCAGTGACGGCTGAAGGTATAGAGACGGAGAGGCAGGCCGAGGCTCTCGGGCTGGCCGGTTGCGATCAGCTGCAGGGCTATCTGGTTGGCAGACCAATGGGTGCTGAAGAACTTGAAGTGCTGATCTTGAGGGATCGGCAGGCGGCTTGAGGCTAGAAGCTTCCGGTGGGCACGAGCAGGCACTCCGTTGAATCAATGGCCCACCTTCACCTCGGAGAGTCAAAGCGCGTCGCGATCTTGCCGCAGGCTGTAAGTCCACGGGACCTGCCGTATTTTGCTTCTGCTATTCGCCATGAGCGAAGCGTTAGTAGCGAAGTTTTGAGTCGCTTCTCGGGATTGCAGCCCGTATTCGGGCGGCAGCCCCTTTGTATCGCTCAGTATGAGGCTTAGATTCGCCCGAATTCTCTAAGCAGATCCTCCACTGTCTTGCCCTGCTGTACACCCTCGCGGGTCCTTGCCTCACGCTCTGCCTGTTCTGCCGCAAGCTCGACAATCTCCCCCGCGCGGTCGAGTGGAATGACCACGACACCCATCAGGTCGGCAACAACGAAGTCTCCTGGGTTCACCACGACGCCGCCGCAGGCGATTGGGACGTTAACTGACAGCTCATCCTTGCGCTGGGAAAACATTGTATGCGTTCCGCGGGGCGTGATGGCACGCGTCCAGATAGGCCAGTTGATGTCCTCCAGCTCGTCGGTATCGCGGCCGGCACCATCGACTATCATCGCACGGATGCCGCGGTTCCGAGCCAGGCCGCCCATGAGCCCGCCGCAGACAGATGTGTCGCGATCTCCGCCGGCGTCGACCACGATTACGTCGCCTGACTGGCCCATCTCCAGTGCCTTCAAGGGATCCACTAGGTCACCCTTCGAGAGCTGCACCGTGATGGCCTGACCACACACCTTCGCCCGGAATGCTGGCTTGATGCCACTGTCCATCACACCTGTCCGATACTGAACATCAGCAAATACTGCCGTCGCCGAATAGCATTTTATTACCTCGTCGAAGCGGTCGAGAAGACCGGGCCGGCGTTCAAAGTCGTTAAAAATCTTGAGCAAGATTGTTTCTCCTAATCTCGAATATCGTTGTCGCTTCGGGAGGTCCCGATCTCCACATGACTCTCACTTTGCAGGACTGGCACCGCGTGGCGGAAGGAAAGGCACGGCCACCGGCTTATCCACCCCCTCCGGGAGCTTCCGGGTTCGGACGACATTTGACGACCACCTTGAGGTCCGTCGCCCCGTCGTTCAGTTCCGCAAAGACCTCCTGCGCCTGGTTCATATCAATGAAGCGTGAGACCAGGCGCGCGAGATCGTGCTGAATCGAGGGCAACAGATCGATCGCCTGCCGAAATTCCGCGCGGCTGTAGACCCGTGTGCCCAGGATGCGAAGTTCGCGAAACGACAGCGCTTGCAAGTCGACCGGTTGCGGCATTTTGTGGATCGACACCATGACGATCTTGCCGCCCGTCCGAGCGTGCGCAATCGCTGCAGTGACGGCGGGAGCCGCGCCGGCACATTCGAATACGACATCGAAGCCCTGAGGGCGCTCGCCCGGTCGTGCCGAAAGATCGCTCCCAGCCTTCGCTGTCTCGAATCCAAGAGTGCGGGCGATTTCGAGACGCTGCAGGCTGATGTCCGACAACACGATACGCTTAACGCCGCGCTGGCGCAGCACGATTGCGAGCGTCACGCCAATCGGCCCAGCCCCAATGATGGCAACGCGCTCGTCCCCGGTGATTTCCGCGATGTTGGCTGCATGCACGCAGACGGCGAGAGGTTCCACTTGTACCGCTACGGCGGAAGACAGGTCCTGCGGCACCGGATAAAGTGCCTCCGGTGCGACGCGCGCAAAGCGAGCCATGCCGCCTGGACTATCGATGCCGACGAGGTGCAATATCTCGCAGACGTGCTCCAGCCCGTTCTGGCAGGCGTCGCATTCACCACAGGAGACCAATGGATAGCACACAACGCGTGAGCCCGCCTCAAGCCCGCTCTCGGGCACGCCTTCCAAGAGTGTGCCGACGAACTCGTGGCCGAGGACAAGTTGCGGGCGCGTGCGAGGATGCCTGCCTGCAAAGATCATCAGGTCGGTCCCGCAGATGCCGCAGGCCTCAACATCGACGAGCCTTCCCGGGCCGTCAGGCAGGGGACGATCCTCAACCAAAAGCTGATTAGGACCATGATAGACGACAGCTCTCATGTTCTGGCTCTGGTCCAAAGGTTTAAGTGACGGCATAGCCACCATCCACAGGTATGATTGTGCCTGTCATGAACCCGGCATGAGGACTTGCCAGGAAAAGCGAGATACCGCGAAGATCTTCGGGGCTGCCCCATCGCGCCATCGGTGTTCGCGCAAGGATGGGCCCGGCACGTACAGGATCATCCTGCAGCGCTTTGGTCAGTGGCGTCGCGATCCATCCAGGCGCAATGGCATTCACCCGCACCCCGCTTGGGGCATAGGCGATAGCCAGAGACTTGGTCAGCTGTGCGATGCCGCCCTTAGAAGCCGAGTAGCCTGGCACCAAGCCGCCACCGAAAAAGCTCAGCATGGAGGCGATGTTGATGATGCAGCCGCCGCTGGCTGTCAACGCCTCCAGGGAGGCCTCGCAAACACGCATTGTGCCGTTGAGGTTGATGTCGACCACAGTGTCGAACACCTCCGGATCTCGCTCCTGACCGCGTCGGATGATTCCAGCACAGTTTACGACCACGTGGAGCTCTTGAAGATCACCCACAAAGCGCCTGACCGCGTCGTTTGAGCGGACATCCAGAACGTCGTAGGTGATTGAGTCGGAGCGGACCGCAGCCCGCGCATTGTCGCACTCGACTTCGGTTGCTCCCGTTGCATGGACTCTGGCGCCAGCGTCCCGGAAACATTCAGCGATCGCACCACCAATACCGCCCGTTCCACCAGTGACGAGAACATTACGCCCTTCAAGCCAGCTGCGAGCCCATTCCGCTGAACTAGCGGATGAACTGGTCGACATAATCCGCTCCTAGTCCGACTTCGTCATAGTGCGCGCGGCACATATCAATCTTCGTAAATACGTCCTCGTAGCCGATCTGCTTGTTGTCCTGGTCCAGGTAGACCATGCAGCCCGAGATGTTGAAGAAGGTGATCATCTCGTCGCAGTCTTCCGGGACGTTCAACGTGTGGATCTCGCCGGGCGGCTCGAACACGAAGGAACCTTCCTCGGCCACCCAGTCATGCTCGAAGTAGTGCCACTTGCCCTTCATCACCATTCCGAAAACCGGAGCAGGATGAACGTGACGGGAAAGGATCCCGGAGCGAGTGACTTTCAGCAGGTTGCACCATTGGCCGCCCAAAGTGTTCAGGAACATCGGCCGGAAGAAGACATTGGGTGCCTGCGGAACCCATACGCGTGGATCCTCGGGTATCGCCTTGATGGCGATCTCCAGCGAGGCGAGCTCATGGGTTGAGCCCTTCATGTACTTGTACATGTTGATACCTTTCTTCAGGTCTTGTTGGTTGACTCAGGTGCCGTGTCAGCACGACGGAGAATGCCCATGATTATCGGGGAGAACCAGACAATAAGGGTGAGGACCCCCAGCACTCCGGCGATGGGACGGTTGAAGAAGTTGATGACATTGCCGTCAGATTTGATGAGCGAGGACATGAAATTCTGCTCAACGACCTGACCCAGCACGAGCCCCAGGATAAGGGGGGCCGCGGGGTAGTTGTTCTCTTGCATGATCCACACCAGGACGCCGATCGCGAGCACGATCCAAAGCTCGAAGGTATTGTTGCTGACGGCGTAGGCGCCGTAGAGACAAAGCAGCAGGATGACGGGATACAAGATTGCATCTCGGATTGAGATCGCGGTGCGTCCGAGATAGACTGCTGCAACTCCTAGCGGCACGAGCAAGATATTTGCCAGCAGAAATATGATGTAGATCGCATTGACCATGTCGGCGGAGTTCACAAACACCAGGGGGCCTGGCTGTATTCCCTTGAGGATGAGAACCCCCACGACAATAGCGGTGATGGAGTCACCTGGGATCCCGAACACCAGCGTCGGCACGTAGGATCCTGACAGCGCAGCGTTGTTGGCGGTTGCAGCTCCAGCGACGCCTTCGACAGATCCATGGCCAAACAGCTCAGGTTTCCTGGCAAATCGTTTTGACACAGCATACGTGACCCATGCTGCGATATCGGCACCCGCACCCGGCAGTGCGCCAACCAAAGTTCCGATCAATCCACCCCGGCCAATGTGGTTCCGCTGTTCCCACAAGGACCTCAAAGTTGGGAGTGGTCGACCGCTAATGGCAAGCCCTGGTCCGTTCGTTTCCCCCTCAAAGGCGGCAGCCTTACGAAATAGTTCCGAAAGTGCGAAGGCACCAATCATCACCGAAATGAAACCGATACCGGCCTGCAGATTGGTGATCCCGAAGGTATACCGCTGTATCCCGGTCACAAAATCCAGTCCAACAACGGATAGGAAAAGGCCGATCGTCAGCGACGCCCACCCCTTCAGAGCATCGTCGCCAGCAACCAGGGTGGCGCAGGAGAGCCCTAGCAGGGCGAGCCAGAAGTATTCATAGCTTGAGAAGTTAATCGCAAAGTCAGCTAGCAGCGGGGCGCCGAACATCAGGATTATTGCCCCGAATACACCGCCCATGGCGGACCCGACGAGCGACATTCCAAGCGCATCGCCCAGTCGGCCGGCGCGGACGAGGTCGTTCATGTCATAGGTATATGCTGCCGAAGCGGGCGTCCCGGGGATGCGCAAGAAGGCGGCGGGAATGTCGCCTGCAAACATCGCCATGGCAGAACAGGTTATGATCGTCGCGAGGGCTGCAACGGGTGACAGAGTGAAAGCGACTGGGACGAGCAGCGCCACCGCCATCGTCGCGCTGAGCCCCGGAACCATTCCAACAAAGAGGCCGAATATCGCTGAAATCAACATTGTGATTAGAACGTCTGCCTGCATCACCAAGGCAAAGCCTTCGAGAAATCCCGTCATGAAAGAAGCTCCTCGATCGGCCCGGCAGGAAGTGGAATGCCCAGGACATGGATGAACAGGTAGGTGACGACCAGACCGATGAATAGGCCGAGAATGAGAGCGTAGATGGGGCGTAGGCCGTAGATGACGCTGTGAAGGAACACGATCACCGTCGCAACGGGGATGGAGCCGAACCGCAGAGCCAAGAGCCCATAGGCGACGACTGCGAGTGGAAGGAAAACTATCAGGGCGATCTGACGTCGTGACGAAAGCCATCCTGGCAACTCGACGTTGCCTGCGCCTCTCCATCCACGAAAAGTGATAAGGCCTCCGAACATGGCCATGAAGCCACCGACGATGGTCGGGAGAAGCCTTGGGGAAGCCGCGCCCGCCGGCACGTGAAAGCCTTGAGCATAGACGGCGATGGCAATGCCAAGGGCCGTAAACGCCAGGCCCGTCCAAAAATCCGGCAGGCGCATCTTTTTTACTCCTTGCGCTGGGCAATTCCGAGATCATTCATGATGATGCCGACCTGTGCATGCTGTTCTGCAAGAAAATCACCAAAACCCTGCGCGTCGAGAACCCGCACTCCAAAGCCCTTCTCCTCCATGAAGGTCTGGAACTCGTCTGAGTTGGCGACCTTCAAAACCGCAGTCTCCAGTGTCTTCACAACCTCCGGCTCCAAACCCTGCGGCCCAACAACGCCACGCCAGGTGCCGCCGGTGAATGCCACACCGGTTGCCTCTTCCGACGTGGGCACATCCGGAAAAGCACCAATGCGAGCATCCGAGAAGACTGCCAAGGGCTTGGACTTATTTGCCTGCATCATTGCAGTGCCCTCCGGCAGGGAAGACAACACGAAATCGACGCCACCTGCCGCAAGTTCCTGAAACCCAGGCGCAGCACCTTGTGATGGGACAAGCGTCACGGCGAGGGGATCGAGCCCGTTAGCCTTCAAGAAGCCTGCGAATGCGAGATGGTAGGCAGCACCTGTTCCCGTTCCCGTCACTTTGAACGTGCCTGCTGGCTGGGATTTGATCGCTTCGAGCGCAGCCTTCACATCACCGTATTCTGACGAGGCCGAGACATGGAATGCGCCGGAGTCAAAGTTCACGAGGGCAATAGGAGTGTAATCGCTCGCCTTGGCGTCGGCCTGCCCTGCCCAATAGAAGGTAGCAAGTTCTGCTGTGCCGAAGCCAAGCGTGTAGCCATCTGGATTAGTGGTCAGCATCTCGGAATGGCCGATGACTGATCCGCCACCCTGTTTGTTTACGACATTGACAGAAACCCCGAGCTCCTTCTCCAGGCCACCCGCCAGAACGCGTGCTACTGCATCGGTTCCGCCACCGGCAGCCCAAGGAACAATAAGCGTGATTGGTTTCTCAGGGTATTCCGCGAGGGCGGCACCCGCCGAGATTGCCAGGATAGCCGCAGTGGTGGTTAGTTTTGTAAGCATCATTTAACTCCTCCTTGATGCATTATTCGATCAGCTTCGCGCCCTTCATTTTCTCGGTCGTGAAATTGATCGTCTCCAACATCGCACGCTCGGCAGCCTCCGGCATCTTTGCTCGAATGGCTTCGACCACCGCGAGGTGATTGCCGAGATTGGCGCGAAAATTGTCCATGTGGTTCGCGGTCACGCTGAACAGCAGCCCCAAGACGCTGTCCAAGGCGGTATCGAAGGCTTCCAGAATGGGGTTTCCGGTGGCCCTCAGAATGGCAAAGTGAAACTCTCTGTCGGCCACGATCGCCGCATCAGCATCGCCCCG
Organism: Pseudorhizobium pelagicum; assembly: GCA_000722615.1. Lineage (GTDB taxonomy): Bacteria > Pseudomonadota > Alphaproteobacteria > Rhizobiales > Rhizobiaceae > Neorhizobium > Neorhizobium pelagicum. The sequence goes on along the minus strand of JOKI01000034.1, from coordinate 21,672 downwards.
ACCGGCGGCTTCCTCCATCTTGGCGTAGGCGGTCTCGATCTCAATGATCTGGTGCCGGCTCGCACGCTTGGCGACCAGGGCCGCGGACGCCGGCTCGAAGATGCGGCGCGCCTCGTCAATCGCCTCGAGGATGCCCATTGTATGGATCTTGCTGTCCATCAGCCAGCGCAGGACATTCCGATTGAGCGTGTTCCATTGCGCGCGGTCGGTAACTACGGTTCCGCGCCTCGGCGTCGCCTGCAGCATACCATGACCTACCAGCGAGGAAATCGCCTCGCGAACTGTCGAACGCCCGACCCGGTAGGTCTCTACCAGTTCGGCTTCTGTGGGAACTGGCTGACCCGTTTGGAAGCGTCCAGCTGCGATGTCCGCGCCCAGCTGTGCGAGGACCGATTCAGAACGCCGAACGCGAAGCTTTCCTGACAAGTTCGACGCCTCCTCGTCTATTGTTGGACAATACTTTGTATTCGTCCGACAATTGTCAACCCCAAAATATCCGTTGATGCAATAAGCGGGTCGAAACACCTTGAATGTAGGCTTCCTGGATAACGGCCGTCAGAGCCTTCTCCGCCATGCGGCGCGGCTCAAGGAAGCTCGGGAAATAGCTGCCGGTGCGCAGCCTCGGGATGCGCAGTTCGACGGTGCCCGCGCGCGTCTCCCAGTCCCGGTCGCGATAGCCGTTCCGCTGGGCCAGTCGGAAGCCATTCTTCTCGCCATAGCCTGCGCCGGTCTTCGTGCCGACCTCCAGAGCCATAAGCTTCTCGGCAGCAAAGCCGATCATGTCGCGCAGTAAATCGGCGTCGGCGCTCTTCTCAACGAGTGAGCGCAGGTTCATCATGTCGTCGGTCATCGGTGGTCTTCCTTCAGGTTGAGCTTCAACAACCCGACCCTACTGGAAAACACTGGTGACCACCGCTACGCCGCCCGCTCCCTACAGCACTATGGAGGGTGCGCTCGCGAGCGGCTTCGCTATTACCCAGCTACACCACTCGGCGGGACACCATCAAGAATGCGCAGTGATTTTTGTCCAAGGGATGGCGCAGATGGATCTGCGTTAACTCGCGCTGTCGAAGGTTTCGTCTCCACAGGCTCCAGTCGATTGTGCCATGAGCCATCGTCTTCCAAAGGCATTCGTCTTCGATGCCAGTCGTGTTGGCAGACGGTTGAACCCATGTGCCCCTTCGGGGATCACTGCGAGGCGGGCATTGCCGTTGGCCTTGAGCCATTTTGCGTGCATTTCGGTGCTGTCATCAACGATGGGATCAAGTTGCCCCGCGATGAAAAGAGCGGGAGGCAGTTCCCGCAAGTCGGCGTGCAACGGCCCGCGCCGCAGATGAAAAGGAAGGGACGGCGATAGGCGCTGAAGGTTCCTGAACGCGGACGGGCCATCAATCAACAGGGTGCTGCCTGTGCTGTCGCGGAGGCTGTCAGATCCTTCAAGATTGAAAGCTCCGCAAACGGCGTAGAAACCGCACACGACATCATGAATGCCCATTGAGCGTAGGTGCAACAATGACTCCAGTGCCAGATGTGCTCCTGACGATTCGCCGGACATCAGGATGCTGCCGACACCGAATGTCGCGAGGTGTTTCACCACCCATTCGGTGACGGCGATACAATCCCGAAGCGTTCGCTCCAGATCGTCGTGGACGGCATTGGGAAAGTCCACCGCTGCAACAACAAGGCCGGTGTCATTGGCGATCATGGCCGCCATCCGGTCTTCGAGGCGTGCGGATCCCATAACCCACGCCCCGCCGTGGAAATGAAGCAGAAGCGCGCGCGGCGACCTCCTCGGATGCGTCAACCGGATCGACGAGGCGGTGCCGGGGACCGACATGACCGAGACCTTGGAGCGCTGTCGCCGCAGGCCGGGCATGGTGCCGTGCAGCGTGAGGAGCTTGTTCACCAAGCATGCGTTCCAGCGGCGATCCGTGTGGAACCGGGGAAGCACCCGTAGGATTATATTCAGTTGCCGGGCTCTCGCCAGATCGGACGCATTGATGCCGACGTCGTTCATGACGATATATTCATCGGCTGCGCCAGTTTCGGGAAACCGAGATTTCTTAGCTGCGCGTCAATCTCCTTCAGGCGCGATGCCGGGTTCGTGAGGTTTGATACGAAGCGATGGTTTGGCCTCCCATAGTTGGTTGCTATTGGCTTCCATCCCAACGACTTCTTCCACGACATTCCACGCCGGATCGGCTCGGAGATATCGGCGCGCGAAAGCGCGGCTGTCGCGACCTGGTAATGGAGAGGTTGGAAGAGGTTGTGATTGCGTCGGTCGATCAAGGTTGCTTGAACCCCGGAGTGGCCGAGCTCTCTGGCGCAAGCCAGCCCGCCGAACCCACCTCCGATAACGACGACGTGCCGGCGGTAGGCATCTCCGCGTGCGTCGTTGGGTCGGCCAAGTTGAACCTCCTGCACCGTCATGGCCGTTCTGCCTCTAAAGCAAGAGAGACTGAGGCGCTGCGCGCGGGCATGTGGCCTGATTCCATAAGAGCAAGACGACACCAGCGGTCACCGTAGAAGAGCTCCTATGACAACGACCGCACCGATCACGACGGCTGCAAGAATTGGGAGGAGGGCCGGAAGGCTGAGTCTGCGTTCGAGAGTTCCCCTCAAGGACGAGCCCATCGCGACGTCGAAGTTGCGAGACTTGAGCTGGCCCCCGTGTCGGGGATGCGTCGCGCTGACCATTGCGACTTGCTCGGGTGAAAGCGGTACGCCTCCAGCCTCGGAGTCCGTCTCGAGCGGCGCCATGGCCGGATCAAAACCCGGCCGTTTGTCTCCAGTCAAGCCGCGTTGAATGTCACCTCTGATTTGCGGTGCGTTGGGCGTCGAGTCGTGTGCTCTGCTGGGCATGGCTTGGGTCTCCTCGCATGGCCAACCGGTTAAACGGCGGCAGTGTTCCCGCATCTCGATCAAGGTCCTTGATAGCGTACGGCAGCGCACCGAAGAGCGCCAAAACTCCTGCTTTGGGAAACATCTGCGATGACGGCAATGCGCCCGGCCCAGCCATGAGGACGACGAGCGCTGGCCTCCTTCGTTGAGCTTGTGGAGAAAGACCACCCCTTGTCGTCGACACGCTCTGGCGACTGGCGCTAGGGAAGGTGTTGTCGTCAGACCTTCGCCGTTTCACCGGCTTCACGGAGGCTGGCAAAGCGGAGAGTGACGGTGCGAAGGTTCTCGTCGATCCACTGAGCCATCTGCTCCTCCTCCCTGAGGTTGGTCTGAAGTGCGGAGGTGGCAAACGAGAAGCCGCCCAGTTCTGCCAGCGTCAGAAGCGACTTGTAGGAGGCAATCTCGAAGTGTTCGAAGGCGTAGTTGGCGAAAGAGTTCTTGAGTATTTCGTCACCGGCCACCGAGTGGCCCACGGCCGCCATGCCGCCCGTGAGGGCGAGCGCCATGTCCTTCAAGGACGATGGACCTTTATCCAGTTCCTGAAGCAGGTCGTCGATGCGGGCCATCTGGCCTTCCGTTTCGCGGACGTGCTGTTCTAGGCGGGCAGCAACTTCCGGGTAGTTCTCGATCCGTGAAACCTGCGGCTTCATGATCGACAGGGCCTGGTTTTCCATTGCATGAGCATTTTTGAGGCCCGTGACAAAGATTTCGCGCATCCCGGTGGATTCAGCCATGGTGGTTCTCCATTCAAAGGTTCACGTCAGTCGCGCAGTAAACGTCAATCACTCGGCCGATGTTCCCGGATGGCCGTGACACTGTGGGGCGGTTCTTTGCGGCGCTTTCACCTCCAGACGATCGTTTCCGTCCACGACAGGATCTGGTGAAACAACGCCGAGCACGCCGTAGGTGCTGACGTCTTCCTCGGGGAGCTGCGGGACGAACCGGCCGCCGCCGCCGGAATCACCGAACGATGCGTGCTGCAGGAACCCAAGTCAGGCAGAACCGGCGATGACGCTCGGCCTTCTCGTCAACGACCTCGTCACCAACGCCCATCAAGGACGCCTATGACGGCGGCAAAGTGAGTTGCCATTCCGACCGGCCTCACCGGTTTTACTGAGGGCCAACTCAACTTTCAGCCGTCGACCACGGCGAAGGGCTGCCCTCTGACTTCGAACCCTACGGACGGACTAGTCTGGGTGGGCGTAAGCTCGTCGACTCTCGCAGCCGACAGCTCGCAGACAAGCCGGAGTTGACGAGCGAAAACAGGGGCCAGGCTTCATTTCTGTTTGAAGCCTGCGTCACAGGGCTGAGGCCGTTCAATCGGTTAGTTTCACAGTCGGGAGCGTCGTAGACCCGGTAGCTCTATTCCAGCCCGTTCCGGAACTACGCCCCGCTCAGCGTGTTCAAAGGGACACGGCCAAGATCAGCGGTCATGACATGAAACGGGAGGAAAAATGGTTGAGCAGAAATCCCCAGCCGTAATTGCATTTGAGCCAGACCGCACTCGCAAAGCTCGCCGACGGTCGAGCAGCGCACCGGAAGCTGGCCTTGAAGCGACCTTACCGGCGTCTGATCCTGTTTCGTCCACATCCACCTCAATCCTAACTGGAGCAGTCCCGGCGTCATCCCCGGATCAAAACATGGCGACTAAAGCACCTTTGGTCGATATCGCGCTTGCGAGCGTGAGGGGCCACAAGGATCTCGGATCCAGTTTATCGCCAGATGAAGAACTGGCAGCTCTGCGAGCCGAAGTATCCCGACTAAGTGACATGGTAGCCGAAATTGGATCAGCGTCCGTCAGGGTGGTACGCGCAAGAAGCGAAGACGTGCTTGAAGATGCTCGTGCCCAGATCAGAGCCCGGCCGATAAGAACAGCTGCCGGAGCAATGCTCACCGGTTTCCTACTCGGCGCCGTTCGCTGAGACGCGGCCGCAGCGACGGTCGTCGAAGATGTTCGACCGGTAAGCCCTTCCATCTCAAGCCTCGCGGCAAGGTCAATTGGTCGCAGAAAAGGAGCGTGCCGATCCAGAAATATGTGGTCCGCCGCGCCATCAGGTGGCAGGAAAGCTGGGCAAATGCTTCGAGATCACTGCTAAGGACGGTACCGTGCTTGCCGATGTACCCGACGCATCCCGTTCTCCGGCTCGATTTACGGCCGAAGGGGGAGGCGGAGTATGTGCTTCGCAACCTCATGCTTATCGGGACAGCGAGATCCGTTCGGAAACGTCAGTTATAAGGAGCTGCGAATGTCCGGAGTCACGCTGGTCCGGCCGGACGGGGAACATGAGCTATCGCCACACGAAATTCAGCACTTGGACACCTTTGGCATCCGGACATTGTCAGGCCCGGTTGCCTCCTTCAAACTTCACGAGGATTCAATCACGGGTCGACCTCGGCCGGACACAGGTCTCGTTCGGTTCCGTTTATCCTGCCCTCGGCTCCTATGTCCGGTCTGAGCTATTGGACGGGTTTGACGTCACAGGTCCCGCGATGGGTGTGTCATTGTTGATACTCATCAACGCTCATCCTTACCAGAACTTTACGCCGCCGGTGATGTCGTTCTCGGCCTTGACCAGATCAGCCACGCCATGGGACAGGCAGGCGTCGCGGCGACGGCAATTCGAAATGACCTGTGCGAGCGGGCGACACTCCTGCGGTGACGTGAGTGGTCGGTTCTACAACCGGGCGGTGGCTGGTACATATACTGCTGGGGTGACGATGCATGGTCGAGGTGCGCGTTAGCTCTAGCACGTTGGTCGGGCCCTTGAAGACGAGGACGCCAGAACACTGAGAATGGGCGCTCTGCTTCTTGCTACGTCGATCGTGCCCGCAGGCGCTGTGGCAATGCCTTCCATCAAGCGCCGGGGATGTCTGCTGTTGAGCAGGTGCAATCTGGGGGCAATGACCGTCGTCGTGTTGAACGTAATGACCGTCGCGGCCAGTATAACGGTCATCGTGGTTCCCGAGAGCGCCGAGACCGGGTATCGCCGTCACAGTGACGGCTTTTGGTATCCGCTTTCTGCATTCGGTGCAGGAGCGATAATCGGCGGCGCAATTGCAAATCAGCCGGGTAGGAGCCAGGCCACGTCGAGTAGCCATGTTCAGTGGTATTCCAACAGTGCAACTCGCCTTACTCCCGCTGGTCCAACCACTGCGGCAGGTAAGCCCGTCAGCGATGGCGGGGTTTTCCGCTTGAATGGGTTACGATTATCGTCATCGCTTAGTGGTCATCGGTTCGTATCCTCAAAGCGGCGGAGGGAAAGATTGCATAAGCGGAAATTATTCCGCTCCCGCGGGGTGCCGAAGTTCGCGTCTCATCAGGAGCTTAACCTCGCCGACGCGTAGCGGGACCTATTCCTCCGGCGGAGGTGAACTGGCGTGTATCAGCATGAACGAACCGTGCTGAGGCAGCTTTTCAGCGGCAAACGACGGCTCCGCGCGGAAGCCCTCCGCCGACTGTGCAATCTGAGCCGCCTTGGGCCGTGACCAGACTGGCTAGGGGCTTATCTCGCATATCTTCTCGCGGCTCGCGCTAATGATGTAGCCGCCTCCGAAAGGACTTCGGGTGAGAAGCCGGAAAAACCAAGAATGAACGCTTCCGTTCCCGTGGTGTCCGTTCTCGTTTCAGACAGTAAGATCGCATCCACCCCGGCGTGAGCTCGGATCGCTTGCCCAGCATCACAATCGAGGTTTGACGCTAGGTGAACTATCATATGCAAGCCCTGGGCCGGCACGGAGGGTATAAGAACACCAGCAGATTCATCGCTGATGATTTTCGCAACTTGGTCGCGCGCGTTGCGGTAATACTTTCGCATTCGTCGTAAATTCGCGGAAACGGTGCCATCGGACATGAGATCTGCAACTGCGTCCTGCATGAAGGCGGGCGGGAAACGATCAATCGCGGTTCGGGCAGACAGGACTTGGCCTATAGCGGCTGGCGGCACAACCATGTAGCCAATGCGTAGTGCCGGAAACAAGGTTTTTGCAAAGGTACCGAGATAGATTACCCGGCTGGTTGATAGGCCAGCAAGCGGCGTAAGCGGTCGCCCGGTATATCGGAATTCGCTATCGTAATCGTCTTCCAATACCCAGGCGTCCGCATTTTCTGCCCAGTCGAGGAGTTCTACCCGGCGCCTCATAGACATCGTGACGCCGGACGGGAATTGGTGCGAGGGAGTAACATACGCAGCCTTCGCATCGGGCGCGCGTTGGCGAGCGGCTCGAATGTCCAGTCCTTCGTCATCGATGACAACGGGAACCGGAACCGCGCCCCCAGCAGCAAGTGTGGCGCGTGCCGCCGCATATCCGGGCTCTTCCATCCAGACCTGGTCTTCCGGCCTAAAAAGTGCATCAGCGCAAAGACGTAGACCGTGCTGCGTGCCGCTGACGACGACGATGCAGTCGGGATCGCAACGTAAACCGCGGTCTACAGCAAGAGCCGCAGCGATCTGACGACGTAGATGGAGGCTGCCGCGCGGATCGCCATAGCCCAGATCCTCCGGGTCGGCCGCAGAGATGCGACGGCGACTGGCAGCTGCTAGTCGAGCAAGTAGCGCCGGCCCGACGCGCGGCTGGCCAAGAGCGAAAGGTCTTTTCGCACTGGGGGAAGCTTCGGTCTTGATACCAGACCGCGCTGTGGTGTTCGCCAGGGGCGGCGGGATGACGGCAACAAAGGTGCCGGACCCATGCCGGGCCTCGACCAGCCCGTCACTCAATAACTGCTCGTAGGCGGTTACGATGGTGTTACGGCCAATGCCGATCTGGTGCGACAGAACCCGGCTGGACGGCAGAGCCGCGCCGGAAGGCAGGAGGCCATCGATGATGGCTAGGCGAAGTGCACTATGCACTCGCTGTGCCTGATTGCGGATCGAAGAATCGAGGTGAAGTTGGCTAATGTGTTTGGTCGCACGCGACGTGGAGCTTTCTTTTTCCTGCTGAGAAGTGGTTGGCATATTTTGCTCAGAATTGGACCTATTCTGGGCCACTGTAACGGTGAAAAACAATGACAACAAGGATATGAATGGAGCCAGATCATGCCCGACCAGTGTTCAGACCACTATCCCGTAGATGCCACGAACAAGGTCAAGCGTCGCCATGATCGCGGGTTTTATGATAATGGCACCGTGCACACGCTGCTGGATTCCGCCGCACTCGCGCATGTAGCCTACGTGATCGATGAGCGCCCGTTCTGCACACCAACTCTCTTCTGGCGCGAAGGTACGCGGCTTTACTGGCACGGCAGCAGCGCAAGCAGAATGTTGCGCAACCTTTCACAAGGGGAGCCTGCCTGTCTGACCGTCACACATTTTGACAGCATCGTCCTAGCGCGCTCCGGGTTCAACCACTCTGCCGACTACCGTTCGGTCATGGCCTTCGGAACGGCACTGCTGGTGACGGATGCGATGGAAAAGGAACGTGCGCTGACGATGATGGTGGACCGTTTCTTTCCAGACAGGACGGCTGTGCTGCGCCCGAGGACGGGACAGGAGACGAAGGCGACGGCCGTGATCGTGATGGAGATCGAAAAAGCCTCGGCCAAAATCCGCGCTAAGGGCGTCGCTGATGACGACGAGGATTACGAGCTGCCTGTTTATGCCGAACGCCTACCGATCCGCACAATGATTGGCACACCCGAACCCTGTCCTCGCATCATACCCGGCGTAAAGCGGCCCACCACCCTCGAATCATACCGCGAGGGACGGCTTTTGGCAGAAGCTTTGCTGGAAGCCCACCGGCTGGCCTACCCCTAAAGCCCTGGCCAGAGGCCGCCATCCAGCCTCAGATTCGCGCCGGTGATGTAGCCGGCGCGGGGACTTGCGAGAAAGGCCACGGCGTCGGCCATCTCCTCAAGCGTGCCGACGCGCCCCATGGGGACCTGAGCAAAAAGAGGCAGGACTTGCCGCTCCACTTCAGACCAAGGTGCGTCGGCGGCCAGGCCCTGTCCTTCCGCCGCCTGGCGGAAAGCCTCATCGAGGCTGATGCTGCGGATCGTTCCCGGTAATACGGTATTTGCGGTGATGCCATCGAGGGCGACGGCTTTGGCGAGCGACGCGGTCATGGCGACCATTGCCGCTTTGGCGGCGGCGTAGTCCGGGCGCCCAGCAGGGGGCATCATCCCCGCGAGGCTGGACACATTGATTATCCGGCCCCATCTGGCGGCACGCATGGCAGGCAGCAGGGGAGCGGTAATTCTGACAGCCGCAAGTACGTTGCGATCATAACCTTCCGCCCAAGTCTCGGGTCGCGTCGTCCCCCAGTTCTGCATTCCCCCGGAGCCGCCCGCATTGTTGATGACGATCTCGACGGGCCCAAAGGCTTTGGTCTCATCGACCAGACGCTGCACTTCTTCCTCCCGCGTCAGGTCACCAAAGCCGACGTGTGCCCTCCTTCCGCAATGACGTTGTGCGCAGCCGCTTCGGTTTTGACTTTGTTGCGTCCGTGGACGATGACGACGGCACCCTCGCGCGCCAGACCGTACGCAATTCCTTCGCCGATGCCCTTGCTGCTGCCCGTCACCAGCGCGACCTTCCCATCCAGTTCCAAATCCATCGCGGTGTTCCCATGTTAAGAGCCGAGACCGTTATGGAGGCAGGATGATGGCCGAGACAATCACGCACTTAAAAATACCCATGGACCATGCGGATCGAGTCGCATGCCTCGGACCGGACGGCTCTGTTGCGCACGTTGGGCGTGCCTTCGGGGTGCTGAGCGGGCGGTGGAAGTTGCCGATCCTGTTTCGACTCTTCGCGACGCATTCGATGCGGAGCTCCCAATTGCTGCGAGACATGCCAGGGATCTCGCAAAAAATGCTTACACAGCATCTGCGAGAGCTCGAGAACGACGGGCTTGTTGAGCGACAGGATTACGCTGAGCAGCGTCCGCGCGTTGAGTACAGGCTCACGCGCGCGGGACACGCGCTCATGCCTGTCTTGCTCACGGTGAGGGAATTTTCTCGGGAGCATCTTGCTGATGACACCACACGGATCCACCATGCATCACGGGACCGCCGTCGGAAACTACTAGGCCATTGCCACGCATACGATGGAATAAGTGCTCAGAAGGAATGAGCATTCTTCGCTTAGCGGTTGAATCATGAGAGATCGTTAGTCCAGATCGTTGCTGTCGCTGCGATGGAACTCAAGCTCACCACGGCGGAAACTGACGCCCTTGAGAGCAACTATGTTCCACATCCGGTCGCCGGATTCGCGTAACGAAATCTTGGCGGCACCGAACATGGTCGCATTGGGCGAGGAGTTCGCGTAACCGGATTCTACGCCCGATGACAGGCGCAACGCATTATCAAACAGGAGTAGACCATGTACCGGGAAATCGTCATCCCCGCACAAATGCAAAAGATCGTCGATCGTGCCGGAGACGTGCCGGCTGTTAGGGTCGGCGATACGATCTACTTAGCCGGTCAGGTTGGACGCGGGGAGGATCTCCAGGTCATCGAAGACCCCGCAGAACAGTTTCAGGCAATGTGGGAGAACCTTAACATTGCGCTCGCAGCTGCGGGTTGCGTTTTTGAGGATGTGGTTGGGATGACCACCTATCACGTTGATATGCCCAGGCACATGGAGCTGTTCAGGCTGATCAAGGACCAAATGTTTCCGAGAGCAAATTGCGCCTGGACGTGTGTTGGTGTCACTGAACTCGCTCACCCCGGCTTGTTGGCAGGACTAAAATGCATCGCCGTCAGGTCAGGATGATTTTCCGCTTGACGGACTACCTGCAGGAAGGTAGACAAGATGCATGAGCAATCTTGGCACTACTTCTGACGAAATCCTCGCCTGCGCGAGAAGGCTGATCATGAATGGTGGCTACAACGGCTTCAGCTATGCTGACATCGCGGAGGTCGTGGGTATCCGCAAGGCCAGCATCCATCATCATTTTCCGAGCAAGGTCGACTTGGCTCGCGTGCTGGTGGCCCGCTATATCGAGGACGCGCGGGCAGGCTTTGCTGCTCTTGAGCAGAAGGTGCAAGATCCGCTGGCTCTGCTCCAGGCCTACACCAGCTATTGGGCCAAGTGCATCGAAGATGCGAGTAGGCCTTTCTGCGTCTGCGCAATGCTTGCGAGCGAATTGCCGGTCTTGCCTCCAGAGGTCGCAGCGGAAGTCAGAGAATTCTTCCGTCTCATCTCGAAGTGGCTGACATCGGTCATGCAGCGGGGAGGGGAGGAGGGATCTATCGTTCTGTTCAGCTCGCCTGAGGTCGAGGCGGAGGCGTTCATGGCTTCGGTTCATGGCGCCATGCTTTCGGCTCGTGCTTATGGAGACGGAGAAACCTTCGCCGCTATCCTTGCTCCCACTCTAAGCCGTTTGTCACACAACACGGCTCACTAAGGTAGCGGGCGACCATTCGCCCCGTCCATCCTATTTAACCTTCAAACCTATCAACTAGTAGGGAGGCGGACGTGCTGAACAACATTCTTCCCACCCTGATCATCGGTACCGGGCTTGTGCTGGCCGCCTCGCTGTCAAATACACCCGCTCACTCTGAAGACGCTAAGGCTGAACGGATCAACGTGCGGGGCAGCATCCTCAGCTACAGCGGTTCCACCCTCAAGGTGAAGAGGAGAGAGGGAGAGACGCTCGATGTCGCGCTTGCCGATGACTGGAAGGTCTCAAGCGTCGCTGCGGCCGAATGGGTCTGCTTCCAGACCAGTTCCGCTTTTTCCGGTTCATCCCGCTGGTCTTCCGAGACTCAAAGTACCGTCCCGAAAACCCAATCAAGATTAGGTTTCTAATGAGCAGTCGCAGACGCGTGGAGAGAGTTGCAGCGGTGTCAGCGATCCTGCCGTCTGCGGCGACTGAACTCTGTTTCACGACATCGATCACCTCGGATCCTGACAACACGTGGGTCGCGAAGCGCCAGTCGACCATCACCGCTGCGCTTGAGGCGCGAGCGAGGAACAAGTCCGAAGAGTTCGACGGTCCGCAGTCCGATCTCTCGCCGCCGCTTCGAGAAGGAGGCGAGCGAGCGGCTTCAGGTGATGAAGCATCGTTGGACGGGCGGGCTGCCCGCCTCTCCGGAGAAAGCGAGCGGATCGGTCAGGGTGACTGGTCCCAAACTACGCCATTCGGAAAACACATCGGCTACCTCTAGCCCCTGTGTGTCCCGCGACGATAACCCAACACAGAAAGAAAATCCTATGACGAGCTACCAAGCAGGCATCGCTCATGATGCGGACCACAACTGGCTGCAGCGCTATTCCTACGTCCGCGCCGGTTTCTCATTCCTTTGGGTGGCGGCAGCATTGACCTTGGCGCGCGAAAATCTAGCAGTTTCCGCCGCACTTTTGATCGGCTACCCGGCGTGGGACGCCGGCGCCAATCTGGTTGACGCATTCAGAAACGGCGGCTTGACCGCCAATAAAAGTCAAGCCTTCAACGTCGCCACCAGCACGGTCATGACCATTGCGGTAGCTGTTGCACTTACGATCAGCATGAACTGGGTCCTTGCCGCGTTCGGCCTGTGGGCAGTCCTGTCGGGGCTCCTCCAGCTCAGCACGGCTGTTCGCCGCTGGAAGACGAGCGGCGGCCAATGGGCAATGATCCTCAGCGGCGGCCAATCAGCCTTGGCTGGCGTGTTCTTCCTCTTCCAGGCAAGGATGCCGGAGGCCCCATCGATCGCCAATGTCGCGGGCTACGCTGCCTTCGGGGCTATCTACTTCCTCGTCACCGCCGTCTGGCTTACGATTGGAAGAATGCGCTCGCGCATGTCGTAGCGGCGCTGTCGAGGTCATGCGCCAGTGATCGGAGAACAGAAGTGCCCAAGTCTCAAATCCGTCTCGCTCGCGATGCTGATGTTTCGGCAATCAAGCAGATCGTCGGCGATGCCTACTCTCACTACATCACTCGGCTCGGCCGGGAACCCGCCCCCATGACAGAAGATTACGCACCTCTTGTCGAAAGCGGTAATGTCTGGCTTCTTGTCGTTGAAGACGAGATCGCTGGCCTGATCGTGCTGCGGATCAGGGAAGATCATCTGCTTTTAAGCAATGTGGCTGTCGCGACCCAGTTCCAGGGGCGTGGCTTCGGGCGCCAGCTTCTCGACTACGCGGAGCGCTACGCCGGAGAGCAAGGCAAAGATGAACTCCGGCTCTACACCAACGAACTGATGCATGAAAACCTGAGGATCTACCAGAAGCTTTGCCGGGAGGAGTATGATCGGGCTGAGCAAGACGGCTTTCGAAGGGTGTTCATGCGAAAGAAGCTGGCGGCGGGTGCAAACGCTAAGTGATAGAGAAGCGTTCGCGCCTGCCACTGCCGAGTTTGCCGGTTGCAGACGCGGACGCCGGTTGAGATCACTCAGCCGTCAGTCGACAAAGCAACTGACCTCCAAGCTTCTAACTCCTGCTGCAGCCGCGCGATACGGTCTGACACATGCTTGAAGGCATCACTCCCAAGCAGAAGCTGAGGTGGCGGGTTGTCCGACTCGATCAGGTCCAGCACAGCAACGGCAAGCTTGTGGGGATTCCCGAGCTGCTTGCCGCTGACCGCTTGGCGAGCCTCGCGTATGGGATTGAAGAGAGCATCGTAGTCAGCAATGGAGCGATCCGTACGAACCATGGAACGTCCCGCCCAATCCGTCCGAAAAGATCCGGGGCAGAGCGTCGTGACATGAACGCCAAATGGCGCCAATTCAGAACGCATGACTTCGGAGATGCCTTGCAGGGCGAACTTGCTGCCGCAGTAGTAGCCGATTCCAGGCATGGTGATCATGCCGCCCATGGACGTGACATTGACAATGAAACCGCGGCGGCGCTCCCGGAACCTCGGAAGGAACGCCTTGGCGACTGCAACCGCACCGAACACGTTGACGTCGAACTGCCGGCGCATTTCCTCGAGCGGAGACTCTTCGATTATGCCCTCATGTCCATAACCGGCGTTGTTGATCAAGACCTCGACGGGCCCATGATCCTCTTCCGCCTGCCGAACGATCTCCGGGAGGCGCTCGAACTCTGTGACGTCACAAAGTACAGGAAAGGCTTCGGGAAGAGCTTCAACCAGGACCGCGCGGGAACTTTCCGAGCGGACGGTACCGATGACCTTGTGCCCAATCTGCACAGCCGCAGACGCGATTGCGAAACCGAAACCTGAATTGGCTCCAGTGATGAAGATGGTTTTTGACGACATGTTACAAACTCCTTGGCTCGTTGCGGAGTTTGTGAATAATATGACCGCGCCGATCTTCCGATTGCAAAACCTCTAAGGTTCTTGCCAAATCCTATGAGTGATACGATCAAAGCACCCGACCGAGAGGAACTTGTTGAGCTTGCCACCGGTCTTGCTCCTCATCATGGCTACAACCCCACGGCATCCCCCTTTGTTCGGATCCTGCGGTCAGAAGCTGTGCTGCGCGACGTTCCAGTTCTCTACAAGCCAGGCGCCGTTTTCGTATTGCAGGGCAGCAAGCGAGGTAGCCTTGAAGGTGAAATCTTCCTCTATGACGAGGAGCATTACCTGGCCGTTTCCGTGCCCGTTCCGTTCAGGATGGAATCCGATGCCACGCCGGAGCGGCCCCTGCTGGCGGTCTACATTGAATTCGAAATGCAAGTGGCAGCCGAGATTGTCTTGCAGATCGAGCAGCATACGGACCTGAAAGTTCAAAAGCCGCGGGGGCTTGCTTCAAGCAAGATGGCACCAGACATTGCCGATGTTCTTCTCCGTCTCCTGAAGGCTCTTCACGATCCGATAGCGAGCGCCGTAATTGGTGCAGGCATACTGCGCGAACTGCATTTTCGGCTTCTTCTTGGTCCCCAAGGCGGCGCGATGATCGCCGCGCTCAAGCAAGAAGGCTCGTCCGGCAAGATCATAAAGAGCCTCGCCTGGATGAGGGAGAACATGGGTTCAGAGGTTTCAATTGCAGGCCTAGCGCGCGATGTAGGCATGAGCGTTCCGTCCTACCACGTCCACTTCAGGGACCTCACCGGTACAAGCCCGATGCAGTACCTAAAGGCAATGCGACTTCACGAAGCCAGACTGCTGGTTGCTCGCAGCGATAAAACGATCGCCGAAGTCGCGGTATTAGTCGGATACGTGAGCCCCGCCCAGTTCAGCCGTGACTTCAAACGGCACTTTGGACGAACAGCTTCTGAAGAGTCCAAGTGGATCAGGCAGCATCTCGGCGAGCTAGCTGCATGAGCGTTTCTGGTAAAGCAGCTACCGGCACATCAGACGCGGATACACCCTGAATAGCAAAAGGCGAAGGTTCTGAAACACCTTAGATCGCTTTTGATACTGGCCGATGGTTCGAATCCGCTCAAGAGCGTAGGCTGCGGAGCTTCGCTTGGTCGCGGCGACCTCAAGTCTCCTGTGAGCCCTAGACGATCGTCCGGCCGCCTGGCGCGAAGTTGTCGCCCACGTGGACGTCAGTGACTACCGGTTCATTTGTGCCCTAGCCGTTCTGGCTTTCGATGGACTTCGTCAGTGGTGTGATCACATCGCCGGTGTGTTTGGTCGTAGTGGTCTCAATCAATACGATCCAGCACTCTTCAACTGCTACCGGATTGTGCAAGGTGCCCCGCGGCACCACGCAGAAGTCGCCCTCGCTCAGGGACATCTCCGTTCCACCCTCGAATCGGATCTTCAGTTCACCCTTGACGATGAAGAACAGCTCGTCCTCATCATCGTGCTTATGCCAGGCGATCTCTCCCTTGACCTTTGCAACTTTGATATACTGGTCATTGACTCTGCCGACGACCTTAGGCGACCAGAACTCGGTACCTCTTCAAGGGCATGGACAAAGTTCTTAGCGTCGATCATGCGAAGATCTCCTTTGAATTCGACGCCTCTTTATCGTCCGGTCGTAGAAGAGGATTGAAAGTTTGTGCGCAGCTTGAGAGATGCTCATCGACATCTTTCTGGCTTCCAATGGGGATTAGGCCAGGGTCAGCGTTCTCTCGTGCTGGCGGTGCGTAGGGCAAGCCAATGGCCCGGCGTCATGCCAAACGTTTTGCGGAAATGGCGCGTGAAATGTGCCTGGTCAGCGAAGCCCGCATCAGCTGCCGCCTCCGCAAGCCCTTGTCCTTCCATCATGGACCGTTTCGCCCGCTCCAGCCGGCGCATCACAAGGTATCGGTGGGGGCTGGTACCCATCAGCCGTCGAAACTGCCGCGCCAACTCGTATCGATCAAGTCCTGTTTCCGCTTCGAGTGCCTCGGAGCTTACGAGTTCTGTGTAACGGTCATCGAGGAGGTCGCGAGCTCGCAGCACAGCGGTCCGTGCCGAAGGACTTAGCATCTTTCGCGGCGCTCCCGCCTGCCGGAAGAGGCCGGCAGCCAGGCGCATCACCACGTCGTCCATCATCGTGTCAGACGGCTGCTCGTCCAGGTCGCTAAGAAGATCCTCAAGGGCCTGCCGAAGCCCGTCATCGGCCAACACAGGATCAGGAACGAAGGGCAACGCGGTGCGGTGACCGTCGACGGCGCTGATCAGGTCCGGCGGAAGATAGATTATCCGGTAGATCAAGCCGTCTGGGGTGCCCGCAGCTCCGTCATGCAGCTCGTCGGGATGCAGCACGATAACGTTGCCGGCATTACTGAAGCGTTCAACGCCGCGATAGCGGAAGGTCTGCACGCCATGGAGCGTCAGTCCAAGCCCGTATGTGTCATGGCGGTGCGGTGAGAAGGCGTTGCCATAAAAGCGAGCCTCGATGCGCTCGACCCCATGTGAAGGCTCGGCGATACGTATTCCGTCAACGGGAAGGCCTTGCCACAAACGTTCAAGACCGTCCTGCCCACCCGGCGCTAAGTCTGTTTCTACTTCCATACCCAGACAGGAGTTTCGTTGCATGTTCGACACCAAGATCGCGATCGTCATCCGTAATGATCTTGCAATGTGGCAGAAGCTGAACGTGACCGCGTTCTTGACGAGCGGCCTCGTTGCTCAATCACCGGAGATCATCGGCGAACCATACCGGGATGCCGACAGCCGTGTCTACAACCCGATGACCATCCAGCCAATAGTGGTGCTCGGCGCAGATCAGGAAACGTTACGCAGCATCCATAAGCGCTCCCTCGATCGTCAGGTGACAACCTCAGCCTACATTGAGGAGATGTTCGCGACTGGCCACGACGCCGCCAACAGGGCTGCGTTTGCTAAGTTCTTGCCAGACGATGTAAGACTCGTAGGCCTCGCCCTGCGAGCTGAGAAGAAGATCGTCGACAAGATCGTGAAGGGAGCCAAGATGCATCCATGAACGCATCAGAATGATGCTGCATCGAAGCCTGTTCGAGCCTGCGTAGAAACGGTCATAGCGAGATCCTCAGCGACGGAGTGCCGCGTTGTCATAGCGCAACGTCGCCGCCTCGACCTTATCGCCGTTGCCAGTGACTATGCACAAAGCCTCCCATTACAGCGGGGCCAGGTCCCACCACGACCATCAAGGAAGCAATCTATAATTCCTACAGGTATAATCTCCTGCCGAAGGGACCCTGTCTTCAGCCTCATCCAAGCCGCATCACGTCACGGATGATGGTACGGCATTGCGCTGGGAGAAGCTCCGCATCGCAATCAGCACCGGCATAAGTTCGAGACCCAAGCTCGTGAGACTGTACTCGACCCGCGGAGGTTGCTCGCCAAAGTCGCGCCTCTGAATAACACCGTCATTCTCAAGCTCCCGCAAACGCTGCGTCAGCATTTTCTGCGAAATGTCGGAGATGTCACGCAACAGTTGCGAGGCCCGCATCGATGGTTGGGCGAACAGGCGAAACAGAATCGGCAGCTTCCATCGCCCACTCAGCACAGTCATAACGCGGCGAACATGCGCGGCGGACCCATCTGGCCCGAGACACCAAAGCCGATCCTCATAATTCATAGGAACTTTAAAGTGCGTAATTGCCTCGCACATCGACATGCCCTTTTGTCAGCAGCAGAAAGTCAACATGGATTGCATAAATGGATTTGAGGCTGGAGGGAAAGATCGCGCTCGTCACGGGCAGCAGTAAGGGGATTGGAGAAGGAATAGCCCGTGGGCTGGCTCGAGAAGGTGCAGTTGTCATCGTCCACGGACGCGACAGGGTCAAGACTGAAGAGGTCGCGCACGCCATTATCGCTGGAGGTGGAGACGCCCACACGGCAATCGGTGACCTGACGCATGATGACGAGGTGGAGCGCATGCTCGTGGGTTTGCAGGCGATCGTAAGGCCCATAGAAATTCTGATTAACAACGCAGGCGGTTCCGGTGAGAAGGAAGATTGGACAACAACTCGCACACCGACGTGGATCGCCGGCTACGACAGGAACGTAGTCGCGGCAGTCCGCATCACTGCCCGCCTTTTACCTCAAATGCGCCAAGCCAAGTGGGGGCGGGTCATCAACATTTCCAGTCTCGCAGGACTGATGCCTCCCGCAGGGCGGCCTGACTACGCGGCCGCGAAGGCGGCGATGATTGCGATGACAGCATCCCTTGCAAAGGCTGTCGCCATGGATGGCATCACCGTAAACACCGTTTCGCCGGGAACGATTCACAGCATCAGCCTCGACCAAGCATTTCGCAAGGCTGCATGCGACCGCGGGCTGGCGGCAGATGCCCCTTGGCCTTTGATCGAGCAGATGGTTCTACCCGAGTTTGCACACGTTCCGGTGGGTCGGGTGGGAAGGGTCGAGGAGGTTTCTGATGCAATAGCCTTCCTTGCAAGCCCGCGCGCTTCGTATATCACAGGCATGAACCTGAGGATCGCTGGTGGCCTTTGGCCAGGTCTTTAGGAACATGCGGGACAGCCGGCTTCGAATTCATCAAGAGAGAGTTAGATGACAGACCTCATCGTTAGAGACTTGCAGCGGTCAGATAGAGATGAGTGGGATAGCTTGTACCGGGGGTATGCCAACTTCTATCAGGTTGAGCAGACCTCGGTCATGAGGGACACGGTATGGTCGTGGCTGCATGACGGCCGGAAGGAGCCACGGGGTCTGGTGGCGGAACGGGCGAACGGCACGCTAGTTGGGCTCGCACATTACCGGCCCTTTGCGAGGCCGCTTTCGGCTACGACTGGTTGCTATCTGGATGACGTCTTCGTTTCGCCTGATGCACGTGGAACAGGAGCCGCGGATGCTTTGATCAACCGCGTCCGTGCCATTGCTCAGCAGGAAAATTGGTCGGTTGTCCGATGGATTACGGCGGAAACGAACTACCGTGGCCGCGCCGTCTATGATCGATTGGCAACCAAAACGAACTGGGTCACCTACGACATCAAGATCTGACCAACGTCGCAGCCGTCTATGTATCGGAGCACTTGGCTTAAATTCGGGACCGCGGTCGCACGGGTCTAGTTGCCAGGTACGGCGCATCATCAGAGTCGGGAATGGGACATCCTGTCCCGTTCCCGATGGCAACACTCCGGAGCGTCCGTGTCCGCGCAGACGACTTAGCGGTAGTGCAAAAGATGGGTCATCGGTTCTGATCCCTTCAAGGCGGAGGAGGGACGCGGCCAGTGTGTTGCCGCGCGCTGAAGGCCCGGGGGCTCGACTTGCCAACGCACTTGCACGAAGAAGGTGCAGGCCGCCGTCGCCCCCAGCTGGCATCATTTTGCAAAGCGTCTGCGTTGATGGCACCCCGTTTTAGTGGGGCAGGGAACCTACCCAATTGATTACACTCTCCTGAGATTGCAGGGCTGGCTCAGGACTGTGACGTCCCGCCGGAACGGTGGTTTACCTCTCACAGCGGGCGCTATCTGTCTGGAAGGTCCTCTGTCTTCTCCTTGTCGCCGGTCAACCGTCGGCCGGTCTCCTCGATCCCGACCCGGACCCCTCGAGCTGCGCCGGCAACTGCCAATTCCGTGGCAATAAGCGGGTGTTCACAAACAAGTTTGACCGCTACTTTCGCGCCAGCCGCAGCTTTCGCTTGGTCCAAGATGCCGCCACCGGCTTGATTGCGGGCCATACGCTCTAGCCGACGTTTCTTTCCCTTTTTTCGGGACGACGTCGCCACTAATGAACGGCGCCGCCCTTCTGAGGGTTTTCGTTCCTGTCCTTTCGCAGCTTCTTCGGCAGCATCGAACCCGAGGCTTCACGAACGACCTCAATGGCGGCGTCTGATCCGCGGTGGAATGCTTCGCCGACGATCCCAAGCGCCTTAGCGCCCTTTTTGCCGCCCGATTTCGCGGCACCGGCGACGTTCTCGCGTTCTTCAACCAACACTGCTGCGGCAGCGCCTGCGCCCGCGACCAGAGCCTGCGCCAAGACATCTCGGCCCGTCTTATTCTTCAGCATCGCTTTCAGGACCGGGCTCTTACGAACCATCTTCGGTACCCTGTAGCCAGCGATCTTCTTGGGGATCTTGATCTTCTTCATTCTGATTGCTCCTGTCGGTCGAGGAGAAAACTCCGGCAGATCGTTCATGTTCCATCCGACGCAAGGCGATCATATGCGGTCGGCGAAACGTCCTGCTAGACGGCCATCCCTGATGCGGCTGCGGAAGGTTCCGTTGGGAAGGCGCAACTCCTCCCCGCTCGCATTAGGTAGGTAATGAACTTCTTGCTACATTCGAAGAGGTTGCGCACTGGCATTTCCTGAACAAGGCGATCGTATCGGCGGATAACTTCGAGCGACAGCGAGATCCGCCCCGAGGCCAGTGTTTGGAACAGGATAAACCGCGCCGTTGCCGCCACCTCGGACGGATCGTGCTATGTCTGTGTTGCTTTATCGAACAGACAGCTCACGCGATGCAAGCCGTTCGCCTAGCTCTTCAAGAGCCACCTGCCGCAGCAGGGTTAGTAGATCGATTTTAACGTCATGACCAGTGAGAAGGCCAGGATCTGTTGACGCCGTCTGGATCGTTCTGCGGACGATCCGGTCCACAATAGCCTCAGATGGCGTGAACCTGGCCGCCCATCGTTCCAGCAACGCCACTCCAAGACTGGCCTCGCATCTAGATGCTGGAACGGACAAGAGCGCTCCTCCTCTGAACCTGCAGGCGGGAGCGAATATAGCTTCCAGCCGTCACCGCCTACGAGAACCGTTGGTGACGATAAAAGCAGTGTACGCAATTCCAGATTAGAGTCCACCGTCGGACGCAGGAGGTACGCCGAGCGACCAAATTCGGTGGAGCTAAACGTGGCTATCAGGGCTTGGGAGACCCTGCATTGCAGCCCGTGCTGAACGGAGCTTCAGCTCAGCAATAGCGGCATTCCATGGTTCTTCAGATCGAGCTGACCAAAGAAGCGACAGCCCCTCACGTGGATCTAGGCGGCGGGTTGTATGAGGTCGCGCCGGACGAGCACGACCCCGTTGGAAGGGGACAGGTGTTTAATCCTCGCCCCCGTCTTTCTCGCTTGATGTACGTCAACGGGACGATTAGACGGAAGCCGCCCAGCCGACCCCGCTAAGATCCTTCTTCAAGTAGACCTGTACCGGCAAGTCCGAGCCACCGGTACCGGTGGTGGGAAGTGCCACGGCAAAGGCCGAGAAGCCTTCATCGAGCAGTGTTGCCAGGAGGCCCATGGAGGCCGGGGGTAGATATCCCAGTTGGCTGCCGTCGCTTCGCCTCACAGCGATGCTGGAGCGATCGAAGCTCCGGTCGGGGCGGCGTTCGAGGTGCAGCACTTCATTGGGGCGCGGCACCGGCGTCTTTGGAAACTGGTCCCGGTTGGCGACATAGGACCGGATGAGATCCACGCTGCCTTTCTTCCCGCCCGCCGCTGCTGCCGCAGCCGCAAGCGGGAGAGAAGCCAAGGCACCGCCCGCGCCGGCGAGGAAAAAACGTCTATCCATTGACGTTCCTCCCTAGAGCTGTTCGGCCTGGGCGCCGCTGTTGGGCTTGGCGCGGCC
>JOKI01000033.1 GCA_000722615.1 Pseudorhizobium pelagicum | reverse complement strand
AGCACCATATCGTGCCGCGCCGCTACGTGGGGGCGTCTAACCGCTTACGTTACTTTGCGCCGGAATTACCCCCATGCTTCTCCTCTAAGGGTTTGGGTCCTCACGGCGCCTCGCTACTGAGGCAATTAAGGAATCTCCCCCCATCGAAGGAGCGGCCTGCTTACAAGCGTTTCGTCTCTGAAAAGTCTACTTTTTATCATCCGCGCTTCAACAATACTGACCGCATACATTCGGTGGTGAACCCAATATCGCATCTCTTCACCTCTGATCTCGTTGCAAAGAATTACAGCAAACTCAGAGACGTGGAAAAGCAATCAAGCTACTCCTTGTCAGCATCTTTCGTTGATTGGGGCGGGCAGCGCGCTCTACGGAGACCTGCTTTCGCCAAACGTGACGAATTCACGTCGCAAGTGTCCCCGCGTTTCGAATACACCGTCGTAACCGATGTTAGGGCTTTCTATCACTCGGTGTATACCGGCTCGATACCATGGGCGATTCATGGGCGCGACCGATCGAAACGCCGACTCGCCTTGTTTGGGAATGACCTTAGCCTGCTCATACGAAATGCGCAGGGCGGACACACGACTGGGCTTCCAGTCGGGCCTGATACATCTAGAATCCTCGCTGAAGTCGTAGCTTCCAGGATTGATACTGAAATCGATCATGCCCTGAAGATGAAGGAGGGTGACGCCGCAAGGTTCGTCGATGACTTCACATTCGGATGCAATTCGATCGAGGAAGGCCAAAAGATAATCGCTGAGGTGAGGCGTGCCGCTGCCAAATTCGAGTTAGATATAGGGAAGGAAAAGACAGCTATTGAGCCGACCGATCACCTCGCGTACGTCGGTTGGCAGGATTACATGAAAGCCCACTTGCCGGGGAAGCGGCCCGACAAAGCCGCGTTCGAACGTTTTTTCTACGTAGTCCATGACATGACCAAGCGGCATGCAAAACTGAACATCGAAAAGTTCGCGATGTCGAGCTGCCGAACAGCCTTTGTGGAAAGTGATAGCTGGGATTTCCTCCAAGAGCACATTGTCTCTTCTTATCGAAGAAATTCGACCCTGATTGAAACCTTGGTCGAAGTCTTTCTACTCAGACACCAGAGACACGGGGACATCAATCAACCAGCACTGTCTGACTTTATATCCTCCCGCTTACCAATGCTTAGCGCTCATCAAAGGACGGGGGAGATCCTTTGGTTGCTATACTTGGCTTGCTCCCTCGAAATCAAAATCAGAGCTGAAGTGCTTTCTGGATGTCTGCGGATACCTAACGCTATGCTGGCCATCCTTGTCACCCATGCGGAGACAGAAGGCTTGATTGACGGTTCAATAGATAGCGCCTATTGGCGATCTTTTGCTACTACGAGTGGCTTACGCTCTAGTATGTTTCTGTTTGCATACGAGGCCGCTCGAAGTGTGTGGGTAGAAGATGTCGATTATTGCGAGGACGATGATTTCTACGGTCCGTTTTTTGGTAAACAGATTTCATTTTTCGACATGGAGAAGGCTAAGCGGGATCTTACTCGAGTATTGTCAGAGCGGGAGCGAGAGAACCGTCTATCACGGCTAATCGCTGCGAGCTCCGCGCGAAACGAATTTACAATCGATCCCGAGGAGGATTTTGACAGCGATGATCTAGAAGAATTCGAGGTTCGGACCGTAGACCCAGATATTTACTGAGGCTCAAATATGACTGACAATACGCAAAATGATTCACCGAACCCTGTTCCAACGAAGACAATCGGTTACTATCAATATTTGAGCGAACGGGTTATGGCCGGGACCAGGGGGGCAAGATTTACAGCGGCAAGGCTACTCATTTTCAAAGAGAGGGCGAGCTTAGTAATACAGTCTGTCCTGGCAGTTCTCCTGATATGGGTGTCCGTTATCCTGCTTGCCTACCCGAACATCGATGACGCGGTAACACGAAAGCTCGGTATCGTGTCAACGATGGCGTCGGTCGCGATTTTGGGGATAACTTTGTTCGAGTATGCCCTAGGTCGTGGCTTGCTTGCTGCAAAACTTCATGACAGCGCCCTCCGGACTACCGTCTTCATGAGAAAACTCGAAAGAGAGCTAGCGAAACCGAATCCATCCTCGGCAGTATTAGAGCAGGCGGCGGAGGAATATGAGCAAGAAAACGTCCTAACCAATGTGAACCACTCTGCGATGGATTTCACTCTACATGAATATTCACGAGCGAGATCAAACTGCTGGGTTATTGAAGCCTTTTTCCGGACGAGGAGTTTTTTCGCGCAGGCAAGCGTAGTTGCATTAGCTGTTTCGCCTGGTCTGCTCACATTGGCAGTTATAATGTATCAAGCTTGGGATCTTCCATTCCTCGAAGCCCCCTGAAATCTCAAGCGGCCACAGTGTGAGAGTCCTGTAAATGCGTGTGGTCTGAAGTATCCTCACCAACACGAATGAAGCGATGTAGGTGGATGACCGACGTACCGGCGAGATATGCTAGAGACGTAGCTAACGTGATCCGGTCACATGCAGCGAGACCTATCGGTGGCTTATCTCCTGCCACCCAACTATGACAGTCTGACCGGCTGCAGGACTGCATTGGATCTGGTGGCCAATAGTTGCGTGGGCGTAAGGGACTTTGCGACGATTCGCATCTGACAGCGAGAAGCGTGGAACACGCGAAACCTAGCCAACGCATCTATGTCTGTGAATATAGTAGAAAGCTGTGCGTCTGCAGACGGACTTACAACTCCAGCAGGGATCGCGGCCTCCCATCCCTCGATTTTGCGGAACTCCCATACGATGTCGCTGAATGAAATAGGAGCGTAGTCGAGCTTGGCATCGAAGGCAGAGACGAATTCACCTGTTATCTCGCATCGAACTTGGCCAGATTGATTTCCAAACGCAGTGAAATGGTTTTTTTTCGCCGATGAGATGATATCGTAGACACTTTCACGACATGCCACTACGAACCCAGCGTCGCGGTTTTTGGAGCGGCCGGCGACCGCGGTCGGGAAGCTGAAATCCGTTTCAGTGCCATCGCTTCTGATGACCCAGAATCCTACGCTCTTCCCACCATTCACCTCGTTTTGGCGGGTAACAAAGTGGCTGACGCCACATCCAATCTTAGATGGACCGTCGGAGATGGCGGCATCGTACCGCTCAAGCAATGCACACAAATCGTCATGGTCCTGCGGTTCATCGATCACCGTCTCAAGCGGGTAGCGGTCTCGAAGTTGACGAAAATAGTCCTCCGCAGCTTGGCGGGTTGACCACTCACTTCCATTTGACAGAACTACCGGCTTTCCACGTGGCATGCTTTTATCCTTAAACTGGTGTCCGCACGGGTCTGCGATCAATCCCCTGAGAGTCTCTCCAGACTGACCGCAAGTCATCCGCTGAAACGAAATCAGCTATTCGTGTACCTTGAATAGCTTCACGCCAGACCTCGACCCGGCTCGCCTCAAGGAACGTCCTAAACCTCGAGCCATCTTCGGGACGCAACAACCCGTTTTCTTCTGAATAGAGAGCGGCCATCCCGGAGGCAAGCTGTCGGGGAATTCCGAGTATCGAGGCCATGACTGACCCAGGTGAACTCACTCCGTACTGAATGTAGGCTGGGAGCATGCGGTCCTCACCCTCGAGCGCCACTCCCTCGCCTCCGATCATATCGCGCCCGCGCAGAAAGGCGTGAGCGCCCCACGATACTGTTTGAGAAACCAGTCCGAAGACGTATCGGCCCGCCTCCCTGATGCGGTCAGCTTCATTTGTCCCACGGAATGAAGGAGCAATCTCTGCCACGGTTGAGCCGTTGATCCACTTGTGAACAACATCCGCCACAGCCTTCGTATCAATCGTCCCATGGCCGAGGTCCAGCGCGAGGGAAAGTTCCGGCAGTTTAGCAAGCGCATCGATGAGATGCTTGAGACCGTCTGGTTGCTGAAGCATTTGAGCTGTACCGCCCGAAAGCATAGGATCGGTTCGAATTGTTGCATAGAGCTCGTCGAAACTGAAAGATGCCAGCCCAGTCTCATCCGCCACTTTCATGTAGCTCTGCTGCTTACCGGTGATCTGCCCAAGATAACGGCGTGCAAACTGTAGGAGCTTCGCTCTCGCCGCGTCGGACCTCCCAGCAAAGCTTGCGTTCACTAGCCGTTCGAGTTCGCTCGATGTCTGCTGTGAACCAAGTCGAGCAACCGAGTGACCAATATACTGGACAAACGGTCGAATGCCTTCATTGCTCCTATAGGCAGATTTTATATCTGCCCCGTCCGCTATACGTTCTATGGCAACGGCAAGAGCTGAATCGATCTGCTCCGATAAAGACGCTGTGTAATGCTCCCACAGCCCTCGGTGTTCGGAATTTGCAAATACGATTATCCCCCGCTCAGATAGGCCAACTCGCCCGGCTCGGCCTGCGATATTCCAAAATTCGCCTGGGCTGAGTGGACCGGCGTAGGGTTTGTGCACCGAATGGACTACGACGCTGGACACCGGAAAGTTCATGCCCTGTGCCAAAGTCGTTGTCGCCGCTATGAACTGGAGCGTTCCGATGGCGGCCAAACGTTCGACAAGGTAGCGCAATTCGCTGCTCAATGCCGAGTGATGAAATGCAACGCCCTTCTTTAGGCAATTTGCTAACTGGCTGTTCTCTCCGTATTCATTAGAGGCTAACGCGATGGCTACCCGGAATTCAGGCGGGGCTAACGCTGGATCGATCTCCGTCCGCGTCCCCGCCATCTCGAGAGCGGCCTCTTCGGCGGCAATTCTCGAAGCTGGAAACATCATGAGGGCGGGACCAAGCGGTTGAAGCCTTCGCCCTATTGTAATCGCCTTAGTCTGGGCCGAAGAACTCTTGCGCAGTACATCTCGCTCCTCCTCGGTTAACAGCATAACCGTGGGAGTAAGTTCTGACGCCCGATGCGGTTCCTTCCACTCAATCTCGATCCGCCGAGTCTCCTTACGACCCTTAAGGCTAGCGAGGCCCACAATCAGGCGGGATGGCCGCCATTTGACCTCGACTTCACGTCCGCGATCTTGGCTAAGCCAAGCTGCGACGTCTTGAGCGTTTTCGACAAACGGCGTCAAAAGCAAAAGACGGATATGCGCGTGCTCTCGGCGAATGTTGGCTAGCAGAAGTTCCAACCGTGCGCCCCGCTCGCCATCTTTCAGAAGATGAGCCTCGTCGACGATGACCAAACGGATCTGTTCAAACCATTCCGTGCGCGAGCGAAGTAGGAGGTCAAGTTTTTCCGGCGTCGATATCACGACGCCGGTTAGGCTGTTCAGTAGTGCCTTTTCAAAGGGGTCTTCTTCGAAGGCGCTTCCTGCTGCCGTGACGTCGATGTTTAGCTCGGCAAAGTCCGCGCCGAGCGTTCGGCGAACCTGTGTGGCCAAAGCACGAGTGGGAGTGACATAGATCACCCGTGCATCCCCATAGCCGGAAAGCGTCTGAAGAATGGCTAACTCAGCCATCAACGTTTTACCCGAGCTCGTGGGCATCTGCAGTATGACCGCCTCTCGCTGTGGATCGAGGAGGTTCTTTGCCAAAGCGTCTTGCTGAGACGGCAACATGCTGAGGATCGCGCCCTCTCTGGCGCTGACCGATTTCACAAGTGCGTCGATTTTCTCATTGATGTTGGAACCGTTCGCCCAAATGGAGTCATCACGTAGCTTCCCCGAAATTAGGGAAACTGAAATGATCCACGTCATAAGTTCAGGGTCCGAACTCAGGACTGCATATTCATGCGCTTTACGCATCAGAGTCTGAAGCTCTGTCATGACGTTAACCGGACGTCCCCTCGTGCCTACGAACTGGCCATTGAGGACGTAATCAGTCAACACGATGGTGGCCTGACCTGCGTGATAAAGGGCTAGCAACGTGAGTGCCGAGCGCTGAGGCTGATCACTCGAGGCTAGTAAGGCCTCATCCATTTTACCCTGAAGTTGACGAAGATCGTCAATGCACCGTCTAGCTTTCTCGACGTCTTCGCGAGTTGATTGTCTTGCAATCAAGATTAGGGCGCAGGAGATTATTTCCTGCACTTTCACAGACCACGATCGAGTATCGGTCGATTTCGGCTCTATTATTCCGGAAACCATAGGAAGACGAAGAAGGTGACGAAGTTCGGTCGGGCGTCTCGCCCAGAGTGCTACACTCGATGCTAGAAACAGATCGCGAAGTTCGATACGCCGCTGCGCGGATGCAGCACCAATGTATGCCAGCCACTGATCGAATACGTGACTGGCGCTTACCTCAGATATGTTCGGAGATGTGCCCAACGCCGTACCGACGTCGATTCGGCTGATCCAAGTCTCATAATCAACCATGGCTCCGACCTTGAGCTCAATGAGCTCATCGATCGGAGCAGCGGTCGGGGCGTGGGAGAGAGCAGCCTGGAAAACGCCGTCATCAACGCGTGCGAGGAGTTGCCGCCGATATGCTGTGTCAAAGATGTTTTCTGCGCTAGACATGTTGCCGCGCTTTCGTCATCGCCGCTCGACCGAACGCCGTAAGCTCTGCACCAAGGGAGAGTGTCATGCCTCGCGCCCTCGCATGCAAGAACGAAGTTGTCGCCCCCCTCAGAGAACCGAGGTCGTCAATATGGGAATCGGCCTTCCCGCGGACTATGACTGGAGCGAGCAGGGTATTGGTGATCTTGTTGTCCCGTTCGAGCTCCACGATCAGGTTCATCAAGGGCAACTCGAAAGACGTGTTCTTGCAGCGAAGCAGACAAGCGATTAGGAAGCCCTTGAGCTTGGTGAAGTCGGTCACCGCTCGTCCACATTCTGCAACGAGTTCTGCCGCAACGCTCGGGGGGCGAGCCGCGTCCTCCGTGCCTTTGACTTGGAGAAGGACCAAGGCAAGCTCACCATCAGTAGCCTGCATGACGGTCCATCCGTCGAACCCAAGTATGGGCTGATTTCGGTTCCCTTTAGTCGCGTGGAGCGTCGGGGGGGATGCAAAACCGTAGACAGTGGCCAGTGCCGCACGTGCAAGCAACTCTGTCGTTTCTGATCGATAGTTGGTCAACTGGCCAGGCTTTCCACCTTCAGCGGCCGGATCTGGAAGAGACGACCTGAACGCGCTCAGAAGCAGGTCGAGCGAGAAGGTGTTTGCTACACCATCGGCGGGCTCCGGGACAGTCACTAGAGGAGCATCTTCCGCCATTTCGCGAATTTCTTGTTCGCCGTAGGCTTCCCGGATTGTCGCCACCGCGTGCAACAGCATCCGGTCATTCTGATCTGTCAGATCACAAGATTCCTGAACAACGGCCCAGACATGATCTCCCTCGTCATCCGTCAAATTTTTATTGATGTAATACACGCCGATCCCCCTGAAGAAAGAGCTCTCACACGGTTGGATTCGCGTCAAGCGATAGAGATGTTTGATAGTAAATGTGAAACTTGTTGAGCGCCTGCATTATTATCTTCCTATTCCATCCGGAAATGGCAGCAGCTTGTCTCATCAGTTGCCGCGATGGTGAACTGCACCCCCTTTCGACCGGACAGTCGGCATAAGCAGAAAGGCTCAAGCACATGCTTGAGGACAGGTTTATGTCTAACGAGTACCGACACGTTGAATTGCTGACGGGTGATGTCCGCCGCAGGCGGTGGACAACCGAGCAGAAGCTGACAATCATTGAGCAGAGTTTTGAGCCAGGCGAGACGGTATCTTCGACCGCTCGCTGCCATGGGGTTGCGCCCAATCTGCTTTACCGGTGGCGCAGGCTCTTGAGCGAGGGAGGTGCTGCAGCGGTGGAATCTGACGAGCCGGTTGTCGGCAATTCGGAAGTGAAGAAGCTGGAAGACCGCGTCCGCGAGCTGGAGCGCATACTCGGCCGCAAGACGATGGAGGTCGAAATCCTCCGCGAGGCCCTTTCCAAAGCGGACTCAAAAAAACGGATATCGCGGCCGATCTTGTTGCCGAAGGACGGTTCCCGATGAAGACCGTCGCAGACACGCTCGGTGTCTCCCGCTCCAATCTCGCAGACAGGCTGAGGGGGAAATCGAAACCGCGCGGTCCCTACCATAAGGCCGAGGATGCTGAACTTCTGCCCGCCATTCGCAGGCTGGTGGATCAAAGGCCAACCTATGGCTATCGGCGGATCGCCGCGCTCCTCAATCGCGAAATGCGAGCCGCCGATAAGCCTGTCGTCAACGCCAAACGGGTTCACCGCATCATGGGCAACCACGCGATGCTACTGGAGAAGCATACGGCCGTTCGCAAGGGCCGTGTCCACGATGGCAAGGTCATGGTCATGCGCTCGAACCTGCGCTGGTGCTCGGCTGGTCTGGAGTTCACCTGCTGGAATGGGGAGATCATCCGGCTCGCCTTCATCATCGACGCCTTCGACCGCGAGATAATCGCCTGGACAGCGGTCGCGAATGCGGGCATCTCCGGCTCGGACGTGCGCGACATGATGCTGGAGGCGGTCGAGAAACGCTTTGGTGCAACGAGAGCCCCACACGCTATCGAGCATCTCTCGGACAATGGCTCAGCTTATACGGCGCGGGACACCAGGCTGTTTGCGCAGGCGCTCAACCTCACGCCCTGCTTCACGCCGGTAGCAAGCCCCCAGTCGAATGGAATGTCCGAGGCTTTCGTCAAAACCCTAAAGCGGGACTATGTCCGTATATCCCAGGTTCCGGACGCCGAAACAGCGCACCGGCTCATCGACGGATGGATCGAAGACTACAACGAAATCCATCCGCATTCCGCGCTCAAGATGGCTTCCCCTCGGCAGTTTATCAGGGCTAAATCAACCTAGCTGACCTGTCCGGTGAAACGGGGGCACTCCAGATGGCAAGGTTCAGTTTTTTGCAGAGTTGAGGACAAATTGGATCATTCTTCAAAATTTCCCGCTGACGCTTGGGTTAAGGCCCGAACTGCACCATTGGTTGGGCTATAAGGTTCCCCACGCCCGAAACCTCCCCCTCCCCGTCATCTCGCGCAGGCCGAGCTCCAAAACCATCCGCCGCGCGCCTTGAGGCGTCACCTCGAGCGTCTTCGCCACCATGCCGGCCGAAACCAGTGGCCGTGACAGGACGAGCTCGATCAGTTGCGGCAGCTTTGACGATGTCCGCCGCCCCTCCAGCTTGCGCTCCATCAGTCTTTTTGCAAGCGCCAGCCGATCATGCTCCTTCAGCCCGATCTCGGCCGCTGCAATCAGGCCGTGGGCGATCGCGAGCAGCCGGGTTTCCCGGTCGCGATGGCGGCGGCGATCGACGGGGATGGATTTCAGGCCGAGGTTGATGGCGGCCAGATGACTTTGGGTGGTGACGCCGGCCTGGCGCAGGATGGATGCGGCCAACAACCGGCCGAGCCAGGGCGCGTGCTGTAGTACGGCGAGTTCATTCCAGGCATCGAGGGCGACGATGGCCCGAAGCACCGCCGGCATTTCTTGGGCCTGCCGAAGCGCGCCGCGCCATTCCTCCAGCCGCCCATCCTCATCCCAGTCAAGATCATAGACCAGCGGATTTTTTTCGGCGGCCCGGCCCGGGGCCGCAACGCGTTTGGCGGGGTCTGGCTTCCTGGCCTGTTCGATGGCCGCTGCGGAGCGGGCCAAGACTGCATCGATGGCGGCCAGTTCTGCATCGAAGGCACTGGCGCCATCAGTGCCGTCATCACCGTCCTCCTCAATGCCCTCCGGCCCCTCCCCTTCTCCATCGGTCGCCACACCCGCCGCGGTCTCGCGAGCCACACCGGCGCCAAGATCTCCCAAAGATGCTGCAGGCCACGCCTGCCGCAGGCCGCGCAGGCCTTCTTCCGACAAAGGCCAACCTGGTTTCTGCGATGCGATGCGTCGGCGGGTTCGCAAGACGTCGCGGGCGATGGTGAGTTCGTGGGTTGGGGTGCGGATATCGCGGGTAGCGTCGTGGAGGACGAGGTCTTCGAGGTGGACGAGTTCGCCGTCGATCCAGAGGGAGGCGCAGGCGTCGGTGAAATTTTGGCGTTCGATCCACCCCTGGCCGACCGGAGAACGCGAAATCCTTTCGTCGAGGCGGGCGAGTGCGCTGCTGGCGTCGGAGACGGGTTTCAGCAGGGTGTGGATGGGCAATTTCGCGAGATCGTAAGCCATTGTTTTTATGGTAAACGATCCGTTAAACGAAAGCTAGTCGGCCACTGCGGTTCCTCACATGGTATAAAGAAGCCCGTGGTGGCTCACCACCGATAATCGTATCCCTTATCGGAGGTGATGAGACCAACCGATTGACCAACCCGATGAACGCACCTATTTTTCGCGTGAAGCGCTCCACGAGGTCTCAGAAGCATGGCGACGACGATCAAGGTATCCGAAGCAAAGACCCATCTTTCAGACGTGCTGGCTCGTGTCGAGGCCGGCGAGGATTTTATCATTGCCCGCGGCAATGATCCCATCGCGCAGATCACCCGGGTGCGCAAGCAGACCGACATGCAGCTGCTGCTTGCCGAGGTTCGCGCCGCACGGACGAAAGCGACCTCCTCCACCCATGAAGAGATTCTATCCTGGCGGGACGAAGGCCGTCGCTGATGTTTGTCCTTGATGCTTCCATGGTGGCAGCCTGGATTCTGCCGGAAGAGTTTTCCGAAGCGGCGGAGTCAGTCATCGCAACGATAAGCGATCCCTGCCCTGTGCCATTCACTGTTTTGGTTCGAGATCCGCAACATTCTGGCGATGTCTGAGCGACGCGGCCGGATTGCAAGTGGTGGCGCCCTCGTCAACATGGAACGCGTGCGTCGACTGCCGCTCGATGATGCCGGGATCGGGGGCGACAGTTCTGTCCTGCTCCTGGCGGCGACGCACACCCTCAGCGCCTACAATGCGAGCTATCTGAACCTCGCCATCGCCAGAAGCATGCCGCTTGCGACCCTTGACCGCAAGCTTGCCGCCGCCGCCCGCAAGGATGGTGTCGCCGTCCTTGGCCCGTTCGCGCATGGCGATTGATCGTCCGGAAAATCCAATCGAACGTCGGGTGCAGACGCTGGACAGGATCGCCGCAGTCTTGCCGATGGATCGGCGGGACGAACTGGCGGAGCTCCTCACACACCAGGATGTCGAGACTCCGTCATCCGGTCAACCAAGGCATGGGTGTCAATACGTTACGCGCGCTTGCCTCCGACCTCACCTATCTGCAGGCCTGGTCGCTTGCGGCAACCGGATCCTCTCTGCCCTGGCCGGCGCCTGAAGCATTGCTCTTGAAGTTTGTTGCCCATCACCTCTGGGATCCCGAAAAACGCCTGACAGATCCGCAGCATGGTATGCCCTTTGAGATTGAACAGACACCTGCGCGACCAGGGTTTTCTCAAAGTGGTGGGGCCACATGCGCCTGATACAGTTCGCAAGCGGCTGGCCACATGATCGACGCTGACGAAATGGCGTGGGTTGAACGGCCCTTTCGCTCCCCTGCCGTGAAGTGAGCGATCCGGCTGGCGGTTCGCGCCACCCCCAGACAAAGGAAACGTAAGAGCGCCAAGGCCGTGACAGGCGACGTGCTGGCGAAACTCTTGAGCACCTTCCGCACCGATAGTCTTCGCAACGTCCGCGACCGAGCGATCCTGATGGTGGCGTTTGCCTCAGGCGGGCGCCGGCGTAGTGAGATCGCCGGACTGCGCAAGGAGCAGCTCACCGTCGAGCCGCCGATCCCTTTGGACGGGAACTCGGGACGCCTTGGCCCGTTCCGAACAACGTTATCGGAGGTGATGTGTACGATATATTTGTACGCCCAGTGCAGCGGTGGTATCAATGCTGTCAAAGCAAATTCGGAGGTCCCGATGCCCCAAACAAGCTACAAGATCAGCGAAGCCCGCAAGAAGTTCGCAGAAGTTCTCGAGCGTGCCAACCAGGGCGAGGAAATCGTCATCATGCGCGGAAACGAGGTTTATGCCCGTATCGGTCCCGCAACCGGCGGCGGAAAGCGTCCTTTTGGCCTGCTGCGCCACCGTGGCCTGCCAAGTGACCTCTTTGATACCACAGATGCCGAGCAGGCCGCGATCGACGCTGGCGATTGGAATGACGATACCGGCGTCTGGCAGGGCAAATCCAACAGCAACAAAAGCACGCAATGAAAGTCCTGCTCGACAGCCATGCCGTCTACTGGTGGACGATCGGCAGTGATCGCCTGTCCCCGAAGGCACGATTACTGATCGAGGATAAGGCGAACGCTATCCTCGTCAGTGCGGTCACGTTCTATGAGTTGGACAACAAGATGCGCCTGAACAAACTTGATCTCAAGCCGCAGGAACTGCGGGCAGCCGTCACAGAGAGCGGCCTGCAGACTTTGGCCATCAGCGATCTGCATGCCGAACTGGCCGCAAGCTTCGATTGGGATCACCGCGATCCGTGGGACCGCATTCTCGCCGCCCAGGCGCGGCTAGAGCATTGCGCCTTCGTCTCGACCGATCTGGCGTTCGACGCGATCTTGCATGAGCGGATCTGGTAAAGGGCAGCGGCGGTGAAGGTATTCGTGGAAATTGCCGATGCAGCGGGGCGACTTGAAGAACTGATCGACATTGTCTTACGCGAGGATGAGGTTGTCATCTGCCGAGCAGGCGAACCTGTTGCGGCAATCGTAGCCCTTGTGCGGCAAGACCAAGGCACGTTGGACGACGTCTGGGCGCTGGCGGCCAGGGGGAGGCCTGCGAGCAATGACCAGCCGTCGGACCACGATGAATTTTACGATAAGAACGGATTGCCGAAATGAGGAGCTCGCCGTCAGGTTCGATCGAAACCCGCACACAGACCTTGGACACGATCGCTGCGGTGCTGCCCACCGAACGCCGCGACGAGCTGGCGGAGCTCCTTACAGACCAGGACGTTGAAACACTGCATCACCTGGTCAATCAGGGCATGGGCGTCAACACGTTACGCGCGCTTGCCTCCGACCTCGCCTATCTGCAAGCCTGGTCGCTGGCCGCAACCGGATCCTCCCTGCCCTGGCCGGCACCTGAGGCATTGCTCCTGAAGTTCGTTGCCCATCACCTCTGGGACCCGCAAAAACGCCGGACAGACCCGCAGCACGGCATGCCGCTCGCAGTCGAACAGACACTTCGTGACCAGGGTCTCCTCAAGGTGGAGGGTCCGCATGCCCCCGATACCGTTCGCAGGCGGTTGGCCACATGGTCGACGCTGACCAAATGGCGCGGGCTAGAGGGCATGTTTACCTCCCCTGCCCTCAAGTCAGCCCTCCGTCTGGCGGTTCGGGCTAGGCCGCGGCCACGAGGGCGCAAAAGCGCCAAGGCCGTCACGGGCGATATCCTGTCGAAGCTGCTTTCAACCTGCGCTACGGACGGCCTGCGCGACGTCCGCGACCGGGCGATCCTGATGGTGGCGTTTGCCTCCGGCGGGCGCCGGCGCAGCGAGATCGCGGGGTTGCGCAAGGAACAGCTCACCGTCGAACCGCACATACCAGTGGACGGTGCACCTCCCCTCCCCTCGCTGTCGATCCATCTTGGCCGCACCAAGACCAGCGGCGCCGACCGCGATGAGGTCGTCTACCTGGCGGGTCGGCCGGTTGAAGCCCTCAACATCTGGCTGGCTCGAGCGCGGATCGACAGTGGCAGTGTGTTCCGAGCCATCGATCGCTGGGGGAATGTTTCGCAGCGTGCACTCGATCCAAAGGCGATCAATGACATCGTCAAACATCGAGCGACGATGGCCGGGCTGGAGGCGGCTGATTACTCTGCCCACGGCCTGCGCTCCGGCTACCTGACTGAAGCGGCCAACCGGGGGATCCCGCTGCCGGAAGCAATGGAGCAATCGCGCCATCGCTCGGTCCAACAGGCCTCGTCGTATTACAACAGCGCCAACCGGAGAAGCAGCCGGGCAGCCCGGCTGATCGATTAGCCTCGTCCTCCGTCACTGCCGATGTCAGCCGGCACCCATAGTTTATGCTTCTCACGTGGGAAGACCGCCCTCCCTGCGACAGGTTCAGAGGCGTGCCCGGCGCGCATGCCGCCCACTTTCTCTCCAAAACGGGTCCAGCGCTCTGGGCCGACCTTCGCATTCGCAGCCACCTCCAAAGCCAATGCTTTTCCCCGGCCATTTCGGCCCCAGAGGCCCGCTGGCGCGCGTTTGGCTCTATAGACGCCCCGTTGCCCGTCCGCGCCGGAGATCAGAGTCTGACGGGCCGCAATTCTCGCCCCAAACCACGCTTGCAACCACCCTGTTTCAGATGCATCTTCAAGTGCAGTCGAATCTGAAGTGACAATCGATGCCGCTATGGTGAAAAAACGAACTGCCAGTCATCCGCCAGGGGCCGGCCGCCTCATTGGCTACGTCCGTGTCTCGATCGGCGAAGTCCAGGATGCGCAGATCGATGCATTGCGAGCCGCAGGCTGCGATCGAATCTTCGAAGAGCATGGTCCGGGTCCTGCGCGCATGCTTCCCGTCCTGAGCCGCCTGCTTGGCGACCTCGTCGCCGACGACGTCCTGGTCGTTGTCCGCCTCGACCGTCTCGCGCGCTCCGCGACCGATCTCGTGACGGTCATCGAGGATCTTCAAAGACGCGGCGTTCATTTCCGGTCAATCGGTGATCCTATCGATACCTCTGCGCCACGAGGCATGTTTGCCCTTCAGGTTCTCGGTGCGGTCGCGCAGCTTGAAAAAGCGCTGACTGCCGAACGCACCAAAGCCGGCATCCAGGCGGCGAAGGCGCGTGGCAAGCTTGCCGGCAATCCTGGCCTGCGCGAACGACGGCCGGAGGCAATCGAAGCGGTCTCCAAGGCCCGTGAGAAAATCTACATCGACAAGCTCATCGCGTCCTCGCAGACCTGGCTGCCACTGGTGCGGCAAATGCGGCCGCAGCACAGCTGGGACAATGTCGTGTGGGTGCTCAACCGCCGCGGCCAGGACTGGACTGTTGAGCGGCTGCGTCGAGCCGTCCATCGCATGGTCCGCAAGACGCTTGCTGAACAGGAGCTGCTGGTGCGATCACCGCGCCGCGGACCCGAGGACCATCTGATGACGCTGGTCGCGGCAATCGCCATTGCAGATCCACATCTATCCCTGCGCGACATCGGCACGCAACTGGAGCAGATGGGAGAACGCCCCGCGAAAGGAGGCAAGAAATGGCAGCCCTCTTTGGTGCGTGCTCTTATGGACGATGCCCAGCGTCTTGGCCTCCTTCCCCGCTGAGGCCGGGTGCATCAGGCGACGGTCAGGCGGTGGCACGTTCGGGCCCCTGGCATATCTGAGGCAGGGCCACGCAGAGGCTTCCTCATCAAGCCGCGACCTCACGCGCGACCGTCGACTAAATTCGTACGAAGCGGCCAGATCCGGGACGGCCACCGGCAGCTCTGCTCTCTGTCAATCGAAAGCTGCTCCTGCAGGGCATCCTCTCGTGACGGTGACAGGTCGTGACGGTGACAGGTCGCCCAAGATCAAGGATGGTCCGTGGCGCCGGATGCGCGCTGGCAACTGCCACCGCTGACGATCAAGCCGCTTCTCGGTTACTGGCCAAGAAAGTCCTCCACGGCCCACCACAGCGCGACGCTAAAGCACTGCCGTGACCGTACCGGGATGCCGTATGGCCGCATTGAACAGGCGGTACGGCCCGAGGCGCTCGATGGCTCTCTCACTGTCGAGGGTGTGACCGGCTCGTCGGGCGGCCCATCGATGATGATGCCGCAACCGTGAACCACAGGGCCGGAAGAACAATGGGCGCATTGACGCTGCGGCGACTGCCTGCGACCTTTCATTGCCTGGGGCCCGGTTGACGCTGGCACTCCGCTCTCTCCTCCCCTGGCCGCAACCTGACAATGTTGCTCCGGTGTGAGGCATCGCCGGGCGCGGTGAAGCAGCCCGACGACACAGGATTCTCTAGACGTCGGGGCCACAGTTCGAGCCCCCGGACCTGCTTGCAAGCGCCGGCTCTCACGCCGCCGATCCCGCGCGACGCAGTCTGTTGAACGCGCGCTTCTAAGGAAGCCAAACAATCCCGGGCACCGCCTGTCAAAGCCGCCCCAAACCATGCCGTCGCCGCGGCAACGAGGACAGGCTGGGGACATCCGCGGCAATTCATCGGCGACCTGCGACCGCGCCAGAATGATCGAGAGCCGCGATCTCCTCGGCCGCTGCTGCTGTCGCCGCTTCGATCGATGCGGTGGCCCTCGTCCTCTGAAACCTCGCCAGCTGGGAGAACAGGTGGCTGGGCTGCGCCGATGTTCGCAAGCATTCAGGGACGCGAGTGCGGATTGCGCACAATGCCTGATACACAACAGGCCGTCATCCGAAGCCCCTTGGTCAGGCTCAATGCGAACGGTCATCCATGGGAGACCGAATGCAAGGTCATGCTTAGGTGATCGACCGGGCGCCAGCGTCCCGTCGGTGTCTCCAGCGCCGCCCATTGCGGGGACGCTTACCTGCTGTACGATTGCTTGACCGCAGGTGTCGCCTTGGGCATAGAAATTCGCGCGCACGCAAAACCAGATCGCGCTGGCAGAACTATAGACCATCCACCCTTGATAAATTGCTAAGGCGGCTGCATGGAAACCACGACAATTGGAAACAGGGTCGATTTCATCCAATGGGCCATCGAGCGGTCACGAGCCATTGTCGTTGACCAGGGTGGCGACCTAGCACTGGCCGCGCGCGACATGGACGAGGGCAAGATTGCCGAGGCCGGCAATGCACTGGGGCAGGCCGTCGTCGATGCCCTGCTTGAGGTGTTTGACGGGCTCCAACAGGACTGAGGGTGGCTCAGCCTCCGTTCGCCGCCACCCACACCTCCTCCGCAGACACGTTTCGGCCAGTGTCCGGCTCGTTGCTGTCCAACGGGCGCCTGAGGAAGCACCGGCGGGCTCGCGGGCGGACGTCTGGCGACAAGACAGCATGCCGGGAGCTGACTGGCGGACCTGACGTTCCGGGCCGCGCGGAGTGACCTGCAGTCTTTCGAACCATCTCGACGGCGCCTGCGATTGCGGCAGCACGGCAGGCCGGCACTCGGAGACGATTGCCTGAGCCGGCGGTTGTACACGTACAACAGGGCCAGCGAGTTCTCCTGTTGTACATGTACAACAGGGGCAGGGGGCGCTCAGTTGTACATGTACAACCCACCCACCCTCATAGGCATTCGCTGCACTCGAGTTGCCGTGGTGAATCCAGGGCATCGGCACATCGGAGCCTTTCCGAAATCGCGAGTTGTACATGTACAACTTGGCGCGAAGCGGCTCCACGGCCCGACAAAAGCTTTGCCCGAATCGCCCGGATCGGCTCTACTGCATCAGCGCATTTCGCATCTTCTAGCCATTAACTGCGCAGATCTTCGAGAGGAACCCATGACAGTGGCACAGAAAGCCGAGTACCAGTCGCTCCGTTCGATCATATCGGCGGATGCGGCGGAACTGTCGCGACAGCTTCAGGCTCACCAGCTGCGCACCTATCCACCCACGGCGCAGAAGGGGATCCGGCAGTTCACGCCCGCCGAAGCGGCCGATTTTATCGGGATCCACCAAGGCTACCTCAGGCAGGTTGTCGCCGACGGGATCGGTCCGGAACCGCAAGCCAACGGCCGCCGCCTATATTCGGCCCAGGATATCGAGGCATTGCGCCAGCACCTCGACGACGGAGGGAAGGGGCCTCGCAAATATGTCCGTCACCGGCGAGAGGGCGAAAAGCTTCAGGTCGTTTCGGTGATGAACTTCAAGGGTGGCTCGGGCAAGACCACCACCTCCGCACATCTCGCCCAGTATCTGGCTTTGCGAGGCTACCGGGTATTGGCCATCGATCTCGACCCGCAGGCCTCCCTGTCGGCGCTGTTTGGACACCAGCCGGAGCTCGATGTCGGCGAAAACGAAACCATCTACGGCGCGATCCGCTACGACGAGGAACGCCGCGACATCACCGAGGTGGTCCGCGCCACCTATACCCCCAATCTCCACATCATACCGGGCAATCTCGAGCTCATGGAGTTCGAGCACGAGACGCCAAAGGCCCTGTCCAAGCGCACCAACAACAATTCCATGTTCTTTGCCCGCATCGGCCTTTGCCTGGAGGATATCGAGAGCGCTTACGACATCGTGGTCATCGACTGCCCGCCGCAGCTTGGCTTCCTGACCCTGTCTGCACTCTGTGCTGCCACGGCCGTGCTGATCACGGTGCATCCGCAAATGCTCGACGTGATGTCCATGAGTCAGTTCCTTCACATGACCGGGGACCTTCTGGATGTCGTCGAGCAGGCAGGCGGCACCATGGACTATGACTGGATGCGATACCTGATCACCCGGTTCGAACCCAACGACGGACCGCAGTCGCAGATGGCAGGCTTCATGCGCTCCATCTTTGGCAATCGCGTCCTCGACAACACGATGCTGAAGTCGACCGCAATCTCCGATGCAGGCCTGACCAAGCAGACGATGTACGAGGTCGACAGGAGCCAGTTTACCCGTGGCACCTACGACCGGGCGCTGGAATCGCTGACCGCGGTCAACGGTGAAATCGAAAACCTCATCAAGCAAACCTGGGGGCGCAAGTAGAACATGGCACGCAAGAATGTTTTCGGAGTGGACGTCGAACCGGCGGCAAAGCACGAGCCAACGGAGCAGGCGGCGCCTCCGTCCAGGCCTTTGACCTCCCTCGAGCGTCCGTTGAAACGGGCAGGCCCTGTCGGCGCGCTGTCGAGCACACTTGGCGGCATCTCGGAGAAAGCCAATCGCGCCGACGAGCTTGAACGGCAGCTGGCCCTCGGACAGGCGATCGTCGAGCTGGAACCGGATCTCATCGACAGTTCGATCGTCGTCGACCGCCTGACGGTTGCGCCGGCGGATCTGTCCCTGTTGGCCGAGCAGATCCGCGACAACGGCCAGCAGGTACCGATCCTCGTGCGACCGCATCCAGACGAGCCGGGCCGATATCAGGTCGCCTATGGTCACCGGCGCCTGGCCGCCGTGCGCCTGCTGGACCGAAAGGTGAGGGCGGTCGTCCGCGACCTCAGCGACGAACAGCTGGTGGTCAGCCAGGGACAGGAAAACAATGCACGCACAGACCTCTCCTTCATCGAGCGTGCCTACTTTGCCTTTCGCCTCGAGCAGCGCGGGTTCGGCCGCGAGATCATCATGTCGGCCATCGGCGTCGACAAGGCGGCCCTGTCCCGGATGATCTCGCTGGTGGAAAGCTTGCCCGCGCCGCTGATCGAGTTCATTGGTGCCGCCCCGGGCTATGGCCGCACCCGCTGGGCCGAACTTGCGGAACTTCTCGACAATCCCGCGAAGAAGGCCAAGGCGCTGGAAGCCACCGCGGCCGCCTCCTTCGCCGAACTGTCCTCCGATGCACGCTTCCAGGCCATCTACGACCTGATCCGACACCTGAAGTCAAAGCCTCGGACGCAAACCTGGCAGACGGCGGACGGAACCAAGGCCGTCCGGATTACCGAGACGGAGGACAAACTCAATCTGGCATTCAACAAGACGGTCGAGAGGCGTTTCGGCGCATTTGTCGAAGCCAGACTGGCTGCCCTCTACCAGGAGTACCGGCAAAACGCCGAGGGAAGCGATTCCTCCAAGCGGTGAGGGGCCCAACCCATCAGGGTTGCTGTTCTCGCCTGTGATCGCGACCGGGTGCGTCGTCGGCACCCTTTCCGCCCGAATGCCATTCTTCCCCATCGGCGAGGCCGCGGGCCTGATACCGCCCGGGCCCCCCTGAAGGTGGCGATCCCCCCATGCTCCAGCCCGACGCCGTAAGGCTTTGGCGGGCAGGGCAGGGGCCTTTGGTCGCTCAGGCGCCTTAAAGCATTGATTCCATTAACTTGAAATTCCTCTGGAGAGAGAAGGCAGGGGCCTGTCTGGCGCAAACGAGCGCCGGATCCGTCGCCTTGGCAACACCTGGTTAAGGTTTTCTTTCTATTAACGCTGCAAGTGTGTCAGCTCCTATTGATGGTTTCGCGTAGCATGCAAGAGCCTTCCCGAACGTCCCCTTCCGATGTCCAGATGACGCCAGAACATGAGGTTGCGCCCCAGGGCGGGGCGTCGGCTCCGGCCGATGCCAATGTCGCCCCGGCGCCAGCCGAGGCAATGCCGGATACGATCATCCTGGATCCGGCCCAGCTTCCCCAATGGCAGCGCGCCTTCGTACTGGGCCCCAATGTGCGCTTCACACGCACCCCCAGCCGCAACGCCTCCTGCACCGCAACGTCGGAACTGCCGGTTACAGTCCCGCCACCGAATGCCGTCGTGACACTGCCGGAACCTGCTGACGGGCCAAACGGGGTGGTTTCAGCCGCGCCCTCTTCTTCCGTCCGCGCGCTCCAGCAGCATCTCAAACAGACACTGGAGGCCGCAGGCCACAGCCCTGACCAGGGTGTCGATGCCCCCTCGCAGCCGATCATCCAAGGTGGCATTCAGCAGGGACGATCACGGATCGGGCCACCGCAGCACGATACCGCTGACCCTGCCGCTTCGTCGCGCGAGGTGCCGGCGCGGACCATCTCGACTGCGCCCGCAAGAACCCGCCCCCCCGGCCGCGTTGCAATCCCGGATCACCTGGTGTGGGAGATGCTCAGCCTGGGAGCCTCCGAGTTTGCCCCACACCCGAAGGAGGTGTTGCAGCCTGCGCCGCCGCCTGCGCCGGCAAGGCTTGCGCCGTTCCAGAACCGTGTGCATCCGCAGTCCCCTCCAGGCCAGGCTGCGGCTGCTGAGCCGCTCGACAGCAGTTCACGCCTGCTGCCACAGGCTGTTCCCGTGGAAACCACCTCGGCCGTGCGCTTCTATCGCCAGATCGACGTCAAAGCACCCGTTGCAGGGATTGTGACGACGCAACAGCGCAACCATGCCGCTGCAGAGGCGGCTGTCGTGTCGGCTTCACAAGTCCAGCCGGAACAGCAGTATCGGCAACCACAACCCCTGTCGCTCCCGGCTTGCGAGGTCGCCATCTCAGACGACTATCGCTTTCCGCCCGTGCACCTGTTGCAACCGGCTATGCCGATACTATCCGAAGGCATGAGTGCGGAAAGCCTGGAGAAGAGTGCCGGCCTGCTGGAAAGCGTTCTGGAGGATT
Organism: Pseudorhizobium pelagicum; assembly: GCA_000722615.1. GTDB lineage: Bacteria > Pseudomonadota > Alphaproteobacteria > Rhizobiales > Rhizobiaceae > Neorhizobium > Neorhizobium pelagicum. The sequence continues at coordinate 19,005 of JOKI01000033.1, read as the reverse complement.
TCGGGATCAAGGGTGACATCATCGATGTCAGGCCCGGACCCGTGGTGACGCTCTACGAATTCGAGCCCGCGCCCGGTGTCAAATCATCCAGGATCATCAATCTGTCCGATGACATTGCCCGATCCATGTCGGCCCTGTCTGCGCGTGTGGCCGTCGTCCCTGGCCGCAACGTCATCGGCATCGAGCTACCCAACCCGGAACGCGAAACCGTCTTTCTCAGGGAGCTCGTCGAAAGCCGCAGCTACATCAGCACCGACCTTCGCCTGCCCCTGTGCCTGGGCAAGACCATCGGCGGAGAGCCGGTCATCGCAGACCTGGCAAAGATGCCGCACCTCCTGGTGGCAGGCACCACGGGATCAGGCAAATCGGTTGCCATCAATACGATGATCCTGTCGCTGATCTATCATCTCAGGCCGGATGAGTGCCGCCTGATCATGGTGGATCCAAAGATGCTCGAGCTGTCGGTCTACGACGGGATCCCCCACCTGCTGACGCCGGTCGTCACCGATGCCAAGAAGGCGGTCCTGGCCCTGAAGTGGGCGGTCCGGGAGATGGAAGACCGCTATCGCAAGATGTCGCGACTGGGGGTGCGCAACATCGACGGCTTCAACATGCGGGTCGCCGAAGCCCGCGGCAAAGGTGAGACGATCCTTGTCACCGTGCCCTGCGGTTTCGACAGATCGACCGGGCAGGAGCTGTTTGAGCAACAGCAACTCGATCTGGCGTCGCTGCCTTATATCGTCGTCATCGTCGATGAAATGGCGGACCTGATGATGGTCGCCGGCAAGGAGATCGAAGGGGCAATCCAGCGGCTCGCGCAGATGGCGCGGGCAGCCGGGATCCATCTCATCATGGCCACGCAACGACCGTCGGTCGATGTGATTACCGGGACGATCAAGGCAAACTTTCCCACCCGCATCTCGTTCCAGGTCACCTCGAAGATCGATAGCCGGACCATCCTGGGAGAGCAGGGCGCCGAGCATCTGCTGGGGCAGGGGGACATGCTGCATATGGTAGGCGGTGGCCGCATCGCCCGCGTCCACGGGCCGTTTGTTTCCGACCATGAAGTGGAGAAGGTGGTCGCCCACCTCAAGGCCCAGGGGCAGCCCTCCTATCTGGGCGGCGTGACCGAAGAGACCGATGCAGACGCAGAGCATGAAGAGGATCCCGCCGTTTTCGACGAAACGGCCATGGGCACCGAACCCGGATGTGACGACCTTTACGAGCGCGCCGTCAAGATCGTGCTGCGCGACAACAAATGCTCCACGTCCTACATCCAGCGGCGACTCTCCATCGGCTACAACAGGGCCGCCTCCCTGGTCGAGCGCATGGAGCAGGAGGGTCTGGTGGGGCCGCCGAACCACGTCGGCAAGCGAGACATCCTCAGCGCGAGGACACCTGCGTCCCCCGATGACGCCTAGACTGCAGGTGGCACATGGGTCGGACCGGCCGCGGGCGAACTGGTGCAGGCATTGTCCCTTCGCGCCGACGGCCCCCATGGCGGGCGGGGGAGGCGGTCCCGACCGGCGTTGCTGTCAAACCGGGTGAGGTCACCGACCGCACCGCGCTTGCGCTGCGGCACGGTTGACCGCTCCCTTGCCAGAGCCATCGACGCTGGCGCGTCGTCCCTATAGATCAAGCCGGAACTGGCCGGTCCCGGTCGCGCCGTCCGCGGCCAAAGACGAGAGCGTGACGCCCAGCAAGCGCACGCCCTTTTCCACCGGGAATTCCTGCGCCAGGATCGTCTGGCAGATCGCCGCCATCTCCTCGGCCGACGCGATCGGCGCAGGCAATGAACGGCTGCGGGTCACCTGCCTGAAATCCGCGTATTTAATCTTGACCGTGACGGTTCGCGCGCAAAAGCCGCCGCTGCGACAAGAACCCCAGACCTTGCCGATCAACGGCGCGACCTTATCCAGCGCCTCGCCAAGCTGATGGATGTCACTTGAGAATGTATCCTCCGCCCCGACCGACTTGCGAACACGATGAGGCCTCACCTGGCGCGTGTCGATCCCCCGGGCGATGCCGTAGAAATAGGGCCCGGACTTGCCGAAATGCTGCTGCAGCAGGGCAAGTGGCTTCTCCTTGAGATCCGCGCCGGTTTCAATCCCCAGGCGGCGCATCTTCTGCGCCGTTGCGGGTCCCACGCCGTGGAACTTGCTCACCGGCAGCTCCTCGACAAAAGCGGGGCCGTTTTTCGGGGAGATGACGAACAGCCCGTCCGGCTTGCGCTGGTCGCTGGCCATTTTCGCAAGGAACTTGTTATAGGAGACCCCGGCGGATGCCGTCAGCCCGGTTGCGATCCTGATCTTGCCGCGGATCTGTTCGGCGATCTCGCTGGCAAGCTCCATCCCCTTTAGGTTTTCACTGACATCCAGGTAGGCCTCGTCCAGCGACAGGGGTTCGACGAGATCTGTATATTCGGCGAAAATCTCCCGGATTTGCCGTGATATCGCCTTGTAGACGTCGAACCGTGGCTTCACGAAAATCAGCTCGGGACACTTGCGTCTCGCCGTCACCGAAGCCATGGCAGAGTGGACGCCGAACGTTCGCGCCTCGTAGCTGGCGGCGGCCACGACGCCTCGGGCCTCACCACCGCCGACCGCAACCGGCCTGCCGCGCAGATCGGGGTCGTCGCGCTGCTCAACGGAGGCGTAGAAGGCGTCCATGTCGACATGGATGATCTTGCGGACCCGCTCCGCAGGCTGCTTCTGTTCAATGGCCGTCATTTCCACATCGAACGCATCTGGGCGCCCACATCGATCCGGACATTGCGGGCACTTCTCTCGCCGGCCGCCGCACCGACCAGAGGCCAGGTGACGGTCTCGAAGAACTGCAGCAGCGTGGCCGGAATGAAGCGGGTGCGCGAGGCATAGACGTGACGATCCCCCTGACTGTTTTGCCCTCCGGTGAAGAAGCGTTGCGGCGTGACAAGCGTCAGACAGTCACGGGCTCTGGTCATTCCGACATAGAGCAGTCGCCGTTCTTCCTCGATCTCGGCGGTGGTCCCCGTGGCAAGGTCCGACGGGATGCAGCCATCAACACAGTTGAGCATGAACACCGACCGCCATTCCTGGCCTTTGGCCGAATGGATGGTCGACAGGATCAGGTAGTCTTCGTCGAGCAGCGGAACGCCGGCCTGATCGCTGGTGGCATCGGGGGGATCGAGCGTCAACTCGGTGAGGAACCGCTCACGATTGGGATAGCCTCCGGCAATATGTTCAAGCTGCAGCAGGTCAGCCTTGCGGGTGTCGGCGTCCTCGTGGATCCGCTCCAGATGCGGCTCGTACCAGTCGCGCGCCAGGGCGATCTCGCTCGGCCAGCCCACCGCGGACTGACGCAGCGTCGCAAGCAGCTTCACAAGAGCCGGCCAGTTCTCACCGCTTTTGGGTGGCGGCGGGATTTCCGCAAGGGACGCCAGCGGTTCTGCATCGGCGGCGATCGTCTCAAGGATCTTGCCTGCGGTCTGGGGACCCACGCCCGGCAGCATGTGCAGCAGGCGGAAGCCGGCCACCCGGTCCCTCGGGTTCTGGGCAAAGCGAAGCACCGCCAGCAGATCCTTGACATGGGCGGAATCGAGGAACTTCAGACCGCCGAACTTGACGAAGGGAATATTGCGCCGGGTCAGCTCCACTTCGAGGCTGCCGCTGTGGCTCGAAGAGCGGAACAACACCGCCTGGCTCTTCAGGGGGACGCCGACCTCGCGATTGGCCAGCACCTGCTCGACGACGTAGGCGGCCTGATCGGCCTCGTCGCGCACTGTGACCAGCAGCGGCCGCTGCTGCGATGTCCGGTCCGTCCACAGGTTCTTGGTAAACCGCTCCCGTGCCAGGTCAATGACACCATTGGCAGCCGCCAGGATCGTCTCGGTAGACCGGTAGTTCCTGTCCAGCGTCACGACATCGGCCGCTTTGGGCGAAAATTCGCGGGGGAAGTCGAGAATATTGCGAATCGTGGCCGCGCGAAACGAATAGATCGACTGGGCGTCATCGCCAACCACGGTCAGGCCGCGCCCGCCAGGCTTGAGCGAGAAGAGGATCGAGGCCTGCAGGCGGTTGGTGTCCTGGTACTCATCCACAAGGACATGGTCGAAGCGGCTGCCGACGTCCTCGGCAAGGTCCGGATGCGACACCATCTGGGCCCAGTAAAGCAGGAGGTCATCGTAATCGAGTACACTTTGCGCCTGTTTCGCCTCGACGTAGGCCGCAAACAATGTCTTGAGCTCTGGCTCCCAGGTGAGCACCCAGGGATAGGAGGACTTCAGGACCTCCAGAAGTGAACCCTGCGAATTGACCACCCGCGAGTAAATCGCAAGGCAGGTGTTCTTTGTCGGGAAGCGATTTTCGGTCTTCGACAAGCCCAAGTCATGCCGAACAAGGTTCATCAGGTCCGCGGAGTCTTCGCGGTCATGGATGCTGAAGTCGACATCGAGACCGATCTGCACGGCGTAGACCCGCAACAGTCGTGCGCCGATGCCATGAAAGGTCCCGGCCCAGGTCAGCCCGTCGGCCAGCGGCGCGGCCCTGTCTCCAAGCACCTGCCGGCAGATCCGCTGCACCCGACGGGTCATTTCTGCCGCGGCTCTGCGCGAGAAGGTCATCAGCAAGATCCGCCGCGGATCGGCGCCGTTGACGATGAGATGGGCGACCCGATGGGCCAGCGTGTTCGTCTTGCCCGAGCCTGCACCGGCGATGATCAGCAAGGGACCTCCGATCGCACCTCCTGGCAGCCCGACTCCATGCTCGACCGCCTCCTTTTGGCGATCATTGAGCTTATCAAGGTATGTGGCGGCCATTCGTTCACCTACTCCCGCAATCAAGCGCGCCTCTGGCGCTTCCGAACAAAAGTGGAACATAGCCGTCCTGTGGCCTCGTGAAAAGCCGTTCCCGAAAAGGACGTGGCCAGGCTCGGCGGGCTCTGAAAGCCATAGTCTCCCGCTCACGCCGCTCTTTTGTGACCCGGATCGATCCATACCCGCGGCGCCAGGCCCGGCAATCAAGGTCGATGATCTTGCCGTTCGCTTCGGTGCTCTTCCAGCCGAGCAGCCCATCCAGATGTCCGGATGGCGGGACCGCCGAAGTCCTGACGACCTGCTCTCCTCCTTGTGGGCAGGGAAGGGGCAGCAGCCAGCGCCGGCGCAAAAAATGTAACAGCTGTTACTTCTCATCCGCGCCATATCGGGTGTCCGCCAGCCCGAACAAACTGCGCTCCAGGTTCAGCTTGCCGTCGATGGCCCGGTCGATCATGGCCCGGAAATAGCCACCCGGCCGGGTGATCTGCTCCGGATCGCGGATCGATTTTTCCACCACCGTGGCCAGAATTGCCGTGGCCGCATAGAGGCCGACCTTCTGCTGCCCATCCGCCCAGCCCGCTTCCGAAAGACCGATCATCCTGCGCAGGGTTTCGCCGGCGCGGCCAAGAGCCGACCAGCTATCAAATTGCTGCGCGATCAGTGACTGTGCTTCGGGGCAGGCAGCCTGGATGAGGCCTACCGAGACCGATGCCAGCACTTCGTTCTGGATGGCGTTCGCATCGCGATCCTGAGGACCGGCTTGGACTTGCCTTGCGCCTTCGGCTTCGCCAGGCTTTTTTTCAAAAGCCATTTCGGTCGCGGAGCGGCCGTTAGCAGGTTTTTCTTCCCGCTCGTTAGAGCGGGTCCGCTGATTATTCCTACTTTCAGAATGAGGTTTGGGGGTTGTATTAATATTAGAGGTGACGTTGATGTCACCCTCGCCTGACATTTCAAATGGTACATGCTCAGGCGCGAGGTTTGCGACCGTCCGCTGATGCAACTCCCGGACACGTCCGGCGCGAACAAACAGCGCCTCCCCGCTGCCCAAAATCTCCTCCAGCTCTGATCTGGCCGTCTTCGCCTCGTCTGGGTAAGCGCTGCAGACATCTTCGATCGCGCGCGCCAGGCGGGCGATGTCCCGCTTGGCTGCCAGTTCTGCGGTCAGCCGTCGCTGGTATTGCTCGACGGCCTGTTTCAGCTCCTCGAGCCGCACGCGAGCGGGCGTGAAGTCAATGCCGTAGCCGGCGACGACATCGCCCGCTCCATTGCGATAGATGAACCGGCGCCCCGTGGAGCTGTCGCGATAGGCCGCGATCCCGGCTTCGACCAGGCGCCGCAAGCATCTGATCACCGTGCGCTCCGAGCGCATCGTGTACTCGGCAAGCTTCGCGTTCGAGATCGCGACAACCGGGCGTCCGGCGCCTTTCCAGTCCTCCGCTCGGGATAGCCCGAGGAGAATATCCATGACATGATAGGTCGTGCCATCAATGCCCAGCACTGGCGCGGCTTTCTTTAAAAGCAGCGCCATCTCCGACTTGGTTGTGTCAGGAACATCATTTGCCATGGCAAGCCGGGCGCTGGCAGCAATGGCAGGGGTGACGCGCCGAAACGACGCAACGGACGATACTTCAGTCATAGCTTTCCCCGCTGCAGATCCGAAGATCGCAGTCCGAAACCGTTGATGGGAGGAAGCCAGCGGATCGCAAGGCGCAAAAAATCGGTCCCCGTGAGTTACAGAGACTTGATTCACACGCCGGTCCGTCTTAGAATCAGTTTGTTACAGCTGAAGTTGACGGTGCCTGTGTTCCGTTGGCTAATGGTTCAAAGGACCTGCCGATTGCAGTCGGTGGGTCCTTTTCCGTTATCGGTGACTAGGTCATCCCAGACTTCCTTTTCTGCTTTGGTCAAACTCCTCGACAAGTTCGGGCAGCCGTTGCAGCAGCCAGTCCGAAAGCCCCGGAAGGCGATTGTCGGGGATAGAGAAGCGCGTGGTGGTCTCGGTCCGTTTGGCCAGCACGATGATCCCATCGCCAACCACCACCTCGAAACTGTCTTGCGTGTCCTTGGAGGATTGATCCAAAGTCTGCATGACGAGTGCAAACCGCTGGTCGCTTCCTGCCTCCAACCACGCGGAAGAGGCCTTCACGTCAGCGATGGCCTGCTTCTGGCTGCTGCTCAGGCTCCGGTTGTTGATGAGCGAGCCGAGCTTTTCCCATTTCGGACGACCGACAGACGGCGCAGGTCCGATCAGGCGAATGAGGTCCTCGGGGATGAGGGCCGCCGTATTGGTCAGGATCGAGATATAGGCGAGCCGCTGCCCCTCCTTGCGTCCCAGGGCGTCGGAGATGAGCTCCCGGGAGTATCTTCGCTCCTTCAGCTTCAAGGCGAAAAACGCCTGCTCGATGAAGGAGAGATTGAGACGCTCGGAATTCTCGATCCCCTGTGAAACGACCAACTCCTCGTCGGTCATCTCGCGGACAATCGCCTTGACGGGCCTCTTCAGCACCTGGCAGGCGCGAAGCCGCCGATGGCCATAGGCGGCCTGGTAATGGCCAGGCTTGCCCGCTATAGGCCGCACAAGGATGGGAAGCTTCTGGCCGGCATCCTTGATCCCGTCGACGAAGGCCCGGAACGTCTCGTTGCCTTCGATGTCCAGTCGGTCGTTGACGAATGACGGCACGATCCGGTCCGGATCGAGTTCGATGATCGATTCAGCGGCCAGCAACTGATCATGGAGACGTTTGTTTTCCTCCTCGATCGAGACGAAGGCCCGGTCCATCGATTTGACTGCTGCCGACCCGATCCGACGCTTTTCCTGTTCGTCAGGAGAGGCGACATCGTGCTTGGACAGCACCTCGGGGTCGGCACTGGCAAACAGGCTTTTCATGCGCAGGCTGCGTTCCTTCGGGTTTGTCATCACCTGCCCCACACGTCTTTGATGTGAAGGAAAATCTCACGGTTGACTGAGTCAACGGATTCGAGCGCCCGGCTCAGGGTATCGCGCCGCACGCTCCCCCTCGACAACTCGTAAAGGCTTTTCTTCTCCAGCCCGGCACTGGCGATGGCCGTGGTTTCAACGACAGCCGGTGCCAGGACATCTTCCCTGAATAAAGAACGCAACAGGGTCACCACGTTCACCTGCGGCCCGTCGTTGGGGTTATGTCGCGTGATGACATAGCGAATGAAGTCGTGGCTGAGCGTGCCGCCGCGTTCGTCGATGACCGCCATGAGATCGCTCATCATGGCCAGGAACTGGTTCATGCTCGCGACATCAATCATCGCCGGGTGAATGGTGATCAGCAGCCCTGTCGCAGCATAAAGAGCGCCGAGCGTCAGATAGCCCAGTTGGGGTGGCGCATCGATGAGAACGACGTCGTAGTCTGCCTCGACTTCATGAATCACCGCAGAAAGCCTGCGGAAGAAAATCTCGTCGCCCCGGCCGTATCCGTCTGCGATTGCCTGCGGCGTTTCGTGCTCATATTCCATGAGCTCCAGATTCGCCGGGATGAGGTCGATCCCGTCGAAATAGGTCTTTCGGATCACCTCCCGAACGGGGCGCCGGCGGTCGTCGTATCGAATAGCCGCATAGACGGTCTCGTTTTCGTCGACGTCAAACTCAGGCTGATACCCGAACATGGCCGACAGCGACGCCTGTGGATCAAGGTCAATGGCAAGAACACGCAGGCCCTGAACCGCAAGGTAGTGGGCCAGATGAAGCGTTGTGGTGGTCTTGGCGGAGCCGCCCTTGAAATTCGCAACGGCGAGGACCTGTAGTTTCTCGCTGGCTTGCCGTCGGGGAAAAAACTGCAGCGCTTCGGCCGGTCGCTTGCGCGCAAGGTGCTGGCGAATCTGATTAACCTGCGCAAGCGTATAGATGCGTCGACCATTCTCGCGTCGGTCCGGAATGGCGCTCTCACCGTCCAGCGACATCTGCCGCAGGGTCGATTCGGCAATTCCCAGCAAGGCGGCAACTTCGCGGGAGGTGAAGGTTTTCAGCGTCTTGGCTGCCGCTGGTTCATACAACCGCTCGCGGATCGACTGGAGTTGAGCAGACAACATCTGCGATTGCCGGCGGATCTTTACCGCCGACGACTCCACAGGTTGGACGTGCTGTTGCTTCGCTCTCATCTCGCCTCGACGGTTTTTGTGTGATCGGTGATGATAATCCGTCGAAGGAAGGGTTACCTGATTCCGACCGTTCGTCAAAGGTGGCTTCTCTAACTCAACAACATATAGACCCGCAGATCTGCAGAAGGACCATCTGCGGCGAGGGAATTGTCCAATTTGTCAGATACTTGAGGGACGTGAGAAGCTGCCGCAACATTGAGGCTCCCTGACCGAACCCACAAGCACAAGAGGGGCCTTCAGTGTTCCTTTGCGGGTGCTGGGGGTTCAGATTGCGACTCACAGGTGATTCTATGGTGATCGGCCTGGTCCTCGACGGCCGCTTCCACCTGCTACCGACGCGGCCATCTCAATATCACGCTGATTGTCCAGCAGCAGATCGTAACCGCCGCCTGTATCCATCACCTCCTGATTCGCGCATGGATGCCGGCGGATCGAACTGGCCTGTCCGAAAGGAACGTCCAGAGGCACATCAAGGAGCAAATTTGACTCCGCCATGAAGAGCGGCAGGGGAGAACCTCATTGTTAGCCAAGCAGCGAAGTTGCACGCCGGCGATCCTCGCCCCGCATCTCCACCAGTGCGCCAGTTCGACGCCGCTTGCGGCAAATTTAGTTTCACCGCAAGAGAAGTGCCGCCTCGTTCACTGGCATCGCGTCCCTATAGTAGACAAAGGAAAGTATCGTATCGGCAGACGAACCGTCACAGCCGCTGTTGCCATCTCTTCTCATCATAACGTTTGCAAGGCACAATGAAGCCCGGTCACAGCAACCCAGGAGGTGAAGGTGTTCCTACGAACCATAGAGCCGGCCGAAGCCGAGGGCGAAGTGGCGTCGATCTATGCTAACGAGCTAGCATCGATGGGACGCGTGATGCAGGCCACGCAATGCTGGTCAGCAAGGCCGGACATCCTTGCCCCCGTCGAGCGCCTGTTACACCAGATCAGAGATGGGTTCTCCCTGGGCCTGATCAACTTCCGGCTCATCACGCTGGTGGCGGCCAAGCACGTGCCGTCCAGCTATTGCTCCTACGTGTACTTTAAGGCGCTCTCCGGCATGATCGGAAGGGAACAGACGCTGGCGGTGCATCGGGACTTCCGCAACGCCGGTCTTACGGAGCAGCAAATAGCCATGCTGGCTTACGCCGAGCAAATCACGATCGATGCCTCTCGCATAAGCAAGGCCGATATTGATCATCTCCGTACTGTAGGGTTCACCGACGTGAATATCGCCGATATCGCTCTCGCCGCCTCTTTCCGCAATTTCATGAGCCGATATTTCGATGCGGTTGGGGCCGAGGCGGAGCCGGACTTTCTGGATGATGATCTGAGAGTCCGGGCTGAATTGCCGGTGGCTCGCGCCGATTAGATGTCCTTCCGATAGGGCGCCTGCTGGGACGTCGGTTCAATTCCGATAGGTCCATCGGACAAAGTTATTCCGTCACTCACTCACCTCGTCCAACACAATGCGGTCAGCGGTTCATGTGGGTCCGTAGAGACGGCCACCTTTGCAAGGGGGGGGTGAACAGGCAGCCCCCGAGACGGCATCGCGCGACTTGCCTTCCCTTCGAGCAGCCAAAGGCGTCAATCAAGGTTCACTTGATGATCCCGCCTTCGCCATCCGAGTAGTTCACCGATATCCAGCCCGAAGTCCCCATCATCCTGCACAGGGAACGGATGCTGGAGCGACTGCCGGCCCATGGCGAAGCGACCTTGGACGAATTGTGTGTCGAACTCGCCACGCGCGGCGTCGAAGTCCATCGCGCCACCGTTGGTGGTTTCGGCATCGGCTTGGGCTGAGCAATAAAAAAGCCTGAGGCAAGCGAGCAATTCAGACCGGAAATCGCCAAAGCGCGTGATCTGTGGATCAACCGCCGCAAGCGGTTCTTCAACAAGGCATTGTCGCGTCTCATCTTTATGGACCAGACGGTGGTTTGGTGCCCGTAGCCGCGCTGACAGGCCACCGCTTATACAACGACTTGGGATGAGATCTGCCGGCGCCCGTGCAGCACACGGATGATTTCGACTGCGCCGCCGGTCAGCCGATAAAGAGTTAGATACTCGCCTGAGACCAGATGACGAATACCTGAGGCAATGTCGTCGCGCGCCACTCCCGAATACGGGTGGCGGTCGTGTCCCGGGAGATGGTGTAGCTGTGCGGTAGCGAAGCCGCTCGCGAGCGCGCCGACAATAGCGCTGTAGCGAGTGAGCGGCTTTGCGGCGGTATCGATAATCTCTCCCTTTCGGAGTATACCTCAGGAGAACCCAGGCACCTCCAGTCGTATTTCGAGCCCTCGATCGAGCCAGTCCCGCCGCAGCTGACCTGAAAGTTGCTGTTCGATCATCGCCTTCACCATGACCGTTCCAAAGCCGCTTTTCGGATGATCCGGTTGCTGGATGCCGGGTTCTTTCCAAATCATCTTGAACCCCCCATCGTGGCCGATTTTCTCCCACTCAATGCAAAGTCGTCCGCCAGGCGTGGACAAAGAGCCATGCACGGCAGCGTTCACAATGAGCTCGTGGATGACAAGCGAAAGGGGCTGGACAATAGAAGCCGCGATGGCGATCTCCGGACCCTTAAGCTCACCCTGTGAGGTGTATCTCTCTACCTGACGCTGGATGACGTCGCGCAGACCGACCTCCTTCCAGCCCCGCTCCGAAAGGAGAATATGGGCATAAGAGAGGGCCTGCACCCTCTGCTGGATGGCCGACGCGTATTGCGTGACATCGTCCGCCCTGCTCAGCCTGACCAGGCTGTCCACGATGGCGAGAACGTTTTTAGCCCTGTGGTCCACTTCCATCAGCAGCCTGTGCTCCGACGCCTCCAAATTCTGGACCTTTCGGAATTCTGTTACGTCGATCTGTGACGCGAAGAAATAGGCTACGTTTCCATCGTCATCGTGGATCGGGCTGATATGGAGCTGGTTCCAGAAGGCCGTGCCATCCTTTCGATAGTTCAGCAGCTCGACATTAACCTCTTGTTCCTCCGCTATGCCGAGCCTGACTTCCGCGACGGCGGCCGCCGAGGTCAAGGGCCCTTGTAGGAACCGACAATTCCGGCCCAGGACTTCGTCCGCCGTGTATCCCGTCAGGTTCAGGAAGGCCGCATTGGCAAGCACGATCGGGTTGTCCTGCTGCCGGGCATCCGTCATGACCATGGGCATTCGGGTGCGTTCGAAGGCTACGGTGCCGAGCTCCTTCCGATCACCGAAACCCGTAGGCATTGAAGCAACGGGGACGTCCCCATGAACGGTCGAAGTCTTGTCAGCCACGGTTCCACCTACTCGATCCAGGAGCAGAACAACAACATGAAACTGTTTTTGTTTCGCGGGTGAAACTAGAAGGGCGCTAATCGACGGGTAGGAAAGGCCGATAGCCGTGGGGCTGCGTCGCTGCCCTCAGGCAGCGAGCCTGCGCATGGAATTTACCACGTGCTCCAGGTCGTAGGGTTTTGAAAAGAAAAGCCACCGGGGAGAGAGGTCGGCGCTTCTCGGGCGGACCATACCTGAAGTGATGATGACCCCGATCTGCGGCCACCGATCTGCAATCCGACGGGCCAGTTCCATGCCACCAATTTCCCCCGGCATGTTGACGTCCGTGAATACAACATCGATATCGGTTCTGGCGGACAGGATGGCGAGCGCTTCATCGCCTGCGGCTGCTTCAAGCGCCGAAAACCCCGTCTCGTTCACATATTCCGCCACATCCATGCGGATCAATGGCTCGTCCTCGACAATCAGGACGACAGCCCTTGCTCAGCAGAAATTCGTTCATAACATTCGCAGTGCATGAGAGTGTCGTGATATAGAGCTTGCCGGGCGATTATCAGCCCTCCCGCAGTGGCTGATCTTTATGTCGCTTGCCGAGGCAGCTGGCGTGGGCTTAATTGCGGGGGTTGGTCCCGTAATGGCGATCATGCCTCGTTAGCCGGCATACGAAACTCGAAGGTCGTCCGCTCAATCGACGAAGAAACCGTTAGAGTTCCACCGTGTGCCTTGGCGATCTCGCAGGCGATATGAAGACCGAGTCCCAGACCTTGCTCGTGTCTTCCCGCTGCGTGTCCTCCTCGAAAGAAAGGCTGAAACAAACGCTCCACCACCTCAGACGGAATAGGATCGCCTCCGTTTGAAACCGATATAACGAGACTGGCTCCGTCCATCTGGGCCGAGAACTCGACTGGTGTGTCCTCCGCCCCATGGGAAAGCGCGTTCCCGAGGAGGTTGGAGACAAGCTGGCCAATGCGTCCGGCATCCACGAACAGTGGTTTAGGCAGATAGATATCCACGTCTACCTGCCTGTCGGTGGCGGTGATCAGCTCCGAGGCGACCTGCTCAAGGTGGAGATGAAGTTCGTCTTCTTTCCTGCGGTCTACATTCAGGCCGCCGCCCATGCGCCCTCGGGTGAAGTCGAGAACGTCGTCGATAAGCCTACTCATACGAGCGACACTGCCTTCGATCAAGTCAGTGACCTGACGTCCTTTGGAGGTAAGTTCCTCCTTGGCCAAGAGGCGCATGCCAGCGCCGATGGAAGCAAGCGGGTTGCGAAGATCATGGCCGAGGATCGCGATAAACTCGTCCCGAAGCAGGCCGGTCTCGGTCAGCGCTACGTTGAGGCTCTCGACTTCCTCACGTGCCTTCTCCCCCGCTAGGTTGGCGTCGAACAGTTCGCGCTCATACTTGCGGCGGCTTTTCGCCTGAAAAAGCGCAAGGCGCGTCTCCTCGACTTTGCCATCTGGGTCGACACGCTGAGACGCGTTCGCAAGGACGGGTATCCTCACCCGATCCTTTCCAACGAGATCGAGCGCCACCTCGTGAAAATACCCCTGCATCCGCAAAAGCGGAGCGAAGTGGGTCTCGTAGAAAACGCGCCCCGCGACAGGCAGGAGGTCCAGGAGGCGCTTGCCTAGAAGGTCTTCATCGCCCAGTTGCAGCCATGACCGAAGGGTCTCATTCACAAGCATGATGCGGCCCCTGTTGTCCAGGATGAGATAGCCACATGGAGCATTGTCGAAGAGATCGCGAAAATCGGCAGGATGATCCATGGCAGCCTACACGAAGTCCTTGATGGCCGCTACGACCTCGCGTGGTGCGGAAAGGTTTGGGCAATGTCCAGTCGCGTCTAGGACGACTAGCCTGCTTCCGGAGATATGGTCGCGTACATATTCACCCACAACCTCCGAGGCGATGATGTCGTCCCGGCACTGGAGGATAAGGGTTTTCGCGGTCACGTACGGAAGATCTGTACGGTTGTCCGACGTGAAGGTCACGCGGGCGAACGCCTTCGCGATCGCTGGGTCGGTTCGGCAGAAGCTGTCGGCCAGCTCCTCCCCGAGTTCAGGTCGGTCCGGATTGCCCATGATGGCCGGGGCCATCGCCATGGACCACCCCATGTGATTGTCGGCAAGCGAAGCAAGCAGTTCGTCGATATCGGTCTGGCTGAAGCCCCCATGATAGCCGATGTCATCAATGTAGCGCGGTGACGGGCCGACCAGCACAAGGGTTGCGAACATCTCCGGTGCTTTCAACGAGGCAAGAGCGCCGATCATCGCACTGACCGAATGTCCGACGAAGACCGCGTTCTCCAGTTCCAGCGCCTGGCCGACTTCTACGACGTCCTCAGCATAGCCCTGCAGGCTGCCGTATTTGTTCGCGTCGTACGCCCCTAAATCGGACCTTCCAGCACCGACATGGTCAAAAAGCACCGTCCGGAAGTCCTCCTCGAACTCGGGCGCAACAAACCGCCACATGTTTTGGTCGCAACCGAAGCCATGGGAAAAGACAATCGCCTTCTCTCCACGTCCAGAGACCGAGACGTTGTTTCGTTGAATGATGGACATGCTCATCCTTTATTTCGTGCAAACCTAGCACGTCCGAGCCAAAATGCATCCGCCGATGGTGACTCCGGATTTTCAGGATTGATAGAGGTGGGTGGTTTCCGGTGGCCTCATGACCTGGAGGTGCTACGGGTAACCAAGTCCGCAGTGGGCCGAATCCGGAGTGCTGGGTCTGGTGTTGCCTATTCACAGCTGGGTCAGAAGGGGAGAGCAGCCAGCCAGCGCCAGATCGTCCGATCCCGGTAGTCTAAGTTCCGTGCCAACCAACGAAATCTGTTGCGCGGGGGGCACACAAGGGCAGGGTCGTTGGTACGATCCCTAAGGTCTCCATCTTCTGCCTCTCCTTGATATCAAGGCCCACCTGGGGTTGGGCCGCCATCCATGGCGCCAGGCGCTCGAGCAGGAACTCGCTCACCGCGGCAGTATTGGCCCAGATACCAACAGTCGCACGAACCCCCTTGGCGAAAGTTCCCCATCTGGGCCTATCTTTTACAGTTTCGACTGTGGCTCTGACCGTCGGTCTTGCCTTCCACGAATCTCTGCATCTTGAGGATCTCGCGCTGTCGACGCTCGCCGTCATTCCGGCGCTTGCGGGTGTGTGGCTCGGCCAGAGCCTGCGGAACAGGATAAGCGCTAAAAATTTCGGCAAGGATTTTTGCTCAGCTTGATACGCTCGTCGCGAAACGATTGGGACGCTGCGGCGTTCTCGCCTCAACTGCAAAACGAGCTATTGCACTCATGTTTGAACTGATCTCTGCGAACAGCGACCTTTTGAACCTAATCGCCAATTGGGCGATGGTCCTAATTTGGGTCGTGTACCTGCAGGTTTTCCTGAGGAGCTTTCGGCGGCAGACGCTACCGAAGATCGTGATCAACCGCGCGGCTGGTTCATCACTCGATGCTGCTTGTTTCGTTAGCAACATGAGCTCGGACGCCATTTACGTGGAAAGCGTCCTGGTTGAGTTGGAGTGCGGGGAAAAGCGGTTGGCCACAGCCGTCACCGACTTTGAACCCTGCGATGGGGAGAGCGACAATCCCGATCCGAAACTGCGGACCTATCAAGGCACCCTGCCGCCTTCCCACTACACATCCCTCGGGACCTTCGAGTATCTCATCACGAGCGTCTGCCGGCGCACAGGGCACGATGTCGACGTCTTGAAGTCCTCTAGTCCGATACTCGTGGAGATCACCATCCTCGCCGATTATGCGTCTGAAAACCTATTGATCGGCGCCAGGCGCGAGTTTCGCGCGACGTGGGTGGATGGTCACTGGAAGTTAAAGGCCGAGACGCCGGACACCCATCAGATACGGTCGCCTCGCGAGCGAAGGCGCATCTACTCGATGCTCGCCGACCTTGAATAAGGATCGGCCGATAAGGGGAAAGCCGAGCTACGCCGGACTCACGCTCATTTGCGTTGGTGTCCCGGAGACCAACGCGAGCCTTCTCGCAATCGGCCAGCTATTCTTGATGAGCATGGACGCCGCGGCAGTTCGCAGGCGATAACCAGGACGATGAAAGGCTCCCCTGACTAATGGCCGGCGGATGTTCCTTCCGATCCCATCAGACCTTTGATGGTTTTCCAGGCGGGTGAAATCCCATATTCAGCAATGGGGATGAGCACAGCCCCGATCGCCAGTCCCACCAGCCCGTAGCCTGCGGACTCAACTGCCCAGGCCAATACCGACGAGATTGTCGGGACGGAGTGCGCAGCGACTTCTGACGAGTGATGGATGACGTGCCCGATCTGGGGGAGGCCGAAGCCTTCGAGCCCATGGACGATAATGCCGCCGCCGACCCAGATCATGGCCGCGGTGCCGACGACACTGAGCCCGGACATTACGACGGGCATGGCCTTGACCAGGCTCCTGCCAAAGGTGCGGGCTATTCCGGCGTTATTGGAAGCGAGCGAAAGCCCGAAGTCGTCTGCCTTTACGAGCAAGGCAACCGTGCCGTAGACGGCAAAGGTGATGCCGAACGCCACGAGCAGGAGGATGACCGCCTGAGCGACCAGACTTTCATTTGGTAGTTCTGCAAGCGCGATGGCCATGATTTCGGCAGACAGGATGAAGTCGGTCTTGATTGCGCCTGCAACCTTCTCGTCTTCCAGCGTCTTCGGGTTCACCGCGACGGAAGCCAGATGGGTTTCATGCACGTGCGCCTGGTGGGGCGCCAACAGGTGATAGATCTTCTCGGCGCCCTCGTAACACAGATAGGCGCCGCCGATCATCAGCAAGGGTGTGATGGCCCAGGGCAGGAAGTACCCCAGTGCAAGAGCGGCCGGCAGCAGGAACAGAAGCTTGTTCTTGATCGAACCCTTGGCGATCTTGAAGACGATGGGCAGCTCACGATCCGCTGAAAAACCTTGGACGTAGCGCGGCGTCACGGCGGCATCGTCGATCACCGCGCCGGTGGCCTTCATGCCGGCCTTCATTGCCATGCCGGTGACTTCGTCGATCGACGCCGCCGCCACTTTCACAAGCCCCGCAACATCGTCCAGTAGACCAAGCAACCCGATGCTCAAGGCAGTCACTCCTGTCTTGACGTCCAGTTCAGCCTCAACGGCCTGCAACTGCGGCTGTTCCGCTTGATCTCACCGTGCCTGCAAGAGCCACGTTACTCATGGGAGCGACTGTAAGACATCCAGCTTCATGAAGTTCAGGAACCCGATCTGGTCACGCGACACGTTATGGATGTAGATCTCGTTGAACCCGCACGATGCGCATTCTTCGATAGCTGCAAGCAGCTCATCCGCGTCTATCACGAGGTGAATCACATCGTCTATGTCCGCAGGCGCGACATTACTGGTGATTGAATCGAAATCTTCCGGGCGGCGCAGGTCAGCGAGTTGGGCCGGCGGGACTGCTGCGTGGCGCCATTGCTCCCAAGCCGCCATTCTCGCCTCCTCTTTGCTTTTGGCCCATGATACCTGAAGCTGCAGCGCCAGCGGTTTTCCTTCACCGCCGTTCTCCTGGTAGAGCTGGACGAGCTCCGAGAGTTCCGCCTTCGACTTCCGCACTGTGACGAGGCCTTCCGTCCATGATCCCATCCAGGCAGTTGTCTCGCTGGTGAGGGCGGCGCCGTAGATGGCAGGCGATTTCGGAGGCGGCGACCAGAGTTTTGCCGCGTCCATTTGAACCCAGGAATGGTGCTGCCTTGGAATAGAAGAACCGACCGTGCTTGACAGGTCGGGTCGGTCTGAGGGTCTTTCCACGCGGGCACTTTAGGGTGTCGTTCTTTGCGTCGTAGCGAAATCGGCGCATCGGCACTGGGCTGCGGATCGGCTCCGCCTTCGGTGGGATGACGGCGCAGATGCCCCGCCGCTCGAGCCCGCCGAAGACCTTCGCATAGGCATAGCCTGCATCGGCCGTGACGATCTCGACATCTACGCCCGTGGTCTCAATGGTCGCTTGGATGCGCTCGATGATGACCTGACCTTCGTTGATTTCGCCGGTGGTTACCTCGACGTCGAGAACCACGCCGCAGACGTCATCGACGACGGCGTGCTGCTTGAAGGAGGGTTCGAGCCGACGGTTGCGCCCGCTCGTCGCCATCGTCGCATCGGGATCGGTGACGCAGACCTTCTTGAACTTTCCAGTCTTGCGGCTATCGCGTTCAGCGACGGAAGCATCTTCGTTCGCTTCGGCAACCGCCTCAACGTGGCGCACCGCAAGGCTTTCCCAGCTTACATCCGCGCGAATAAGTGAGGCATCGACATGCACCACGTCCCCCTTCGCGATCTTTGCCGCGATGCAGGCCTCCACCGTGCGTTCGAAAATCCTTCGAAAGCGCTCCACCCCCCATCTCTGCCGTATCCGCGTCAGCGAGGAATGGTCAGGCAGTGTCTCGTGCAGCCCATAGCCAATAAACCACCTGATCCCGAGATTAACCTGCGCCTCCCGCATCAGGCGACGATCGTGAACGATCCCGAGTAGGAAGCCCGCAAGCATTAGCCGGACGGCGACCTCCGGATCGATCCCAGGTCGTCCGTTATGCTCACAGTAGAGATCCGAAACCTCTGCCCTAAGCCACGTGAGGTCGAGGACACGATCCACTTTGGCGAGAATGTAGTCATCGGGGATAAGCTGTCGAAGCGAACCCGTCATGAACAGCTCGAGCTGACCGCGTTCCTTATGTCCCAACATGCCGGTGCACCCAGAGAATCAATCGCAAACGAATCGAATCACGTGAGGCCGACTTCTTCAACAGCCCCCGGGTCCATGCGATGCGCAACGCATTGGCCTATGTTCCCAAGGGTCAA
>JOKI01000032.1 GCA_000722615.1 Pseudorhizobium pelagicum | reverse complement strand
AGCGATTTCTGCTTGCGAAATGACAAAGAGACACGAAGGGCGCTGGTTTAGACGACGGTCAAACAGAAGGACCAAGCTTATGACCTTTGACTCCATTCGGCATCCGAGGAAGGGCGGTGTTCCGCGCGGCCTGTCGCAGACCGCCCCGGTGCTGTTCTCCTATGGCTTCCGCCCCTTCTTCCTCGCCGCGGCAATCTGGGCGGTGGTTGCCATGCTGCTCTGGCTTTTGAGCCTTGGCGGAGCGATAGCGGTCGCCACGGACTATGGGCCGGCATATTGGCACGCTCATGAAATGCTGTTCGGATATTCATCGGCTGTGCTGGCCGGCTTCCTGCTGACCGCGGTTCCCAACTGGACGGGACGACTACCGGTGTCCGGCTGGCCACTGTTCTTTCTGTTTTGCATCTGGGTTGCGGGAAGACTGGTCTTCCTCGTCCCCGGTGTGATCGGAGCAGAAGCCGCCGCCGTTGTCGACAGCCTCTTCCTGCCTGTCCTGCTTGCCATCTGCGTGCGGGAGGTGGTGGCCGGACGCAAGTGGAAGGACCTGAAGGTAATTGGAGGGCTTGTTGCACTGTCGCTGGGCAATATCCTGTTCCACTTGCAGGTCGTGCTTGGTGGGGATCCGGACCTGGCGATCAGGCTGGCAGTCTCGGCCTATGTTGCGCTGGTGACTATCATCGGCGGTCGCATCATCCCAAGCTTTACCCGCAACTGGATCAACAAGAGCGGACGGACCGACTTTCCCGCTTCCTACAGTCAGCTGGACACCATTGCCATCTCGGTGGGAATCTCAGCACTGGCGGCCTGGGTTCTGCTTTCGGCGGGACCTGTCGTGGCGACGCTGGCGACAGCAGCCTTTCTCCTGCACCTGATGCGGCTGACACGCTGGCGGGGCTGGACGACGTTGTCGGAGCACCTGATTACGATCCTGCACATTGCATATCTTTTTGTGCCGCTCGGTTTCCTCGGCATCGCCTTCGCAGCTCTCGGGCTCCTGTCGCCGATGGCCGCCCTGCATGTTCTGACTGTTGGCACCATTGCTTCAATGATGCTGGCGGTGATGACGCGAGCAACGCGCGGACATACCGGCCGCGTCTTGACTGCTTCGCGCACCACAACGGCGGTCTACGCGGCAATCGTGCTGGCTGCCTTGCTGCGACCGGCGGCAGATCTATTGCCGGATCATGCACAAACCCTCTATGCCGCCTCCGGTCTCGCCTGGTTGGCTGCCTTCGGTCTCTATCTGCTGGAGTACGGGCCGATGCTGGCCATGGTCCGACGAAAGATGGTCTGATCTCAGTGCCAGCGGCAGGCACCGTATCAACAATATCGACAATGCACCCGAAGCCGCCTGTGAGGGCGGCCTTCATTGTGTTGCTCAGCCTGCACCGGTGAGGCCTCAGACGGACATCATCTCCGGTGTCCATCGCGGCTCATGGGTAAGGTGCACCTCGACGTGTTTGACGTCCGTAACGGACGCGGTGGCAAAGCGAACCGCGCCGACGAGAAAGACGGCGGCAGGGCAGCCGATGGTCGTCGTGGTCATGCTGATGTGCACGACGCCTGCATCGGTCGCGTCCACTTCATAGATCAGGCCAAGGCTGACGACATCGCGACCCAATTCCGGGTCGATGACGTCCTTCAATCTGGTTCTTATACGCTCGACCAGCGTTGCTGCTTTGCTGCTCATGGCAAGGGGACCTTCGAACCGACCCGTATCATGATGCGGTAGAATGCGCCGCTGGCATCGAAATTTCCGACCCACTGATGTCCCCGTTTGGAAAGCTCGGGATAGAGAAAAATCGGTTCGCGCGACAGGATGGCAAAGATCACCTCCCCGGCACCCAGCCGCTCGGCCTCCGCCAGCAGTTGCACCATGGGCTCCGGTGGGTCGAGATCGGTTAGATCAAGGTCGACAGAGGGATCTGGCCATAGATCGGGCGAAGCGGCATGCGGCGACACATCAATGGGAGGAGCCACGCACTTCGGTGTAAATCGAACCTCGAATGCGCCACCGGGCAATTCCTCCAGTTCGTACGTAAAGCCACGTCGGTCCATTACGGAAAACAAGGGCTGGGGTTGAAACGGTGCGATCAGTTTTAGACCTTCGCCAGGCGCGAGATCCGCGACTGCACTCATGATCGCCTGGAAGGGTTCCCCACCTGAGCTGAGGATCGGTCGGACGTCCAATGTCTTGTACTCTCCCATCGGGGTCAGCTCCTTTCGATTGAGTTTGGCAGAAAAAGCGACGGGTGTCGCTGCGCATCCAGCTTGCTATCTTGTACAGAAACATAAAACAGCCGGCGGGTCCGGACAAATTCCACCGTCAGGCCGATCACCGCCACCGTCTGGGCAAGGACAGCACCGCGAAAGACAAAGGAACCCTCCAGCAGAAGTGCCACCACCGCCACACAGACAGCGGCGGTGTAGAGGTAGAACCAGTTCGACGCCCGACCGTCGCAGACAAGTTCCTGCACCCTTGGAACCGGTGTCCGTCCCAGAACCGGACCGTAACATTCCAACCAGGTCAAGAAGGCGACGATTTTATAGAGTTGGCCAAGGCCCAGAAGTGAAAGCCAGCCAAAACAGACAAGATAGACCAGCGCTCCGATCCGATCTTCAATCTGACCGGTAAATAGCAGGAGCAGGTAGAGCAATATGGCAAGCATCAAGAAAGCCACAGCCAGAGCGCTGGTGATGCTGTTGAGTTCGAGCGCCTTGCGTTTGCGTGCGCGGAAAATGGTCAAGACGTCGTAGCCGAAGATCAGGCCGGCACCGGCGGCGAGCACAAAGGGTAGGTAAACCGGTTCCGCTCGGGAACTCCCAAGCGCGAGTGCCATCAACGTAATGCTGGCGACGGCGACGCTCAGGACAACAAGTGCAAGGGCTGAACACGTCGTAGCACGCTCAGTTTCTGGAGACAGAAGGAACATTGTCAGGAGGCGATAGCTGACGCCGAAGGCGCTGACACTCATCCAACCAACCATGCCGAAATAGGCATGCAGAGAGACGCCCGCCGGGAGGAGCCCATGAAGGGTCTCGACATCGACCAGTCCCGAAAGCTCAAGTGCAAAGGCAACGCCGAGACCCGCTGCTGCGGTCAGTGCGAGGAGCCCGAGGGCGACAAATCGCGCCGGGAGCGACAAGGAGCCTGTCCGGGCAAGCGTTCCTCCGATCATCGTTACGATCAATCCAAAACCAGTCGCCAGCAATGCCGCGCCGATCGGCAGGAGGACCAGTCCGTGGTCGACATAGCCTGCGAGGTTGAGGAAGCCACAGTTGAGGAGCGCGAGACCAATGACCAACAGAACCAGGGCAGGCGCTGCAAGCCCGGGCAAAAACAGGGGCGCGGCTGCTAGAACCGGCACGAACTGCAAGAGAGCGCCGCAAAACAGCAGCGCCAGCCAGCCGACCGCCAGACTATGAACGATCACCAGAGTTTCCGGTGCCTCAACCGGCAGAACCGGGTAGCCGAAGCCCCCGGCCAGCAGTGCTTGCCCCACCACCAGAAAGACAAGGGAGGCTGCAAAATAGGACATGGTCCATCGCGAGATGGAGGCGCCGGCCATCGTACGTTCTCCGTCAGTGTCCGCAGCAGCAGTCGCAGCCGGAAGCCTGGGCGCGGGTGATCTCCACCCGCCAGGTGTCGGGTCCCGCTTCGAGGTAGGCCCAGTCAAACTGTTCCGGATAGCGGCTTGCAATCTGGTAGTGCAGGGGACGTGGATCGTGATCGCTGGCAACGTGCATGACGCCACCTGGTGCCAGTGACGTCAGAAGGTCGAAGATGCGCGGATGGCGTTCTGCCGGTGGGATAATGCGGACGTCGATAAGCGGGATCTGTGTATCTGACATGTCTTCTTCCAGGGCCTGGTTGATCACGACGGAAAGCCGGCCGTATCTTTCCAGAGTTACCATAGGCTCGTGCCTTGATCTGAGACGTTGCGGCACAACAAACAACGACGTGATTCACTGGTGTCCGCCTTCCGGTAAGCGACCTTCTGCACTGTCATGGACATTTTTGCCGGATCCTCTGCGGCACGGCAAAAGGGCCCGGCAGGGGGATATCCTGCCAGGCCCTCCTCGCGGCCATGCCTCCCCTACGTCGTCAGGCCGCGATAGATGGCCGGCAAGGCGGCCGGCAGTCTGGAGATGTCGCCCACCAGGGCAAAGCCATTGCGGCCGAACATGATGGGAAGGTAGGACTGGGCGTCGCGATCGACGGTTACGGCAAAGACATGGGTGCCTTGCCTTCGCGCCTCCTGAACGGCACGCCGGCTGTCTTCAAGCGCAAAGCGACCCTCGTAGTGGTCGATGTCGTTCGGTTTGCCATCCGTCAGCACGAGCAGCAACTTGCTCCGGTTCGGTCGCTTCTGCAACTCCGCCGATGCATGGCGCAACGCGGCGCCAAGCCGCGTATAATAGCCGGGCTTCAGGGCTCCGATCCGTCTCTCCACCCCCGCTCCCATGGTTTCGTCGAACCCCTTGACCGTTTCCACACGGACCCATGAGCGGCGGCGCGATGTGAAGGTGAGGATGGAGTAATCGGTAGCACATGCGGAAAGTCCTTGCGCCAGGACCAGAAGTGCCTCCTTCTCGACATCGAGTACCCGCCGGTTGTCGACCCAGGCATCCGTCGATAGC
The DNA here is from genome assembly GCA_000722615.1 of Pseudorhizobium pelagicum. Taxonomy (GTDB): domain Bacteria; phylum Pseudomonadota; class Alphaproteobacteria; order Rhizobiales; family Rhizobiaceae; genus Neorhizobium; species Neorhizobium pelagicum. The sequence goes on along the minus strand of JOKI01000032.1, from coordinate 37,409 downwards.
GAAACATCGACGAGGATCGTCACCGCAAGGTCCTGTGTCTGCGGCCGGCTCATCAGATGGATGCGGTCGGATCCCTGGCCGCCTGCCACCAGATCGGTTCGGGCGCGGACCACTGCATCCATGTCCAGTTCGGCGCCGTCCAGCTGCGCCTTCAGGAGCTCGTGGCGCGGACGCAGGAGTTCGAACTGGCGGCGCACCTTCTTTACCAGCTGGCGCGTGTCTTCGCTCGCCTCCAGAACATCCCCGGTTTCGGAGGCCGGTGCAGCAAGCACCCGGCAGTAGCTCTTGAGATAGGCTGCCTTTCTATAGTCCCATTCTGGATAGCTCAGTTCCGCATCAATGCGGTTCGTGTCGAGCATTTCCGGCGGAAGATCGAGATCGAAGCGAAAGCGGGAGGAGGGCCGTTCACGGCGGCGCCCAAGGACCAAGTCGTCGAGGTCGTCGGCTGCCTTGCCATCCTCGTCGTCTTTGTCATCGGTGGGGCGGTCGACATTGACCATCTCGGCCATCGCCAGAATCTTCTCAAAGCGGTTCAGGATGAAGGGGCTGCGTTGGTCGCGCCTGTCGTCCACCGCCTCCCGCTGCGCAACGAAGCGCTTGCCGCCAGCCGGGGTGCTGGCATCGCCAAGCGGCCCGTCGGTATCGGCATCGGCAGGTGCGGTCTCACTCGAATTGAAGAACTCCGGCCAGAGCGGCACGTCCATCATCGGCTGGTAGCCAGGTGGCGACCGGCGCGGGAAAATGGACGTGGGAAGCGGATCTTGCAGCCCCGCGGCTTGACGCAGAATGCTGAGGATCCGGTTCTCGATCAGTTGCTCTACAGGCGGAAGCCTTCCCCGCCGACGCTGCGCCAGCACTGCGCCGCAAAGACGCCGATAGCTGTTCTGTAAGCCAGGGAATGCTTTTAGCACCTCGCGAGCCGTTTCCTCGGCCCGATCCAGCCGGCGACGATCAACCGCCAGAGGATCGTCCCCGTCAGTCGCCCGCGCCGGTGCCACCGCGAGATAAGCGGCGAGCCAGACATAGAGCTTGCGGTTGAGGTCTCGGTCTGGAAACAAGTCGATTTCAGCAGGCAACATGATGCGGGCAAAGTCTCGCCCGACCCGGGCCACCCGTTCTTCGCCAAGTCCGACGAGCTGGCGCAGCTTCAGCCGGTGGCCAGATGTCTTCTGCGCTGCCGGCACCAACTGGCACGTGCTTTCGCCGCCAAAGCCGCGAAAGCACGACGCGAGGACCGCCGAAACGTCGCCGAGCGCGACGGCATGTCCAGGGTAGCGCGGCATGCTGCGGGTTTGCCCGACAAGGCGATGCCATGTCTTGCCGACGGTTTCTTCCAGTTCCAGGAACTCGAACATGTCATGCCCTCAAGGATAAACGGCTTTGGCAACCTCACACAGGGCCTGACGGACATCGGGATCATCCGTCAGCGGCTCGATCATCGCCGCAGCAATCGCGTCCTGCGGGTTCAAGCCGCTGCCGATCAACGTTGCGCAGTAGACCATCAAACGCGTGGAAACACCTTCCTCGAGATCATGGCCTTTCATTGCGCGCAACCGGTGGGCGAGGTTGACGAGCGGCGCAACATGCCGCGGTTCGAGCCCGCTTTCGGCGGCAACGATCGCGATTTCCTGGTCCTTGGGCAGGAAATCGAATTCAATCGCGATGAAACGTTGCTTCGTGGAAGGCTTCAGCGCCTTCAGGATGCTCTGGTAGCCTGGATTGTAGGACACCACGAGCATGAACTCGGGCGGCGCCTGCAGGGTCTCGCCTGTGCGCTCCAGGGGCAGGATCCGGCGGTCGTCCGTCAACGGGTGCAGAACGACGGCGACGTCCTTGCGCGCTTCGACGATCTCATCGAGATAGCAGATCCCGCCATTGCGAACGGCGCGCGTCAGCGGTCCATCGATCCAGACAGTATCGCCACCCTTCAGGAGATAGCGCCCGGTGAGGTCGGCAGCGGCCAGGTCGTCGTGGCATGAGACCGTCGATAGCGGCAGGCCGAGCCGTGCTGCCATGTGGCTGACAAAGCGCGTCTTGCCGCAGCCCGTCGGGCCCTTGAGCAGGAGCGGCAGCTTGCGCGTCCAGGCCACCTCGAACAGCTCACACTCATTCCCGGCTGCGATGTAGTGCGGCACGAGCGTCTGGCTGGTGACATTGGGAGACAAAGGGAAAGTCATTTTTCCAATCCTTGTTTTTTGAAAGGCGTGTGGCCCCGGGACATCCGGGGCCACATCGCTCATTCGGCCGGAATGGTCGTGAAGGCGGCCGGAACGCGCTCTCGACCTGGAACGAACAGCGCCCAGAGGAAGATCGAAGCCGAGATCAGGACGAACACACCTGATCCGAGCCGAACCCAGTAGAAGAGTGCAAGCTGGTCCTGGACGTCCATGAAGCTCTCGCCAAGGATCCGCTGCAGATGGACCTGCAGCACGCCTGCGAAGGTCAGCGCAAAGGTCATCACCGACATGGCCGTGCACATCATCCAGAAGCTGACCATTGAGAGCATCTGGTTGTAAGGCGCGCGGCCGCGGATTTCCGGCACGGCATAGGCCATCACCGCAAGGTTCAACATGACATAGGCACCGAAGAAGGCGAGGTGGCCGTGCGCTGCCGTAAGCTGGGTGCCGTGGGTGTAGTAGTTCACCGACGACAGCGTATGCAGGAAGCCCCACACACCGGCGCCGAAGAAGGCCATGACCGAGCAGCCGATCGACCACAGAAGCGCTGCCCGGTTCGGATGCTTGCGGCCTGCCTTCCAGGTCATCACGAATGTGAAGATCACCATGGTGAAGAACGGTGCCACCTCAAGTGTGGAAAACAGCGACCCGATCCACTGCCAGTATCCCGGTGCGCCGATCCAGTAGAAGTGATGACCGGTGCCAAGAATGCCAGAGAAGAGCGCGAGACCGACGATCACATAGAGCCATTTCTCGACAACTTCCCGGTCGATGCCGTTCAGCTTGATCATCAGGTAGGCGAGGATAGACGCCATGATCAGCTCCCAGACGCCTTCGACCCACAGATGCACCACATACCACCAGTACATTTTGTCGAGCGCGAGATTTGCCGGGTTGTAGAAGGCGAACAGGAAAAAGATCGCCACGCCCCAGAGCCCGAAGATCAGGATGTTGGTGACGACCGTCTTGCGACCCTTCAGGACAGTCATGGTGATGTTGAACAGGAACATCAGGCAGACAACGACAATGCCGACCTTGATGATGAAGGGCTGCTCGAGGAATTCGCGGCCCTCGTGGATCTTGAACATGTAACCGACGACGGCGACCGCGGCGGCAACAAGAAAGATCCAGAACTGCGCAATGGCAAGCTTGGGACTGTAGAGTTCCGTCTCCGCTTCCTCCGGCAGAAGATAGAAGGTGGAGCCCATGAAGCCGATCAGCAGCCAGACGATCAGCGCATTGGTATGGATCATGCGCACGATGTTGAACGGCAGGAGCTCGGAGAGCGTGTTGGGCAGCACGTAGATCGTTCCGGCGAGAACGCCAAAGAGGACCTGAGCGAAGAAGAGGCCGAGGGCGCCGTAGAAATACAGCATCGCGACCTTTTGAGTTTGATATTTCATGGTCTTTTCCTTGCCTAAAGGTCAGCCGGCGTCGTTGGGTGGCCACTTCTGCGTCTTGATGCGGCTCGTCCATTCCAGAAAGTCGGCCAGGTCATCGAGTTCCTGGTCGGTCAGATTGAACTGCGGCATCTGTCGGCGTCCCTCGATGCCCGTCGGCATGGCGGCCATCCAGGCCTTCAGCGTCTCTCGCGCGCCGTCGGGATCGTCGCGACCGCCGTAGCGGACCCAGACATTGCCAAGCTCGGGTGCGAAATACGCACCTTCACCCAGGATCGAGTGGCAGTTGATGCAGGCGTTCTTTTCCCACACATGCTTTCCTCGGGCGACGGCCTCGGTGAGGGTGGATTCATCGGTGGAGACCGTGCGCATGTAGTAGTGGCTGTGCGCCGTCAGCCCGAGAAATATCGCAAAGAAGAAGGCGGAGCCGCCGTAGAAGACATTGCGTGCTCCGGTCTTTGTCAGGCGTTCTGACATGCCGAGGTCCTTTCGTTCTACCCGCCGGATGGTTTCCAGCAGGCATGTTGCGTCGTGCCACCGATGCGATGTGATTTCGATCCCGTGGGCGTGATGTACTTGCGGGTTTTGGCGCGCCGCTTCTTTGTGTTTTGGCAAACAACGGAGCGGTTGCTGCTGGTGCTGCACAAGGCTGTCAGCCGATCCAGATGGCGCCGAGAGCGCGGCCGAGGCCGGCAATTGCAAAGAAGGCCGGCCAGGCCAGGAGGGCGGCAGCGGTGGCGGGGCGGACACCGCGAAGGCCCATCACATCGAGAACGATCAGTCGGGCCTTGATCACGGTCAACACGAGGAGCAGGCAGATGACCGTCACAGGCACCGGCTGATGCTTCCACTGCGCAGCGGTAAGAGCGCCAAGGATCGTCAGCATCAGGACCCAGCTGGCACTGACAAAGAGACGGGAAGACCTACGTCTTGGGGCCATATCGGTCATCCCAGATAAAGAAGGGGGAACATCACCAACCAGATCAGGTCGACGACGTGCCAGATGGTGGTGGCCATGACGACGTCCGACTGGCGCGGCCGGCAGGCAAGGAGGATCAAAACCAGGGCCAGGAAAACAACATGCGCCAGGTGAAACCCGGTGATCAGAAAATAGAGTTCAAAGAACGAGCCGAAGGCCGGATCGGCGGCTTTCGAGATCTCTTGACCGTATTCCACCAGTTTGACGGCAACGAACCCGAGCCCGAGGCTTGCGGTTGCGGCCAGGTAGATTTGTTGCAGGCGCCTCGCGGCACCGGCTTGCACGGCCAGCGCCGCCGTCCAGCTGCTGGCGACCAAAACAACGGTGTTGAAGCCAGCGATTCGCGGCGACAGCTGGAGCTTGCCGAGGGCAAATTCAGCAGGCTGAAAGAGCGACACCGTCAAAAATGCGCAGAACAGGACCCCGAAGGTGGCAAGCTCGCTCCACACCAGGATCCACAGGAGAAGATCCCCTCCCTCGTCCTGTGTCTCCACTTGTGAAGCTGCAACATCCGCCATTCGTCATCTCCAAATCGTTCATGGGGAGAATGCAGGACAGGAGATGGCTGCTCTTTGTCAAAACGCAAAGACGAGGGGGGATTGGGCACTACAGTGGGAAAGGAAAGGAAGCTTCAACATGACTGATGCCCAAGTCGGCCTCGCGCTTGCCGCGCCCATTATCGTCGCCTTCGCTATCGCTCTCAGGAAGATGGGGGTGTTGCAGGGCTACAGCGCAATGTCGGCCGTCGTGATCTCGGTTGCCATTGCCGCCGTTCTGTTCCTGCAGCAGTAGCTGGCGGGCGTCCAGATGAGAGCCGAGAGATGACGCAGCTTCTGACCGCATTCACTGTCTTCGTCGCCTTGCATTCGATCCCCGCCACGCCCGGTGTCCGCGAGCGCCTGGTGGCGCGCCTTGGACATGCGCTCTATATCGGTCTGTATTCGGCCGTCTCACTTCTGGCCCTCAGCTGGCTTTTCTATGCCGCATTTGCGCTCGACTATATCGAGCTGTGGGCCACTGCCGCCTGGCAGGGCTGGGTCACGTTCGCTGCGGCGCCTGTGGGGCTGTTCTTCGTTCTGGCGGGGCTTCTCAGCCGCAACCCTTTTTCGACCACTGCGCGCCGAGGCTCAAGCAAGCCGGGGGCGATCGTGGCAATTACACGCCACCCTGTGCTGTGGGGCTTCCTCATCTGGTCCGTCGGACATATTCCTCCGAATGGCGATCTGCGCTCGCTGGTTCTCTTCGGGGGATTTGCGGTGTTTTCTGCAGGCAGCATGATGATGATCGAGAAGAGAAGCCGCAAGAGATTTGCAGCGGAGTGGCGGCAGCGGACCCAGGCGACTTCCTTCATACCATGCGCAGCCTTGGTCACGGGGCGTGCCCGCTTCGGCTTCGACGCAGCCATGATGCTCGCCCTGGCGGTGGACGCAATAGCAATGATCTGGCTCCTCTGGGGCGGGCATGCGGCTCTGTTTGGAGCCGATCCTCTGGTATTCCTGACGGCGGGTTAGGAATACGTCAGAGTTAGCCGATTGCATTTCAAGTGGTCTGTCAGCTGCTGTGGGATCAGCGCGAAGCACCGTCCTCGATCATAAGCATCGCACGCAGCGCCTCCACAGATCGCTCGTGGTTCTTTATTTCCTTCAGGCGCGCCGTCTCCAACCTATCCTGGGTCTTGTCAGGCCCGTCGCGTCGCAGCTCCTCAACGATCGCTTGGTGAACGGCGATCTGCTCTTTGAGATATGATGAATAAGATGACATGATGCACCTCCTTTTTCGGAGCATCAAAAGCAGGTCGAGAAATCCCGCACATTGATCAAGATCACAGGATATCACTGCCTTTCCAACATGCTTTTTTTTGTTCCTGGACACCATCCACGTCTCATCTGCCCGGGGTTTGAACCCCGCAGTCGACTCAGACGCAGCGCGGCGGCGACGAGCAAGGCTCTTCACCCATCCTTGTCACGGAGAGGGCTAAGCCGGCGGCCATCCCCAATGAAGGTAGAGGGCCATGCTGACAACGCCAAGTGCCACTGTCTGCCGGCCGGCCCCGACCTTTGTCGCGGCAAGCGAGAGTGCAATGGCGACCGCAGTCAGTCCGACTCCTGTGCTGAAGGGGCGCCCGACAAAGCTCAAGGTGATCGCCACCGGACAAATTGCACTGGCCATCATGATCGAGATGCCCGGACGGCGGCCGACGACTGTGGTGTGTTCGCGAAGCAGCGAGATGAACGGCGGCAGTGTCAGCGCGACAGCCAGTACCAGAAAGACCGTCGGGTCGATAGACCTCATCATGGCTGCTCCTTTTGCTCTTGCTGCTCTCGGTTCCAAGCAAGAAACGCGCCAGATAAAGCCGCGCCCCGCAGGCGCGGCCAGCCATTCACCCACTGCGCCGGTTCGCCCGTCTGGCGAAGCCGGACGGGATGACGGGCGCAAAACCCTGCGGTGGAAGCGAGTGGCTGAGCGTCCTTGTCCAGTCGCGCTGCTGTTTGGACATGCAGACCCCGGCTTCAACTGTACTGTGGAGCCCCGCGGCGACAAAACTCCCGTCCCGGTTTCCAAAGCAGGTTTGCGGTTGCGAGGCCGTAGCCGCCGAACACCTGAGCGCGCCGCAGCCTCACCCCTGGCCTGTCTTGTCGACTATACCGTCAGACGAATCATATGCAGCTCGCCGAGCATGTCCCACCATTCTTGACGATTGCCAGGTATGGTGGGGCGCGGCTGAGGGATTGCTTACAAAACGTGCATTTTGCCGGCGATTCCGCTCCAAACTTGCGCCAGCGGTTGTCACTCCGGATGCATCGTTCTATGTCATTGACGGCAGGCGCCGGTGGCGTCTGACGAAAGCAGGAGAGGGAGAGGCGGTTTGATCGGACAATTGACCTCAGGCGAGCGACAGCTTGCTGCTATTGTCTTGGCTGTGATGGCGGTCATCGGAATAGCAATGGCAGCGGCGGGCCGAGCCGACCCATTGGGCGTCCACGGCTTGCTTGTTCTGCTCTACAGCGGCGTGCTGCTCGCGGTGGTTCTGTCATCGCTGTTTGAGCGCGAGCCACATCCTGAACGACTGTCGCGCTACTACGACGACCCCATTAAGGTCGGGGTCGCCTTGACCATGATCTGGGCGGTATTCGGAATGTTCATCGGCGTTTGGGCGGCCGCGCAGCTGGCCTGGCCGTCGTTGAACTTCGACACCGCATGGGCAAGCTTTGGTCGAATTCGCCCCGCTCATACGACAGGCGTAATATTCGGATTTGGCGGCAATGCCCTCATCGCCACTTCGTTTCACGTCGTTCAGCGTACGTCGCGGGCGCGGCTGGCCGACCAGTTCAGCCCATGGTTCGTCATCTTTGGCTATAATCTCTTCTGTCTCTTGGCCGTGACCGGCTACTTCATGGGCCTGACGCAATCCAAGGAATATGCCGAGCCCGAGTGGTACGCCGATCTGTGGCTGGTGGTGGTCTGGGTAACCTATTTCGTGCTTTACATCCGCACGCTTGCCCGACGCAAGGAGCCGCATATCTATGTCGCCAACTGGTACTATATGGCCTTCATTCTGGTGGTGGCCATACTTCACATCGTCAACAACATCGCCTTGCCGATTTCGCTGGCCCACGCGAAAAGCTATACTGTATGGCCCGGCGTCCAGGATGCCATGGTCCAGTGGTGGTATGGACACAACGCGGTGGCCTTCTTCCTGACCGCGGGCTTCCTGGCGATGCTCTATTATTATCTGCCGAAACGGGCGGAGCGTCCGATCTTCTCCTACCGGCTGTCCATTCTGAGCTTCTGGGGTATCACGTTCTTCTATATGTGGGCGGGATCGCACCATCTGCACTACACGGCATTGCCGCATTGGGTGCAAAATCTCGGGATGACGTTTTCTGTGATGCTGCTGGTGCCGTCCTGGGCTTCGGCGGGCAATGCACTTTTGACCCTGAACGGGGCGTGGCACAAGGTGCGCGACGACGCCACCTTGCGCTTCATGTTCGTCGCAGCGATCTTCTACGGCATATCGACGTTTGAGGGCTCTTTCCTCGCCATTCGGCCCGTCAACTCGCTATCGCACTATACGGATTGGACTGTCGGTCACGTGCACGCCGGTGCCTTGGGATGGGTTGCAATGATCACCTTCGGTGCTTTGTATACGCTTGTTCCAACTCTGTGGCGACGCGAACGGATGTACTCTAATGTGCTCGTGGAGGTGCATTTCTGGCTCGCGCTGGCCGGGACGCTGATCTATATTTTCGCAATGTGGAACTCTGGCGTTATCCAGGGGCTGATGTGGCGCACCTATACGGCGCAGGACACGCTCGCCTATTCCTTCGTCGATTCCCTGGTGGCGATGTATCCCTACTACATCGCGCGCACCCTGGGAGGGCTGTTGTTTCTGATTGGTGCCATCGTCGGTTCTTACAACATCTGGATGACGGCGCGTGCCTTGCCCCTGTCACGCTCGGAACAAGACCTGCCGGTCGTTGACGATCCAGCCACAGCACCAGCGGAGTGATGATATGAGAGAACTCTTTCACCGCAAGCTGGAACGCTCGGCACTCGGGTTTGTCTTTGCAATTATCGCTGCGGCAAGTGTGGGCGGGATTGTCGAGATCGCGCCGCTTTTCACCATCGATGAAACGGTCGAGGAGGCGCCGGACATGCGCCTCTACACGCCCCTGGAGCTGGCGGGTCGCAACATCTATATCCGCGAAGGCTGCTATGCTTGTCACAGCCAGATGATCCGCACGCTGCGCGACGACGTGGAAAGATATGGACCGTATTCACTGGCCGTGGAGTCGAAATACGACCGTCCCATGCTGTGGGGGTCGAAGCGGACTGGTCCTGATCTGGCTCGCGTCGGCGGTAAGTACTCCGACTTCTGGCATGTTGCGCATCTGACAAATCCACGCGACGTCGTGCCTCAGTCGAACATGCCCGGTTATCCCTGGCTTGCACGCAACGCTCTCGACGTGGACGATCTTGGCCTTCATTTGCAGGCACAGCAAACGCTGGGTGTTCCGTACAGCGACGAGATGGTGGCCAATGCCGCACGCGACGCCATGGGTCAGGCCTCGCCGGACTCTGCCTTTGCCGACGGCGTGTCCGAGCGATATGGAGATGCGACCCAGATCAGCAGTTTCGATGGCGTTACCACCCAGGTGACGGAGATGGATGCGCTGGTCTCCTATCTGCAGATCCTCGGACGCTTGACCGATGCTGCTTACCGCGGGACTGTTGCCGAAGAACAGGTGCCAAACCCTAACAACTAACGCCTGGGATGGACGGATCGTGGATTTTGATCACGGCACAGTGGTTGCCTTCGCAAAGAGCTGGGGGCTGTTTTATCTCATCGCCTTTTCGATCGGGGTACTCATCTACACCTTCTGGCCATCGAACAAGAAGCGCTTTGAGCAGGCCAAAAAGGATATACTGGACAAGGAAGACAAGCCATGGACGTAGAGGAAGTCGACCCGATCAGCGGCCGCAAGACCACTGGCCATGAGTGGAACGGCATCAAGGAACTCGACACGCCCGTGCCGCGCGGCGTCTTGATCTTTCTGATAGTAACTCACCTGTTTGCACTGCTCTGGTGGGTCCTGATGCCGACCTGGCCGCTTGGAACAACCTACACCAAGGGTGTGCTTGGCACAGATCAGTGGCAAAGGGTCGAAAAGGACATGGCGCATAGCCAGGCGGCACGGGCCCCGTGGACGACCGCCATCGAGACAATGAGCTTCGACGAGATCATCGCCGACGAGAACCTTATGGCGTTCGTCCGGGGCTCCGGGCGGCAGTTGTTTGGCGACAACTGCGCTGCCTGTCACGGTATGGATGCCAGGGGAGCTGCCAACTATCCGGATCTGACCGATGACGATTGGTTGTGGGGCGGAGGACCAGAGAATATCGCCGAGACGCTACGCGTGGGCATCAATTCGCCGCATGGGGAAACCCGTGTTGCGCAAATGCCTGCCTTCGGCCGTGACCAGATGCTGGAGCGCGCCCAGGTTCGGCAGGTTGCCCTTTATGTCCGCTCCCTGAGCCATCCTGAAACGTCAACGGCGGACAATGCTGAGGCTCTGCAGGCGGGACGGGAAGTCTTTCTGGCTAATTGCGCCGCCTGCCATGGTGAAGATGCCACCGGCAGCCGCGATGTCGGAGCCCCCAACCTTACCGACGACTACTGGGTCTATGGTGGCGATATCCAGACCCTTGTGACATCGATCCATGGCGGTCGGCAGGGCCATATGCCCACCTGGGATGAACGCCTCAGCCCCAGCGAGATCAAGACGCTGGCGCTCTATGTGAATGATCTGGGTGTGGAAAAACCGTGACGAGACGAGCGCGATGGACCATCTGGATTGCCGTCGGTGCGGCCGTGTGCCTGTTCGTCGGTGCCAACGTCCATCTCGTTTATGTTGCCGTCACCAGCCAGCCGGGGTGCGTGGACCACCTGAAAAGCCCGGGGACGGATCCAGGAGAGTATCGAGCGGCAAAATCTGCCTGCTGATTGGTGGAAAGGGAGTGGACGGATGAAGACGCCTGGGAAGACCTACGGGTTGTTGAGCGAAACCTCCACCGTGGAGGAAACGCGTAACCCCTTTTACAAGAGAAATCTGTCCCCTGCGGCGCCGCTTGCATGGCTGGCGCGCGGGTGGGACGATCTTTGGACGCAGCCCGGACCCAGTCTGGTGTATGGGGCCGGCGTATTCCTGTTATCTGCCTTGTTCATATGGCTCCTGTTTGCCGGCGGTCGCGACTACTACGTGTTTCCCGCCATGGCGGGTTTCATGATCGTCGCGCCACTGTTGGCCGCGGGCCTTTACGCCAAGAGCCGAGCCCTTGAGGCTGGCGAGCCTGTCAGCGGTAGGCGGATGTTTCGCGTCCGCTCCGAAACCGGGACGCATATCTTCTTTACCGGCCTTTTGCTCGTGCTGTTGATGCTCTTGTGGATGCGTGCCGCCGTTCTCGTCTATGCGCTGTTTTTCGGCGTCAGCGCCTTTCCCGGTTTCTCACAGATCACCCAGATGCTGCTGACCACCCCCACTGGCTGGGCCATGCTGCTGGTGGGGAGCTTTATTGGTTCCCTGTTTGCCGGCTTTGCCTTCGCCATCAGCGTCTTTTCCATCCCCATGATGCTCGACAAGCGTGTAGATGCTCTGACCGCCATGGGGACAAGCACCGCGCTGGTGTGGAACAATCTGCTGCCGATGCTGACGTGGGGCGCGATCGTGCTGGCCCTGGTTGCCGTTTGTGCTGCGACGGCGCTGGTGGGACTGATCATCGTTTTCCCACTGCTCGGGCACGCGACCTGGCATGCCTATCGGGCGATGGAGGGACCCGCAGCTTGACCTGCTGCACCTCCTTCGCCACCCAGGATCCGGGAGCCGCGGCTGAGGATTACACGCCCCCTTGCGAGGAAATTGCATGGGCAAGCCAGCCGCTTGGAGAAAACACCTACAGAACCGTGGTGAGCATTCCGGCGTTGCGCTGCGGCAGTTGCATCGTCGCCGTGGAGCAAGCACTGGCGGCGCAGCCCGGTGTGCTGGCAGCAAGGGTCAATCTTTCAACGCGTCGGGCGGCGGTGACTTGGACCGGCCAACGCGATCATCCGCCAGCGATTTTCTCTACGCTTCGGGCCATCGGATATCCTGCGACGCTGACGCCGGAGGAGCGGGGGCGGGACGAGGAAGTCACGCGTTTGTTCAAGGCGCTCGCGGTCGCGGGCTTCAGCGCAATGAATATCATGCTCCTCTCGGTCTCTGTCTGGTCCGGTGCAGACGGGGGAGTGCGCCAGGGTTTCCATCTTGTTTCTGCCGCGCTGGCCCTGCCGGCCTTGCTCTACTCCGGCCGCATCTTTTTTGTTTCTGCATGGTCGGCGATACGCGCTGGGCGCACCAACATGGACGTGCCCATCTCCGTCGGTCTGGTGCTCGCCTTCGGTCTTAGCCTGTATGACGTCTTTCAAGAAGCGCCGCACGCCTATTTCGACGCGGCGACGTCCCTGATTTTCTTTCTGTTGATCGGCCGCACCCTTGAATTGTTGATGCGAGAGCGATCACGATCAGCCGTTTCCGCTCTTTCTCGGCTTGAGCCGGCGGGCGCTCACGTCGTCGGTGCAGAAGGCCAGCCGACCTATCTGCCGCTGCGCGACATCAAGCCGACGATGCGGGTTGTTGTCAGTGTGGGTCACAGGGTGCCCGTTGACGGCATCGTCAAGGAGGGTGTCTCAGATCTGGATGCTTCCTTGATCACCGGCGAAAGCCATTGGGCGCCATGCGGTCCCGGGACTTTGGTCCAGGCGGGCGTGCTCAACCGATCCGGCCGCATCGTCATCGAAGCGACGGCGACGGCTGCGACCTCGTTCCTGGCGCAAATGATCGATCTCATGCAAGCTGCCGAACAAGCCGGGCCGCGGTATCGCGGTCTTGCAGAACGAGCTGCACGTCTCTATTCGCCAGTGATACATACGGTCGCCCTTCTTGCACTTGTGGCCTGGTACCAGCACACCGGTGATTGGCATCTGTCGCTGACGATCGCAATCTCGGTCCTTATCATAACCTGTCCTTGCGCCCTGGGCTTGGCAGTGCCGATCGCGCAAGTGGTGGCGGCGCGGCGACTGTTCCAGCGCGGGGTGGTGATGAAGGATGGCGCAGCGCTCGAGCGGCTGGCTGAAGCGCAATCGGTCGTGTTTGATAAAACCGGCACGCTGACACTTGGTCGCTATCAATTGACTGTGCCTGGGAACACCCCATCGCAGATCGTTGCGATTGCCGCTGAGCTGGCCAGGCACTCCCGTCATCCCGTCTCCGTCGCGATTGCCCAGCGCGGATCGCCCGATGGAGGCTTTGCCGTTGAGCACGCTGAGGAGGTTGTAGGATATGGTGTCGAGGCCGTCGTGGGAGCAGATGTCTATCGCCTGGGCCGCCCGGACTGGGCGCTTGAGGAGCACCAAGCGCCGGCAGTGGCAGATGTTGCCGCATCCAGCGCGGTGCTTTCAAAAAACGGGACGTCCTTGGTCCGTTTTGAGCTGACGGACTCGCTACGTCCCGGAGCTGCCCAGCTTGCCACCAAGCTACGCCAGCAGGGCTATCGGCTGAGGATCCTCTCGGGCGATAGACTGGGTGCCGTATCCACCGTCGCTGCCAAACTTGGCATCGTCGAATTTCTGGCCGATCTTTCGCCCGCAGAAAAGGTGGAGCAGCTACGTGCGGCTCGCGATTGCGGCGAGCGGGTCTTGATGGTCGGCGACGGTCTCAATGATGCTCCGGCACTGGCTGCGGCTTACGTTTCCATGGCCCCGGCGAGTGCCGCGGAGGTGGGGCGCAAGCAGGCTGACTTCGTCTTCATGGGAGACGATCTTCGCATTTTAGGGGAGGCGGTATCCATAGCCAAGGCAACCCGTGTGGTGGTGCGCCAGAACCTGGCAATGGCGCTTGTTTATAATGCTGTATGCGTTCCCATTGCCGTTGCCGGCCTGGTGACACCGCTGTTGGCGGCCATCGCCATGTCACTTTCGTCGATTGCCGTCATTGGCAACGCTTTGCGGCTGAGCCGCGGGGCTCAGCAGAGGCGGTTCTTCAGGGAAGAGCGAGCGGCCACAGGGTTCCGCGCAGCTGCGGTGGAACCATGAACTATATCCTCGTGCTCGTACCCATTGGTCTCGCCATGGGGGCAGTAGGGCTTGTGGCTTTTCTCTGGTCGCTCAACAATGGCCAGTATGATGACCTGGATGGGGCAGCTGAGCGCATCCTCACGGATGACGACGAGTAATCCAACTAATTGCTTGAAGCGGGCTGCTATCGCGACATGTAAGGTCGATCAAGACCGGAGGACCACCCAATGCCCGCAGTCGCTGCTTTGTTCAAGGATCTTGAGGCCGCTCGAATGGCGGCGGCCGAACTCGTTGCGATGGGGGTCGCAGATGATGACATCAGTATCATCTCGAACCAGAGTGGCCACCTGACGACAGATGTTGATCCGGTTGAAAGCACCACGGTGGGGGCTGGCGTTGGCGCAGCAGGCGGAGGCGCGGTGGGACTAATTGCTGGGTTGGTGTTGACGCCGGTGGGCGGTTTGGGCGTCGTCGGCATCCTTGGCTGGCTGGCGACAGCTCTCGCCGGCGCCTCCGTTGGCGTCGTCGCTGGTGCGACCGTTGCCGGTGTTTTCGACGTCCTGCGCACCAGTGGCTCCTCGGAGGAGGACGCGCACTTTTACACGGAAGGTCTAAGGGCGGGTGCAACGCTTGTGGCCGTCCGCGAGCAGCAAGATCCGGCGGCAGTTGCCGCGACCTTACAGCAGATGGGAGGCGCTTCTGCGCCCCCGCCAGCCGCAGAAAGCGCTCCAGGATAACACGGGGACGCGAGCAACGGTTCAGTCCGTCGCATTCTGCTCTTTTGAACAAAGGGAACGTAATGCCGTACAATGAACGCTCGAAAAACATCACAGAAGGTGTTGCGCGATCCCCTAACCAGGCAATGTATTATGCGCTGGGATATGAGAAAGCCGACTTCGACAAGCCGATGATCGGGATTGCCAACGGCTACTCAACGATCACGCCGTGCAATGCAGGGCTCCAACCTCTTGCTGACGCAGCAATTGCCGCGGTCCGAGCTGCTGGCGCCAACCCCCAGGTGTTCGGCACCCCCACCATATCAGACGGTATGGCAATGGGTACTGAGGGTATGAAATACTCATTGGTCTCAAGAGAGGTGATTGCTGACTGTGTCGAGCTATCGGTGCAGGGGCAGTGGATGGATGGGGTTCTCGTTCTCGGCGGCTGTGACAAGAACATGCCGGGGGGGATGATCGGCATCCTGCGCGCCAATGTGCCTGCCATCTATGTTTACGGAGGCACGATCAAGCCTGGGTTCTGGAAAGGCGAGGACCTTTCGATCGTTTCGGCTTTTGAAGCCGTCGGTGCATTCATGGCGGGAACAATGAGTCAGGAGGACTTTGAAGGGATTGAGCAGAATGCTTGCCCCACCACCGGCTCTTGCGGCGGCATGTACACCGCCAACACCATGAGCTCGTCGTTTGAAGCGCTTGGAATGTCTCTGCTCGGATCGGCCAATATGGCCAATCCGGATCATGAGAAGACGGAAAGTGCCGCCGAGTCGGCAAGGATCTTGGTCGAGGCAGTCAAGAAGGGCCTCCGCCCCCGCGAGATCGTTACCCGCCATTCCATTGAGAATGCTGTCGCCTTGATCATGGCGACCGGAGGATCGACAAATGCGGTGCTGCACTACCTTGCCATCGCCCATGCAGCGGAGGTCGAATGGAACCTCGAAGATTTCGAGCGGGTCAGACGCAAGGTTCCGGTCCTGTGCGACTTGAAGCCCTCTGGCCGCTATATGGCGGTCGATCTGCACCGGGCAGGCGGTGTTCCGCAGGTCCTCAAACTCCTGCTGAATGCCGGTCTCCTGTACTCCGACTGTCTCACGATCACCGGTA
The DNA here is from genome assembly GCA_000722615.1 of Pseudorhizobium pelagicum. Lineage (GTDB taxonomy): Bacteria > Pseudomonadota > Alphaproteobacteria > Rhizobiales > Rhizobiaceae > Neorhizobium > Neorhizobium pelagicum. Next base: position 21,405 of record JOKI01000032.1, on the reverse strand, counting down.
GGACCTTGGGAGAGGAGCTGGTCGATGTGCCAGACCATCCAGCCGGCGGGCAGGACGTCATTCGACCGATCGAACAAGCCCTTTACCGTGAGGGGCACCTGGCCATTCTGACAGGAAATTTGGCTGAGGGTGGCGCCGTTGCCAAGATCACCGGTTTGAAGACGACGATCATCACCGGCCCAGCGCGCGTCTTCGACAACGAACAGTCAGCGATGGACGCAATTCTTGCCGATCAGATCAACCCAGGCGACATTTTGGTATTACGATATCTGGGACCGAAGGGCGGCCCTGGCATGCCCGAGATGCTGGCTCCAACCTCGGCCATCGTTGGAAGAGGTTTGGGAGACAGTGTCGGGCTGATAACCGATGGACGTTTTTCCGGGGGGACCTGGGGCATGGTCGTGGGGCATGTCACTCCTGAAGCCTATGAAGGCGGCAATATTGCACTCGTCGAAGAAGGTGACACGATCACAATTGATGCGGCCGCGCAGCTCCTGCATTTGCACGTAGACGAGTCCGAGCTTGTCAGGCGAAGGGCGCTATGGCGGCAGCCGGAACCGCGTTATACAAGAGGTGTACTGGCAAAGTTTGCCACGTTGGTTCGTCCGGCGAACGAAGGCGCTGTCACGGGATAAGCGTCGCCCGCCCGGGCCTTCACCACCATCCGCCGGTTTCTCACCTGCTGTGTTTCGCGTTGCAATGGCCACGAGGCTCCGCCGGCACTGGGCGCGCAACGGCATCATCCATCTCATTGGCGCTAAAAAGATTGCTTCTCCTGCAGGCGCGTCAGTTGCTCCACCACAAACGAAAATAATTCTGGCGGACATGCCGTCGCAGCACATTCATGCGCGTCCCGTTGCAGGTCATCACGCTGCGCGCTTTGTCTTCGTGCCTGGATATCATCAGGAAACCCGGAGGCTCTTCCCAGGTCCAACACCGTTTGACGCAGAGCATTTTTAAGAGCCATCAAGCAAACGTCCTCATTCGGTACGATCCAATCATCAGCCGGCGAACCCGTCAGACTTCAGCGGCCAGCGGCGACCGCAGTCAGCGGAGGTTGAGCCGCGGCCGCAGGAGTTCGTCTCACCGCTTCCAAGCATCATCCACAGTAGCCGGACAGGGCGCAGCGTCTTTGTTGATGCGCAACCAAGTCGTTATCTTCATCGCGTCGAGGTTTCTCGCGTCATCGCCAACGAAAATCAGTGCCACCATATGCATGCCGAAGGCGGGTTGTACGTATTGGCTTGGTCGCCAGCCGTGCCGAAGGTGACCTTGAGCGTTTCGTTGCTCTTCGCCCTGAATGGCTTTGCGCTTTCGGCCAGCAAGCCGGATATGGTTTCGGCATGTTGCGACTTGTCTGTCGGCGCGAAGGTAGCCGTGTCTCCCGCCACAACTTCAACGCGCTGGGCTTAAAACCGTGGCGTCTTTCGTGCCCTTGCCCAACATCCGGATCTTTAAATCAGCAGCGCCCGCCGCAATAGCGAAGGCGGCACCAGCCAAGCTGATTGCCCAATGCAGCAATTGCTGTTTCGTTGATAGCTATGCTCCTGTTGTCGGAGCCATTCCGTCGGCTCCACAGCGGGTGACGCAGCCGACGGTCGTGAGACGCCAATCGTGCTCTCTGGCAGTGCCCACACCCGTCATAGCGCACTGCTGGACGGGCGTGTACGGTCGTGGCACTGTGTTGGAGGATGGGTCGAACCACTCACCGCATTGCATCGGCCGTTGCAGTGGCTGAACGCGATCGGGATTGCTCCGGATCAGGGGCAGTCTGAGAGGCTGCCCGTTTAGGACAGAGAACATGGCCGGTTCATGTTTTTTCTGACAGCTCATAAATGAGGGACTTATGCCAACTCCACCTTTCCGCGCCGACCATGTCGGCAGTCTGCTCCGTCCTCGCGCGATCGCCGAGGCCCGTGCAGCACATGCCGACCCGGCAGCTTTGCGCGCTATCGAGGACGCGGAAATTCCGAGCCTTATCAAGATGCAGGAAGATGTGGGCCTGCAGGTCGTGACCGACGGCGAGGCCCGTCGGGCGTTCTGGCACTTCGACTTTATGGGCATGCTGGACGGCATGGAGATGGAGGTGCGGGGCGAGGGTGTGCAGTTTCATGGCACCAGAATACCGCCTGTCCATCCGGTGATCACCGGCAAGCTTGGTTTCCCTGCCAACCACCCGATGTTGGAGCACTTCACATTTTTGCAGGAGCGAACGACGGTCTGCCCCAAGATCTCGATTCCAGGCCCGTCCTGCATCCATTTTCGCACAGATCCCGATGATGTCCGCGTTCGCGAATATCAGGACCCAGAGGCATTGTTTGAGGCCATTGCCGCCACCTACAGACAGGCGGTCGCAGCCTATTATGCCGTCGGCTGCAGGTATCTGCAGCTCGACGACATCTTCTTCGCCTATCTCGGAGATCCCCAGCAACGGGCGCAACGGCTGTCGATGGGGCAAGACCCCGACTGGCTTATCGATCGCTACGCCTGGATGTTGAACGAGGCGATCAAAGACCGACCTGATGACATGATGATCGGCATGCACATGTGTCGCGGCAATTTCCGTTCAACACATGCCGCGTCCGGGGGCTATGATGCAGCCGCCGACGCAATTTTCAACAAGACCAGTGTCGATATTTACTTCATGGAATACGATACGGATCGTGCTGGAGGGCTTGAGCCGCTAAGGCTCCTGCCGAAAGGCGACAAGCGTGTCATGGCGGGCTTCATCACCACGAAGACAGGGAAGCTAGAGGACATGGATTCCCTGCGTCGTCAGTTTGATGAAGCGTCAAAATATGTCGATATGGAACAACTTGGTATCGCTCCCCAATGTGGGTTTGCGTCCACAGAACACGGCAATGCGCTTACAGAGGACGAACAGAAACGGAAGCTGGAACTGGTGGTGCAGACGGCAGTTTCAATCTGGGGAACCCCTTAGGCGCGCACTGGCCGACGGGAAAAAGGATCGCACAGCACCTGGCTGGCGTCCAGGCCGGCCCGGGGGTTTCGCTCTTTGGGCCGATGGGGCGACGCCCAATCAGGACCAACAACCTGTTGCTTGGGTACGCTCGCTGCCCCATGACTTCGTTGCAAGACGACAGTTTAGCCGTGCGGCGGTGACCGGTCCCATTTTCCTTCCTCAGCCTTATGATAGTTCTGGCTTGAGACAAGCCAGCCCTTCAGGGGGCGCAGCGGGGGGATGCAGGTGATCAGAATGACGGGTAGCGATATCAGCAGATGCAGCCACCATGCGGGTTGGAACTGAACCTCCAGCCACACGGCGAGAAGAACGCTGGGAACACACGCGAAAGTCATCACGAAGAAGGCCGGCCCATCTGCAGGTTCAGCAAAGGAATAGTCGAGGTCACAGACTTCGCAGGCGGCTCGAATCGTCAAAAAACCCTGGAAAATATGACCCTGGCCGCAGCGAGGGCATCGTCCGCGGAGGCCCGTATGCATAGGGGGAAGGGGAGGCCAGACTGTCATGCTAGTTTCCTTTTCGAACCGGTTTTTGACCGGTTTCCTGAACGCTAACGCGAAAACCACCCAACTTAAATGGTTGTGATTGACGCACCCCGCACGACGAACAATGTCTTACGCCTTGATGTGTCGTCGTTTGCCGTTCAAGCGCCATGCGCTCAGCTTCCGGTGAGCGTCCCGATGGTTGTCTCTCCTTGTTTGGATCAAGAAGGCGCGATCCCGTGGCAGGAGAGCCTATGTCGCGGGCTGAGAAAACGGAAGATCTACTCATGCTCGGAAAACAGTGCGGGCCTGTGTCACCACCTGCAGCCCGGGACCTGAGGCGGACCTGCTCTGCAGCGGTGTGTTCCATCACGAGGTCCAGCCAAAGCCGTTGTCCTCTTCAGTGAACTTGACATTGCGCAAAGAGAGAAACTGGGTCGGCCGCTAGCGTATGCCGGTGTTGCATGAAAGGGTCGTGGGAATGGAACAGTCAGTGATAGAGAAGTACGGGGAGGCGCGTCTGCCTCGCTACACGAGTTACCCGACGGCCCCGCATTTTAGTCCTGAGATAATTCCCGGGACCTACGGCCGATGGCTTCGGTCGATCCCGGCGACCCAGACGACTTCGCTCTATCTCCACATCCCTTTTTGCCGGTCCATGTGCTGGTACTGCGGATGCCACACCACGATCACCGAGAAGGACAAACCGATCCTAGACTATCTGGAGATGCTGCATCGGGAGGTTGACCTGATTGCAAAGGAGAGGGGCGGTGACTTCAATGTCGGCGAAATCCACTTTGGCGGTGGAACCCCGACAATCATTGAACCCCGGGAGTTTATCACCTTGATGGACGCTCTGCGCAGCACGCTCGGGTTCGCAAGCCGGGTCAATACCGCAGTCGAGATCGATCCGCGCCGGCTGCAGCCAGAGATGATGGACGCCCTTGGCCGATCTGGGGTGACCCGAGCAAGCCTTGGTGTCCAGAGCTTCGACCCGAAGGTGCAAAAGGCGATCAACCGCATTCAATCCGCGGAAACGACCTCGGAGTGCGTTACTGGACTGCGCCAGAACGGTGTCAACGCCATCAACTTCGATCTGATCTACGGCCTGCCATATCAGACGGTCGAGTCGTGCATCGAGACAGTCGAAACAGCTGTGGCGATGGGTCCAGATCGCTTCTCGGTCTTTGGCTATGCTCACATCCCGAGCTTCAAGAAGCACCAGAGGCTGATCAACGAGGCCGCGCTCCCAAATGCGCGAGAACGTCATGCCCAGGCTGAGGCCATAGCACAGAGACTTGTTGCGGCAGGCTATCAGCGGATTGGTCTCGACCATTTCGCGCTGCCTGAGGACGAACTGGCTATCGCCCAGCGTGAGGGTCACCTGCACCGCAATTTCCAGGGTTATACGACGGATACCTGCGAAACGCTTATCGGTCTGGGAGCGTCGGCAATCGGCAAGCTGGGGCAAGGCTATCATCAAAACGAAGTACCGCCTGGCCTTTATGCCAACCGGGTTGCTGCCGGAGAACTGCCGACCTCCAAGACCTATGGTCTAACTACTGAAGATCGCCTGCGAGCCGATGTCATAGAACGGCTGATGTGCGATTTCAAAGCCGACATCGGGGCGCTGAGTGCAGCGCATGGTTTTGACCCCGAGTATCTGTTGACGGGGAACAATGCATTGGAAGCTCTGGAGCGCGATGGCCTGGTTCGCCGCATCGACGCGGTCGTATGGGTCGATCACCAACATCGTTTCGTGGTTCGAGCCGTTGCAGCCGCCTTCGACGCCTACCTTGCCGGTTCCGCGAGGACCTATAGCACCGCCGCCTAACGGACCGAACGCTGGTTGAGCCTCGGCAGATACCATACGCAAATCAATGGAGGAACAGCCGATGAATATAGAGCGCGATCAAAACGGCGACATTTTTCTGGAATCAGCTGAGATTGCCGAAAAGTTCAACCTCTCGCTCGAAAGCCTTCGTGACTTCCAACAGCGAAAGCTCGTCGCCAGTACCATCGAACGCGGCGAGGGTGAGGATGCGGGATCGTATCGCATTAGCCTACGGATCGGCAATCGTCTCTGGCGCGCGGTAGTTGACGCGGAAGATGTCGTGCGGAGAGAGACGGTCTCCACCGTTCGTCACAAGATCTGAAGGACACTGCCGCCACCGTCGGCCCGTCACTCCGACCGATGGCGATGCCAGATGTCTGGTGAGGCGACGAAGCCGGCCCGCGCACCGTTTGAAACGGGACGTGAAGCCGGTGCCTGAACCAGACCTGCAGTAGGAGGTGGCGCGGCGAAGGTCGGTTGACCACGGTTGACGCGACCTGGCGACATCTCTCAACGCCTCCGCATCGCATCAGCAGGAAACGACACTGAGGACTGAAACTGGCGGTGCAAATGTTGCGTGCAATATTGTTCGCCAACCAGCAGCCTCTCGTCAAGGCAGCGGGGGCACGCTGGACGCAGCCCATAGTTCTGGAGAGATCGTCGATGACATCAAGCTCCAGCCGCCCTGCTGCCCGAAGAGGCATTTCTTTGCCATAGCACAAATACCGTGGCCCCCTTATCGGCATAAGCGGCATGAAGATCGAACCACTCCGCCTTTGAAGGGCTCGTCATGCCGGCAATTTCCCCTTGCAGTACCATGGCGTCAACTCCAGCAGTTCTGCACCCCATAGCCTGTCTGTTTCGCCATAGAGGAGCCGATCTCTGTCGTGTCCGGCACATCCCAATTCACGGCGCGGTGCCGCGCGCCGTGCCTTTGCCGGATGCACTGCTCGCCGAGCTCAAGGCAGGTGAGCGATCCGCCTGTCGCGCCAGGACCGACGAATCTGAGTGTCTTCGATCATCTCGTCACATGCGACTGCAACCCCGGCCGCGGCGCGGTATTCCCGCTTCCGCTTGGGCAGAAGGTGGAACGGCTGGGCGGGGGCAAAAATGACGTGCCGACCGGAGTTGGTGGACCTCGCAGATGGCCAACGCCGGTTGATGCTGCAGGTCTGGCGCAAGCACCACCCGTTGTGGCTGGCGCCCCATCGGCCCTTCTTCTTGCTGGCGGGGTTATGGGCCGCGATTGTACCATTGGCCTGGCTTGCTCCGCCGGGACTTGGCCCAGAGCCGCTGTCTTGGCATCGGCATGAAATGCTGTTTGGCATGGGCGGGGCGGCAGTGGGCGGTTACCTGCTGACGGCTCTTCCCGCCTGGACGCATGATGGAGCGGTCTCCCCCCGAACAACCCGCCTGCTGGTTGCACTGTGGATCGTCGGGCGGATCGCTTTTATGAGCGCGCCGCATTCGCCCGTCACTTTGGCCGCGACAAGCTGTTTCTTCCTTGCCCTGGGAAGCTTCCTTTCGCAACAAGCCGCCAGGGCAAAGGCCTGGCGGAGACTGCCACTCGCGGTCTCGCCCTTCATCCTTGCAGCGTTTGAGCTGCTTTCAAGCTCTGGACCCGCGTCAGCCTACGAAGCGACGCATATGCGCGCAATGCCGCTGTTTTATGCGCTCCTCATCAGCCTTGTCGGCGGTCGCGCAATTTTGGCTTTCAGCCGCCATTGGGGCGAGCATAGCCAGTCTCTACCTTTTGTCGCGGATACCCGCTGGGTATCGCAAGGTGCTGTTTCTGCGCTAATCGTCGCGATCGTTTCGATGCTGTTTGAAAAAGATGCGGTCGCTGCATCATTGGCAGTTCTATCGGGTTTAGCGCAATTTTCCTGCATGCTGCGATGGCGCAGCTGGAAAACCCTTCGCTACCCCGCACTCTTTCTACTGCATCTGGCTTGGCTTTGGTTGTCCTTTGGTCTCGTGCTGGTCGGGTTCTCCTTGTTGTCGGTCAGTCATGTGAGCACGATGACTGCCCTGCATGCATTGACGATGGGGGCCATGGGGACGATGTTGATTGCCATCATGGGACGGGCTGCAATGACACGGCAGGGCTCAAGATTGGTCTTGTCGCCGGTGCTGGCATTGGCCTTCGCGCTCGTGTTTCTCGCGGCAGCGGTTCGGCTATGGGCGTCTGTCGGCGGCTCTTGGGGTGGGCCATTCATGCTTTACCTCGCCGCAGTGCTATGGATAACAGGGTGGGTGCTGTTCCTATGGAACTTCCGCCACGCCCTGTGCGGCGAGGTTCCGCGTCCCGTGTTAAGTGCCCGATTTGGCGCGACGCCATAGCCGCGTCGGCGTCGGCTTGATCGCCGCAGGGCGACGGTGCTCGACGCACCCAGTTCAGGCGCAATCGGCTCGGATGGCTGCCGCTTTGCCATAGTCATTCCGTGCGTCGGCAGCCACGTCGTTCCAGCTCTTCCATGGAGGTTATCGAGCGGACGCTGCGCTTTTTGCTCTCGCAATCCAGGCCGCGCCTTCTTTGGCATGGTGAAAGCCGTTGGAGAATGGCACCATCGGATAGATGGCACCCAGCTGATGGAGAGCAGATTGGGGATCGATGAGCCCGTCCAGGGCCTCGCGAAAGATCTTCGCAACACCGACCATGTCGCAGTCCTGGGGGGAGAGGCGCAAAGACCTGATGCCCGCATTGCGGATCTCCTCCAGCTCAAGCAAGAGAGCCTGACAGGTGTGCGACATGGTCTGCACTCCATTCAAGACCAGAAAGGACTGCCGCTCGAGGGTCTTTAGCGATAGGCCATCGGGCTCCTCGCCACAGACGAACTGGCAATTGTCCTTCGTCTTTCCCTTCGACCGTGCATGGGCGCAACGGGCAGAGATGGCCAAGGGAATTCGCCCGAAGCCAAAGACCTCCAGGGTCACAGGGGTCCCGTCTGCCGCGATCTGCGACACCGAAGTGAATGGCAATTCCGGCGGCAGGCAGATGCGCTCCGCTCCCCTTTGCGCAAGCAGCCGTGCCGTGGCGCTGTTGTAAACGTTGACGAGTGGACCGATCAGATGCCTGCGCCCCTTGATGAGGCCAATCGCGGAGAGATCATTCACCTCGATTTGGTGATCCGAGTTGTCAATGAGGTCTCGTATGATGCGACTTTCGCGCTCCAATGTCACCAGCGCGAGGGAGGAAAAGACCACCGTCTTGCCGGCGCGCTCCAGTCGTTCCACGACCTCAACCAGGTGTGGCTCGATGAAATGCTGCCGTTTTGAGCAGACGGTCTCGCCGAGCACGACGCGATCCACCGGCGCCTCGTCGGCGATACGGAGATAGAAGTCGCGCCATTTGGGCCCGTCCCATAGATAGTAGATCGGCCCCATCGTCAAATCGGTCATCGTCATCTCCACCGCTTCTCGTAGGCGCCGGCTGTCGTCCTTTGTCCTTCGCTCATGGCCTTCAGGCGCGCCAGGAGCGGACCGCGTGCCGCCGGTTCGGTGGAAAGCGCCTCTCGAAGCGTTGAGACGACCTCTGCCACATAGGCCTTGCCGCGCTGTCGTCCCTCGATTTTCAGAGCGGAAACGCCAGCTGCCTTCAAGGCTTCGATCTCTCCCATCACATCGAGTGAGATCGGGTCTTCGAAGGCGTAGCCGCTGGCGTCTCCGATGTCGAAGCGACCCTTGCAGAGGGTCGGATAGCCGGCGGCTTCACCAGGGCCAAACTTGTTGATGGTGAACTCTCCGAGCTCAGACAACATCAGTGTCCCCTCCTTGCGGTAGCGCACGTGACTGGCTGGAGAACAAACCCCGTTCATGTTTGGTGATTTGCCTGTCGCGTAGGACGAAAGCGAACACCGTCCTTCCGCCATTACACACAGCCCACCGAAGACAAAGATCTCGATTTCGCACGAGACCTTGCGTTTGATCCGGGCGATATCGGCAATGGTCAGGGTGCGTGGCAGCACGACCCGTTTGGCCTCGAAGGCCTCGACCAGAAAATTGATGGCTTCCGGATTGGAAGCAGAGGCTTGTACCGAGACATGCAGCCTCTGCTCGGGATAGCGCTCTCTGACATGCGCCATCAGGCCGAAATCGGCGAGGATCAGGGCATCGGCACCAAGGTTAACCGCGTCGGATGCGGCGCGGTACCATATCTCCTCGTCGCCGGCGCGCATGAACGTATTGAGCGCTACGAACGTCTGGTAATCGTTGCGTCTCCCATACGCGATTGCCTCCCGCAATTCCTCGCGGCTAAAGTTGAGGCCGGGGAAATTGCGTGCATTTGTCTCGTCGCGAAAGCCGCAATAGACGGCGTCGGCGCCAGCATCGACGGCCTGTCGAAATGCGGCCGGCGTACCGGCAGGACATATAAGTTCCATTCAAGCCATCTCCTTCAGGGCCCTGCGCCGAACTTCGGTCGCGAATTTTGCACACAGTGGAGCCAGCGGGCCACCGAGCTGCGAGAGATCCCTGGGCAGGTCGATGTCGCAGTCATCGAGCGCGTTGCGCAGGGCGAGGATTGCTTCCATATCGCCCGAGACCTGAAGATCGCGGGAAAAAAACAGTGCATCTGCATCGCAACGGCCCTCCAGCAGCGCCAGCAGCATGACGAGAGGAGCCTCGACACCGGCATCCGCAGAGACGACAGCACGCTTGCGTTTGAGCGACAGGGTTGGGCCTCCCGGTTCGACAAGGAAGATGAGGGGCAGGTCCGTTGGCGTGAACGAGAACCGGCAACCGCGGTACTCGCCCAGGCGATCAAACAGGTCGGGATGGGCTTCAAGCAGGCGCTGGAACAGGCGTCGTGCGACGTGTTGTACCGGGATGATCGGCAAGGCGCCGAGCGGCATGGCGAGCAGGGATGTCAATCGCATTCTGGTGTTTTCATCGGTATCGGGATGTGGAGACTAGTCGCGTCAACACCGATGCTGATTGCGCCAGCGCAAAGACGCGGGCGATCTCGGCCGCCATATGCAAACCATGACCGACAAAGTACCGCCTCGTCGCTACGGGGGCCTTCAAGCCTTTCTTCACGAACTCGAACAGAGGGGCCAACTTGTCCGCATCAAACGCCCCGTCAGCCTGGTGCACGAGATTACCGAGGTTCATCGACGGGTGATCGAGCAGGGCGGGCCGGCACTGCTTTTTGAACATCCGGTCGCTCCCGACGGGTCGGCTGCCGGCATGCCGCTAGTCACGAACCTCTTGGGCACGCGCGCGCGCATAGAATTGGGTTTTGGCATCGGGTCCGGACAGATCGGCGGCCTTGCCAACCTCCTTGCCGATCTAAAGGAGCCGAGGCCGCCCGCGTCTTTGGGCGATGCAATGAGGCAATTGCCCCTGCTGCAGGCTGCACTGTCGCTGGGATGTCGGCGTGTGTCGCGGGCGCCGTGCCAGGACGTCGTCCTGCGAGGCGAGGCCATCGATCTTGCTCGGTTGCCGATCCAGTGGTGCTGGCCCGGGGAGCCGGCACCCCTCGTGACATGGCCTTTGGTCATTACCTGTTCGCCCGTCGATTCCAACGACGTGAATGTCCGGGTCTATCGGCTGCAGGTCCTTGGTCGTGATCGCCTGATCACACGCTGGCTTGCCCATAGAGGTGCGGCCCGGCACCATCGCCAGTGGCAGGCGCTGGGTAAAGACATGCCGATCGCCATCGTCATCGGTGCCGATCCTCAGACGATCCTGTCTGCGGTCATGCCACTGCCGGAGACAATGAGCGAGCTTGCCGTCGCGGGTGTCTTGCGGCGAAGGCGAAGTCGTGTCGTTCGCGCGCTGACCCAGCCTCTCGACATCCCGGCAACCGCCGAAATTGTGCTTGAAGGGACCGTGTCGGCTTCTGAGAACGCCCCCGAAGGCCCCTATGGCGATCACACCGGATACTACAATTCCGTCGAGCCGTTTCCGGTGATGACGCTCAGTGCCATGACCATGCGCCGGAGCCCGATCTATCTGTCGACCTACACCGGCCGTCCACCCGACGAACCGTCGGTTCTGGGAGAGGCGATGAACGATCTGTTCGTGCCGCTGGCAAAGCGCCAGTTTCCCGAGATCGTCGATCTGTGGCTGCCACCCGAAGCCTGTTCCTATCGTGCCATTGTCGTCGCGATTGACAAGCGTTATCCGGGCCAGGCCCGGCGTGTCATGCTGGGGCTGTGGTCGATGCTGCCGCAATTCAGCTATACAAAACTGATTATCGTCGTCGATCCGGACGTCGATATTCGCAATTGGAGCGATGTTGTCTGGGCTTTGTCGACGCGTTTCGACGCCTCGCGCGACATGGTGACCCTCACCGGAACACCCATAGACTACCTGGATTTTGCCTCGCCGAAAGCGGGATTGGGCGGCAAGCTTGGTCTTGACGCGACCAACAAGCTTGGCCCGGAAACCGACCGGGAGTGGGGGAGAGTGCTTCAGATGACGCCGGAGGTTTGTTCGACCGTTGACCGGCTCTGGGCCGAGCTCGGCATTGGCTGGGCGCAATGACAAATCGCGTCATTCTTGGGATTTCCGGAGCATCTGGAGCCTTGATCGGGCTCGAGATCGGCAAAATCCTGTCCGCCATGGAGGATGTGGAGCTCCACGTCGTCGTGACCAGCGCAGCACGCCGCACCATCGCGCACGAAGCCGGCATCGAAGCGCTGGGGCGACTGATCGGCCATGCCGATTACTTCCATGCGGAAGCCGACATCGGCGCCTCAATTGCCAGCGGCTCGTTCCACACCTCCGGCATGATCGTGGCTCCTTGTTCCATGCGATCGCTGGCGGCGATCGCCTCTGGTCTCACCGACAATCTGCTGCTGCGGGCCGCCGATGTCCAACTCAAGGAGCGGCGCCGTCTGGTGCTTCTGGCCCGTGAGACGCCGCTCCATCTCGGTCACTTGCGCAACATGGTATCGGTGACGGAGATAGGCGCGATCGTCATGCCGCCGGTTCCGGCTTTCTATCGCAAACCGACGTCAATAGACGAAGTCGTTTCCCACCTTGCTGCCAGAGCGGTCGATCTCCTGCAAATCTCCAGCGCACGGCTTGCCGTGGAGTGGCAGGGGTGAGCAAACCACCCTGTGGTATCATTCTTCCAAAGGATTAAGCGGCATGTCGAACACGACATGTCGCTGGAATCCCGGTATTCATTCTAAACTGCGGCGGACACTGGGGTCACGGCCGGGCCGGCACCAGCGCGGCCAGGTGGTTGTCCAGTATCAAGCGACAGGTGGGCTAGAATGAGTGAGACACCGCGTTTGACGGCACAGCCTATGGCAACCAAAATCTCGGCCAGAATATCGAGGCGCTGGTTTTAGCGTTCCGAGCCGCACTGTTCCATAACGCGTCGCCACAGCCGGCTTCACTAGCCAAACGTCTTCGTCCCGACTGCTGCGCGAACGCCGCCACAACCATAGTGCCCGCAGATGGTGATTTGCCTCACCCCGAGCTGGTACACTGCGTACTTCACCACGGACACCATATATGGTGACACGCTTGGCGCCTATCGCTCATGCGCCAGACCCGCATCAAGGGCTTCGGAGAGGTCGTCAATGAGATCTTGAGTTTCCTCTAAACCCACCGACAGCCTGAGAAGTGAATCGGATATTCCCGCGGTAGCGCGGGCTGCCTGCCCCATGCCCAGATGCGTCATGGTGGCGGGGTGAGCGATGAGACTCTCTACGCCGCCGAGTGATTCCGCCAGCGTGAATAGTTTCAAGGAGCTGATGAACGTTCGAAGACCTGCCTCGCCAAGCTTTGCCTCAAAGCTTAGCATCGCTCCAAATCCCTTCTGCTGAGAGGAAGCGATGGCGTGCCCGGGGTCCCTGGCAAGTCCGGGATAAAACACCTTTTGTACTGCGGGATGAGCATCCAGCAGGTCGGCAATGGCCGTGGCAGAGCGCTGCTGTGCTTCGATGCGAGGGAATAAAGTCCGCAGCCCCCGAAGGGTCAGATAGGCGTCAAAGGGAGAGCCGGTAATGCCGGTGAGGCTGGCCCAGGCGGCCAGCTCTTCACCATCCGCGCGATCAGCGGTCACCAATGCACCGCCAACGACATCTGAATGACCATTGAGATATTTCGTGGTTGAGTGGATGACGAAGTCGGCGCCCAGGCGCAGAGGGTTCTGCAGCGCCGGTGAAAGAAATGTGTTGTCGACGGCCAGCTTCGCGTCGGCTTTTTTTGCCATGGAGGCCACGGCAGCAATGTCCACTACCCGCATCAGCGGGTTTGACGGCGTTTCGACAAGCACCAGCCGGGGACGGAGCGCAAGTGCCTCCCTAAGGGCAGTCCTGTTGTTCTGGTCGACGAACAAGGTGCTGAAGTGGCCGCGCTCGGCTCTGCCCTGGATAAGTCTGTAACTGCCGCCATAGCAGTCGTGAGGAGCCAGCAGCAGATCATGGGGCTGGAGTATCGAAAGCGCCAGATCCAGTGCCGACATCCCTGGTGGGGCCGCGACGTCCGCTCTCGAGATGCAGCAAAATGCCTGGCAAGACAGCCGGACATTTGGGCAGACGGAGGCTCGGCTAGGGACCATCATGCGCAACATCCACGATACATGCGCGCAGACTGCTGACGAGCATGGCGCTCCTGGTGACTATGTACTAGGCGCCAATATTGCCGGTTTCGTCAAGGTCGCGCAGGCCATGGATGCACTCGGCATTATCTAGCGGCCCTTTAGAACCGGCAAGAGGTCGGTCTTCAGCGAGTAGGCTCGGTCATGTTCGGCATGACCGAGCCTACTGTGGTAGCCGGTTGGAGAAAAATCCGACGAGGCAGGTTCGGCGCACCTTCCGGCCGCCCGCGGGGCTCCTTGCTCTTCTTGTGAGGAACAGGAATGCTGAACTGCCCAAGCGGCGAGATCCATCTCCCCGAGCTCATGTTTCTCACTATGTTCAGCGGGTTCCCTCGCGTCCCAGTGACGTAAACCGACTGCAAATTTGACCTTTATCAAGAACGGTCAAAGGGTTTGACATTCGCGGCATAAGCCGCATGCTAGTCTGTAATAGGGACCGCGAGGAGAGGAAGGGATGGCAGATCTTTCAGCCGACCAACGTGGGGAGGAGCCCCGCAAGCCGACCCGCCGATCGGAGATCTTGACGTTTCTGGTTCTTGCCTTTGGCATTTGGCCGATCGTTGCAGTTGCCGTTGTCGGTGGCTACGGCTTCCTTGTCTGGATGTATCAGATCATTGCTGGTCCTCCGGGCCCTCCAGGTCATTGAGATGCCCATGGGCATCCTCAGCAGACGGGATTTCCTGCGTGCTCGTACGCAGAGTGCGCCTCGGGTGCTGCCGCCCGGTTTCGTGGGACCCCGACCAGATGCCTGCTCGAATTGCAGGCTCTGCATTGACCACTGTCCCACCTCCATACTCATTGCCGACGAGCAGGGAGGTCCCGCGGTGGATTTTAGCCGAGGGGAATGCACGTTGTGCGGTGAGTGCCGTGCCGCCTGCCCGCACTCGGAAGATCTTTTCGACGCCGCCTTCGCCTTTCCCCACCACGCTCAGATCGAAGCCGGTTGTCTGACGCATCGGGGCGTGGACTGTCAGGCCTGTCGGGACCACTGTCCCACGACCGCAATCCGATTCAGGCCGCGCATTGGTGGGCCCTTCCAGCCGGAGATCGACGTCGATGCCTGCAATGGTTGCGGCGCCTGCATTGCAGTGTGTCCGGTGGGTGCCGTATCCGTCACTGCCCGCCAGGAGCTTGTGGATGCTTGAGAGAAAACACCGCCATTATATCTCGAGCGCTGTGATAGTGGCCAAGCCCGCCGCCACCGATGCCGTCCGCGAGATACTCGAGGCGATGCAGAATGTAGAAGTGTTTGCTGTCCAGGACAGCAAGATGGTGCTCGTCATCGAGGGCCGCACCAGCGGAGAACTGGGAGCAACCCTCTCGGAGATATCGGGTATATCCGGCGTCGTTGCCGCAAACATGGTTTTTGAACATTCGGAAGACGAGGAGGCTTACGCGGATGAGCACCGAACTGACACGGCGTAACTTGCTGAAAGCGCATGCGGCCGCAATAGCCGCTGCCACTGCAGGGGTCGCCCTTCCTGTATCTGCTCAACCCGTCCCCGGTGGCGTGGACTCGTTGCAGATCAAGTGGTCGAAAGCACCGTGTCGTTTCTGCGGCACCGGCTGCGGGGTGATGGTCGGCGTGAAGGAAGGCCAGGTTGTCGCCACTCACGGTGACATGCAGGCAGAGGTCAACCGAGGCCTTAACTGTATCAAGGGCTACTTCCTGTCCAAGATCATGTATGGCGAGGACAGGCTGACAGAGCCGCTTCTTCGCAAGCGCAACGGCCACTATGACAAGGAGGGCGAATTCGAGCCGGTAAGCTGGGATGAAGCCTTCGACGTCATGGCTGAGCAGTGCAAGCGGGTCCTGCGGGAGAAGGGGCCGACCGCGGTCGGCATGTTTGGCTCCGGTCAGTGGACGATCTTCGAAGGTTATGCTGCCACCAAGCTGATGCGCGCCGGATTCCGCTCCAACAATCTTGATCCGAACGCGCGCCACTGCATGGCCTCGGCGGCTTACGCATTCATGCGCACCTTCGGCATGGACGAGCCGATGGGCTGCTATGACGACTTCGAGCACGCCGATGCATTCGTGCTGTGGGGTTCCAACATGGCGGAGATGCATCCGATCCTGTGGACGCGCCTCGCCGATCGCCGGCTTGGGCACGAGCACGTGAAGGTCGCGGTCCTTTCCACCTTCACCCATCGCAGCATGGATCTGGCCGATGTTCCGATCATCTTCAAGCCGAGCACCGACCTGGCGATCCTCAACTACATCGCCAATCACATCATCTCCACCGGGCGTGTCAACGAGGAGTTCGTCCGAAACCACACGACGTTCATGAAGGGCGTGGACAATATCGGCTACGGGTTGCGGCCGGAGGATCCTCTGGAGTTGAAGGCCACCAATGCCGGCGATCCGACCAAGATGGAGCCGATCAGTTTTGATGCGTTCAAGGAGTTCGTCTCCGATTACACGCTGGAGAAGACCGCAGAGCTAACCGGGGCGGATCCAGGCTTCCTTGAGCAGCTCGCCGAGCTGTATGCAGACCCGGACCGGAAGGTCATGTCTCTCTGGACCATGGGCTTCAACCAGCACACGCGCGGTGTCTGGGCCAACCACATGGTCTACAATATTCATCTGCTGACGGGAAAGATCTCCGAGCCCGGCAACGGCCCGTTCTCGCTTACCGGTCAGCCATCCGCCTGTGGCACTGCGCGCGAAGTCGGCACCTTCGCCCACCGACTGCCGGCGGATATGGTGGTGACCAATCCCGAGCACCGTCACCATGCAGAAGAGATCTGGCAGTTGCCGGCAGGACTGCTACCCGACAAGGTCGGTTACCATGCAGTTCAGCAGGACCGGATGCTCAAAGACAGCAAGCTCAATTTCTATTGGGTGCAGGTCAACAACAACGTTCAAGCCGCGCCCAACACGTCCAACGAGACTTTTCTCGGCTACCGCAATCCCGACAATTTCATTGTTGTCTCCGATGCCTATCCGACCATCACGGCGATGTCGGCCGATCTTATTCTTCCCGCCGCCATGTGGGTGGAAAAGGAAGGCGCCTACGGAAACGCCGAGAGGCGCACGCATGTCTGGCACCAGTTGGTCGATGCGCCGGGCGAGGCGAAGTCGGATCTATGGCAGCTTGTCGAGTTTTCGAAGCGATTCACAACCGAAGAGGTCTGGCCGGCCGAGTTGCTCGATCAAAACCCGGGCTACCGCGGAAAGACATTGTTCGACGTGCTGTTCAAGAACGGCAAGGTCAATCGCTTCCCCGTGGAGGAGCTGAACGAGGAGTATGCCAATCGAGAAGCGCATGAGTTCGGCTTCTACATCCAGAAAGGTCTGTTTGAAGAATATGCCGAGTTCGGGCGGGGGCATGGGCACGACCTTGCCCCCTATGATGTCTATCATCACGAGCGCGGCCTGCGTTGGCCGGTGGTGGACGGCAAGGAAACCAAATGGCGGTATCGCGAAGGCCATGATCCCTATGTGAAGGAGGGAGAGGGCGTTCGCTTCTATGGGCGGCCCGACGGCCGAGCGGTCATCCTGGCCGTGCCATACGAGCCGCCTGCTGAATCTCCCGACGACGAATATGATGTCTGGCTGGTCACGGGACGGGTCCTGGAACACTGGCACTCCGGCTCTATGACCATGCGAGTGCCTGAGCTCTACAAGGCATTTCCCGGCGCGCGCTGCTTCATGAATGCCGATGATGCACGCAAGCGCGGCATCAATCAGGGCGCTGAAATAAAGATCATTTCCCGCCGCGGCGAGATTCGCAGCCGGGTTGAAACCCGCGGCCGTAATCGCATGCCGCCCGGGGTGATCTTCGTACCTTGGTTCGACGCAAGCCAGCTGATCAACAAGGTGACGCTTGACGCCACAGATCCCATCTCCAAACAGACGGATTATAAAAAATGCGCAGTCAAAATCGTTCCCGTCGCCTAAGCCGCGGCCCGATCGGGCTTGCTGCAGCTTGTGCCGCCCTGTTCATCACAACCATCGTGGTGGCCCAGACCGTTCCGCAGTTGTCTGGGCCAGCCGAAAAAATGGGTAGCGTTCCGGCAAAGCCGATGCCGAAATGGATCGTGGATGACGTGCGCAAGATGCGGGCATACCCCGATCAGCCGCCCGTGATCCCTCATTCGATCGAGGGCTACCAGCTATCGGTCAATACCAACCGCTGTCTGTCTTGCCACAAGCGAGAATTCACCGAAAGCTCAGGCGCGCCCATGATCAGCGTCACCCATTACATGACGCGAGAAGGACAGATGCTCGCAGATGTCTCCCCTCGCCGCTACTTCTGCACTGCCTGCCATGTGCCGCAGGCGGACGTGAACCCACTGGTGGAAAACACCTTCCGCGACATGAGTGAAATGGGTGTTGAGCACATCGGGGAGCAGGAGCACTAGATGATGAACAAGATCAAGAGCTTCTGGAGCTGGATCTGGAAGGTTCTCAGCACTCCCGCTGCCACTTTAAGCCTTGCTTTCCTGACCCTGGGCGGCTTTGTCGGCGGTGTGATCTTCTGGGGCGCCTTCAACACCGCGCTGGAGCTAACTAACACCGAAACCTTCTGCATCAGCTGCCACGAGATGGAAACAAACGTCTACGAGGAGCTGACGAGGACGGTGCATTTCAGCAACCGCTCCGGTGTGCGGGCATCATGTCCCGACTGCCATGTTCCGCATGAATGGACAGACAAGATCGCCCGCAAGATGCAGGCCTCCAAGGAGGTTTGGGGTAAGATCTTTGGGACGATCAGCACGCGGGAGAAATTTCTCGATGAACGCTTGCGCCTTGCTCAGCACGAGTGGGCGCGCCTGAAATCCAATGACAGCCTGGAGTGTCGCAACTGTCATTCGTCTGTTGCGATGGATCTGTCGAAGCAGACGGAGCGTGCCGCGGAAATTCACAGCCGCTATCTGCTCAACGGCCGCGCCACCTGCATCGATTGCCACAAGGGAATCGCTCACGAACTCCCAAACATGCAGGGGGTTCAGCCAGGCTGGCAGCTGCCGAAGGAGCTGGAAGGGGAGGTTCTGCCCAGCGCCTCTGCAATCGACGAACTTCGCGAGGCGATGAAAGCGGCCCACGCAGATCTATAGCGGCAAAAGAGGCCAGTGGCCACGCAGCCCGCCTACCGCCAACTCAGGGCCGGGGCTGCCATTATCTGCTCTCGGGTCACATCGGCGACAAGGCGTTCTGGCAATCCATCGGGCTCGAGCTTGATTGCGCCGTCATTGCCGTGGGAGTCCGTCTCCTCTGATGCCCCCGCGCCAGCAAAGGCTTCCGACACAACGGCACTGGGCGCCGGCGCGACATCGGGATGAGCCTCTGACACCTCGTCTGCCTGCTCCTGGGGGTCCCCAGGTGCCAGCGTCAACGCGCTTATCCTCAAGGCTACGGTTTTCATGCCGACCCCCTGATCATCCCGGAGCGATACGATCAGTGCGGTGACTGACCGGTCTGCTGTAATGAGAATATCGGAGACCTTACCTAAGTTGTCACCCTGGAGATCATACAGCTGCTTGCCGATAAGGTCTCCTGCTCGCCAAGCGCCGGGAGCCGCAACGCGAACGAGGTAAGGCGCATCCAAAGCCTCCGCAACGGCTGCCTCAGTCAGGTCGTTCGAAGATCTTATGAAATCTTGTGCCAGAGCGGCGGCAGGCACAAGCCCTAGCATCGATATGGGCAATCGAAATCCGGCGCGCATTGAACCTCTCCCTGTTCGCATGCAGGGGGAAACACGAACCAGTCGCCTGAGTTCCATGCCAACTGATGGTTGTCACCGTCAACGCCAACCACCTCCATTGCCGCCAAAGAAATCCTGCACAACAAGCCCGGGGGACGCTGGCGAGCGCATCGGAGAGTGTCGCTGCGACAGATCTCCTCGTAGTCCTGTGCCGAAACGATTGCCGCGCCAGCAGGAAGTTCCCGCAGGCGGGCTGCCGGCGACGCAAGCGATAGCCCGACTGCCGTGACGTGTCGCCTTGGTCGCCAGTAATCGCTTCCCATGGCGCGGCAAACAGTCTCCTCACTCCACATGCAGAGCTTAGAAGTCCTTCCTCAACTAGTGGTGGCGAAGCCGCACGTCAGCCGGAGAGGGGAGAGCACATGATGAAGGCTGGTCTCAGTTTTCCGGAAGGTGCGGCCGCCGACAGAGGAGAAGCGCTTTAGGCATGATCGGTGGTCCCCGCGTGATCTTATCGCGGCGCAACTCCAGGATTGCGATTCACCGGCGGGCGAATGCATCCGTCACCGGGGCAAATCTCGCTCCGCGCGACCGGTGGTTCTTGATGCCGGCGGCTTACAAGGCGTTGAGTTAAGCACCTGATGCGTGGCCTACAGGGGTGAGGGATGCCGCAGCCCCGGCACCTCCAGAGGGCTGTGTCCCGGCAAGCGGTTATGCCGGGGTAGGCCTGTCGGGCACAACGTTCATCGGTCAATTGGTGATCATTCTCCGATCGCGTCCTTGCCGACCACATCATACTCCCACACGCCCTCCTCCTTGAGGCGATCGGCAACGTCTTTGGGCATGTAGTTCTCGTCATGCTTGGCAAGGACGGTATCGGCAACGAAGGCGTGAGAAACAGCATCGAATGCGCCTTCGGTCACAACGCCCTGGCCTTCACGGAAAAGATCCGGCAGGATCCCAGTATAGCTGACCGGGACCGTTCCTGATCCGTCAGTGACGGAAAATGCCACCCGCGATCCTTGGCTTCGCTGGACCGAACCCTCCGCCACCAGACCGCCGAGGCGGATTCGGGTCCCCGAGGCGATTCGGATCGTTGCGAGATCAGACGGCATAAAGAAATAGGTGATCGACTGGGTGAAGGCGAATGCGACAAGAAGTACCGCAACGAAAATGAACCCGCTGCCGCCGGCAATGATCATCAGTCTGGTTCGTTTGGGGGTCATGCGCTACTCCATTGACCGCAGGTTCTACCAGCGTGCGACCGGCGATATCCTTGATCGCCTCGGTCGCACGGTCGTTGCCGGGTGGCGTCAAGCGTAATCGGAGCAAGCCGCAGCCTTGCGCAGGTTCAAGCGAGCAACCCCGCCAGATCGTCGACCTGACAGGGTCTCTCTCCGATTGAGGAGACTTTAGCTGACGCCGCTCCCCGTGGTATCGGTGTTATTGTCATCTCCGGTGTCTTGCATGCCCTTCTTGAACTCACGGATGCCCCGGCCGAGATCCGCCATCAGTTGCGGAATCTTTCCGCGCCCGAAGAGCAGCAGGAGAATGGCCAGCACAATCAACCAGTGCCAGGCGCTGAACGTGCCCATATGGTGTCCTTGCTTGATTTTGCGCGAAGGCAGATTGCGGGCCGAGCTCTCACCCGACGATGGGGCGCAATAACTGACCCGCTATCTTGAAGCCTAGCCCCCGATCGACTGCAGGTGCGTAAGGCATGGGTATTAGGCGGAGAGACCGTGAGCCCTCCGCCACGGCAGGCTCAAGGATCAGGTGCCGGCGGCTGCTGCTATGTCGGCGTTCATCCGGTCTCTCGCCTTCTTCGGGAGTTTTGCCTCCTTGATGGCGTCGAGGTTGGCCGGGGCGTCACCGACCACAACAAGAGCCACCATGCC
>JOKI01000031.1 GCA_000722615.1 Pseudorhizobium pelagicum | reverse complement strand
CGTTGGTGAGCGGTTTATAGTCCCAACCAACAAAACAAGTCAACGGGGATTTTCAAGAAACTGTCATTTTTCTCCCTCCGCACCTTTTCATGCGTCATGGGCCCTGCTCTTCCCGTGGGCGAAACCCCGTGTCCGCAGGCGATCCGGCCCAATTGGAGAAGGCTCTTCCTGCGGCATGGCGGGATTGCTAGTCTGCGGGGATCGAAGCTGGAGTGACAGAATGCTGGTACTGAACGAGGCGGACACGCGGGCAGCCCTTTCCTGGGCGCCGCTGATTGCTGCCATAGACACGATGTTTGCCGCAGATTGCGTCACGCCCGTGCGTCACCACCATACGGTGGAGGTGCCCGGCGAAGCGGCCGCGACGATGTTGCTGATGCCAGCCTGGGTGCCCGGCGCGTACATGGGCGTCAAGATCCTCAACCTCTTTCCCGACAACCAGCGCCGGGCCCTGCCGACGATCATCGGCACCTATCTCCTGTCGTCGGGCACGACGGGCGAGATGCTGGCCATGGTCGACGGCGGCGAGCTGACGGCGCGACGCACGGCGGCGACGTCAGCGCTTGCAGCCCGTTACCTCGCCCACGAGGACGCGCAGTCTATGCTGATGGTAGGCGCCGGGCGGCTGGCGCTCAACCTGATGCAGGCGCATGCGACGGTGCGGCCGCTCGAGCGCTTTGCCGTCTGGGCCCGCGACCCGGACAAGGCCGAAGCCTGCGCCGCCGCGGCGCGGGCGCTTGGCCTCGACGCGACTGCGACCGCCGACCTCGCTGCGGCTGCCGGGGACGCCGACATCATTTCCTGCGCCACGCTTTCAAATACGGCCTTGATCCAGGGCGAATGGCTTCGGCCGGGCACGCATCTGGATCTCGTCGGCGCTTTCAAGCCGGACATGCGCGAAAGCGACGACGCCTGCATCCGCCGCGCGTCCGTCTTCGTCGACACCCGCGCCGGCGCTCTCAAGGAGGGCGGCGACATCGTCCAGCCGCTGCGCAGCGGCGTCCTCGACGAGGACCGTATCCTAGCGGAGCTAGCGGATCTCGTCGGCGGTCACCACGGGGGGCGCAGCCGGCCGGACGAGATCACGCTGTTCAAATCGGTAGGGGCGGCGCTGGAGGATCTGGCCGGGGCCATTCTCGCCTACGAGCAGACCAGCCGAGAGACCGTCGCCTGATGGCAAGCGGTGGTGAACGCGGCCTTCCCGTTCTTCCGGTCCCGGTTCTTCCTGTCCATGACGTGCTGCCGGAGATCATGGCGGCCCTTTCGGACGGCAACCGGGCGGTTCTCTCGGCGCCGCCGGGCGCGGGCAAGACGACGATCGTGCCGCTGGTGCTGCTCGACCAGCCCTGGTGCAGCGGCAAGATCATCCTTCTGGAGCCACGGCGGCTGGCGGCCCGCGCGGCGGCGGGCCGAATGGCGGCGCTTCTGGGCGAACAGGTCGGCGAGACGGTCGGCTACCGGATGCGGCTCGACAACCGCATTTCCGGCCGCACCCGGATCGAGGTGGTAACCGAGGGTGTCTTCGCGCGCATGGTGCTGGAGGAACCTGAGCTTGCCGGCATCTCGGCGGTGATCTTCGACGAATTCCACGAGCGCTCGCTCGACGCGGACTTCGGACTGGCGCTGGCGCTCGACGTGCAGTCGGCGTTGCGGGAAGACCTGCGGGTGCTGGTGATGTCGGCAACGCTTGACGTCGAGCGGGTGGCAGCACTCCTCGACCATCCGCCGGTGATCGTCAGCGAGGGGCGCAGCTTTCCCGTCGAGATCCGCCATCGCGACCGGCCGGCGGGAGAGCGGATCGAAGACAGCGTGACGAGCGCCATCCTAGCCGCACATGGCGGCGAAGAGGGATCGATCCTTGCCTTCCTGCCCGGACAGGGCGAAATCCTGCGCACTGCCGAACGCCTGGAGGGGCGCTTCGGACCGCAGACCCTGATTGCGCCGCTCTATGGCAACCTCAGCCAGGCGGACCAGGATCTCGCCATCCGGCCGGCACCAGCGGGCATGCGCAAGATCGTGCTCGCGACCTCTATCGCGGAAACCTCGATCACCATCGACGGCGTGCGCGTCGTCATCGACAGCGGGTTGCAGCGGCTGCCGGTGTTCGAGCCCGCCACCGCCATCACCCGGCTGGAGACGGTCCGGGTGTCGCGGGCCTCCGCCGATCAACGTGCCGGGCGCGCCGGGCGTACGGAACCGGGAACCGCCATCCGCCTCTGGCATGCCGGACAGACGGCGGCGCTGCCGGCCTTCACGCCGCCGCAGATCCTCTCCTCCGATCTGTCCCAGCTGGCGCTCGATCTGGCGCACTGGGGCGTGAAGGATCCGGCGACGCTGCGTTTTCTCGATCAGCCGCCGGCGCCGGCGCTGTCGGAGGCCCGCGCCCTGCTCGTCCAGCTCGGTGCGCTCGATGCGCGTTTCGGGTTGACGCAGAAGGGCCACCTGATGCGGCGCCTCGCCCTGCCGCCGCGGCTTTCCGCCATGGCCATATCGGCCGCCACCGAGGGCCTTGGCCTGCTCGCCTGCCAGCTTGCGGTGCTCCTGACCGAACAGGGCCTCGGCGGCAAGGATCTCGATCTCGACGAGCGGCTGCGGCGGTTTCGAACCGAACGCGGGTCCCGTGCGGACGCCGCGCGGGCGCTTGCCGCCCGACTTTCGCGGAGCCTGCCCAGGGGAGATGATGCCGGTGCGACCTCCAGTGCGGGGCCGCTGCTGCTGCACGCCTATCCCGACCGGGTGGCCCTGCAGCGCGGCGGGCGTGGCCGGTTCGTCATGGCCAACGGGCGCGGCGCCGAGCTGCCGGAGACGGAGCGGCTGGCCGCCAGCCGCATGCTGGTGATCGCGGACCTCACCGGCCGCGCCGCGCAGGGCCGGGTCCTTGCCGCGGCGGAGGTCTCTCGCGCCGACGTGCAGGAGCAGCTGCGCGCGCTGATCGTCGAAGGAGAGGAGTGTTTCTTCGACCGGGCGAGCCGCCAGGTGCGCGCCCGCCGGGTGACGCGGCTCGGGGCGATCGTCTTCGAGGAAACACCGCTGCCGAAGCCGCGCGGCGAAGCGGCCGCCCGGGCACTGGCGGAGGGCGTGCGGGAGCTTGGGCTGGCGGCTTTGCCCTTTTCGCGCGACGCCCAGCATCTGCGACAGCGGGTCGGCTTCCTGCACCGGAGCATCGGCGATCCCTGGCCCGACATGAGCGAGGACGCATTGCTCGACCGGCTGGAGGACTGGTTCGTGCCGTTCCAGGGCGCCAGCACGAGCCTCGATGCCGTCGATGCCGGCAGCCTCACCGAGGGGCTGCGTTCGCTCGTGCCGCACGACCTGCGCCGCGACCTGGATCGGCTGGCGCCGACCCATTTCGAGGCGCCGACCGGCCAGCGCCACCCGATCCGCTACGACGGGGAGGAGCCGGTGCTGGCGATCCGGGTGCAGGAACTCTACGGATTGAAGACGCATCCCGCGGTTGCCGGCGGACGGTTGCCGCTTCTGCTGGAGCTCACCTCGCCGGCGCACCGGCCGATCCAGACGACCCGCGACCTGCCGGGCTTCTGGGCAGGATCCTGGAAGGACGTGCGCGCCGAGATGCGCGGACGCTACCCCAGGCACCCCTGGCCGGACCGGCCCGACGAGGCGCTGCCCACCACACGTGCCAAGCCGCGCGGGACGTGACAGAATGCCGCCTCGGGAGATGGGGCAAGGAGCTGTATTGGACCGGTCCATGAACAAGGCAGACACGATGGGCGCTGGCCGCCAGACGGAAACCCTCGGCCTCTCGTCGGTGCGTGAGGCGCAGTTCGGTTCCTCCAGCCGGCGGTTCCGGCTCCAGACGCTGGTCCGGCTGCGCTGGCTGGCGGTCGCGGGCCAGACGCTGACGGTGCTGATCGTGGCGCTGGCGCTCTCCTTTCCGCTGCCGCTGCTGCCGGCCGGCTTCCTGATCGGCGCCCTGGCGCTCGCCAATGTGATGCTGTCGCTCTGGTTTCCGCCGACGCAGCGGCTGGGGCCGAAGGCAGCGCTGGCGCTCCTCAGCTTCGATCTCCTGCAGATGGCCTGCCTGCTGTTCATCACCGGCGGGCTTGCCAATCCCTTCGCCCCCCTCCTCTGCGTGCCGGTGATCATCTCGTTTGCCTCGCAGCCGCTGCGGCATTCGATTGCACTCCTCCTGCTGGCGCTCGCCTGCACCACGGCGCTCGCCTTCTCGCCCTATCCGCTGCCCTGGTATCCGGAAGAGATCTGGCGGGTCCAGCCGGTCATGCAGCTCGGCATCTGGTTCTCGATCGCCTCGATGATGAGCTTTGCCGCCTTCTATGCCTATCAGGTGTCCAACGAGGCGACGCTGCTGGCGGATGCGCTGGCGGCGACCGAACTCGTGCTCGAGCGGGAAAAGCACCTGTCGCAGCTCGATGGCCTGGCTGCGGCGGCGGCGCACGAACTCGGAACGCCGCTGGCAACGATCAGCGTCGTGGCCAAGGAGATGGAGCGCGACTTCGGCGACAACGAACTGCTGCGGGAGGACGTCCAGCTGCTGCGCAGCCAGAGCGAACGCTGCCGCGATATCCTGAAGCGCCTGACCTCGCTGTCGGCGGCGAGCGAGGAGCACATGCGTCGCCTGCCGCTGTCCTCGATGATCGAGGATGTGATCGCGCCGCACCGCCAGTTCGGTATTGCCATCGGGCTCGTCGAGAGGGGCGATCGCGGCAGCGAACCGGTCTGCACCCGCAATGCCGGCATTCTCTACGGTCTCGGCAACCTCGTGGAGAATGCGGTGGACTACGCGGCAAGCCAGGTGACGGTGACCGTCGAGCACAATGCCGAGCGGGTCGTCGTCGTCATTGAGGACGATGGCGCCGGCTACTCGGCAGATATTCTTTCCCGCATCGGCGAACCCTATATGACAAAGAGGGCCAAGGAAGTCGAAAGAGCCGGCGGGCTCGGGCTCGGCCTGTTCATCGCCAAGACGCTGCTGGAACGCTCCGGCGCACGATTGCGGTTCGAGAATCGGGATGGCGACGAAGCGGGTGCCCGTATTCGCATCGAATGGCCCCGGGCGATGCTCGAGGATGGTTAGCTGGCGCATGTGGTCCGAGAGGGTCTGCCGAACGTAGATGCTTTCGAGCCCGTGACGCTTCTGGAGAAGAGACATGGATACACCAATGCGAGCCGCAGACGCTGCTGCGGAACATCTGCTCGGACCGGATCGGTCCCTGCTCATCGTTGACGATGACGGCCCCTTCCTGCGACGGCTGGCGCGCGCCATGGAAAGCCGCGGCTTTACCGTCGACGTGGCCGAATCGGTTGCCGAGGGCATTGCCAAATCGAAGGCCAATCCGCCGAAATATGCCGTCGTCGACCTTCGCCTGGGAGACGGCAACGGGCTCGACGTGATCGAGGCGATCCGCCAGCTGCGGCAGGATACGAAGACCATCGTGCTGACCGGCTATGGCAATATCGCCACGGCCGTCACGGCCGTGAAGCTCGGCGCCCTCGACTATCTGGCCAAGCCCGCCGATGCGGATGATGTCTTTCATGCCCTGACGCAGCGCCCCGGGGAGAAGGCTGACGTGCCGGAAAACCCGATGTCGGCCGATCGGGTGCGCTGGGAGCATATCCAGCGGGTCTACGAGATGTGCGAGCGCAATGTGTCGGAGACGGCGCGCCGCCTCAACATGCATCGGCGGACGCTGCAGCGGATCCTCGCCAAGCGGGCGCCGAAATAGATCACATCTCGTCGAAGGTCCTGCCGGTGGCCCATTCGGCCATGGTCAGGCGATGCGCGGACGCCCTGGCGAAATTGAGCATGACCGCCTTGCGGGTCGCCGGCGGCAGCCGGTGTTCCGGCGCATTGCGCATGAGGTGTGCGCCGTAGCCATCCGAGAGCAACAGGCCGCAGTCCTCCGGGAAAATCTCCAGCGGGACGTCCTTGTGGGTGGCAAAGAACAGACGGTCGCAATAGGCCCGGTAATCCGGCCACTTGCGGTCGACCCGGAAGTCCTCGATCGAGGTCTTGATCTCGATGATCCAGATCTCCCCCTTCTCCGATACCGTGACGAGGTCGGCGCGGCGGCCGTTGGCGAGCGCGAGTTCCGGCAGCGTCGCATGGCGCATGTCGGTCAGCAGGATCTGCAGGCCGCGGCGCACCATCATGGCGCGGGCCGACTGGCGACCATCGATGAGCGGATTGCTGTTGGCGATGCTGACACGTGTCATGAGGTCGGGTGCCGATCCCGTGTTCGATGTTGCAAAAAAGGCAGATCCGCGTCCAATCGTGCGGGCGCGACGCCCGGTCGGGGCACAGCGACTTGCCAAGCCCGTTTTATTCGAAAATAACGCGCTCTTAAAGGCGCTCATCCCGCCTGCGTCGCTTTTTCCCTTTTCATGAGATCTCCATGCGCATCCGCACAAGCATGATCGCCTTCGGCCTCCTGGCAACTGCTGCCCTGGCCGGATGCTCCACCACGTCCGAATCCCCCGAAGTCGCCCGCATCGAAACCACCCGGATCTTCACCGATTCCTACGGCTCCGTCACCGATGCCGGCTATGCATTGCCTGCCATTCCGATCACCCGCGTGGACAAGAAGTTCCACCGCCAGATCGTCGACTATCCGACGCAGGAGAAACCGGGCACGATCGTCGTCAACACCCGCGAACGCTTCCTCTACTACGTGCTGCCGAACGGCAAGGCGGTCCGCTACGGGATCGGCGTCGGCAAGCAGGGCTTCTCCTGGTCGGGAGAGGCCTATGTCGCCTGGAAACAGGCCTGGCCGACCTGGCACCCGCCGAAGGAAATGGCGGAGCGCAAGCCGGACGTGGCACGCTATGTCGAGGACGGAATGGGGCCGGGCCTCAGCAACCCCCTTGGTGCGCGCGCCATGTATCTCTTCAACGAGAAGGGCCAGGACACGCTGTTCCGCCTGCATGGCACGCCGGAATGGGCGTCGATCGGCACCGCAGCCTCTTCGGGCTGCATCCGGCTGATCAACCAGGACGTCATCGACCTCTACAATCGCGTCCGCCCGGGCCGCAACACCAAGGTCGTCGTCATCCAATAAGCGGATCTCTTCGCGAACCTAACGTAAAGGCCGCCGGTCACCCCGGCGGCCTTTGTCGTTCAGTGTGCGTGCTGCGCCTTGAGCTCCAGCCGCCGCCGGTGGAGAACCGGCTCGGTGTAGCCGTTCGGCTGCTCCCTGCCCTTCAGCACAAGGTCGAGAGCGGCCTGGAAGGCGATTGAGCCGTCGAAATCCGATGCCATCGGATGGTAGAGCGGATCACCGGCATTCTGGCCATCGACGACCGCCGCCATGCGCTTCATCGTCTCGACGACCTGCTCCTGGCTGATCAGCTTGTGGTGCAGCCAGTTGGCCATGTGCTGCGCCGAGATGCGAAGCGTTGCGCGGTCTTCCATCAGGCCGATGTCGTTGATGTCGGGCACCTTGGAGCAGCCGACGCCCTGGTCGATCCAGCGCACCACGTAGCCGAGGATCCCCTGGGCATTGTTGTCGAGCTCCCGCTGGATCTCCTCGGGCGTCCAATTCGGCCTTGATGCAACCGGCACGGAGAGAATGTCGGAGAGCTTGGCGCGGCCCCTCGTCTTCAGGCCGGCCTGGACGTCGGCGACATTGACCTTGTGATAGTGGGTCGCATGCAGCGTCGCCGCCGTTGGCGACGGGACCCAGGCGGTATTTGCGCCTGCCTTGGGGTGGGCGATCTTCTGCTCCAGCATGGCCGCCATCAGGTCAGGCATCGCCCACATGCCCTTGCCTATCTGCGCGTGGCCCGCGAGCCCGCATTCGAGGCCGATGTCGACGTTCCAGTTCTCGTAGGCGGAGATCCAGGCGGCCTGCTTCATGTCGCCCTTGCGGATCATCGGGCCCGCTTCCATCGACGTGTGGATCTCGTCGCCGGTGCGGTCAAGGAAGCCGGTGTTGATGAAGACCACACGCTCGCGCGCGGCGCGAATGCATTCCTTGAGGTTGACCGTGGTGCGGCGCTCCTCGTCCATGATCCCCATCTTGATGGTGTTGGTGGGCATGCCGATCGCTTCTTCCACCCGCGCAAAGATCTCGCAGGCGAAGGCGACCTCCTCCGGTCCGTGCATCTTCGGCTTCACCACATACATGGAGCCGGTGCGGGAATTCTGGCGGCGCCCGTCGGGCCCGATGTCATGCAGTGCAAGGAGAGCGGTGACCATGGCGTCCATGATGCCTTCCGGCACCTCGCGACCCTCCTGGTCGAGGATGGCCGGATTGGTCATCAGGTGGCCGACATTGCGCACCAGCATCAGCGAGCGGCCCTTCAGGCTGCCGCTCGCGCCTTTCGGCGTCGTGAAGACGATGTCCGGTTCCAGCTTGCGGATGAAGCTCCTGCCGCCCTTGGCCACCTCTTCCTGAAGATCCCCCTTCATCAGGCCGAGCCAGTTGCGATAGACGAGCACCTTGTCCTCGGCATCGACGGCGGCAACGGAATCCTCGCAGTCCATGATGGTGGTGATCGCCGATTCGAGCCGCACGTCGGAAATCTTCGCCGGGTCGTCCTTGCCGATCTGCGTCGACGGATCGATCCGCACCTCGATATGCAGGTTGTTTTTCCCGAGAAGCAGGCTCTCCGGCGCCGCGGCCTCGCCCGTGTACCCGATGAACTGTGCCGGATCGGCAAGTTCGACGGTGCGTCCTTCCGGACCGGCTGCCGTGAGGGTGCCGGCAGCAACGACGAAGGACGTCACGTCGCTCCAGCTCGCGCCCGACAGCGGCACCGACTGGTCGAGGAAGTCCCGCACCCAGGCAATGACCTTCGCCCCGCGGGCGGGGTTATAGGATCCACCCTTTTCGGCGCCACCCTCCTCCGGAATGGCGTCGGTGCCGTAGAGCGCATCGTAGAGCGAGCCCCAGCGCGCATTGGCGGCATTCAGGGCGTAGCGCGCGTTCATCACCGGCACGACGAGCTGCGGGCCGGCAATCTCGGCGATTTCGGGATCGACGTTGTCCGTCGAGACCTTGAAGTCAGGTCCTTCCGGCAGGAGATAGCCGATGTCGCGGAGAAAGGCTTCGTAGACCTCCAGGTCCACGGGAGCACCATTGCGACGATACCATTCGTCCAGCTTTTCCTGCATCTCGTCGCGCTTGGCCAGCAGCGTGCGGTTCTTCGGTGCCAGGTCATGGACGATCTGGGCAAACTGCGAAAAGAAACGCTCCGCGTCGACGCCCGTGCCGGGGATCGCCTCCTGCAGGAGAAAATCATGCAGCTTCTCATCGATCGCGAGACCGTTCTTGGTGATGCGAGCCATCCGGTGCCTCCTCCTCATCCTTGATTGTTATTGCCTGCCAATTTGCGCGCAGAGCCGCCGCTGTCAATGCGCCGAAGGGCTGACGGCGCCCATGTCGCGTGCCGCGACGCGAGGACGACCGACCGCCGTCGCCACGATCCGGGCCTCCAGGAGCCTTGGCGAACCGTCGACGTCAGGCTGGTCCAGATGCTCCTTCAGGGTGACGACAGCATCATCGGCACCGGCGGCGGCGGCCCGCGCCAGAGCCGCAGCGCGTGCCCGCTGGCGGGCCTGCTTCATCGCCTCGGCCTCCTCACTCGCCAAGCGATTTTCGCCGGCGCCCGAGATCACGAACCCTCCCTCGCCCGAGATGCTCACCACCACACTCACGACGGCGCGGACCTCTCCGACGACGGCACCGATGGCATTGGCCACGTCTGCGTCTGCCGGAACGACTGACTCCGCGCCCAGCATTCGAGCGACGGCGGGATAATAGAGCGCTGCGGAAGCCCCCAGGCCAACAAGCGGCCGATCGAGGGCAATCGACATTCTGACTATGCCGGGCGTCCGGCGCAGGGCGCGGTCGACGGCAGGAGAGGTCGAGGGATCGATCGGCTCGCCGCCGTCCTCGGCCAGGCAGGTCGCCAGCACGGCTTCGGCAGACTGACGGGTCAGGCGCGCGACCACCGCCTCGGCCAGTTCGGCCGCAGACGCAGCGATTGCGCGACCGGCCCCGTCTTTGCGACGGGCGCAAAGCTCGAAGCCCATGCGCGCCGCCTCCGCATTCCACTGGCCCTGCTGACGCAGAACATGCAGCGCGTCGGAGGGAGTGATGCCGCAGAGGTGAACAAGGCCGCGGGCGACAAGACCGTCCATCAGCACCTTTTCCGATGCGGACTGGAGCAGAGCGTCAAGGCTCACCGGCCCGGACCCAAGACGTTGCAACAGCGCCTGATCCTGCGTTCTGAGGCCCTGCGCCGCTGGCGGGGCGAGGCCCGTCGCGACGGCAAAGCGCGCGTCGTGGCGGCCGGGGCGCTGTGCCTTCAGCTGCTTTTCCAGTGTGGAGATGATGACCTCCGGGTGATGGTGGGCAATGAGGCTGAGCGGCAGGATCCGGCGAGGCCCGAGCGTGATCGACGGCGTCAGGCCACGGTCATCGATATGGACCTCCGAATCGCCGCCGAGGCCGAAGGTCCGAAGCGCAACCGCCTCGACCATGGTGCGGTGTCCGCCAACGATGGCGCCTTCTTCGGCGAGCCGTGGCAGGCCGCCCTCCAGAACGGCGACGTCGGAGGTGGTTCCGCCGATGTCGGAGACGACGGCGCGGTCGAGGCCGGTCAGATAGCGGGCGCCGACCAGACTTGCCGCCGGGCCGGAGAGGATCGTCTCGATCGGCCGCAGCCGTGCCTCGGCTGCCGAGATCAGGGCGCCGTCGCCTCGCACCACCATCAAGGGCGCCGCCACGCCGCGGCTGTCGAGAAAGCGATCGCAGGAATTGATCAGCCGGTCGATGATCGGCACGAGCCTGGCGTTCAGAAGCGTCGTCAATGCCCGGCGCGGACCGCCGAGCCTGGAGGACAGTTCATGGCTGCAGGTGACCGGCAAGCCGGTCATCTCCCGCAGACGATCCCGCACGCGCACCTCGTGAGCCGGATTCCGGACTGCGAAATAACCGGCCACCGCAAAGGCCGAGACGCGTCCGGCAAGGGCGGCGGCCGCTTCTTCGAGCGCCGTAAGATCAAGCGGAAGCTCGTTGCCGTGGACGTCGTGGCCGCCCGGCACGAAGACGACGGGATCACGCCCCAGTGCCTCCTGCAGGCCGCCGCGGGCCAGATCCTCCTGCGAGAAGCCGATCATGACCAGTGCCGCGCTGCCGCCCTGCCCTTCGACGAGAGCATTGGTGGCCAGCGTCGTCGAGAGCGACACGAGGCCGATCTGCGACGCCAAGATGCCGCTCTGGGCGATCACCCGGTCAACGGCTCCTGCGATGCCCAGCGAGAGATCATGCCGCGTCGTCAGCGATTTCGCCTTGGCGACAACGCCTTCCGGCTCCCGGAAGATGACCGCGTCGGTATAGGTTCCGCCGGTGTCGATGCCGAGAAGGTATGGTGAGGACACGCGAATTTCCCGATGAGGCTTTCATTCGATCAATATCGCATGGACGACAAAGATCAATTCGCCGCGGAAGATATTCCCTCGCGCCTGCTGACCCGCATCGGCAGACCGTTGCGGGGCTGCGTCGTCAGCTTCTGCACCGGCCAGGGGTTCGTCTCCGGCGTGACGTCGAAGCGGTAACGGCGCATCAGCACCGCCAGCGCGATCACCGCCTCCTGCATGGCAAAGGTCGCACCGATGCAGATGCGCGGGCCGGCGCCGAAGGGAAGATACTGGAAGCGGTTGATGCTGCCGCGGTTCTCCGGCAGGAAGCGCTCCGGCATGAAGGCCCGCGGCTTGTCCCAGTAGAGCTCGTGGCGATGGAGCGTCCAGGGCATGATCAGCACGGTCACGCCGGCGTCGATCCTGACCCGTTTTCCGTCGGGGCTTTCCCATTCGTCGTTGGCAATTGCCGCCCGGTTCAGGGACGGCGCTGGCGGATAGAGCCGCAGGGCTTCCTCGAAGGCGGCGCGCACCATCGGCATCTGGTCCAGCCAGTCGACCGGATCGGCGCCCGAGGCCATGACCCGGTCGATCTCCGCTTCCATCTGGTCGCGGACATGCGGCGAGTTGGCGACGCAATAGAGCGTCCAGGCGAGCGCGCGGGCCGTGGTTTCATGTCCGGCGCCGATGAAGGTGAGGATGTTGTCCTCGATCTCCTCCATGGTCAGCCCGTCCGGTCCGGCGAGCTGAAGGAGGAGCGTCAGGAAGTCCTGCGGCGCGGCCTCGGGATCCCTGCGGATCTTCTCCTGGCGGCGTGCCATGGTCTTTGCGACGATCTCCCGAAATTTTCCGAGCACCCGCTGCCCGCCGATCCGCGTCACGCGCGGCACCCAGGCCGGCGCCCGCAAGAGATCCATCGGATCGACCCGGCCCATGCGGTGCAGGAGATTATCGACATCCTCGGAGAAGTCGTTGCTTTCCGTGACGATCTCGCCGGAAAACAGCGTCTCGGAGAGGATTGCGAAGGTGAGTTCGGTCATGTCGACGGAAATGTCGAAGACCTTGCCCTCGCCGAGGTCTTCGTATTTCTCCGCATATTCCTCGGACTTGCGCAGCATCTGGGTCGCAAAGCCCTTCGAGTGCCGGGGGGTGAAGACGGGCGCCATGGCCTTGCGCGACCGCTTCCAGACCGGCCCCTCCGCCGTCAGCAGGCCATCGCGCAGGATCGGCCGCAGGATCAGCTGCCGGATCTCGGACATCTCGTAGTTTGCGGCATTGTCGACCAGCACGTGGCGGATCAGCCCGGGGTCGTTGACGATCAGGGTCCGCTCGCTGAAGAACTTCGTCTCGATCCAGGGGAGCGTATAGGAGGGCACCCCCCACAGCTCGAGCGGGTTGTTGAGGACGGTCCGGATGATTTCCAGCCGCGAGGGCGGCACGGTGCGCGGGATGGGAGCGGGCGGGACGAACGGCTCGGGGCGCATGTCCATCGACGGCCCTCCTGATGCTGGTTTCCTGAACCGGAGATATCAGGACTCAGAGCAGCGATTTCAACTCGGGTAGCTTATCATTGACCAGCCAGCCGTAGTAGTTCTCTTCGGGCAGGCCGCCCCGTGAGCGGAGCGCGACGGCGCGTTCCGCGGAGCCGCCGGTGTTGTAGAGGGTGGCCGTGACGCCAGGATTGGTGGAAATGTCCACTCCGGCAATGCGGGCATAATCGTCGATCGACCTGCGGATGGCCGCCGCCATGTAGGCCAGCGACCGGTCGGGATCCATGATGGCTTCGTAGACGCCGGCCGCATCGTTCTCGTCGAGCCTCTCGTAGCCGGAGGTCTTGGCGACCATGTCCGAGAGCATCAGTGCCGTCAGCGGATTGACCTGGCCGAGGCCGAAGGTCTGGCCGGCGTAGAAGGGCTGGAAGAAGACGGCACTGAACCGGTTGTCTGGGTAGGAGACGCCATCCACGGATCGTCCCCGGAAGCTTTTCTCCCAGACGCCTTCGCGGCATGTCCAGAGGGAGTAGGAATCAGCCTCCGGGTCGCAGCGGGAGAATTCGGGGCGGGCGACGAACGCGCTGATCGTCTGGTCCCCATGGCCGAACCGGAACCGGTCCCCGGCATAGGCCGCGGCCTTGATATAGTAGGACTGCAGCCGATCGTAGGCATCGACATTATAGGTGTGCTCGCCGACAATCGCGCCGATCATGTGAATGGGGTCGATCCGGTAGGCGGCAGCGGTGGCCTTGATCTTGCCGATCAGCGCCTTGTCCGTCGCCAGAAGATCGCGGATCTTGTCGTATTTGTCGTCGAAGGTCGTGCGTCCGGCACGGGTTCGCCGCACCGACGCCCCCGGCACCCGTGGCTGCTCCACATGGCGGTTGCCTTCCGGAACGGCGCGCAAACCTGCGGCGTCTGCTGCAGCTACGCTGCTCATCGCCAGAAGAAATGCCAGAAGAAGTCGCTTCAAGATGTCGGACCTGCAAACCGTGCGAGGATGAAGAGGGGCGCGCTCAAGAACACCGGCTGCGACCTAACATCCGCCACGAGCGAATTGATGCCTCCCTTAGGGGAAAGGGAGGCATCCTGTCGAGGCACCTTGCATCAAATTGCCGTCAACATCAGCAAGTCCTTGCAGAGCGTTGCTTTGCCGCCACGCGTCAGAGAATGTAGCGCGACAGGTCGGTGTCGGCGGCCAGGTCACCGACGTGCTCGCGCACATAGTCCGCGTCGATCGTCGCGGCCGTGCCGCCGCGATCGGGCGCGTTGAAGGATATCTCGTCCAGCACACGCTCCATCACGGTCTGCAGGCGGCGGGCCCCGATGTTTTCCACGGAGGAATTGAGGTGCACGGCGACATCCGCAAGCGCGTCGATCGCATCCTCCGTGAAGTCGAGAGCAAGCTGCTCCGTCTCCATCAGCGCCTTGTACTGACGGATCAGGCTCGCCTCTGTTTCGGTGAGGATCCGACGGAAGTCCTCCTTGGTCAGCGGAAGCAGTTCGACGCGGATCGGCAGGCGGCCCTGCAGTTCCGGCAGGAGATCCGAAGGCTTGGAGACATGGAAGGCGCCGGAGGCGATGAAGAGGATGTGGTCCGTCTTCACCGGGCCGTACTTCGTCGCCACCGTCGTTCCTTCGACCAGCGGCAGGAGATCGCGCTGGACGCCCTCGCGCGATACGCCGGCACCGAGGCCGCCGTCGCGGGCGGCGATCTTGTCGATCTCGTCGAGGAAGACGATGCCATCGTTCTCAACGGACCGAACGGCCTCGCGCTGGATGACCTCGTTGTCGATCAACTTGTCCGATTCGTCCCGGATCAGGTCGCCGTAGGACTTTGCGACGGTGGTGCGGACCTTCTTGGTGCGGCCGCCCATGGCCTTGCCGAACATTTCCGAGAGATTCAGGACGCCGATGTTGCCACCCGGCATGCCGGGAATATCGAAGCCGGGCATGCCCGAACTGCTGTCGGCAACCTCGACCTCGATTTCCTTGTCGTCCATTTCCCCGTTGCGGAGCTTCTTGCGGAAGGATTCGCGCGTTGCAGGGGATGCTGTCGCGCCGACGAGCGCGTCGAGAACCCGCTCCTCGGCACTCATATGCGCCTTGGCCTGGACCTCTGCGCGCTTCTTGTCGCGGACCAGGCCGATCCCGACTTCGACCAGGTCGCGGATGATCTGCTCGACATCCCGACCGACATAGCCGACTTCGGTGAATTTCGTGGCTTCGACCTTGATGAACGGCGCGCCGGCGAGCTTCGCCAGCCGGCGGGAGATCTCGGTCTTGCCGACGCCCGTCGGCCCGATCATCAGAATGTTCTTCGGCATTACCTCGTCGCGCAGGCTCTCGTCGAGCTGCTGGCGGCGCCAGCGGTTGCGCAAGGCAATTGCCACGGCGCGCTTGGCGTCATGCTGACCGATAATGTGCCGGTCGAGCTCGGAGACGATCTCTCTGGGTGAAAATGTCGTCATGTCTTCCTCTTCGGCGTTCCTGCCCGGCCGGCTCCTGAAGCCCGGCCAGTCGAACCCGTTCCTGTTGTTGCTATTCGGCGTCGAGCGTCTCGACCACGAGATTGTGGTTGGTGTAGACGCAGATCTCGGCGGCAATATCGAGCGACGTGCGGGCGATCTCCTCGGCGGACTTGTCGCTGTCCATCAGCGCGCGGGCGGCGGCATAGGCGTAGTTTCCGCCCGATCCGATGGCGATCGTGCCGTGCTCCGGCTCCAGCACATCACCGTTGCCGGTGATGGCGAGCGTGAGCGTCTTGTCGGCGACCAGCATCATCGCCTCGAGGTTCCTGAGGTATTTGTCGGTGCGCCAGTCCTTGGCGAGCTCGACGGCGGCGCGCATCAGCTGGCCAGGGTATTGCTCCAGCTTCTTCTCCAGCCGGTCGAGCAGCGTGAAGGCGTCAGCCGTCGCTCCAGCAAAGCCTGCGATCACTTCGCCCTTGCCGATCCGCCGTACCTTTCGTGCATTTCCCTTCATGACGGTCTGGCCGAGACTGACCTGACCATCGCCGGCCATGATCACCTTGCCGCCCTTCCGGACTGTAATAATGGTTGTCATTCTTCACCTGTTGGCCCCTGTGCGGGGCGTTGTCCTTGAGGCGTATCTGCCTCGGTTGATCCCTATGTAAGTGGGGCAAGGCTGATTGCAAATCGGTGCCGATCACCTGCTTTCCGGGCGGCGCTTTTGCTGGATATTTGGCTGACTGCCTGTTATGGAGCGCAGATCGATCGCATGGAGCAGACAATGGCCGAAACAGCCGCCGCACGCAGAGGCTCGGTCTCGCGCAAGACCAACGAGACGTCGGTTTCGGTTTCGGTCAACCTCGACGGGACCGGTACCGCCCGGATCTCGACCGGCGTCGGCTTCTTCGACCACATGCTGGACCAGCTTTCCCGCCACTCGCTGATCGACATGGAGATCGACGTCCAGGGCGACCTGCACATCGACGACCACCACACGGTCGAGGACACCGGCATCGCCATCGGCCAGGCGATCTCCAAGGCGCTCGGCGACCGCCGCGGCATCACCCGCTATGCCTCGCTGGATCTTGCCATGGACGAGACGATGACGAAGGCTGCCGTCGACCTCTCTGGACGCCCCTTCCTCGTCTGGAACGTCGATTTCAGCGCGCCCAAGATCGGCAGTTTCGACACTGAACTGGTGCGGGAGTTCTTCCAGGCCCTCGCCCAGAACGCCGGCATCACGCTGCACGTCTTCAACTACTACGGCGCCAACAATCACCATATTGCCGAAACCTGCTTCAAGGCGGTTGCCCGCTGCCTGCGCACGGCCACCGAAATCGACTCGCGCCAGGCCGGCCGCGTTCCTTCCACGAAGGGCACGCTGGTCTGACGGCCAAGGAGATGTCTTGAAAAGCTATCTCGTTCTGACACCTCCGGGCGGCACCGACCCGGATCACAAGCGGACGATCTTCCTCGCCGACGGGTTCTCCTGGCTGGCGCTGATCTTTCCGTGGATCTGGCTGCTCACCAAGCGTCTGTGGCTCGCGGCGGCAATCGTGTTTCTCTTGCAGCTTCTGGCAGGCCGGATGATCCAGGTCGCGGGATTCGAAGTCGCCGGCTTTCTCTTCGCGCTGGCGATCAATCTTGCGGTTGCGCTGGAGGGTCGCCACTTCTATAGCGAAACGCTGATCCGCCGGGGCTGGACGCTCGATGCCGTGCTGACGGCCGACACTCTGGACACGGCGGAAGAGCTTTATTTCTCGGGGCAGCAGTCCCCGGAGATCCCCGAGCGGCCGGCGGCCCCCGATTGGGCCAGACGAGGCGAGGCGCGACCTGGAACCGGATGGGATCAGGGCGGCATCGGGATCTTCGATCATCACGGAGGACGCTGATGCGCGTCGCGATCATCGACTATGGTTCGGGCAATCTCCGTTCCGCCACCAAGGCATTCGAGCGCGCCGCGCGCGAAGCGGGGATCGATGCCGACATCGACCTGACGGACAAGGCCGATGCGGTGGCGAGTGCCGACCGGATCGTGCTGCCGGGCGTCGGCGCCTACGCCGACTGCCGCGCCGGACTGGACGCGGTCCCGGGCATGTATGAGGCGCTTGTCGAGGCCGTCGAAGCGAAAGCCCGTCCCTTCCTGGGGATCTGCGTCGGCATGCAGCTGATGTCGTCACGCGGGCTGGAGAAGACGGTCACCGAGGGGCTCGGCTGGATCCAGGGCGACGTGAAGGAAATGGAGCCCGCCGATCCGACGCTCAAGATCCCGCAGATCGGCTGGAATACCCTCGACCTGAAGCACCCTCACCCGCTGTTTGACGGCATCCCCACGGGCGAAGACGGCCTGCACGCCTATTTCGTGCACTCCTATCACCTGGCGGCGAGCAATCCGGCAGAGGTCATTGCCACCACCGACTACGGCGGTCCGATGACGGCCTTCGTCGGGCGCGACAACATGGCCGGCTCGCAGTTCCATCCGGAAAAGAGCCAGACGCTCGGTCTCGCCCTGATCGCCAATTTCCTGCGCTGGAAGCCGTAAACCATGATCCTCTTCCCCGCCATCGACCTCAAGGACGGCCAGTGCGTGCGCCTCAAGCTCGGCGACATGGAGCAGGCCACCGTCTACAACGCCGATCCAGCCGCCCAGGCAAAGACCTTCGAGGACCAGGGCTTCGAATGGCTGCATGTGGTCGATCTGAACGGTGCCTTCGCCGGTGAGAGCGTCAATGGCGCCGCCGTCGACGCCATCCTGAAGGCGACGACGAACCCGGTGCAGCTCGGTGGCGGCATCCGCACGCTCGAGCACATCGAGAACTGGCTGGCGCGCGGGCTTGCTCGCGTCATCCTCGGCACCGTCGCCGTGCGCGATCCGGCGCTGGTGATCGAGGCCTGCAAGCAGTTTCCCGGCAAGATCGCCGTCGGCATCGACGCCAAGGGCGGCAAGGTTGCCGTGGAGGGCTGGGCGGAAGCCTCGGAACTCGGCGTCATCGAGCTTGCGAAAAAATTCGAGGGCGCCGGCGTTTCGGCGATCATCTATACCGACATCGACCGCGACGGGATCCTCGCGGGCATCAACTGGGACGCGACGCTGGCGCTTGCGGATGCCGTCTCAATCCCCGTCATCGCGTCGGGCGGCCTGGCCTCCATGCATGACGTACGACGGATGCTGGAGCCCGATGCGGTGCGGCTGGAAGGCGCCATCTCCGGACGCGCGCTCTACGACGGCCGCATCGATCCGGCCGAAGCGCTGGCCCTGATTGCATCGCGGAAGGGAGAGGCCGCATGAGCCTGAAGGCCCGCGTCATCCCCTGCCTCGACGTGAAGGACGGCCGTGTCGTCAAGGGCGTCAACTTCGTCGACCTCATCGATGCCGGCGACCCGGTCGAGGCCGCCAAGGCCTATGATGCGGCCGGTGCCGACGAACTCTGCTTCCTCGACATCACCGCCTCTTCCGACAATCGCGACACGATCTTCGACGTCGTCGCCCGCACCGCCGATCACTGCTTCATGCCGCTCACCGTTGGTGGCGGTGTGCGCGCCGTGGCCGACATCCGCAAGCTGCTGCTCGCGGGCGCCGACAAGGTGTCGATCAACTCCGCTGCGGTGAAGAACCCGGATTTTGTGGCCGAGGCCGCCGACAAGTTCGGCAACCAGTGCATCGTCGTCTCGATCGACGCGAAGAAGGTGTCGGGCGCCGGCGAAACGGACCGCTGGGAGATCTTCACCCATGGCGGACGCCAGCCAACCGGCATCGACGCCGTGGAATTTGCGGCGGCGGTGGTGGACAAGGGCGCCGGCGAGCTGCTGGTGACCTCCATGGACCGTGACGGAACCAAGAGCGGCTACGACCTTGCCCTGACGCGGACGATTGCCGATGCCGTGCGCGTGCCGGTGGTTGCCTCTGGAGGCGTCGGCACGCTGGACGACCTTGTGGCCGGGATCCGGGACGGTCATGCCACGGCCGTTCTGGCCGCCTCGATTTTCCACTTCGGCACCTATACCGTGGAGGAGGCCAAGCGTTATATGGCCGACCACGGTATCGCGATGCGGCTGCACTGACGCCGACGGAGGCATGACATGAGCGATTTTTCCCTGGCCGATCTGGAGCAGATCGTCGCGACCCGGGCGCAAGCGTCTCCTGACCAGTCCTGGACCGCAAAGCTTGTCGCTGCCGGTCAGACCAAGGCAGCCAAGAAGTTGGGCGAAGAAGCCGTGGAAACGGTGATCGCTGCCGTTTCGCAGGAACCTGCCGCCCTCGTCAGCGAAAGCGCCGACCTCCTCTATCACCTGATGGTCGTATTGAAGATCGCCGGCATTCCGCTGCAGGATGTGATGGACGAACTCCAGCGGCGGACCGTGCAATCCGGTCTGCAGGAAAAGGCAAGCCGGCAGTCATGACCTTGGCGACGCAACCCCTTGAAGGCCAGGACCAGCTGTCCAGCGCCAATTATTCGCCCTATCACCAGTTCACCTCGGAGCAGTGGGCCCGGTTCCGCGCAGATACCCCGTTGACGCTGACGGCGGACGAGGTGGCGCGGGTACGCTCCCTCGACGATCCGATCGACCTGACGGAGGTGCGGCGGATCTATCTCTCCCTGTCCCGGCTGCTCTCTGCCCATGTGGAGGCCTCTCAGCTGCTTTTCCAGCAGCGCAACCGCTTCCTGAGCATGTCGGATGTGGCGAAGACGCCCTTCGTCATCGGCATTGCCGGTTCGGTGGCCGTCGGCAAGTCGACCACCGCCCGTATCCTGCAGGAGCTTCTGGCGCGCTGGCCGTCGAGCCCGAAGGTCGATCTCATCACCACCGACGGCTTCCTCCACCCCAATTCCATCTTGCGACGGGAAGGCCTGATGGAACGCAAGGGCTTTCCGGAAAGCTACGACATCGGCGCGCTGCTGCGTTTCCTGTCGGCGATCAAGGCCGGCGAGCCGAATGTGCGGGCGCCGCGCTATTCGCACCTCACCTATGATGTCCTGCCGGACGAATACACCGTCGTCGACCGGCCCGACATCCTGATCTTCGAGGGGATCAACGTGCTGCAGTCACGTGATCTTCCGGCAGACGGCAAGATTGTGCCGATCGTTTCGGACTTCTTCGATTTCTCGATCTACATCGACGCGGACGAGGCGCTGATCCACAGCTGGTATGTGGAACGCTTCATGAAGCTGCGCCAGACGGCCTTCCGGGACCCCAACTCCTTCTTCAACCGCTACGCCACCATCGGCGAGGAGGCGGCGCGTGCAATCGCCGAAGGCTTGTGGGAGAACATCAATCTGAAGAACCTGCGGCAGAACATCCTGCCGACCCGCCCGCGCGCAGACCTGATCCTGCGGAAGGGCTCCAATCATCTGGTGGAGACGGTGGCGCTCAGAAAGCTCTAGCCGTCAGGATCCCTGACCCGGTCTCAGTCCACGCGTCTCAAGGTCAGGTTGATCCGGCCGCCGTGCTTCAGCAGCGTTGACGTGCTTGGATAGATCCGGTCGACGCCGTGGAAGCAGAGCCGGCCCTCGCCGCCGAGGACGACGACGTCACCGCTCTGCAGCCGAAACGAGCGGGTGGGATCCTTCCTCTGCGCGCCACCGACGCGGAACAGGCAGGTATTGCCGAGCGAGATGGAGAGGACCGGGGCCGCGAGGTCCGTTTCATCCTTGTCCTGATGCAGGCCCATCCGGGCATCGTCGGAGTAGAAGTTGACGAGGCAGGCCTGCGGCGGCCTTGGATAATCCGCCACCTCTTCCCAGAGCGTCAGAAGCTCCTGCGGGATCGGGGGCCAGGGCTTTTCCGTCACCGGGTGGGTGTCCTGATACCGGTAGCCACGTGTCTTGTCCGTCACCCAGCCCAGCGATCCGCAGTTGGTCATGCGCACGGACATCGGCTTGCCGGTTCCCGGCATCTCCGGGACGTAGAGCGGGGCCTGCGCGACGACGGCGCGGACAAGGTCCACCAGATGCTCCTGTGCCGCCCGGTCGAGCCGGCCGGGCAGGTATCTGACGCCATTCGGGAGGCCGGCCACGTCACTATTCTCCTGTCGGCTTGCCGCGCATCTTCTTGACCACCGCGCGGCCGGACTTCGCCTTCAGGCGGCGTTCGACCGAACCCTTCGTCGGCTTGGTCGCCCGGCGCGGCGGCGGCGGCGGCTCCGCGGCCTTGAGGATCAGTTCCTTCAGCCGCTCGCGCGCATCCTCGCGGTTTCGATCCTGGCTTCGAAAGCGGTTCGCCTCGATCATCAGCACGCCGTCCTTCGACATCCGCCGTCCGGCAACCCGGGGGATGTTCTCCTTCAGGCGCTCGGGCAAGGACGGGGAGTTGAGGACATCGAAGAAAAGCTGGACGGCGGTCGAGACCTTGTTGACGTTCTGCCCGCCGGGGCCGCCGGCCAATACGAACTGTTCCGTCAGTTCCCAGCCTGCAATGGTGATGCGGCTGTTGATGTAAAGGGGATTGCTGGCCATGGTTCGTCTCCGCCGTCTCTATCCCATAAACGCCGGAGGAAGGAAACCGCCGGCTTCATCAGCCGGCGGCATGGTTCGATCGGTGATCCGCTTCGTTATTCCGCCACGCTCAGCAGCACCGGTGCTGCTTCGCGCACCCTGCTGTCGACGTGGTTCTCGAACTTCTCGAAGTTGGCGATGAACATCGAGACCAGTTTCTTCGCCTGCGCGTCGTAGGCATGACCGTCCGACCATGTGGAGCGCGGGTCGAGAATGGCCGAATCGACGCCGTCGACCGCGACCGGAACCGCAAACCCGAAATTCGGGTCGGTGCGGAACTGCGCGCCCTTGAGGTCACCCGTCAGCGCCGCCGTCAGCAATGCGCGCGTTGCCTTGATCGGCATCCGGCGCCCGACGCCATAGGCGCCGCCGGTCCAGCCGGTGTTGACGAGCCAGC
Organism: Pseudorhizobium pelagicum; assembly: GCA_000722615.1. Lineage (GTDB taxonomy): Bacteria > Pseudomonadota > Alphaproteobacteria > Rhizobiales > Rhizobiaceae > Neorhizobium > Neorhizobium pelagicum. The sequence continues at coordinate 24,623 of JOKI01000031.1, read as the reverse complement.
AATCGACGCCGTGACGGTCGATCAGGTCGCGCAGCAGGTTGCCGTATTCCGCCGGGTGACGCGGCATGAAGGGCGCGCCGAAGCAGGTGGAGAAGGTCGCCTCCGGTTCGGTGACACCCTTTTCCGTGCCCGCCACCTTGGCCGTGTAGCCGGACAGGAAGTGGTACATGGCCTGTTCCGGCGTCAGCCTTGCGATCGGCGGCATGACCCCGAAGGCATCCGCCGTCAGCATGATAATCGTCTTCGGATGCGGGGCGAGCCCGGTATCCGAGGCATTGGGAATGAAGTGCAACGGATAGGCGCTGCGGGTGTTTTCCGTCAGCGAGCCGTCCTCGAAATCCGGAACGCGGTTCTCGTCGAGGACCACGTTTTCCAGCACCGTTCCGAAACGCCGGGTGGCAGCGTAGATTTCCGGCTCCGCTTCGGCCGAGAGACGAATGGCCTTCGCGTAGCAGCCGCCCTCGAAATTGAAGATCCCGCTTTCGCCCCAGCCATGCTCGTCGTCGCCGATCAGGGTACGGCTCGGATCCGCAGACAACGTCGTCTTGCCCGTGCCCGAAAGACCGAAGAAGACGGCGGCATCGCCGGCGGGACCGACATTGGCCGAGCAATGCATCGGCATGACGTGCTTTGCGGGCAGCAGGTAGTTCAGCACGGTGAAGACCGACTTCTTGTTCTCGCCGGCATAGGAGGTCCCGCCGATCAGCACGATGCCGCGCGTCAGGTCGCAGGCGATCACAGTCTCGGTGCGGCAGCCATGCCGGGCCGGATCCGCCTTGAAGCTCGGCAGGTTGATGATCGTCAGCTTCTGCGAGAAGGTCTCGAGCGTCGCCCGGCTCGGCCGGATCAAAAGATTGCGGATGAACAGCGCATGCCAGGCAAGTTCCGTCACGACGCGCGTCGGGAGCGCATTTTCCGGATCGGCACCACCGATCAGATCCTGGATGTACAGCGTCTTGCCGGCCGCATGCGCCAGCATGTCCTTGTGGAGGACGTCGAAGCGCTCCGGAGACATCGGCTTGTTGTTGTCCCACCAGATGACGTCTTCCGTGGTCTCGTCGCGCACCACGAACTTGTCCTTGGGAGAACGGCCGGTGTGCTGGCCGGTGACGGCGCGCAGGGCACCATCCGCCGTCACCTCGGCTTCCCGGTTGCGAATGGCTTCTTCGTAGAGTTCCGTCTCCGAGAAGTTGTAGTTGGCGCGGGAGACATCGGCAAAACCGATGGTCGAAATCCCGTTGGACGGATTGTAAAGTCCGAGCTCCTGCATATGCGCCTTCCTTCCCGTGGCGTTGGTCTGCTGCACCAACTAGCCCCCGCGAATGCAAAGGGCAAGAGCAGATAGCGACAATAACGCAATGATATCAATATATTAATCGATTTAAAAAAATCTATTCCTATTTAAATCGGTTTAGTGTCTTTTTTAGTTTGCAAAGTCGAACAAGTGGAGCCGGGGCGCGTTGTCGTTGTAATCGGCGGCAGAGCCTCTATCTTTGCCACAATTTGTTCCACCTTTAGACTCACAACGCGCTTCGGCATTCGCCGGACCTGGCTGGGGACATTCCAGGAGATGCGCAGAGATGGTGATGGAGACGGAGAGCATGCAGACAATCGCGCTCGTGGACGACGATCGCAACATTCTCACTTCGGTATCGATCGCGCTTGAAGCAGAAGGCTACAAGGTCGAGACATATACCGATGGTGCGTCCGCACTTGACGGCCTCTTGGGACGGCCGCCGCAACTGGCGATCTTCGACATCAAGATGCCGCGCATGGACGGAATGGAACTCCTGCGCCGGCTACGGCAGAAATCGGACATCCCGGTGATCTTCCTGACGTCGAAGGACGAGGAGATCGACGAGTTGTTCGGCCTGAAGATGGGCGCCGATGACTTCATCACCAAGCCGTTCTCACAACGGCTGCTGGTGGAGCGCGTCAAGGCGATCCTGAGACGCGCCAGCGCCCGCGAAACCCAGGGCTCCGGCACGGGTGCCAAGGCGGCAAGCGACGCCCAGCAGGCGAGAACCCTCGATCGCGGGCAGCTGGCAATGGACCAGGAGCGGCACACCTGCACCTGGAAGGGTGAACCTGTGACCCTGACGGTGACGGAATTCCTGATCCTCCACTCGCTTGCCCAGCGGCCTGGCGTGGTGAAGAGCCGTGACGCGCTGATGGATGCCGCCTACGACGAGCAGGTCTATGTGGACGACCGCACGATCGACAGCCACATCAAGCGCCTGCGCAAGAAATTCAAGATGGTTGACGTGGACTTCGATATGATCGAAACGCTCTACGGGGTTGGCTACCGCTTCCGGGAAGCGGCGTAGGCAGGTCGGCACGGCCGACAGGAGAGCGAGCGCCCGGAGGGGCGCGGCCGGTCCTGCGAAAGGACTATTGGTGGCAGATCGACTGCTTGAAGATGACATTGCCGATGGGATGGGCGAAGACGGGCAGCGCGCGTCCGGACGAGTCTGGTCTCATCCCTTCACCATGATCCGCAGGGTGTTCGGCCATGCCGTCTTCTCCAGCCTCACCCGCCGGATCCTGTTCTTCAACATTGCGGCGACCGTGGTGCTGGTCGGCGGCATCCTCTATCTCAACCAGTTTCGCGAGGGACTGATCGACGCCCGCGTCGAAAGCCTGCTGACGCAGGGCGAGATCATCGCCGGCGCCATCTCGGCATCCGCTTCGGTCGACACCAATTCGATCACGATCGATCCGGAGAAGCTGCTCGAGCTGCAGGCCGGGCAAAGCATCACGCCCGTCCCCAATGACGAGGATCTCGATTTTCCGATCGATCCGGACCGTGTCGCACCGGTGCTCCGGCGACTGATTTCCCCGACACGCACCCGGGCCCGGCTGTTCGATGCGGACGCCAACATGCTGCTCGATTCCCGCCACCTCTATTCCCGCGGCCAGGTGCTGCGCTACGATCTGCCGCCGGTCGAACAGGAAACGACGAGCTGGGGCGACTGGTTCGTCGGCCTGTTCAACCGCATGCTGCAGCAGAGCAACCTGCCCCTCTACAAGGAAGCGCCCGGCGGCGATGGCTCCATCTACCCCGAGGTGATGAATGCACTGACGGGCGTGCGTGGTGCGGTCGTGCGCATCACCGATCGGGGCGAGCTGATCGTCTCGGTCGCGGTTCCCGTGCAGCGGTTCCGGGCGGTGCTGGGGGTCCTGCTCCTGTCCACGCAGGCGGGTGACATCGACAAGATCGTCCATGCCGAACGGCTTGCGATCATGCGGGTGTTCGGTGTTGCGACGCTCGTCAACATCCTGCTGTCGCTGCTTCTGTCATCCACCATCGCCAATCCGCTCCGCCGGCTTGCGGCCGCCGCCATCCGCGTGCGGCGCGGCGCCAAGCAGCGTGAGGAAATCCCGGATTTCGCCTACCGCCAGGACGAGATCGGCAACCTGTCGATTGCCCTTCGCGAAATGACGACCGCGCTCTACGACCGGATCGATGCGATCGAGAGCTTCGCCGCCGACGTCAGCCACGAGCTCAAGAACCCGCTCACCTCGCTGCGCAGCGCGGTAGAGACCCTGCCGCTGGCGAAAACGGAAGAATCAAAGCAGAGACTGACGGAGATCATCTTCCACGATGTGCGCCGGCTCGACCGGCTGATCAGCGACATTTCCGACGCCTCTCGGCTCGATGCGGAACTCGCTCGCTCGGACGCCGCGCCGATCGACATGCAGGTTCTGCTGCGCAACATGGTCGACATTTCCCGCCAGATCCGCAGCGGCCGCAAACCGATGGAGATCGAGCTCAGCATCGACACGAAATCGGCCGGAAAGGCCTCCTTCATCGTCAACGGCCACGATCTCCGGCTGGGACAGATCGTCACCAACCTCATCGAGAATGCCCGGTCCTTCGTGCCGGAACAGGGCGGGCACATCCTCATCCGGCTCTACCATTCCCGCGGTCGCATCAACGTCCAGGTGGATGACAACGGGCCCGGCATCCAGGCCGAAGACATCGACCGGATCTTCGAACGCTTCTACACCGACAGGCCGGAAGGCGAGAGCTTCGGCCAGAACTCCGGCCTCGGCCTTTCGATCAGCCGGCAGATCGCCGAAGCCCACGGCGGCACGCTGAGGGCCGAGAACATCATCGAGCCGAAGACAGGCGAGATCACCGGCGCCCGGTTCACGCTGTCGCTGCCGCCCGCAGGCCGCGCCGATGCCTGACCCGGTCAACATCCATGCCACGGCCGTCGTCGTCGGCGAGGCAGGCCTGCTGTTCGTCGGCCCCTCGGGCATCGGCAAGTCGGCGATGGCGCTGCAGTGTCTGGCGACCGCGAGACGCGCGGGATGGACCGCCGCGCTCGTTGCCGATGACCAGGTCTTCATCTCCCGACAGAACGGCAGGCTGGTCGCCATCCGGCCGGCGGCCATCGCCGGACTGATCGAGATCCGCGGCAGCGGCATTGCGACGATCCCGAGCATCCCGGAGGCGCCCCTGCATCTTGCAATCCTTCTGGTCGACCCGCGTACAGCCGAACGGCTGCCGGCTGAGGATCAGACCTATCCTGTTCCCGGGCATGGTGCCCTTCCCCAGCTCCTGCTGGTCAACAACCACCGGGAGCCGCTTGCGGCCATCGCGGCACTTCATCCTCGAATCGGTATACCGACGACATTGTGAAAGGAACCACTCGTATTTTTGACTTGCACTTCAAAGCTACATGGCGAAGATGGCGTCCCACCGCTGGACGGCCTTTGTGCATTGCGATAGGGGCCGCAAGTTTCCATAGCAGGGGGAGTTCATGATCGGAGTAGTGCTTGTCACCCATGGCAAGCTGGCTGAGGAGTTTCGACATGCGGTCGAGCATGTCGTCGGACCGCAGAGATGCATCGAAACGGTCTCCATCGGCCCGGAAGATGACATGGACCAGCGCCGCCAGGACATTGTCGATGCGGTCGAGCGGGCCGACGACGGCCATGGCGTCATCATCCTCACCGACATGTTCGGCGGCACGCCATCCAACCTTTCGATTTCGGTGATGGCCAGCGGCCGCGTCGAGGTGATCGCCGGCGTCAACCTGCCGATGCTGATCAAGCTCGCTGGCGTCCGTGGCGACAACGACATGGACAGAGCGCTCGCGGAGGCCTCCGACGCGGGGCGAAAATATATCAATGTCGCCAGCCGCGTTCTCAGCGGCAAGTAACCCGAAAGCACCATGCCCCCCCTGACCCGCGAGTTCCTCATCATCAACAAGCGCGGCCTGCACGCGCGTGCTTCCGCGAAATTCGTCCAGACCGTCGGCCGCTTCGAGGCGGAGGTGGCCGTCAGCCGGGACGGCATGACCGTCGGGGGCATGTCGATCATGGGACTGATGATGCTGGCGGCCAGCCCCGGATGCAGCGTCGAGGTCAGCGCCTCGGGGCCGCAGGCGACCGAGGCCCTGGATGCCCTCGAACAGCTGATTGCCGACCGGTTCGGCGAAGAGGCTTAACCTTCCGGACATAAAGATATAAACACTTCTTTATGTCCCGTTGCGTCCCGCCCGCAAGACTGATAAACCGGCTCTCGAATGACGATGAGCGGTGCTTGATGACTGGCACCGGCAACTTCCAGCTGGAGAGCTTCATGAGCATTGAGAAAGACTATATCGTCGCCGATATCGGACTTGCCGCCTACGGTCGCAAGGAACTCGACATCGCCGAGACGGAAATGCCCGGCCTGATGGCCTGCCGCGAGGAATTCGGCGACAGCAAGCCGCTGAAGGGCGCCCGGATCTCCGGTTCGCTGCACATGACGATCCAGACGGCCGTGCTGATCGAGACGCTGAAGGTGCTGGGCGCCGACATCCGCTGGGCGTCCTGCAACATCTTCTCCACGCAGGACCATGCAGCCGCAGCGATCGCCGAGAGCGGCATTCCGGTGTTTGCGGTCAAGGGCGAAAGCCTGACGGAGTACTGGGAATACACCGACAAGATCTTCCAGTGGTCCGATGGCGGCGTCACCAACATGATCCTCGACGACGGCGGCGACGCGACGATGTACATCCTGCTCGGCGCCCGCGCCGAAGCCGGTGAAGACGTCCTCTCGAACCCCGGCTCGGAAGAAGAAGAGATCCTGTTCGCGCAGATCAAGAAGCGCTTGCAGGCATCGCCCGGCTGGTTCACGAAACAGCGCGACGCCATCAAGGGCGTTACCGAAGAAACGACGACCGGCGTTCACCGGCTCTATGAACTCAGCAAGAAGGGCCTCCTGCCCTTCCCGGCGATCAACGTCAACGACAGCGTCACCAAGTCGAAGTTCGACAACAAGTACGGCTGCAAGGAATCGCTGGTCGACGGCATCCGCCGCGGCACCGACGTGATGATGGCCGGCAAGGTCGCCGTCGTCTGCGGCTACGGCGATGTCGGCAAGGGCTCGGCAGCGTCGCTCGCCGGCGCCGGTGCACGGGTGAAGGTGACGGAAGTCGATCCGATCTGCGCCCTGCAGGCGGCAATGGACGGTTTTGAAGTCGTCGTGCTCGAGGACGTCATCGACAGCGCCGACATCTTCATCACCACGACCGGCAACAAGGACGTCATCCGTCTCGACCATATGCGCGCGATGAAGGACATGGCAATCGTCGGCAACATCGGCCACTTCGACAACGAGATCCAGGTCGCGGCGCTCAAGAACCTCAAGTGGACCAACGTCAAGCCGCAGGTCGACATGGTCGAGTTCCCGAAGGGCAACCGCATCATCCTCCTCTCGGAAGGCCGCCTGCTGAACCTCGGCAACGCCACCGGCCACCCGTCCTTCGTGATGTCGGCGTCCTTCACCAACCAGGTGCTGGCGCAGATCGAGCTGTTCACGAAGCAGGGCGAGTACAAGAACGACGTCTACATCCTGCCGAAGCACCTCGACGAAAAGGTCGCGCGCCTGCACCTCGCCAAGCTCGGCGTCAAGCTGACGGAGCTTTCCGACGAGCAGGCCGGCTACATCGGCGTATCGAAGTCCGGCCCGTTCAAGGCCGAACACTACAGGTACTAAACTATCCAGTGATATCCACAATATATTGATGATCGCGGCCTTGACGAGGCCGCGATTTCTTTTTTCCCCGCAGCCTTCCCGACGATTCCCTAAAGAAGTACTCTGTCAGACATCGAATCGCACCTGCTTCGGGCAAGCGCGATGTGGGATGTCTTGTCGATCGTGCGGCAAAAAGACGGAGACAGACCGGGGATGTCGGTGAACAAAAAGAACCTCCTTCAGGAGGCAAATTCCCGCGGCGGCGAAAGCAGCGGGAATAATGTCTCCACGGCCTCAGGCCAGCGCAAACAGTTGCGTTTGCGCCATGCCCTGCGCGCGCTTCTGGCGGGCAGCACCTTTGCCGGCAGCGCGCACGGCATTCTGGCGCAAGAGGCAGGTCCGGCGGCCGTCAAACTGTTCACCTCCACAGAAGTCGTTGTCTCCTCGCTGGTCGTCGGTGCCCTTGGCGCGGCACTTCTCTCCGTCCTCTGGCTGGTGCGGCAGCGCGGCAACATGGAGAATGAGACACAGGAGATGCGCAGCGCGCTGACGGACGCACGGCAGCAGATTTCGAAATATGAGGCGCTCATCGCCGACAAGAACCGGCGCATCGTCGTCTGGGACGGCGCCACCTCGAAGCCCGAGTTCCTGGGCCAGCTGCCGGTGGAGACCGGCGCACCACAGCTGGACCGGGAGTTTCTCGCCTTCGGCCGCTGGCTGCGACCCGGCTCGGCCACCGAGCTGGAGCGGGCCATCGAGGCGCTGCGCAGCGACGCGCACAGCTTCGACACGGTGGTCGAGACGAACCGGGACGAAATCCTCGAGGTGCAGGGGCGCGTGTCCGGCGGTCGGGCCTTCGTCCGTTTCATCGCCCTGAACAACCTGCGGGCGGAGCTTGCGGAGCTGAAGATCGAGCGCGAGCGCCTGCAGGGATCCATCACGCTGTTCCAGTCGCTCCTGGATGCGATCGAGCAGCCGGTCTGGCGGCGCGACAACGCCGGCCGCCTTGCCTGGGTCAACCATGCCTATAGCGACGCCGTGGACGCGGTTGCGCCGACCCAGGCCATCGGCGAAGGGCGCGAATTCCTCGGAACCGTCGCCCGCGAAAAGATTCGCGCCAGCGTGACCCCCGATTCGCCGTACCATGACCGCGTCTCGACCGTTGTTCACGGCAACCGCACCATCTATGAGATCGTCGACGTCGTGGCGGCAAGCGGCTCGGCCGGAATGGCCATCGACGTGTCGGAAGCCGAGGCGGTTCGGGAAGAGCTGAAGCGCACCCTGCGCAGCCATGCCGAAACGCTCGATCACCTGGCAACGCCGGTTGCCATCTTCGATCGCGACCGGCGCCTGCAGTTCTACAATCAGGCTTTCGTGTCGCTCTGGAGCCTCGACCTCTCCTTCCTGGATTCCCGGCCCGACAACAACGAGCTCCTCGATCGCCTGCGCGGCGAAAACAGGCTTCCCGAGCCGCTCAACTGGCGGGTCTGGAAGGAGGAGGCCCTTTCGGTCTATCAGGCGCTGGATACCAAGACCGACCTCTGGCACCTGCCGCAAGGACAGACGCTGCGGGTCATCGCCACCGCGCATCCGCAAGGCGGCGCCACCTGGGTGTTCGAGAACCTCACCGAACAGGTCGATCTCGAGACGCGCTACAATACGCTGGTGATGGTACAGGGCGAAACCATCGACCATCTTTCCGAAGGCGTGGCGGTGTTCGGGCCCGACGGCCGCATTCGGCTGTCGAACCCGGCTTTCCGGGCCCTCTGGGGCATTACCGCCGAACAGGCAAAGCCCGGCGTCCACATCCGCGCCATCGAGGAGGCCTGTGTGCCGTCCTATGACAGGCCCGACGGCTGGCGGCGCTTCGGCCAGATACTGACGAACTGCGATGACGAGAGGCCTTCGCTGCAGGGTACGCTGGAGCTCTTCTCCGGCCTGATCCTCGACTATGCGGTGACGCCGCTGCCGAACGCGCAGACGATGCTCACCTTCGTCGACATGACCGCCAGCGCCCGCGCGGAACGTGCCCTGATGGAGAAGAACGAAGCCCTTCGGCGGGCGGACGAGATCAAGAACGATTTCGTCCAGCATGTCTCCTATGAGCTTCGCTCGCCGCTGACCAACATCATCGGCTTCACCGACCTCCTGAAGACGCCAGGCGTCGGATCGCTGAACGAGCGCCAGGCGGAGTACATCGGACACATCTCCACCTCGTCGTCGCTCCTGCTGACCATAGTCAACGACATCCTCGATCTGGCGACGGTCGATGCGGGCATCATGCAGCTCGACTACGAAGAGATCAGCATCGACGATCTTCTGGACGACGTGGCGATGCAGATCGCCGACCGGCTGCAGGAGAACCAGATGACCCTGGAGATCACCGCACCGCAGGGGATCGGCTCGATCGTCGCCGACCCTCAGCGGCTGAAGCAGATCCTGCTCAAGCTCCTGACCAATGCCACCAATTTCGCGCCGGAAGGCAGCACGATCACCCTCACCTGCCGGCGCGACGCGACCGATGTGTATTTCTCGGTCTCCGACAGCGGACCCGGCATTCCGCAGGAGATGCTGAGCACCATCTTCAACCGTTTCTCCTCGACACCCCGCGGCGGCAAGCGGAGCGGCGCCGGCCTTGGCCTGTCGATCGTCGAGAGCTTCGTGCAGCTGCACAAGGGCGAAGTCAGGATCGAAAGCCGTCCCGGTGCCGGCACCACCGTAAGCTGCCGGATCCCGAGCGCCGTCACGATGCGCACCATCGCCGCGGCCGAATGAACGACGCCACTCCGATTGTCGTCAGCCTGCCGGACGAAGCGGCCACCATCCAGCTTGGCGAAGACCTGGCACTGGCCTTGAGGCTCGGTGACTGCCTGGCGCTTTCGGGAGACCTCGGCGCCGGCAAATCGACGCTGGCGCGGGCGCTGCTGCGGGCGATTGCCGACGACGAGGCGCTGGAGGTCCCCTCCCCCACCTTCACGCTGGTGCAGAGCTACGATCTGCGCATCCCCGTTTCCCATTTCGACCTCTACCGGCTCGGCCACGCGTCCGAACTCGACGAACTCGGTCTCGATGAGGCGCTGGCCTCGGGCATCTGCCTGGTCGAATGGCCGGAGATGGCGGAGGCTCTTCTGCCCCGGGATCGCCTGACGCTGCGGCTCGAACACGAGGGCCACGGGCGGATTGCCCGCTTCGAGGGGCCGGATGCCGCCTTGAAGCGCATCCGACGGTCCCTCGACATCCGCAAGACGCTGGACGGCTGGGGGTACCCGACGGCAACACGCCGCTACCTGACCGGCGACGCGTCGGTGCGGGCCTATGAGACCATCTATCGGGCCGACGGACCCGCAACGATCCTCATGGACTGGCCACGGCAGCCGGAGGGCCCGGCCGTGCTCGACGGCAAGCCCTACCCGAAGGTCGCGCATCTGGCCGAGGACGCCTACCCCTTTATCGCCATTTCCGATTATCTCCGCGGCATCGGCCTCGCGGCTCCGAAGGTGCTTGAGGCCGATGTCGACGAGGGCATTCTGCTCCTCGAAGATCTCGGTGCCGATGGCGTTCTGGACGCCGAAGGCAAGCCGATCCCCGAGCGGTATCGCGAAAGCGTCGCCTGCCTGGCCTATCTGCATGGACGGCCGGCGCCGCGAGACCTGCCCGCAGGTGCCGGACGTCTGCACCACATTCCCGACTTCGATCCCGTGGCCATGACCATGGAGGCCCGGCTGCTCGTCGACTGGCACCTCCCCTGGAAGCGCGGCAATCCGGCGTCCGACGCCGAGCGTCAGGAGTATCACGACATCTGGCAGGCGCTGATCTCGGAACTGACGACGGCCGAGACCAACCTGCTGCTGCGGGATTTCCATTCGCCCAACATCATCTGGCGTGCGCAGGAGCAGGGTGTGAAGCGCGCCGGCCTCATCGATTTTCAGGACGCGATGATCGGGCCGACCGCCTATGACCTCGCCTCCATCGTCCAGGACGCCCGGGTCGACATTCCCGCGCCGCTCGCCGAGACCATGATGGCCGACTATCTGGCGCTTCGCCACGGCCAAGGCCCCTTCGACGAGGCGGCCTTCCTCAAGGCCTTTGCGATCATGGCGGCGCAGCGCAACTGCAAGCTCGCCGGCCTCTGGGTGCGGCTGATGCAGCGCGACGGCAAGCCGCGCTACATGAAGCACATGCCCCGCACGCTTGCCCATCTGGCGACGGCGCTGCGCCATGAAGCGCTGGCGCCGCTCCGGGCCTGGTGCCTGAAGGCGGGAATAGCGCTACCCGAATCAGGAGCCCTGCTTTAGAAAGCCCGGCATGAAGATCACCCAGGCCATGGTGCTGGCAGCGGGTCTTGGAACCCGCCTGCGACCAATCACCGACAGCATGCCGAAACCGCTGGTGCGCGTCGCCGGCAAGCCGATGATCGACTATGCCCTCGACGCGCTGGCTGCGGCCGGCGTGGAACACGCCGTCGTCAACGTCCATCACTTCGCCGACCAGATGGAGGCGCATCTCGCCGTCTACCCCAGGCTCCAGGTCGAGGTTTCGGACGAGCGCGACCAGCTGATGGATTCCGGCGGCGGGCTCGTGAAGGGGCTGAGGCTGCTTCAGCCCGGCCCGCTCTTCGTGATGAACGCCGATCTCTTCTGGGTCGGCGAACCTTCCGGACAGCCGACCAGCCTGCAGCGGCTTGGCGATGCCTTCGACCCGGACACGATGGACATGCTGCTCCTCTGCGTGCCGCTGGAGAAGACCACCGGCCACAACGGCAAGAAGGATTTCCAGCTGGACGACAGTGGAAGGCTCAGCCGCTACACGGATGGTGCGCAGCCGCTCGTCTATGCCGGCGCCATCGCCATGCATTCGGCGCTGTGTGCCGATGCCTCGCAGACGCCGTTCAGCCTCAACCGCTATTTTGACGAGGCGATTGCGCGGGGCCGGCTGTATGGCCTGATCCTCGATGGCCACTGGCTGACGGTGGGCACGCCGGAGGCGCTCGACGAAGCGGAGAAGGTGCTTGCCGACCTTTCCGTCGGCGCGTGACGATGGACGCCCGTCGCCAGAAACGCATCTTCACCATTCCGGCGGGAACGCCGTTCCTCAAGACGCTGGCTGCAGCGCTTTGCGACGGTCGCCTGAGTGAGGGCTTTCGCCATGATGCCGAGGATCCGCTGTCCCTCGCCAACGTCACGATCTTCGTTCCGACACGGCGGTCGGCCCGCGTGCTGCGGTCGGAATTCGTCGATCTTCTCGGCGGTCGCTCCGCGATCCTGCCGGTGATCCGTCCGCTCGGCGAGACCGAGGACGACAGCGGTTATTTCGATCTCGCAGCGCCCGAAGAAATGGATCTGGCCATGCCGATCGGCGGGGTGGCGCGGCTGCTGGAGCTCGGCCGGCTGATTCTCGCCTGGCGAAACCGCCTGCCGCAGGTGGTCATCGACATCCATTCCGATTCGCCGCTGGTAGCGCCTGCCAGCCCGGCCGACGCCATCTGGCTTGCCCGCTCGCTGGCGGAACTGATCGATTCGGTGGAGACGGAAGAGCGGGACTGGGCCGACCTCGGCAACCTCGACACGGCAGAGCATGCGCTCTGGTGGCAACTGACGGCGGAATTCCTGTCGATCGCCAGCGCCTTCTGGCCGGCGCGCCTCGAGGAACTGCGGCGCTCCTCACCTGCCCGTCACCAGGCGGCGCTCTTGCGCGGCGAAGCGCGGCGGATTGCGCAACGGGAGCACAAGGGTCCGGTGATCGTTGCCGGCTCGACCGGCTCGGTGCCGGCCGCAGCCGACCTGATTGCGGTCATATCTTCCCTGCCGCAGGGATCCGTGGTTCTGCCCGGCCTCGACCTCGACATGCCGGACGACCAGTGGGCGACGATCAGCGCGGAGGGTTTGGACGGCAGGATCGATCCGTCGAGCCGCAGCCACCCGCAGTTCGGTCTGTCGCGCCTGCTTGGCAAGCTCGGCGTCGATCGCAGAGAAGTCGAAGCGCTGGGCTCGCTGGCTCCCGATCTCGATCTTCGGGCAAAGACGCTGTCGCAGGCGCTGATCCCGGCGACCGCAACGGACCAGTGGAGCCGCTGGCGTCAGGAGGTCGATCGGCAGGCACTGCAGGAGGCCTTTGCCGACGTCGCCCTGATTGAAGCGGCCAACGAGCGTGAAGAGGCCGTGGCGATCGCGATCGCCCTTCGTCTGGCGCTTGAGACGCCCCGGGCGGACGGACGCGAATCCCAGGCGGCGCTGATCACACCGGACCGGACACTCGCCCGGCGGGTGACGGCCGAGCTGGCGCGCTTCGGCATTACCGCCGACGACACGGCAGGCACCCCTCTTTCGGCAACGCCGCAGGGCACGCTGGTGCAGCTGCTCCTGGAAGCGACGCTGCGTCCCGGTGATCCCGTCGCGATCACCTCGCTCCTCAAGCATCCGCTGGTGCGGCTCGGCATGGATCGGGAGCAGCTGCGGGAGGCGGCCGAGGCGCTGGAAATCCTCGCGCTGCGCGGCGGGCGCGGCGACATGGACATCTCTGCCCTGGAACCACTGCTGCACGAGCAGCGGGCGGCCCAGACGACCGACCGGCATCCGCCGCAATGGCGGCTGGCGCTTTCGGACGACGCCTTCGAGACGGCAGAGAGGCTGGCGCAGCGCCTCGCTGCCGCCATCGAGCCGCTGGCGAGCGCCCTCCTGGCACGGCGGGCCGATGGTCCGGGCATGACTGCCAAGCTGGCGCTCTCCGACTGGGCCGACCGGACCGGGCGAGCGCTGGAATCACTGTGCGCCGACGCGGCGGGCGACCTCTCGCCGCTCTGGTCGGGCGAGGCCGGCGAACGCCTGGCAGGACTGCTGGGAGAGGTCATCGAGACCGACGGCCAGATGGAGGCGGACGGGCCGCAGTGGATCGATATCGTCCAGGCGCTGGCGACCGGCGAAGCGGTCAAGCCACGCTCCCTCAGCCACCCGCGCGTCTTCATCTTCGGCACGCTCGAGGCGCGGCTGCAGACCGTCGACACGATGATCCTCGGCGGGCTGAACGAGGGCTCCTGGCCCGGCCAGACGATCAACAACCCGTTCCTGTCGCGCACAATGAAGACAGAGATGGGGCTCGAGCCTCCCGAGCGGCGAATCGGTCAGCTGGCGCATGATTTCGAGATGGCGAACGGGACGCGGCAGCTGATCTATTCAAGGTCGCTGCGGCAGGGGTCGCCCCCTACCGTCGCCTCGCGGTGGCTGCAACGGCTGCTGGCGCTCTGCGGCGACGATCTCGGCGGCCAGCTGCGGGCTCGGGGCAATCGGTTTCGCCAATGGGCCAGTGCGATCGATGCGGGCGACAACCAGAGCCCGGCGCGGCGTCCGTCGCCCAAGCCTCCCGCAGATATGCAGCCGATGAAATATTCCTTCAGCGAAGTCGCCCGACTGCGGCGCGATCCCTATTCGATCTATGCCCGGCGGATCCTGCGGCTCGATCCGATCGCCGCCTTCAATGCAGATCCCGGGGCGGCCGAGCGCGGGACGCTCTATCACGCCATCATCGACCGCTATACCCGTGAGGGTCATCTTCCCGGCACCCCGGTGTCGCTGGAGGCCATGCGGCGGATCATCGACGAACTCTTCGACGCCGAACAGCTGCCGGCGCATATCGACCGGGTCTGGCGGCCACGCGTGGTCGAGGTCGGCAAGGCCTTCCTGCGCTGGGAGGCGCAGCGGGCCCCGGACATCCGGAGCAGTGTCACCGAATGCGGCGCCGGCTGGGAGATCCCCGGTGCCGGCATCCGCCTGACCGGGATCGCCGACCGCATCGACATCAAGGGGTCGGGGCTGGCAACCCTCATCGACTACAAGACCGGCTCCAATCCCAGCCCGTCGCAGGCGCGCTCGCTTCTCGACCCGCAGCTGGCTCTGGAGGCCGCGGCGCTGCGCGCCGGCGCCTTCAAATCCGTCGGCGCGCTGGAGCCGGACGAACTCCTCTACGTGCGGCTGAAGCCGGGCGAACGTTTCAAATCCGAATTGGTCAACAACGAGGCCGCCAAGAACGGCAAGTCGGCACTCGATCTCGCAGACGATTCGGTCGAGCAGCTGACGAAGTTCGTGGCGCTGCTGCGCAGCGGCGAAGCCGGCTTCGCCTCGCGGCTGGTGCCCTTCATGCAGAGTGATTACGGCGGCGACTACGACCATCTGGCGCGTGTTGCCGAATGGGCGACGGCCGATGACGAGGAGGGCGAACCCGATGAGTGACGCCCTGCCGGATGGCGACGAGCCGCATCACTGGCTCGACTGGACGACGCGTCAGCAGTCGCTGGCGTCGGATCCCGTCAGTTCCGCCTGGGTCTCTGCCAATGCCGGGTCCGGAAAGACGCATGTGCTGACGCAGCGGGTGATCCGGCTGCTGCTCTCCGGCTGCCGCCCCTCCTCCATCCTCTGCCTGACCTATACCAAGGCGGCGGCCTCCGAGATGTCCAACCGGGTGTTCCAGCGGCTGGCGGAATGGGCGGTGCTGGACGATGTGGCGCTGACCCAGAAGATTGCGGCCATCGAAGGTGGTGAGCCGGATTCTCTGAAGCTTGCGGAAGCCCGACGGCTGTTTGCCAAGGCGCTGGAAACACCGGGCGGCCTGAAGATCCAGACCATCCACGCCTTCTGCGAGGCGCTGCTGCACCAGTTTCCGCTGGAGGCCAATGTCGCCGGCCATTTCTCCGTCCTCGACGATCGTTCCGCTTCCGCGCTGCTGGCCGAGGCGCGCCGGTCGCTGCTGACGGCGACGTCGGCGGAAGACGATCCGGCGCTGGCCGAGGCATTCGCCCATGTGCTCGACCTCGGTGACGAGTTCGGCCTGGAGACGCTTCTCAGCGACATCATCGCCCGGCGCACGGCAATCCGCCGCTTCCTCGCCCATGCGCAGGCCCATGGGGGAATCGATCCGGCGCTGCGGCAGGCCTGGGATCTGCCGCCGGACGCGACGGAGGCCACCGTGGCTGCCGGCTACTGGCCGCTCGCCGGTCTCTCCGGCGGCACGCTTTCAAGCTATCTGCAGCTCGCGGACGAGAAGGGCGGCGCAAAAGTTCTCGAGGTCGCCTATGGGCTGCGGCTCTGCGAGAAGGAAGCCGATCCGCTGGTCCGCGCCCGCATCCTCGACGGCCTTTTTCTCACCAAGGACGGCAAGCCGAAGGCCGATAGCTCGCTGGTCGCCAAGAAGATGCTCGACGCGACGCCCCTGCTGGCAGCGGCCGTCGAGCAGGCGCGAAACCATGTCGTCGCGTGCCGCAACCGGTTGCGGATCATGCGGATGCTGGTGGCGACCAAAGCGGCGCTGATGCTGGCTGAACGGCTGAACGACGACTACGAGGACCTGAAGAAGCAGCGCAGCCTGCTGGACTTCGAAGATCTGATCGCCAAGACGGCCGAGCTTCTGACCCGCGACGGCGTCGGCGCCTGGGTGCATTACAAGCTCGACCAGGGCATCGACCATATTCTCGTCGACGAGGCGCAGGACACGAGCCCGGTGCAATGGACGGTGATCAAGTCGCTGGCGGAGGATTTCTACTCCGGCCGCAGCGCCCGCGAGATCCGCCGGACGATCTTTGCCGTCGGCGACGAGAAGCAGTCGATCTATTCGTTCCAGGGTGCCCGCCCGGAGCGGTTCGCCGAAGAGCGCATCCGCACCGAGAAAGACGTGCGGGCGAGCGGCCAGGGCTTCAATCCCGTGCGCCTGCCCCTTTCCTTCCGCTCGACTGCCGACGTGCTGGCCGCGGTCGACCAGGTGTTTTCGCTGGAGGAGAACGCCCGCGGCCTCACCTTCGGCGGCGAGCCGATCGTCCACCGCTCGAACCGCATCGGTCATCCCGGCGCCGTCGACCTCTGGGACGTGGTCGTGCCCGAGGTGGCAGATGCGGGTGAGGACTGGACGGCGCCTTTCGACGCCACGCCGGACAAGGCACCCTCGGCCATTCTCGCCGCCCGTATCGCCCATCGCGTTGGCGAGATGATCGGCCGCGAAACGATCATCGAGAAGGGCGTCGAGCGGCCGATCGAGCCCGGCGATATTCTCGTCCTGGTGCGCAAGCGGGATGCCTTCGTCAATGCCCTCACACGGGCGCTGAAGCGACGCGACAACATCCCCGTTGCCGGTGCCGACCGGCTGCGGCTGACCAGCCATATCGCCGTCCAGGACCTGCTGGCGCTCGGCCGTTTCCTCGTGCTGCCGCAGGACGACCTCTCGCTTGCGGCGCTGCTGAAGAGCCCGCTGTTCGACCTCTCCGAGGAGGATGTCTTCGAGGTGGCGGCGCTGCGGCCGGAGGGCTCCTCCGTCTGGCAGCATCTTGTGCAGCTGTCGGACGAGCAGCCGCTGCGCTTCTCGAGCGCCGTTCGGGATCTGCGGCACCTTCTGGCGCTGTCGCGGCGGATGAGCCCGCACGATCTCTTTGCCCGGGTTCTCGGGGAGCTCGGCGGCCGGCGCCGGTTCCTCGGCCGGCTTGGCACGGAGGCCGCCGACATTCTCGACGAGTTCCTGACCTTCGCGCTCGATCACGAAGGGAAAGGCCTGCCGGGCCTGCAATCCTTCGTCTCGACGCTGGAGATGGAGGCGCCGGAGATCAAGCGCGAGCAGGACAGCGGCCGCAACGAGATCCGCATCATGACCGTGCATGCTTCCAAGGGTCTGGAAGCGCCGGTCGTCTTCCTCGTCGACAGCGGCTCGAAGGCCTTCATTTCCTCGCATGTGCCGAAGCTGCGGCTGTTACCGCACGAGGGCGTCGAGATCCCCGCCTGGGTACCGACCAAGACGCTAGCCAATGCGCTGACGGCGCTTGACGACGAGCGACTGAAGGCGGCGACCGAGGACGAATACCGGCGGCTTCTCTATGTCGGCATGACGCGGGCGGCCGACCGGCTGATCGTCTGCGGCTATCGCGGCTCCCGGCAAAACCCGGAGACCTGGAACAGCATGGTGGCGAATGCGCTCTGCAGCCATCCCGATCATTGCACGGCCACGCGGTTCCTCGGAGCAGAGGGCGAATGGGGCGGCTTTCACTGGCGGCTGCCTGCGCCGGTGCGGCTGGTGGCGCAGCAGGACGCCGCGCAGAGATCGCCCGAAGAGGTCGCGATCCCTCCCCTGCCACCGGCCCTTGCCAGACCGCTGCCGCCTTCGATCTCGCTGCCGCGTCCGCTCAGCCCGTCCGGCGCCGGCACGATGATCGAGGATGATGCCGACGACCTCTCCATGGGTTCGCCGCTGTTTGGCGAGAAGGCCGAGAGCAAACTGGCGCTCCAGAAGGGCCGCCTGGTGCACCGCATGCTGCAGGTGCTGCCCGATTTTCCCATCGAGGATCGGGCGGCGGCGGCGCGGCGCTACGCCGAGCGGGCGGCGCGCTTCTGGCCGACCACGGAAAGAGAAGCGCTGATTGCCTCGGTTCGCGGAATTCTGGAACAGCCGGAGCTGCAGCCGGTCTTTTCCGGCCACAGCCGCGCCGAGGTCTCGATCATGGGCACCCTTCGGCTCGGCGGGAGGGACTATGCGATCTCCGGGCGGATCGACCGGATGGCGGTGGACGCGCAGACCGTCACCATTCTCGACTACAAGACGAACCGAAAAGTGCCTCTCCGGGAAGAGGACGTGCCGCTTGCGTACCGGGCGCAGCTGGCGATCTACCGCGAGATCCTGCAGCCGCTCTACCCGGATCATGAATTCCGCTGCGTGCTTGCCTATACCGAAAACGGCCGCGTCATTTCGCTCGGTCACGACATACTGGCGCAGTCGCTTGCCGCGCTCGGGACAAAGTGAGATAGCGGTATTGAAACCAGCCTCCCACAGCCTCACATTGAACCCAACCAAACATTCCAAGGAGAGCCCCATGGCTACCGTGAAAGTCGACAACAGCAACTTCCAGGCTGAAGTTCTGGAATCCTCCCAGCCCGTCGTCGTTGATTTCTGGGCGGAATGGTGCGGCCCGTGCAAGATGATCGGCCCGAGCCTGGAAGAAATTTCCAACGAGATGGCCGGCAAGGTCAAGGTCGTGAAGCTGAACATCGACGAGAATCCGGAACTGGCCGCCAAGTTCGGCGTGCGCTCGATCCCGACGCTTGCCATGTTCAAGGGCGGCGAAGTGGCCGACATCAAGGTGGGCGCCGCACCGAAGACCGCGCTCTCGGCCTGGATTTCCAGCGCCGCCTAATCCGGCGACATTTCCCGTTTTTGTAGAGAAAAGCCCGGCCGAAAGGCCGGGCTTTTTCATTTGGGAGGCGTGCCGTTGTCGGCGAGCACATTGCCGACGAGATAGAGAGAGCCGCCGATCAGGATGCGCGGCGGCTCCTCTTCCGAGGTATGGCGCTGCGCAATCTCCACCAGGGCCTCCTCGACCGAACCCATCGGCTCGGCGATCAGCCCGGCGTCGAAAGCGGCCTGCGCCAGGACGACGGGATCAAGACCGGCATCCGTTCCCCGGATAGGCACCGTGAAGACATGCTCGGCGATATCCGCAAAGGCCCGGAAATAGCCGATCGGGTCCTTCGTGTTAATCATGCCAATGACGAGATAGAGGGGCCGCGCCTGGCGCTCCTCGAAGCCGGCCATGGCTTCGGCGATGACCTCGCCCGCCCCCGGATTGTGACCGCCGTCGACCCAGACTTCAGATCCCTGCGGCGCAAGCGCCAGCAGCCTGCCCTCCGACAGGCGCTGCAGACGCCCGGGCCAGTCGACAGTGGACATCGCCTTTTCGATCATCGTGTCCGTCAGTGCGAAGCCTGCAGCCTTCACGGCGCGGATGGCTGCGGCGGCATTGGCAATCTGGTGGCGTCCGGGAAGCCGCGGTAGTGGCAGATCGGCAAGGCCGAACTCGTCCTCATAGATCAGACGGCCGAATTCCTCGTGGCCCGAATAGTCCTGGCCGTAGATGGCGACCGGACAGGAGAGCCGCGACGCCGTGTCCGATAGCACTTCGAGCGCCGCATCATATTCCTGCCGGCCGATGACGACCGGGCAGCCGCGCTTCATGATGCCCGCCTTTTCGGCCGCGATCAGCTCGACCCGGTCGCCAAGGTAAGGCTGATGGTCGAGCGAAATCGGCATGACGACGGAGACGGCGGGCTTGTCGACGACATTGGTCGCGTCGAAGCGCCCCCCGAGGCCGACTTCCAGGATGACCGCGTCGGCCGGCTGTTCGGAGAAGAGAAGAAAGGTGACAGCCGTCAGGATCTCGAAGACGGTGATCGTCTGGCCGGCATTGGCGGCTGCGACCCGGCGCAGCGCATCGGCGAAGAGTTCGTCGTCGACGATCGCCGAGCGCCCGTTCCTGACGCCGATGCGGTAGCGTTCGTGCCAGGCGACGAGGTGCGGCGAGGTGTGGACGTGGACCGCGAGGCCCGCCGCCTCCAGCAGAGCCCGGCAGAAGGCCGTTGCCGAGCCCTTGCCGTTGGTGCCGGCGATGTGGATCACGGGCGGCAGTTTTTCGTGCGGATTGCCCAGGACCTCCAGGAGCCGCCTGATCCGGTCGAGCGACAGATCGAAGCCCTTCGGATGAAGAGCCATCAGCTTGTCGATTTCCTGTTCGGCCGCGCTAACGGCGGGTGTGTTCGTGGCGCTCATCCCGCCGCTCCGGCTCATCAGGGTCTGTTCGTCAGGCGCTCGCCGCAACGGGATCGGCTGCCGGCAAGGCAACGATATCATTGGCCGGTGCCTTGGTCAGGATCTTCAGCAGGGTCGCCAGCGTGTCCGGCAGGTCGTGGCGCTTGACCACCATGTCGACCATGCCGTGCTCCAGCAGATATTCCGCCGTCTGGAACCCCTCCGGCAGTTTTTCGCGCAGCGTTTGCTCAATGACGCGCTTGCCGGCAAAGCCGATCTCCGCACCGGGCTCGGCAATATGGACATCACCCAGCATGGCGTAGGAAGCGGTCACGCCGCCGGTGGTCGGATTGGTGAGCACGACGATGTAGGGAAGGCCTGCTTCCTTCAGCATGTCCACGGCAACCGTCGTGCGCGGCAGTTGCATCAGCGACAGAATGCCTTCCTGCATGCGGGCGCCGCCCGAGGCCGGGAAGATCACCAGCGGGCATTTCTCCGCAAGCGCCCGTTCGCCGGCCTTCACGATCGCCTCGCCGGCGGCCATGCCGAGCGAACCGCCGATGAAGTTAAACTCATGGACGACGGCCACCAGCTTGACACCGCGGACCGTGCCGAGGCCGGCCAGAATCGTGTCTTCCTGGTCCGTCTTCAGGCGGCTGTCCTTCAGCCGGTCGATGTACTTCTTGGAATCGCGGAACTTCAGCGGATCCTGCGCGACCTTCGGCTGCGGCAGGGATTCGTAGACGCCACCGTCGAAGAGGTCGGCAAGGCGTGCCTTCGCCGGCATCTTCATGTGGTAGCCCGAGGTCGGGATCACCCATTTGTTGCCTTCGAGGTCCTTGTGGAAGACCATCTCGCCCGTTTCCGGGCATTTGATCCAGAGGTTCTCCGGAACCTCCCGGCGGCCGAGCATGGAGTTGAGCCGCGGCCTGACGTAATTGGTGATCCAGTTCATCTGGCGTACTCCTGATAAATATCGCCCAATGTGGGGAAACTATTCGGCGGCAACAAGGCGGGCGGAGCGGACGCCCGTGGCAAGGCCCCGGACAAAGGTCGCGACCGACTGCACGGTATCGGCCGTGGCGCGGTCTTGCTTGTCCAGCGATGTCGCAACCTGGTTGACGATGGCGGTGCCGACCACGACGCCATCGGCAGACGCGCCGATGAGGCGGGCATGTTCGGCGGTCTTGACGCCGAAGCCGACGCAGATCGGCAGATCCGTCGATTTCTTGATGCGTTCGACGGCGCCGGCGATCTTGCTCGGATCCGGAAGCGCCGATCCGGTAATGCCGGTCATCGAGACGTAGTAGACGAAGCCCGAGGTGTTGGTGAGCACCTTGGGAAGGCGCTTCTCGTCCGTCGTCGGCGTTGTCAGGCGGATGAAGTTGATGTCGCGCTTGCGGGCCGGGATGCAGAGCTCGTCATCCATTTCGGCCGGAAGATCGACGATGATCAGCCCATCGATGCCGGCTTCCAGTGCGTCGTCCAGGAAGCGCTCAACCCCGTAGATGTAGATCGGATTGTAGTAGCCCATGATGACGATCGGCGTCGTGTCGTCGGACTGGCGGAAGTCGCGCGCCATGTCGAGGGTCTTCTTCAGCGAGTGGCCGTTCTTCAGCGACCGCTGGCCGGCCAGCTGGATCGCCGGTCCATCGGCCATCGGGTCGGAAAAGGGTGCGCCCAGTTCGATGACGTCGGCGCCGGCCTCGGGCAGCGCCTTCATGATCTGGAGCGAGGTCTCGTAATCGGGATCGCCGCCCATGAAATAGGTCACGAGGGCCGGACGACCCTCGGCCTTCAGAGTGGCGAACTTGTTGTCCATGCGTGCAGTCATATCAGAGGCCCATCCCGAGGATCTTGCCGACGGTGAAGATGTCCTTGTCGCCGCGGCCACAGAGGTTCATCACGATGATCTGGTCCTTGCCCATCTTTGGCGCCCGCTTGATGACTTCGGCGAGTGCGTGGCTCGGCTCCAGCGCCGGGATGATGCCTTCGGTGCGGGTCAGCATCTGGAAGGCGGCGAGCGCCTCGTCGTCCATGATCGGCACGTATTCGACACGGCCGACATCCTTCAGCCAGGAATGCTCCGGGCCGATGCCGGGATAATCGAGGCCGGCGGAGATCGAATGGCCTTCCTTGATCTGTCCGTCGCCATCCTGCAGCAGATAGGTGCGGTTGCCGTGCAGGACGCCCGGCGAGCCAGCCGTCAGCGAGGCGCAATGTTCCTCGCCGTCCAGTCCCTTGCCGCCGGCTTCGACGCCGACGATCTGGACCGAATCGTCATCGAGGAAGGGATGGAAGAGGCCGATCGCGTTCGATCCACCGCCGACGGCTGCGACCAGCATGTCCGGCAGACGACCTTCGGCCGCCATCATCTGTTCCTTGGTTTCCTTGCCGATCACCGACTGGAACTCGCGGACGAGCTCCGGATAGGGATGCGGGCCGGCGGCGGTGCCGATCAGGTAGTAGGTGTCATCGACATTGGTGACCCAGTCGCGCAGCGCCTCGTTCATGGCATCCTTCAGGGTGCCGTGGCCGGAGGTGACAGGGCGGACCTCGGCGCCGAGCAGCTTCATGCGGAAGACGTTCGGCGCCTGCCGCTCGACGTCGGTCGCGCCCATGTAGACCACGCAGGGCAGGCCGAAGCGGGCGGCCACGGTGGCGGAGGCCACGCCATGCTGGCCGGCGCCGGTTTCGGCGATGATGCGGGTCTTGCCCATGCGCTTGGCGAGCAGGATCTGGCCGAGGCAGTTGTTGATCTTGTGGGAGCCGGTGTGGTTGAGCTCGTCGCGCTTGAAGTAGATCTTGGCGCCGCCGAGTTCCGCCGTCAGGCGCTCGGCGAAATAGAGCGGGCTCGGGCGACCGGTGTAGTGGGTGTTGAGGTACTGGAGCTCCGCCTGGAATTCCGGATCCGTCTTCGCCTTTTCCCACTCCGCCTGCAGATCGAGGATCAGCGGCATCAGCGTCTCGGCGACGAACCGCCCGCCGAAGATGCCGAAGCGGCCGTCTTCATCGGGTCCGGAACGGAAGGAATTGGGTTTCGGCGTCTCGTTCACTTTCTACTCCTCAGGCTCTTGGCGAGCCGGCATCTGCAATGGCATCAAAGAAGGCGTCGATCATGTGGAGATCCTTCACACCCGGCGCGCTCTCCACGCCGGAGGAGACATCTATCCCGCTTGCCCGGGTGGAGGCGAGCGCAAGACCGACATTGTCTTTGTTCAGGCCTCCGGAAAGCATGTAATCGACGCTGTCGTCAAGCGACGCCATAATTTCCCAATCAAAGGAAACCCCGTTGCCGCCCGGCAGTTCCGAGCCGGCCGGTGCCTTGGCATCGAAAAGAAACCGATCGGCGACGCCGATGAAGGCATCCACACGATCGAGGTCGGAGGCCTCGCGGACGGAGAAGGCCTTCATCACCGGCAAGCCGTAGAGTGCGCGCACATGCAGAATGCGCTCGGGCGTCTCGTGGCCGTGCATCTGGAGGACATCCGGCTTCAGCAGATGGACGATATCATCGAGCTCGTCGTCATCGGCATCGACGGTGACGGCGACGATCTTTGCCTTGCCCCGCACCGGGTCCGCCAGTTCGGCGGCAACCTCGGGGGCGACGTTTCGCGGGCTCTTGGGGAAGAAGATGAAGCCGAGGTGCGTCGCACCCTGCGCGACGGCCCGCTCGACCGCCTCAGGCGTCTTCAATCCGCAAATCTTGATGTCGGGTTTCATGCTCCGCGAGTTCGCATGAAATCATGGCGGAGTCGAGATAAAACAGTGCAATCGTAGCGGATCTGCTTTCGGCGGCGGCGCCGCGGAGGCCAAGTCCGGACAGACTCATCCCTTGGTGCGGATCGCTTTATTAAAGTTCGGCCGGGACACGTCGTGTGCCTCGAATGAATTTTTACAATGTGACACGCGACGTGCCCCGTTCGGTGTTCTTTGCCGACGCAACTTCGGTTCCTCTGCTTCCGCCCCCGTWGCCGAGACCGGTTTGTGTGCGACACACGCACGCCCCGCCGTTTGCAGRCGAGAGGGGAACCATTTTCTGCGCAGCCCTGCAGGACRTGCTTGCATCACGACAAGCCCTGCAGGCACCGGCTCCGCTTCGCCGGCA
>JOKI01000030.1 GCA_000722615.1 Pseudorhizobium pelagicum | reverse complement strand
ATCGCCGCCAGCCGCCTAAAATGCCTTGCGCTATCGGTACAAGATCACCTGGCCATCGCGATCGCCCATGCTCTCATCCGCAACGGCACACGCGGCCGCTTTTTCAATGTCGTCGATCTGGTCAATCGGCTGGAGACCGAGACGCGTAGCGGCAAGCAAGGCCGCACGGCGGATTATCTCAACCGCCTCGACTTCATCATTCTCCACGAGCTCGGATATCTGCCTTTCGCTCAGGCCGGCGGCCAGCTTCTATTCCATCTGATCAGCAGGCTTTACGAGCGCACCTCGATCATCGTCACCACCAACCTGGCATTCGGCGAATGGCCCACGGTGTTCGGCGACGCCAAGATGACCACCGCGCTGCTCGACAGGCTCACCCACCACTGCGAGATCGTCGAAACCGGCAACGAGTCCTGGCGCTTCAAAAACCGCTCTCAAAGCTGAAGCCGAAGAGCCCCATCACCCGCACCTGGTTCGCCCTCTGCAACCCCGGCCAGCGCCGGGCGATCCAGGTGCTGATCGTCAACATGGGGGTCAACATTGGACGCCGATATGGGGTCAACTTTCCGCGCCGATTGACATTCTGGCGGCCCATCACCGGCACTGGAGCGGACAGGCCTCCGCCGGTCCCGTCGATCCGGGCCGGCTGTTCGCCTGGACCTGGGACGCGCGGCCCTATCCGGCCTTTCCCGCCAACCTGTCGGCCTGGAGTGACGGCGGCCACTGGCGCGCCGGTCATTGGCTGAACGGACGCCTGGGCGCGACGACGCTCTCGGATGCCATCGCCGCGATCCTGACCGATCACGGCTTTGCGGATTTTGACGTGTCCGAGGTGACGGGCGATCTCGCCGGCTATGTGCAGGCGGAGGTGACGTCGGCACGGGCGCTCCTGTCGCCGCTGCTCGATGTCTTTCGCATCGACGTGGTGGAGGATGCCGGGCGGCTGCGGTTTCGCTCGCGCGGCGCGGCCAGCATGCCGGCGCATGCGGTGGAGGTGCTGGCGGACGTCGAGGACGCGCCGCTGTGGACCGAGACCCGCGGCCACGACAGCGATTTTGCCGCCGAGGTGGTGATCGGCTCCTACAATCCCGCCCTCGACTACGAACAGGCCAGCGCCCGTTCGCGGCGGACGCGGACCGGCAGCCAGCGGGTGCTGTCCTACGATCTGCCGGCGGTGCTGGCGGAGGAGACGGCGCTCGCCGCCGCCGAGGCCGCTGTCCGCGACCAGTGGATCTCGCGCCGCAGCCTCAGCCTGGCCCTGTCTCCGGCGGAGATCGGACTGCAGCCGGGCGACGTGATCCGCCTGCCGGAGGTTGCCGGCACCTTCATCGTCAGCCGCCTCGAGGAGGGCGACACGCGCCGGATCGAGGCGCGCCAGAACGCTGCCTGGACGCCTTCGGCGCCGATCGACGACAGCGGCCAGCCGGCCGGTGGCGGTCCGGCGTCGGACGGCTTTGCGCCGCTTCTCCACCTTCTCGACCTGCCGCGGTTCACGAGCGGTGCCGGTGAAAGCTTTGCGCGGGCGGCGGGCCTGTGCCGGCCCTGGCAGCGCATCCTCCTGTCGTCTTCCAGCACGACGGAGGGCTATGCGCTGCGGGCAGCCCTCGAGCGGCCGGCCCGGATCGGTCGGCTGACGCAGGCGCTTGCGGCAGGGACTGTCTCCGGGCGCTTCGACCGGCAGTCGGTGCTCGAACTGGAGCTGTTCTTCGGCGGCTTGTCTTCCGCTGCCGCGCAGGCGGTCCTGGCCGGCGAGAACCGGCTGGCGCTGCGGGCCGCGAATGGGGCCTGGGAGATCCTGGCCTTCGCCGAGGCCGAGGAAATCGCGCCGAACCGCTGGCGGCTGGGCTCGCTGCTGCGGGGGCTGGCGGGGACGGAGGATGCCATGGCGTCAGGTGCGATGGTTGCCGCGCCCGTCGTGCTGCTGGACGAGGCGGTGGTGCCGCTCGGGCTGACGGCGGAGGAGCGGGGGCGCAGCCTGAACTGGCTGGCGGAAGGGACGACTGCATCGGTCGGCCGCGTGGGGCCAATCGCCTTTGCCGGTGGCCTGCGGGCGCAGACGCCGCTGGCGCCGGTGCATCTGCGTGCCAGGCGCGGTGACGCCGGCATTGCGATGTCCTGGGTGCGCCGCGGACGGATCGAGGCGGACGACTGGGACGCGGCCGAGATTGCGCTCGACGAGGCGGAGGAGGGCTACCGAATCGATATCCTCGATGGATCTTCGGTCCTTCGCACGGCGGATGTTACGGCACCGCGCTTTCTCTATGACGAGGCGCTGGAGCTTGCCGATTTCGGTGAGCTGCAGACGAGCCTTGCGATCCGGATCCGCCAGAAAGGCCGCGCCGTCCCGCTGGGGCTGCCGGCGCAGGCGATGTTTTCATTGTAAGCAAAGGAGAAGGGTATGGATGGAACAAAGCAGTGGTACCGGTCGAAGACCGTCTGGGGTGCATTGATTGCCGTGGGCGCTTCGCTGCTGCAGGCGGCGGGCGTCGAGCTGACGCCGGATGTGCAAAACGATCTTGCCGATCTGGCGATTGCAGCCGCCGGGATCATCGGCGGCGGACTGTCGATCTACGGACGGATCTCGGCCAGCGCCGCCATCGGGCGCTGACCGACGGTCAGACGATGGGCGGGAACAACCTTACCGCCCATTCATTTGCCATTCAGGCGGTCTTCGTTACATACTCTGCCATGTAATTGGATCCGACCGATCCACTCTGACCATGGACTGAAAAACGATGGCGCGACTGCCGATCCCAGCGATGATTATCGCCGGCCTTGCCGGTCTGACGGTCCTCGGACCGGCCACGGCACAGGACTATCTGGTTCTCGCCGCAGCCGATTGCGGTTCCGCAGCCTCCCGTGTCGTCAGCGACACCGGCGGCCAGCTCTTGTCCGCCCAGCCTTCCTCGGATGGCCAGACCTGCGTCGTCACCGTTCTGGTGCAGGGCAATGGCAATGAGCGCCCGCGCAAGGTAACGGTGCGGGTACCGATGTAGGAAGGGACGGCGGCCTGACGGCTGCTGCAAGGGGTAGGCGGACAATGCGCATTCTCGTGGTCGAAGACGACATCAACCTCAATCGCCAGCTTGCCGACGCGCTAAAGGAAGCGGGCTATGTCGTGGATCAGGCCTTCGACGGCGAAGAAGGTCACTATCTTGGCGAGACGGAGCCCTATGATGCCGTCATCCTCGACATCGGCCTGCCCCTGATCGACGGCATCACCGTCGTCGAGAAGTGGCGCGCCGAAGGCAAGGGGATGCCGGTGCTGATGCTGACCGCGCGGGATCGCTGGAGCGACAAGGTCGCGGGCATCGACGCCGGTGCCGACGACTATGTCGCCAAGCCCTTCCACGTCGAGGAAGTCCTGGCCCGGGTGCGGGCGCTGATCCGCCGCGCCGCCGGCCATTCCTCCTCGGAGCTGACCTGCGGCCCCGTCCGTCTTGACACGAAAGCCTCGAAGGCGACGGTCGACGGCACGCCCTTGAAGCTCACCTCCCACGAATTCCGGCTGCTCTCCTACCTGATGCACCACATGGGCGAGGTGGTGTCGCGCACGGAGCTCGTCGAGCACATGTACGACCAGGACTTCGACCGTGACTCCAACACGATCGAGGTCTTCGTCGGCCGGCTGCGCAAGAAGCTCGGCGTCGACCTGATCGAGACCGTGCGGGGGCTCGGCTACAGGATGCAAGCTCCCTCCGAAGCCGGCTGACGGATGATCGGGTCCCGGTCTCTCACCGCCCGCGTCCTCCTGCTCGCCACCCTGTGGTCGGGCGTCGCCCTCGTGGTGATCGCGCTGGTGATCTCGGCGCTCTACCGGCAGTCTGCCGAGCGCGCCTTCACCGACCTGCTGCGCGCCCAGCTCTACAACGTCATCAATTCCGTCTCGATCGGCGAGAACAACAGCCTCGTCGGCAACCCGCAGCTGGGCGACCTGCGCTATTCGCAGCCGGAAACCGGCTGGTACTGGATCATCGAGCCGCTCGGCACCTTTGCCGCCGCGCCGCTTGCCTCCTCGTCGCTCGGCGTCTCCAAGATTGTCGTCCCCTCGATCCTCACCGTTCCCTTCAACAACCGATACGAGCGCTTCTATCCGGTCACCGACGCCTTCGGAAACAGCGTGCTGGTGGCGGAGACGGAGGTGGTGCTCGACAGCGAGGGGCGGGCAGCCCGTTTCCGGGTCGCCGGCAATCTCGATGCGATGGAGGAGGACATCAGTGCCTTCGACCGCAGCCTCTATCTCGCGCTCTTCGTCTTCGGCGTCGGCAGTCTGATCGTCAACGGCGGCGCCATCCTCTTCGGCCTGCAGCCGCTCGACCGGGCCCGCCGCGCGCTGGGCAAGATCCGCCGCGGCGAGGCGGAGCGGCTGGAAGGCGAATTTCCCCGAGAAATCCTGCCGCTGGTCAACGAGGTCAATGCGCTGATCGAGAGCAACCGGCGCATCGTCGACCGCGCCCGCATGCAGGTGGGCAATCTTGCCCATTCCCTGAAGACGCCGCTGGCGGTCCTCATCAACGAAGCCCGCTCGCTCGATTCATCGCAGCAGGAACTGATCAAGTCGCAGGCCGAGGCGATGCAGGCGCAGGTGCAATCCTACCTCAACCGCGCGCGCATTGCCGCGCAGCGGGAATCGGTTCTGGTGCGCACGGAGGTCGGACCCGTTCTCGAACGCCTCGTGCGGGTCATGCGCCGTCTCAACCCGGACAAGGAGTTTCACCTCTCCGTCGAGCCGGGCTGCGTGCTGGCGATGGAGCAGCAGGACGTCGAGGAAACGGTGGGAAATCTCCTCGAAAACGCCGCCCGTTTCTGCCGCTCCGGGGTCTGGCTGAGCGCGGTGCCGACCGCCGACGCCCGCGGCATCGAAGGCGTCGAAGGCGTTCGCCGGACCTGGCTGGAGGTGGTCGTGGAAGACGACGGTCCGGGGCTCGATCCGGAGCAGGCGGACGAAGCGATGAAGCGCGGGCGCAGGCTCGACGAAAGCCGCCCCGGCGCCGGGCTGGGCCTGTCCATCGTGCGGGAGATCGCCAGCGAGTACCAGGGCCTGTTCGAGCTTGACCGCGGCGGGCGCGGCGGCCTGCGCGCGGTGCTGATCCTGCCGTCGGTGACAAAGGATGTTGCCTGATGCAGGCAAACACGCCATATCGCCTTAATGATGCCACGCTGGAACATCGTAAGTGCCTGCGCATTGCCAGAAAGATCCCCTATGCGAACCGGTAGCCAACAGATGCACTCGACCCGTCTCCATCATGCTGTCTCGACCCTCCTCGTTGCCGGTCTGCTCGCTGGCTGCACGACCTCGACGGGAAATCGGAGCGGTGCCACAGGCTTTGGCTCCTCCCGATCGTCCTCGGCGCAGTATATTTCCGCATTGCAGGGTGGAATCGTCAGCCGCAGCGGCGTGACGATCGGCGACAGCGACCGGTCGCGGGCGCTGGAAGCGGAATACCGGGCGCTGGAAGCAGCTCCCGGCGGCCAGCCGGTGGCATGGACCGGCCGTGGCGTCAGCGGCCAGGTGGTTGCGGCGGCACCCTATCAGGTCGGATCGCAGAACTGCCGGCAATATACCCACACCGTCGTCAGCGACGGCCGTGAGGCCAAGGCCCGCGGCGCCGCCTGCCGCAACACCAACGGCACCTGGACGCCGCTCAGCTGACGATTTGACATAAATCATGGCCGCACGCGGGACGAGGGGCCACAGAGGACGCGGAATGGATTGCGGCGAAACGCCTCAAATCCGCGTCATGAACCGTTCGGCAGTTGGAAAGACCGGGCGGTTCAAGTAATTGGACCCTTATGTTTTTGTGGATCATCCTTGCCTGTCTGACGGCTGCCGTGGCGGCAGTGATGCTCGTAACGCTTGCGCGCGGCGCAAAGCCGGCGGCGGACGACCGCGCGGGCGAGATCGCCGTCTACAAGGATCAGCTCGCCGAACTCGAACGCGACCGCAATCTCGGGCTGATCAGCGCCGAGGACGCAGGCTATGCAAAGGCCGAGATCGGCCGGCGCCTGCTCTCGGCTGCCGGCGATGCCCAGGCCGACGATGCCCCAGGCACGCGGCGCGGGATGACCGTGGCCGGGATCTTCGTCGTTCTGCTGGTGCCGATCGTCAGTCTCTCGGCCTATGTGACGCTCGGCAGCCCGCAGCTGCCGGACCAGCCGTTGGCCGCGCGCCTTGCCAATCCGGGAAACAACATGGCGCTGCTCGTTGCCAAGGCGGAGCGGCATCTCGCGCAGAACCCCAATGATGGCGCCGGCTGGGACCTCCTGGCGCCGATCTATTTCCGTGCGATGCGGCTGGCGGACGCCGAGCTTGCCTATCGCAACGCCATCCGCCTCGTCGGCACGAGCCCCGAGCGGCTGTCCGGGCTTGGCGAAACGCTGATCGCCGCCAGTGACGGGATCGTGACGGAGGATGCGCGGCTGGCCTTCGAGGAGAGCCTGCGCCTTTCGCCGGACAATCCGCGTGCCCGCTTCTATCTGGCGCTGGCGCTGGAGCAGGCCGGTCGCCGTGACGAAGCGCGGGCAGCCTTCGAAGCGATTGCCAAGGCTTCGCCGGCCGACGCGCCCTGGATGGAGCTCGTGCAGCAGCATATTGCCGCAAACGGCGGCGAGGCCGCGCCGCCGCCGGCTGCAGCCGTGCCCCCTGCAGCCGTCAGCCAGGGCCCCGGCGGGCCGACGCCCGACGACCTTTCCGCGGCGCAGGAGATGTCCGGCGCCGAGCGCCAGGAGATGATCCGCGGCATGGTGGAGAGCCTGGCTGCACGGATGCAGGAGGATCCCGACAATATCGAGGGCTGGCTCCGGCTGATCCGGTCCTATGCGGTTCTGGGAGACCAGGAGAAGGCGACCGAGGCGCTGAACGCCGGCCTCAAGACCTTCCCGGCCGACGGTGACGAGGGACGGCAGCTGGTCGCGCTGGCGCGCGAGGTCGGGCTTTCCGTCGATGGAGTGACGCAATGACACGCAAACAGAAGCGGCTGACAATCATCGCCGGGGGCATGAGCTTCATCATCGCTGCCGTGCTTCTGGTGATGTTCGCCTTCAGCCAGTCGGTCGCCTATTTCTTCATGCCGGCGGATCTCGCGACGACCGAGGTCTCGCCCGGCACCCGCATTCGCCTCGGCGGACTGGTCGCCGAAGGCTCCGTCAAGCGCGGTGAGGGCTCGACCGTCACCTTCGCCGTGACCGATGGTTCGGGAACCGTGCCGGTGAGCTACACCGGCATCCTGCCCGACCTGTTCCGCGAGGGGCAGGGCGTGGTGACCGAGGGCGCTTTCGACGCGGTGACCCATTCCTTCGTTGCCGATACGGTGCTGGCCAAGCATGATGAGAACTACATGCCCAAGGAAGTGGCCGACCGCCTGAAGGAACAGGGGGTCTGGAAGGAAGAGGGCGAGGCAGCGACCCAATGATCATCGAGATTGGCCATTATGCGCTGGTGCTGTCGCTTGCGACCGCGCTGATCGTCTCCACGGTGCCGGCGATCGGTGCATGGCGCCGCGACTCGGCGATGATGGGGCTGGCCCCCGTCGCCTCGCTGACCATGTTCGTGCTGGTGCTGATTGCCTTCGGCGCCCTGACCTGGGCCTATGTCGTCTCCGACTTCTCGCTGCGCAACGTCTGGGAGAACTCCCATTCGCTGATGCCGGTCGTCTACAAGGTGTCCGGCGTCTGGGGCAACCACGAAGGCTCCATGCTGCTGTGGCTGCTGATCCTGACGTTCTTCAGCGCCCTGGTGGCCCTCTTCGGCCGCAACCTTCCCGACACGCTGCGCGCCAACGTGCTGGCGGTGCAGGCTTGGATCTCCACGGCCTTCATGCTGTTCATCCTGCTCACCTCCAACCCGTTCCTGCGCCTCAATCCGGCGCCGGCGGAAGGCCAGGACCTGAACCCTGTGCTGCAGGATCCGGGGCTCGCGATCCATCCGCCGCTTCTCTATCTCGGCTACGTCGGCTTCTCCGTCTGCTTCTCGTTTGCCGTGGCAGCCCTCATGGATGGCCGCATCGACGCCGCCTGGGCGCGCTGGGTGCGGCCCTGGACGCTCGCCGCCTGGACCTTCCTGACCGCCGGCATCGCCATGGGCTCCTACTGGGCCTACTATGAGCTCGGCTGGGGCGGCTGGTGGTTCTGGGATCCGGTCGAAAACGCCTCCTTCATGCCGTGGCTCGCCGGCACGGCGCTCCTGCATTCGGCGCTGGTGATGGAAAAGCGCGAGGCGCTGAAGATCTGGACCGTGCTCCTGGCGATCATGACATTCTCGCTGTCGCTGCTCGGCACCTTCCTCGTCCGCTCCGGCGTTCTGACATCCGTGCACGCCTTTGCGACCGACCCGACCCGCGGCATCTTCATCCTCTGCATCCTGATGCTGTTCATCGGCGGCGCCTTCGCCCTGTTTGCCTGGCGGGCGCCGATGCTGAAGTCCGGCGGCCTGTTTGCGCCGGTCTCGCGCGAAGGGGCGCTCGTCCTCAACAACCTGATCCTGACGGTTGCCACCGCGACGGTCCTGATCGGCACGCTCTATCCGCTGGTGCTGGAAACGCTGACCGGCGAGAAGATCTCGGTCGGTGCGCCCTTCTTCAATCTGACCTTCGGGCTCTTGATGATCCCGCTGCTGGTCGCCGTCCCCTTCGGGCCGATGCTGGCCTGGAAGCGCGGCGATGCGCTCGGCGCGCTTCAGCGGCTCTACGTGGCGGCGGGCCTGGCGCTGGTTGCGGGGCTTGCCCTCTACTACGTCGAGAACGGCGGTCCGGTCATGGCCGTCTTCGGCATGGCGCTCGGCTTCTGGGGGATGTTCGGCGCGCTCGCCGACCTCTGGAACAGGGCAAACTTCGGCAAGCTGCCGTTCAACATCGCCTGGCGCCGGCTGGTCGGCCTGCCGCGCTCGGCCTTCGGAACGGCACTGGCGCATTTCGGACTCGGCGTGACGGTGCTCGGCATCGTCGTGGTCACCACCTTCGAGACGGAAACCGTGCTCGAGATGCAGCTCGGTTCGTCAGCGGACGTCGGCGGCTACACGATCGTCTTCGACGGCATGCGCGATGCGGTCGGTCCGAACTACACCGAGGAGCGCGGCCACTTCACCGTCAGCCAGGGTGGTGTCGCCGTGGCGGACACCTGGTCCTCGAAGCGGATCTATACGGCCCGCCAGATGCCGACCACCGAGGCCGGCATCCTCACCTTCGGCTTCAGCCAGCTCTACATTTCGCTCGGCGATCCGATGTCGGACGGCGGCATCGTCGTGCGCGTCTGGTGGAAGCCCTTCATCCTCTGCATCTGGGGCGGCGCGCTGGTCATGATGATCGGCGGCTTCGTATCGCTGTCCGATCGCCGCCTGCGGGTCGGTGCGCCGCGTCGCAAGGCGAAGCCCGTGCCGGCTGCAATGGAGCCGGCGGAATGAGGAAAGAGAACGCCTCCCCAACCCCTCCCTACAAGGGGGAGGGGCTTCTTTGTCCGCCCGCAGCGCCAAGCAATTGGCGAGGCGTTGCCGCATTGTCTCTCTCCCCTCGTGGGGGAGATGGCCGGCAGGCCAGAGGGGGCGTGGTTGCGCTCTTCGTCCTTCTCGTCACGCTCCTGCTCACTCCCCTCCCGGCGCTCGCCGTCAATCCCGACGAGATTCTCGCCGACCCTGTTCTCGAAGAGCGGGCCCGCGATCTCTCCGCGCAGCTGCGCTGCATGGTCTGCCAGAACCAGTCGATCGACGATTCCAATGCGGAGCTTGCCCGCGACCTGCGCGTCCTCGTCCGTGAGCGGCTGGTGGATGGCGACAGCGACGAGGAAGTGATCGACTACGTCGTCTCGCGCTACGGCGAATTCGTGCTGCTGAAGCCGCGGCTGTCGGTGCGCACGGTGCTTCTTTGGGGCGCGCCGGTCGTGCTCCTGTTGCTCGGGGGGCTCGTTCTGGTGCTGATGGCGCGGGGACGTCTGAAGCCGCGCCAGCCTTCGGTGCTGACCCCGGAGGAAGAGGCGCGCCTCGACGATCTGGTCGGCAAGCAGTAACGCCCGCTCCCCTAACATTACAAACAATTCATCCCCCTGACACCTGCAGTTAAGGTGAGGCTCCCTATATCTCTCTCATCCACCGCCCACCCGGGAACTCCCGGTGACAACCCAATTGAAGAGAAGAAGGTAGCCCCAATGCAAAACAGCAAACCTGGACGTTCGAACCTCAAGACGGTTCTCAAGGCCTCGACGGTTGCCGGTCTTGCGGCCGTCATGCTGTCTACCGGCATCCCGGCGCAGGTCGTTCAGTCGTTCGCCGAGCCCGTCAAGGTCGAGGCGCCGCAGGCCCCGAGCTTCGCGGATGTCGTTGCCGCAGTTTCGCCTGCGGTTGTCTCCGTTCGCGTCCAGTCCGAGGCGCAGCCCGTTTCCGACAACGGCAGCAATTTCAGTTTCAACTTCAACGGCCAGGGCTTCGAAGACCTGCCGGACGATCACCCGCTGAAGCGGTTCTTCCGCGATTTCGGTGGCCAGATGCCCGGTGGCCGTGGTGACGGCCGTGACGGCGACCGCGCCGAACGCAGCCCGCGTGGCGGCGACGACAACCGCCCGCAGCGCCTGCGTCCGACCTCGCAGGGCTCCGGCTTCTTCATCTCCGAAGACGGTTACCTCGTCACCAACAACCACGTCGTCTCCGACGGCGCCGCCTTCACCGTAGTCATGGACGATGGCACCGAGCTGGATGCCAAGCTGATCGGCAAGGACAGCCGCACCGACCTCGCGGTCCTGAAGGTCGATGCCAACCGCAAGTTCACCTACGTCAACCTTGCCGACGACACCAAGGTGCGCGTCGGTGACTGGGTCGTCGCCGTCGGCAACCCCTTCGGTCTCGGCGGTTCTGTGACCGCAGGCATCATCTCCGCCCGTGGCCGTGATATCGGTTCGGGTCCCTATGACGACTACATCCAGATCGACGCGGCCGTGAACCGCGGCAACTCCGGCGGCCCGGCCTTCAACCTCGAGGGCGAAGTGATCGGCATCAACACCGCGATCTTCTCGCCGTCCGGCGGCAACGTCGGCATCGCCTTCGCGATCCCCGCATCCGTTGCCAGGGACGTGGTTCAGGACCTGATCGACGACGGCAAGGTGGAGCGTGGCTGGCTCGGCGTGCAGATCCAGCCGGTCAACAAGGACATCGCCGAATCGCTTGGCCTGTCCGAGGCCCAGGGTGCGCTCGTCGTGGCCCCGCAGGAAGGTTCGCCGGGCCAGAAGGCCGGCATCAAGGAAGGTGACGTGATCACCGCCGTCAACGGCGACCCGATCAAGGACGCCCGTGATCTTGCCCGCAAGGTTGCGCAGTTCGGCCCCGACACCAAGGTTGACGTGAGCGTATGGCGTGATGGCAAGTCGCAGGACATCGCCGTGACACTGGGCAATCTCGCCAGCGAAGACGCTGCCAGCGCCGAACCGGTCGAGCCCGACGCCCCCGTGCCTTCGTCTGAAAAGGCGTTGTCCAGCCTCGGCATCACCGTTGCTCCGGCCGACAACGGCACCGGCCTTGCCGTGACGGAAGTCGATCCGGACTCCGAGGCGGCAGCCCGCGGCCTGCGGGCCGGCGAAAAGATCGTCTCGGTCAACAACCAGTCCGTCACGGACGCCGGCGACATCGAGGACGTGATCGAGCAGGCC
Organism: Pseudorhizobium pelagicum; assembly: GCA_000722615.1. Classification (GTDB taxonomy): domain Bacteria; phylum Pseudomonadota; class Alphaproteobacteria; order Rhizobiales; family Rhizobiaceae; genus Neorhizobium; species Neorhizobium pelagicum. The sequence continues at coordinate 37,723 of JOKI01000030.1, read as the reverse complement.
CGCAAGGATGGCCGCACCCGTGCGCTCTTCCAGGTCGAGTCCGAACGCGGCAGCCGCTTCATCGCCCTGCCGATCAACGAAGGCTGATCCTTCCAGGCAGCATTCGAAAGGGGCACCGCCGGCGACGTCGGTGCCCCTTTTTTCTTTTCTCCGATGGTCTGCAGTTGAAGGAGTGACACGATGGAGACCTCCACCCGCCCCGACCTCAGCGAATCCGATGGTGCAAAAAGGCCGGCGGACGCTATGGTGTCGCACATGAAGATTCTGGTGATCGAAGACGACCTCGAGGCTGCGGCCTACATGACCAAGGCCTTTCGCGAAGCCGGCATCGTCGCGGACCATGCCAGCGACGGCGACAGCGGCCTCTTCATGGGGACCGAGAACAGCTACGACGTGATGGTCATCGACCGCATGCTGCCGCGCCGCGACGGGCTTTCCGTCATCAGCGAGCTGCGCAAGCGCGGCGTCAACACGCCGGTGCTGATCCTCTCCGCGCTCGGGCAGGTCGACGACCGCGTCACCGGGCTTCGCGCCGGCGGCGACGACTACCTGCCGAAGCCCTATGCCTTCAGCGAGCTTCTGGCCCGCGTCGAGGTGCTGGGCCGCCGCAAGGGCGCGCCCGAGCAGGACATGGGATACCGCGTCGGCGACCTCGAGCTCGACCGGCTGTCCCACGAGGTGCGCCGCGCCGGCAAGGAGATCCCGCTGCAGCCGCGCGAATTCCGGCTGCTCGAATACCTGATGAAGAACGCCGGCCAGGTGGTGACCCGCACCATGCTTCTGGAGCATGTCTGGGACTACCACTTCGATCCGCAGACGAATGTCATCGACGTGCATGTCTCGCGGCTGCGGTCCAAGATCGAGCGGGACTTCGACAAGCCGCTCCTGAAGACGATCCGCGGCGCCGGCTACATGATCAAGGACGAGGCCTGAGCGCGTGCTGACCCGGTTTCGCCTGATGTTCCGCTCCACGGCCGTCCGTCTGTCGGGGCTCTATATCCTGCTGTTTGCGATCTGCGCCGCCTTCCTCGTCTTCTACGTGACGGCCATGTCGGAGCGCATCCTGGCGCAACAGACCCGTGACAACCTCGTCCAGGAGGTCAGCGACATCCAGCGCGCCTTCGATCGCGGCGGCCTGAACGGCATGCTGCGCATCATGGAGCGACGGGCCCGCCAGCCGGGCGCCAACCTCTATGTCGTCGCGGGACCGAACGGCGAGATCGTGGCGGGCAACGTGGCCTCGCTGCAGCCGGGCGTCCTCGACGAACAGGGCTGGACGCGGTTTCCCTTTTCCTACCGGCCGTTCTCCGAGGCAGGCTCCGGCCGCGAGCATATGGCGATCGCCAATGTCGTCGTCATGGACAACGGGCTGCGGGTGATGATCGGCCGCGACCTCGGCGAGCCGGGCCGCTTCCGCGGCATCGTCCGCCGCGCGCTGATGGTGGCGCTGACGATCATGGGCATCGGCGCCCTGTTCATCTGGTTCGGCATCGGCCGCAACGCCTTGAAACGCATCGACCGCATGTCGGGCGCAAGCCAGAAGATCATGGCCGGCGACCTGTCGCAGCGCCTTCCGGTTGGCCGCTCCGGTGACGAGTTCGATCGCCTGTCGGAATCGCTGAATGCCATGCTGGGCCGGATCGAGCGGCTGAACGAAGGCCTTCGTCAGGTATCCGACAATATCGCCCATGACCTCAAGACGCCGCTGACGCGGCTGCGCAACAAGGCGGCCGACGCGCTGAACGAGGACGATGCCGCCCACCGCCGCGTGGCGCTCGAAGGCATCATCGCCGAATCCGACCAGCTGATCCGCACCTTCAACGCGCTGCTGATGATCTCGCGGGTCGAGGCCGGGTCGATCGTGGCCGAGATGTCGGACATCGACCTCTCGGCCATCTCGGCCGACAGCTGTGAACTCTACGAGCCGGCGGCGGAGGAGGCGGGGCTGACACTGGAGACCGCAATCGAGCCTGGGCTGAAGATTCGCGGCAATCGCGAACTGATCGGGCAAGCGATGTTCAACCTGCTCGACAATGCCATCAAATATTCCGCCGGAAGCAAGGGCGAGCCGACGCTTCGCGTCGTGCTGTCCGCCGACGCCGAGAGCGTGCGCCTGTCGGTCTGCGACAACGGACCGGGCGTGCCGCCCGACAAGCGCGGGGAAGTGGTCAAGCGCTTCGTCCGGCTCGACGCCAGCCGTTCCAAGCCGGGCACGGGCCTCGGACTGTCGCTGGTGGAGGCCGTGATGGAACTGCATGGCGGCGCGCTGGTGCTTGCCGCCACCCATCCGGAGGATGCCGAGGCGCCGGGTCTCACCGCAACCATGGTATTTCCCGTCCGGAGACCCTAAGAAGGGACGGCAGACGGGAGGATGCCGTGGTAGAGACTGCAAGATACCTGAAGGACGTCGAGGCCGACGTCATCCGGCCGCTGAGCCAGACCGAGGCCAAGAGCGCGGTCGCGCTTCTGAAGGACGCCGCACGGCAGGAGCCGGCGATTGCCGAGCTTCTGAGCGGCGATGACCCGCTGAAGCCGTTCCTGATCGCCGCCCTGACGCTGTCGCCCTATCTGCGCGACAGCGCGGCGGTCTCTCCGCAGCTGATCGCCGCTGCCCTCTCCGACCCGCTGGAGACGGTGCTGGAGGAACTGATCGCCACGGCGCGCGATTGCTGGAAGCCGCGCGATGGCCAGACACCCTCCGAGACGGAGGTGATGGCGTCGCTGCGGAAAGCCAAGCGCAGCCTTTCCTTTGTCGTGGCATTGGCCGATCTCGGCCGCATCTTCTCCGCCCGCGACACCACACTCTACCTCAGCCGGTTTGCCGACGCGGCGGTGGCCGCGGCCATCGATCACCTGCTGCTGGGCGGCCACGAGAGCGGCAAGGTCGTCCTCAAGGATGTGGAGCGACCGAGCGAGAGATCCGGCCTGATCGTCATCGGCATGGGCAAGCTCGGCGGTCACGAGCTCAACTATTCCTCCGACATCGACATCGTCGTCTTCTTCGATCCCGAAAGCGGCATCCTTGTCGACCCGGTCGACGGGACGGAAATCTACGGCCGGATGATGCGCCGCCTGGTGCGCATCCTCCAGGAGCGCACCGCCGACGGCTATGTCTTCCGCACCGATCTCAGGCTTCGGCCCGATCCCGGCTCGACGCCGCTGGCGGTGCCGGTCGAGGCGGGGCTTCTGTATTACGAGAGCCGCGGCCAGAACTGGGAGCGGGCGGCCTTCATCAAGGCCCGTGCCATGGCCGGCGACATTGCCGCGGGCGAGGATTTCCTGCGCCAGCTGGTGCCCTTCGTCTTCCGCAAGTATCTCGACTATGCGGCGATCTCCGACATCCATTCGATCAAGCGGCAGATCCATGTCCACAAGGGACACGGGGCGATCGCGGTCAAGGGTCACGACGTCAAGCTCGGTCGGGGCGGCATTCGCGAGATCGAGTTCTTTGCCCAGACGCAGCAGCTGATCGCCGGCGGCCGCATGCCGCCGCTCAGGACCCGCCAGACCGAGGTGGCGCTGAAGGCGCTGGCGGAGGCGAACTGGATCACGCAGGACATCGCCGACGAGATGACGCAGGCCTACTGGTTTCTGCGCGATGTCGAGCACCGCATCCAGATGGTCCACGACGAGCAGACCCACAATCTGCCGGACACCGAGGCGGAGCTGAAGCGCATCGCCTTCATGCTGGGCTTTGCCGATACGGCGAGCTTCTCCGCCAGGCTGGAGCGCACGCTGAGGTCCGTCGAGAGGCGCTATGCGCGCCTCTTCGAGCAGGAGACGAAACTGTCGGGCGTCGAGGGCAATCTCGTCTTCACCGGCGAGCAGGACGATCCGGGCACGTTGAAGACGCTGGCATCGCTCGGTTTCGAGCGACCGGCCGACATGGCGCGGGTGATCCGCACCTGGCACTACGGCCGCTACCGCGCCACCCAGTCGGTGGAAGCGCGCGAGCGGCTGACGGAGATGATGCCGAAGCTCCTGAAGGCCTTCGGCGAAAGCAGCCGCGCCGACGAGGCGATGCTGCGCTTCGACAGCTTCCTCTCAGGGCTGCCGGCGGGCATCCAGCTGTTCTCGCTGATCGGCAACAACCCGGCGCTCCTCTCGCTGATCGTCCGGGTGATGTCGTCGGCGCCCCGGCTTGCCGACATCATCGCGTCGCGGCCGCATGTCTTCGACGGCATGCTGGATCCCGCGCTGATGGCGGAACTGCCCACGCGCGATTACATGTCCGAACGGCTGCGAAGCTTCCTGACGGTCGCCCGCCACTACGAGGAGGTGCTCGACCGGCTGCGCATCTTTGCCGCCGAACAGCGCTTCCTGATCGGCATCCGTCTCCTGACGGGCGCCATCGACGGCGCCGAGGCCGGCCGCGCCTTCACCGATCTGGCCGACCTCCTGATCGAGCAGACGCTGACGGCGGTGGAGCGGGAGATCGAGGCGGCGCACGGGCGCTATCCCGGCGGCCGCGTGGCGCTGATGGGCATGGGCAAGCTCGGCAGCTTCGAGCTGACGGCGGCGTCCGACGTCGACCTTATCCTGCTCTACGACTACGACGACGAGGCCTCCGAATCCGACGGCGAAAAGCCGCTCGATGCGACGCGCTACTACACGCGCCTGACGCAGCGGCTGATCGCGGCACTCTCGGCCCCGACGGCCGAAGGCGTGCTCTTCGAGGTCGACATGCGCCTGCGCCCCTCCGGCAACAAGGGACCGGTCGCCACCCGCATCAGGGCCTTCCGCAAGTATCAGCAGGAAGAGGCCTGGACCTGGGAGCACATGGCGCTGACGCGGGCGCGCATGGTTGCCGGCGATGAGGATCTCGGCGACGAGACCTGCGCCGTCATCGCCGAAGTTCTCGACAGGCCGGCCGATGTCGCGAAAATTGCAGCCGACGTGCGCGAGATGCGCGACCTGATCGAGAAGGAGAAGCCGCCGCGCGACATCTGGGATCTGAAGCTCATCCCCGGCGGGCTGATCGACATCGAGTTCATCGCGCAGCACCTGCGGCTGGTGGCGCCCGCGAGGGGGCTTGCGATCGACACCCATGGGCTGACGACGAGGGAGGCCCTGCAGGCCCTGGGAGCCGAGCTGATGACGGATGACGACCTTCAGACGGTTCTCGAAGGTCTTTCTCTGTTCACGGAGCTCTCGCAGATCATCCGCCTCTGCATCGACGGACCCTTCGTGCCCAAGGAGGCGCCGGCGGGTCTCGTCGAGCGCGTCTGCCGGGCAGGGGACTGCCCCGACATCAGGACGCTCGAAGGCGAGGTGAAGCGGCTGTCGAAGGCGGTGCGGGCGGTATTCCGGAAGACGGTCAGCGCGTAGCGCGGGCAGCCACTGCGAAGCTTGGCTGCTCCGGCATGCTGACCGACACGACCGTGCCCTTGCCGACGCAGGAGCGGATGCGCATGGAGCCGCCGTGCAGCGCCACCAGCGAGCGCGAGATCGCCAGGCCGAGGCCCGAGCCGCCCTTGCTCTTGGCATATTGGCTCTGCACCTGTTCGAAAGGCTGGCCGATCTTGCCCATGGCCGCCTTCGGAATGCCGATGCCGGTGTCGGCAATGGTCAGCAGCACGCCGGATTCCGACCGGCGGGCCCGCACGATGATGCGGCCGCCCTCGTTGGTGAACTTCACCGCATTCGACAGGAGGTTGAGCATGACCTGCTTCATCGCCCGTCTGTCGCCGGCCATCCCGAGATCGGGGCACAGGCTCTGCTCGATCGAGATATTCTTGTCTTCGGCGGCGATCGACGTGAGGCGCAGGCTTTCCTCGATCAGCGGCGCGAGATCGATCGCCTCGCACTGGATCTTCATGTGCCCGGCCTCGATCTTCGACATGTCGAGGATGTCGTTGATGACGTTGAGCAGGTGCTTGCCGCTGTCATGGATGTCGCGGGCATATTCGCCGTATTTCGGCGAACCGACCGGGCCGAACATCTGGTTGGCGAGAATTTCGGAGAAGCCGAGGATGGCGTTGAGCGGCGTGCGCAGCTCGTGGCTCATGTTGGCGAGGAATTCGGACTTCGCCTTGTTGGCGGCCTGGGCCCGTTCCTTCTCCGACTGATAGTTGGCATTGGCGGTCGACAGCTCTTCCTTCTGCCGCTCCAGCTTCTTCTGCGAGGCGGAGAGGTCGCTGATCGTGGCCATCAGGCGCCGCTCGGATTCGCGCAGCCGCTCCTGATGACGCTTCATCACCGTGATGTCGGTTCCGACCGACACCATGCCGCCATCGCGGGTGCGCCGTTCGTTGATCTGCAGCCAGCGTTCGTCCGCAAGCTGGACCTCGGTGGTGCGCGAAAGACCGTTGTTGTCCGGGTCGGCGATCCGTCGCTCGATCACCGGACGCGAGGCCGAAGCCTTGACGACGGCCTTTTCGGTGCCGGGGACGAGGACGCTGTCGGGCAGCCCGTAGGCCTGCTGGAAGTGAGCGTTACACATCACCAGCCGGTCGTTCTTGTCCCAGAGGACGAAGGCTTCCGAGGTGCATTCGATGGCGTCCGCCAGCCGCTGGTCGGCTTCCGCATAGCGCTGCGCCAGACGATGCTGCTCGGTGACGTCCATGGCGATGCCGATCACATGGGTGCGGCCGCTGGCGCTGCGGGTGACCTGGGCGCGCGCCCGCATCCAGACATAGTGGCCGGCGGCGTGACGCATGCGAAACACCTGGTCGACCTGCTTGGCATTGCCGCGGCTGATGGCGCGCGCCAGAGCATAGAGATTGCCGTCGGTCGGATGCATCATCCGGGCAGCGTCGGCGAAGGAGAGGACGTTGCCGGCGGGCGGCAGGCCAAGCATCTCGTACATCGAGCCGGACCAGAACAGGCGCCGGTTGGCGACATCGAAATCCCAGAGGCCGCAGCGGCCGCGCGACAGCGCCGTCTCGATGCGTAGATTGGCTTCCAGGAAGGTTTCATCGGCCTCGCGGGCTCGCTTCACCTGCATGTAATAGGCATAGAGGATGACCAGCAGGATGGCGGAGATGCAGGCAAACAGCGTGACGTTGAGGGAGACTTCGTGGCGCCAGAAATAGTGCACAGAGGCAAGCGAGCTGGCGGCGACGATCAGGCCGCCATCATTGCCGACGGCCTGGATGGCCGCGTAATGCCGCTCGCCGCCGATCGAGGTCTCGATCAGGCCGGAGACTCCGAAGCGGCGCAGCGCCGCGGTTTCCGGCAGCACCGCCGACAGCTGGCGGCCGACGAAGGAAGAGGCGGCTGAGCCGCCGAAGATCGTGCCGTTCGGGTCCACGAGAAGCAGGAAGGCGTCCGGGTGCAGGTTCGGCGGTATGAAGCTGGCAAGGCGGGTTTCCGCCGCCGCGCGATCGCCGGTGCTGATCGCGACGTCCTCTCCGGAAAAGGCGGCCGCGGCGGTCGCGGCGAGCAGCGAGGTTGCCTGGCGGGCACTCTCCTGCATGCGGTCGAATTCCGACACCAGGCCGAGGCTGCGCGAGGTGGCGACCACCGCAAGAAAGGCGAGGATGAGCAGCGGAATGGAGCGCTTCAGCACCAGTTCGACGCGCGGCATCTGCCGGGAAATCGGCGTCACGGTCAGATCGGGCTTCGACCCGAAAAGGTCGGCAGCCCGCTTCATGCCCGGAAATTTTAGACGCAGCAATCCCTCGCCGACGGTCACCCGTCGCACGTCCGCCATCGTTTTCATCTGACCCCTCATGGAAATTCGGCGCACCGCTCGCCCGAATCTGACTCAATGAATCACGAGTGATTCGCCGTGTCCAGAGTTTTGGTAAGACTTTCTTAAGACTTTGATTTTGCTGGCCTCCCGCTGGACTCATAGGTTGCAGCGGGAGAAGGGTTAGCCTTTTAGCATACGCTCGACGATATCGCGGACGTCGTTGGACAGCGTTGCGCTTCGATCGATGGTCAACAGCGCGGAGCGGGCATGGTCGGCCCGCTGCGGCTCCAGCGACCGCCAGGAGCGCATCGAGGTGAGAAGCCGCGCCGCCAGCTGCGGGTTCTTCGGATCGATCTGAAGGATTTGCGACGCGAGAAAGCGGTAGCCGGCGCCATCGGCTCGGTTGAAGCCGGTCGGATTGGAAAACGCGAAACTGCCGACGAGGGCGCGGACGCGGTTCGGGTTTCCGGGCGTGAAATGCGGATCGTTCATGAGCGCGTTGACGCGGTCGAGGGTGGCAGCGCCCGGGATGGTGGCCTGAACGGCGAACCACTTGTCGATGACGAGCGGATTGGCGTCGAAGCGGGTCAGGAAGGCGCCCAGCGCGCCTTCGGTTTCGCCGGAATCCGGGAACCGATGGGCAAGCAGGGTGAGCGCCTGCAGGAGGTCGGTCATGTTGTCTGCATCGCTGAAGGCTTCCGCCACCGGCGCCGGCGACTGCTCCGCATAGGTGAGGTAGCTGAGAGCGATGTTGCGCAGCGCCCGCTTGCCGGCGTCCTGCGCGTCCGGGCTGAAGGCGCCATCCGGGCGCATCGTCTGGAAGAGACTCTGGAAGGTGGAAACCCCGGCCTCGGCAATGGCTGCGAGAACGCTGGTGCGGCCCGCATGGATGGCATCCGGATCGTTGTTCCTGCCGAGTTCACGGGCAATGTCGGCTTCGCTCGGCAGCGTCAGCACCTGAGCGCGGAAGGCAGGCTCGAGGCTCTCGTCGTCCGCCGTCTCGATCAGTGCCGTGATCAGGGCAGAGGGCGTCTCGACAGTCTTGCCGTCCTGCAGGTCGCGCGTGGCCTGGATGAGGCTCGGCAGCGCCAGATCCGTCAGCGCCTGCCAGCGGGCAAAGAGATCCGGATCATGGCGGGCGATATGGGCAAGGTCGTCCGGGCTCTGATCGAGATGGAGGTTTATCGGTGCCGAGAAGCTGCGGTTGAGCGACAGCACGGGCCGCGAGGCTATGCCGGTGAATGTGAAGGTCTGGTTGCGCTCCGTCAGGTGCAACACCTCTCCCGTGACCTCGCCGCCCGTGACCCCGGTCGCGGTGGCAACGGTGCCGTCCGCAAGGATCAGAGCAAACGAGAGCGGAATATGCATGGGCTCCTTGCTGGGCTGCCCGGGTGTTGCGGGTACCATCTGCTCCAGCGAAAGCGTGAAGGTCGCCGTCGTCGCGTCATAGGCGCCCGATGCGGTGACCAGCGGCGTGCCGGCCTGGTGGTACCAGAGCGAGAACTGGCTAAGGTCGCGGCCGGTGGCGTCCTCGAAGCACTTGACGAAATCCTCGACGGTCGCGGCGTCGCCGTCGTGCCGTTCGAAGTAGAGGTCGAGGCCCTTCTTGAAGTCGTCCGCGCCGAGCAGGGTGGCGATCATGCGGATGACCTCAGAGCCCTTCTCGTAGATGGTCGTCGTATAGAAGTTGTTGATCTCGCGGTATTTGGTCGGGCGGACCGGGTGGGCGAGCGGCCCCGCATCTTCCGGAAACTGTTCCGACTTCAGGTGCCGCACTTCCGCGATGCGCTTGACGGGACGCGAGCGCATGTCGGCGGAGAACTCGTGGTCGCGATAGACGGTGAGGCCTTCCTTGAGGCTGAGCTGAAACCAGTCGCGGCAGGTGATGCGGTTGCCGGTCCAGTTGTGGAAATATTCGTGGGCGATGATCGCCTCGATGTTGGCATAGTCCTGGTCGGTCGCGGTGTCCGGGTCGGCCAGCACGTATTTGTCGTTGAAGACGTTGAGGCCCTTGTTCTCCATGGCGCCCATGTTGAAGTCCGAGACCGCCACGACCATGAAGATGTCGAGGTCGTATTCGCGACCGAACCGCTCCTCGTCCCACTTCATCGAGCGCTTCAGCGCGTCCATGGCAAAGGCCGCGCGCGGCTCCTTGCCGTGCTCCACATAGATCTTCAGCGCCACGTCGCGGCCGGACATGGTCGTGAAGCTGTCCTCGACGACGCCGAGATCGCCGGCGACGAGGGCAAACAGGTAGGAAGGCTTCGGATGCGGGTCGAACCAGGCGGCGAAATGCCGGCCCTCGTCGTAGTTGCCGCCACCGAGATAGTTGCCGTTGGAGAGCAGCAGCGGATTGGCGGCCTTGTCGGCGATGATGGTGATCGTATAGGGCGCCAGCACATCCGGGCGGTCGGGGAAATAGGTGATGCGGCGGAAGCCCTCCGCCTCACACTGCGTGCAGTAGATGCCGTTGGTCCGATAGAGGCCCATCAGCTGGCTGTTGGCCTGCGGATTGATGAAGGTGGTGACGGTGATCTCGAACGGCCCGCTTTCCGGCAGGTCGCGGATCGTCAGCGACTGGGCGGTCGCCGTGTATTGGCTGGCGGGAACTTCGTTCTGGTCGAGCAGCAGGCCCGACAGCGTCAATTCGTCACCATCAAGAACCAGGGGCGCAGCGGCATCGACACCATCGCGGCGATGGAAGATCAGCCGCGCATCGACCTTGGTGTTCGTCGGATCGATCTCGAAGGTGAGATCGACCCGCTCCAGAACGAAATCGGTAGGACGGTAGTGAGCCAGTTCGACGATCTTGTTTTCAGATGTACTCATAAGTACACGACTTCCTATTCGTGGCTGAAGAGGTTGCTTCAAAGGCCGTCTGGCGGCGTCAGCTGCGGGAATTGGTTTTCAATGCTGCCTGTGGTGCCGTACATTGTCTGATTGAGCGCGCCGGTTGATGGCTCGGCGTTCAGCAGAAGAAGACACAGCGGCAATCCTTTCATTGGCAGGGATGGACGAACCGTAACAAGGGGATGCTAACATGATGCTAACAGAGATTGCAGTTCGGCCTTGCCGATTTCGGTTCTCTCCTTGTCTTCGTGGAGGGAAAACGGCTACCCGGGTCCGCAACAGTCAGCAAAGCGAATGAGATTTTGCAGGCTGCGCCTGCGCGTTCGACGTTTTTATCGGATTTAATCTACGGCAATTACCGGGTAGGAAGCAGCTGTTCCGGGTAATCTATTTCAGACATCTAATATTTAAAGTATTGACGTCTCACCTTTATGTTGCGTTGCGGTATTTATCTCGTTATGTATTGCGACGTTGTGCGAAAAATTCGCCGGCGGAGAGCCTGCAAGCAAAGGTAACTTAGGTCGCTGGCGTTGTAGCGTAGTGCGGGTTTTGATGGCCATAATGCACCTTTCAGAAATCGCCCCCCTGTTTGCCGATCAATATCCCGTGTCCACTCGGGAGGGTTGGGCATGAAGATCCTGATCGTCGGGCTGAACTACGCGCCTGAGAAGATCGGGATCGCCGTCTATACGCATGGCCTGGCCAAGGCCATGGCCGCGGCGGGCCATCAGGTCACGATCGTCTGTGCGCAACCTTATTACCCGGCGTGGAAATTGATGCCCGGTGCCCGGCAGGCCTATCAGCGATCGGTCGAGGATGGCGTGACGGTCATCCGTTGCCCCCTCTACGTTCCCGCCCGACCCAGCAGCGCCCGTCGCATCCTTCATCATCTCTCCTTCGCCCTCAGCTGCCTTTTCCCGGTGCTGAAAGCGGCGATCGGCGGACGCCCGGACGTCGTCTTCTGCATCGCGCCGTCGTTGATCGCCGCGCCCTGCGGCCGCCTGGCCGCCTTCCTGTCTGGGGCACGGTCCTGGCTTCATGTCCAGGACTTCGAGGTCGAGGCCGCCTTCGCAACGAACCTGCTGAGCGACAAGGGCGTCATCTCCCGACTGGCCAAGAAGTTTGAATCGACGGTGCTTCGGTCATTCGATCGGGCGAGCAGCATTTCGCCGCAGATGTGCAAGCACCTGATCAGCAAGGGCGTGCCTGCCGAACGGGTGGTCGAGTTTCGCAACTCCGGCGATCTGTCCAAGGTCAGGCCGCTGACGGAGCCGTCGCCCTATCGCGCCGAGTGGGACATCAAGACCGAGCACGTGGCGCTCTACTCGGGAAATATCGCCAACAAGCAGGGCATCGAGATCCTTGTCGACGCGGCACGGCGGCTGGTCCATCGCCAGGACCTGACCATCGTCGTCTGCGGTGAAGGCCCCAACCGGGCGGCACTCGAGACCCGGGCCGAGGGCCTGCCCAACATCCAGTTCCGCGATCTCCAGCCGCGCGAGCGGATCAACGATCTCGTCGGCCTCGCGACGGTTCACCTCCTGCCGCAGCTCGGCACTGCAGCCGACCTGCTGCTGCCGTCGAAGCTGATCAACATGCTGGCCTCGGGCCGTCCGGTCATCGCGACGGCTGCCCCCGGCACCGGCCTTGCCCAGGAGGTGGAGGGGTGCGGCCTGGTGACCGAACCGGACGACGTCGCGTCCTTCGCGGCCGCGATCGAGGTCATGCTCGACAACCCGGACCTGCGCGATCGCTACGGTCGCGCGGCACGCGCCTGTGCCGAGGAGCGGTGGAGCGAGAAGATGATCGTCGAACGGCTGATGCAGGAGCTGCATGATCTGGTGGAGCGCGGGCGCGCCGCCAAGCCGGCCGAGATGAGTGCGCTGAAGCGCATCCGGCGCGCGCCGCGATAGGCACACCTTCAGGGTTTGCATCCCGTCCGGCAGCGGGCTCGGACGCAATGGCGGGGCAGGAGGCTGTCTCCGGCCACTGTTATTGATCGGTCCATCATCAGTTTTGATGTCGGGCTGGAGATATTTCCTTTACTCTCGCGGGCGCTAGATCTTCTCCGCAACTGCTCCCGCCTGCCATGACCTTGCGTCAGGTCGCATTTCCAAGAGTGTAGAATGACCGTCGAAGCGGGCAATCCCCTGCGGGGGATCATGTTCAAGATCCTCTCCGTCATGATCTTCGTGATGATGCAGACCTGCATCAAGGGTGCCGGCGCCGATGTCCCGGCGGGGCAGATCACCTTCTATCGGTCCGCCTTCGCGCTGATCCCGATCATCATCTACCTGGCATGGCAGCGCGACCTGCGCACCGCCGTGAAGACGGAGAGGCCTTTCGGCCACCTGAAGCGCGGGTTCTTCGGCATCCTGTCGATGGCCTTCGGCTTCTACGGGCTCGTTCACCTGCCGCTGCCGGAGGCGATCGCCATCGGCTACGCCTCACCGCTGATGGCGGTCGTCTTCGCCGCCGTGATCCTGGGCGAGAAGGTGCGCGTCTATCGCTGGAGCGCGGTGGTGGCGGGCATGTTCGGCGTGCTGATCGTTTCCTGGCCGAAGCTGACGCTGTTCCAGGAGGGCGGTTTCCAATCGACCCAGGCTCTGGGCGCTGCGGCGGTGCTGCTGGCGGCGGTGCTGAGCGGGCTTGCCATGGTGCAGGTGCGCCAGCTGGTGCAGACCGAAAAGACGCCGACGATCGTCTTCTACTTCTCGCTCTCCGGGGCGCTGTTTTCGCTGGTGAGCCTGCCGTTCGGCTGGACCGTGCTGACGGGAGAGCAGGCGGTGCTATTGATTTCTGCCGGGATCTTCGGGGGGATCGCGCAGATCTTCCTGACGGAGAGCTACCGGCATGCGGACGTGTCGGCGGTGGCGCCGTTCGAATACACGTCCTTCCTTCTGGGGATCGTCATCGCCTTCGTGTTCTTCAACGATATCCCGACGCTGCCGATGGTGGTGGGCACGGGGATCACCATGGCCGCCGGCATCTTCATCGTCTACCGCGAGCACAGGCTGGGGTTGGAGCGCAAGGCGGTGCGCAAGGCATCGTCACCGCCGAACTAGTCGTCAGAGCGGGATGGCGGCCGTCTGCGGATTGTCGGCGAGGATGGTGTCGCTGCGGGCGGCGCCGGCCTGGCGGTATTCGCGGGCAGCGCTCACGGCTGTGCCCACGTCGTTCCAGGTCTGCCGCAGGGCGCGCAGGGGGTGAATGCCGGTCATTGGGGTCGTCCTGTGTTCAGACGCGGCGCGATCAGCGCTCGCGAAAATCCGCGAAGATCGCCGAAGGGCGCGTGATCCTGCCGACACCGGCCAGGGCGCGCGCAGACAGCTGCTCATTGGTGACCGAGCCGAAATGATGATAGCCCTGCGTCGAGCGCGGCGAGAGACCGGTGTTGCGAAGGCTTTCGAAGCCGGAATGGATCGGGCGTGAGCGGGTCGTCATGGCCTTGGTTCCTTGACCTGGAGTTCCTCCCAAAACACGTCCTCTATATTGCGGTGCAACATCGATTCGGCAAGGCGCCTAAAGGCGGCGCTGCCATGCGGCATAAGCATGGCTGCCTTCATATTCTCTTTACATTGATCAAGATTAGGGCTGCTCGGCGGAGCTGCCGGTGCGCAGTGCCTGTGAAAACAGCAGAAGGTCCTGCCAGGCGAGTGCCTTGTTGGCCGGCGCCATCAGCAGTTCCTGCGGGTGCAGCGTCGCCAGCGCCCGCAGTGTACGCCCGGCCACGGTCACGTCGCGCCACTGCCCGCGCAGGCTGTGGATCGTGCCGCTGGTGCCGCCGAAGAAGAAGCGCGCCGGGAAATTGCCGAGCAGCAGCAGATGGTCCGGCTCCGCCAGCGCGATTTGTCGCTCGATGAAGGGCTGGCAGATGGCCGTCTCGGCCGGTGACGGCATGCGGTTGCCAGGCGGCCGCCACGGAATGATGTTGGTGATGGCGACGGTGTCGCGCGACAGGCCGATCGCCGCGAGCATGCGGTCGAGAAGCTGGCCATGCCGGCCCGAAAAGGGGGCGCCGTCGCGGTCGTCCTCGGCATTCGGCATGGGCCCGATCACCAGGATGCGGGAGCTCAGCTGGCCGGTCATGAAGAGGGTGGAGCGGGCGCTGTTCTTCAGGTTGCAGCCGCCGAAGGCTTCGATCGCCGTCTTCAGTTCGTCGAGCGAGCGGGCGCTGTCGGCGGCAAAGCGCGCCGCGGCGACCGCCTGATCGTCGGGCACGGCAACGGACGGCGGAGGATTGAGCGGCGCGGAGGCGGCGGCCCGCGACGGCGCCTTGCGCTCCTCGGGCTCCGGCACCTGCGCCCGGCGCACCTGCTCGCGGGCGGCCTGCTGCGCCTCGAACTCCGCAAACCGGTCGATCGGCGCGTCTTCCAGCAGCCAGTCGACGCCCGCATCCGCATAGAAATGCAGAAGCGCTGCGAGTTCGCCGGCTTCGAGGTCTTTCGCCTGGATCATGGCGTCACTCTAGCGAAGGCCAGGGCGTCGGGGAAGCGTCATGCCGCCCATTGCTCCAGATCGTCGCTCTCGCCGATCAGCGCCAGGCCGTGGGCGATCGACAGGAGCTCGCCGCCGCTCTCGATCTTCTCGTCGCCGAAGCGGCGGGTGAAGATGGAGCGGACGGCCGGCACGAAAGAGGTGCCGCCGGTGAGGAAGACCTTGTCGATGGCGGAAGCCTCGGTGTTGGTGCTGGCCAGCACCTCGTCGAGCGCGCCTTCCATGCGCGCCAGATCGTCGGCGATCCAGCCTTCGAAGGCGTCGCGGCGCACGGTCTTGCGGCCGGCGCGGCCGAGCGGCGCGAAATCGAACTCCGCTTCCTCGGCATGCGACAGCGCCATCTTCGTGGCCGAGACCGCCTGGTAGAGCGGGTAGCCCTCGTCATGCTCGACGAGATCGACGAAGGTTTCGAGCTTCTCCGGCTCCAGCGAAGAGCGGATCAGCGACTTCAGGTCGGCGAATTCCTTGGAACCCTTGAAGATCGACAGCTGGTTCCAGCGCGAAAAGCTGGTGTAGTAGTTGCTCGGCACGTCGAGCACCTTGTCGAAGCTCTTGAACTGGCTGCCCTTGCCGATCTCCGGCGCCACCAGATGATCGATCATCCGCGCATCGAACTGGTCGCCAGCGATGCCGACGCCGGAATGGCCCACAGGCGTCGCGGTCAGCCGCCCCGCCTGTCGCTCGAAGCGGATCAGCGAATAGTCGGTGGTGCCGCCGCCGAAGTCGGCGACCAGCACGGTGGCGTCCCGCGTCAGCGTCTGCGCAAAGTAATGGGCCGCCGCCACCGGCTCGTAGACGTAATGGATCTCCGGAAAGCCGAGCCGCGTCAGCGCCGCGTTGTAGCGTTCGAGCGCCAGCGTCTCGTTGGGGCTGGCGCCGGCGAAATGCACCGGCCGGCCGACGACGATCCGCGTGGCATCGGTGGGCCAGCCGTCGCCGGCATAGGTGGAAAGTCGCCGCAGGAAGATCTCCATCAGATCCTCGAACTGGTGGCGCCGGGCATAGATCAGCGTGCCCTGGAAGAGGGCGCTCGCGGCAAATGTCTTGATCGACTGCAGGAAGCGGCAATCGCCGGGATTGTCGATGAACTGGCGGATCGCCGCCTGGCCCGCCTCCACCTTCAGCGCCTGCGCCCCCATCAGGGGGTCCTTCATGAACGACAGCGCGGTGCGCATCGTGTCGGTGGTGCCGGCACTGCTGGTGAACGCCATCGAATCGGTTGCGCCTTGGCCGGCGGCAAGCGCCATGACGGTGTTGGTCGTGCCGAAATCCAGCCCCAGCGCACGTGCCATGGTCATACTCCTGCTCTTGTCCGTGGTCGGCCGATCCCGGACGCCATCCGCCCCGGAACGATATGAGGGGCGCGGTTTTGCGCGCGCGCGCCCCGGATGAATTTTGAGAGCGCGCCTGATCGCACAGGCAGGGCTGGATGGCAAGGGTGGGCGTCGCCTAAGCCGCGCCCCGCATCTCCACCGCCATCTCTCCGATCCAGGCCGCAAAGGCAGCCATCGCCGGCGTCAGGCTGCGGGATTTGAGGCGCGTCAGCCAATAGCTGCCCTTGGAGACATAGACGGGGAAGGGCTGCTCCAAGGCGCCTGAGGCAAGGTGGCGGGAGAACATCAGGGGTGGTGCAAGTGCGACGCCGGCGCCCTGCAGTGCAGCCTCCACCATCAGCACGGAGGAATCGAAGACGGGGCCGGTGATCGGCGGCACGGCGGCATCGGCCTGTTCGAACCAGCTCGGCCATTCGTCGGTCCGATAGGAGCGCAGCAGGGTCTGGCGGGCGATGTCGTCTGGCGTCTTCAGGTCTCGCGCGATCTCCGGCAGGCAGAGCGCCGAGAGCGGCGCCGCAAACAGCGGTTCCGCCTCCGTGTCGTGCCAGGCGCCGTTGCCGAAGCGGATCGCATAGTCCAGCCCCTCGGCGGCGATATCGACGCGGTTGTTGTTGGTGGACAGCCGCAGGTCGACGAAGGGGTGGTTGTGGCGAAACGCGCCTAGCCTCGGCAGCAGCCAGCCGACCGCGAAGGTGCCGACGGCGCCGACCACCAGCACCTCGCGCATATGACCGCCCTCGAAGCGCTCCAGCATGTCGGCCATCCGGTCGAAGCTCTCCTCCAGCGTTGGCAGCAGGGCAAGACCCTCCTCGGTGATCATCAGCCCGCGCGGCAGGCGGCGAAAGAGCGTCACGCCGAGCCGCTCCTCCAGGAGTTTCACCTGATGGCTGACAGCCGCCTGGGTGACGTGGAGTTCGATGGCCGCACGGGTGAAGGAGAGGTGGCGGGCGGCGGCCTCGAAGGCGCGCAGCGCGTTCAGCGGAAGATGCGGACGAACCATGATGCCCTAGCTCAGTTTATGGCAGATGCCAGTTATCATCGTTTGCGCGCCGATGCGCAAGCCGCCTACAAGGAGCGCGTCAAACAAGAGGACCCTCATCATGATCCTGCGCAGACGCAGCCTTCTTGCCGCTACCATCGGCCTTTCCGCCGTCTTGGGTGGCACTTTGCCGGCGCTGGCCGCCGATCCGATCCGCTGCACCGTCGTCATCGACGCGGCCAGCGGCGAGCCGATCCACCGCGAGGGTGACTGCGACCGGCGCGCCTATCCGATGTCGACCTTCAAGCTGCCTTTGGCCATGATGGGCTATGACGCGGGCGTGCTTGAGGACGAGACGACGCCGCGCTGGGACTACCAGCAGACATTCAACGCGCCCAAGCGGGTGCAGAAGGCGACCGATCCGACGAGCTGGGAAGCGGAATCGGTGGTCTGGTATTCGCAGGAACTGACCCGGCGGCTGGGCGAGAAGGCCTACGGCGACTATGTTCGCGGCTTCGACTACGGCAATGGCGATGTGGCGGGCGGCCCCGGCGAGACGGATGGCCTGACGGAAAGCTGGCTGATGTCGTCGCTGGAGATTTCGCCCGACGAGCAGGTGGCCTTCCTGCGCCGCTTCCTCCGGGGCGAATTGCCGATCTCGGAGCGTGCGATGGAGATGACGCAGGCGATCACGCCGCGCTTTGCGGCGGCCGACGGCTGGACCGTGCATGGCAAGACGGGTGCCGGCCGGCTGCGCGACGAAGAGGGCAATCCGGCGTCCGACCGACCGCTCGGCTGGTTCGTCGGCTGGGCGGAGAGGGACGGCAGGCAGGTGGTCTTTGCGCGGCTCTATGTGGCCAACCGCGCCCACGACCAGCCGCTGAGCCCGCAGGTGCGCGATACGCTGATCGAAGACCTGCCGGGGATACTGGCCGGGCGCGAGTGAGCGGATCGGGTAAGCCGTGAATGGCGGAGCCTGTGCTAGGCGACGGCCTCCGCCACCATGTCCGGATGCAGCCCTATCACCTTGATGTAGGCAATCGCGAAGTCGGGCGCGGAGACCCTGGCCTGTTCCCAGTCGCGCAACGTGCCGACCGGAACCCGGAACCGGTCGGCAAAGGCGGGCTGCGACAGGCCGAGGTCGGTCCGGGTCTTGCGGATCAGACGCGCACGCCGGCCGCGTTCCAGAGCTTCGGCGCTGACGTCGAAGTCTTCCGCGTCGGCGCGGTCAGCCGCCAGTGTGATAGGCTCGTTCTTCACCCGTGTTGCTCCTTCTCACCGAGATGAAACGGCATGGACAGCAAGACAAACCTCTACCGCCGCCGCGCCGCCCAGATCAGCGCGGCACCTGCCAGCGCCAGCACGGCGCCATAGGCGATCCAGGGCGACTGGTCGATCATGAAGCTGGAGGCGGGGTAGGGGAAGATGCCGCTGCCCTGGGCCATCCAGATGACGCCCATCAGCACGGCGATGGCGCCGAGGACGATCAGCAGGGTTTTCATCGATAGTTCTCCTTCAAGAATGGGCCCTGGCCATTGGACCCGACGTCAGCCCGGGATCTGGCCGTCTTCCGGCTCCGTATAATCGGAAGAAGCAGGCGGTTGGTCGCGCAGCAGCCGCCATGCGCCGAAAAACACGATCAGCCCGAAGGCGACGACGAGGGCGCCGTTGATGGTCCAGACGCTGAGTTCGGTCATGAAGCCGGTGGCCGGCAGTCGGATGATCCCGGTGCCATGGGCGATCCAGGTAAGACCGGTGACGACGATCAGCGCCGCGACGCTAATCATCCCTGTGCGAATGCGATCCATAGTCCCCTCCCGTGGAACAGTCTGCAGCCGTCACTATAGCAGCAGCCGAACCCGGCGCCAGTGGCCGTAGGCGCCTGGCTACAGGAAGGGGGAGCCCGCGCGCCAGGCGCGGGCCGAGAGGTCTCAGATCGACTTCGAAGCGCCGCCGTCGACGCGCAGCATCGTGCCGTTGACGTAGCTTGCCGGTGCCGAGCAGAGGAAGGCGGCAGCGGCACCGAATTCCTCGACCGTACCGAGACGTCCGGCCGGAATGGTCTTCAGCGAGGCCGTGCGGATGTCCTCCATCGACTTGCCCTGACGCTTGGCATTGGCGCCGTCCAGCTCGTCGATGCGGTCGGTGTGGATGCGGCCGGGCAGGATCATGTTGGAGGTGATGCCGTGGGGCGCGACTTCCGCCGAGAGCGTCTTGTTCCAGCCGACCAAAGCGCCGCGCAGCGTGTTCGACAGGGCAAGGTTGGGGATCGGCTCGAACACGCCGGAGGAGGCGACCGTCAGGATGCGGCCGAAGCCTTGCGCCTTCATCTGCGGCAGGAGCGCAGTGGTGAGCGTGATCACTCGCAGCACCATCGACTGGAAGAAGGTCTCGAGCTTGTCGACGGTCATCTCTTCCGCGGTGCCCGGCGTCGGGCCGCCGGTGTTGTTGACGAGGATGTCGATACCGCCGAGCTTCTCCTCGACGGCCTGCACCATGGCTGCGACGAAATCGGCATCGGCGAGATCGCCGCCCACCCAGTCGGCCTTGCCCTTGCCTTCGGCATTGATCGCCTTGCAGTTCTCGGCCAGGCGTTCCTCCGTGCGGCCGACCAGCAGCACATGGGCGCCTTCGCGCGCCAGCGCCGTTGCGATGCCGAGGCCGAGGCCGCGCGAGGAGGCGAGCACGAGGGCGCGCTTGCCGGAAATTCCGAGATCCATGGTGATGTCCTTTTCTGCTGTCAAAAATCACGTCGGGCGGAACTTACCGGCGCCGGCCGGTTCCGGAAAGGGCAGGTCGGCGGGAAAATGACCTAGGTCAAGGCACACCGCGAGGAAGGAGGGGATATTGCACCCGGAAGTCCTGCGCGAGCAGCCGGTGCGGAAACGCCCGCCCGCCGCGCAAGGAGCGTCGCGGGAGGAGCAACAATGACCCTGGATCGCCTCACGGCAAGCCGCCGTGCATTTCTTGCCGCCGCCGCCGGCCTGGCCGCCGTGTCGGCGGGGCTGCCGGCCCGTGCGCAGAAGCTGCAGACGAAGGCGCATATCGTTATCATCGGCGCCGGTGCCGCCGGGACGGCTCTTGCCAGCCGCCTCGTCGAGCGCCTTGAGGGGGCGCAGATCACCGTGATCGACGGCCGTGCCGAACATCTCTACCAGCCCGGCCTGTCGCTTGTCGCCGCCGGCCTGAAGCCCGCCGCCTACACGCTGTCGCGCACCACCGACTGGCTGCCGCGCGGCGTCAACCTGATCGCCGAGCCCGCCGCCGCCATCGACCCGGTGGCCAAGACGGTCGCCACCGTCGGCGGCCAGGTCCTGACCTACGATTTCCTCGTCGTGGCCCCGGGCCTCGTGCTCGACCATGACGCCATCGAGGGCTTCTCGCTCGATCTCGTCGGCAGGAACGGCATCGGCGCCCTTTATGCCGGTCCCGACTACGCCTCGAAGACCTGGGAGGCCGCCTCGAAATTTACTCAGGAAGGCGGCATCGGCCTCTTCACCCGCCCGGCCACCGAGATGAAATGCGCCGGTGCGCCGCTGAAGCACACCTTCCTGATCGAGGACATCGCCAGCCGCACCGTCGGCAAGGGCAAATACGAGATGCATTATGCCGTGCCGCAGACGGCGCTCTTCTCCGTGCCGATCGTTGCGGAGAAGGTGCGGATGCTGTTTGGCAAGCGCGGCATCGCCAGCCATTTCGGCCATGTGCTGAAGTCCGTCGACGCGGACCGCAAGCAGGCCACCTTCGCCACCACCGATGCGGCCGGCGTGACTGGCACGGTGGAAATGCCCTATGACTACCTGCATGTGATCCCGCCGCAGCGGGCACCCGACGTCATCCGCCAATCCGGCCTTTCCTGGGCGGACAAATGGATGGATCAGGGCTGGGTCGAGGTCGACCAGAAGACGCTGCGCCATCGGCGCTTCCCCGAGGTCTTCGCGCTCGGTGACGTGGCCGGCGTGCCGAAGGGCAAGACGGCGGCGAGCGTCAAATGGCAGGTGCCGGTGGTCGAGGACCATCTGCTGGCAGCAATTTCGGGCGGAGAGGGGACGCTGGCCTATGACGGCTATACCTCATGCCCGCTGATCACCCGTGTCGGCCGGGCCATGCTGGTGGAGTTCGATTACAACAACAACCTGGTCGAGTCCTTCCCCGGCGTCATCGCTCCGCTGGAGGAGTTGTGGGTCAGTTGGCTGATGAAGGAGGTGGCGCTGAAGGCCACCTATAACGCCATGCTGCGTGGCAGGGCCTGAAGGGAGACGGACATGCAGGAAATGACGCTGGCGACGCTGATCGCCGTATTCCAGGAAATGTTCGGCCCGGTGCTGTTCTGGGCCCTCGTCACGACCGTCGTCGTGATCACCGCCCTTTATGTCTATGTGCTGATCCGCGACCGGTCGTTGTCGATGCGCCGCTTCCTGCTGGCGCAGCTGTCGATGCCCATCGGCGCGGTTGCGGCGGTGACCTTCGTGGAGGTGGTAACAGATTCCCATCTGCGCGACATCGGTGGCGCGATCGACGTCATCGTGCTGCTCGGCGTGGCCCTGCTCGGCGCCTTCGGGTTTGCCGTGCTCGTCTACACCGCGCAGTCACTGGTGCGAAGGCAGCCGCAGAAAGCAGGGTGATCCCTCGCAAACCACTACAAGCTTTGACATTTGCTGTTTCCCTGAGTAGGAACTGCGCCATGTAGAGCTGCGAGTGTTGCAGCCACGCGCGCAGATGCGCATGAAAATCCGAAAGACAGGTATATGTCAGAACTGAATGGCGCCGTTCCGGCGATCGCCAAGGCGTTGTCGAAGCGCGGTTACGAAACCCTTACCCCCGTGCAGAAGGCCATGCTCGACCCGGCCCTCATCACCGCCGATGCGCTGGTCTCCGCCCAGACCGGCTCCGGCAAGACCGTCGCCTTCGGGCTTGCCATGGCGCCGACCCTGCTCGGCGACGCCGAGCGCTTTGGCAGCGCCGGCGCGCCGCTGGCGCTCCTCATCGCGCCGACCCGCGAGCTGGCCATGCAGGTCAACCGCGAGCTCGAATGGCTCTACGAGATGACCGGTGCGGTGATCGCCAGCTGCGTCGGCGGCATGGACATCCGCAACGAGCGCCGGGCGCTTGAGCGCGGCGCCCATATCGTCGTCGGCACGCCGGGCCGGATCTGCGACCACATCCGCCGCAAGGCGCTCGACATGTCGGAAGTCCGCGTCGCAGTGCTTGACGAGGCTGACGAAATGCTCGACCTCGGCTTCCGCGAAGACCTCGAGTTCATCCTCGAAGCGGCACCCGAAGAACGCCGCACGCTGATGTTCTCGGCCACTGTCTCCTCCGGGATCGCCAAGCTCGCCAAGCGCTACCAGCGCAATGCGGTGCGCATCGCCACCACGTCGGAAGAAAAGCAGCATGCGGATATCGAATACCGCGCGCTGCTCGTCGCCTCGGCCGACCGCGAGAACGCCATCGTCAACGTGCTGCGCTATTACGATGCCAAGAACGCCATCGTGTTCTGCTCGACGCGCGCCGCCGTCAACCATCTGACCGCCCGCTTCAACAACCGCAACTTCGACGTCGTGGCGCTGTCGGGCGAACTGACGCAGAACGAGCGCACCCACGCGCTGCAGGCCATGCGCGACGGCCGCGCCCGCGTCTGCATCGCCACCGACGTCGCCGCCCGCGGCATCGATCTGCCGGGGCTCGACCTCGTCATCCATGCCGATCTGCCGACCAATTCCGAAACCCTGCTGCACCGCTCGGGCCGCACCGGCCGCGCCGGTCGCAAGGGCATCAGCGCGATGATCGTGCCGGTCAACCAGCGCCGCAAGGCCGAGCGCCTGCTCGCCGGCGCCGACGTGACGCCGACCTGGGACCGCCCGCCGTCGGCCGAAGAGGTGACCGGCCGAGATCAGGAACGCCTGCTTTCCGATCCGATCTTCCTGGAGAAGGCGCGCGAGGAGGAGTTGGATATCGTCGCACGGCTGGCCGAAACCTATGGCGCCGAAAAGCTCGCGGCCGCCTTCGTCAACCTCTACCGCTCCAAGCAGTCGGCGCCGGAGGATCTGATTGAGGTTTCCGTGCAGCCGGGCGCGGTGCGCAAGCCTCGCGAGGGCGGCGATGGACGTCCCGAGTTCGAGAGCGCGCCCCGTGCGCCGCGCGGCGAATTCGGTCCTTCCGTCTGGTTCTCGCTTTCCGTCGGTCGCAAGCAGAATGCCGAACCGCGCTGGCTGATCCCCATGCTTTGCCGCAACGGCAATCTCACCAAGACGGAAATCGGTGCGATCAAGATGCAGACGGAGGAAACCTTCGTCGAGATCTCCGCCGCCCATGCCGAAAGCTTCGCCGAGGCCATCGGCAAGGACAAGACGCTGGAGCGTGGCATCCGCGTGACCCGCCTCGACGGCACCCCGGACTTCAGCCGCCAGGCCGAATCAAAGCCCTACGCCAAGAAGTCCTACGAAGATCGTCCGGCGCGCGAAGGCGCCCGCGACGACTGGGCGGGCAAGCCAAAGAAGAAATTCTCCGGCGCCCCGCAGATCCGCGACGAGCGGACATCGGAAAAGCCGTTCCGCGAAAAGCCGGCCGGCGACCGTCCCTTCAAGGACAAGCCGCCCTTCAAGAAGGAAGGCAAGCCCTTCAACAAGGACGCCAAGCCTTACGCCGGCGACGGCAAGCCGTTCGCCAAGAAGGGCAAGCCGAAGCAGGCAAACGGCGGCCCCGACCGCCGCAAGTAATCGCGGCGGGTGCCTAGAACGGCACCTTGCCCGGATTGAACAGGCCCTTGGGATCGAGGGCCTGTTTCAGCGCCCGCCCGAGGGCCTGCTTCTCCGGCGACACGAAACCCTCGTAGCCGTGACGCTTCTCCAGCCCCACCCCATGTTCTGCCGAAAAGCTGCCGCCCGCCTCGTGGATGCCGGCATAGACGGCACGCTCGACGGCGCGCAGTTCCGCCTCCGGCAGCGGCCCCTGTTTGATCAGCGTCAGATGCAGGTTGCCGTCGGCGATATGCCCGTAGACATAGGCCGCATAGGTCGGATCGATCGCCTTCAGGCGGCTTTCGAGACCGGCCACATAGGCGTCGAGGAAGAGCGGCGGCACGGAGATGTCGAAGGATGCCGCCAGCGGGATTTCGGCATAGTAGAAGCCTGAATCCTCGCGGATATCCCAGAACCTGCGCGCCTGGTCGAGCGACTGGGCGACGATCCCGCCCTGCAGGTCGAGCGGTTCCCACGACTGCTCCAGCCCCGCTTCGAGCGCTGACGTCGCCGCCTCCACGCTTTCCCCCGAGACTTCGATGAGAAGGGCGGCCGCCTCCGTCTCCAGCCAGGACAGGTCCAGCCCCTTCAGCGCCGCGTGGTCGCGGATGTAGCGCGGCCACATCATCTCCGCGGCTTCCAAGGCGAGGGCCGGCAGCGACCGGAAGTGGCGCACCAGCGCCAGAGCAGAACGGGCATCGGCAACGCCGACCAGTGCGGTCGCGCGGTGCGGGCGCTGCGGTTCCAGCTTCAGGACGACGCGGGTGACGAAGCCGAAGGCGCCTTCGCCGCCGATGAAGAGTTGCTTCAGGTCCGGTCCGGCCGAGACCTTCACGACCCGGGTGAGGTCGCAGAGCACCGCGCCGGAGGGCAGCACCGCCTCCAGGCCGAGGACCTGGTGGCGCATGACGCCGTTGCGAAAGGCGAGGATGCCGCCGGCATTGGTGGAGACCATGCCGCCGACGGTCGCCGTGCCGCGCGATCCGAGATCGATCCCGGTCGTCAGCCCGTGCCGCGCCGCCGCCTGCTGCAGCGCTTCCAGCGTCACCCCCGCCTCGACGGTCGCCGTCATCTCTTCCGGCTCGATCGACAGGATGCGGTTGAGGCGCGCCGTCGACAGGATCACCTCGCCCGACCGGCTGATGCTGCCGCCGACCAGCCCGGTGAGCCCGCCCTGCGGCACGACCGTCACGTCATGGGCCGCGCACCAGGTCACCAGCGCCGCGGCGGCCTCCGTCGAGGACGGCTGCGCCATCACCTGCGCACCGAAATTCTCGGAATGCTCGCCCGGGTGCCGGCCGGCAAGATCTTCGGCGGTGAGGATCGTGAGTTCGGGGTGCAGGTCAGACAAGGCCTCCAGCAGGTCCTGGGGCGCTATGGGAGAGGGGGAGCCGGTGCGTGTCATGGAGGAACTGCTCTGCTAAGGTTCGCTCGGAAATGCAAGACTTGGCCGGGCATTGCAAGGCCGCCAGCGCCGGCAGCCCTCGTGACCCATGCGAAACTTGATTTTCCCGCCGGAGCCGATATCTTACGTTCACGTAAAGGTAAGTATCGGGTGCCGTTGGAGGCATGAGATACTATCGTTTGGTGGTCGACAAGCGCATCGGCATTTGCCAAATGAGTTGTCAGACAAGTTAAGGATGCCGGAGCGGAGCCGGCAAGCGGAGCAGGTGATGAGCGAGCACATGGAACTTCCCGAACGCGAGAGCATGGAATTCGACGTGGTGATCGTCGGTGCCGGTCCGGCCGGCCTGGCGTCGGCCATCCGGCTGAAGCAGGTCAATCCCGAGCTTTCCGTCGTCGTGCTCGAAAAGGGCGCGGAAGTCGGCGCCCATATCCTCTCCGGCGCGGTGGTCGATCCTTCGGGCATCGACAAACTGCTGCCCGACTGGCGCGAGGAGGAGGGGCATCCCTTCACCACGCCGGTGACGGACGACCAGTTCCTGTTCCTCGGTCCGGCGGGCTCCGTACGCCTGCCCAACATGCTGATGCCGCCGCTGATGAGCAACCACGGCAATTACATCGTCTCGCTCGGCCTCGTCTGTCGCTGGCTGGCCGAAAAGGCGGAAGCGCTCGGCGTCGAGATCTATCCGGGCTTCGCGGCGACCGAAATTCTCTACGACGACAAGGGCGCCGTGCGTGGCGTCGCCACCGGCGACATGGGCGTCGAGAAGAATGGCGAACCGGGCCCCGCCTTCACCCGCGGGATGGAACTGCACGGCAAATACGTGCTGATCGGCGAGGGCGTGCGCGGTTCGATGGCCAAGCAACTGATCGCCAAATACGACCTCCAGAAGGATCGCGAGCCGCAAAAATACGGCATCGGCCTCAAGGAACTCTGGGAAGTGAAGCCGGAAAACCACAAGCCCGGCCTCGTGCAGCATTCCTTCGGCTGGCCGCTCGGCATGAAGACCGGCGGCGGCTCCTTCCTCTACCATCTGCACGACAACCTGGTGGCCGTCGGCTTCGTCGTGCACCTGAACTACAAGAACCCCTATCTCTACCCCTTCGAGGAATTCCAGCGCTTCAAGACGCATCCGGCCATTGCCTCGACCTTCGAGGGCGCCAAGCGCATCTCCTACGGCGCCCGCGCCATTACCGAAGGCGGCTACCAGTCGGTGCCGAAGCTCTCCTTCCCGGGCGGTGCGCTGATCGGCTGCTCGGCCGGCCTCGTCAACGTGCCGCGCATCAAGGGCAGCCACAATGCCGTTCACTCCGGCATGCTGGCGGCGGAAAAGATCGCCGCAGCCATCGCCGTCGGCCGTGCCAACGATGAGGTGGTGGAGATCGAGAACGAATGGCGCGCCGGCCCGATCGGCCAGGACCTGAAGCGGGTGCGCAACGTCAAGCCGCTGTGGTCGAAGCTCGGCACCGGCCTCGGCATCGCGCTCGGCGGCATCGACATGTGGACGAACCAGCTTCTCGGCTTCTCCTTCCTCGGCACGCTGAAGCATGGGAAGACCGATGCCGAGGCGCTGGAGCCGGCGGCAAAACACAAGCCGATCGCCTACCCGAAGCCGGACGGCGTCCTGACCTTCGACCGCCTGTCCTCCGTCTTCCTCTCCAACACCAACCACGAGGAAGACCAGCCGGTCCACCTGCAGGTGAAGGACATGGAGCTGCAGAAGCGCTCCGAGCTCGGCATCTATGCCGGTCCGTCGACGCGCTACTGTCCGGCCGGCGTCTACGAATGGGTCGAGAAGGACGGCGAGGAAGTCTACGTCATCAACGCCCAGAACTGCGTCCACTGCAAGACTTGCGACATCAAGGACCCCAACCAGAACATCAACTGGGTGCCGCCGCAGGGCGGCGAGGGGCCGGTCTATCCGAGCATGTAAGGGTGTTCGCACTGGAGTGTTTGGAAAGGGGTGATCGGTCGGTCGCCCCTTTTTGCTGCGACGTGGTTTCAGTGCCCGAGGCTAGCCGCACACGTTGGCGTGATCCTGACAGATCACGGTTCCCATACACTGTACGTTAACCATAATTTCCTAATTTGCGGATCATCAAAACGACACCTTAAGGACACGATTCATGTCGATTTCCCGCCGCGGGTTTTTGCTCGGACTGCCGCTCTTTGTGACCGCCTGCGCCTCGAGCGGCGTCGATCACCGCGCCAATTACGCCGCGCTGCCGGACGAACAGTTCCCGCTGCGGGCGGTGCCGCTCGACAAGATCAAGCCGGAACTGCGCCGCCAGGTCGTGGCCTATGAGACCACCCAAAAGCCGGGCACCATCGTCGTCGATACCCCGGCGCGCCGGCTCTACCACGTCATGGAAGGCGGCCAGGCAATGCGCTACGGCGTCGGCGTCGGCAAGGAGGGACTGGCGTTCCGGGGCAATGCCTACGTCGGGCGCAAGGCCGAATGGCCGACCTGGACGCCGACGGCCAACATGATCCGCCGCGAGCCGGAGAAGAACCTGAAATATGCCGGCGGCGTCCCCGGCGGCCCGAACAACCCGCTCGGCGCCCGCGCCATGTATCTCTACCGCGGCGGCAACGACACGCATTTCCGCATCCACGGCACCAACCAGCCGCAGACCATCGGCTACGCCATGTCGAGCGGCTGCGTGCGCATGATGAACCACGACGTGATCGATCTCTACGAGCGCGTCAACGTCGGCGACCGCGTCGTGGTGCTGCAGGCCTAGGGCGACGTCTTCCAGGCGACCACCATCAGGCCACCGATGACGGTGATGTGCTCCATCGCCACATGGAATTCCATGGTCCTGAACGGCTCTTCCATCGTCCAGAAGTTATGGGCGATGGGGATCGTCAGGAGCGTGAAGACCGCCAGGGCGCCGGCACCCAGCCAGGTCCAGCGGTTCATGATGATCAGCGCCGATCCGCCGATCTGGGTGATGATGACGGCAATGTTGAAGGCAGCCGCCGGCTCCAGGCCGAAATGCGCCATCTCGGCCATGCCGGCCTGGAAGTCGATCAGCTTGGCAAGCCCGCTTGCCCAGAAGCCGAAGGTAAGCACGATCCGGGCGAGATAGCCGAACCAGGTTCTGCCGGTGATCGCACCGATTGCACTGTCGAATGAGGATGCCTGAGATATCGCCATGTGAGCCCCCGCTGGCAATGACGGGGCCACGATAATCCAATCCGCGCCGTCTGATAAGAGGCGAGATTTCATCGGTTCCGGAGCTCCGATGAGCTGGAAAGCCGACGGCCTGGTGCAGCCGCCGGCTGAGAAAGGCGAGCTGCAGGCCTAGAAGCCGGAGAGGACGATCTTGCCCTTGGCGCGCCCGCTTTCGATCATCGCATGCGCGCGCTTGAGGTTGGCGGCATTGATGGTGCCGTAGGTCTCCGCAAGCGTGGTGCGGATGCGGCCGGCATCGACCAGTTCCGCGACATGATCGAGGAGCTTGTGCTGCTCGATCATGTCTTCCGTCTGGTAGAGCGACCGGGTGAACATCAGCTCCCAGTGGATGGACAGCGCCTTGCGCTTGAACGGCCGCAGGTCCATCGGGTTCTTCGGGTCGTCGATCAGGCAGAAGCGGCCCTGCGGCGCAATCAGCGCCAGGATGTCGTCAAGATGCTGCTCGGTCTCCGTCGTGGAGAAGACGAAGGCCGGCGAGCCGAGGCCGAGTGCTTCGACCTGCGGCGCCAGCGGCTGGCTATGGTCGATCACGTGATGCGCTCCGAGGTCGCGGATCCAGGCCTGCGTCTCCGGCCGGGAGGCCGTGGCGATGACCGTCAGGTCCGTCAGTTCCCGCGCCAGCTGGATGGCGATCGAGCCGACGCCACCGGCACCGCCGATGATCAGGATCGCGTTCGCCGCGCCCGGGACGGGCTCCTGCACCTTCATGCGGTGCAGCATGGCCTCATAGGCGGTGATGGCGGTCAGCGGCAGCGCTGCCGCCTGCTCGAAGCTCAGGCTCTCCGGCTTGCGTCCGACAATCCGCTCGTCGACCAGATGGAATTCGGCGTTCGTGCCCGGCCGGTCGAGCGCACCGGCGTAGAAGACCGCGTCGCCCGGCTGGAAGAGGGTGACCTCGGGACCGACGGCCTTCACCACGCCCGCGGCATCATAGCCGAGAACACGATGGTCGCCGGCTTCCACCGGTGCCGAGGCGCGGACCTTGGCGTCCACCGGGTTGACCGAGACGGCCCTGATCTCGACGAGCAGATCGCGGCCGGCGGCTGCCGGCATCGGCAGGTCGATGTCGATCAGCGAGGTGTCTTCGGTAATGGGCTGGGGCATGTTGAAGCCGACGGCGCGCATGGAGGTCTCCTTGTTTCGTTGCGTGGGGCTTCAATGCGGCCTATATGCGCAATCCGCAAGAATGCACATTTTTGGCATATAGTATCAAAATGGATACCGTCGATGTCCCGCCCACGCGCCAAGCTGATTGATTATTTTCCCGGTTGTCCCGTCGAGGCGACCTTGAGCTTCCTCGACGGGAAGTGGAAGGGCGTCATCCTGCACCATCTGCTGGAGGAGGGGACCCTGCGCTTCAACGAGCTGCGCCGCCGCATTCCCGCCGTTACCCAGCGGATGCTGACCAAGCAGCTGCGGGAGCTGGAGGAGGCGGGACTGGTTTCCAGGACCGTCCATGCCGTCGTGCCGCCCCGCGTGGATTATGACCTGACGCCCCTGGGCAAGACGCTGGAGCCTGTGATCAGTGCCCTTCGCCTCTGGGGCAGCGAGCATGTGATGTGCGGCGACGATCAGGTCTCCGCTGTGATGCCGCCGCAGCAGAAGGTCCGCTCCGCCGCCTGAGGTGCCCATCGTGTCCGCAGTCAGCGGGCCGGTGACGTCCGTTGGCCGCAAGTTCGACCCGCCGACGCAGGTGCAGCGGAGCAACCATTTACGCCAAAGGCCGTTGTTCCACGGCTAAACCCCAGGCTGATCGAGAGCGCCAGATGAACCTTGTTGCCGTCTTCAACCGCGATGGCGGAACCTTCAGGACCACCGATATGGACGCCTATTGCGCTCATTCGGCTGCAGTCTTCAAGGACGCGGGTCACCAGATCGAATGCCATGTGGTTGCCGGAAAGGACGTCGTGGCGACGATGGAGCGGGCCGCGGCCACGCCGGGCATCGAGGGACTGATTGCTGGCGGCGGTGACGGCACGATCTCGGCCGCCGCCGATATCGCCTGGCGCAGCGGACTGACTCTCGGCGTCGTGCCCGCCGGCACCATGAACCTCTTTGCACGGTCGCTGCATCTGCCGCTGGATATCTGGGGCGTGCTGGATGTCCTGGCCGAGGGGCATGTGCAGCAGGTGGATATCGCCAGCGCCAACGGCAAAAGCTTCGTCCATCAGTTTTCGGCCGGTCTTCACGCCCGCATGGTGCGCTTGCGCAACTCGATGACCTACGGCTCCCGGTTCGGCAAGATGCGCGCCAGCGCCAGGGCGGTGCTCGGCGTCATGTTCAACCCGCCGGTCTTCCAGGTCGATTTCGATGCCGGAGGAAAGACGGGACTGCGCAAGGTGTCGGCGATCTCCGTCTCCAACAACGAGTTCGGTCCCGATCCGCTTCTGTTCGCAGACAATCTGACGGGTGGGCGCCTCGGCTTCTACATCGCCGACCCGCTGACGCCCGGCGGGGTCGCGCGGCTGACGCTCGACATCCTGCGCGGCCGGCTGAAGGAGAACGATGCGGTGACCGCAATGACCGCCACGGAACTGGAGCTGCGTTTTCCGCGCGCACGCAAGGACGTGCGCTGCGTCATCGACGGTGAGCTTCTGCCGATGGACCGCAACGTGAAGATCCGCATCCATGCCGGCGAGCTGAAGGTCTTCGTCGAGCGCAAGCCCGTCGAAGAGCAGGCGCAGGAAGCCGGCGCCGGCATCTGAGGCGTCTCAGATGCGCGGCAGATAGGTCCTGTAGTCGAAGTCGGACACGGTGCGGAGATGGGCGATCGCCTCCTTCCGCTTCGTGTCGCCGTAGAGCCGCTGATAGCGCGCGCCGAACACGTCGCCGATGAAGGGCGAGGCGGAGAAATCCTCCACCGCCGTCAGGAAGTCATGGGTCAGTCGCCGGTTGCCGGGAGGCGCCTCGCCGGGCTGCGTCGCCGGACCCGGATCGAGGTCTTCGTCGAGCCCGAGCAGCATGCCGCCCAGGATTGCCGTCAGCAACAGGTAGGGATTGGCGTCGGCACCGGCGACGCGATGCTCGATGCGTGCGGCCGGTCCGTTCTGGTCGGGAATGCGCACCGCCGTGCCGCGGTGGCCAAAGCCCCAGTCGATATCGACCGGCGCGAAGGAGCCGGGCTGGAACCTGCGGTAGGAATTGGCAAAGGGCGCAAAGATCAGCTGTGCGTCGCGCATGGTGTCCAGCATGCCGGCGCAGACGGAGCGCAGCACGACCGGATCGCCATCCCGGGCATCCAGCACGTTGTTGCCCTTGCGATCGATGATGCTGGCGTGCACATGCAGTCCGGAGCCCGCGTGGTCGCTATAGGGCTTTGCCATGCAGGTGGATTTCAGCCCATGCCGGCGGGCGGCCTGCTCGGCGATGCGCTTCAGGTAGATGCAGTCGTCCGCGGCGGCCAGCGCGTCGGGCCGGTGCAGGAGATTGATCTCGAACTGGCCGGGTCCGAATTCCGCGGTCGTGGCATCCGCGGGCAGGCCTTGTGCCTTCGCCCAGGCCCGCACCGTTCGCAGATAATCGTCGAGCGCATCGACCGCCGTCATGTCGTAAAGCTGGAAGCCGTTCGGATCGCCGCGGTAGGTCAGTTTCTGCGGCGGACGCGGCATGCCCGTCTCGCGCCAGTCGTCCTCCACCACGTAGAACTCCAGCTCGGTCGCCACCACCGGCGTCAGGCCGCGGTCCTCGTAACGCTTCAGCATGGCCGCAAGAATGGCCCGCGGGTCCATGAAGCTTGGGCTTCCGTCGAGCTCATGCATCGTCGAGAGCACCTGCTGCGAACCGTCCGGCGCCCAGGGCATCGGCGCCAGGCTGCGGCGGTCCGGGATGCAGAGCCCGTCGGGATCGCCGATCGACAGCGACAGGCCGGTGATGTCGTCGTTGTCGTCGCCCCAGATGTCGAGTGACTGCGTGGAGGAGGGGAGCCGCACGGTGCCGTCCCAGACCTTCTTTTCCGCCTCCAGCGGAATCTGCTTGCCGCGCAGGTCTCCGTTCATGCCGACGAGCAGGATCTCGATGCGGGGCGGGGCAGTGTCGTCGGCCATGGGGAATGTCTTTTAAGGAGGTTGCGGAGCCTCGTTCGTAGCCGATAAGAATTGCGCACACAATCGCAAGGCGGAGACCGCTCCATGACCGACATGCCCCTTTCCAACCTCGGAGCCATCGACGCGGCCCACCACCTGCATCCCTTCTCCGACATGAAGAAGCTCAATGCCGCCGGCACGCGCATCATCCAGAGGGGCGAGGGCGTCCATATCTTCGACAACCACGGCCGGAAATATCTCGACGGCTTTGCCGGCCTCTGGTGCGTCAACGTCGGCTACGGCCGCAAGGAGATTGCCGAGGCGGCCTATCGGCAGATGCAGGAGCTGCCCTATTACAACACCTTTTTCGGCACCACGACGGCGCCGGCGACGCTGCTGGCCGAGAAGATCGCCTCGCACACCGGCGACAAGCTCAATCGCGTCTTCTTCACCAACTCCGGCTCGGAGGCGAACGACACCTGGTTCCGCATGGCGCGCGTCTACTGGAAGGCGCTCGGCAAGCCGACCAAGACCCAGGTGATCGCCCGCAAGAACGCCTATCACGGCTCGACGGTCGCCGGCGCCTCGCTCGGCGGCATGAAGCTGATGCACGAGCAGGGCAACCTACCGATCGAGGGCATCTCCCACATCAATCAGCCCTACTGGTACGCCGAGGGCGGCGACCTCTCACCCGCCGACTTCGGCCTGAAGGTGGCGCGCGAACTGGAGGAGAAGATCGACGAACTGGGCGAGGACAATGTCGCTGCCTTCGTCGCCGAACCCATCCAGGGCGCCGGCGGCGTCATCATCCCGCCCGACACCTATTGGCCGGAAATTGCCCGTATCTGCCGGGAGCGTAACATTCTGCTCGTCTGCGACGAGGTGATCTGCGGCTTTGGCCGCCTGGGTTCCTGGTTCGGCCACCAGCACTACGGCGTCGAGCCGGATCTGGCGCCGATCGCGAAGGGCCTCTCTTCCGGCTATCTGCCGATCGGCGGCGTGCTGGTCAGCGACCGGGTGGCGGAGGTGATGGTGGAGGAACTCGGCGGTTTCTACCACGGCTTCACCTACTCCGGTCATCCGGTCTGCGCCGCCGCGGCGCTGGAAAACCTGCGCATCATCGAGGAGGAGGGGCTGGTCGAGCGGGTGCGCGACGACATCGGCCCCTATTTCGCGCAGGCCTGGAAAAGCCTGGAGGACCATGAGGTGGTGGGCGAGGCAGAAAGCGTCGGCCTGATCGGCGGTCTCCAGCTCGCCGCCGACAAATCGACCCGCCGCCGCTACTCAAGTCCCGACGACGTCGGCACGCTGGTGCGCAACCACTGCCTCGACAACGGCCTCGTCATGCGCGCAACCGACGACCGCATGCTGGCGTCACCGGCGCTGATCATCGCACGTTCCGAAGTCGACGAGATGGTCGATACCCTGCGCAAGGGCCTCGACCACCTGCGCGACACCGTCAGGGAGTAGCGGTCACGGCGCCCACGGGTGGGCCGCCTACTGGAAAGCAGTCTCGTAGAAGCTGCGAAGCTTGCGCGAATGCAGCCGTTCGATCGGCATGGCCGCGAGCTTCTGGACGGCGCAGATACCGATCTGCAGGTGCTGGCTGACCTGCGTCCGGTAGAAGGCGGTGGCCATTCCGGGCAGCTTCAGCTCGCCGTGCAGCGGCTTGTCGGAGACGCAGAGCAGCGTGCCATAGGGAACGCGGAAGCGGAAACCGTTGGCCGCGATCGTCGCCGATTCCATGTCGAGCGCGATGGCGCGTGACTGCGACAGCCGCTTGACCGGACCGCGCTGGTCGCGCAGTTCCCAGTTGCGGTTGTCGATGGTGGCGACCGTTCCGGTGCGCATGATGCGCTTCAGCTCGAAGCCTTCGTAGCCGGTGATCTCCTCGACGGCATCCTCGAGCGCCTGCTGCACTTCCGCCAGCGCCGGGATCGGCACCCAGACGGGCAGGTCGTCATCGAGCACATGGTCCTCGCGCACATAGGCATGCGCCAGCACATAGTCGCCGAGCCGCTGGCTATTGCGCAGGCCGGCGCAGTGGCCGACCATCAGCCAGGCATGCGGGCGAAGCACCGCGATGTGGTCGGTGATCGTCTTGGCGTTGGAAGGGCCGACCCCGATGTTGACGAGGGTGATGCCGCTGTGGCCCGCCTTCTTCAGATGATAGGCCGGCATCTGCGGCATGCGGCCGACAACCCCGGTGTCGTCCCTGACGGAGCCAGCCATCGTCACGACATTGCCGGGCTCGACGAAGGCGTCATAGCCGTCGCCGCCCCTGGCCATGATCTCGCGGGCCCAGGCGGCGAATTCATCGATGTAGAACTGGTAGTTGGTAAACAGCACGAAGTTCTGGAAGTGGTCGGCACTGGTCGCGGTGTAATGGCTGAGCCGGGCCAGCGAATAATCGATGCGCTGCGCCGTAAAGGGCGCCAGCGGTGCCGGCTCTCCCGGCACCTGATCGTATTCGCCATTGGCAATCAGGTCGTCGGTCGTGTTGAGGTCGGGCGTGTCGAACAGATCGCGCAGGCTCACGTCCGACAGGCTGGCGGTCGCGGACGCCTCCACATGCGCACCCTCGCCGAAGGCGAAATGCAGCGGGATCGGCGTGTCGGATTCCGAGACCGTCACCGGGACGCTATGGTTGCGCATCAGGAGATCGAGCTGTTCGATCAGGTAGCGGCGGAACAGCTTCGGCTTGGTCACCGTCGTCGTATAGACGCCGGGGGAGGTCACATGCCCGTAGGAGAGCCTCGAGTCGGCGTGGCCGAAGGAGGTCGTCTCGATGCTGACCTGCGGATAGCAGGCGCGGTATCGGCCCGTGACCGGAGCGCCCTTTGCGAGCGCCCCGAACGCCTCCACGAGGAAGCCGGTGTTGCGCTCGTAGAGTTCGGTCAGCGCGTCGACGGCGGCCGTGGCGTCGTCAAAGACACGCGGCTCATAGGCGCTCGGGATGATGGAGGAAGGATTGGTGAAGGAGGAGATTCGTTTGCTCATGCACCATTATAGATCGAAGTCCGTAACAAGCAAAACACAGACAGCGGCTATCGTCGCGGCATCAGCTCATGGACTGCCGCTGAAGGCTGACGAAGAGCACCAGGCCGGCGCCCTGCTTTGGAAATAGCCCGTGTTCCGACGTTTGAACGGTGACGGCGGCCAGTGGTCCGACCAGTGCCAGTGCCGCTACCGTCAGGCGAAGCGCGGTCACGACCGCGCCTGCTGTGCGTCTGCGCCGGCTCATAGGGCCAATCCACAGCGGAATGCGGACGGGGAGCAGGTCGCCGACGGACCCGTCAGGAGTGCCGAGGATCTTTGGCTGGGCTGCGCGACCAGGGCCGTGAACAGGATGGCGAAGTTGGCGCAGAGCAAGGTGACGATGATGAAGCGGCGAACCAGAGTGGACATGTGCGTTTCCCCAAACCCGATGGGAAGACCATAGGCTTCGGCCCTGAACTCACGCTGAGGCGAGGGTTCATCTTCGGTTCAGGAGGGGCGGGAAATGGAAGAGGGCGGCGGCGGAAAGGCTGCGGGCTGGCCGAATGTCCGCCGCGCAAAGAAAAAGCCGGCTTTCGCCGGCCTTCTCATTTCGACCCCGCTCGCTGGTTGCGACCCGAGCGGGAACGGTGGCTTGAAGGAACTGCTTAGTTGGTCGGAGGCATTGCGCCTTCGTAGTAGTCGCCAGTGTCGGTGGAGTTGTCGATGTTGCTGTTCGACATGTTGCTGCGGGTCATGCCCTGGTTGAACGGGTAGATGCTGCCCGTGGTCGAACGGTCGACAGTGGTGTCGTCAACGGCCGAAGGCGAGTCCGCATACGGCTGATACTGCGTCGACTGCGCCATGGCGGAACCTGCAAAGGTGGCCGAAGCGATGAGTGCGGCCGTAAAGCCTGTCTTGATGTAGGTTTTCATGTCTTTTGTCCTTTTATCTCTTGCGAGCGGCTGATCGGTGCCGGCTTGCACTGGGATAACCCGGACCGACGAACATCGTTCCCCAGAGATTGCATCAGGCGTTCACAAAGAAAACACTGAAAGATCAAGTGGATGTGAACCGAAATTCGCCTAAGTGTGACACTCTGTCTCTTGTGTCGCGGTCGCAAGAACACGGGATCGGAGATTCTTGGAGAGGTCGGGCCTGTCCAACGTTGATTCGTATGATTCGTTAATCTATGGTGTCCGTGTGGGCAGTGATTGAGAGACCATTGCTCGCGAACAGGTGAAGGGCGATTGCGACCCGCCTTTCAGCCGGTGTCTTGAATGAACTGCAAAAACCAGCCGCTCGCGGCTGGTTTTTTTTCAGTTTGTATCAGAAGCGGCAGATGGGCCTTAATGAGGCCGTTGCGCGCCTTCGTAGTAGTCGCCTCGATCCGTCGTATCGAAGGGCGTGCGGTTGTCCCGCGAGGTCTTGATCTGCATTCCCTCCCGATCGCCGATGCTGCCCGTATGGGTTCTGTCGATGCCTGACGTCGTGGTCTTGGCGCCGGTGTAATACTCGCCATCTGCGGCAAGACCGGAGGAAGCGGCGGCGATGACGCCGAGCGCCATCATGCCAGCAATAATGTTCTTCATGAAAGTTGTCCTTGGATTTCCGGTTCGTCGCGCAAAGCGGTGGATCGTTGCGACGAACCTGGCAGCGGTGGCCGGTTACTGCGGGCGGTTTGCGCCTTCGTAGTAGTCGCCACGATCGATGGTCTGATCCGGAGCCTGGGTGAAGCGCTGGTCACGATCGCCGATGCTGTTGGTCTGSGTGCGGTCGATGTGGCTGGCAGCGGYGKTCTTGGAGGCGCCKTCATARTAGTCGCCGGCWGCGAGGGCYGCRCCGCCGAAGGAGGCGGAAGCGATCAGGGCGGCGGCAATGSYGGATGCGAGAGACTTGGTCATGGTTTTATCCTTTGAGATTTTGCGGCCGCCGCACCGAGTTTGCGACCTGAGGTGCGGCTGGCCGGGGTCTTGAATGAACGTTCCGATTATTCGGGACGATTGGCGCCTTCGTAGTAGTCGCCATGGTCGATGGTCTGATCGGGAGCCTGAGCGGCGCGCTGGTCAGCGATGCTGTTGGTCT
>JOKI01000029.1 GCA_000722615.1 Pseudorhizobium pelagicum | reverse complement strand
GCTGAGCCGAAGCTGATTCAACATCCACAGCAAGGAGGTGGATGATGGCRCAGGCATTGAGCGATGATCTTCGGTWTCGWGTGTTGAAAGCGTCTGCGGCGGGCATGTCYGCTCGACAGGCGGCCGCCAGGTTCGGAGTTGGGATCTCGACGGCGATCCGCTGGATTGCAAGGGCGAAGGAAGGTGAGCCGACCGCCCGGCCGCAAGGCTGGAGGCGACCGTCGGYGCTGGATGCRCACGAGGCATTTGTTGTGRGCCTGATCGAAGACCGYAARGACGTGACGCTCGATGAAATGGTCSAGCTCTTGTCTGTAGAGCGGCAGGTGAAGATCAGCCGGAGTGCACTTGGGGCTTGGCTGCGAGGGCGCGGATGGACGTTTAAAAACGTATGGCCCGCCCCGTTGGCAATAGGGTTGATGGCTTTGTTCGGTCGTGCACAAACGTATCCAGCATAGTGGCACTTTGGCCCTCGCCATGATGGAGATCCGCACGTTCTGGTCCTCATAAAAGTCTCGGCGTCGTTAGCGCCGTTTTTTAAACCAGGTTTCCAGAGACGCGGGTGCTCGACCCTTCCGGCCATCATTCCTTCCGCCAACCTGACATGGCTCCGGCGTGCCGGAACCAATTCTTTCGCAGCCTATGGTCAGCTCACGTCATGGCAGCAGCGTCCAGCTGCGGCTGGAAGCGCACGCCACGTCGCAGCGTCGCCCAGGCTATCCTGGCGAGTTTAGCAGCAAGCGCGACAACGACGACGTTCCGGTGGGCGCGCGCAAACAGACCTCGAAGCCATTCGCCCAGAGGCGTCGCTTGGTTGGAGAGGCTCGGCAGCGCCGCACGTGCGCCGTGGATCGTGGATCAGCAGCATGCGGAGGTAGATATTGCCCCGTTTGGTGATGCAGAGTAGTCGCGGCTTCCCGCCTGTCGTCATTTGCTTCGGCACGAGGCCGAGCCAGGCTGGGACGTCCCGCGCCCGGTGAAACGCCTCGCCATCTCCAACCGCCGCAACGAGCGCTGTCGCGCCAAGGACGCCGATGCCCGGTATTGAGGTCAGGCGGTTTGCCGCTTCATCAGCCCGCGCATGCTCTTTCAGATCATCGTTCAAAGCATCGATACGCTCGTTGAGGGACTGCCACTCAGCTCGCATATCCGCGATGAGCCTTAAAATGCGGACAGAAAGGTCGGCCGGCGGCTCCGCAAGAAACGGATCGATCTCCCGTTCGAGAACCTCGCGCCCTGTCGAAAGGTATATCCACGCTCAAGCAGGATCGCCCGGAGCTGGTTCACGAGCGTCTTTCGAGCAGCGACCAGACGAGAACGGGCGCGGTGTAGGGTCTGTAGGTCAAGCCGGTCCTGGCTCTTCAACTCGACGAACCGCATGCTTGGTCGCGTTGCAGCTTCGGCTATACCCACTGCGTCGTTGTCATCATTCTTTTGCGCACGCACGTAAGGCCGGACGCACTCAGGAGACATCAGCCGTACATCATGCCCCTTGGCTGCAAAGAGACGACCGACTCTTGCGCCGATGAGCCGACAATCCGGACGATGGACCGGACGCGCCTTCATCGCTGGCGGCAGGGCCATCGTCCGGCAGGCACTTTACATGCCTGCCCTCGTCGCAAGCCGTTTCAACCCAGACCTCAAGGCCAAATACGATCAGCTCAAAGCCGCCGGAAAAGCACCAAAGGTCGCCATCACAGCCATCATGCGAAAGCTCATCGTGCTGGCAAATGCCTTGCTTCGAAAGAATCGAAAATGGGCGCAAAAACCCGCTTGATCAAAACGGATACTCAAGTGCTGCCTGTTTCTGGGCCTCGGAATATTTTGGCGCTCGGGCTACCGGCTGAGGGCGCAGGTCGAGATGCTGTACGTACTCGCGGTACCAGCCCCTCAACGCATTCTTGGTGGGATAACCCAACTGGCGAATGGTCGCGTTAAGCCGCTTGCCAAGCCTGATGTAAAGCTCAACGGCTCGAAGTCTGTCTGTATAGGAATACATGAACTACCTCCTGGTGGTCCAAGTTTTCGTCCGCACCCCCTTATATATGTGCCTCGCCGGCTCAGTTCTGAGTGGAAACCAACATCTGGTAGCTCAGGGTGAAATTATCGAGTTTCAGGGAAATGTCGCTCATCGCATCCTCAGGGATTGACAGCGACTGCATGTGTAATGTTATTACGTTCGTCAACAGGAAACGTTACGGTATACGTATGGCGTGGCATCGGATCCGGTGCGCCGTCCAAGGGAGGCTCATGTCACAGCAGAAGTCGGAACCAACGCCAGTCACCGTGCTGACCGGGTATCTCGGCGCCGGCAAAACGACGCTTCTCAACCGCATCCTGACAGAGCCGCACGGCAAAAAGTTCGCCGTGATCGTCAACGAGTTCGGCGAGGTCGGCATCGACAATGACCTCATCGTCGAGTCCGACGAAGACGTGTTCGAAATGAACAACGGCTGCATCTGCTGCACGGTGCGCGACGACCTGATCCGCATCATCGAGGGCCTGATGCGCCGCCGTGACCGTTTCGACGGCATTCTCATCGAGACGACGGGACTGGCCGATCCGGCGCCGGTGGCACAGACCTTCTTCGTAGACGAGGACGTTCGCGCGAAGACGCGGCTGGACTCCATCATCACGGTCGTCGATGCCAAACATCTTCTCGGCGAGATCAATCAGGCCCATGAGGCGCAGGAGCAACTGGCCTTCGCCGACACCATCATCCTCAACAAGACGGATTTGGTGGACGATGCCGCCTTGGAGGCCGTCACGGAGCGCATCCGACGCATCAACCCCGCCGCCAGCATCATCAGGTCGGAGCGCTGCAACGTCGATATCGCCAGCCTGCTCGACCGCAAGGACTTCGATCTCGATCGCATTCTGGACGTGGAGCCGGACTTCCTGGATGAAGCCCACGATCACGAACATGACGATCACGTCACGAGCTTTTCGCTCGTCGAGCGTCAGCCCATGGATCCCGAGCGGTTCCTGAACTGGTTGCAGGACACGGTTCGGGTCTTCGGCGTGGATATGTTGCGGATGAAGGGGATCGTCTCCTTCTCCGGAGACGACGAACGGTTCGTCGTCCAGGCCGTCCACATGCTTCTGGAAGGCGACCACCAACGCGCCTGGAAGAAGAGCGAGGAACGCGTCACGCGGCTCGTCTTCATCGGACGCAACCTGCCCAAGGACGTCATCAGCGACGGATTCCGCAAATGCCGAGTTGCTCGACAGGCCGCAGAGTAAGGCCACCCGCCGTTCTCAAGTTCCAACATGAAGGAAGCTACCCCATGACGTTGTCTCTCATCCGCAACCGCCTGCTCGCCGCAGTCACCGTTGCCCTGGTTTTCGCCGCACCCGGCGCTTTTGCCGATGACGATCACGAGAGCAACGAAGCATGGCGCCTGTTTGTCGCCGATCATACCAATCCGGTTGTCCACGCCATCGATTTCGAAACCGGCGAAGAACTCGGCCGCTACGACGTCAAGGGCGCCGCGGCCTTGACCGCCAGCGCCTCAGGCCAGACCGTGTTCGCCACGCAGTCGGACGACGACATCGTCCACATCCTCAAGACCGGCATCAACTTCTCCGACCACGGGGAACATCGCGATCTCGAGGTATCGGACGTCGAACTGTTGCCGGTGACCTTCGAAGGCAAGCGCCCGTTCCACGTCGTCCCGCACGACGACCATGCCATCCTCTTCTACGATCGCGGCGGCAAGGCCGACATCATCGATGAAGCGACTTTGCTCGAAGGCAAGGCCGAAGTGAAGACGATCGGCACGACAAAGCCGCACCACGGCGTCGCGGTCACAATGGGCCGCCATGTGCTGGTCTCGGTTCCCAACACCGAAATCGTGACGAAGCCGGACGAACTGCCGCCGCGCATCGGACTGCGCGTCATCGACGAGACCGGCGCGCAGGTCGGGGAGATGGCGACCTGCACCGACCTGCACGGTGAGGCCACCTCGGCGCGTCTCGTCGCCTTCGGCTGCAAGGAAGGCGTTCTGATCGCTCGACCCGGCGGGACCGAGGGACCGAAGCTGGAGATGCTGAGCTACCCCTCCGACCTGCCGAAAGGATACACGGGGACGCTGCTCGGCGGCAAGGCCATGCAGTTCTTCCTCGGCAACTTCGGCGAGGACAAGGTCGTCCTGATCGATCCGGACAGCGACGAACATTTCAAGCTCGTCGAGCTTCCGACACGCCGCGTCGATTTTGTGCTCGACCCGGCGACACCGCGCAACGCCTATATCCTGACCGAGGACGGCGACCTGCACGTGCTCGACATCATCAAGGGCGAGATTGGTCGCAAGGCGACCGTGACAGAGCCTTACAGCAAGGACGGTCACTGGCGTGACCCCCGCCCGCGTCTGGCTGTTGCCGATGGTCATATCGCCATCACCGATCCCCGGCACTCGCTGGTTCGGATCTTCGATGCCGACAGCCTTGCTGAAGTCCGCACCATCGCCGTCGAAGGACAGCCCTTCTCGATCGTGGCTGTTGGCGGCTCCGGCGCCTCGCATTGATATTACCGCGGCTCCGGAACCGTTGCGGCGGCTCCGGACCCGCGATCGGCCTGCCGGGAGACGATGATGCAGCATGTCGCCCGTGCGGATAGCCTGAAGCTGCCGACGGACCAGAGCCTGGTGCTGTCCGAGCTGCGGTCGTCTGGCCAGTCGCTCAGTGCCTATACCATCCTCGACCGCTCGCGCGACGAGGATCTCAAGGCACGCTCTAGGTCTACCGGGCGCTGGAAAAGCTGCTGGAGGCAGGGCGCGTGTTCCTCGAACCAAAGCCGATGCGACGGCCGGACGGCGAGCTACCTCACCGGCACCTGATGGCGGATATTGCGCACCTCCATCAGTGCCGAGACGAACGCCCTCACAAGCCTTGCCTTCTGCATGTCCGGCCGAAACAGCAGATAGCTCTTGAAGTAGACGGCCGGCTCGAACGGCCGCAGGATGAGGCCCCGTTCGCCAAAACCGTCCACCGCGAGCGGATTGACGATCCCGACGCCCACCCCCTCCAGCGCCAGCGCGCAGGCGGTGATGGCAAACGGCGTCTCGATGACCAGGTTCGGCCTGGCGCCCGCATCCAGACACAGTCGATCCAGTTGCAATCTCGCCCGGTCTTCCGGCGACAGGGCGACGTAGTCAACGCCGTGGAGATCCTCTGGCCGGATCACCTTCTTTGCCGCGAGCGGATGTCCGGGCGGAATGGCGCACAGCGCCGGAAAGCTTCCAAACACCTGGTGCTCGACACCGGAGAGATCGACCTCGTCCGCGGCAAGTCCGAGATCGAATTCCCCGTCGACGACGTGGTTTCGGACCGAAGCTGAACTCATGATGCTCAGCGTCACAATGGCGGACGGGAACGTTTCCC
This sequence comes from Pseudorhizobium pelagicum, assembly GCA_000722615.1. GTDB lineage: Bacteria > Pseudomonadota > Alphaproteobacteria > Rhizobiales > Rhizobiaceae > Neorhizobium > Neorhizobium pelagicum. The sequence continues at coordinate 45,985 of JOKI01000029.1, read as the reverse complement.
TGAACCTGCGCACGGCGCGCGGAACGATGGTCGAGCCTGTCGCGGCGAGACTGGCGACCCGAATATGACCGGAGCCAAAGTCGCGGATACGCGCAGCCGACGAACGCAGCCTGTCGAGACCGCGAAAGCTCGTTTCCACGTCGCGGTAAAAGATGTCAGCCTCGGGCGTCGGAACCAGCCTGCCCTTCACACGGTCAAAGAGCGGAAAGCCGACGGCCGCCTCGAGTTCCCCGATGAGCCGACTGACGGCGGGCTGCGTGACGCCCATGAGTTCCGCCGCTCTCGAGGCCGTGCCTGTGATGATGACGGCCCGAAAGGCCTCGATCTGCCGGAAGTTCAATGGACGCTCCCATAAGGTTTACGCATAGACCTAGACATTCTCGTCAATTGTCCTTCTACCATCCCTATGGCACGTTTTCCTTCGAAATCGAACGAGGACATACGATGCACGACCGGACGCTCTGCGTTAAACGACCTGAAGTCTCCCATGAAGGCTTCGCCAGCCTCGCCACCCCCACCTATCGCGCCTCCACCATCGTCTTCGATAGTGCGGAAGCCTATGCCAACCGGTCCAAGCGCGGTCCCGACGGCTACACCTATGGGCTCCACGGCACGCCGACGTCGCGGACGCTCGAGGCGTCGATCACCGCTCTGGAACAGGGCCTTCGCACGGTCCTGGTGCCATCGGGCCAGGCCGCCATTACCGTCGTCTTTCTGTCGGTGCTGATGCCCGGCGACACGGTTCTCATTCCCGACAGCGCCTATCCTCCGGTGGCGGGCTTTTGCGAGAACTACCTTAAACCCCGCGGCATCTCCTACCGCATCTATGACCCCATGATCGGCTCGGGCATCGCGAACCTCATCGACGAGACCGTCAAGCTGATCTGGACGGAGTCGCCCGGTTCAACGACGATGGAGATCCAGGACATTCCCGCCATCGTTGCGGCCGCGAAATCCCACGGCGTCCTGACCGGCTGCGACAACACCTGGGCGACACCCCTCTATTTCAAGCCGCTTGCCTACGCCATGGACTTCTCGACGATGGCGCTGACGAAATACGTCGGCGGTCATTCCGACCTCTTGATGGGATCGATCGCCGTCAAGGACATCGCGCTGCACAAGCAGTTGAAGGACACCATGCGGATGATCGGCATGGGGGTTTCGCCGGACGACTGCGCGCTGGCACTGCGCGGTATGGAAACCATGGGCGTACGCCTGGCCCATTCCGGGCGGGTTGCCTTGGACTTTGCCAGGAAAATTGCACACCGCGTTGCGCCGGAACTGGTACTGCATCCCGCCCTCCCCGGAGCCGCCGGACATGCATTCTTCCAGCGCGATTTCACCGGTGCGAGCGGCGTGTTCAGTCTCGTCATTCCCCCTCACGCCGAGGCAGCCCTTCCCGACCTTTTGACGGCGGCGCAGACCTTTGCGATCGGTGCCTCCTGGGGCGGAACCCATAGCCTGCTTGCGCCGATGACCATCACCCGCGCGACCGGCGCCGACGCCCATTCAGGCACGATTCTGAGGATCAACATCGGCCTTGAGGACGAAAACGACCTCTGGGCGGACCTCGAGCCGATCGTGGCGGCCATCGCGACAACGCCTGCTGTGGCGAAGACGGCCTGAACGACACCACCAACCAATCAATAACAAAGGGAACAACGAACATGATGAACTGGAAACTCGGTATCGCGGCGCTCGCCACCGCACTCTCCGCCACGGCTGCCACTGCGGGCCCGACGCTCGACAAGGTGAAGGAGAGAGGCCGCATCGTCTGCGGCGCCAGTCAGGGCACCGTCGGCTTTGGCTCGCCGGACGACAAGGGCTATTGGACCGGCCTCGATGTCGAGACCTGCCGTGCCGTTGCCGTCGCCATCTTCGGTGACAAGGACAAGGTCGAGTTTGTCCCCTTGAGCGGTCAGCAGCGCATTCCCGCGCTGCAGACCGGCGAGATCGACATCCTGCCGCGGACCCTCACATGGACGCTGCAGCGTGACGCGAACGGCATCAACTTCACCACCCCGACCTACTACGAGTTCACGGGCTTCATGGTCAGCAAGGCATCCGGCGTGACCAAGGTGGAGGAGATGACGGGGGCGTCCGTCTGCGTACAGACAGGTTCCACCACAGAGGTCGTCGTCAACGACGTTTCCACCAAGCTCAACCTCCAGCTGAACCCGGTCGTATTCGACAATGTCGCCGCCACCCGGCAGGCGTTCTTCTCCGGCCGATGCGACGCCCTCATCACCGATGCGGCCGCCCTTGCGTCCGTTCGCGCCACGCAGTCCGACAACCCCGACGACTACGTCATCTTTCCGGCGACGAAATACATGGATGCCTTGACGCCGGCGGTACGCCACGGCGACGACAACTGGATGGACATCGTCAACTGGTCGATCCAGGCGCTGCTCAATGCCGAACTCTACGGCATCACCCAGGCCAACATCGACGAGATGATGACCTCGGACGACCCACGGGTGAAGCGCTTCCTCGGCGTCGAACCCGGCAACGGCAAGGCGCTCGGACTTGGTGACGAGTTCGCCTACAATATCGTCAAGCAGCTCGGCAACTACGGCGAAATATTCGACCGCAACCTGGGTGCCGGTAGTGCGCTCAAGATCGAACGCGGCCCCAACAGGCTGTTTTCCGATGGCGGACTGATGTTCCCGATGGCTTTCCAGTAGCCCCTGGAGCCCATCATGTTTTCCGCTGTTCTCGATAACAGACGGTTCAGGAGCTGGAGCGGGCAGATCCTTCTGCTGGGCGGTTTTGCCGCCCTCCTCCTCTGGCTTGTGAACAACACCGTTACGAACCTCGATGCCCGCGGGATCAGGGTGGGCTTCGACTTCCTGTGGCGCCCGGCCAATTTCCCGATCTCCGAAAGCGTGCTGCCCTACAATCCTTCTGACAATTTTCTCTGGGCCTATGTCACGGGCGTCGGCAACACCCTGGCGATATCGGTGCTCGCGATATTTTTATCCACGGCGCTCGGACTGCTCGTCGGACTGGCACGGCGCTCGAAGCACCCGCTCACGTCAGGCGTCGCCGGCGTGTTCGTCACGACCATGCGCAACATGCCGTTGATCGTCCATTTGCTGTTCTGGTACGCGCTGGCGACCACCGCGCTGCCTGCGCCGCGCGAGGCCTACAATCCCCTGCCCGGCGTCTTCCTGTCGCTGAGAGGCTTCTACATTCCCGCACTGGAACTGGACGCCCTCGCCTGGGCTATGCTTTGCCTCGTCATCGTCGTGACCTGGGGCGCCTGGCGCCTGCGCCACCATCTGTTCGGATCCGGCCGGTGGCATGAGCGCCATCCCGTCCTGGCGCTCTTGGGGCTGACGGCCGCCGTTGCCCTCGGCGCGGCGCTGCTTCTCCGGCCGGGTGCCGTGGTCAGCTTTCCCGAGATTCGTGGCTTCAACTTTACGGGCGGGCTCCGCCTGTCGCCGGAATTCGCCGCGCTGATGCTCGGCCTGGTGATCTACACCTCAGCCTTCATCGGAGAGATCATCCGCGGCGGCATCGACGCGGTCGCCATCGGGCAATGGGAGGCCGGACGCGCGATCGGGCTGTCGGAACGGCATACGCTGACCAAGATCATCATTCCACAGGCACTGCGGATCATCATTCCACCGATGACGTCGCAGTACTTGTCGACCGTCAAGAACACCACGCTCGCGCTTGCCGTCGGATATCCGGAACTCGGCCTCGTCGTCGGCACGGTCATCAACCAGACCGGCCAAGCGATCGAGAGTATGGCGCTGCTGCTCGGCATCTTCCTGAGCATCAGCATCGCCGTCTCGCTGTTCATGAACTGGTACAATGCCCATGTGGCATTGGTGGAGGCACGATGACCGTGATCGACACCGCCCCGACAGTTGCCCACATCGCCCCGTCCGCTCCGCCAAGGCCACCGCGCAAGCCGATCCTGCAGCTCTTCTTCGGAGACCTGGTGGCGTCAATCCTGACAATCTCCACCGGTTTCCTGCTGATCCTGATGATCCCGGCTCTGAACTGGGCTGTCCTGGACGCGGTGTGGGCCACCAACGACCCGTCCACCTGCCGCGACGGCGGTGCCTGCTGGGCCTTCATCGCGGCGAAATTCCGCTTCATCATCTTCGGCGTCTACCCGCCGGACGAGCAATGGCGCCCGCTTCTGGTCATGGCGCTTATCCTGGCGATGATCCTCGCCTCCCTGTCCCCGAAGCTCTGGGGCCAGAGACTGATCGTGGCCTGGGTCGTCTCCGTCGCCATGATGCTCATCCTGATGTGGGGCGGCGTCCTCGGGATGACGCCGGTACCGACCTCGAGCTGGGGCGGACTGCCGGTGACGCTGCTGCTCGCCTTGCTGTCGCTCGGCCTCGGCTTCCCCTTCGCGGTTTTCCTTGCACTGGGAAGACGCTCGTCGCTGCCGATCCCGCGCATGCTGTCCCTGATGACGATCGAGATGGTGCGCGGCCTGCCGCTGGTGGGGCTGCTGTTCGTCGCCTCCATCCTGTTGCCGCTGCTTCTGCCGGCGGGGTGGTCGATCGACAAGCTCGGCCGAACACTGGCAGCGCTGACAGTGTTTGCTGCCGCCTATCTTGCGGAGGTGGTCCGCGGCGGCCTGCAGGGCGTCGCGGCGGGCCAGATAGAAGCCGCCAAGGCTTTGGGCATACCCGGATGGAAGGCCGTCTGGCACCTCGTCCTCCCGCAGGCACTCCAGAAGGTCATTCCGCCGCTGACCAACACGGCGATCGTGATGGTCAAGAACACCAGCCTTGTCCTGATCGTCGGCGTCTTCGACATGCTGAGCGCTGCCCGCGTGGCAGCCACAGACCCGGTGTGGCCTGCGCCCTTTGTCGAGAGCTACGTCTTCGTCGCATTGATCTACTTCCTGATCTGCTTTGGCATTTCGAACTACAGCCGCTGGCTCGAAACCCGCGTGCAATCCCGGAGCTACCGATGACCGCACATCAACTCAACGCCATTGAAGTGAGCGCCCTCGACAAATGGTACGGCAGCTTCCATGTGCTGAAGACGATCGACCTGCGGGTCGCGGCAGGAGAGCGGATCGTTGTCTGCGGCCCCTCAGGCTCCGGCAAGTCGACCCTGATCCGCTGCATCAACCGGCTGGAAGAGCACCAGCGAGGCAGTATCTGCGTCAACGGCATCATGCTCGGCGACAGCGTCAAGAACCTTGATGCGATCCGGCGCGAGGTCGGCATGGTGTTTCAGCACTTCAATCTCTTCCCGCACCTGACGGTCAAGGAGAACTGCGCCCTGCCCCAGATCCTGTCGCGCGGCAGACGGCGACGGGAGGCTGAGGACATGGCCCGGCATTTCCTTGAAAAGGTGCGCATCCCCGAACAGGCAGACAAATACCCGGGTCAATTGTCCGGAGGGCAGCAGCAACGCGTGGCAATCGCCAGGGCGCTCTGCATGACACCGAAGATCATGTTGTTTGACGAGCCCACCTCGGCGCTCGATCCGGAGATGGTGAAAGAGGTCCTCGACACGATGGTCACACTCGCTGAAGAGGGAATGACCATGATTGTCGTCACCCATGAAATGGGGTTTGCTCGCCGGGTCGCGGACCGCGTCGTCTTCATGGAAGACGGCCAGGTCAAAGAGGTCAATACACCTGCGGCATTCTTCGATGCTCCCGCGCAGGAGAGCACCAAGCGCTTCCTGGCAAACATCATGCACTGACAACGGGCCTACACGCGGTTCACGCTTCTCTCCGCAGCCTGCTGACTTGTCGGGAATGCTGCGGGGTTTTTACGTCCCCGAAGGAGGACATAAACTCCAGGGCTGCGCGCAGTGCTCGACAGCCGTTCCACGGCCGCTCCATCAGAGCACCGCAGTATTGTCTCAATGGTTGATCTGTTCGGGATGCGGGCGGTACTCGAAGTTGTCAACCGCTTCGATGCAGGACACAATACCGAACCATCGTTAGATAAACTCGGCAGGCACTTCGGCGACCAAGACCTGCCTCTTCAATGCGGCTGATCGGTCGATCGCATGGATGACCTTTTCGAACTCCAGCGCCGCCTCAAAGTCCGCCTAGGCGTGGCCGCCACCGGCGATGGCTTTCAGGAAGTTCCAAGCCTCGATCGTTTTGAGGTCATTGAAGCCCAGTTGGTGGCCGGGAGCCGGGCAGAAACTGCCATAGGGTGGATGCGCGGGACCTGCGAGGATCGTGCGAAAGCCGTCCATCGCCTTGTCTGCGGTGTTCTGGTAGATCTGCAGCTCGTTCATCCGCTCCTGCTCAAAGCAGATCATGCCGGCCGTGCCATGAACCTCCCAGCCGATACGACTTTTCCTGCCCCAGGCCGAGCGCGACGTGGAAAACAGACCGGTCCTGCCGCTTTCGAAGCGGATCAAGGCACTGGCGATGTCCTCGTTCTCCACCGGCCTGCGTTCGGCTGATCCTTCGACGGCGCGTGTCTTGTGAACCGTGTCGGTGTCGGCAACAACTGTCGCAACCGGCCCCATCAGCCCCTGCATCAGCGAGACGAGGTGGCATCCGAGGTCACCCAAGGCGCCAAGTCCGGCATCTGCCCGGATCGCGCGCCAGGTCCAGGCTGTCTCCGGGTCCGCCTGATAATCTTCATGAACAAAGCCGCGAAAGTGGACAGGCCGGCCGATCGCGCCCTCATGAACCAGCTTCTTGGCATGCTGATAGATGGGATTAGCAAGATCGTTATAGCCAACGATGGTCCGACAGCCGGACCTCCTTGCCGCAGCCTGCAGTTGTCTCGCCTCGTCCAACGTCAGGGCCATCGGCTTTTCGCAGCGGACATGCTTGCCCGCTTCCAAAGCGGCAATGGCAATCTCTGTATGCATCTTGTTCAGCGTGGTCACACAAACGATTGCGAGAGATCCGGCGCCCAAGGGCTGCATTGCGCAGCTCACAAGTCCTTGGCGATCGCCCATGCCCCGCACTGCGTGCGGGTAACTGCAATCGCGTCCACCCCGGCTCCATGGCCGGGCGATCATCCCGCTCGACGGTGGCCACACCATCTCCTGAGAACAGGATCCGTATAGGAGCCGGGCTTGTAGATCCAAGCATCCGGCTATATTACCGGAAATAGCTAGGAGGGCACAATGTCTAGCTCCCAGACCCGCGCAATCCAAAACTACAGAGCCCGCTTGAGTGACCGTGGACTCGCCCGTTTCGAGGTGCTTGGCCGCGATGCCGATCGCGACCTTATCAGGCTGATAGCACGCCGTTTGGCGGAAGATAGCCCTGAATCGGTCAGATTACGCGCGGCGGTGAATGATACGATCAATGGTGAACCACCTAAAAAAGGTGGAATTCTCGCAGCACTTCGTCGCTCACCACTCGTTGGCGCGGACATCGAAGTCACACGTCAGCGGGAAGAAGGTCGTGAGATCCACTTTTAATGCGCTACCTTCTCGATACTAACATCCTGAGCAACGTCACCAAGCCAGAGCCATCGACGGCTTTGATGACATGGATGGTCAATCAGACTGATGAAGATCTTTTTATCGCATCCCTCACTGTGGCTGAGATTCGCAGGGGAATCTTGGAGAAACCCGCTGGCAAGAAGCGAACGTCTCTTGAGAGCTGGTTCGTCGGTGAAGATGGGCCACAGCCTCTTTTTGCCAGTCGTGTTCTAGCCTTTGATGAAACGGCGGCGCTCATATGGGCACAATTGATGGCAGAGGGAAAAGCAAACGGACGCCCGCGCAGCGGTCTCGATATGATCATAGCGGCCACAGCCCAAGCGAACGGGTGCATTGTCGTCACCGATAATGAGAAAGACTTCTACGGCATCGAAATCATCAATCCGCTTCGCATCGGCCACGGCTGAGGCAGCCCTGCTTTGCTCTTGAACCGATACGAAACGATAACCCTTAAATGGCGAGAGCTATCGGTCGAAGATAACTCAGAAGCGAATGTCAGCCTTTGTTGCTGATCGCGTCCGCCTGCAAATCCCGGCTGCGAAGGCCTCTGGTTCGAAAACCCGGCCTCTTTACCTGAGCGGAGGATGCTCGCCCTCCATACGAGATGATGATCGAATCTGTCACCCTGGCCGAGGAAGGGCGTTCCCGGAACGGTAGACGTCGATCAGAGCGACACGTACCCCTCGCAGCCAATAACACCTGGACGCGCCCCGTCAGCCTACAGGCTGGTTTCCTCGATGGAGGATCAGCCTGTAGGCTGATCAAGCTCAGTTGAATATCAATTCATAGGGTGGAGAATAAAAAGTGATACTCGGACGGGGGCACGGGGCGGCCTGACGAAAGACTCCGGGCGCTCCGGCCAATTGCGCGGTTGGCGCGCCGCCGAAGGGCTGGATCCGAGCGCTACGCGATGCCCTCGGCTTAACGGGCGCGCAGTTGGGCGCGCGCATTGGAGTTTGGCCGTTGACAGTGACCGCCACAGACGTCGCGAATTCACGTCGTTTCCGGCAGGCTTTGTGGCCGCACTGCCGATCGCTTCAGCGCCCGCGCGAACGAAGCTGCCGCGCTAAGACCACCGTCATCCAGGCCTGTCTCATAGCCCAGCTGACGCAAAAGGGAGTTGACCTTGACAGTATCGACATTTCCCTCTGCACCTGGCGCATAGGGACAGCCTCCAAGCCCGGCAATGGCGCTGTCAAAGACGCGGAGGCCCCTTTCGAGGCTCACCTTGATGTTGTCGAGTGCGCGGCCATTGGTGTCGTGAAAGTGACCTGCAAGCCGATCGGCCGGAACTGCCGACAGCACGGCATCCAGCATGGCGGCCGTCGTCTCGGGTCGTCCCTGCCCAATCGTATCGCCCAGGCTAACTTCATGGCAGCCCAGCGCCTGCAGCTCAGCGGCGATACGCGCCACGGCATCCGGTACGACAGGTCCCTCGTAGGGACATTCCACCACACAGGAGACATAGCCTCTTATCGGGATCCGTGCTGCCTTGGCCGCTTCGACGACCGGCCGAAACCGCAGCAGGCTTTCTGCTATGCTGCAGTTGATGTTTTTCCTACTGAAGCTTTCGGAGGCAGAAGCGAAGACTGCCACCTCATCTGCACGCGCAGCAATGGCCGCTTCGCATCCCTTCAGATTGGGTGCCAGAACTGAATAGATCACTCCAGCGCGGCGTTCTATGCCAGCCATGACCTCGGCGGCATCCGCCATTTGCGGTACCCACCGCGACGAGACAAAGCTGGTCGCCTCAATGCGCTTGAAACCGCATCCGCTCAACATGTCGATAAGGGCGATCTTGGACCTCGTGTCGACGAAACCCGTTTCGTTCTGCAGGCCGTCGCGGGGACCGACTTCGACGATCGTGACCTTCAGATTGTCCGATCCAGACGCGCTCACCGCATGAGCTCCGGCAGCCAAGTGATCAGATCCGGCAGGGCGACGCACACAAGCAGGCCAGCGATCTGCAGCAGGAAGAACGGCAGGATGCCGCGATAGACTGTTCCCATGCTGATGTCCTTGGGCAGTGTCCCCTTGATGTAGAATAGAGTGTAACCGAAGGGCGGGCTGATATAGCCCATCTGAATGGTCAGCGCGAAGAGGACACCAAACCAGATCTGGTCGAAGCCGTAGAATTGGACCACCGGCAGGAAGACCGGCACGGTGAGCAAAATGATGCCGATCTCATCGAGCACGGTTCCCAGAAAGATCAGGATCAGCATCATCAGGGCCAGGACAACGTAAGGGTTGGCGTCCAGTCCCTCGAGCAGCTGAAACAATGTGTCTGCACCGCCAAGACCCGTGAAGATTGCCACATAGGCCTTGGCTCCCAGCGTGATCCACAAGATCATGCCAGTCGTCTTGAGGGTACCGACCGCACAGTCGTAGAGCATGCCCCGGTTCAGGTTGCCGCGCAGCAGTGCCGCAATAGCCGCGCCCAGCACCCCGACAGCGGCCGCCTCTGTAGGGGTCGCGACACCAAAGAAGATCGAGCCGAGCACCATGATGATAATCATCGACGGGAGGATGAGTGTCTTCAGCGCAGCGAACTTCTGACCCCAGCTCGACGGGCGGATATCCTCGCGGTCCGGGATCATCTCGGGCCGCAGATAGCCGATGACCAGGATATAGCCGATATAGAGGAGGCCGAGCAGAAGACCGGGGACGATGCCGGCGATGAGCATTTTGCCGATAGAGACCTGGGCTGTCACCGAGTAGACGATCGTCAGCACCGACGGGGGGATCAGGATGCCGAGCGTTCCAGAGGCACAGATCGTGCCCGTCGCGAGGCGCGGATCATAGCCCCGCTTGAGCATTTCCGGTAGCGCCAGAATGCCCATAGCGGTGACGGCGGCGCCCACGACACCAGTCATGGCAGCCATGACAAGGCAGATCACCACGGTTCCTATCGCAAGCCCACCGCGCACCCGACCAAACCACAGCTCCATGGCGTTGTAGAGGTCGCGGATGATATCCGATCGCTGCAGCAGCATGGCCATGAAGATGTAGAGCGGGATACCCAGCAATGCCTCGGAATGCATGGTGTCGAACATCTGCAGGACCAGCACGACCAAGGCGCTGGAATCCCAGAAGACGACGGTGAACAGCACCGACAGACCGCCCAGGACGAAGGCGACGGGCAGACCCGCCAGCAGGAAGAGGCTGAGCCCCCCGAACATGATGATGAGGATTTCGGTCGGCGACATCAGCTGGCGATCCCATGATCGGGGTGATCCTCGGTCAGCGCGCACGGATCGAAAATCAGCCGCAGCCATTCAACCGTGGCCTGCAGCCCAAGCAGAACCAGCGCCAACGGCACGAAGAGCTTGATCGGCCAGATGGGCGGGTTCCAGGAGGAGTAGGAGGTCTCACCATATTCTAGGGCCTGCCGTGCGAACGGGACCGCGTAAAACAGCAAAATGACGCAGAAGGCGATGATGATCGGATAGTTGATAATCTCCAGGATGCGGCGCACCTTCGGGCCAACCGCATGCTGAACGAGATCGAGACTGACATGACCGCGTTCATGGAGCAGATGTGGCCCGGCCAGCAGGAAATAGGGCCCAAATACCAGTGTCGCCAGCTCCATCGCCCAGGATGAGGGCGAGTTGAAAACATAGCGAGAAACCACCGCAAAAAGCATGACCGGCACGATGACGAACATCAAAAGGCTTGCCATGAGGAAAATGGATCTGTTGAGCGCGGTGACCGCCTCGTAGAGGATTTTGACCGGTATGGGCATGTCGTCTCGATCGCTGGAGAAGGGACGAGACGCGCCGCAGGCGGCGCGTCTCAAGGGCGCTAGGTCAGGAGCCCGAGCTCTTTCATCTGAGCGATCTGGCTGTCCAGGATCTTGTTGGCAAGCGGGTCGCTCTTGGCGGCCGTGCGCCATGCTTCCACGGCCTTCGAGCGGCTTGCGGTCACATCGGCCTCGTCCAGCTCGATCACGGTGACGCCACTCTCCTTGAAGGCGACCAGCGCACTCGCATCCGTCTTGGTCTTGTTGGCCTGGTATTCGTCGGAGATTTCCTTGGCCGCGTCGGCCAACGCCGCCTTGAAGTCGTCTGGCAGGCCGTCGAACGCAGCTGTGTTCGCGACATAGGAGGTCGCAGTGGTCGGCTGGTGTACCCCCGGCAGGATAATGAACTTGGCAACTTCTGCCAGGCCCGCGTCGAGGTTTGCCTGCAGATCACCACGGTCGGCAATATCGATAAGGCCTCTGTCGAGCGCAGAGTAGACTTCGGCCGTCGGAAGCGGGGTGACGGCAACGCCGAAGGCACCCATTACGGTCGATCCAAGCCCGGTAAAGCGGCCTTTCTTGCCGCTAAGGTCGGCGATCGTCCTGATCTCCACCGTGGAATGGATCGGCTCCTGGTCGTAGATGGTCGGTGCGATGTAGTGAAGACCCGCCGGCGCATAGGATTCGCGCGCCATGTCCAGACCGCCCAGCTCGTAAAACCAGGCGCCATAGTCTTCGGATTTCTTGTATCCGAAGGGAATAGTGCTGGTGAAGGCATGGGCTGCGATCTTGCCAGCGGTATAGCCGTCGAAGGTCTTCATCAGCTGGAACGCGCCCCCGCGCACCGCATCGAAGGACTGCGCCGGGGGCACAATCTGCCCGGCCGAGAAGAGTTTCAGCTCGAATTCGCCGCCGGTCTTTTCAGCCACCTTCTGGACGAAGAGCTCTTCGTACTTCTGTGGCGTGGTGCCGCCGTCCCACAGCGACTGCATGCGCCAGGAGACCTTGGCATTCTGAGCAATGGCTGGAGTTGCCAGCCTGGTTGCGCCTGCGGCGGCGAAACCGGCTGCGGTCAACTGCAGCAGCGAACGGCGTGATAGGTTCATGTTGGTCATGTCTTCCTCCCTTGGAATTTCCTGTCTTGCCCCTGAGGGCAAGCCTCCTCTTGCCGGTGCTTCCGGCCAGACCTCTCGCAGCCCGTGCACAGGGGCTCCGCTCCGCTTAGGACGTGCGCAGCACCGCCAGCAGATCGCGTGCCCGCTCTACGCGGACATCGTGTGCAGCTGCAAGTTCTTTGGCCACCGCCTCGATCTCCGCACCAGTGGCTCCGGCAATGATGGCGATGTTGCGGGCGTGCAGGGCCATGTGTCCGCGCTGGATGCCTTCGGTCGCAAGCGCCCTGATCGCGGCCATATTCTGAGCCAACCCAAGGGCGACGCACAGCTGCGCCAGTTCAGCGGCCGAGCTGATGTTGAGGATCTTCAATGAAAGCTTTGCCAGCGGATGCGTCTTCGTCGCGCCGCCGACGATACCGACGGCCATCGGCAGCTCGAGCGTGCCGATCAGGCGCCCGGCGTTGTCCTTTTCCCAGGTGGTGAGCGAGGTATAGTGCCCCTTGCGCACCGCCCAGACGTGGGCGCCCGCTTCAATCGCGCGCCAGTCGTTACCCGTGGCGACGATCAAAGGGTCTATACCGTTCATGATGCCCTTGTTGTGAGTTGCGGCACGGTAGGGATCGATGGCGGCGAACTGATAGGCGGCCACCATGCGGTCGATGATGTCTTCGCCAGACAGTTCAGAGGTGGCAAGGGCCTCCGGCGTCACCGCGATCCGTGCCCGCGCAAGGCGAAGGTCTGCAAGGTTAGACAGGATGCGCAGCCTGACCGTTCCACCCGTCAGTTCCTCGACCAGAGGGGCCACACGCTCGGCCATTGTATTGACGGTATTGGCGCCCATTGCATCACGCACGTCGACGATCAGGTGCATCACCGCCATGGAGCCGCCGGGCGTGTCGGGGAAGACATGGACTTCGATGTCACGGCAGCCGCCGCCCAGATCCACCAGGACCTTGTCACAGGCATTGGCGGCGGCGATGATTCTCCTTCGCTCCGAGAGGAGCTTGAGCCGCGCACCATAGGGATCAGATAGCCCAACGACCTGGACCTGGGCGCGCATCAGCGGCTCGGTGACCGACGTCTCAAAGCCCCCGCAGCCGCGGACGATGCGGGCCATGAACGAGGCGGCAGCGACGATGGAGGGCTCCTCGACGGCCATCGGGATGATGTAGTCGCGCCCATTGATCGTGAAATTGGTGGCAACACCCATGGGAAGCTCGAAGGTGCCGATCACATTCTCGATCATTCCGTCGGCGGTTTCGACCGGCAAGGCGCCCGGTTTAGCAAACAGCGCCGCCTCGTCCTCGCTGAGGCCGACCGCCTCGACAACCTGCTGCCAGCGCTGTTGCGGCGTGAGATTGCGTAAACCTTCCAGACGCGAGTTTGCAACGCCCGACTGCGCTTTCACGATAACCTCCCCTATCATTTTCGTGCGGGCAGAGCATGGGGTCCATGCTTGCCGACTATCCTCAACCTCGCCCATATTGTACCATCACGACAAGGTACAGTTCTCGCTATAAACGATTAACTGTGCCTCTCGAACTTACGGAACAGTGGAGAGCAGGATGCCGGAAGCGGACAGCAAGACCAGACAGATTGCGGCCCGCATTGCGCTTTCGATCGACGAGGGCGTCTTGTCCAAGGGGACAAAACTGCGTTCGTTAAGAGCTGCCGCAACCGCTTATGGCGTGTCCAAGAATACCGTGGTTGAAGCCTATGACCGGTTGATTGCGCGCGGCTATGTGGAAGCGCGGCAGGGGGCCGGCTATTTTGTCACTGGCATCCGGCGCCGCGCCGAAGATTCCGTCACTGCTCGGCAGGCTGAGGCCGTCGACATTGCGACCCTGCTGCGGGAGCAGCTGGAACATAGCTTCACTGCACGTCTTGGCGAGGGTCGCCCGCCGGCCGAGTGGGTCGAAGGCTCAGTGCTCAAAAGTCATTTGCGAAACATTGCCAGCGGCCAACGAGGCCTGTTCGAACACGCCTACGAGAGCCCGATAGGGTTCATGCCGCTGCGCGAGACCCTGTCGCGCATTCTCAACGAACGTTCCATCTCCACAGGGCCCGAGAACATCCTTCTGACGATCGGCGCAAATCATGCCTTCGATCTGATCATCCGCCAGTATCTCCGTCCCGGCGACGTAGTTCTTACGGACAGTCCCGGATACTATCCGCTGTTTGCAAAGCTAACCCTGGCAGGGACGCGAATGGTCGGCGTGCGTCGGGGTCGAGAGGGACCGGACCCGGAAGATCTCGCGCGCAAGGCGCAGGCGAGCGGCGCACGCTTTTTCTTCACGCAATCCCTGGCCCACAATCCGACCGGCGGATCGCTCACGCTTGGCCGTGCTCACGAGGTTCTCAGGATCGCGGAGCAACTGGACTTCATGGTGGTGGAGGATGATGCCTTCGGAGACCTCATGCCGGCAAGCGCACCACGGCTGGCAGCGCTCGACCAGTTGCGAAGGGTGATCTACGTTGGCACCTTCGCCAAGATCCTGTCGGCAAGCCTCCGCGTTGGCTATGTGGCGGCTTCGCCCGAGGTCATCGGCAACCTCGTCAACATGAAGATGCTGACCATCGTCAATTCCTCCGGCTATGTCGAGCGGATCGTCCACACCGTGTTGAATGACGGTCACTACCGGCATCACCTGAAGCGGCTGAACGGACGCATCAGGGAGGCCCAATCCACCGCCGTTCGCACGCTTCGCAGGCTCGGCCTGGAGCCCTGGCTGGAGGACGTCGACGGCTACTACATTTGGATCACGCTGCCGGAGGGCGTCGATGACATCGAACTGACGCGGTGTGCGGCGCGGGAAAGTATCTTCCTCGCACCCGGATCGGTGTTCGAAGTCGACCGCAGCGTTGGCGACCGGGGTCACCTGCGCCTGAACATTGCCTACGTCGGGGATCCTAAATTCGCTGACTTCATTGGTCGCGCGTTCCCGATTGAAGCAAAGATGGTGATCGCTTTGAAGGCGTAAACCGGATCATTGCCGGCGTCGATCTTGTCATGTCATTTGCAACAACGTGGTAAACCCGGCTTAGCGAAGCAAGAGGTCGGCCATATTGGCATTGTAGAACGTCCTGGTGCGCGGCCCAGCCAGGATAGGATCGATGCGGCGCACACAAGCCTGATAGTGTGACGGCTTTCGATGGTCCTCAAGCGCCTCTGCGGATTTGAACACCTCGTTGATAATGAAATCCAAAGAGATTATTGAGCTAAAGCGGCCAGATGTGCCGATCTCGTGCTGTTCCCGGTCAATGCTAAAGATGGCAAGCGGGCCTGCTGTCTACGCGTGAAAAACAGCTCCAGCTCACTGCTTGCAGCTCCAGAGACCCCGTCGTCAGGCGATCAGAAGGCTCTTGTCGAAGACTGCACCATGAAGGCGCATCAACTGATCGGTCCTATCCGGGTCATCTTCAAAACGATGTCCGGGAAGTGTCAGAAGATCGCCCGACAGCACACGGTCGAAGAGGGCGTAGCAAACCTCCCCATTATTGTGCCGGGATCGATAGGCCAGTCCATCAAGATCCCGATAATCCTCGTGCAGCGCGAGCGCCAATGCTCGCGACGGCGCGTAGTCTGCGCCAGCGCTGATGGAGGCGTCCACGCCGTGAAACAACAACCCTTCATCCATAAGCTTGGCGAGCACTATTTGACGCTGCAAGCGCAGCGGTGTCCACATGCGCTGCTCCACGAACGCTCGACGAACAATGCGGTTTGCGGGCCTGCGCAGAACAGTCTCGACAAACGCGCCTTCTAGACGCTGGGCGGCGTAGAGAAGGCGAAACTGCCCTGACGGCGCGTCGAACCGACCCTGGGGCGCCACACCGGCAGCTGGACCGAAGAAGATCGCACCATGGGCTTCCCGGTGGACCCGAACGATCACGTCGCCCGGGTCCAATGCAGTGACTCTTAGGCCTGATGGAAAACGGGCTGTCGGAGCATTGAAGCCTGGCACTGGTCACCCCTCGTTCAATCCCAGATAGGCTTTTGCCGCCGTGACCACGTCGTCAATCCGCCCGACTGCAAGAACTCGCTGCGGTGTATCCGCCAGGTTCGGGTCGATATCGATCAGGAACTGCAACATCGACCAACGGCCTGCGCCGGAATCGTCAAAGAGCTTGGTGATCTTGACCAGCCCCTCGACCAGACGTGTCCCATTGCCGTCGGTCACGAACTGAAACTTCGGGAGAACGATCTCCGATCCGAGCATAAGACCGAATGCCGAACCAAGCTTGACCCGCTTGTGAAGCGCCTGGCGAGTGATACCAAGCATCTTTGCACCTTCAGTCAGGGAAACACCGCCACCGGAGCGATCGAGAAGAGCCGTACTGATCGCGACGAACCGCTGCTCGTCGCTCATTGCGACTGCACCGGATCCGCCCTCTACTTCCGCCAGGAGATCTGCCGAAAGCTGGAATTGGTCGGCGGCAAGATCGATGTGCTTGGCAAGGGTCGAGAATGCTCGGGCCCTGTCGTACTGGCACAAGCGCAACAACTCGGCCCGTGCCGGCGTCAACTCGGTCAACAGAACGAAGGCATCTATAGCCAGCTGCTCCGCACGTGGTGTCGGGGTCCACCTGTGCAACAGGGCCTGCCGAACCTCTCTGGAGCGGGCAAGACAATCATCGACAATGTGAGAATACCAGGTACGCTGTTTCTGCGTACGGTGAACTGATGACCGCTCCCGCGGCAACTCGAAGTCCGACACCGAAGCCTCATGAAAGGCCGCGCCCATAAGAAGTGCTGCAGATTGAAGCCGCGAGTTGAAGACCAAGACAAGCTTCAAGGTTGGGCTCGCCGACACGTCAGGAAGAAGCGTGTCGCCAACCCGCATGTTCCAGTGTTGAAACTCTTCGCTATCAACCGAGTGGTGGTTCAATCGCCATTGGTGCCCCGCGCGCGTCTCGAAACCTCGATTCAGATCTCCCGCCACCGGATGGTTGAATACGAGATCGGCAAGGTACTGCGAGAGCGTCTTACCAGCTTCTCGAGCGTGCAGTTCGGCAGCTGCGCGCACAACGGGATCGATGTCAGGCACGGATATCGTGTGGTTGCTCATGGCCCGCTCATAGCGTCCGCTGTCGCGGAAACAGTACATAGTTGATGGTTAGGGTTGATATATACGGCTATCCGCCGACTTTATCAACCCTTTGACAAAGTCACACCAACCATCTTCCAGGACGTCCGGATCGTCGATGCGCCTTCGCTCGGACCGGTGTCGCTGCATGGTGTCGCTGCATGGTGGCGCTGAACGCTTTCACCGGTTCGACTTGCACGCCGAACACCATTCGTTTGGCAAGGCCGCAAGATATTGCCCACAGACTGTACTATGCCGTATTGCCAGATAGCGGCAACAATCTATCCTCGCGTCGCCGTGCGTAATCCGCTCCTGATTTGCTCTCCATGTTCATCGAGAGCAGGTGAGCTGCAAGGATTTCAGGATCGCCTTCCGACATGAGAAAGGCTGAGGCCGGAAGCCGGGTCGACCCGTCGCGTCCTGGCAGGACGACCTCCTGCAATACCGCGCGGTGGCGTAGCTGGGATCGAGAAGTGCCTCATCCAGTTTGCGTATCCGTCCGGCTCGCACCTTGTGACGCCGCAGAACCTCTTCCTCGCGCGCGGCGTCATCGACACTTTCTTAGAGGCTGGACTTGATCATATCCACTCGCTGCAACGCCATCCAAAGTCTGCGCTGTTGGCGCAGGTTGCCCGCTCCCAGCATCAGCAGGCCGTCTGCCGTTGCATAGGCTCCGAGTCCGGCCATCGGAAAGCGATTACCATTGGCTCCAGGCTTCAATCCACCAACAGTCAGTGCGCTGATGTGGGAGCTCATCAGCATCAGAGACGTATCGAACAACGCAAGATCAATGTGCTGTCCTCGACCGGTCTGTTCACGCTGAAAGAGTGCCGCCGAAATCGCAAACGCGGCCACATAGCCTGTGGCATAGTCGACGACACGAGCGCCGGCCTTCAGAGGGGCGGACTCTGGCGTACCGGTCATTGCCATCAGACGTTGTCGTACCCCGTCTCCTGCGCGCGCGGACCAGTTTGGCCCAATGCTGAGATAGAACAGTAGATCAAGCGCGGATTGATGCGGTCCAACCGTCATACCCAAAGCCAAACTTGGCAAGTGCCCCGGGACGGAAGTTCTGCACGAAAACGTCCGCGTCGCGCAGCAACGGGTGTAGCGTCTCCTGGTCTTCGGGCGACTTCAAGTCGAGGGCGATGGAGCGCTTGTTCGATCCCTGCGCCAGAAACGCTGTGCCCTGCCCGGCTGCATTCAGCTCGGGATCCGAACCCTGGAGCCGAGACTGGTCTGGGTCGCCAGGCCTGTCAATACGGATGACGTCGGCGCCAAGAAGACCGAGTTGATAGGCCGCAAACGGCCCAGCCAGCACATGCCTTGCATCGACTGCGCTGTGCGGTTGCAATCAATCGCAGCGGACACTCATGCCGCCATCAACGACGGCGGCGCTCGGCCTAGACGATTGATACTGCCAGCTCGCCGCGCATCCCTGGATGTGATCATGAGCGGTCGTCGTCGGCAGATTGCTCGAAGATCAGGCGCCGGATTCCGTAAAGCAGTGCCTGGTCGATGACCGCCAGAGGCGGCCATTGTGCCGTGGGGAGCCGATTGTCGCGAAGCGTCAAGATCGAGGACAACGCATCATTGACGCAAGCTCTTCCCTTCGGTGTCGTGGTTCATGTCGAGACAGATCCGAGATCTGCGTATCCCTCCAAATCCCGCCAGTTTTCCACAATTTCAAGCATCAACGGCCGGAACACGAGCAGCAATCACATGTTAGGCGGCTGTTTCAATGGAGGAGAAATGACTGGCAGTTCTGATCAATTTGTAAGGCTGGCCTCGAGTGACATGGTCCGTCGGACGCTGGCGTCCGCGATACCAGCCAGTCGCCGATGACGATCGCATCGAAGGGTTGTTGCGTCGCGTCGCCTTGCCGAGGCCGAAAGACAATCCAGAAAGTCGTGAGACAAGGGAGCAGTCAGCAAATTGCCGATAGTCGACTTTGGTCACTTGCAAGGAAACTGGAGACAGCCCATATCTCTGGAAGCTGATCGATGCGGACCTCCCTCCCGGTTCGCGTTCCAGCTGTTCCCCTCTGGAGGTTTGACCTCCACACCTCAAGGGCCGCGGCTTCCGCTGGCCCTTTTTTCTTGTCTCGCCGGTCTTGGCGCCCACCAGCCACAGTCGGTGGCGACAACCATGCCAGGCGCCGGCTCGGTCTTGTTCGTCAGGCGATCTTCTTGGATTCGTCGGTCACTGGTCGTCCCAGCTCGATCTCACGGACGCGCGTCGAATACGTCAGCTGCAGCGCCTCCGCGTCCAATAGGTGGCACCCGGCAAGGGAATCGCGTGCTTCACGCATTGCTTGCGCAGCGCCACATCGGGGATGCCGAGCTCGGGCGCAATCTTGGATATGCAACCTTCCCAGGTCATGTCATAGAACCGCTGCCAGCAAGGATATGCCGCGTCGGAACCTCCTGTTGGAATTCTGAAGCTTGATCCGCTATATGACTATCCAGATGGTCAGGAGCTTGACCAGCGGCTGGCTGAGGCCGAGCCAGCGCTTGGTATTCCCGCGCAGTTGCTGGTATGATCCGGACCTTCTCCAGCTTGGCCCGCCCGCTCGGGAGCTGCCGTGGCCGGTGACTGAGCCTGCATTGCCGCCAGGGCGTCACTTCAGAGCTTCGGGTGTCAGGACAACTGATTCCACATCAATCGGTCCTCATCAACTCCAACCGCTTATGGCATACCGAGATCTGTCGGATGGGCGTGGTCACCAACGACGTGGCCGAGATCGACACGATCGGCTCGATCGTCACATGTGTGCGCCACGGCCTTGGTATTTCGGTGGTGCCACATGTCGCACTCGAAGAACCAGAGGGGCAGGATCTGCGAAGGTTGCCCTTCGGCGAGCCGCAGGTGACGCGCCAGATCGCCATCGTCGAGCGCACACTCTCTCCCCGCGACGAGATCATCGCGCGGCTGCACGAAGTCCCTGCACAGCTGAGCGGCCCCCACGGTGTTTCAAGGACCGGGCCAGGGCAGCCGACGGTCTGACCATCCGCCGACAGTTGCGGTTCGAGCTTGCCAGAAACCTCGGCTCATGTCGTGGCCGGCTGGCCAGCCCTCTCTCCCAAACTCGCACCTTGCGATCGCGGCAAGGTCCGGATTGCAGGGTCCCCCGGTGAATTGGACCCGTCCTGCCGGCGACCAATGGAACGAAACGCCACGGCATTCACCGTCAAGCGTCGTTGCTCGATGCTTGCCGCATGCTGCACTGGTCGTTGCGCCAAGATCAAGGTCGCGCAGGCCAGCCCCTGATTGCGCCGGAAGGAACATCCGGAACCTGATCTTTCCTGTGGGTTATGCGGATGCTAGCGCAAATTCTGCTTTCACGCCTCTATCGGCGCCCCATCTTCACCGTCATACCTGAACAGACATCCACGAGCACAGGAGACTGTCCCCTCATGACCACCACCAACGAAATCGCCGACAAGATCGCGTCCGAGCAGGACCTGACCAAGGCACAGGCCAAGGCTATCGTCGAAAGCGTGTTCAGCCAAATCGCCGAAGCCGCCAAATCTGGCGCCGAAACCTCGATCCCGTCGTTCGGAAAATTCAAGGTCAAGGAGACGCCGGAGCGCGAGGGCCGCAATCCCGCGACGGGTGCGACGATCAAGATCGCCGCGGCGAAGAAGCTGGCGTTCACCCCCGGCAAGGCGTTGAAGGACGCACTCAACGGTTGAGGCTCTTCCCGCCAGCGCGCTGGCGGGATAGTGCTTCCTACAGATGCAGGGTCCACTTTGGCGCGGCCGGCCTGTTCGGCCTCGACGGCAGCAAGTCGGCCGGGCGCCAGCCCAGCCCAGCCGGGCTCGTGCGCGACGCCGGGAGCTCTGCCTCGCTTTGCGCGCCGCATGACGCTCACGACCGGCAGTATGAGCTTTGATCGTCTATTCATCTTCCAGCCATTGAGTCAGAGCACCTGCCCCTCTATCTGTCAGAGGAAGCGATCCGGCTGTCACGCTGGTTTTGCTAATAGGTGGCAAGCCAGGGACGGCGCAAAGCATTGAGCTTATACCGAAGGCGGAGGGGTTCGACGCCCACACCACCGACGTCGGCGAAGAAGGCGCCGACCTCGGCAGCTTCTCTTATTATCGTATCATCCTTTTTGACCTCAGGCTTCCAGACATGGCCGGAGATGAAGTGCTCCGCACTCTCCGCCTGTCCAGGACCAAGACACCGATCCTGGTCCTGTCTGGCATTCCCGGCATCGAAAACAGGTTTTGCGCCCTCGGTTTTGGCGCCGACGACGACATGACCAAGCTTTCACGAAGATCCATAATCCAGCAAGTCAGATATTGGCGCGGACGCTTGAGGGAGACCCAGCTCTTTATCCCTTGTGCGCTCGCCCAAAGCCGCGATGGCACCGGAGCCAACTCGACGAGCTTCACAGACGTGGCGCCGACATCCGGCCGGCACCGCGAGCCTGAAGCAGATCCCGGGCTTTGATCAGGACGTCACCGCCCGGATGCCGCTTTTTCGCTCCACGGGCAAGCGCAGACGTGGGCGTGGCATGGTCGGGTCACCTCGGGGCGCCGGTCAGGCAACCGTCTGAACACTGCCGCACGATTGATACCGGTTATTTTACGCACGATCTTTTATTTGTTGACGCACGTAAATTTTCTGGCGTACGTATTGTCATCCGCTGGCAAGAGGAGGCCCGCCAGATGGATCGTCGCCGTAAATGGCCTCACGGACGGGGAGGAATGAACATGACCCTTAAGCATTTCGCAAAAACATTGCTGGTTTCCGCCAGCCTGACGCTCGCTGCTGCCAGTGCCCATGCCGAAGGCATCGGCGCCTCGCTTCTGACCCAACAGCACCCTTTCTACAACGAGCTTGCCAAGGCGATCACCGCTGAAGCCGAGGCCAAAAACGTGTCGGTCGAAATCTCGATCGCCAACCAGGACCTGAACAAGCAGCTCGCCGACATCGAAGACTTCATCGTCAAGGGCGTCGATGTCATCATCATGTCACCGGTAGACAGCAAGGGCGCGCTCGCGGCCGTCGCCCGCGCCAAGGCAGCCGGCATCAAGGTCATCACCGTCGACGTTCCCGTCGAGGGCACCGAGGTCGCTTCATACATCGGCACCGACAACTATGCCGGTGGCGTCATGGCCGGTGAACTGATGGCCGAGCAGCTCGGCGGCAAGGGCGAAGTCGCCATCATCGACTACCCGCTGGTGCAGTCGGTGGTAAACCGCGTCAACGGCTTCAAGGAAGCCATTGCCAAGCACCCGGACATCCAAATCGTGTCGATCCAGACCGGCATCACCCGCGCCGAAGCGCTTGCCGTTGCCCAGAACATGCTGCAGGCGAACCCGGACATCGACGGCATCTTCGGTTTTGGTGACGATGCCGCGCTGGCTGCCGCCGTTGCTGTCAAGTCTTCGGGCCTGACCGGCAAGGTCAGGGTCATCGGTTTCGACGGCATGCCGGAAGCCATCAAGGCTGTCGATTCAGATCCCGATTTCGTCGGCGTCATCCAGCAGTTCCCGGATCAGATGGGCAAGCTTGCCATCGAGACCGCCATCAAGCTGCAGGCTGGCGAGGACGTGCCGGCCGAACAGCCGATTGTGCCGGGCGTCTACGTCAAGAAGTAAGCTCCTCCCAAGGCGATTTCCATGCGAACACCCAACCTTTCGCATGGGCGCCGCTCCTTCCGGTGGCCGGTTTCACCCTAGAGCCGGCCACCGGAAACCCTGCTGCATCCCCGTTTCGGTGTTTGTCGGGCAGGATGAGAACGACAGAGCGTTTGGCAGGCAGTGCATGTGCGCTCTCGATGAAAGGTGACGCCATGGAAACCTCAGTCGACAGCGTGATCCTTGAGATCAAAGACATGTCGAAGGAGTTCGGTACGGTCAAAGCGCTGAAGAACATGCAGCTTGCGGTCAGGCCGGGCCGTGTTCATACCATTCTCGGCGAAAACGGTGCCGGCAAGTCGACGCTGATGAAGATCCTGGCCGGCGTCTACCAGCCCACGACAGGAACCATCGTGCTCGACGGCAAGCCTTTTGCGCCGGCCAATCCACAGGATGCCGCCAGGGACGGGCTGACGATCGTCTTTCAAGAACTCAGCCTCTGCAACAACATGACGGTCGCGGAAAATATTCTGGCGACCCGCGAACCGTCGCGTGGCGGTTTCATCAACGACAAGGCCCTGGTGCGCAAAGCTGGTGAACTGGTGAAGGAGCTCGGCCTCCCGGTCTCCGTCACCGATCAGGTCGGCGACCTCTCGATCGCCCAGCGGCAGCTGGTGGAAATTGCCAAGGGTCTCAGCATCGATGCCAAGGTCGTCATCCTCGATGAACCGACCTCATCGCTCAGCGACAGCGAAGCCGAAATCCTGTTCAGGATTATCGGCCGCCTGAAGGCAAAGGGCGTTGCCATCATCTACATCTCGCACCGCATGGAAGAGATCATGCAGTTGAGCGACGATATCACGGTCGTACGCGACGGCAGCTATATCACCACGCGCGACAAGACCGAGGTGACGATCGCCGAACTGATCGCGCTGATGGTCGGTCGCGACATGAAAGAGATCTATCCGCCACGCGATGTGCCAGCACCTGCCATCACCGAAAGGCCGGTTCTGACCGCCAGCGGCCTGTCGCGCGCCGACAAGTTCGAAAACGTCTGCTTCGATGTCCGCCCCGGCGAGATACTCGGCTTTTTCGGCCTGATCGGCTCCGGCCGCTCGGAAGTCATGAACACGCTGTTCGGCATGGCGAAGGCATCCGGCGGCACAGTGTCCATCGATGGCAGCGAGGTCAAGATCACGTCGCCGGTCGAGGCGATCAACCGCCGTATCGGTTTTGTCACTGAAAACCGCAAGGAAGAGGGCCTCGTCCTCAGCCACAGCGTCGAGAGCAATATCTCGATGGTGGCGCTGGACAGTTTTTCCAGCGTCTTCGGTTTCCTCAGGCGGCGTCGCGAGCGTACGGCAGCAAAGGCCGAAGTCGATCGCCTGGCTATCAAGACGGCCTCCCTGGATACCCTTGCCGGCTCCCTGTCGGGCGGCAACCAGCAGAAGATCGTGCTCGCCAAATGGCTTCTGACCCAGCCCAAGATCCTCATCCTTGACGAGCCCACACGTGGCGTCGACGTCGGCGCCAAATTCGAAATCTACAAGATCATCCGCCAGCTGGCGGCAGACGGCACGGCAATCCTGCTGGTGTCCTCCGAGCTTCCAGAAGTCATCGGCATGAGCGACCGCGTCGTCGTCATGAGCGAAGGCCAGGTCACGGCAATTGCCGATCCTGCCCAGATGACGCCGGAAACGATCATGCACTTTGCCACGGGATCTACATCATGAGTGACAAGAGCGCAGCCAGCGCCGCCTTCAAACAGGTCATGAAACAGTACGGCGGTATTTTCCTGTCGCTGATCGTACTGTGCGTCATCTTCTCCGTCACCAACCAGCGCTTCATGTCGGTGGCGAACTTCCTCAACATCCTGCAACAGGTGTCGGTTATCGCCATTGCCGCCTTCGGCATGACCTGGGTCATCCTGCTTGGGGAAATCGACCTTTCGATCGGCTCGATCATTGCAGTCGCCGGCATGGTCGGCGCGCAATGTTTCGCCTTCGGCATGGGTTTTGTGCCGGCGCTGATCCTCACCATTGTCTCCGGCGCGCTTCTGGGCCTCGCCAATGGCGTGCTGATCGCAAAATTCCTGCTGCCGTCCTTCATTGTCACGGTGGCGACCATGGGCATCTACCGCGGCATGGTCAGCCTGCCGACCAATGGCGCACCGGCCATGATCATGGAGCCGAGCTGGACTGCCATCGGCACCCAAAGTTTTATCGGCATCCCGATCGTCATCTGGGTGGTCGCCGTGCTGTTCCTGGTCAACCACATCCTGTTGAGCAAGACCAAGTTCGGTCGCCGTACCTATCTCACCGGCGGCAACCGCGAAGCAGCGCTCTATTCCGGCATCAAGGTCGATCGCCTGAAGATCATCATCTTCATGATTTCCGGTGTGATGGCGGCCATCAGCGGCGTGCTTTTGTCCTCGCGCCTGTTTTCCGCACAGACCAATGCCGGCATGAGCTATGAGCTCGACGCCATCGCCGCAGCCGTTCTCGGCGGCACCAGCCTTGCCGGCGGTGTCGGCACGATGATCGGCACGCTGATCGGCGCCCTCATCATCGGCGTCCTCAACAACGGCATGAATATGCTGTCGGTGCCGTATTTCTACCAGCTCATCGTCAAGGGCCTCGTCATTCTCATTGCCGTTTATCTCGACGTGCGGTCGAAACGCGCCAAGCAGTGATCTCAGAAACAAGCAGCAGCCATGTCAAAAATCCTCACCATCGGCGAAATCCTGGTCGAAATCGTTGCCACGCGCAGGGGCAACGGCTTTCGTGAAGCCGTGCCGCTGATCGGGCCGTTCCCGTCTGGCGCTCCAGCCATCTTCATCGATCAGGTCGGCAAGCTCGGCCAGAAATGCGCCATCATCTCGCGCGTCGGTGACGACGATTTCGGTTGGGTCAATATTAACCGGCTGACGCAGGACGGCGTCGATGTGTCGGGCATCGACGTCCTGCAGCACGGCACCACCGGCAGCGCCTTCGTGCGCTATCGGGAGGACGGTGGCCGGGCCTTCGTCTTCAACATCCGCCATAGCGCCTGCGGCCAGATCGACCTGTCGGACAAGTCGCTTGCGCTCATCGATACCTGCACGCACATGCATGTCATGGGGACTGCGCTTTATGCGCCGAGCGTCATCACCAGCATCCTGACCGCTGTCGAGCGCATCAAGGCGGCCGGTGGCACAGTTTCTTTCGACCCGAACCTGCGCCCGGAAATCCTCGACAGCCCCGGCATGCACGAGGCACTGCAGACAGTTCTCTCCATGACCGACCTGTTCATGCCGAGCGGCGAGGAACTGTTTCTGTTCGCCGAGGCAAAGACAGAGAAGGACGCCGTCGAAGAACTGCTGGCCAGGAACATCAAGGCCATCGTCGTCAAGCGCGGCGACAAGGGAGCCAGCTACTACGACGACGACACCCGGATCGATCTCGACAGCTACAGGGTCGAGGAAGTCGACCCGACCGGCGCCGGCGACTGTTTTGGCGCCGCCTTCGTCACCTTCTGGCTGCAGGGCATGAACCCGGCCGAGGTGCTACGGTACGCCAATGCTGCAGGCGCCCGTGCCGTCACCAGGGCGGGCCCGATGGAAGGCGCCTCCACCCGCGCAGAACTCGACGCACTCATTCAGGCGCAAGGAAATGGCTGACATGCACAAGAGCTATCTCACCGACATCGCCAACTGGCACAACGGCTCGGGCGCCAAGGGCATACCGTCGATCTGCTCGGCCCACCCGCTGGTCATCGAAGCTTCCATGCTGCATGCGCTCAAGCAGGATGCCTATCTCCTTATCGAGGCGACCTGCAATCAGGTGAACCAGGATGGCGGCTATACCGGCATGACCCCGGCCGATTTCCGCGCCTTCGCGGAGGATATCGCCCAAAAGGTGCGTTTCCCGATCGAGAAGCTGATCCTCGGTGGCGATCACCTCGGCCCCAATCCCTGGAAACACCTGCCCGCCGATGAAGCGATGGCGAAAGCCTGCACGATGATCGAAGCCTTTGCGCGGGCCGGCTTCACCAAGCTGCATCTCGACACCAGCATGGGCTGCGCCGGTGAGCCGGTTGCCCTGCCAGATGCCCTGACGGCGGACCGCGCTGCACGCCTGGCTGCCGTTGCCGAAGCGACCCTGAAGGGCTCCGATGGCGTCAAGCCGGTCTATATCGTCGGCACCGAAGTGCCGATCCCCGGCGGCGCCATGGAGGAACTCGACGAACTCGAGGTGACCCGGCCGGACGCTGCGCGCGAGACCATCGCGGTGCACGCCAGGGCGTTTGACGCTGCTGGTGTCTCGGAAGCCTTTTCCCGCGTCGTCGGCGCCGTCGTTCAGCCGGGCGTCGAATATGGCAACGAGAACGTCATCCCTTACGTCCCGGCAAAGGCCAGGGCGCTCAGCGCCACGCTGTCGGACATGCCCGGCATGGTGTTCGAAGCGCATTCCACCGACTACCAGACCCGCGAGATGCTGCGTCAACTGGTGCTGGATGGTTTTGCCATCCTGAAGGTCGGCCCCGGCCTCACCTTTGCGCTGCGCGAAGCCTTTTACGGCCTCGACCAGATCGCTGAATTCCTGTTTGCCGGCAAGCGCCCCGAAACGCTGGTCGCCACCGTCGAGCGCATCCTGACGGCGGACCCGAAAAACTGGGACAGATATTACCATGGGTCGGAAGCCGAAAAGCGCATTCAGCGTCATTTCAGCTATAGCGACCGCATCCGCTACTACTGGCCGCAGCCGGAGATCGATGCCGCCATCAAGACGCTTTTCGACCTCCTCGAGGGCGTCGAAATCCCCGAGACGCTGATCAGCCAGTATCTGGCTGGCTCTTATGCTTCGGTGCGCGACGGCACTGTGCAACCGAATGCGCGGGCACTGGCTCTTGCCGCCGTCGATCGTGTGCTGGAAGATTATTTCCAAGCCTGCCGTGCCTGAACGACGCGGCTTGCTCGGGCGCCAAAGTTCTGATTGAACCGTGTCCAAAGGTTTAAATCGATTAGCAAAGCGGGTGGGACGCCATTGTCAGACAAATCCATCGATACGGCCATCAAGACGATGGAGGACTTTTCCGCGTTTGTGGGATTGTCCCGCCCGACTGTATCGAAGTATTTCAGTGACCCAAATTCGGTGCGGACGAAGACACGCGGGTTAATCGAGGCCGCACTGAAGGAAAGCGGTTTTCGACCGAACATGTTCGCCGTCAATCTCAACCGCCGGCGCAGCAATATCATCGGCATCATCATCCCGAACTCCACCGATCCGTTCTATATGGCGTTGACGCGTCGCGTCGAACTGATCGCCAATGCCGCCGGTTTCCTGGCTTTTGTGCTGTCCTCGGACGGCAATGCCGAAATCGAGGCGCGCGCGATCGAAACGCTGAAGTCGATGAACGTTGCCGGCGCCATCATCGCGCCGCTTGGCGTGCAGTCGCAGCACGAGACGCTGAAGGCGCTCGGGCAGTCTATCGCGCTTGTCTATATCGACTCACCGCTCGACGAGACCTCGCCCTTTGTCGGCACCAACAACCGCCAGAGCTTTCAGCTCATCGTCGACTATCTCGTGCGTTCGGGCGAGCCGCCCTGTTATCTCGGCATGCCACCGGTCAACACCAATGCGGCCACCCGCGAAACCGCATATGTCGAAGCGATGCGCCGGCTGAAGATGGAGCCGATCGTCCTTGAGACCACGCATGATAGCAGCTGGGATTTCGAGCGCTTCGGCTACGAGGAAACAACCCGGTTCCTGACAGGCGGTGGATTTCCAACCCGGACGATACTCTGCGCCAACGACCGTGTTGCCTTCGGCGCCATCTCCGCAGCCTATCGGTGTGGATTGAAGATCGGCCAGACAGCGGGCAGCGATATCCGCATCGCCGGCCATGACGACCATCCCCTCTCGCGGTATGCCTGTCCACCGATCACCACGGTGGCGCAGAACCTGAACGAGATCGGCCGGCTGGCAATGGATCTGTTGTTCCGGAAGTTGGATCTTGAGCCCGACGGTACAGAGCTCCCCGCGGAAAGTCATCGCATCCTGCTCAATGCCGAGATCATTCTACGAGAGTCGGCGTGACCATTCTCTCCTGTCGGCGCTCGTCAGGATACTCGTGGTTCTCAGCGTGTTGCGCTGGAGCGACCGCGAAGGCGGATGGGAAGCGCTCCTCGCCTCGATTGCGTTGAAGGGTTCCGGTGCACCCCTCTTCAGGCAAAGCTGTTCCGGTTGATCCTGCTGCGGGCCTGCTCGATCTGGACACCTATCTTCAGGCCCATACCGATCGCCCCGCAAAATACGGGTAGACTATCGACCATCAATGGCGAAATGTACACTTGGAGACATCGTCATGGTCTCGATGAGATACGATCCCACAACACCGCGTTCAGCCTCTTAAATGGCTGATCCGAAAAGGCTCTACGGGCGCATAGGTCACGAGATTGGAGACCGTACCCAAAGAATTGGGTCCGGGTTGGGCCACCTGCTCTTTCTCTGTTGCAGTCGCCTGCAACTGGGAAAGAGCAGGCAATTGCAGGCAACTGCCATCGCGTTTTCGAAACTGCTTTTTCTTGGAACTATGGAGAATATGGATACTCTGGGTGTCCAATCGGAGTTTCTTCCATGCGCCAGTTCACAACAGGTGACCTCAACAAACAGGTTGGTGACGTCACCGATGTTGCCAGCCGCGAGCCGGTCGTCCTGACCAAGCACAGGAAGCCTCGCTTTGTCCTTATGAGCTACGATCATTACGAACGCCTGCGCACCGGCGGGGATAATCGCACCGTTCATCGTGCGTCTGAAATGCCCATGCAACATGTAGACCTGTTTGAGGCGGGGATTGATTGTCTGTCGCGTGGCGAAGGCTACGGCGATGAGCCGTGAATTTCTCGCAGGCCTGATCATTGCCTACCCGTATCTCTGGGCTTGGCACAACGACCGCGGAGAGACGGAAGGACGCAAGTCGAGCCCTACCTGCGTCGTCGTCGCGCTCCGTGGTGCGACGGACGGCCTCACGCACCTTGCTCTCCCTGCTGTTACGACGCATCCTCCGCGGTCTTGGATGGCAGGCAGAATCGATTGGCAGCTCCAAAACCATGCCGTACGCTAGCAGTTCGTCGCATGGGAAGATGTTGGATTCTGGCATGCACCGACACTAGAGGTTGAACTTCTGATAATTTCAATACAAGCTGCAAGAATTGAATGCGTGTGACCCGACCTGCTGGCGCACCGCCACTCCTGGGGACACGAAACCTGCCGTTGTTAGGAGGCCATCCATGCTCCCGAAGAAAATCCCTGATTCGATCGATGTCTATGTCGGCGGACGCATCCGGATGCGTCGCATGATGCTGAAGATGAGCCAGACCCGCTTGGCTGACGAGCTTGGTATCACGTTCCAGCAGGTGCAGAAGTACGAAAAGGGCACGAACCGGGTCGGCGCCAGCCGCCTTCAGAAGATGGCGACGGTCATGGGCGTAACGCCAAGCTTCTTCTTTCACCAGGAAGGGGATGAACCGCTCAACACCAGCGGCCTTGCGAACGTCCAGGGATTGAATGACGTCTCTCAATTCCTGCAGTCGCGCGAAGGCATGGACCTTAACCAGGCCTTCCTGAACATTGCCGATCCCAGAGTCCGCCAGAAGATTGTGGCGCTGGTCAAGGCGATGGCGCAGATGGACGAGCCTGTATTGATGGTCAATGCAGATCACCCAGCCACGGAAGCCACGTTGAACAGCTAGGTCCACGCCGGGCTTTTCTACCAACCATCGCGGGGAGCAATGGCCTTCAGGCTGCTGACATTGGGGGATGTGCGGCTTTTGGATCCGTCGGGGCGTGCGGTGTCGTTTCCCGAAAAGGGGTTGCTTATCCTTGCCTACCTGTTCGCTCACCCACATCGCGTTCAGTCGCGTTCGGCCCTCTCAAGACTGTTGTGGGACAAGGTCGAGCCTGCGCAGGCCTTTGCAAATCTGCGCAAGACGCTGTCGCGGATAGAGGCCCGCCAACAGGAGCTGGGTCATCGCTTCATCGAGATCACGGCGTCCGATATCAAGCTCGACGACAGGCCGATCCAATGCGACGTCGTGGGGCTCCAGAGGTTGGCCTCAGGGGATGCGCTCAGCGATCTGCGCACGCTGATCGGATTGTTCAGTCGTCTGTTCCTCGAAAACATAGAGACCACAAACAACACGCTTTCGGCATGGATCAGTCAGCAGCAGCAACAGCACCTCACCCGACTGCGCGAAACCTTGATGGATGCCATTCCAGTCGCGAAAACGGCAGCAGACATCGCGCTCGTCAAGGATGCGGCCTTGTGGATCTTCCAGCACAATCCGGATGACGAGATGATCGTCGCTGTGCTTGCAGAAACCTATTCCACAGAGGGGAAGGTTCAAAACGCTCGCAACATCTTCGACGCCCAAAAGCAGAAGCTGTGGGGCAAGCTGGCGCCTGGCCCCGACAGTCATGCGCTGAATGTCGTCAGAAAGGGCTTTGAGAAGCAAAGCGGCATTCTATTCGCTCCGCTGTACAAAAATAAACACCGATCTCTTGCCAAAGCAGCAGACACAGGCCCCAAGCGGACCGTGCCAAGGCTGGTATTGTTGCCGCCGGTAGAGAGCATAGCCGGCAGTCAACCCTTCTTGCCTTTCGCCGATGCTCTTGTCGAAGATGTCACCATTGCGCTCTGTTCCCTGACATCCGTTTCCGTTGTCGCCCCCTATACGGCAGCTCAAATCGGCCGGCATTCGGACAAAGCCGAGACGATTGCGCAGCATTCCATCTCCTACGTATTGGATGCAAGACTGTCCGGTCACGGCGCCCAACGCAGCCTGTTCGTTCAGTTGATCTATTTTGCAAACGACGAGGTCATCTGGGCGGATCGATACGACATGGAGAAAGACAGTCTGGCGGCCCAGCGCCGGCAGATGGCGCGCCGGATTTCCATGGCGATCACGGGCCAGATCGAGCGCAACGAGCTGACGCGCGAATATTTCGAGCAAAGCCCCACGGCTTACCATCACTATCTTCTCGGACAGCGGCACCTGAAGAACCTCGATCTTCCCGATATCCGCCGAGCCCGCAAGGAATTTAGGACAGCCCTTCGTGACAGCCCATATTTCTCACCGGCGTTGAGCGGCATTGCGCGAAGCTATTCCCGGGAATGGCTGATCACGGCGCGAGGCGACACCGAGCTTTTGGAAGAAGCCGAAAAGCACGCCATTCGCGCTATTGCGGCCGGCCAGGACATGGTCGGCGGCTATAGAGAGCTCGGCGTTGCAAAGATGCTTCTCGGTGGCATCGATGAAAGTGTCGAGGCCCTGGAGCTGGCCGAGACGCTGAGCCCGCATTATGCCGACGTTGCCGCAGATTATGCCGATACCCTCGTTCATGCCTCTGAGCCCAGGCGAGCGCTCGAGAAAATCGAAAAGGCCATCGACCTCAATCCGCTCAGCCCCGATGTCTACCTCTGGACGGCAGCCGGAGCGAGCTACTGCCTGGGAGAATATGAGCAGGCGCTGTCCTACATTAACCGAATGGCCGATAGCGGGCTTGCAAATCGCCTTGCGGCCGCAAGCTGGGCTATGCTCGGTAACCAGAGGCGGGCAAAAACCTTTGTGCGCAAGACCCGCGAAACCAATCCCGACTTCAATGTCGATACCTGGCTGGCTGCCGTTCCCATAAAAGAGCAATGGCAAAAAGATCACTATCGTGATGGCCTGCGAAAGGCAGGTTTCTGAAATACGCTGTCCAACAGAGAGGGATTTGAAACGTGGCAAGAGTCGTCGTTCTTGGAGTACCCGGAGAAACCGGACTATGGGTTGCAGATCTTGACGCGGGCACGGTCGCCGCGTTTCAGCCACCGGCAGGAAGCGCGCTGGAAGCGGCCAGCAAACTGCGCGCCAGCGGGGCCGCAATCCTCAAAGGGGTGGATTTTTCTGTCGCCGTAGAATCTGCAGATGACGCCTTCTCCGGACATCTCGACGGATAGTTTCGCAAATGGCGCGGCCTTGGGACCATGATATTGCTGAACGACGAAATGCCGATACCGGGACCTCCTGAGGCCACTGCCCCTCCGCCCACCTATTCCGACCGAATCTGCTCGGCTGAAGAGACTCTCAGCCGCGTTATGCCCTTCCTGCCACGTTATGGGATTACGCGTGTTTCCCGTTTGACGGGTCTCGACACGATCGGGGTTCCGGTCTGGAGCGCGGTTTCTCCCAACGCTCGCTCCATCGTCATCCATCACGGGAAGGGCGTCACCGATACCGATGCCAGGGTTTCTGCAACGATGGAGGCCCTTGAACGTGCCGTCGCCGGCAATCCACCGATGGACACGATCATTGCCACACGGGCAAGTCTTCATGCAGAAGGGTATGCGGTCAACTGTCTCGACGGCCTGATCGCCCGAGGTCAAATGGACATAACAGACGAAGAGACAATCGCGTGGGTTCGAGGAACAGACGTTCTCTCCACGGTCGACACCTGGGTTCCCTATGAGGCTGTTGTTCTTGACCGGACCCCGGACGTGGTCCGGTTCTGGCAGTCGTCCGATGGCCTGGCATCCGGCAATACGCTCCTGGAGGCAAGCTTCCATGGGGTGCTGGAACGCATCGAACGGGATGCTGAAATCCTGTGGAACATTGCAGGCGAAGAACAGCGGCTAGAGACCTGCTGCGACCCCTTCAGCTTTGAGGATCCGATCATAGATGACCTCGTTGACCGGATCGACGGCGCTGACCTGACGCTTCGGCTGTTCGACATCACCAGTGATATCGGTATCGCCTGTTTCGCCGCGTTTTTAGGACCAGCCCCGATTGCGACAAGAAGCCTGCCCCGCTTTATCGATGTGACCAAGGGAAGTGGCGCGCATCCAGATCCTGTGCGGGCCGCCATCCGGGCAATCACCGAAGCGATCCAGTCACGGCTGACCTATATCAGCGGCGCGCGGGACGACATCTCTCCGCAGACATTCGAGCGCCCTCTGCCCCGGGAGATTATCGGTTACTTTGATGCAAAGCCAAGGCCGGTGCCTCTTCAGAACACAACCGGCTCTGTTGCTTTGGCGGAACTGTACGACACCGTGCTCGGGCATCTGACAAACAGATCTGTTGGGTCGGTCATCGTGGTTCCCTTGACGCCCCCTGATCTCCCGTTCTCAGTCACCAAAGTCCTGGTGCCGGACCTTGAAAATCCCCAAGGGACGCGAAAGCGACGGTTTGGGCCAAGGGGCATATCGAGGGCATTGTTTACGCTATGAAGCTTGTCTTTGTCGGCCCCACGCTTCCGGATGCAACAAGCCTGGTTCCGCCCGGCATCGAAATTCGCGGTCCAGCCATTCACCGCGATATCCTCGTCGCGGTCAACGAGGGTGCAGCAGTCATCGGATTGATCGACGGCTGCTTTGAGGACGTCGCTCCGGTGTGGCACAAGGAAATTCTCTTTGCCCTCTCGAACGGTGTGCGCGTCTATGGCGCGAGCAGCATGGGGGCGCTGAGGGCTGCTGAATGTGCAGCCTTTGGAATGATCGGGGTCGGTAAAATCTATGCCCAATATGCCAGCGGCCACCGTGTCGACGATGCCGATGTCGCCCAGATCCACGGGCCGCCGGAGATGAACTACCTGTCGCTGTCGGAAGCCCTGGTCAATGTCATTGCGACCCTTGATCATTTGTTGTCGCGCCAGGAACTTGAAGACGCGGAGTACAGGAGCCTTAGGGCAAGTGCAGGAAGACTGTTCTTCAAGGACCGGAGCTACCGCACCATCGTTGCCAATGCCAAGCTGCAAGAGCATGCCTCCGTAAAACATCTTGAGGAACTCCTGCGTTTCAACGCTGTCAACCAGAAACGCCTTGATGCGCTGGAACTGCTGGATACGATTGCCGCCGCTGAAAACACGCGGCGACAGGCTCCGGTAGACTGGGACTTCGCCTCGACCACGCAGTGGCGAAACATTCTCTAGCGTTTAGCGGTTGTGAACACTTCCGATGCATACACTCCAGGCTGTGTCACGCGCGTGTCACGCGCAATCCCTGAGTTTCTAAATTATCCTTCGCTGCAGGCACTTCGCCAAGCAACCAAGGACTGATTATGGCGTTTGACACTCTTGAACAATCCGCTGACGAAATGGACGATGATCGCACGCGCGAGCTGGTCTCGCTTGCGCGCCTTGTGACCTATGCGCGCAACAGCGCCAAAGACCTCAACGTCGAGTTCTCGACCTATTGCCTCGATCTGGCTTTGGGCGCGCTGCTCGAGGAGATGACAAAAGGCGCTGTTTGGGATGTGGAGGCAGCCGACCGAGAGGATCACGCCCCGAGCTTCATCTCGGGAACGTCCCACTGACATCGCCGTCGGCGAGCCGGTCCTGTTTCTCCCGAGCCGGGGCCGGCAGATGAATAGCCCCGCTACTTTCCAATTCTCTGACGAATGGAACCATCGGCCATGAGATTTGGAAGCCGACCGCCCACAAACGCGCTCCCCGCAGCAACACTCGACCATGTTGCGCAGAAATTCGGTTTCGATCAGAAAAATGAAGGCGCAGAAACGGGCAACGGTCTCGCAGGCACGCCCCCTGCCTTTGAACTGACATCGCAGATGAACATGCATTCAATTTCAGTCGTCAAGCGGAAAGAGCGTGATTTTTGGTATTGCCGCCGCCATTATTGGCTGCACCCATTTCATGTTTCGCGGCCCTAGCCAGGAAACCTGAGCGCGTAAGTCCTTGGGCTTCTGCAAAGGCATCTATCTGCTTTAGGACATCTTCAGGCAGCGTGATGTTGATGCGAACGGCCTTCCGGCTCTCGGTTTTCAGCGACACAAGAATGGCAACTCCATCCTTGTTGTCAGGATCGGCCATAA
The DNA here is from genome assembly GCA_000722615.1 of Pseudorhizobium pelagicum. Classification (GTDB taxonomy): domain Bacteria; phylum Pseudomonadota; class Alphaproteobacteria; order Rhizobiales; family Rhizobiaceae; genus Neorhizobium; species Neorhizobium pelagicum. Next base: position 10,196 of record JOKI01000029.1, on the reverse strand, counting down.
CAGCGTCAAGCGTAGACGGCTCCGGAATGGCTTCGCCGTCTTCTAATAGACCGTCAACGTGAAGGGCGAGGGCTTCTTCAGCCATATGGCGCGCGTCGTCCAAATCCGTGCCGGCAGTAACGACACCGGGAAAATCAGGAAAGGAAACGCCGAAGTCGCTATCAGCGTCCTTGTAAATCAGTCCGATATAGTTGCGCATTGGGTCACCTCAGCTTTAGTCCGGATTGCTTTCTCGATACTCTTGAGCGTCCCGATCCGGATGTCTCGCTTAGGATGCGGGACGGTCACCCGGCCAGCTAAAGCAGGATGCTTAAACTGGACGTGGCTACCCTTGGTTGCTACCACCAACCAGCCCGCGTTCTTCAAAACCGCTATCACGTCCCCGCTTCTCATGGGGCATCTATACACATAGTGTGTGTATAATCAATGATAACAGGTTTTGTTCCGAAGCATGGATACCATCCTGTAGCGTCCGTCGGCTTGGATCCGCCACCTTAGTTTAAAGTGAGCTCACGAAAGCGAGCGGTGCAAAGCCGACGCCAAGGCCGCCCGATACCAGCGACACAAGCAAAAAGGTGTCATCGCAGGTGTAGCTGACATTACCCGCCAGATCATGCTTACTCAATATTGTTCGTAGCCATAGAGGTGTCACCTAGGAACAAGCTGTTCCTATGGAACTTCTCGCGAGACGGCTTCAGGAACGATCCAAGCAGCTCGGCATTTCCAATGCTGAGGCGTCACGGCGTATGGGAATAGATGAGCGGCGGTATGCGCATTACGCTTCTGGACGAAGAGAACCTGACGTCGCGACCTTGGTCCGTATTGCTGAGGCCCTCGGCACTACACACAACTGGTTGTTGGGGGCACCGGCTAAGTTGAGCGATGATCACAAAGTCTCTTCTCTACTCGAACGCTTCACGAACGCCGCAAGCGGCACGTCTCGTGCGGTTCGCAGACAACTATCTGGAGATGGCCGAGAGAGCGTTATCACGCGGAGAAGACCAAGACGGCAAGATATGGATCTTCGAGCGGCACGTCCTTTCCCGTCCCGGTGGAGCGCATCTAGCACACGTGAGGTTGACTGACCTTCGCTCGATCTGATGAAGCTCCACCGCTCCTCAGAGTGGCCAACTGGACCGCTTGTGGTCACGGACGGCAACGTGGACGAGAACAGTAGTCGCCAGCAGGATACTCGAGACAAGCGCCGCGATGGAGAGAAACCCCCGTTCGTGATCTCCGCTCTCGCCTTGGAGCCGGCGTCCCTACCTAACTTCAGAGGAACCTCCGCATGCTGGCGTTGTGCAAGGAACGACTGATGGGAAGCTGTCAAACCGGGTTCATCTTGCAAGCGATTTTCTAGCGGTTCTGGATGCCCGCCCCACGATCCTGAGCCGAAACGACACCCCTGATCACTTCTTCGCCTCCAGGTCAGCCTCGACCTTGTCGCGGCTGTTTCCGACCTTCTTAACCGACTTCTTCACGGCTTCCTTCGAGACGCCTTCCTTCTTTGCTTCATAGCGGACTTCGTGCTCCTGCCCGCCTGCAACCCTTGCTCTGTCCTGCGCGCGTCCACGTGTCGTAGTAGCCATCGTTGCCTCCTGTCTGGTCCGATGCGTGAACGGGCACGGAATCGGTATGTTCCGCCCCGCGGTGCCGCAGGCTCCGGCCCGTCAAACATGCGACAGTATAGGGAACTTAAGAAGGGCGCCGTCATTCCATCAGAACGCCCGCTTGCCTGGACATATCTGTCTATGGCGAGGACCCAGTGATCGAAGATGGAGAGCCGCCCGTGAAGCAAACTGCGCTGCAGGCGACGTTGCAGACCCAGGTCGCCCGATGGTTCCGTTCACTTGATCCAGTGCGGCCGGAAGAAATGATCGGACTGTGGAAGGGTCTCGGACATCCCTCCGGACATCCTCTCGACGGGGTGCTGGAGAACCTGCACTGGTTCGGGAAGCGGTTTCATACCGATCTGCGCGCTGACGCCCTTCTGTTCGAGGGAGAACCCGGCCGCCTGGTTCCGGTTGATCCCAAGTTCTTCCCGATCAGGCTCGCAAACAGGTTCGCCGCGTTCGGCCGGTCCACCCGCGCACGCAATCTGTTCTCGCACATCAGGCCGCGCGTCCGCGCCCAAGGAGCGACGGCTAATTTGCGGACGCTGGCGGACGACGGCGTGATAACTGCGGCAATGGTCTACGACCGGCAGCCGATCACCGATTACTTCCGTTGCGTACACGAGCACGAGATCGCCGGAATGATGTTCATCGAGCGCGACCCGCGCCGCTACTACTTCCGGCTGGCGAGGGCCGAGGCCAGATCCGGATTAGGAAGGAACCTGTTCTCGAAACTCCGGACGGCCGCTACATCATCGTCAGAGGCCGTCTGTGGAGGAAGTCGAACCCGCACCTCCCGGAAGACGAGCAGAAGCGCCTCGTGTCTGAGCTGATGGCCGCCCGCCGGGCAGTGAAGGAAGCCACGGGCGATCGGTCAGCCACAGCGTCAACAGTAAGCGGGTCGGACGACATGCTGTTGGCCCGGCAACTCTGCGCCAACAGCCGACAAGTTAATTTTGAACGAGCTTCCTAAACCTCAGGACGTTCCGGCGACAGTTTGTAGCAAAGCTGCCACGAAATGCCGAAACGGTCTTCAACGAAGGCGAAGCTTTCGCTGAAACCGTAGTTGTCGGCAGGCATCATTTTCTTTCCGTCAACGGATAGGACTTCCGCGAGATGCGCCACCTGGTCGCTCTCGGTGCAATCGATCCAGAACGAAAAGGACGGCGTGAAAGTGAATTGGTGGACCGGAGGGCTGTCATTGGCCATCACGGTTTGGCCCGCGATGCGTATGAGGGATGTAAAAACCTTACCTGCCATTTCATCGTGCTCATCGCCATAACGGGTTAACTGCTCGATCTCTGATCCGGGAATCGTGTTCACATAGAAGTTGATAGCCTCCTCGCAGCGCCCCTGGAACATAAGAAAAGGTGTGGCCTTCATCGCCTCTCTCCAAAGCTTTTGCGGTCAAACATCACATGCAAAGTAATCTCGACATTCAGAAATTGAAAGCACCGTGGGACGCCACTGAGGGACTCGAGGCGGCAACCCTTCGTCCGCTTCGGGCCGACAGCCGACCTCGGCAGCTTTGCGCCGATACCGTTGAAAAAGTCGGCGTTGCTGTCGGTGCAAAGTTCTGATTCACTCCTTCTAGGGATTTAGGAGGTTGTGCCGATGATGGGCGAGCGAATAGTGGTGCAGGAAGCGCTGTTTTACGGGTTCAGCATCGAGCGTCACGTCCCGGCGAACCATCTTCTGCGGTCTATCGACCGCTTCGTCGATCTGTCYGGCCTTCGGRCTCACTTGCGCCCTTTCTACAGCGAGATCGGGCGGCCYTCGATCGATCCGGAACTGATGATCCGCATGCTGATCGTTGGGTACTGCTTCGGAATCCGTTCGGAGCGTCGGCTGTGTGAGGAGGTACATCTGAACCTGGCCTATCGCTGGTTTTGCAGGCTCGGCCTTGAAGGCAATGTCCCGGATCACTCGACTTTCTCCAAGAACCGGCATGGTCGTTTCCGGGATAGCGATCTGCTGCGCGAACTGTTCGAGACGACCGTAAGGCGTTGCATCGAAGAGGGCCTTGTCGGCGGCGAAGGCTTCGCCGTCGATGCGAGCCTGATCAAGGCGGATGCCAACAAACAGCGCTCAGCGGAAGGATCGGAAGCGGTCGACTGGGAAGCTATGGCCGAGACCCGCCGCTCGGTTCAGGAATATCTCGATACACTCGATGACGCAGCATGGGGTGCGGCCAGCGAAGCAAAGCCGAAGTTCGTATCGAGGTCGGACCCGGCAGCTCAATGGACCGGAGCGATGAAAGGCCACGCCTTCTTCGCTTATGCTACCAACTATCTGATCGATTTGGATAATGCCGTTATCGTTGATGTCGAGGCGAGCCGTGCGATCCGGCAGGCCGAGGTCGGCGCGGCACGCACCATGATTGACCGTACCCAGGATATCTTCGGTCTCTATCCGGAACGGCTGGCTGCCGACATCGCCTATGGTTCGGCAGAGATGTTGGGCTGGCTGGTCCACGAGCGCGGGATAGAGCCGCATATTCCCGTCTTCGACAAGTCCGAACGGCGTGATGGCACATTCGAGCGCGCCGACTTCACCTATGACCACGAGCGCGATCTCTATACCTGCCCTGGTGGCAAGGAGTTACGCTCGCGACAGATCGCCTACAAGAACGAACGTCCGCTCGTCGATGAACATGGCATGGTACGCTATCGGGCTAGCAAGCTCGACTGCGATGCCTGCGCCCTAAAACCTCGATGCTGTCCAAACGCTCCGGCGCGCAAGGTACCACGCTCTATCCATGAGGGCGCTCGTGACATGGCGCGCGATATCGCCAAAACCGAAGCTTATGTTACGTCGAGGCATCAGAGGAAAAAGGTAGAGATGCTTTTTGCGCATCTCAAACGCATCCTCAAACTGGATCGCCTGCGACTACGAGGTCCTAACGGAGCGCGTGATGAATTCCACCTCGCAGCCGCAGCCCAAAACCTACGCAAACTAGCAAAGCTGATCCCGGCACCAACGCCAGAGCCGGCGTGAAGGGGAATACATCTCTGCACGTCCAAACGACGGAAACGGCGGAGCAAGACTACAGCGCGCCTTTTTCAACGGTATCCGCCAACACCGGACATTGCGGCTGCCGCAAAACTCCATAATTTGCGACGTTGCAAAAGTCAGGGAACAAGTCCCGCTTTAATCGGGATTTCTGCGACGAGCGAGAACGGAGTTGGCCTGAGGCAGTCATCAGCTTCGATGAGCAGCGCCCGATCTAGTTTGTCCCTAGCTGATATTGGCTATGCAGCAGGGCTGCCGTCTTCGAGTTGAAAAGATTATCGAGTCGGGCTCGAGCAGTCATCTGAAGGAATGTACCGCGCAATGTCGGATCACCTGCGTCATGCATCATATCGGTCATCCAGACGGCGAAGTCTTGGTAATTCCAGATTTGCGGAAGGACGGTGTCGGAGTAGCTGTCCAGCTTTGAGTGATCGCCGTCAAGGATCGCGGCGTGCAGGGCTTGCCCGAGAATATCCACATCGAAAAGAGCAAGATTCATACCCTTGATGACGCGGAAGATCGATATCTCTCTGAAAAAGATAGCGAAACAGGAGCGGTCTATCGCGACGGTGGAAGCCATCGTTGAGGCCGGTACTTACATTTTAAGGGAGCATGGGCCGGGTGGCTTTACGGCAAACAAGGTTGCCGAAAAGGCAGGCGTGAATATTGCCTCGTTCTATCAGTATTATCCCAACAAGGAGGCGCTGCTCTTCCACATCACCAACTTGACCTGGGGGCGGCAGCTCGCGAGACTTACGCCGATCCTTGAGGAAGAAGGTCCCGACCACGCTCGCAAGCTGAGGGATTTTATCCGCGAGTTCTTTCTGATCGAGGCGGCCGAAGTGGATATTCGCCGCGCTCTCAGGATCGCATCCGTCGAGCTGCGTGAAACAGCGGAATTCAACGCCCTTATTTTAGAAGGCTATGAACTCACTAAGCGCTTTATCGCAAGGGCGGTAGCACCCCATAAAACCCATGATCTTGATTTTAACGTCGACTTCATCGTGATGCTAGTAACCAGCTTCGCGGAACGAACCACTGACGGAAAACCTTCAACTGCTAGGCTCATCCGACAGGCCGATCTCCTCACCGACATGTTGATCGCTCAATTTCAGATTTCGTCATGAATGCAAATTCGCAAAAATCCTGAATTTCGCGACTGCCGCGATCATTTTAGCCGTCCGCCTGCCTAACAGAAAAACTGAACGGAGTTATGCGCGGATGGCCCGCGCCACCATGTCCGGCGCTTGCTCGATCACCTTCAGCAAAAGCATTGCCGCTCGGTCCGGCTGGCGTCGATTCTGTTCCCAGTCTTTGATTGTGCCAGCAGACAGGCCATATCGCTTTGCGAAAGCGGCCTGGGAAAGTTTCTGGCGCTTGCGGATGGCCGCAACATCGACGGTTTCGGGGATGAAAACGGCCGCGGGCTCCATACGCCCTTCTGCAATCGCGAGTGCTTCCTCAGCGCTTTGGATAAGCTCTTTTCCGAAAGTCATATCTTATCCTTTCTTTGTCGATAGGCATCCGCCAGCTTCGGCAGGATGCGGGACAATTCATTCCGTTCAGCTTTCGAGAGGTTGCCCTTCTCATTTTTTCCGTAGATCGCGAGGGCGAACACAGGGATATCGCCGCCTCCGAAGTAATGAATGGTGCGGAATCCGCCACTCTTGCCTTGACCCTCTCGGGCGTGACGCAGCTTACGCGCTCCGCCAGTCCCGGCCATCAGCGCCCCAGCCTCCGGGTCAGCAGCGATAACAGAGACGATCTCCTGAACTTCGTCATCTGAAAGGCCGCAACGCTTCGACTGCGCCAAAAAAACGGACGTTTGGATTACGCTTTGCATATGAGCGCCTATACGGCATTGCCGCCCACTACGCAAGAAAATATACGGCAATGCCGTAATCCTATCCGACTGGGGGCAGCCTATTACAATAATCCCAGTTCTGCGACACTGCAGAAATCAGGCAATCAAAAGGCGCAAAACTCGGGATTTTCGCGACGGCGTTCCCTGCTATGATCAGGATCGGTTTCGCTGGCATCTTCGAGAAAGCAAAGCTCGCGGAGAGCGGCTCGGGGCGCAGGAGAATCGCCCCAGTGAACCTCTCCGGGGCAACCGAGAGCATTGCTGCAGCGAATATCGCGCCGCTGGAATATCCCACCAGAAGGACCTCGCTCGGTGTCGGGAGATGCGCCTCGGCCTCTTGCGAAACCCACTTCGTCGCCAAATCCAAGACCTCGGCTGCATCAATGCTGCGATCAGAGCGGCGTCTGAAGAAGGTGTACCCACCTGACTGCGCAAAGGGTCCACGAGGAGCGATGAGTGGGGCTTGAGGTACAAGCTGATGACAGAAGTCGACTAGATCGGTCTCATCTCGGCCCGAACCATGAAGCGCCAGAAGTGAAAGCATGGTGACGATGTCTCCGCATGAAGTGACCGCACTCTTTCCCATCTCCCCACAACACGTCGATGACGGCTTTGGGCCGACAGCGGGCCAAGCCCACTAGTTGGAACTTGAGAGCGTACCTTTTTCGGGCTCAGACTTCCCGTCCTTCGGAGGAAGCATACTCAAGGCCCAGCCGGTGCTGCGTGGAAGTGGGCACGGCAGTGGCTGGAACCCGGCAACAGCCACCGTTGCTGCCGCTCGAAAGTTGTTATTGATAGTCCTTACGCGGCGGGTCAGATTGCACCCACCGTTGCCAGGATGAACGACGAAGTCTGGATTTACCAAAGACCCCGCAGCATCATCTCAGAGCCAAGAATGATGAGCGCGATCAAGAACCAGCGCTTGAACGTCGCCGAGCTGACAGATTGTCTTATTCCCTGGCCAAACTACATGCCGATCACTGCCGGGGCAAAGGCGAGAGCTGAGATCGCTACTCCGCCCAATTGGAGCGCTCCACGCGATGCGAGCCCCACCGCAAGTGCTATGGTCGACACCGTGAACGAGAGACCCAGAGCCCGAAACGCAGTCGGCGACGGCCTCCTCAATGGCCTCGTCCAGGTTTGGTAGTTCAACTCCTTCGAGATCAGCAACGAGTTCGTTCTGATCTCTGATGTGCAACCGATACGTTGGCATAAGGCATCCCGTGTTTTTTCGATGCTGTTGCCAACCAGCAGGCGTAGCGACAGTTCCGGTCGGAAACCGCACGAAGAACAGCACGACCGCGGTCATCGAGCTAGATTCCGCTCCTGCCTACCCTAGGTAAGAAAGGACACACCGAGGGATCGATTATGCCAGGCTTGAATGACAGCTTCTTTTTCCTAGCGTTTGTTGATGATGGCAGCGGCCAGATCGTTCCAGCCTCGCAGCCCACTCAGGCGCCATCTGAAGTAGATGCTATCCGGTTCGCGAAAGAACTAGAGCCGACGAGCATCGGGGTCGTCGCCTGGTCTAGACGCGCAGAGCCCGCCATTGGGGAGATCGGGCCGCCCGTCGTGATCTACACTGCTGGGAAGGTCGGAGATTTCGACTGATGTCCTCTACCACGGACTTCATTGCAGAACTGGTGCGGGCAGCGAACGAGGTGGAGAAGCTGAGCGCCTACGAGAAGGTGCGACTGCTAGATCGAGCGGTGACGACGATACGAGACATGCGCGAGCAGGTAGGAATTCCGTCCAGTGGGACAGATGCGGACGCCGTCGTTGACTTGCAGATGACCCGAGTCGCGTTTGCGCGCGGGAAGCGGACTGGCGATCACGTTAGAGCCGCCCTCCTCGATGCCGCCGATATGATCCGGACGCTGCGCATCGTCTCGGACACGGAGACGGAGGTGGTTCTATCTACTGCTCCACGGGAGGAACCGCCCCAATGAAGCCGATGAGAGAGGCACAGATCCCCGATTTCGTGCACGCTCTCCTTGCGATAGCTGCGATATCTGTGCGATCGGAGATACTCATTACGTCATTGGCGACATCGAAACGACGCCGAAGACTCGTCGGGCGGTGAAGAGAGAGCTAGAGCGGATAGAGCGCGAGTACGCGGATCGAGATCATCTTCGCCCACAGATCGCAAAATACCTGCAGTCGATCGGCCGAGGTGTCCCAATGCCGATCCCAGACTGATCATCTTCGATACGTTTCCCGGCCATACCACCGCGCCCGAGTCGTCACGTGGAGACGCGACGCCGATCCTGGGCTTGGGGAGTATCACCCGCCCGTGGTACTGTTCAGCAGGCGATATAACGGAGTTAGAATGATGACTGAACCTGAAGCGGCGAAAGAGCGGCCGGCGGTATCGCTGAACCCGCTCAATCACACAGCCTCGTTTGTGTTCCGCGGCCACTTCTACGAACTTCCCGGGAAATATTTCAACATCGGCGAAGCGAACAAAGCTGCTGAGGAAAAGTGCCGCGAGATCGGCCGGATCAGATGATGTGGAAAGACTGGCGCCGGATTAGCGAGGGCGAGATGAAGCATTGCGACAGCATCCAAGGTCGGATGGCCTTGGCATGAAACCGAGGTTTCACTTCCCCTACGGCATGCGTGAGGATGGCCTGGGAACATGGGAGGTCTACGAGATCCTCAACGGCAAGGTCGCCACACTCAACGACGAGCCTTTGACCATGCTGCCCATTGAGGAAGCAAAAGACGCAGTGGAAATCCTGAATAGACACCACCTAGCCAGACGTGAAGGGACGACGCATTGAATGCCGTGAAGGATCTGGTTTCGGAACTAGTGCGGGCGGCGAATAAGGCTGAGCGCCTGTCGGAAGTCGAGCGAAAGGGGCTCTTCTTGCGGACGATCGTCATGGTCCGCAACATGCGACAGTCGATTGCTATCCCCTCAGCACAAAGCAACGCCGACCAGATAGTGGGGCTGCAGTTGCAGGTCGCCCCAATCGGCACTGCGGCCGAAACACCAGAAGAGGTTCGGGACGCTTTGCTGACAGCCGCGGGAATGATCCGTGAGTTGCATATCATCCTGGATAAGGGGAATTTGATCGGCAGTACCGGAACGCCCTGAACCGCCCTCGCCTCCCATCACCTGTCGTGCAATAGGAGCGGCGTCCGATCGAAAGCCGGGCAAACCCCTACCTTCACGCCCCGCTCCCTCCCAGTGCGGGGCTTTTTTTGATCGCAATGCTCTTGGCGGGGTGGACGGTATACGTTGATCGGCTGGCCGCTGACCTCAGCCGTCTGCGAAGAGCCGCCGCCCAAGTTGTCATAGCGGAACCTCTGCAGCCGTACGGAGTTTCTAGCACAGGATCTCCAGTCCGCTTGTTATTGAAAGAAGCCCGTTTCCCCTGACGGGCTTCTTCATGTCTACAGGGAGAGAGATCGTGGTCGAGTAGCTATGCCATTCGGCTTCGCCCTCACAGATCCGGGCGGGCGGATTTCCCGCACCCGGCTCTTCCCGAGAGTAACCCGCGTCATATCCGTGCCTGCGCCCAAGTTCGAGTTATGCGAGGAACTGGCAGCGCGAAGCGGGCGGTCAGGATTTCGAACTCCACCCAGCTCATTCGACGACTCTTCTGACTCCGCCGCTTCAGGCAGCGGAACCAAATGCGTCGAATTTGCCGATAGGATAGCGTCCGTCAAGATGGTGTAGATTCGGGTGTGGAACCGGGCCG
>JOKI01000028.1 GCA_000722615.1 Pseudorhizobium pelagicum | reverse complement strand
CCAGTCACCTCACAATCGATTCATCGATCACAAGACCTGCTCTAGCAGGGAGTCTGAAACCCGTCCTCGTTGGAAAGGCGGTTGGACATTACGCATTTGCGGTGTGGAAGGCATAGGCGGCCGGGCTTTCAAGATCGTCGCCCACCGTCGCGCCACCCGCCACGCCTTCGGTCCAATCCATTTCGGCCACGAAGGAAACCGGCGCCGGCCCCAGATGCCGTATTCACTTCGTGTACATCGAGGCCATGCCATGGGCCAAGACCGATCGCCTGTGGCGAAGGATGTCGAGCCTGGCGAGGGAGTCCCTGTCGCTTGCGGGGGAAGTTCGCCGCCCGTAAGCAACTCGGCGAGGACAGAGAACGGATCTCCATCATTTCCCGCCGATGAGCAGAGGACCGCCCGATGGGGCACTCGCGCGCTCGGGCTTCACCATCCGATATCGGTTAAGGAGAAGTCGTTGCCCTTGTAGGCAACCTTTGTCCGGTAGGCCCGAGCACAGGCGTAGGAGAAACAATCCCCCATATTGAGCTTCGCAGGGTGGTTAACGATCTTGCCGAACTGCTCCGCGGCATCGAGCGCCTTGGATCCCACGTCGCCGGAAATCATCGCCTCTTTCGCCTCCAGGTCGACAAGGAACTGATCGACCACGTGGCGCGCCTCCTGCAGCATGTCTGGGGTTGCCGGCTTGTCTCGGCCGACTGCCTCGGCGCGGCGACGCGTCAGGGCTAGTGAGGCTTCCATGCGAACGACCGAGGAGACCTAGAAGGGACCTTCCTCCTGCGCGAGGCGATCGAGCAGCTGATCGCGGTCCTCTTCGTCAGCGAGAATGGCGACAATCACGGATGCGTCGATGAAAAGCATCAGTCCTCGCCCCACATTTCATTGGTTTCGCGCTTGTGGTCGCCGGGCGCGTATGGTCCCGCGGCGCGGGCCATAGCGAGCGACTTTGCCAACCGGTCGCGGATCGGCAGGCTCTGTTTGCGGCTGGCGATCTCCCGCTTCAATGCAGTCTTCACGGCACCAACCTTGGAGGTCTTGGTGAGGCCGACCAGCTCGTCGGCGAGCCTGTCGACTTCGGGATCCTTGATGTAGAGCGGCATAATCTGAACATCCTTGCGAAGATATTATATATGCTCGCTTTCTTATCCTTGCAATCGGCGGAATGACGCGTGGGAGTGGGATTCCAAGGCAAGGGCCACGGCTCCCAAATTGTACCCTAGACCGGTCTGGCCTTGCTCTCCCGCATGACGCCCTATGTTTTAGTCCAGAACCCGCAGATTGAGAGGCCTGTGCGGCTCTTATTGTTGTTGGAACTTTGCAAGTTGCGCGGCGCGGTTGGCTGCTGTGGCGACAAGACCCTGAAGGTCTCCAACCTCGAGAACTACGATTTCTCCGACACCGACATCTGCCTGATGTCGGCCGGCGGCACCATCTCGCAGAAGTGGTCGCCGAAGATTGGCGCGCAGGGCTGCGTCGTCATCGATAACTCATCCGCCTGGCGCTACGACCAGGAGGTTCCGCTGATCGTCCCGGAAGTCAATGCCGACGCCATCACCGGTTTCCGCAAGAAGAACATCATCGCCAACCCGAACTGCTCGACGGCCCAGTTGGTCGTCGCGCTGAAGCCGCTGCACGACTTCGCCAAGATCAAGCGCGTCGTCGTCTCCACCTACCAGTCGGTGTCCGGCGCCGGCAAGGAAGGCATGGACGAACTCTTCACCCAGACCCGGGCCGTCTTCGTCGCCGATCCAATTTCGTCGAAGAAGTTCACCAAGCGTATCGCCTTCAACGTCATCCCGCACATCGATAGCTTCATGGAAGACGGCTACACGAAGGAAGAGTGGAAGGTTCTGGCCGAGACCAAGAAGATGCTCGACCCGAAGATCCGCGTGACCTGCACGGCCGTGCGCGTGCCGGTGTTCATCGGCCATTCGGAATCCGTCAACATCGAGTTCGAGAACGAGATCACCGCCGACCAGGCGCGCGACATCCTGCGCGAAGCACCGGGCTGCCTCGTCATCGACAAGCATGAGGACGGCGGGTACATCACGCCGGTCGAATGCGCCGGCGAAGACGCGACCTATATCTCGCGTATCCGCGAGGACGCGACGGTCGAGAACGGCCTGAACATCTGGGTCGTCTCCGACAACCTGCGCAAGGGTGCGGCGCTGAATGCGATCCAGATCGCAGAGCTGCTCCTCAACCGCGGCCTGATCAAGCCCAAGAAGGCGGCCTGATCGGTTTCGCGAGTCATTCTGCCGGTGCATCTCGTCGATGCATCGGCAGTTGCCGTTTTGTCTCACGAATAATTCACTCGGGATCGGTTGAAGCGCTCGCTGAGAACCCCATAAAGCTTCATTCAACGATTAACGGGCGACTGCCCAATGGAAGCGAAACAATTCATGAAGAATATTCTGCGTGCAGCCACGCTTGTTGCAGCCCTCGTCTCCACGGCCATGCCGGTCGCTGCAGCCCAATGCGGCAATGACAGCGCCGGTTTTGCCAACTGGGTGCAGGACTTCAAGCCGCAGGCGGTTGCAAGCGGCATCCATCCGCAAGCGGTCGAGCAGGCCTTCGCCAACGTCTCCTACAACCGCGACACGATCCGCGCCGATCGCGGCCAGCGCAGCTTCAAGCTCTCCTTCGACCAGTTCATGGAAAAGCGCGGCGGCCCGACAATCATCGCCCGCGGCAAGAAGATGAAGAACACCCACGCCCAGCTGTTGACCGCGATCGAGCGCCGCTACGGGGTGCCGGCCGGACCGTTGATGGCAATCTGGGGCATGGAAACCGGTTTCGGCAGCTTTCTCGGCGATCAGCACACGCTGTCGTCAGTTGCCACACTGGCTTACGACTGCCGCCGCTCCGACTATTTCACCGAACAGCTCTATGCTGCACTGACGCTCGTCCAGCGTGGCGATCTGAGCCCGGCTGCCCGCGGCGCCGCGCATGGTGAAATCGGTCAGACGCAGTTCCTGCCGGCCAATGTCGTCCGCTACGGCGTCGATGGCGATGGCGATGGCCACGTCGACCTCGTCGGCTCACGCGCCGATGCGCTCGCATCCACCGCCAACTTCCTTGTCGGCCATGGCTGGCAGCCGGGCGCCGGTTACCAGCCGGGCGAGCCCAACCACGTGGCCATCCAGGGATGGAATGCGGCAACGGTCTATCAGCAGGCCATCGCCCATATCGGTGCGGAAATCGACGCGCGCTGAAGGCGAAGCAATCAGGCGGCAGGTTCCGGATCTGCCGCCGGCATCGTATCCGACGGCCGGAAGAAATCTCCGCTCTTGCCGTCCATGACCCAGAGTTCGCCGCTTGAGATATCGAACCAGGCGCCATGCAGCTGCAGCGTCCCCTCGTCCTCCAGGGCGCGGACGTTGGGGAAGGTCCTCAGGTTGCTGATCGAATTCCGGATGGACACGCGCTCCAGCGCCGTCTGACGCTCCGATTGTGTCATCAGATCATTGCTCTGGATCTGGTGTGCTGCCGGGCGAACGAGCCCCATCCACTTGCCGATGAAATCGCCGGGCGACAGCGGCTCCATGTTGGGATCCAGCGCCGCCTGGATGCCGCCGCAGCGGCCGTGGCCCATGACGACGATGTTGCGGATCTTCAGCACCTGGACCGCGTATTCCAGCGCTGCAGAGGTCGCATGATACTGACCGTCCGGCTCGTAGGGCGGCACCATGTTGGCCACGTTACGAACCACGAAGAGCTCGCCGGGGCCGCAGTCGAAGATCGTCTCGGGTGCCGCCCGGGAATCGCAACAGGCGACGACCAGCGTGTGAGGCGTCTGTCCGGATTCCGCCAGATTCCGGTAGCGTTCACGCTCGGCTGTATAGCGGCCGCTCATGAACTCAAGGTACCCGTTTAGAAGGCGCTCTGGAAATTGCTGCATGGCTTTAGGATTATCCTGAGGTTGTCGTAAGATCAACGGTGGCTGGAGCTACCGTCGCACCCGCTGAAGCGGATGCACGAGGCGCCGCATGTGAACCATCGCCATTGGCGTCATCAGACTTTCGGAGTCCGTCTCCAGCGTGAGCTCGTCACTGCCCCGCTTGGCCGTCCTGGCCAGAATTTCATAGACACTGGCGGTCGCCAGTTGAAGCGCCCGCTCCTCGTCCACGCCCGACAGCAGCCGCGCCAGAAACAGGGCCGACATCAGATCGCCCAGACCGTTCGGCGGATTGTCGATCAGCCTGTGTTCCGCCAGCAGGGCGTGTTTCCCGCTCAAATAGAGATTGCCTGTCCCGCCGGCCATCATCGGCACGGCCGAGGTCACCAGCATCCGTGACGGCCCGAGCGCGAGAGCTGCCTCCATGATTGCCGTGTTGCTGTCGAGCGCGCTTCCGGCGAGCCAGGCGAGTTCGTAGCGGTTGGGTGTTGCCACGTTCGCCAGGGGCAGCAGTTCATCGCGAATGGCTTCGGCCGTTTCCTGCGGCACGTAGAGACCGCCGAGATCGCCGATCACCGGATCGCAGACATAGAGAAGATCGGCGTTGCGCTCCCGCAGGGATCGAACCAGCCGGGCGACTGCCCTCGGCTGACCGGCATTGCCGAAATAGCCCGTCAGGACGGCCTTGATTTCTCCGGCCCAGCGCGCCTGTATCAGGTCGTCGATGACCTTGTCGAAATCGTCTTCCGAAAATGTCAGGCGGGTTGAGGGACCATGGCCCGGATGCCAGGGGAGAACCACTGTCGGCAAGGCCCAGACGGGAAATCCCAGTGTCTCCAATGCGAACACGGCAGCGCGGTTTCCCACCGAACCGCGGACCACATGGCTGGAGATGACGATAACCGCGCCGGGATTTTCCATCTTCGCATTTCCGTTTCGGTCCGCTTGATCGTTTTTTCATGCTCGCTTGTCAATAACGCTGATCCATATGCGGTGTCGAAGCAGAGCCATCCGGATCCAAGGATCTTGCATAGGATTGCAGGTGGCAGCTGTTGACGGATCGCTGTTTGCAACAGCATGTTGGATCATCACGGAGAGAATGACATGGGCAGGCAAAACCCGAAACGGGAAAAGCAGATCGAAGCCGCGCGGAAGATCGCTGCGGAAGGGTCGCGGCCCTTTCTCGACCCATTCATCCTGTTTGGGCGGGCAAGCGGTGACGATATCGAGCGCTATACGCCCGATATGTTGGCAGCCTCGGCAACCCATGCGACGGATTGCCTGACGAACTGGACCAGGGTCCGACCGTCCATCACGCTTCAGGCCGTCGAAGGCGTCGAACCGGATGGCAAGGCCGCCTGGATCCTGACGGTGATCGACCGGAACATGCCATTCCTCTTCGATTCCGTGATGGGCGAGGTCACGGCCAGCCACCGCGACCTGTATCTGGCTGTCCATCCGATCCTGCTCCTGGAGCCGGGAGCCGAGCCGGTTCTGCGTTCCGGCGACAACCCCGGCAATCCTGCACACCACGTCAGTCTGATCCAGATCCACCTGCCCCCCCTTTCGGATGCGGACGCAGAGACGCTGATCGGCCGGATCCGCTACGTCCTGGAGCAGGTTCATCTGGCGATCACCGACTGGACACCGATGCTGGATCTCCTGCAGGGTGCCGCAGAACAGCTCCGTTCCTATTCCGCGAGCCGAAAGAAGGCCGATCGGGACGAGGCGCTTGCCTTCGTCGACTGGCTGCGCGACGACAATTTTACTTTCCTCGGGATGCGCGAATACGTCTATTCCGGCAAGGGTGCGACGGCGACGGTGGAGCGTAGCAAGGGGCGCGGTCTCGGCATCCTCTCCGATCCCGACGTTCGGGTTCTGCGGCTGGGCAAGGATTCCGTCACCACCACGCCCGAGATCCTGGAATTCCTGGAGGGGCCGGACTTCCTCATCGTCACCAAGGCCAACGTCAAGTCCGTGGTCCACCGTCGCGCCTACATGGACTATGTCGGCATCAAGCGGTTCGGACCTGATGGCGAGGTGACCGGCGAGCTGCGCATCGTCGGGTTGTTCACGGCAACCGCCTACACCCACTCCGTGCGCGACATCCCTTTATTGCAAGCCAAGGCGCAGCGTGTCGAGGAGCACTTCGACTTCGACCCGAACAGCCATTCCGGTCGAATGCTCGACAACGCGCTGGAATCCTATCCCCGGGATGATCTCTTCCAGATCGACGTGCCGACACTGGTGCGTTTCTGCGAGCAGATCATGGAGTTGAGCGAGCGGCCGCGGGTCCGGGTCCTGCCCCGCATCGATCACTTCGACCGTTTCGTTTCGGTCATCGTCTATGTCCCGCGCGAAGACTACAACTCGCTGGTGCGCGAGAAGGTGAGCGACCATCTCGCCCGCGTCTATGACGGGCATGTCTCGGCCTATTATCCGGCTTTCCCGGAAGGCGGCGTGGCGCGCGTCCACATCATCATCGGTCGCCGTGGTGGTCGCACGCCGCGGGTTCCCCAGGCAAAACTCGAGGAGGCGATCCGGCTGATCTCCACGCCCTGGGAGCAGCGGTTCGCGGCGCTGAGCGAAGAGGGAATGCGTCTCTCGGTCAACCAGGCCTTCCAGGAAGCCTTCACGCCGGAAGAGGCGCGTGCGGATCTTGGCCATCTCGCAGCCTGCGCCGCGGGCGACTCGATCCGGATCGCCTTCTACACCCGCGCGGGCGACGACCAGACGACGCTGCGCCTGAAGATCTTCCACCAGCCCGAACATCTGTCCCTGTCGCGCCGCGTGCCGCTTCTGGAGAATCTCGGCTTCCGCGTCGTCAGCGAGCAGACATTCGACATCGACGTCCGTGCCGACGACCACCTGAACCCCGTGGTCCTGCACGACATGGAACTTCAGCTGCGCAACCAGCCCTCCTTCGCTCTCGAACGGGACGCCCGGCGGCTTGAGGAGGCATTCCTGGCCGCCTTCGGAGGACGGGCGGACAACGACTCCTTCAACCGTCTCGTCCTGCTGTCGGAACTGACGACACGGGAAGCAACGGTGCTGCGGGCCTATGCCCGCTACCTGCGGCAGGCCGGCATTGTCTATTCGCAGGCCCTGATCGCCGACACGCTCGCCAGATATCCTGCGATCACCGCCGGGATCTTCCGGCTGTTCTACGACAGCTTCGATCCGTCCCTCGCCGAAAAGCCGCGGGCCAGGAAGCTGGCAAGCCATCATACGGCACTGGAAGAAGCCCTGGCCGGGGTTCCGAGCCTGGATGACGACAGGATTTTCCGCCGCTATATCAACGCCATCGATGCCACGGTACGGACCAATTACTTCCAGAGAGCCGAAGACGGTCAGCCCCGGGCGACGCTCGCCTTCAAGTTCGACCCGAAGCTGCTCGATGGCCTGCCGCAGCCGCGGCCCTTCCGCGAGATTTTCGTTTACGGGACCGAGGTCGAAGGCGTCCACCTGCGCTTTGGAAAGGTTGCGCGCGGCGGCCTGCGGTGGTCCGATCGAGGAGAGGACTACCGTACCGAGGTACTGGGCCTGGTGAAGGCACAGCAGGTCAAGAACGCGGTGATCGTGCCGGTCGGCGCAAAAGGCGGCTTCGTTCCCAAGGCTCTGCCCCAGGGCGGCTCACGCGACCAGATCTTCACCGCGGGTCGAGAGGCCTACAAGACCTTCATCCGCACGCTTCTCTCCGTCACCGACAACATCGTCGGTGACGACGTGGTGGGACCCGAACAGACACTGCGCGTCGATGGCGACGATCCCTATTTCGTCGTGGCCGCCGACAAGGGCACGGCAACCTTCTCCGACACGGCCAATGGACTGGCGCAGGAAGCCGGCTTCTGGCTGGACGATGCATTCGCATCGGGCGGATCGGCCGGCTACGACCACAAGAAGATGGGCATCACCGCCCGCGGCGCATGGGAAGCCGTCACCCGCCACTTCCGCGAGATGGACATCAACATCCAGACGACACCGTTCACGGTAGCCGGGATCGGCGACATGTCCGGCGACGTCTTCGGCAACGGCATGCTCTTGTCGCCGCACATCCGCCTGATCGCCGCCTTCGACCATCGCGACATCTTCATCGACCCCGATCCGGATATAAAACGCTCCTTTGCGGAGCGTCAGCGGATGTTCGAGCTGCCGCGTTCGAGCTGGCAGGACTATGATCGCTCCAGCCTCTCCGAAGGCGCGATGATCATTTCGCGCACGGAAAAATCGGTCAAGCTGACGCCGCAGGCGATGGTGGCGATCGGCATCGGCAAGGCTGTCGCGACGCCCTACGAAATCATGACCGCGATCCTGAAGAGCGAGGTGGATCTTCTCTGGTTCGGGGGCATCGGCACCTATATCAAGGCTGCCTTCGAGACGGATGCCGAGGTGGGCGACCGGGCAAATGATCCGATCCGTGTCGTTGCAACGGAAGTTCGCGCCAAGGTGATTGGCGAAGGCGCCAACCTGGGTGTCACCCAGAATGGCCGCATCGCCTACGCACTGTCGGGAGGGCGGATAAATTCCGACGCCATCGACAATTCCGCCGGCGTCAACTCCTCGGACGTCGAGGTCAACATCAAGATCGCCTTCAGCTCCGCCATGCGCAGCGGCCGCCTCACCCGCGAGAAACGCAACCAGATCCTGTCGGCGATGACGAGCGAAGTTGCCGATCTGGTGCTACGCAACAACTACCTGCAGACGCTGGCCATATCGCTGGCGGAATGCAAGGGAACCGGCAATCGGGAAGAGCTGTCACGCCTGATGTCCGTTCTGGAAACTCAGGGCCATCTCAACCGCGCGGTTGAAAGCCTGCCGAACGACATGGAACTGGCGGAGCGCTATCAGGCCGGCAAGCCGCTGACCCGTCCGGAGATCGGCGTGCTGCTCTCCTACGCCAAGATTACCCTGTTCGACGATCTGCTGGACAGCACCCTGCCGGATGAGCCCTATTTCGCGGACGTGCTGAAGGGCTATTTCCCTGCCAAGATGCAGAAGACCTTTGCCGCCGATATCGAAGGCCACCGGCTGCATCGCGAGATCATCTCGTCGGTGCTGGCCAACGAGGTGATCAACCGCGGCGGACCCGGGTTCGTGCAGGCCATGATCGACGCCACCGGCGCCTCGCCGGCCGAGGTCGTCAAGGCAGCCTACCTCGCCCGCGACGGCTTCGAGCTTCCGCGCCTCTGGGCCGCGACGGACGCCTTGGATGGCAAGATCTCCGGACGCATCCAGAATGACGTCTATGCCAGGATCACCGGGATCTTTGTCGACGCGACCCATCTGATCCTGCGGACGCGATCCGGCACCGGCGCGATCCAGACCCTGATCGGCGCGCTGCGGACCGGAGCAAAGGAGCTCCGCGCCACCATCGGCGCGCTTGGACTGGCCCCCGAGATCCGTCAGCAGGCCGCAGAATTGCAGGCGGAAGGGATACCGCCCGCTCTGGCCGAGGATGTCAGCCGCCTGCCGACCCTCGTCCTCGTCCCCGAGATGCTGCTCATCGGCAGCCGCACCAACAGGGACCTCGGCAATGTCGCCCAGACCTACTTTGCCGCAACCGACACCTTCCGGATCGATCGGCTGCTTGCCCTGGGAGAGGGCATCAGCCCGACCGATCACTACGAAAGCGTTGCGCTGGGCCGCAGCCTCGACCAGATCTCGTCGGCGCGCCGCGATATCGTGGTGTCCGCACTGACGTCGCATCCGACCGACAAGAAGCCTCTGGAAGCCTGGTACGCCAGCCGGCGTCAGCAGGTGAACCGGCTGGTCAGCGAATTGCTGGTTCTGAGCGAAACGACGGATTTCAACCTTCCGAAGCTTGCAGTCGCGGCCGGATTGGTGAGCGATCTGGCGGAGTCGCGATCGCCATGAGGAAGGCCGCGCCGCCAATCGATGCGAGGCTGCCCTCTTGGTAGTGTCGGCCACCTCGGACATCCCACCACCAAGAAGCGTCTCCCGGCGTGGCATCTGGGGATGGATGACCTTCGATTGGGCGGCGCAGCCCTTCTTCACCGTGGTCGTCACCTTCGTCTTCGGTCCCTATTTCGTGGCCCGCCTGACGCAGGATCCCGTCTCGGCGCAGGCAGCATGGGCAAACATGGCGACGATTTCCTCGCTGGTGATCGCGATCCTGTCGCCGGTCCTGGGGGCGATCGCCGATCGGTCCGGGCCCCGCAAGCCCTGGATCCTCTGCTTTGCCGCCGTCAAGATCGTCTCCCTGTCGCTTCTCTGGTTTGCGGCACCCGGCTCGCCCCTAATCTGGCCCCTCGTGCTGATGATCCTCGCCTCCATCGCCGCGGAATTCTCGATCGTCTTCAACGATTCCATGATGCCGCGGCTGGTGGGTCCTGACGAGGTGGGGCGGGTATCGAATACGGCCTGGGGCCTGGGATATCTGGGCGGCATGATCGTGCTGATCCTAGTGGTCGCCCTGCTTGCCGGCAGCCCGGACACCGGACTGACGCTGATCGGCATCGAACCGCTCTTCGGGCTCGATCCGGCGCTTGGCGAAGACGCCCGCATCACCGGTCCCATCGCCGCCGTCTGGTACCTCCTGTTCATCCTGCCGATGCTGCTGTTCACCCCGGACGCGACGAAGGGTCAGCCCATGCGCCAAGCCGTGCGCAGCGGCCTTCGCGACCTGCGCGGCACCATCGGGGAACTGAGAGAAAAACCCGGGATCGCGAAGTTCCTGATCGCGCGCATGCTCTATCAGGACGGCGTCAACGGGCTCCTGATCCTTGGCGGGGCCTTCGCCGCCGGCATGTTCGGCTGGGCGACGATCGAGATCGGCGTCTACGGTATCCTGTTGAACGTCATCGCCATCTTCGGCTGCTTTATCGCCGGGCGGCTCGACCTGCGCCTCGGATCGAAGGTCGTGGTCGTGATCAGCCTCGTGCTGCTGCTGATCGCCACCGTGGGGATCGTCTCCACCGGTCCGGGCTTCGTCTTCTTCGGCCTCCTGCCTCTTGGGCTGGAGGACTCGGGGGGATTGTTCGGCACTGCGGCGGAAAAGGCCTATGTGGCGTTCGGCCTGCTGATCGGCATCGCCTTCGGCCCCGTGCAGGCCTCGTCGCGCTCCTATCTGGCGCGCAGCGTCAGCCTTGGCGATGCCGGCCGCTATTTCGGCATCTATGCCCTGTCGGGGCGGGCCACCAGCTTCATGGCGACCCTGCTCTTCTCCCTGGTGACCTATGCCAGCGGCTCGGCGCGGCTCGGCATGGCAACGCTGGTCCTCTTCCTGGCGGGGGGCCTGCTGCTTCTGTTGCGCACGCCCTACCCCGCCAATGGTCCGGATCGTTGATCCGCTAGTGCCGGAAATGCCGCATGCCGGTGAACACCATCGCCACGCCGTGCGCGTTGGCAGCATCAATGACTTCCTGGTCGCGCATCGATCCGCCCGGCTGGATGACGGCGGTCGCACCGGCGGCAATCGCCGAGAGCAGACCGTCCGCAAACGGGAAGAAGGCCTCCGACGCCACCGCCGATCCCTTCGTCATCGGCTCCGGCCAGCCCATCGCCTGCGCTGCCTCTTCCGCCTTGATGCCGGCGATCCGGGCCGAGTCGATGCGGCTCATCTGGCCCGCACCGATGCCGGCCGTCTGCCCGTCCTTGGCATAGACGATGGCATTCGACTTGACGTGCTTGGCCACCCTGTAGGCGAACTTCATGTCTTCCAGTTCGCGATCATTCGGAGCACGCGTCGTCACGACGCGCAGGTCGATGTCCTCGATCATCCCGTTGTCGCGGGTCTGGACCAGCAGGCCGCCCGAGACGGTCTTGGCCGTGATCCCGCGAGAGCGCGGATCCGGCAGCCCGCCGGTCTCCAGCAGGCGCAGGTTCGGCTTCCTGGCAATGATGGCCTTCGCCTCGTCGGAAACCTCGGGGGCGATGATCACTTCGGTGAAGAGCTTGACGATTTCCTCGGCCGTCTCGGCATCGAGAAGCTGGTTGAGGGCGATGATGCCGCCGAACGCCGAGGTCGAGTCACAGGCAAGCGCCCGCAGATAGGCATCCTTCAGCGATGGACCGGTGGCGACGCCGCAGGGATTGGCGTGCTTGATGATGGCGCAGGCTGGCCCCTGGCTTGGAGAAAACTCGGCAATCAGCTCGAAGGCGCCGTCCGTGTCGTTGATGTTGTTGTAGGAAAGTTGCTTGCCCTGCAGCAGCTTGGCGGTCGCGACGCCTGGCCGGTGCTCTCCGGTCACATAGAAGCCGGCGCTCTGATGCGGGTTCTCGCCATAGCGCATCTCCTCCTTCAGCACGCCGCCGATCGTCCGGTACCGCGGGATTTCGATGTCGAGCACCTCGGCGAACCAGTTGGAGATGGCCGTGTCGTAGGCTGCGGTTCGGGCGTAGGCCTTGGCCGCCAGCTTCTGGCGGAAGGCATAGACTGTCTGGCCCTCGTTGGTGCGCAGCGCCTCGATCAGCGCCAGATAGTCCGAAGGATCGACGACCACCGTGACATAGGCATGGTTCTTGGCGGCCGCACGGATCATCGCCGGGCCGCCGATGTCGATGTTCTCGACCGTCGTCGGATAGTCACCGCCCGCCGCCCGTACGTCCTCGAAGGGATAGAGGTTGATGACGGCAAGATCGATCCCCTCGATGCCGTGCGCCTGCATTGCCGCGACGTGCTCCGCATCGTCGCGGATGGCCAGCAGGCCACCGTGGACATTCGGGTGCAGGGTCTTCACCCGGCCATCCATGATTTCCGGAAAGCCGGTGACGGCGGACACGTCGGTGACCGGCAGCCCGGCGGCAGCGATAGCCTTGTGGGTGCCGCCGGTCGACAGAAGCCGAACGCCCTGTGCATCGAGCGCCTGGGCCAGCTCGACAATGCCGGCCTTGTCGGACACCGACAGCAGCGCAGTGCGGATCTTGATCTGATCCGGGGCGGGAATCTTCTTGGAAACGACGGCCATCGGGATGCTCCTCGGGATGATGCCGCCACGCGGCAAGGGCAGTTGGCGCCGCGTTAGCATAGCTTTCCTCTGGAAGAAACGCCTATTCCATACGCTTCAACATCCACCGGATCTCCGCAACGTCGGGCGGGGAAAACGCGATGACGATCTGCTGGCTTTGCCGCAGACCGGAGGCATCGGCGAAAAAAATATCCTGCTCGATCGCGATCGCCAGCCCCGGCGCCGAAAAATGCCACGCCTCGCCATCGGGAGCCACCATCAGCACGCTTTCCTGATCCTGCCGCGACAGCGAGATCGTCGGATGGATATGGAAGCGCGCCTCGGCAACAGCCCGGCCGTCCGGGACCCGGCCGCCCTCGGGCGCAAAGAGGCGGTCATGGCCCTTGATCTTGCTGCCTGTGCTGCTGAGACCGATTTCCCGCTCGTGGAGGTAACCGAACTCCCGCAGATAGCCGTCGTGGACGGCCCGCAGCCAATCGGCGCCATGCTGGTCTGCGGAGCGCTCCACCTCGCCGGGATTGGCGCTGGCAAGGATCGAGGCACCGCAGAAATGCGAGCGGAGGAAACGGCTCGAGGAGGTCTCGTTCAGCGTCACCGTCGAATGCGCCGCCGTGGACCGGGCAACCTGGTGGTAGTCGCGCCCGGCAAACTTCGGTGCGCCGCAATTGACGATGAAACGGTGCCGGGCCGACGACATCTCGAACGAGAGGCAGCCGGCATGGGCTTTGTGTGACAGATCGGGTGAAAGCGGCTTACCCGTATCGACGATGATCGTCACGCCGTTTGCCGCCAGCCGCTGATAGTTCCCATGGGGCAGCGACTTGAATGGCTTGCCGCCCGTCTCGTCGTAGCGCAGCACCGACATCAATTCGCTCGCCGGCGTAGACGTCGCGCCATTGAAGAGCGCCAGGTCTCCGTCCTGGTGCCGGAAGAATCGCAGCGCCGGATACATCCGGTCTATGGTCGGGATGAGTTTCGGCGGAACGTCATGCCCCAGGTTGATGTAGGTCTGGCGCAGCGGCAGCAGGTCGAGAAGCAGGTCGAGGACCGCACGCGGACTGCGCGAGACATGGGCCCCGTCCGGCAGGATCTGACGCTCCAGCTCCCGGTCGAGCCGGCCGCCCTCGCGCCTGATATAGGCGTTGCGGGTCGGCATGGAGACGGAGGCCATGGCAAGCGCGATGCGGATCCGCAGCCGTGTCTCGTCCATCGGCAATCCGCGCACGATGCGGCGCAGATAGCGCACCTGGAAGCTCAGGCTTTTCATGAAGCGGCGGTAGAAGCCTGCCTCGGCCCCCTGCAGCACCACCGTCGAATGCGACAGCCAGGCGATGACCCGCTCCGCAACCACATTCGGCTCCCAGGCGATGCCTCTCGTCCTGCGCCCATGCAGCATGATCCAGCTGGCAACGATGGTGCGGGTGCGGGCGCAGGCGACTTCGGTCCTCTGTGCCCGCATGTGCCGCAGCCAGGCAAAGGAATGCAGCCGCTCGGCGAAAGCCTTCGACGGAAGCTCGACCGCGAAAGGAGACGCACCTTCCGTATCCAGGGAAAACCCGGCGAGCGGAAAACGGCCTTCGGCGATCTCTTCCGCCACGAACGGATCAATGGCCCGCAGGTCCGTCGGTGCAACCAGCAGCCGATCCGGAACCTGTGCGGCAAATGGGGAAAGGACAAGCCGCAAGCGCGCCGTGCGTCGGTAGCAGCGACGGACGACCTCCCGCAAGCCGGCAGACATCAGTCTTCGGCGATCCGCGAGCTGCATGATCAATTTGGAACACTCCGCAGGATCGAACCTCCGCTCTCGCGAGCCGGCTCCCCCTTTAGCCTCTTCGAATACAATCGGCTGCTATGGTAAAGAAAGACTTACCGCCGCCGCAGGACGCTGGCGAAGAAGCCGTCCATGCCGCCGGTGAAGCCATCAGTCGCAGGCAACATCGCAGGCGTGGTGCGAAACTCGCCGACCGGCGAGATTGCCTCCTCGAGGCCCGGCCATTGCGCCGGATCGACAGGGACGCGTTCGAGAGATGGATCGTCCCTCAGCAGATCCGCCACCAGATCTTCCCCTTCGAGCGGATCGAGCGAGCAGTTCGAGAACACGATCAGGCCACCCGGCCTGACGAGCGTCACGGCATGGCGAAGCATCTTGGCCTGCAGGGCGGCAAGTTTGGCGATATCCTCAGGACCTTTGGTCCAGAGCACGTCCGGATGCCGCCGCGTGGTGCCGGTCGACGAGCATGGCGCGTCCAGGAGCACGCCGTCGAGAAGCTCTTCAGGCCGGAATTCGAAGAGGTCGCCCTGGACCAGCTCGGCATCGAGTGCAAGCCGCGCCAGGTTCTCCTTCAGACGAACCAGCCGGTTGGCCGATTGCTCGACGGCGATGACCGTTGCGCCGGCCGCCGCGAGCTGGGCCGTCTTGCCGCCGGGGGCAGCACAAAGGTCGGCGATGCGCCATCCCTTGATGTCGCCGAACAGTTTTGCCGGGATGCTGGCTGCCACGTCCTGCACCCACCATTCACCCTCCTGGTAACCGGGCAGCGACACGACCGATCCCTGAAAAACCGGCAGACGGATGCTGCCGGTCGGCAGGACACGGCCGCCGAACTTTTCCGCCCAGCTGTCGGGGTCGGATTTGACGGTGATGTCGATGGCGGGCGGGATGAGCTGCGCTTCGGCAATCCGCTGCGCCTCGTTCTTGCCGTAGGCGGACGAAAGCCTGCTCATGAACCAATCCGGCACGGGTGATACGGTAGCGGTTCTGTCCAGAACGTCCTGTCTTTCCCGCACCAGCCGCCGCAGCACCGCATTGACCAGTTTGGCAAAACGCCTGTTGCGGGGGTCGCGATGCGCCTGTTCCACGGCGATATCCACCACCGCATGGGCCGGCACATCGAGATGCAGGATCTGCGCGGCGGCAACGATCAGGACGTGATGAAGAGCGCGGGCGCCTTCGGGCAGCGGGCTGTCGAGCATCGAACCGATCGCCGCCTCCAGCCGCGGCAGGTGCCGCAGGGCCGAGTTCAGGATGGCACGTGCCAGTGCCCGGTCGGCATCGCTCAGCTGCTTGTAGGCGGCATTGCCATGGACCAGGTCGAGCATGCCGTCGAGCGGGATTTTCCGGTCCACAGCCGCCGCCAGGATCTTCGAGGCCGTGGCACGCACATCGAACCCCGCCTTGTCGGATGGTACCGGGGCTTCTTCCTGACGGTGCGCCGCTGCCGGCTGTCTGGACTGGAACGATCGCTTGCTTTTTTTCTCTTGGTTCAAGACCAGGGTCCCTTGCGCGGCTCTGAGGTGCCGCGGCCCGAGCCGGTTTCGGGGACGGTGCGCGCGGTGCGCGTCGGTCTAGCAGCACGCAGGCCGGGCGTCGAGCCACCGGCATCAAACCCGCTCGCCATCTTGCGCAGCTCGGCAATCCGGTTGTCCGTGTTCGGGTGGGTCGAGAAAAGGTTGTCCATCCGCTCTCCCGACAGCGGATTGATGATGAACATATGGGCCGTCGCCGGATTGCGTTCGG
Source organism: Pseudorhizobium pelagicum (assembly GCA_000722615.1). Classification (GTDB taxonomy): domain Bacteria; phylum Pseudomonadota; class Alphaproteobacteria; order Rhizobiales; family Rhizobiaceae; genus Neorhizobium; species Neorhizobium pelagicum. The sequence goes on along the minus strand of JOKI01000028.1, from coordinate 35,545 downwards.
CATCGTTGTTGTGGATCACCTGGGCGGCGCCGGCGATCTTGCCGAGCGCGGACGCGAGCCACAGCGGGTTGCCGCAGATCTCCGCGCCGCGCTTGTCGGCCGAATATTCGCGGGTCCGGCTGATCGCCATCTGCACCAGCATGGCAGCGAGCGGTGCCACGATCATGGCGACGATGACGCCGATGAAACCGAGCGGATTGTTGTTGTCGCGGTTGCCGCCGAAGAAGAAGGCGAAGTTGCCGAGCATCGAGATGGCACCGGCAAGCGTCGCGGTCATCGTCATCGTCAGGGTGTCGCGGTTCTGGATGTGGGCAAGCTCATGGGCCATCACTCCTGCCACTTCCTCCGGCGTCAGGCGCTGCAACAGGCCGGTCGATGCGGCCACAGCGGCATTTTGCGGGTTGCGGCCCGTCGCGAAAGCATTCGGCTGCGGGCTGTCGTAGACATAGACCTTCGGCATCGGCAGCCCGGCATTGGCCGAAAGCGTGCGCATCATCTGGAAGAGTTCGGGTGCATTGCCTTCGTCCACCGGCTGTGCCCGATAGGCAGACAGCACCATCTTGTCCGAGTTCCAGTAGGAGAAGAGGTTCATGCCGGCGGCAATCAGGAGGGCGATCATCATGCCGGCGCGGCCGCCAATCAACAGGCCGACGCCCATGAACAGGGCTGTCATGAAGGCCAGAAGCATCGCGGTGCGCATCATGTTCATCGTCAGTCTCCAGAAGGCTTTATTGCCGGGGTCGAACCGTCTATGATGTGGTTTGTCCCGCTTTTCTTTTCAATATGACCCACGGCGGCGTGAATGATCCAGGAACCCGACAACGACAACAGCAGCACGACGGACAGCGAGCCGGCCGCGAAGAAGCCGCTTTCGCCCGCTGCAAAGCGTGCCCTTGAGGAAGCCGAACAGCGGCGCCAGCAGGAAGTTCAGGCCAAACTGCCGACCGAACTCGGCGGCCGCGGCGGCGCCGAGCCGTCCCGCTTCGGCGACTGGGAGATCAACGGCCGGGCGATCGACTTCTAGAGGCTATTAGTCCTATTGACTTCTACTACAGGAAGGAATTTATTCCTTCCATGAAACGCCTGCTGCTGATTCTTCCTGTCCTTCTGCCCCTCGCTGTCGCCGCGAACGCGGCACCGCGTGACGAGATCGCGGGACCTGTGGAGGCGGAAATCCTGCGGATCATCGATGGCGATACCCTGCTCGTCGAGGCAAGGCCTTGGCCGCAGCAGAAGGTTGAGGTCTACGTGCGCATCCGTGGCATCGATACGCCCGAGATCCGCTCCAAATGCCTGAGCATACGCCAGGCTGGTGAGCCGGCGCGGCGGGCTCTGGAGCAACTGGCGGCAACATCGTCGCGCATCCAGCTCAGCCGCATTTCCGGCGACAAATATTTCGGCCGGGTGGTGGCGGATGTCACGCTCGACGGTGGCGTGCAGGCGGCGGACTACATGCTGCTCGCCGGACTAGCGCAAAGCTATGACGGCGGGCGAAAGGCTCCGGTCGTCTGCGAACCGGAGTGAGATCTCCTCCAGCCTTGCATCACCGCAGTCGCGAGCAGATGGAAGAAATTCAGTCCCGGATTGGCTGTTGAAGGCCGCCCCCTCGAGCGAGGGCGGCCCCTGGTCGATCACACCGCCTTGTTCTGGCGGTTCTCGATCAGATCCTCGACAACGCCCGGATCGGCCAGCGTCGAGATATCCCCCAGTGCGCCGAAATCGTCTTCGGCAATCTTGCGGAGAATGCGCCGCATGATCTTGCCGGAGCGGGTCTTTGGCAGGCCCGGCGAGAACTGGATCTTGTCCGGCGTGGCGATTGGCCCGATTTCGCTTCGGACGTGCTTGATCAGCTCCTGGCGCAGCGCGTCGTCACCCTCGCTCCCGGACATCAGCGTCACGTAGCAGTAGATGCCCTGACCCTTGACGCTGTGCGGATAGCCGACCACGGCCGCTTCCGAGACCTTGTCATGCGACACCAGAGCCGATTCCACCTCGGCTGTTCCGAGACGGTGACCGGAGACGTTCAGCACGTCGTCGACGCGGCCGGTGATCCAGTAATAGCCGTCCGCATCGCGGCGGCAGCCGTCACCGGTGAAATACTTGCCCTTGTAGGTCGAGAAGTAGGTCTGTATGAAGCGCTCGTGGTCGCCGTAGACCGTGCGCATCTGGCCGGGCCAGGAATCTGCGATGCAGAGATTGCCGTCTGCCGCGCCTTCCAGCACCTTGCCCTCACTGTCCACGAGCTCGGGCTTGACCCCGAAGAACGGCACCGTCGCCGAGCCGGGCTTCAGGGCGGTCGCACCCGGCAGCGGCGTGATCATGTGGCCGCCGGTTTCCGTCTGCCACCAGGTATCGATCACCGGGCAGCGGCTGTCGCCGACCACCTTGTAGTACCACTCCCAGGCCTCCGGGTTGATCGGCTCGCCGACGGTTCCAAGCAGCCGCAGGCTGGCCCGCGAGGACCGTTTCACGAACTCGTCGCCGGCACCCATCAGCGAGCGGATTGCGGTTGGCGCCGTGTAGAAGATGTTGACCTTGTGCTTGTCGATGACCTCCCAGAAGCGGCCCTGGTCCGGAAAGTTCGGCACGCCCTCGAACATCAGCGACGTGGCGCAGTTCGCGAGCGGTCCATAGACGATGTAGGAATGCCCGGTCACCCAGCCGACGTCGGCCGTACACCAGTAGACGTCCCCGTCGTGGTAATCGAAGACGTATTCATGGGTCATCGCCGCGTAGACGAGATAGCCACCGGTCGTGTGCAGCACGCCCTTCGGTTTGCCCGTGGAGCCAGACGTATAGAGGATGAACAGCGGATCCTCCGCCTTCATCTTCACCGGCTCGCAGTGCGGCTTCGCCTTGGCGACTTCCTCATGATACCAGAGGTCACGGCCCGGCGCCCAGTTGACCTTGCCACCGGTGCGGCGGATCACCAGCACGTTGTTGACGGTCGCATACTGGCGCGCCGCAATGTGGATGGCCTTGTCGGTGTTTTCCTTCAGCGGCACCGGCTTGCCGCCGCGCACACCCTCGTCACAGGTGATGACGAAGCAGGACTGGCAGTCGACAATGCGCCCCGCCAATGCCTCGGGCGAGAAGCCACCGAAGACCACCGAATGGACGGCACCGATGCGGGCGCAGGCGAGCATCGCATAGGCCGCCTCCGGGATCATCGGCATGTAGATGGTAACGCGGTCGCCCTTCTTGACGCCGCGCTGTTTCAGGACGTTCGCGAGGCGACAGACCTGATCGTAGAGCTGGTTGTAGGTGATCTTCTTGTCGATATACGGATTGTCACCTTCCCAGATCAGGGCGGTGCGCTCGCCATGCGTCTTCAGGTGACGGTCGATGCAGTTGTAGGAGACATTGGTAAGTCCGTCCTCGAACCACTTGATCGACACCTTGCCCTTGAACGAGGTATTCTTGACCTTGGTATAGGGCTTGAACCAGTCGATACGCTTGCCATGCTTGCCCCAGAACTTGTCGGGGTCTTCGATGCTTTCCTCGTACCACTTCTCGTATTTGTCCTTGTCGATCAGCGCCATGCTCTTGGTGGCGCGCGACACAGGATAAACCTTCTCGGACATGGTCTCCTCCCCATTTCGTCACGACGAAACCGGACAAAAATTCCGGATCATGAATCATACATATCAGGTGGAACTGGACCAGCAATTAGACAAACGGTTCATGTTGCGCGATATTTGCAATTCCGCCGTTTTCCGGATATAGACGCGTCGAATTCCCGGAAATAGTGGTTGATACCCACGGCCCGCGACACCGGCGCGGACGGACAGAGGATCTATATCTATGGCTCAACAATTGCTTATGCCGAAGGCGACGGCGGTCTGGCTTGTCGACAACACGGCACTTTCCTTCGACCAGATTGCGCAGTTCTGCAAGCTGCACCCGCTGGAGGTGAAGGCAATCGCTGACGGCGAAGCAGCGCAGGGGATCAAGGGCCTTGATCCGATCGCCACCGGGCAGCTCTCGCGCGACGAGATCCAGCGCGGCGAAGGCGACATCAATCACCGGCTGAAGCTGTCCGAGCCGAAGGTTCGCGTTCCCGAATCAAAGCGCCGCGGCCCCCGCTATACACCGGTGTCGAAGCGCCAGGATCGCCCCAACGCCATTCTCTGGCTGGTGCGCAATCACCCGGAACTGAAGGATGCGCAGATCTCGCGTCTCGTCGGCACGACCAAGTCGACGATTGAGCAGATCCGCGACCGTACCCATTGGAATGCCACCAACCTGACGCCGATGGATCCGGTGACGCTTGGCCTCTGCAGCCAGATCGATCTGGACCTGGAAGTAGAGCGCGCCTCCAAGGGCAAGCCGCTTCCCACCGCAGCCGAACTCGGCGCGACGCTGCAATCCGCATCGGAAACGGAAAACCTCGACTTCAACTATCGCAATGATCGCGAAGAAGAGAAGGAAATCGATGCGGACGCTGTCTTCGCCAAGCTGAGCTCGCTCAAGTCGGCCCCACGCGACGAAGACGAGGACGACAACCGCTACTGATCTCCGGTAGCGATTGCACCACTTCGAAACCCCGGCCCTGCCGGGGTTTTTTCGTTATGCGTCCTGTCCGACCGCCGGCGCCGCCCGCGCATATCCCCGCTGCCGCAGGATCTCGGCGATCTCCTCGAGAATGCCCGGGTCGTCGATGGTCGCCGGCATGGTCCAGGGCATCCCGTCGGCAATCTTCTGCATCGTGCCGCGGAGGATCTTGCCGAATCGGGTCTTCGGCAGGCGCTGCACCACCATGGCGGTGCGGAAGGCTGCCACGGGACCGATCTCGCTGCGGACGAGGTCTATGACTTCCCGTTCCACGGCACCCAGATCGCGCGACACCCTGTTCTTCAACACCAGGAAGCCGCAGGGGACCTGTCCCTTCAAGGCATCCGCGACGCCCACGACGGCGCATTCCGCGACGTCCGGATGCATGGCGCAGACCTCTTCCATCGCGCCGGTCGAAAGCCGGTGGCCGGCGCAGTTGATGATGTCGTCCGTCCGCGCCATCACGAAGAGATAGCCCTCGTCGTCCATCAGCCCGGCATCGGCTGTCTTGTAGTAGCCAGGGAATTCCTCCAGGCACGACTGGCGGAACCGCTCGTCTGCGTTCCAGAAGCTCACCAGGCAGCCGGGCGGAAGCGGAAGCTTCACCACGATATTGCCCAGCGTGCCGCGTGGCACCGGATGGCCGGCGTCATCCAGCACATCGATGGCATAGCCGGGCATGGGCAAGGTGGGAGAGCCGGCCTTGAAGGGCAGCAGGCCGAGACCCGCCGGATTGCCGACCATCGGCCAGCCGGTCTCCGTCTGCCACCAGTGATCGATCACCGGAACCTTGAGCACGGTTTCCGCCCATTTCAGCGTCTCCGGATCGGCGCGCTCTCCGGCGAGAAACAGCGCACGCAGACCGCTCAGGTCATGGTGCCGGACGTACTCGCCGTCCGGATCGTCGCGTCGGATGGCACGGAAGGCCGTCGGTGCGGTGAACAGCACCTTGACGTCGTATTCCGACACGATCCGCCAGAAGGTGCCCGCATCCGGCGTTCCGACCGGCTTGCCCTCGAAGAGGACCGTCGTGCTGCCGGCCAGCAGCGGCGCGTAGACGATATAGGAATGGCCGACCACCCAGCCGATGTCGGAGGCCGTCCAGAACACTTCGCCGGGCTTTACGCCGTAAAGGTTCTCCATGGTCCACTGGAGGGCCACCATATGCCCGCCGTTGTCGCGCACCACGCCCTTGGGCTGGCCCGTCGTGCCGGATGTATAGAGGATGTAGAGCGGATCGGTGGCGGCGACGGGCACGCAGTCGATGACCGTACCGTTGACCTTCTCCACCTCGACCGCCTGCCGGAAGTCGATGTCGCCATGCTCGTAGCGCAGCGGCGCGTGCAGTTCGTCGCGCTGCAGGATGAGGCAGAAGTCCGGCTTCGCCGTCGCCATGTCGATCGCATGGTCGAGCAGCGGCTTGTAGGACACGATCCGGCCAGGCTCCAACCCGCAGCTGGCGCTGATCACCACCTTGGCGCCGCTATCGTCGATCCGCTTGGCCAGCTCGTGTGCGGCAAAGCCGCCGAAGACCACCGAATGCACCGCCCCGAGCCGCGCACAGGCCAGCATCGAGAAGACCGCCTCCGGAACCATGGGCATGTAGAGGATCACTCGGTCGCCCTTGCCGACGCCGTGGTTGCGCAGCACGGCAGCGATCGCCTGCACCTCGGCTAGCACCGCGTCATAGGTGAAGCTGGTCTTCGTGCCATTCATTGCGCTGTCGTAGATCAGCGCCCTCTGGTCTCCCCGACCAGCCTTGACGTGACGGTCGATACAGTTGTGGCAGGTGTTCGTTTCACCGCCCACGAACCAGCGCCCGTAGGCGCCCTGGTCGGGGTCGAACACCCGCTCGACCGGCTTGGACCAGTCCAGCGCTTCGGCTGCCCGCAGCCAGAAAGCTTCCGGGTCCGCCTGCCATTCGGCATAGACGTCGAAATAAGTGCTCTGCATCTGCTCCTCCCATGGTCCCAGCGCAGCCATGGGACACTTGTAGGATGAGCCAGAAGAGACTGGAAAGCCAGACTTAAGGGCTAGGGCCGCTTAGCGATTGCCAAACACGGCCGAGCCGACGCGCACGCTCGTCGCGCCGAACTCCACCGCCGTCTCGAAATCGCCCGACATGCCCATCGATAGTTTCTCCACGCCGCTCTCGCGGGCGAGCTTGGCCAGCAGAGCAAAATGCGGACCTGGATTTTCGTCTGCGGGCGGGATGCACATCAGGCCCTCCACCGACAGCCCCAGCTCATCGCGGCAAAGGCGCACGAAATCCGCGGTCTCATCAGGGGCGATGCCGGCCTTCTGCGGCTCCATTCCCGTGTTGACCTGAACATAAAGCCGCGGAAGCCGCCCCTGCCGCTTCATCTCGTCTGCCAGTGCGCGGGCAATCTTCTCCCGATCAACCGTCTCGATCACGTCGAACAGCGCGACGGCGTCCGCGGCCTTGTTGGATTGCAGCGGCCCGATAAGGTGCAGCTCGATGCCCTCAAACTCTTGCCTCAGCGCCGGCCATTTCCCCTGGCTTTCCTGGACCCGGTTCTCGCCGAACACCCTCTCGCCGGCCTCGAGCACCGGCCGGATGGCATCGGCCTCGAAGGTCTTGGAGACGGCAACCAGGGTGACGGATCCTTCCGGACGTTTCCCGACGCGTTCGGCTGCCACGATCCGGTCGCGAACTTCCTTCAACCTGTCCTGGACGGTCATGCTCTTCCCTCGCGTTTGCTTGCAGACGACTTAGGCCGCAAGGCGCGGCATGCCAAGAGGCGTGCTGCCGCAACCCGGCCAACTTCCATCGCCAGTATCCCTGTAAAACTTGACGCTTGCAGGCTTTCGTGGTGAAGGTCTGGCCAATCTTTCTGAAGTTTTCCCGGATAATATTGATATGGCGAGTGAACGTTACAATCCGCGCGAGGCCGAGCCACGCTGGCAAGAGAAGTGGTCGGAAGCCAAGGTCTTCGAGGCCGACAATGCCGATCCGCGCGAGAAGTATTACGTTCTGGAGATGTTTCCCTATCCCTCGGGACGCATCCACATGGGCCACGTCCGCAACTACGCCATGGGCGATGTCGTGGCGCGCTACAAGCGGGCGAGGGGCTACAATGTTCTCCATCCCATGGGCTGGGACGCCTTCGGCATGCCGGCGGAAAACGCCGCGCGCGACAACAAGGTTCACCCCAAGGAGTGGACCTATCAGAACATCGCCTCGATGAAGCTGCAGCTGAAGGCCATGGGGCTTTCGCTAGACTGGTCACGGGAATTCGCCACCTGTGACGTCGAATATTATCATCGTCAGCAGCACCTCTTCCTCGACATGATGGAAAAGGGCCTCGTCTACCGCAAGCAGTCCAAGGTCAACTGGGATCCGGTCGACCAGACGGTGCTGGCGAATGAGCAGGTGATCGACGGCCGCGGCTGGCGCTCCGGCGCGCTCGTCGAGCAGCGCGACCTGGTCCAGTGGTTCTTCAAGATCACCGACTTCAGCCAGGACCTGCTCGATTCGCTCGAGACCCTCGACCAGTGGCCGGAGAAGGTCCGGCTGATGCAGAAGAACTGGATCGGGCGCTCGGAAGGGATGACGATCCGCTGGGAAGTCGTGCCGGGGACGGCGCCGATCGGCCAGAACGAGATCCCCGTCTACACCACCCGTCCCGATACGCTGTTCGGCGCATCCTTCCTCGCCATCGCCGCCGATCATCCGATGGCACGGGATGCCGCGAAAGCGAATCCGGCTATCGAAGCCTTCTGCGACGAGTGCCGCCACCATGGCACGTCGCTGGCAGCGCTCGAAACCGCCGAGAAGAAGGGGATCGACACCGGTATCCGCGTCCGGCATCCGCTCGACCCGTCCTGGGAACTGCCTGTCTACGTCGCCAACTTCGTCCTGATGGATTACGGCACGGGCGCCATCTTCGGCTGCCCCGCCGGCGACCAGCGCGACCTCGACTTCGCTCGCAAATATGGCCTGCCCGTTGTTGCCGTGGTCATGCCGGCCGACGGCGACCCGCAGAGCTTCACGATCGGCGACACCGCCTATGACGGCGACGGCGTCATGATCAACTCCCGGTTCCTGGATGGCAAGACCACGGAAGAGGCGTTCGGCATGGTCGTTGAACGCCTCTCGGGCACCATGCTCGGCAACATGCCGCAGGGCGAGCGCAAGGTGAATTTCCGCCTGCGCGACTGGGGTATCTCCCGCCAGCGCTACTGGGGTTGCCCGATTCCCGTCATCCATTGCGAGGTCTGCGGCGTTGTGCCCGTGCCGAAGAAGGACCTGCCGGTCAAGCTACCGGACGACGTGACCTTCGACCATCCCGGCAATCCGCTCGACCGGCACCCGACGTGGCGCCACGTGAACTGCCCGCAATGCGGTGCAGCTGCCCGGCGCGAAACTGACACGATGGATACCTTCGTGGATTCCAGCTGGTATTTCACGCGCTTCACTGCGCCCTGGGAAGACAATCCGACCGATCCGAAGGCTGCCAACCACTGGCTGCCGGTGGACCAGTACATCGGCGGCATTGAGCATGCCATTCTACACCTGCTCTATTCCCGCTTCTTCACCCGGGCGATGAACGAGACCGGCCATGTGGACGTCAAGGAGCCCTTCAAGGGCCTCTTCACCCAGGGCATGGTCGTCCATGAAACCTACCGCCGCGGCAGCGGCGCCAACGGCGAATGGGTCTCTCCCGCCGATATCCGCATCGAGGAAGTCGACGGCAAGCGACAGGCAGCCCTTCTCTCCACCGGCGAAGAAATCACCATCGGCTCGATCGAGAAGATGTCGAAGTCGAAGAAGAACGTCGTCGATCCGGACGATATCATTGCCTCCTATGGCGCCGACACCGCACGCTTCTTCGTGCTGTCGGATTCGCCGCCTGATCGCGACGTGATCTGGTCGGAGGCCGGTGTCGAAGGTGCTCATCGCTTTACGCAGCGCCTCTGGCGCCTGATTTCTGAGGCCGCCCCCAATCTCATCGACGTCGCGCCAAAGCCGGCCACGGACGGTGAGGCGCTGGCCATCTCGCAGGTCGCCCACAAGACCCTGAAGGCGGTACAGGACGACTACGACCGGCTCTCCTTCAACAAGGCCGTGGCGCGCATCTACGAATTCGTCAATGCTTTGGCTGCGCCGCTGACACGGGTTGCCTCCGGTGATGCCGATCCGGCCTTCCGGGCGGCCGTACGCGACGCAGCCGAGATCCTCGTGCGAATCGTCGCGCCGATGACGCCACATCTTGCGGAAGAATGCTGGTCGGTCCTCGGTAATTCCGGCATGCTGTCGCAGGCGCCCTGGCCGACCTACGAGGAATCGCTCGTCATCGAGAACGAGATGATGCTTCCCGTCCAGATCAACGGCAAGAAGCGTGCGGAATTGACAATCGCCCGCGACGCATCGAAGAATGACATCGAGGCTGCGGTTCTTGCGCTGGACGCCGTGCGTGCCGCTCTTGATGGGCAGGTACCGAAAAAGATCATCGTCGTCCCACAGAGGATCGTGAACATTGTCGTGTGATGCTCGCTCTTATCGCCCCCGGCTGTTGAAACTGGCATTTGGGCTGACTGCCGTGGCCATGCTGGCCGGCTGTCAGGTTCGCCCGCTGTATTCGGAAGCCTCCGGAACCGGCCCCAAGCTGGCGGAAATCGCATTCTCGCCCGCCGATGACAGGGTGGAGCAGGTCGTTCGGAACCAGCTGATATTCCTGACGTCGGGCGGGGCAGGGGAAACGCCTGCCCCCCAGTATGAGGTCGCTCTGCAGGTCACCGCCGCCTATAGCGACATTCTTGACGACGAGGACGCGGTAGGCTTGCAGCCCGGGCGCGTGAACGTCTCCGGTAACTATACGCTTTCGCGAGTCAGCGACGGCGAGGTCCTGAAGGTCGGAACCCGCAGGATCACCTCGCTTCTCGACGTGTCGCGCCAGGAGTTCGCGGAATTGCGGGCCGTCAGGGACGCGGAGGACCGGGCAGCGAAGGAGCTTGCCGAACTCATCCGTGCCGACCTCGCCATTGCCCTCTCCAGAGAGCCCCAGCCCCAGCCGACATGGCAGAAATAAAGTCGCACGAGTTTGATCGTTTCGTTGATCGCGGCAGCGAGACCTACCGTATCTTCGTGATCTATGGCCCGGACCGGGGCCTGGTGTCGGAACGCGCCTCTCTCATCGTCAAGAAATCAGGCATTGCACAGGACGATCCGTTCTCGATGCTGAAGATGGATGTCTCGGATCTCCAGAACGACCCGGGGAGGCTGCTCGATGAGGTGAACTCCCTGGGCCTCTTCGGCGGCGACAAGCTCGTGTGGCTCCGCGGCGCCTCCAACGAGAAGGCGCTCCTCGATGCGCTCGGCATTCTGGCAGCTGGACCAGCGCCCGCCAATATGCTCGTCATCGAGGCCGGCGACCTGAAGAAGGGGAGCGGTCTGCGCAAGCTCGCAGAACCGTCGCGGATGATCGCGGTCATCCCATGCTATGCCGACGATGCCCGGGCGCTCAATTCCCTCATAGACAGCGAGCTTGCCCTCGACGGCCTGGGGATATCGCCCGCCGCCCGCCGGCACCTGCTGGAGCTCCTGGGCGGGGACCGTATCGCCTCGCGAAACGAGGTGCGCAAGCTCGCCCTTTATTGCCGCGGCAAGGGCACCGTCGAAGAGGAGGACGTATCGGCGATCATCGGCGACGCAAGCAACGTCTCGACCGACGAGGCTGTTGACGCCATTCTGACCGGAAATCTTCCCGCACTCCGTCATTCAATGCAGAAGGTGTCGACCTCCAAGACGCCGATCTTCCTAGTCCTGCAGTCCTGTCTCAAGCAGTTCCAGATGATGGACCTGATGCGCGCCGAAATGGACGAGAAGAACCTGCAGGTCGGGCAGGTCATGATGACGCTCGGGCGGCACATCCATTTCAAGCGTAAGCCATTGATAGAAAAGGCTTTACGGAGCTGGACGGCCCATGCGCTACAGCGCGAGACGGAACGGCTGCAGGCGGCAGTCCTGCACAGCCGCCAGAAACAGAGCCTGGAGGACAGCATCGCCTTTCAGACCCTGATGGCGATCGCGATCCAGTCGGCTCGCAGCCAGCGTTAGTCGGCTCGGCGCTACCGCCGCTCCAGAAGACGGCAGATTTCTTCCAGCTGTTCGAGGTTGCGATAGGTGATGCGCATCTGACCGTTGCCGCCCCTATGGGCGATCTTCACCTCGAGGCCGAGGGAATCGGAGAGCGTCCGCTCCAGAGCAAGCGTATCGGAATCCTTCTGCTCCGCCTTGGCGCCCTGAGGCTGCGTCTGGGCCTTGACGTCGTTCTGCGCCAATCGCTCCGCATCGCGAACCGACATCCCCTTGGCGACGATCGTCCGTGCCAGAGCAACCGGATCAGAGGTCGTGATCAGGGCCCTGGCATGGCCGGCCGACAGTTCGCCCGAGGAGAGCATGTCCCGCACCGGTTCGGGAAGCTTCAGAAGCCGCAGGCTGTTGGCCACATGGCTTCGGCTCTTGCCGATGATCCCGCCCAGATCGTTCTGTGTATAGCCATATTCGGCAATGAGCTGATCGTAGCCGAGAGCCTCTTCGAGCGGGTTGAGATCTGCCCGCTGAACGTTTTCGACGATTGCGATTTCGAGCGCTGTGCGGTCGTCCACATCGCGGACAATGACAGGGATCTCGTGCAGACCCGCAAGCTGGGCGGCACGCCAGCGGCGCTCGCCGGCGATGATCTCGAACTGGCCGTTGACCGTCCGCACGACCACCGGCTGGACGATGCCATGCTGGCGAATGGAGCTTGCCAGATCCTGGAGGTCGCTCTCATCGAACTGCCGGCGAGGGTTCCGGGGATTGCGGCTCACATGCTCGATCGGCAGCATCCGATCCGGATTGACCGGCTTCGGCGCCTCATCGACCTGCAGCGGCTGATCCATTTCACCGATCAGGGCCGCCAGACCGCGCCCGAGCCGGCGCTTTGAGAGATCATCGCTCATATCATAACCACCAATATTCGTCAGGCCGCCTTCCGGCGCCGTTCACGCTGGATAACCTCCGACGCCAGCTGCAGATAAGCCTGGCTTCCAGCGCACTTCAGATCGTAGAGAATAGCAGGTTTCCCATAGGAAGGCGCCTCGGAAACCCTGACATTCCGCGGGATCAGCGTGTGATAGACTTTGTCACCCAGGTAGGTACGCACGTCATTGACGACCTGCTGCGCCAGATTGTTGCGGGCATCGAACATCGTCAGGACGATCCCCTGGATGTCGAGCCCAGGATTCACCGTCTGCTTCACCTGGTTGACCGTCTCCAGGAGCTGGCTCAGACCCTCGAGAGCGAAGAATTCGCACTGCAGCGGAACGAGCACCGACTGTGCCGCCGCCATGGCGTTCATGGTCAGCAGGTTGAAGGACGGCGGGCAATCCAGGATGATGTAGGAGTAGGGCAGGGCGATCTGCGTCAATGCGCGCTTGAGGCGAAAAACGCGGTCCGCCTGCTGGGAGATCTCCATCTCGAACCCCAGGAGATCCATCGTCGACGGCACGATCGAAAGATTGGGAACGGCGGTCGGCAGAACCGTCTCCTGCACACTGTGCGTCCCCATGAGGAGATCATAGGAAGACACGGCACGGTCACGGCGATCGATGCCCAACCCGGTACTGGCATTGCCCTGCGGATCCAGGTCGATGATCAGGACATGCTCGCCGATGGCGGCAAGCGCGGTCGCCAGATTGATGGCAGTGGTCGTCTTGCCGACGCCACCCTTCTGGTTCGCGATAGTGATAATGCGATTAATAGGGTTCATGCCGCACCTGACGAACGAGGGCTATCGATCTTTGGGCCGGAGGTTACTCACTTCAAGGATAATGGAGTCGCTCTCGACGGCACTGGGATGTTCTACCAGATCGAAGTCCCAAGCACCACGCGCATTACCGATTTCTCGCTGGTAATCCCGCCCTTTGTGAAAAAAGGCCCTTGCACCCGTCTTGGAAAGCCAGGGAGAGGCGTGCTGGAGCAGAAGATCCAGCTCCGCCAGTGCCCGTGCAGACAGATAGTCACAGCCTTCGATCTGCTTGGCCGCCTCGTCGATTCGCGCCGGATAGACGGTACCGCGAGCCTCCGTTTCCATCAGCGCCACCCGCAGGAACGAGGCCTTCTTCTGGTTGCTTTCCACCAGATGGACCCATCCTCCGTCGATCTCTTTCAGCAAGATGGCGGTGATAATGCCCGGAAATCCGCCTCCCGACCCGAGATCGACCCAGGTGGCGGCTTCCGGCCGCAGCTGAAAAAGCTGGGCGCTGTCGGCAATGTGTCGATCCCATAGTTCATTGATCGTGGAGGGCGCAACCAGGTTGATGCGAGAGGCCCATTTGCGGAACAGACCCGCGAAATGCTCGAGGCGCTCCTGCGTTTCACGTGAAACACGCTTTCCGTTCAGCTGCATCAGGAGACTCGCTTCGCGCGATTCGGATCATTCTTCCTGATCATTGCGAGCAGCAGGGCCGAGGCTGCGGGGGTCATGCCCTCGATGCGCGCGGCTTGAGCGAGGGAAACCGGCTTCAACTTCATCAATTTCAATTTAAGCTCGTTCGAGAGGCCCGAAATGGCCTGATAATCGAAATCCGCTGGAATCGTCAGGGCTTCATCACGACGCAACACGCCGATGTCCGTTGCCTGCCGGTTGATATAGACCGCATATCCCGCCTCGATTTCCAGGGCCTCGGCGATACGTCCGGGAACATCAGTGAGTTCGGGCCAGCACCCGCGCAGGCTTGCGACATCCATCTCCGGATAGGCGAGCAGTTCGTAGGCACTGCGGCGCTGACCGTCCTGGTTGATCTTGAGACCCTTGGCCACAGCTTCTGTCGGGGTCACGGACATGGATTGCAGCCGCGCACGCCAGTCCGCCAGCTCTCGTACATAGGCGTCAAAGCGCAGGGCGCGAGCCTGCCCGACCACGCCCAGAGAAACGGCCTCCGGCGTCAAGCGGGCGTCGGCATTATCGGCCCGAAGCGAGAGGCGATACTCGGCGCGGGAGGTGAACATACGGTAAGGCTCGGTCACGCCCCGGGAGGTCAGGTCGTCGATCATCACCCCGATATACGACGTCGATCGGCTGAAGTGATAGGCTGCACCGCCGCCTGCGCGGAGGCCTGCATTCAGGCCTGCTGCCAGTCCTTGGGCCGCTGCCTCTTCATAGCCCGTTGTTCCGTTGATCTGTCCGGCCAGGAACAGGCCGGAGATCTTCTTGACCTCGAGAGCATGTGTCAGCTCTCGGGGATCGACATGGTCATATTCGATCGCATACCCCGGCTGAACAATCTCGACCCGCTCCAGGCCAGGCATGGTCCGGATAAAAGCTTCCTGAATGTCGGCCGGCAAGGATGTCGATATGCCATTCGGATAGACCGTCGTGTCGTCCAGGCCTTCCGGCTCCAGGAAGACCTGATGACCGTCCCGCTCGCCGAACCGCACGATCTTGTCCTCGATGGACGGGCAGTACCGTGGGCCGACCCCTTCGATCTGCCCGGAGTACATCGCGGACAAGTGCATGTTATCACTGATGATTTTATGCGTTTCGGCGGTTGTTCTGGTCACGCCGCACGCAATCTGCGGATTGACGATCTTGTCCGTCATGAAGGAAAACGGCACCGGATCCTCATCCGCCTCCTGCAGACCGACTGAACCCCAATCGATCGTGGCGCCGTTCAGCCGCGCCGGTGTCCCTGTCTTCAGGCGGCCGAGCGCGATCTGGTGGCGCGCCAAAGTTACCGACAGACCGACGGAGGGTGCTTCTCCCACCCTCCCGGCCGGAATCTTTTCGGAGCCGATATGAATGAGCCCCCTCAGGAAGGTGCCGGTCGTCAACACGACTGCCGCGCAGGAGAAGACCTTGCCATCGGCCATGATGACGCCGTTGATGCAGCCGTCCACGACCTGGAGGTCGAAGGCATCGCCCTCGATGACGGTGAGATTTGCATGCTCCGCGATCTCGCTTTGCATGGCCAGCCTGTAAAGCTTGCGGTCGGCCTGCGTCCGCGGGCCGCGCACGGCTGGGCCCTTTTTCCGGTTGAGAAGCCGGAACTGGATGCCAGCCGCATCGGCGACCCGGCCCATCAGCCCGTCCATCGCATCCACCTCGCGCACCAGGTGGCCTTTCCCCAGTCCACCGATTGCCGGGTTGCAGGACATCACTCCGATGGTCTCGCGCCTGTGGGTGATGAGCGCCGTACGGGCACCCAGCCGCGCAGACGCACTGGCCGCTTCGCAGCCGGCGTGCCCACCCCCGATGACGATGACGTCAAACTGCTCTGTCATGGCTGCCTTCCGGATCCGCGTGTTTCACGTGAATCATTTGCCGATACAAAACTGCGAAAAGATGACGTCCAGCAATTGCTCGACATCGACGGCTCCGGTGATCCTGCCCAGCGCAACAGCCGCTGTCCGCAGATTTTCTGCCCGAAGCTCGGGTTGCCCCGCCTTTAACGCTTCTGAGACGGAATTGGAAGCATCCAGCAGCAATTCAAGCTGACGCTGTCGGGTGGGGGCTATCGAGCCGGACCAGATCTTACGTACCCGTAGCCGAATAGCCTCCCGCAACGGCTCCAACCCATCCTCGTCCCTTACCGAGATACAGAGATCATAGGCCGGCGACGGTCCGTGCAGGTCCAGCTTGCTGCCGACGCGCAGCAAATCCTTGTTATTGGGGATAACGGTATGTTCCGGTTCCGAATCGATCTCTTCCAACAGCAGGACGAGGTCCGCCTTTCCGATGACATCATGCGCGCGTCGGATGCCTTCCTGTTCCACCACATCGCTGCTCTCTCGGAGTCCGGCCGTATCGAACAGCCGCACGAGGTAGCCGTCCATGTCGAGATCCACCTGCAACACGTCTCTCGTCGTCCCGGCAACGTCGGTGACGATTGCGACATCTCGGTTTGCAAGCGCATTCAGCAGGCTGGATTTGCCCGCGTTCGGCCTCCCGACGATGGCAACCTTGTAACCGTCCCGGATGATCTCACCGGCCCGCGCCGCCTCGACGTGCCGCCGCAACTCCTGCTGCAGGACGATGAGGTCTCCGCTGACGCTGTCGGCCACGGACCCCGGGACATCCTCTTCATCGGAAAAATCCAGGTCCGCCTCGATCATGGCGCGGGCGTGCGTCAGTCGCTTTGCCCAGCCCTCATAGAGCGCGGACTGGCCGCCGAAGCTCTGTTCGACCGCAAGCCGTCGCTGCATTTCGGTTTCGGCCGCAATCAGTTCCGAAAGACCTTCGGCTTCGACAAGGTCGATCCGGCCGTTTTCGAATGCCCGCCGAGAGAACTCTCCCGCCTCCGCTGCGCGCAGGCCATCGATAGCGGCGAGCTCCTTCATTACGGCGGCCACCACGGCGCGACTGCCATGCAGCTGCAACTCGACACAGTCCTCGCCGGTGAAGGACTGCGGCCCCGGGAAGACGAGCACCAACGCTTGGTCCAGCACATAGCCGTCTTGACCCACGATCGTCCTGAGCGCCGCTTGGCGTGGCGCCGGCAGTTCCTTGCGGGTCAGCAAGCGGAGAGCCGGCAACGCCTCCAGGCCGCTGATGCGCACCACGGCGACACCGGCGGGCAATGCACCGCTGGATAGGGCGAAGATCGTCGTTGGCAGCATCGTCATGCAGTTGCACCTGAATGATAGAGGCGGAAACGGAAAACGCCCGACACGAATGCCGGGCGTTCCAACGGATGAATCCGGCTAATGTTTAGGTGTTCATCGAATCGAAGAAGTCGCTGTTGCTCTTCGTCTGCTTCAGCTTGTCGATCAGGAACTCGATCGCATCGGTCGTTCCCATCGGCGCGAGGATGCGGCGCAGCACGAAGATCTTCTGCAGATCCTGGCGTGGCACCAGCAGGTCTTCCTTGCGTGTCCCGGACTTCAGGATGTCCATGGACGGGAAGATGCGCTTGTCGGCGACCTTGCGGTCAAGCACGATTTCCGAGTTGCCCGTACCCTTGAACTCTTCGAAGATCACCTCGTCCATGCGGCTGCCCGTATCGATCAGCGCCGTCGCGATGATGGTCAGCGAACCGCCTTCTTCGATGTTTCGGGCTGCACCGAAGAAGCGCTTCGGCCGCTGCAGGGCATTGGCGTCCACGCCGCCCGTCAGCACCTTGCCAGAGGACGGTACGACTGTGTTGTAGGCACGGCCCAGGCGTGTGATCGAATCGAGCAGGATGACGACGTCGCGACCGTGTTCAACGAGACGCTTGGCCTTCTCGATGACCATCTCCGCAACCTGCACGTGGCGCACTGCCGGTTCGTCAAAGGTCGACGACACGACTTCGCCGCGCACCGAACGCTGCATGTCGGTCACTTCTTCAGGCCGTTCGTCGATCAGCAGGACGATCAGATAGCATTCCGGATGATTGGCGGTGATCGAGTGGGCGATATTCTGGAGCAGAACCGTCTTGCCGGTCCGCGGCGGGGCCACGATCAGGCCGCGCTGTCCCTTGCCGAGCGGTGCCACCAGATCGATGACGCGTGCGGAAAGATCCTTCGACGTCGGGACTTCCAGCTCCATCTTGAACCGGTCGTTTGGATAAAGCGGCGTCAGATTGTCGAAATGAACCTTGTGGCGAATCTTTTCCGGATCGTCGAAGTTGATCGTGTTGACCTTGAGGAGCGCGAAATAGCGTTCGCCTTCCTTGGGTCCGCGGATCGGACCCTCGACGGTATCGCCCGTCTTCAGCGAGAACCGGCGGATCTGTGAGGGAGAAATATAGATATCGTCGGGGCCGGGCAGATAGTTGGCATTTGCAGAGCGCAGGAAGCCGAAGCCGTCCTGCAGCACTTCCACCACGCCTTCGCCGATGATTTCCACATCCTGGCTCGCCAGAACCTTGAGGATCGCGAACATCAGCTCCTGCTTGCGCATCGTGCTGGCGTTTTCGACCTCGAGCGATTCCGCGAAGGTCAGCAAATCGGTCGGCGATTTGCTTTTGAGTTCTTGAAGCTTCATTTCAGCCATGAAGGGACCACGTTGAGCATAGATGGGGAAAAAGGCGTGCCGGTGAAACTCTCGACCGCGGAGTTTTCCGGGGAGTATGAGCAATTACACGCATGCCACGAGATGAGATCGCGAAACTAGCGGGTCCCGCAGCCCGCCGCAAGGGGCTACGGACATTTCTTCTCCGAATTCGGACGGGCGTCTAGAAAGGCTTGACGATGACCAGGATCACGATGGCGATCATCAGCAAGGTCGGCGCCTCGTTCATCATCCGCCAGTAACGCGGCGACTTCCGGGGGCCGTCGGCCGCAAATCCACGCACCGCCCGACTGAACAGGACATGCACCACCGTCAGCAGGACGACCAGTGCGATCTTGGCATGCAGCCAGCCCCCCTGGAAACGGAACACGTCCCAGGCCAGGTAGAGCCCAAGACCCCAGGTGATCATCATCGCCGGGTTCATGATCACCTTCAGAAGGCGCTGCTCCATGACCTTGAAGGTTTCCGACTGCTCGGAGCCGGGTGCCGCATCGCTGTGGTAGATGAACAGCCGCGGCATGTAGAGCAGTCCCGCCATCCAGGAGATCACCGCCACGACATGCAGCGCCGTCATCCAGCGGGAGAAACTGTCCGGCTGGCCCAGGTAGAGCCCGATGATGATCGCGATGAAGACACCAAGCGCCATATAGGCCCGCAGCCCGGCGCGGCGGCCGGCACTTGTCGAAACCTGCTTTTCCGCCTCTGCCATCACGCCGTTCCCCGCACGCGCCGCACCAGTTCCGCCACATGCTCCGGATCCGCCTCGGGCGTGATGCCGTGACCGAGGTTGAAGATCAGCGGACCATGCCCAAGCGCCTGCAGGATGGCGTCGATGCCCTCTTCCATCGCCTTGCCGCCGGCCACCACCCGCATCGGATCGAGATTGCCCTGAACCGGACCGTCCTTCTGCAGCTCGGCTGCAAACGACAGCGGAACGGTCCAGTCGAGCCCGATCGCATCCGCATCCGTGCCCTGCCGGTAGGTCTTCAGGTTCATGCCCGCACCCTTGGCGAAGGCGATGATCTTGGCGCCGGGGCGGGCTGCCCGCACCGTCCGGATCATTCTCGCCACCGGCTGCAGGGCGTAGCGCTTGAACTCCTCCTCACCGAGCACACCGGCCCAGGAATCGAAGATCTGCACCGCGTCAGCGCCCGCATCGATCTGGGCAATCAGATACTCCGCGGAGATATCCGCAAGCAGCGTCAGGAGCTTCTTGAAGGGTGCCGGATGACGGTAGGCAAACAGGCGGGCAGGCGCCTGGTCGGGCGTCCCATGGCCGGCGATCATGTAGGTGGCCACGGTCCATGGCGCGCCGCAGAAGCCGAGCAGCGTCGTCTCCGCAGGCAGCTCCTGGCGCAGTCGGCGGACCGTTTCCAGCACCGGCTGGAGGTGATCCAGGACGCCCTTCGGGTCGAGCAGGTCGATCTCCGACTCCGAGATCGGATCCATCTGCGGCCCTTCTCCCTGCACGAACCGAACGTTGCGGTTCAGGGCGTCGGGAATGACCAGGATGTCGGAAAACAGGATCGAGGCATCGAAGCCATAACGGCGGATCGGCTGGAGCGTGACCTCCACCGCATGCTTCGGCGAATAACAGAGATCGAGGAAGCTTCCGGCCTCCGCACGGGTAGCGCGATATTCCGGCAGATAGCGTCCTGCCTGCCTCATGAGCCAGATCGGGGGTGGCGATACCGTCTGTCCTTCTAGGACCGCTATGATCTTCCTGACTGGGGCGGTCAAGGTTTTCCTCCTAAATAATAAAATTGAATCTTAAAGGCTTTCTATTTCTTAGAGTCGGTGACTATCAAGGATTAAACGTCCTCCACTCCAAGCGCGACAATCGGCCACTTCAAGGTCAACAGGTGTACAGCCACCGAGGCAAACCGGCAGCGTCTGGGGACAAGTGCAAATCTGCCAAATCTTTCCGATACATGATGCATTCGATAAGAGGCTCCGGATTGTGGATAACGTGGGGAAGGATGAAGTCCAGTTCGATGTTGTCACCGTTATCCACATAGGCTCTGGATTTCCCTGCACCCGGTCCCTTATGTGGACAAGTCGCAGGTTTTCCCCACCCCCTCGGCACCACCTGCATTTGGCGACCGGTTCTCCCGGGTTATCAACAAAGGGTAAATAACAGCGTGGAGAACAAGAAAAACTTCTTTCATTTGCACCTGATTTCTGACTCCACGGGCGAGACGCTGATCTCGGCAGGCCGCGCGGCCTCCGTGCAGTTCCAGGGCTCCACCGCCGTCGAGCATGTCTACCCGCTGGTGCGAAACAGGAAGCAGCTCTTGTCGGTGCTCGAGGCGATAGATCGCCAGCCCGGCATCGTTCTCTATACCCTCGTGGATCAGGAGCTTTCTCATCTCGTCGACATGCGCTGCCGCGAGATCGGCACGCCGAGCGTCAACGTTCTCGAACCCGTCATCGCAACGTTCCAGACCTACCTGGGTTCCCCTTCGCGCCGGCGGGTCGGCGCGCAGCATGATCTGGACGAGAGTTACTTCGCGCGCATGGATGCGCTGAACTTCACGATGGACCACGACGATGGGCAGCTGCCGGAAGATTACGATCAGGCCGATGTCGTGCTGGTCGGCATCAGCCGCACGTCGAAAACGCCGACCAGCATCTATCTCGCCAACCGCGGCATCAAGACGGCCAACATGCCGATCGTCGTCGGTGCCGAACTTCCCCAAAGCCTGCTGCAGGCAAGCAGACCGCTGGTCGTCGGACTGATCGCCACCACCGAACGCATCTCGCAGGTTCGCGAAAACCGCGAACTCGGGACGACGCAGGGCTTCGATCGGCGGTACTACACCGACCGGGCAACCATTCAGGAGGAGCTCAAGCACGCGCGAACCCTCTGTGCCCGCCATGGTTGGCCGATCATCGATGTCACCCGCCGCTCGATCGAGGAGACGGCCGCCGCAATCGTTGCGCTGCGCGACAAGCTGAGATAAGCCGCCGCAACTGTATAAGGAGAGAAGGCGCCGTGGCACCGCAGCTTGTTCTGGCCTCGTCCAGCCCCTTCCGTCGCATGCTGATGGAAAACGCCGGCCTCGTCTTCGAGGCGGTTGCGGCCGATATTGACGAACGGCGGATCGAGGCTGCCCTGGAAGACACCCATGCCCGTCCCGAACAGGTCGCCGTCGAACTGGCACGCGCCAAGGCGCTCGAGGTCAGCCGCCGCATGACCGGTGCGCTCGTCATCGGCTCGGACCAGACGATGTCGCTCGGCGAGCGCGTCTATCACAAGCCGAAGGATGTGGAGGAGGCGAAGCGCCATGTGCTGTCCCTCTCGGGAAAGACACACAGCCTCAACAGCGGCATCGCGCTGGCAAGGGATGGCGAAGTCCTCTGGGATCATCTCTCGCACGCGGATCTGACGGTCCGGACGCTCTCAGCCGATTTCGTGGAACGCTATGTCGCCCGGTGCGGCGAGAAGCTTCTGGGAAGCGTCGGCGCATATCAGCTGGAAGGCGAGGGTATCCAGCTCTTCTCGGAAATCCGGGGAGACTATTTCACCATCCTGGGGCTGCCCATGCTGCCGCTCCTGGACAAGCTTCGGGATCTGCGTGCCATCGATGGCTGATTCACGTGAAACCATGGTTAAGGCTTTCGTCACCGGCTGGCCGGTCAAGCACTCGCGCTCGCCGCTGATCCACGGCCACTGGCTCAGGCAGCACGGGATCAATGGGGACTACCGGGCAGAGCCGGTGGCAGCCGACGACTTTGCTGATTTCATCGCGGGCCTGAAGTCCGGGGCATCGCCCTATGTCGGCGGCAATGTGACGATCCCGCACAAGGAGATGGCCTGCCTTCTCGCCGACAAGGTCGATTCCATCGCCGGGGAACTCGGTGCCGCAAACACGCTCTGGCTCGAAGACGGCGTGCTGCATGCGACCAATACCGACGCCCATGGCTTCGCCGCCAATCTGGACGAGCGGCATCCGGGCTGGGATCAGGCGCAGAAGGCCGTCGTCCTCGGTGCCGGCGGCGCCAGCCGCGCTGTCATCTATGCCCTGCGCGACCGCGGTGTCGATGAGATCCATGTGGTCAACCGCACCCCGACAAGAGCCGAGGAACTGGCGGACCGCTTCGGCACCAGCGTTCATGCTCATCCCATGGCGGCCCTGGCGGAGGTAACGCAAGGTGCGGGCCTGTTCGTCAACACCACCTCGCTTGGCATGGATGGCGAGGAGGCGCCCGCCATGGATTTCTCCGCAATGGCCCCGGGCGCTCTGGTGACCGATATCGTCTACGTCCCCCTGAAAACGCCGATCCTCGCGCAGGCGCAATCCCAGGGTCTTGCGACGGTCGATGGCCTCGGCATGTTGCTGCATCAGGCGGTGCCCGGTTTTGAAAAATGGTTTGGCGTCCGCCCGGTGGTGGATGAGACGCTTCGGGCGCTCGTGATCGCAGACATGGAGCGGCACGGATGATCGTCATCGGATTGACCGGCTCGATCGGCATGGGCAAGTCGACGACGGCCCGGATGTTTGCCGAGGCCGGCCTTGCCGTGAACGATGCCGATGCCGTCGTCCATGATCTCTACCGCTCCGAGGCCGTCGAACCGATCGGCAAGGCTTTTCCCGGCAGCATTGCGGACGGAAGCGTGGATCGCCAGGAACTGGCCCGCCAGCTGGCGGCGGATCCGTCGCGCTTCAAGGATCTCGAAGCGATCGTTCATCCCTTGGTGCGTCAGCGGGAGGCGCAGTTCGTCCAGGCACGCCAGGCCGCCGGCGACGATATGATCGTTCTCGACATCCCCCTTCTGTTCGAGGTCGGCGGTGAAAAGCGCGTCGATGTCGTTGTGGTCGTCACCTGTGATCCACGGATCCAGCGCGAGCGGGTGCTTGCACGCCCGGGCATGACTGTGGAAAAATTTGAACTGATTCTGGCCCGCCAGGTCCCCGATCAGGTAAAACGCCGGAAAGCCGATTTCCTGATCGATACGGGGGAGGGTATGGAAGCGGCGCGCAGTCGTGTCGATGAGATCATTGCGGCGCTGCGCGCCGGCAGGAAAAGCGAGACATCCCATGCGTGAGATCATCTTCGATACGGAAACCACCGGGCTGGAGACGAAGCTCGATCGGGTGATTGAGATCGGCGCGATCGAGCTGGTCAACAACTTCCCCACCGGTCGCAGCTTTCACCACTATCTGAACCCCGGCGATCGAAAGGTTCACCCGGATGCGCTCGCCGTGCACGGCCTGACGGATGAGTTCCTCAAGGACAAGCCGCGTTTCGGAGACATCGCGGCAGAACTCCTCGAGTTCTTCGACGGCGCCAAGTGGATCGCCCACAACGCGATGTTCGACATCGGCTTCATGAACGCCGAGTTCGAGCGGATCTCCTTGCCGCCGGTGCCGGCCGACAGCATCGTGGATACGCTCTCGCTGGCGCGGCGCAAGCATCCGATGGGGCCGAATTCGCTCGATGCCCTCTGCCGTCGCTACGGAATAGACAACACCCATCGCACCAAGCACGGCGCGCTGCTCGACTCCGAGCTTCTGGCGGAAGTCTATATCGAGATGACCGGCGGTCGTCAGGCGGCCTTCGGCCTGGTGGAGGTCGAAACCTCGACGACGACTGTCGAGATCGACGAGATCAGCATCGGCGGCATTTCCGGTCGTCCCCGTGCCTTGCCCAACCGGCTGACGCCAGCCGAACGGCAGGCGCATGAGGCCATGGTGGCAAAGCTCGGAGACAAGGCGCTCTGGAGCCGGTACTACGCAAAAAGCCCGGATGTTCAGATCCGGGCTTCCTGAAATCAGTCGTGTGCCGAACGATCAGCTGTTGAGTGTCTGGACCTTGGCCTTCGCCTGTTCCTGCGCCATGCGCTGCGTGAACATCTGCGCGAAATCGATCGGGTCGATCATCAGCGGCGGGAAGCCGCCATTGCGGGTGACGTCCGCCACGATCTGACGGGCGAACGGGAACAGCAGCCGCGGGCATTCGATGAACAGAACCGGCAGCATGTGTTCCTGCGGAAAACCGGTGACGCGGAAGACACCGCCGTAGACGAGTTCGGCCGCAAAGACGACCTTGTCATCTTCCTTGGCGTCGACGTTGAGCGTCAGGACCACGTCGAAATCGCTTTCCGACAGCGGGTTGGCGTTGACGTTCACGTTGATGTTGATCGCCGGAGCCTTGTCTCGCGCCTGCAGCGAACGCGGCGCACCCGGATTTTCGAACGAAAGATCCTTCGTATACTGCGCAAGGATGTTCAGCGAAGGGCTCGGTGCGCCCTGGTTGTTTTCGTCGGCCATGCGATTTCCTCGAGACAAGAGACGTTAGACCGGCGTCTAACATTTCACCCACGGCCTTACAACCCTTGCAGGGCGGGTGAACCCGTCCTAGTCGTCCTTCAGTCGACGGTCGGACCAGGGTGAACTGGGGTCCGGCTCCCGCCTGAAATCGTCATCTTCCAGATCGACCACCGGTCCTTTTCGGGTCTGCGGATCAAAACCGGCATCCCGGGCGTAAGTCCGGCTGTGGCTGGACGAACGCACGATGACCACCCTCCGGCCGATCGCAGACCACAGCAGGCGGCGAACGGCAGGAATGAAGAGGGCAAGCCCCAGGATGTCGGTGATGAATCCTGGAATGAGCAGCAGCAGCGCGGCAACCACGATCATCGCGCCGTGGACGATCGTGTCGCCGGGCACGCGCCCCTGCCGCCCCTCGTCGGAGAGGGTCCGCAGCATCTGCAACCCTTGCGCCCGCAGCAGCAGCGTTCCGGCGATGCTGGTGAGGATCACTAGGCCGAGCGTGCTCCAGACGCCGACGGCACGACCGACGAGGACGAAGCCCGCGATCTCCGCCAGCGGCATGAGCAGGAAAAGGATGGCAATCCAGCGCGTACGCATAATCTTTAACCTATGGGACGAAAGGCTCTCGCCTTAGCTATTTGAATGATGTGTCTTTGCAGACTATATGAGAACCTCTAGCAACGATTTAAACGGCATTGCGGGTAAAGATGGGTTCCAACGACTTCATAACTCTGTTCTTTCTTGTCGCGGCGGTCCTGATCTTTCTGCAATTGCGGAACGTTCTGGGTCGGCGGACGGGAAACGAGAAGCCGCCGTTTGATCCCTATACCGCTCGCGATGCCGTCAAGGCCCCGGCAAGCGACGACGGCAAGGTGGTCACCCTGCCGCGCCGCGAGATCAGCGACGAGGAGAGATTTTCCGAGATCGACGCTGTTGCCAAGCAGGGAACGCCGCTCAACGCTTCTCTTCGGGAAATGTTGAAGGTGGACCCGTCCTTCAAGCCGGCCGAATTCCTCAACGGCGCTCGCATGGCCTACGAGATGATCGTCATGGCCTTCGCCGATGGCGATCGCAAGACGCTGAAGAACCTGCTTTCCAAGGAGGTCTACGAAGGCTTCGACGCAGCCATTTCCGAACGGGAGGCGAAAGGGGAGGTGGTCAAATCCACCTTCGTGGGCATCGACAAGGCCGAACTGACCCATGCCAGCGTCAAGGGCCCGGAAGAACAGGTGACGGTGCGGATCGTCTGCCAGCTGATTTCCGCGACCTTCGACAAGGATGGCGCGATCGTCGATGGCGATCAGGAGAATGTCGCCGAGGTCACCGATATCTGGACCTTTGCCCGTGATTCCCGCTCCCGTGACCCGAACTGGAAGCTGGTCGCGACCGAATCCGAGCAATGACGGGGGAGGCCTCGGGTTTTTCTCTCCGGCGAACCCGCTTCGGGCAGCTCCCGGGTTGGGCGGAGGAGGACCCGAGCACGCTTTTCCAGGGGATGCTCGCCTGTCTCGGGCAGGTCAGGTCGGTAAAACCCTATCGCAGCGGATCCCTTGGCCTATCGACGCAGGAGATACTGCCGATCTACGAGGCGCTCCTCGCTGGGGTCCCGCAAGGCGCCTCTGACTCGCGCCGGTTTTTCGAGGAAAACTTCCAGCCGTTTCTGATCCGACTGGCGGATGATGCGTCCGGTCTCGTCACCGGCTTCTACGAGCCCGAGGTCGAAGTCTCCGCAACCCCTTCCGGGGTCTGGGCGCATCCCTTCTACCGGCGTCCGCCGGATCTCATCGATATCAGCGACGAGGATCGGCCCGCGGACATGCTGTCCCACGCCTTCGGCCGCCGGCAGGACGGAGCGATCCGCCCCTATCCGGACCGGCGCGACGTCGACCAGGGATATCTGGACGGCCGCGGGCTCGAGATCGCCTGGGCCCGCGACCGGGTCGACGTCTTCTTTGCGCATGTGCAGGGGGCCGCGCGCCTGCGTTTCCCCGATGGCTCTCTGCAACGCATTACCTATGCCGCAAAGTCGGGTCACGCGTTCTCGGGGATCGGCAGGCTTCTTGTCGACCAGGGAGAGATCGACGCGGCGGCCGTCTCGATGCAATCGATCCGCGCCTGGCTTGCCAGGAATCCGCAGAGGATCGACGAGGTCCTCTGGCACAACCGCTCCTACATCTTCTTTCGCGAAGCGGCGGTCGACGATCTCGCGCTCGGGCCCGTCGCGGCGGCCAAGGTGCCTTTGCTGCCGGGACGGTCGCTGGCCGTCGATCGGATGATCCATACCTTTGGCTTCCCGTTCTATGTTCACGCGCCGACGCTGACGCATCTCGATGGCGGTCGACCCTTTGCGCGCATGCTTCTGGCGCTCGACACCGGCAGCGCGATCGTAGGCCCCGCCCGCGGCGATATCTTCACCGGGTCCGGTGACGCCGCCGGCGAACTTGCGGGAACCGTGCGCAACGCTGCGGATTTCTATATCCTCATCCCGAAGGCGGTCGCGGCAAGGTATGGCGGATGACGGGACGCAAGCTCAGCTCCGAAGAGCGGATACTCTGGGGAAAGGTGGCCAAATCGACCCGCGCCCTTCCCGGTCGCGCCGAAGAGGCGCGCCAGTTCGACGAGGAGATCGCGGCCATGATGGCGGCTGAGGATGCTGCCCTGCGCAAGCCCATGCCGCTCGAAGCTGAAAAAAACGCCGAGCCACCGCGCGCCACCGCCCGCAAGACGCCGCCGCCAAGCCATCATCCGCTGGAAAAGCCCGTCCACCGCAAGCTTGCCAAGGGGCGCCTCGCCATCGAGGGACGCATCGATCTTCATGGCCTCTACCAGTCGCAGGCCCATGATCTGCTCCTGGATTTCCTCTTCCGTGCCCATGACCGTGGCCTTCGCCACGTTCTGGTGATCACCGGCAAGGGAACGTCGATGGGAAGCGAGGGTGCCCTGAGACGGGCGGTTCCCCTGTGGTTCTCGAAGCCGGAATTCCGCTTCCTGATCTCCTCCTACGAATGGGCGGCGCGCCACCACGGTGGAGAAGGAGCGCTCTACGTCCGCCTCAGCCGTCCGAGGGGGCAGCTGTGACGCCCTTTGGTCAGGCACTCCGGGACCTGAGGCGTCGCAGGGGCGTGACGCAGCGGGATCTTGCCCAGGGGATCGGCGTCTCGCCGGCCTATCTCTCGGCCCTGGAGCATGGCAAGCGAGGCAAGCCCAGCTTCGACCTGCTGCAGCGCATCGCCGGCTATTTCAACATCATCTGGGATGAGGCCGACGAGCTCTTCATGATGGCGGCGTCTTCCCATCCGAAAGTGGTGCTGGACACCTCCGGACTGCCTGCGGCCCATACTGCTTTGGCCAATCGGCTGGCGCGCGAGATTCGCACTTTGTCTCCCGATATGGTAGAGGCGTTGGAGAAATGTCTCGATGATGCCCGTCAGCAGGGCTGAATGGCGTAAATCCCCTGAATTTGGACCGCCAAGCGAGGCTTGAGCTTTAGAAACCGTCCCAAACTCCCTATATTTCATAGCGGATACGCGGGTGATTCGCTTGTCGAGCCCCGCCGACGGAAAATTGGAAAGATCATCGATGACCGACACACCCGTGAACGAAAACGGCGCGAGTGCAGAATACGGCGCAGACTCCATCAAGGTCCTGAAAGGCCTGGATGCCGTCCGCAAGAGACCAGGCATGTACATCGGCGATACCGATGATGGTTCCGGTCTTCATCACATGGTCTACGAAGTCGTCGACAACGCCATCGATGAGGCGCTGGCCGGTCATGCAGATCTCGTGACGGTCACCCTCAATGCCGACGGATCGGTCACCGTGACCGACAACGGCCGCGGCATCCCGACGGACATTCACACCGGGGAAGGCGTCTCGGCAGCCGAAGTCATCATGACCCAGTTGCATGCCGGCGGCAAATTCGACCAGAACTCCTACAAGGTCTCCGGCGGCCTGCACGGGGTCGGCGTCTCGGTGGTGAATGCGCTTTCGGTGTGGCTGAAGCTGCGGATCCGCCGCAACGGCAAGGTCCATCAGATCTCCTTCACCCATGGCGTGGCGGATGGCCCGCTGGAAATCGTCGGCGACTACGAAGGCCGCTCCGGAACCGAGGTGACCTTCCTCGTCAGTTCCGAAACCTTCACAATGACGGATTATGACTACAACACGCTCGAGCATCGTCTGCGCGAGCTCGCCTTCCTGAACTCGGGCGTGCGAATCCGGCTAACGGACAAGCGCAAGCCCGACGTCCGCGAAGAGGAAATGCTTTATGACGGCGGGCTCGAGGCCTTCGTTCGCTATCTCGATCGTGCCAAGAAGCCGCTGGTCGACAAGCCTGTCGCCATCATGGGCGAGAAGGACGGGATGATCGTCGAGGTCGCGCTGTGGTGGAACGACAGCTACCACGAGACCATGCTCTGCTTCACCAACAACATTCCGCAGCGCGACGGCGGCACTCATATGGCCGGTTTCCGCGGCGCGCTGACCCGCCAGGTGACCTCCTACGCCGATAGCTCGGGCATCACCAAGAAGGAAAAGGTGACACTCACCGGCGAAGACTGCCGCGAAGGCCTGACCGCCGTGCTGTCGGTCAAGGTGCCGGATCCGAAGTTCTCGTCGCAGACCAAGGACAAGCTCGTCTCCTCGGAAGTCCGTCCCGTCGTCGAAAGCCTCGTCAACGAGGCGCTCAGCACCTGGTTCGAAGAGCATCCGTCGGAAGCCAAGGTCCTTGTCGGCAAGGTGGTCGAGGCCGCCGTTGCCCGTGAAGCGGCCCGCCGGGCGCGCGAGCTCACCCGCCGCAAGGGGGCGCTCGACATCGCCTCGCTGCCGGGCAAGCTTGCCGACTGCTCTGAGCGCGATCCCACGAAATCCGAACTCTTCCTCGTCGAGGGCGATTCCGCCGGCGGCTCCGCCAAGCAGGGCCGCTCCCGAGAGAGCCAGGCGATCCTGCCGCTGCGCGGCAAGATCCTCAACGTCGAGCGCGCCCGCTTCGACAAGATGCTGTCCAGCCAGGAGATCGGCACGCTGATCACGGCGCTCGGCACGTCGATCGGCAAGGACGAGTTCAACATCGCCAAGCTGCGCTACCACAAGATCATCATCATGACGGACGCCGACGTCGACGGCGCCCATATTCGCACGCTGCTGCTCACCTTCTTCTTCCGCCAGATGCCGGAACTGATCGAGCGCGGCCACATCTACATTGCCCAGCCGCCGCTCTATAAGGTTACCCGCGGCAAGTCGGTGCAGTACCTGAAGGATCAGAAGGCCTTCGAGGAATATCTGATCGGCAGCGGCCTGGAAGACACCAGCCTGACGCTCGCGTCGGGTGAGGTGCGCACCGGGCAGGATCTCAAGGAAGTCGTCGTCGATGCCATGCGGCTTCGCAACCTCCTCGACAATCTGCACTCCCGCTACAGCCGCTCCGTGGTTGAACAGGCCGCCATCGCCGGTGCTCTGAATCCGGAGCTGACCGACAATCCGGAACGGGCGCAGCAGACGGCGGACGAAGTGGCGCGTCGCCTCGACGTGATTGCCGAGGAAACGGAACGCGGCTGGAGCGGTCACGTGACCGACGAAGGCGGTCTGCGCTTCGAGCGCATGGTCCGCGGCGTCAAGGAAGTCGCCGTGCTGGACGTGGCCCTGATCGGTTCCGCCGATGCACGCCACATCGACCAGCTGACCCCGAGGCTCAACGAGATCTACGGCATCCCGCCGGTTCTCCGCCGCAAGGATGACCACCAGGAGATGTCCGGCGCGGTCGAGCTCCTGGAAGGCATCTTTGCCACCGGTCGCAAGGGCATTTCCATGCAGCGCTACAAGGGCTTGGGCGAAATGAACGCCGAGCAGCTCTGGGAAACGACGCTCGATCCGAACGTCCGCTCCTTGCTGCAGGTCAAGGTCAACGATGCGACCGATGCCGACAGTCTCTTCGCCCGCCTGATGGGCGACGAGGTGGAGCCGCGCCGCGAATTCATCCAGGACAACGCCCTGAGCGTGGCCAACCTCGACATCTAGCGCACCGAACCTGTCTCACGTGGATCACGTTAACGATGATTCACGTGAAACATTTTCATTCGCCGGCAAAGCGACCCTCGAAGACGACCTCTGAGAGGGGCTTCCGCTGGCTCTGCACCTCGCGGTCCCGCAGGTCCTCCGGCAACGTCTCCTTCGGCGCGATCTTGCCGATCGCCGCGGCGGCCTCGACCCGGTAACCCTCCGGGATGCCCAGCACCTCTATCGCCTTGTCGCGGTCCATCCCCTCCATCCCGTGGGCGTGGTAGCCGAGCTTCATGGCCTGACAGGCGATTGAGAACCACGACGAGCCGGTATCGAAGGAATGCGTATAGGCCGGTTTCCGCTCCCCGTCCTTGGACAGCCGATAGGTGCGGGACACGAAGATGATCAGCGCCGAGGCGTTCTGCGCCCACCGACGGTTGCCGGGTGCCAGAATGTCGAGGAGCAGGGCAAAGCTCTCCGTCTCGCGCAGGGCATAGATGAACCGCCACGGCTGGTTGTTGCCGGAGGAGGGCGCCCAGTGTCCGGCGTCCAGGATCGTCAGCATCGTCTCCCGATCCATGGCCTCGCCGGTGAAGGCTCGCGGCGACCAGCGGTCGAGGAAGAAGGCATCGATCGGATGCTCTGAAAGGCGGTGGTTGCTTTCTGTCACGGTTCGTCCTTTGGGCTCCAGGTCTGATCCCCATGAGCATAGCTCCCCGCCGGCGCAGAGCAATGCGTCTTGCCCGCGACAGGGGGTGACAATCCACCAGCCATCCTCCATAAGGCAGTTGTCAGACAAGTGGAGGCACATCCGTGAAACTCATGCGTGTTGGTCAGCCGGGCCAGGAAAAGCCGGCAATTCTCGATGCGGACGGCAAGGTGCGGGATCTCTCCCAGCACGTCGACGACATCAGCGGTGCAGCGATCTCGCCGGAAGGCCTTGCCCGGATCGCCGCCCTCGATATCAAGAGCCTGCCGGAACTGACGGTCGACCGGATCGGCGCCTGCGTCGCCGGCACCGGCAAGTTCATCTGCATCGGCCTCAACTTCTCCGACCATGCAGCCGAGACGGGTGCTGCCGTGCCGCCGGAACCGGTGATCTTCATGAAGGCCACCTCCGCCATCTGCGGCCCGAACGACGATGTTCTCATTCCCCGCGGGTCGGAAAAGACCGACTGGGAAGTCGAACTCGGCGTCGTCATCGGCAAGACGGCAAAATATGTCTCTGAAGCCGAAGCGATGGATTATGTGGTCGGTTACTGCGTCTCCCACGACGTCTCGGAGCGTGGCTTCCAGACCGAACGCGCCGGCCAGTGGACCAAGGGCAAGTCCTGCGACACCTTCGGCCCGATCGGCCCCTGGCTCGTTACCCGCGACGAGATCGACGATCCGCAGAACCTCGGCATGTGGCTGAAGGTCAACGGTGAAACCATGCAGGACGGCTCCTCGAACACCATGGTCTATGGCGTCGCCTTCGTGGTGTCCTATCTCAGCCAGTTCATGTCCCTGCACCCGGGCGACGTTATCTCCACCGGCACGCCTCCCGGCGTCGGCATGGGCATGAAGCCGCCGCGCTACCTGAAGCCCGGCGATGTCGTCGAGCTTGGCATCGAGCGCCTCGGCAGCCAGCGCCAGACCTTCGTCGCCGACCGTTAACCAGCCGCAGAGGGCGGAACCTTAATCCGCTTCATGCCATTTTGATGCCAGGCGTTCGCGCCTGGCATTTTTGTTGAGCAGAGAACCGGTATCTCCTGATGTTGCACCGCAATGAAAACATGGTAGCCTCTTCCGATGCTCCTGCACCGATGCGCCAGGCGGCAGTCCTGGACGTCGCGTCGAACCTGACAAAAGGCGGCACCTCCATGATCTACCAGCTCTACGAGATGAACCACGCAGCCATCGCGCCCTTCCGTGCGGCCGCGGATGCGATGAAGTTCTTTCATTCCAATCCATTCAACCCGCTGTCCCACACGCCCGCCGGTCGGGCGATGTCGGCGAGCCTGGAGCTCTTCGAGCGGATGACGCGGCGCTACGGCAAGCCGGAGTTCGGCCTGCCGACCACTGTCGTGGACGGAAAGACCGTTCAGGTGACCGAAGAGATCGTCTGGTCGAAGCCGTTCTGCAACCTCATCCACTTCCGCCGGGCACTGCCGGCGGGCAGGGCACCGGATCAGAAGCTGCTGCTCGTGGCGCCGATGTCCGGTCACTACGCCACGCTGCTCCGCGGCACGGTGGAAACGCTTCTGCCGAACGCAGACATCTATATCACCGACTGGATCGACGCCCGCATGGTGCCGGTCACGGCAGGGCGCTTCGATCTCGACGATTACATCGACTACCTGATCGAGATGATCCACCACATTGGCCCGGACACCCATGTTGTCGGCGTCTGCCAGCCCTCGGTTCCGGTGCTGGCAGCCGTTGCCGTCATGGAAGCGGCCGGCGATCCGCTGGCGCCCGCCTCGATGATCCTGATGGGCGGACCGATCGACACGCGCGAGAACCCGACTGCAGTCAACACGCTGGCGCAGGAAAAGCCGCTGGAGTGGTTCCGCGACAACGTCATCATGAATGTTCCCTGGCCGCAGCCGGGCTTCATGCGGCCGGTCTATCCGGGCTTCCTGCAGCTGTCCGGTTTCATGTCCATGAACCTCGACCGGCACATCTCCGCCCACAAGGAGTTCTTCGAGCACCTCGTCAAGAACGATGGCGAACCCGCCGAACGACACCGCGACTTCTACGACGAATATCTGGCGGTGATGGACCTGACGGAAGAATTCTATCTGCAGACGGTCGACGTGGTCTTCATCAAGCACGCCCTTCCCAAGGGCGAGATGATGCACCGGGACACGCTGGTCGACACGAAGGCGATCCGCCGGACGGCGCTTCTGACGGTCGAGGGCGAGAACGATGACATCTCCGGGCTAGGCCAGACCGAGGCGGCCCATAAGATCTGCCCCAATATCCCGGACGACAAGCGGATGCACTACATGCAGCCGGACGTCGGGCACTACGGCGTCTTCAACGGCTCGCGCTTCCGGCGCGAAATTGCCCCGCGCATCCTGGCCTTCACCAGCCAGAACGGAAGTGGATCACAGGAAACCAAGGGACCGGTGAAGCGGGTCATCAAGGGCGGCAAGGCCGGTTGACGCCGAATTAGCGATGGCTAATCAGCGACTTCGCCGAATCCGGCGGCAATCTTCTTGAAGCAGATATCGCGACCCCCCAAATCGAATCCAACGGGCTGCATGTGGCCGCCCGGGTAACGAAGGGTGTCACCGATGAACCAGTCTGCAATGATTCGACCGGATTGGACGCCGGCCACCATCGCCCTGATGGTGCTCGGGTTCGTGGTCTTCTGGCCGCTCGGCCTTGCCATGCTCGCCTATATCCTGTTTGGAGAACGGCTGCAGGGCTTCAAGCGCGATGCCAACCGCAAGGCGGACGGCATGTTCGCCGGCTGCCGCCGCGCCAAGTCGCGCTACAGCACGCATTTCACCACCGGCAATGTCGCCTTCGACGACTGGCGGACGGCCGAGCTCGAGCGTCTCGAGGAAGAGCGCAAGAAGCTCGACGAAATGCGCGAGGAATTCGACAGCTACATGCGTGAGCTGCGTCGCGCCAAGGACCAGGAAGAGTTCGATCGCTTCATGCGCGATCGCAAGAACCAGTCCAATGGCCAGAATGGCGTCGTCGATCTGTAAGGATTCACGTGAAACAACCGCAGGCCGGCGCCCTCGGGCGCCGGTTTTTCTATGAGCGGACCGTGCGAATCGGCTAGAGGACTCCCATGTTCGCACTCCTCAAGAAGACTGCCCGTTCGGCTCGGAAACCCCAGGTTCCCGAAAAGCGCGTGCTGGAGGTCGGCAGCCGCGCCTTGCCGCTGACGATACGGGAGCATCCGCGGTCGACGCGTATCACGCTGCGCATCGATCCCGGGGCGAGGGGCCTCAGCCTGACCGTCCCGGTCGGTCTGCGCAGGGCGGACATCGACGATTTTCTGGAACGCCATCAGCACTGGCTGCAGGTGAAGCTCGCCCGCTTCTCGGCGCCCGACACCCTGGCCCCCGGCGCCACGGTCATGCTGCGCGGCGTGCCGCACCGGATCGAGCACAGCGGACGGTTGCGCGGTCTCACCGAACCCATGGTCAGGGACGGCGAGCCGGTGCTCTGCGTCAGCGGCCTGGAGGAACACCTCGGCCGGCGCCTCTCCAGCTTCATGAAGAAGGAGGCGCGGGCGGACCTGGAGCGGCTGGTGCACCTGCATGCCGCCTCCGTGAAGAAGCCCGTCCGGTCGATCACCATGAAGGACACGCGTAGCCGCTGGGGATCCTGCTCCTGGGATGGCAACCTCAGCTTTTCCTGGCGCATCGTCATGGCGCCGCCCTTCGTGATCGATTATCTCGCCGCCCACGAAGTCGCGCATCTGGACGAGATGAACCACGGGCCGAAGTTCTGGGCCCTCTGCCATCGGCTCTGCCCGAGAAGCGACGAGGCCAAGGCCTGGCTGAAGCGGCACGGGTCGCAGCTGCACGCGATCGATTTCGCCTGAAGGCCGCGCCAGGGCAGGGAGCCTCCGACCTGCCAGGCGGGGTACGGCCTGTCAGGCTTCCACGGCGAAAAAGCAAGCCACCCGGGGACGGTTTGTCGAGCCGGCTTGAGCCTTTTCAACCGCTTGCACGAATTTTCATCCTCCTTCGTCCACACCCCCATGAC
>JOKI01000027.1 GCA_000722615.1 Pseudorhizobium pelagicum | reverse complement strand
ACCGAAGTCGCGGGCAACAACCGCCGAACGGGGCGCTGAGAGGTGCC
Source organism: Pseudorhizobium pelagicum (assembly GCA_000722615.1). Taxonomy (GTDB): domain Bacteria; phylum Pseudomonadota; class Alphaproteobacteria; order Rhizobiales; family Rhizobiaceae; genus Neorhizobium; species Neorhizobium pelagicum. The sequence goes on along the minus strand of JOKI01000027.1, from coordinate 59,883 downwards.
ACCTAAAACTAAACTTACGAGGCAGCTTTCAGCGCCCCGTCCGAATTTGAAAATTCTGGCCGTCACCAAGGGAGGACTCTGTCCAGTCGGCAGCACCGTCGACCCGCGCCTCCGCCAACCACAGGAGACCCCGCATGCCCGACAGGATCAACACCAGGCTCGCCACCCGCACGGCGGAAATGCTCGCCCTGCCCCACCAGGTCTGCCGGCGGCGCGACTGCCGGCGCAACAATGCCTGCAGCTGGCACCGCAATGCCAATGGCGAGCCCTGCTGCCTGATCAATCTGACCGCCGAACAACGGGCTATCTTCGACGACGTCTATCGCGCGGCGCGGTTCGCGCAGGGTTTTCTCGGCACCAACCCCGAGTATTTCCAGGCGCAGGCGGGAGAGCAAAGGGAACTGGACGACCTGGCGATCGCGATTGCCCGCAAGTCACGCGACCGGTTCAACAGGGCGAAATGGGATGCGGCCTGGCGGGCGCGGGAACGACAGGCGAGGACGCGCGGAGAAGGGGGTCGAGGATGACGGAGAGCCCCCGGCCCTTCGCTTGGGCTTCGGGCGTTCGGCGCTCAAAACGCTCCACTGGAGCGTTTTGCCGGCTGGCGCCGGACGCGCCTCACCCCACAAACGCCCTTTCGATGACGAATTCGGCGGGCTTGTTGTTGGCGCCCTCGGTGAGGCCGGCCTTTTCGAGGAGCGCCTTGGTGTCCTTCAGCATGGCGGTGGAGCCGCAGATCATGCCGCGGTCGACCGCCGGATCGAGCGGCGGAAGGCCGAGATCGGTGTAGAGCTTGCCGCTCTCCATCAGGTCGGTGATGCGGCCCTGGAAGGGGTATTCCTCGCGCGTCACGGTCGGGTAGTGCTTCAGCTTGTCGCCGACCATCTCGCCCAGGAACTCGTGCTCGCGGATCTCCTCCATCAGGTCGAAGCCGTATTTCAGCTCGGCCACCTCGCGGCAGGTGTGGGTGAGGATGACCTCCTCGAACTTCTCGTAGGTCTCCGGATCGCGGATGAGGCTGGCAAACGGCGCAATGCCGGTGCCGGTGGAGAACATGTAGAGGCGCTTGCCCGGCGTCAGCGCGTCGAGCACCAGCGTGCCGGTCGGCTTCTTGCGCATCAGCACCGTGTCGCCCGGCTTGATCTTCTGCAGGTGGGAGGTGAGCGGCCCGTCCGGCACCTTGATGGAGAAGAACTCCAGCTCCTCGTCCCAGGCGGGGCTGGCGATCGAATAGGCGCGGTAGATCGGCTTGTCGCCGACCATCAGGCCGATCATCGCAAATTCCCCGGAGCGGAAGCGGAAGCCGGGCGGCCGCGTCATGCGGAAGCGGAACAGATGGTCGGTGTAATGCTCCACCGCCAGCACCGTCTCGGCATAGACGCCGTCCGGAATCGCCGGCTTGCTGGCTGCTGCCTCGGGGGCAACGAATTCGTCCGTCTTGGCTGGAGCGTTCATGCGGCTTCCGTCTCGCTTAAGCTTGTGGTCCTGCCGGAGCGAAATATACCATCCGCCCCGGCTTTTGAAGGCATGCGCGAACATATGCCGCGGGCTGCCCGGAAAATATGTGCGGAGAGCTCCGCTTTAAACCCCTCAGGAGGCGGCGGAGCGGCGGCGCCAGGCGTAGGCGGCACCCTCGCCTTCCCCTTGAGGGCGCTCGGCGGGCCGGGCGGCCGGCTGGTAGTGCTCGGCGATCCCCGGCAGGCGGCGTTCGGCAAGCCGCTTCAGCGCCGTGGCATTGGTGACGGCAAAGCTGTCGATGCCGGTGCGCAGCATCAGCGGCACCTGGTCGATCAGCACGTCGCCGACGGCGCGCAGCTCGTTCTTGTAGGCGAGCCGCTCGCGCAGCAGCGTCGCATGGGAGAAGGCGCGGCCGTCGCTGAAGGCGGGGAAGTCCACCGCGACGATCTCCAGGCGGTAGAGATAGGGCTCCAGCCGCCGCACGTCGTCGCCGGGCTTCACCAGCACGCCGAGCCCGACGTCATTGCTGGCGTCCGCCTTCTCGATCAGCGCGTCGAGCGTCAGGAGCGGCTTCTCGTCGCCCTCAGCCTTGCGCTCCTCGGTCTCGACCACCCAGGGGTCACCCTCGACGAAGCCCGTCTCTCTCCAGATCTTTGTCACTGCACCCGCCTCCGTCATGCCGCTTCCACCGTCGAGCCGTAGAGCGCATCCTTGAACGGCTGCGGCCCGACGCGGCGGTAGGCGGCGAGGAAGGTCTCGTCCTTGGAAAGCCGCAGGCCGAGGTAGGTGTCGACGATCTTTTCGACCGCGTCCGTCACCTTCTCCGGCTCGAAGCCGCGGCCGATGATCTCGCCGATCGAGGTGTGCTCGTCGCCGGAGCCGCCGAGCGTGATCTGGTAGAGCTCGGCGCCCTTCTTCTCGACGCCGAGCAGGCCGATGTGGCCGACGTGGTGGTGGCCGCAGGCGTTGATGCAACCGGAAATCTTGATCTTCAGCTCGCCGATCTCCGCCTGACGCTCGGGATCGCCGAAGCGGGTGGAGATCTCCTGCGCCACGGGAATCGAGCGGGCGTTGGCAAGCGCGCAGTAGTCGAGCCCCGGACAGGCGATGATGTCGGTGATCAGGCCGGCGTTCGCCGTCGCCAGTCCCTGGGCGACCAGCGCCCGGTAGACCGGCTCGAGGTCGGCGAGCGCCACATGCGGCAGGATGACGTTCTGCTCGTGGCTGATGCGGATCTCGTCGAAGGCATATTCCTCGGCGATCTCGGCAATGGCGTCCATCTGGCTGTCGCTGGCGTCGCCCGGAATGCCGCCGATGGGCTTCAGCGACACCGTCACCATGCCGTAGTCGGGATGCTTGTGCGGCTGGACGTTCTGATCCACCCAGCGGGCAAAATTCTCGTCCTGCTTCTTCCAGCCGGCAAGTCCCGCCCAGCCTTCCGGCCGCTGCGGCAGGTCCGGCTGCGCGAAGTAGCGGGTGATCGCCTCGATGTCGGCGGCAGGCAGCGTCAGCTCGGTGCCCTGCAGGTGGGAGAATTCCTCCTCGACCTGGCGGGTCAGCTCCTCGACGCCGGTCTCGTGGACGAGGATCTTGATGCGCGCCTTGTACTTGTTGTCGCGCCGTCCGTAGAGGTTGTAGACGCGCATGATCGCGGTCGTATAGGTCAGCAGATCCTCTTCCGGCAGGAAGTCGCGGATCTTCTTGGCGACCAGCGGCGTGCGCCCCTGCCCGCCGCCGACGTAGACGGCAAAGCCGATGCGGCCGTCGGCATCCTTCTTCAGGTGCAGGCCGATGTCATGGACCTGGATCGCGGCGCGGTCGCGCTCGGCGCCGGTGACGGCGATCTTGAACTTGCGCGGCAGGAAGGAGAATTCCGGGTGGACCGAGGACCACTGCCGCAGGATTTCCGCATAGGGCCGCGGATCGGCGACCTCGTCGGCGGCGGCACCGGCGAAGTGGTCGGCGGTGACATTGCGGATGCAGTTGCCCGAGGTCTGCAGCGCATGCATCTCGACGCTGGCGAGTTCCGAGAGGATCGCCGGCGTGTCCGAGAGCTTCGGCCAGTTGTACTGGATGTTCTGGCGCGTCGTGAAATGCCCGTAGCCGCGGTCGTACTTCCGGGCGATGTGGGCGAGCATGCGCATCTGCCGGCCGTTCAGCGTGCCGTAGGGAATGGCGACGCGCAGCATGTAGGCATGAAGCTGCAGGTAGACGCCGTTCATCAGGCGCAGCGGCTTGAAGGCATCCTCGGCAAGCTCGCCGGACAGGCGGCGCTCCACCTGGTCGCGGAACTGGTCGACGCGGCTGGAGACAAAGGCGTGGTCGAATTCGTCGTAGCGGTACATGATGTCCTCAGACTGCGATGAAGGCTGCGTCGGCCGGGCTGTAGCCGGCGGCGTATTCCATGGTGGGCCCGGCGGCGCGGATGCGCTCGCGCAGGCGTGTCGGCCAGAGCTTGCCGTCCAGTTCGGCCACGTCGATGACATTGACGTCGACGACCAGGTTTCCGGCAAAGTCGCGCTTGCCGATGGCCGCCAGCGCGGCTTCGGCCTCGGCGTGACGGGCCACCAGCGCGTCCTGCAGGCTCTCCGTCCACTGGCCGTTGGCATCGAGCCAGACGGCAATGCCGTCGCTCAGCCGGTTGGCGGTCAGCACCTTGTCGGTCATCGTGTCACTCCCACGTCCTGGCGCGCCACGGATGTCCGGGCGGACAAAGGCGCTGACTTGTCGAAATTGGCGCCGGCGACGGCCTCGCCGATGATCACCATCACCGGCCCGGTCAGATCGTCACGCGTCTGAAGGTCCGGCAGCTGCCGCAGCACGCCGTGGAACAGGCGCCGGTCGGCGCGGCTGGCGTTTTCCACCACGGCGACCGTGGTGTCGGGCGAAAGCCCCGCGTCCATCAGCCGGCCGGCCACGGAGGCCGCGACCGTGCGGCCCATGTAGACGGCCACCGTCGCGCCGGAGATGGCAAGGCTTGCCCAGTCGGGCAGCACGTCGCCGGTGAGATCGTGGCCGGTGGTGAAGATCAGCGAGGAGGCGACACCGCGCAGCGTCAGCGGCAGCTCGAAATCGGCGGCGGCGGCAAAGGCGGAAGTGATGCCGGGGACGATCTCATAGGTGATGCCCGCCTCGCGCAGCGCCGCCATCTCCTCGGCGGCACGGCCGTAGACGAGCGGATCGCCGGATTTGAGGCGCACCACCCGCTTGCCCTCGCTGCCCAGCCGCACCAGCAGCCGGTTGATCTCGTCCTGGGATTTCGAATGACAGTTCTTGCGCTTGCCGACGGACAGGCGCTCGGCATCGCGGCGGCCCATGTCGACGATCGCCTGCGGCACGAGCGCGTCGAAGACGATGACGTCGGCCTCCATCAGCACGCGCTGGGCGCGCAGCGTCAGCAGGTCCTCGGCCCCGGGACCGGCGCCGACCAGCCAGACATGGCCTTCGACACGGCCGGAGCCGGAAAGAAGATCGTCGGCAGCATGGGTTGCTGCGGCGAGATCGCCGGCATCGACGCTGTCGGCGACGGTGCCGGTGAAGAAGCGGCGCCAGAAGACGCGGCGCGAGACGCCCTTGGGAATGTGTCGCTCGACGGCATCGCGGTAGTCGACGGCAAGCGAAGCTAGGCGGCCAAGCGAGGGCGACAGCATCTGGTCGACGCGCGCGCGGATCATCTGTCCCAGGACGGGGCCGGCGCCTTCCGTGCCGATGGCGACGGCCACCGGAGCGCGGTTGACGAGCGCCGGCGTCAGGAAGTCGCAATAGTCCGGCTGGTCGACGGCATTGGCCGGGATTTTGGCCGCACGGGCGGCTCTGACGATCGCCTGATCCTGACGTTCGTCACCGGTGGCGGCAAAGACCAGCGTCACGCCGGCCAGCTGGCCGAGGCAAAAGCCTGCTCTGACGGTTTCGACGCCATGGGCTGTGAGATAGGCATGGTAGTCGGCCTCCGGATCGGCCGCATAGGCGACGATCCGCGCGTCGGTATTGCGCAGCAGCCGGACCTTGGCATAGGCCTCGTCGCCATCGCCGAAAACGGCCACGGTCTTGCCGCTGACGCGGAAGAATGCTGGAAATGTCGTCAAAAGGTTGCTGGACATGCGGCCTTCCCAATCTGAGCTGCCACTATCATCCATTGCGCAACAGGACATAAGAAACCGTTGTTCGAGTTGGCGCGGCAGTGAACATTTCTGTTCCCGCTCTCCCCCTTTCTTGAGTAAAAGCCACCGCAGCCCTGTTTCACCGGGGCTGGCATTCCCCGGCCTTATCCGGCTCGCTGCAACAGGAACCCGCCGCATGACCACACTTGCCCCTCGCCTGCTCGACGTCATCGAACACGACATCCTGCCGCTGACGCAGGCTGGAGTGGCGGCGGGCAACAAGGTGTTCGGGGCGGCCATCCTGAGAAAATCTGACCTCTCGCTCGTCGTTGCCGAGACCAACAACGAGCTGGAGAACCCGCTCTGGCACGGCGAGGTGCATGCGCTGAAGCGTTTCCACGAGCTTGGCGACAAGCCGGACACGAAGGAGCTGATCTTCCTCTCCACCCACGAACCCTGCACCATGTGCATGTCGGCGATCACCTGGGCGGGTTTCGACAATTTCTATTATTTCTTCAGCCACGAGGACAGCCGCGACGCCTTCGCCATTCCGCACGATCTGAAGATCCTGAAGGAGGTGTTCGGGCTGGAGCCGGGCGGCTATCGCCGGCAGAACGCCTTCTGGCGCTCCTTTGCGCTGAGCGAGCTGGTGGACACGGAGGAAGAGCCGCAGCGGGCGGCGCTGCAGGCGCAGTCGGTCCGCATCCGCGCCGCCTACGACCGGCTGTCCGACGCCTACCAGTCCGGCAAGGCCGACAACGCCATCCCGCTCCGCTGAACTTAAAAACCAGGACGACATCCCATGGACGCTTCCAAAGACATTTCCCGCCTGATCGAGATCATGGTGGCGCTGCGCGATCCCGAGACCGGCTGCCCCTGGGACATCGTCCAGACCTTCGAGACGATCAAGCCCTATACGATCGAGGAGGCCTACGAGGTGGCCGACGCGATCGAGCGCAAGGACCCCGACGATCTCTGCGACGAGCTGGGCGACCTGCTGCTGCAGGTGGTCTACCACGCGCGCATCGCCGAAGAGGCCGGACAGTTCTCTTTCGGCGACGTCGTCGAGGCCGTGACCCGCAAGATGATCCGCCGCCACCCGCATGTCTTTGCCCGCTCCGACGAGCTGACGCCCGAGGCCGTCAAGCTGCAGTGGGACGAGATCAAGGCGGAGGAGAAGCGCGAGCGGGCCGAGCGCCGGGCACGGCGCGGCATCACCGAGGACTTCAAGGCCGGCTTCCTCGGCAGCGTGCAGCGCAGCCAGCCGGCGCTGACGGAGGCGCTGAAGCTGCAGCAGAAGGCCGCCCATGTCGGTTTCGACTGGTCGGAGGCCGAGCCAATCCTCGACAAGATCGAGGAAGAGATCGGCGAGTTGCGCGAGGCGCTGCGCGGCGGGCGCAAGGACAAGGTGGCGGACGAACTCGGCGACCTGATCTTCGCGCTCGCCAATATCGGCCGCCATGTGGATGCCGATCCGGAGGATGCACTGCGCGGCACCAATACGAAGTTCAGGCGCCGGTTCAATCACATCGAGACAGAACTTCAGAAATCAGGTGAAACACTGTACGGCGCAACGCTGGAGCGGATGGAAGCGCTCTGGCAGGCGGCGAAGCTCGGGGAACGATAAGGACCTCAGGCAGCGGCTGGGGTTTGGCTGGCGGCACCCGCCTGCTCTGCGTATCGGGAGGGTGGTAGTCCGACCAGCCTTGTGAAGGCGGTGCTGAAGGCGCTGGCAGAGCCGTAGCCGACGCGTTCGGCAATCTCCTGCAGCCCTGCCTGTCCCGAGCGCAGCAGGTTTCTGGCCAGCGCCATGCGCCATGATGTCAGATATTCCATCGGCGCCACGCCCAGCTTCTGCCGAAACCGGTTGAAGAAGGCCGAGCGTGAGAGGGACGCCACTTCCGCCATCTGTTCGACGGTCCACGGCCTCGCCGGGTCCTGGTGCAGGTGACGGATTGCGAGCGCCAACCGCGGATCGGCAAGTGCCCGCACGATCCCGGTGGGCGCCGCCTCTGCGGCTGTCGAGCGCAGCGCCTCCAGAAGCAGCACCTCCAGCAGGCGGGCGAGGATCATCTCCCGCGCCGGCCGCCATGTGCGGGCCTCGTCCGTGATCAGCCGGACGATCGTCGACAGCCGTGGCTCGCCCCGGATGTGCAGGAGCTGCGGCAGGAGGGAGACGAGCAGGTCGCTGTCGGGCGAACCAAAGACGAAGTGGCCGATCAGCAACCGGACGTCCGCGGGACCGTGCGGATCGCCGTGCCGCGTCTCTCCCTCAAACGTGGTGACGGTCCACTGGCTATCATCTTCGAGGAAGGCCTCGGCCATGCTCGCCATGGTGAAGGCGGAGGCGGCCGGGATCAGAACGAAATCCCCCTCCTGCAAGGCGATGGGCGGGTGCCCCTGCACAGACAGGCGCGCACTCCCTTCCAGGACCACGCAATAGAAGGGCTCGCCGCGTTCCAGGCGATCGACGCGCCAGGCGCCTGCGCCGCTGACCACCTTGGAGAGAGGCGCGGCGGGCGCGAGGACGCCGACGATATCGGCGAGAGGGTCCGTCAAACGACACTCCTGATAACGAATATCCGACTTTCTATTATAGATGATCTCGACACGCTAGTCCATGATCTCCTTCATGAACAATGAAGGAGACAGACATGAAAACCATACTCATCACCGGCTGCTCGTCCGGCTTCGGACTGGAAATCGCGAGGTTCTTCCTCGATAAGGGATGGCGGGTGGTCGCGACGATGCGCACGCCGCGCAACGACATCCTCCCCGCCTCCGACAATCTGAAGGTTCTGGCGCTGGACGTGCGCGATGCCGAGAGCATCCGCGCCGCCGTCGAAGCGGCCGGTCCGATCGACGTCCTGGTGAACAATGCCGGCATCGGCTGGATGAACGTGGTGGAAGGGACGCCGATGGAGACCGTGCGGGACATCTTCGAGACGAACACCTTCGGAACGATCGCCGTGACGCAGGCGGTGCTGCCGCAGTTCCGCGAGCGCCGGGCGGGCGTCATCGTCAACGTCACCTCCAGCGTGACGCTGAAGCCGCTGCCGCTTCTGTCCGCCTATACCGCCAGCAAGGCGGCCGTGAACGCTTTCACGGAATCCATGGCGCTGGAACTTGAACCGTTCAACGTGAGGGTCCGGGTGGTCCTGCCGGGACGCTCGCCGCAGACCAGCTTCGGCGACACGGCGCGGGCCCGTCTCCAGGGGCAAGGCGGATTTCCGGCGCCCTATTCCGACTTCGCTGCCGGGATCTTGGCGCCCCGCGCGCAGCCATCGGATGCACCGGTCACCCATTCGGCCGACGTGGTGGCGGCCGTCTGGCAGGCGGCCACCGATGCCGCCTCGCCCATGCGGATCCCTGCAGGCGCGGATGCTGTGGCACTTGCCGGATAAGGCCGGCGTCGGCCAAGGGAGCCGCCGGCCCTAGCGGTCGTGCATCCCCTTCCCCGCCAGGATACGGTCGCGGCTCTTTGCAATGCGCGACTGGCGGGTGGCGGGCTGCTTCGGCTGGGAGAAATGGAGCACATAGCCGCGTCGGCGGCCGGGCGTCAGGGCGTCGAAGGCGGTCTGCAGATCAGGATCGTCCTCGAGCGCCGCGACCAGCTCCTCGGGGTAGGCCAGATCGTCCTTCGGCAGATCGACCCGGGCTCCGGCCGCCTCCAGTTCCATCGCCTCGCGGAGATAGTCGCGGATGGATGCTTCCGTTTCGATGATCTGCGAGAGCGCCGTGAAGCGCAAGACGCGCGAGGAGCGCGAGTTCTCGCCGGGCGCCACGAGAAGCCCGGCGGGATCCTTGAGGAGGACGCCCTTGAAGAAGCCGAGTGTGGCGCTGTCCTTGAAGCCCCAGAGCAGCGCGACATTGCCGCCATCGACCGTGTAGCAGGGAGAGCTCCACTTGAACTCTTCCGTCAGGCCACAGTCGAGGAGGATGGACCGAAGCGCGCCGAGCTCAGCCTGCCATCGGTCCTGTTGCGCAAAGAAAGCTTCTATCTTCAAGGCGCCGTCCATCGCATCTTCCACTGTCCGACGCCAATAGATACCGTGAGCTTGCACCTTGCTCAACAGCTTGCCCGGGATCGGCTTTTAAGGCTCAGTCCGAAACCTCTCCGGCAGGAAGGGCGTACTCCTCCCATTCCGCCTCGGGTATCTCCGCACCAAGAGAGAACTGGAAGGCAGTGACCGTTTCCAAATCCGGGGTGACTTCGCAGATAAACGTGACGTCGTACCAGTGCTGCCTGCTGCGGATGGCTCCGCCATCTGCTTCCAGTGTCAGCCCGGCCAGTTTCAGGTCAGCCTTGGCATAGGCAACCACGAAGTCCGGCCGGTAGTCGCCGGTCAGCCGCTGGACCTGCTCCATCGCCTCGATGTTGCAAAGCTGCGAGATGCGATCCTCTGTCCCAAGCTGTCTCAGCGCCGTCCTGGCGCCCCGACTTCGCGGATCGTCGAGTGTCCGGGATGAAAACAGCGTCCTGGCAGCCACCAACGGCTGTCGATCCGAAGCGGGTTTCGCTGGCGACGGCGGAGGCAGTTCCTCTTCCTCCTCCTGATCAACAGGAACTGCCGCGGAACGGCCGACGTCTCTCCTTGCGGCGCCTGCCGATGCCCCCAGATGCGGAGGCGAAGGCTCGGTCAGAATTTCAACGGTGATACCCTCTTCAGAAGGCAGAGGCAGAGGTTTTCCAGCGGGAAGGAATGCAGCGACAAGCAAGAGGACGAGGTGCAGCACCGCCGAGGCGGTCGTCGCGAGCCTGATTCTGGAGCGGCGCGGCTCTGTCGCCTTGCCTGTCGGCGAAATTGCGGCCCGATGATCCCAATCTCGACCAGCCACCGGGCGAAAAGGGAGCGGTTACCGCTCCCAGTCTTCCTTTTGCGGGGCCTGGCCGATGCCGAGCTTGCGCTCCAGCTCGACGGCCTGGCCGTCCGACAGGCGGACGTCGAGTTCGACCGCGCCGTCCTCGAGGTCTTCGCGGCCGTCGACGATGGCGTTCTCATAGACCCAGGAGACCAGCGCCAGCTTGTCGGCCGGAATGGTGATCGTCGCCTCGGTGAGCACGCCCGAGAGGCGCCTGGAGATCTCTTCCATCAGCGGCTCGACACCCTCGCCGCTGACGGCGGAGACGGCCATGATGTCGTCGCGACCATGGGCGCGCTCGATGAGCGCGTCATGGGCTTCCGGGTCGAGCCGGTCGATCTTGTTCCAGACCTCGATGATGCGCTTCTCGCGCTCCTTCTCGTCGATGCCGAGATCGGTGAGGATGCGCAGCACGTCGCCGGACTGGGCGGCATTGTCAGGGTCCGACATGTCGCGCACATGCAGGATCAGGTCCGCCTCCAGAACCTCTTCCAGCGTGGCGCGGAAGGCGGCCACGAGGTGGGTCGGCAGGTTGGAGATGAAGCCGACGGTATCGGACAGGATGACGGTGCGGCCATGCGGCAGCTTCATGCGCCGCAGGGTCGGATCGAGCGTTGCAAACAGCATGTCCTCGGCCAGCACGCCCGCACCGGTGATGCGGTTGAAGAGCGTCGACTTGCCTGCGTTGGTATAGCCGACCAGCGCCACGATCGGATGCGGTACCTTGCGGCGCTTGGCGCGGTGCAGCTGGCGGGTGCGCACCACCTGCTCGAGCTCGCGCTCCAGCTTGACGATGCGGTCCTGCAGCAGCCGGCGGTCGGCCTCGATCTGGGTTTCACCGGGGCCGCCCATGAAGCCTGCACCGCCGCGCTGGCGTTCCAGGTGGGTCCAGCTGCGCACGAGTCGGCCCTTCTGGTAGTTCAGATGCGCCAGATCGACCTGCAGCGTGCCCTCCTTGGTGGAGGCACGGCGGCCGAAGATCTCGAGGATCAGGCCCGTCCGGTCGATGACCTTGGCGTTCCATTCCTTCTCGAGATTGCGCTGCTGCACGGGGGTCAGCGGGTGGTCGATGATGACGAGGCCGGCGTGGTGCTCGTCGAGCAGCGCCTTGATCTCCTCGATCTTGCCGCTGCCCATCAGGGTTGCCGGCTTCGGCTGGGCGACCGGCACGATCAGGCCCTGCACGATCGTCAGGTCAATCGCCCGGGCAAGGCCGATCGCCTCCTCGAGGCGGGCCTCGTCGGACCGTTGCGGCGAAGGCGTGGCGGAATCGGCCTGTGCCGAGCGGGCGGTCCGGCCCTGCTTCAGCACCGGCACGATGACGATGGCACGCATGTCGTCCCGGTGACGCTCGGTCTCCGGGATCATCGATTCATTGGAAGTATCGCGATTTGAAATCTGTGGTTGTCCTGTTATGCGGCGGTTTCTTCGCTCTCGAACATCTGCATCGGCTGGCCGGGCATGATGGTGGAGATCGCGTGCTTATACACGAGTTGCGAGTGGCCGTCACGGCGAAGAAGGACACAGAAGTTGTCGAAGGAGGTCACGACACCTGTGAGCTTCACCCCGTTGATCAGGAAAATAGTCAGGGAAATCTTCTGTTTGCGGACTGTATTGAGAAATAAGTCCTGCAAGTTCTGAGAACGTTCCGCCATAGCGCCGCTTCTTTCTATTTTGCCGGCCGTTGGCCGGATCATGATCTAGCTGTCAAGAGATGACCGGGAAGCGCCCTCGTGCTTCCCTCCCCTAAAACTTCGTTATCAAATCGCCGTGTTTTCCGCAACGTGCAAAAAGGCACTCCTGACGTTCGGTTCCGCCCCGGCTCTCCTAGAAATACTGGATGGAGACGCGGAACATCTGCTCGACGTTCTTGACCGCCTCGGCGGTGGAGAAGAGCACGACGCGGTCCTTGGCCTTGATCTTCGTGTCGCCGCTCGGACGGATCACGGCGCCGTCCCGGTAGATGGCGCCGATGCGGATGCCGTCGGGCAGCTCGAGATCGCGGAACGGGCGCCCGACGAGCGGCGAGGTTTCCAGCGCCTCGGCCTCGATCACCTCCGCGGAACCCTGCTGCACGGCATAGACGGAGCGGATACGACCCTTGCGGACGTGCTGCAGGACGCGCGAAATGGTGACGGCGCGCGGGTTGATCTGGGCGTCGATGCCGAGTGACTTGGTGACATTGTTGAGCGAGGAGCTGTTGATCAGCACCAGGTTCGACTTGCAGCCGAGCGATTTGGCCATGACCGCGCCGAGGATGTTGATCTGGTCGCTGTTGGTGAGCGTCACCATCAGGTCGGCATCCTGGACGTCGGCCTGCAGGAGGATGTTCTGGTCGAGCGCCGAGCCGTGCAGGACGACGGTGTTGCGCAGCTGCTCGGAGACGGAAACGGCCTTTTCGCGATCGGTCTCGATGATCTTCAGCCGCGTCTTCGGCTGGTGCTCCTCGATGGTGCGGGCGACGAAATGGCCGATGTTGCCACCGCCGGCGATGATGATGCGGCGGGCCTCCTGCTCCTCGTGGCCGAAGAGGCCGAGGGTGCGGCGCACGTGTTCGCGCTGGCAGATGACATAGGCGAGATCGCCGGCATGCAGCTGGTCGCCGGAATGGGCGACGGTGAGGTGGCCGTCGCGGAAGATGCCGACGACGGTCGCCATCAGGTCCGGGAAGAGCTGGCTGAGCTGATGCAGCGGCGTGTTGAGGACCGGGCAATCCTCCATGCATTCGATCGCCACCATGGCAATCGAATCCTCTGCGAAGCGAACGATGTCGGTGGCGCCGGGGAAGGAAATGCGGCGCAGCACCATCTTGCCGACCTCGATTTCCGGCGAGATCGTCACGTCGATCGACATGTTCTGGCGGCTGAAGAGATCGGCATATTCCGGCTGCAGATAGGCCTGGGCGCGGATGCGGGCGATCTTGGTGGGAACATTGAAGAGGGCGTGGGCAACCTCGCAGGCGACGATGTTGACCTCGTCATAGAGGGTCACGGCGATGATCATGTCCGCCTGCTCGGCGCCGGCCTTGGCCAGCACGTCCGGATGGGCGCCGTGGCCGACGTAGCCGCGGACGTCGAGCGTCTCGGTGATCGCGTTGATCAGCGAGGCGGACGTGTCGATGACGGAGACGTCGTTATCCTCCTGCGACAGGCGCTCGGCGATGCCGTAGCCGACCTGGCCTGCTCCGCAAATGATGACTTTCATGCTTGCTCTTTCGTCGACGGCGTGAAGCGGCCATGCCCTGCCGCTGGGCTATACGCCCAGGGACTTCAGTTTGCGGTGCAGCGCCGAGCGCTCCATACCAACGAATTCGGCGGTGCGCGAGATATTGCCACCGAATCGATTGATCTGCGCAATCAGATAATCGCGCTCGAACATTTCGCGAGCCTCGCGCAGCGGCAGCGTCATGATGTGATAGTCGCCCTTGGTGGAGATCTTCGGCAGCATGTCGCCGAGATCGGGCGGCAGCATGTCCGCCGAGATCGACGTGTCGGGGCCGTCGGTGCGGGCGAGAATCATCAGCCGCTCGATGTTGTTGCGAAGCTGGCGGATGTTGCCCGGCCAGTCGTGGGCCTGCAGCACGGCCATGGCGTCCTCGCCGATCTTGCGCGGCCGGATGCCGGCCTGCTCGGAGATCTGGCGCATGAACATGTCGACGAGGAAGGGGATGTCCTCACGGCGTTCCGCCAGCGCCGGAACCTTGATCGGCACGACGGCCAGCCGGTGATAGAGGTCTTCCCGGAAGATGCCTTCGGAGATCAGGTTCTCGAGGTTGTAGGCGGTCGAGGAGATGATCCGGACGTCGACCTTGACGCGCTTGGAGCCGCCGACGCGCTCGAACTGCTGGTCGACCAGCACGCGCAGGATCTTGTTCTGCGTCTCGCGCGGCATCTCGCCGACTTCGTCCAGATAGAGAATGCCGCGGTGCGCCTCTTCCAGGGCGCCGATCTTGCGCGCCTGACCGGGTCCGCCTTCGGTCCCGAAGAGGGCGATCTCCATCCGGTCCGGCGTGATGGTGGCGGCATTCAGCGCCACGAAGGGACCATTGGCCCGCGACGACTTCTTGTGGACCATGCGGGCCACGAGTTCCTTGCCGCTGCCGGACGGTCCGAGGATCATGATGCGGCTGTTGGTCGGCGCCACCTTGTCGATGGTCTGGCGCAGCTGCGATACCGAGACGGAGGTGCCGACAAGCTCGACCGCGTCGCCAGTCCGCTTCTTCAGCTCGGTGACCTCGCGCTTCAGGTTGGAGTTTTCCAGCGCGCGCTCGGCAATCAGGATCAGCCGGTCCGCCTTGAACGGCTTCTCGATGAAGTCGAAGGCGCCGCGCTTGATGGCGGAGACGGCGGTCTCGACGTTGCCGTGGCCGGAGATCATCACCACGGGGAGATCCGGGTGGCGGCTCTTGAGCTCGTCGAGCAGCGCCAGTCCGTCCAGCTTCGACCCCTGCATCCAGATGTCGAGAAAGACGAGGCGCGGCACGCGATCGGAAATGGCGGCCAGCGCGCTGTCGCTGTCGTGCGCCATCCGGGTTTCGTGTCCCTCGTCGGAGAGGATGCCGGAGACGATCTCGCGGATGTCGGTCTCGTCGTCGACGACCAGAATGTCAGACGCCATATGCGAATTCCTTGTCTGTTTCCGTTCCGGCACCGCCCGTCCGCATCACCTGCGGCAGCAGCACCCTGATCATGGCCCCGCGGCCCTGATCGAATTCGGCAGGCGCATCATGGAGCTCAAGCTGCCCGCCGTGGTCTTCGATGATTTTCTTGACGATAGCGAGACCGAGGCCGGTGCCCTTCTCGCGCATGGTCATGTAGGGCTCGAGGATCCGGTGACGATTCTCGGCCGGCAGACCGCTGCCGTTATCGATGATCTCAACCACGAACAGATCGCGGCCGTGGTCGAAGCGGGCGCGGACCCAGACCTTGCGGTCGTCGCGTTCCTGGTCGCTCGGCACCGATTCGATGGCCTCGACGGCATTCTTGACGAGATTGCCGAAGGCCTGGCCGAGCATGCGCGCATCGAACTGGCCGATCAATGGCTCGTCGCCCAGATCGCGGATGAACTCGACGTGGCTGGTACCCATCTCGCGCAGGAAGACGGCATCGCGGACGATGTCGCGGAGATCGGTCTCTTCCTTGGCAGGCTTCGGCATGCGGGCGAAGGAGGAGAACTCGTCGACCATGCGGCCGATATCGCCGACCTGGCGCACGATCGTATCGGTGCACTGGTCGAAGACAGCGCGGTCGTCCTCGGCAATCTGCTTGCCGTAGCGGCGCTTCAGCCGTTCGGCCGACAGCTGGATGGGCGTCAGCGGGTTCTTGATCTCGTGGGCGATGCGGCGGGCGACGTCGGCCCAGGCCGTCGAACGCTGGGCAATCACCAGATCGGTGATGTCGTCGAGGGTGATGACATAGGAATCACGCGAGGAGCCCTGTTCCTCGCGCGTCACCTGGACGCTCAGCGTGCGCTCCTTGCCGCCGCGCATCAGGTTCACATGCTTGCGGAAGTCGTTGCGGGCGCGGGCGGCCGCTTCCGACAGCACCGCGTCGATTTCCGGCACGACCTCCGACAGCTTGCGGCCGATCAGCTTGTCCGCCGGCAGCCCGAGGAAGAGTTCTGCCGAGGAGTTGACGATGGTGACGTGCCGGTCGTCCTCGACGCCGATGACGGCTGCCGTGACGCCGGAGAGCACCGCCTCGATGAAGCGGCGACGATCATCCACCTCGTCCTTGGCTTCGAGGATCTCGTCACGCTGGCTGCGGATCTCCGAGATCATCTTGTTGAACGTGCGCGACAGGTTGCCGACGTCGCCATCGGCGGTCCGGACCGGCACCACCACGTTGAGATCACCGGTGGCGACGCTGTCGGCGGCGCTGATCAGCAGCCGGATCGGCCGGACGATACGGTCGGCCACGGCGATTGCCGTCCAGATGGCGGCCAGAAGAACGATGAGCGCAAATCCGAGATAGAGAATGGCGAAAGCCACCTGCAGCGACATGCGACCGGCTTCCATCGCCTGGTATTCGGCGGTGTTGTCCTCCATCAGCCGCATGGCGGCCATGACCTTCGGATCGACGGCCCGAATGGTATAAAGGAAGGAGCCTGGAATGCCCTCAAGCTTGATGATGGCACCGACGAGGTTCGTGACCCCGGGCGGTATGAGGGTGGGCTGGCCGGCTGCCGCCTTCTGCAGCGCATCCTGCGGAATGGCCGGCAGCGGCCGTTCCGTGGTGATGTCGGCCTGCGCGACGGCGGACCCGTCCTCCCGAACGAGAAAGGCGCCCAGCAGGCCGCGGCCCCGCGCCTGACGGGTCATCATGTCGACGAAGCCGGTTCGGTCGAGATAAAACATCGCCCGGTTGCGCTCCAGGTCGTTGGCCATCGAGACGGTCTGCCCCTGCACGTAGCTGGCATTCTCGATCATGTAGGCCTGCGCCACATCCGTGGAGGAGCGGACGATCGACTGGGTGCGGATGGAGAACCAGCGGTCGAGGCCGGCGCTGAGCGTGATGCTGGCGAAGATGGCAACCAGGACCGCAGGCGTGATCGCGACGATCGAGAACAGCACCACGACCCGGATATGGAGCCGGGCGGCCGCACGGCCACGGTTGCGGGCCTTGAACAGTCGCGTCACCTCGCGGCCGATCAGATACATCAGTCCGACGACGAAGATCGAATTGAGAACCGCCGAGGCAATGACGACGCGGGTCGTCGGCGCGATCGGTGTCAGGCCGACCAGGACGAAGAGCGTGAGGATGGCGCAGACGAGCGCGCCGCCGGCCAGCAGCAGGCCCGGCAGGGCGAAAGACGCACGCCGGTCCTGCACCATGCCATCGGGCTCGGCTTCAGCCGTGGGCGAGACTACGCCCTCGATCATCACATTACTCCTTGCCCGACATTCGCGGTTGTCCGCCTGTCCGTGCCACCGCAGAACGTCTCTGCGAAGCAGGACTCACGACGGGCCTACGCGTTGCCACCAAGCAACGCTTTGTGGCGAAAATGCAACGATGCCGTCGGGAATGTCAAGGACCGTCAGGCGCTCCGCGAGCTGCGATACACAGAGACGCCAAGCTCTCGGATCTTCTTGCGCAGGGTGTTGCGATTCAAGCCGAGGAGATCGGCCGCCTTGATCTGATTGCCGCGGGTGGCGGTCAAGGCCGCGAGGATCAGCGGGTATTCCATCTCGCGCAGCACGCGATCGTAAAGCCCGGAGGGTGGCAGGGCATCACCGAAGCCCGCGAAGTAGCTGCGCATGTTTTCCTCCACCGCCTGGGCGATGGTCAGCGAACCGTTGCGCGCCGTCATCTTGTCGATGGGGCTGTCGGTGGTATCCGAGCGCAGTTCCGCCTCGATGATCTCGCGGGTGATCACCTCCTGCGGGTAAAGCGCCATGAGACGGCGCATCAGGTTCTCGAGCTCGCGCACGTTGCCCGGCCAGGCGTAGCCCTTCATCACCTCGAGCGCCTCGCCATCGAAACGCTTGACGTCGAGCCCCTCCTTCTCGCCCATCTGCATGAAATGGCGGACCAGATCGGGGATGTCCTCGGCGCGGTCGCGCAGCGGCGGCAGGCGCAGGGGCACGACGTTGAGGCGGTAATAGAGGTCTTCGCGGAAGAGGCCCTGGTTGATGGCCTGTTTCAGGTCCTTGTTGGTGGCCGCGACGATACGCACGTCGGTGCGGATCGGCGTGCGACCGCCGACGGTCGTGTATTCGCCCTGCTGGAGCACGCGCAGGAGGCGTGTCTGGGCATCCATCGGCATGTCGCCGATCTCGTCGAGGAAGAGCGTGCCGCCCTCGGCCTGCTCGAAGCGGCCGGTGGAGCGGTTCTGGGCGCCGGTGAAGGCGCCCTTCTCGTGACCGAAGAGTTCCGACTCGATCAGATCGCGCGGGATGGCGGCCATGTTGATGGCAACGAACGGGCCGTTGCGGCGCTTGCCGTAGTCGTGGAGCGCGCGGGCCACCAGTTCCTTGCCGGTGCCCGACTCGCCGGTGATCATCAGCGTCAGGTCCGTCTGCATCAGCCGGGCGAGGACGCGGTAGATCTCCTGCATCGCCGCCGAGCGGCCGACCAGCGGCATGCCGTCCTGGGTGTCGTCATCGAGCCGCGCCGGCTTCTTCTTCGGCTCGGAAAGCGCCCGGCCGATGATGGCGATCAGTTCGGTGAGGTCGAAAGGCTTCGGCAGATAGTCGTAGGCGCCCTTTTCCGAGGCCTTGATGGCGGTCATGAAGGTGTTCTGCGCGCTCATCACCAGGACCGGCAGGTCGGGACGGGCCTTCTTGATGCGCGGCAGCAGATCGAAGGCGTTCTCGTCGGGCATGACCACGTCGGTGACCACGAGATCGCCCTCGCCCGCCGAGACCCAGCGCCACAGGGTGGCGGCATTGGAGGTGATCCGGACATCGTAGCCTGCCCGCGTCAGCGCCTGGTTCAGCACCGTGCGGATGGCCGCGTCGTCGTCGGCGACAAGGATCGTGGCAGTCATTTGGCTTTCCCTGTGATGATGTGGGCCACACCCGGTTCCTCGATGCTGGCTTCCTTGTGCATCGGCATCAGCACCCGGAAGATCGTGCGCCGGTTCTGGCTGTCGCATTCGACGATGCCGCCATGGGCGCCGATGATCTTGGCCACCAGCGCAAGACCGAGGCCGGAGCCGTTCGTCTTGGTGGTGATGAAGGGGTCGAAGAGATTGGGCACGAGATCGGCCGGCACGCCGGGTCCGTTGTCGATGACGCAGAATTCGAGCGGCAACGAGATCTTCTCCCGCGACCCGGCAACCGAGAGGCGGATGCCCGGGCGATAGGCCGTGGTCAGCATGATCTCGCCGTCCGGCTGGCCGCCGATCGCCTCGGCGGCGTTCTTGACGAGGTTCAGGAAGACCTGCACCAGCTGGTCGCGGTTGGCATAGACGGAGGGCAGCGACGGGTCGTAGTTCTCGGTGATCCTGATGTCGCGGCCGAAGCCCGCCTTGGCGATCGCCTTGACGTGGTCGAGCACCGAATGGATGTTGATCGGCAGCCGGTCGATGGGGCGTTCGTCTGAAAAGACCTCCATGCGGTCGACCAGCGAGACGATGCGGTCGGTCTCGTCGCAGATCAGGCGGGTCAGCGCCCGGTCCTCGTCCGGAACGGAGGTCTCCAGCAGCTGTGCGGCGCCGCGGATGCCCGACAGCGGGTTCTTGATCTCGTGGGCGAGCATCGAGGCCAGCCCGGTCACGGAGCGCGCGGCGGCGCGATGCGTCAGCTGCCGGTCGATCTTGTCGGCCATCGACCGCTCCTGGAAGACGACGACGACGGAGCCCGGTTCGCTGACGACGGGTGCCACATAGAGATCCACGAGCTTGTCCTGGCCGAGCCGCGGCGACGACAGATCGACCCGGTATTCGTTGACCGGGGCGCGGCGTTCGCGGACCTGGTCGATCAGCGCCAGCAGCGGACTGCCGAAGGGAATGAGCGCCGAAATCTCGTGGCGCGCCAGCTGGGCGGCGCTGACCCCGAAGAAGGACTCCGCTTCCCAGTTGGCGAACATGACATGGCCGGAGGGGTCGACCAGGATGACCGGGTTCTGCACCGAATTGAGGACGGCCAGGGCGAGCGCATTGTCGCCGACCGGAGACGGAGCCTTGGTCATGCTGCCTCCCTTGCGGCCGCTGGGCCGGCGGTCAACGCCTCCATCATCCGGCGCATCACGTCGTCAGGATCGGTGGACCGGAAGATTGCCGCCTTCGCGTCGCTCTCCACGTCGGGCGCCAGCCGGTCGAGGTACCAGCCGAGATGCTTGCGGGCATGCCGCAGGCCGGCCTCGCGGCCGTAGAACTGCAGCATCGCCTCGTAGTGGCTGGCAATGATCTCGCGCTGCGCCCTTTCGGAGGGTGGCGCATGCCCGGCCAGCGTGCCGGCATGCCAGGGCCTGCCCTGGGCGCCGCGGCCGACCATGACCGCATCGGCGCCGGAGCGGGCCAGGATCTCGCGGGCATCGCCAGGCGTGCAGACGTCGCCATTGGCGATCAGCGGCACCGAGACGGCGTCGCGAACGCTGCGGATCGCGTCCCAATCCGCCCTGCCCTCGTAGAACTGCATGCGGGTGCGGCCGTGGATGGTGATCAGCTGGACGCCGGCCTCCTGGGCCTGGCGGGCGATCTCCGGGGCATTGATGGAATTTTCGTCCCAGCCGAGGCGCATCTTCAAGGTCACCGGCACGTCGACGGCCTGCACCGTCGCCTCGATCAGCGACAGCGCCAGCTCCGGATCGCGCATCAGCGCCGAACCGGAATAGCCGCCCGTGACCTTCTTGGCCGGACAGCCCATGTTGATGTCGATGATATCCGCGCCGTTGTCGGCGGCAATCCGGGCGGCCTGCGCCATCCATTGAGGCTCCCGCCCCGCCAGCTGCACCATGTGCGGCCCGAGCCCCGTGCGCTTCAGGCGGGCCCAGGATTCGCCGCGGCTCATCACGAGCTCGCGGCTGGCGATCATCTCGGTCACCACTAGGCCCGCGCCCCAACTCCAGGCGATTTCCCGGAAAGGGAGATCGGTGACGCCCGACATCGGCGCCAGCACTACTCTGTTACGAATGGCAACCGGCCCGATGCTAAACGGCGTGGCTAGGTGCGGAAGGGACAACTGATGATCTTTCGGGCACGTGGAATTAATGCATTATTTTTAGCCATACTTTCGACGGATCACAAGAGCAATTGCATAGAAAGAAGATCGCCGGGCGCGGCTGGCAAAACGCCTTGTGATTCTATAGTGCTCCACTGTCAACTCTTTGTGTCAAAACAGCTTTGGATCACAACCTCTTCATGCAGATTGCCATCGTCATCGTTGCGGCCGGCCGCGGAGAGCGGGCAGGATCCGCGGAAGGACCCAAGCAATACCGCAGGATCGGCGGCCGGCCAGTCATTGCGCACACGCTGGAGGCCTTTCTGACCTGGCCGCAGAGCGGGCCGATCGTGACCGTCATCCATCCCGACGACGCGGCCCTGTTCGCCGATGCGACAGCCGGTCTTGCGGGCGCGGAACGGGTGAAGACGACCTTCGGCGGCGCCACGCGCCAGCAGTCGGTGCTTGCGGGGCTGGAGGCGCTGTCCGGCAGTGGCGCGACCCATGTGATGATCCACGACGGCGCGCGGCCGTTCGTCGATCCCGCGATGCTCGACCGGATCGCCGACCGGCTAGCTGCCGGCGACGATGCGGTGCTGCCGGCGCTGGCCGTTACGGACACGCTGAAGCGCGGTGCAGAGGGGCTGGTTGCGGAGACGGTGTCGCGCGACGGGCTGTTTGCAGCGCAGACGCCGCAGAGCTTTCGGCTCTCACGCCTCCTCGACGCGCACCGGCGCGCCGCTGCAGAGGGCCGCGATGGATTTACCGACGACTGTTCGATCGCCGAATGGGCCGGAATGCCGGTGCGGCTGGTCGAGGGGTCGCCTGACAATGTGAAACTGACAGTGAGACGGGACATCACCATGGCTGACGAGCGACTTTCCGGCACCGCCCTCCCCGACGTGCGCACCGGCAACGGCTATGACGTGCACCAGCTGGAGCCGGGCGACGGCGTGACGCTCTGCGGCGTCTTCATCCCCCACGACCAGAAGCTCAAGGGGCATTCGGATGCGGATGTGGCGCTGCACGCGCTGACGGACGCGCTGCTGGCCACCTGCGGCGCCGGCGACATCGGCGACCACTTTCCCCCTTCCGATCCGCAGTGGAAGGGTGCCGCCTCTCGCATCTTCCTGGCACGGGCCGCAGAGATCGTCCGCGCCCATGGCGGCACCATCATGAACGCCGACGTCTCGCTGATCGCGGAGGCCCCCAAGGTGGGGCCGCATCGCCTGGAGATGCGCGAGACGATGGCGGAGATCCTGCAGATTGCGCTGGAGCGCTGCTCGGTGAAGGCCACCACGAACGAGACCATCGGCTTCGTCGGCCGCCGCGAGGGCATTGCCGCCATCGCCACGGCGACCGTCGTCTACCAAGGGCGGCCGTCATGAGCCTGTTTCCGACCGAGATCGAGACGCAGGCCGCCGGGCTGATCGCGCATTTCAGAGAGCGGCAGCTGATGCTGGCGACGGCGGAATCCTGCACCGGCGGACTGATTGCCGGCGCGCTGACGGAGATCTCCGGATCATCCGCCGTCGTCGACCGCGGCTTCGTCACCTATACGAACCAGGCAAAGATGGACCTGCTTGGCGTTTTACCGGCGACGCTCGACCAGTTCGGCGCGGTGTCCCGGGAGACGGCGCTGCAGATGGTGCGCGGCGCGCTCTACCGGTCGAAGGCGGATGTCGCCCTCGCCGTGACGGGGATTGCGGGACCGGGCGGCGGATCGGCGGAGAAGCCGGTCGGGCTCGTGCATCTGGCGGCAGCGTCGCGATCGGGACGGATGATCCACCGCGAAATGCGTTATGGCGCAATCGGTCGCGGCGCGGTGCGGATTGCGACCGTCGCGACGGCGCTCGAGATGCTTATGGAGGCGGCTCAGGCGTCGGCGTAGATCTTGTCGGCGCGCTTCTCGAAGGCTTCCGCGAAGGTTCGGAAGGCGCGATCGAACATCGAGCCCATCAGGGCGCCCAGAATCCGGCTCTTGAACTCATAGTCGATGAAGAAATCGACCACGGAGCCCTCAGGCGCCGGCTGGAATCGCCAGCGGTTGTCGAGGTATTTGAACGGGCCCTCGACGTATTTGACGTCGATTGCCAGCTCCGCCGGATTGAGCAGCACCTGCGTCGTGAAGGTCTCGCGGATCGCCTTGTAGCCGACGGTCATGTCGGCGACCAGCAGCGTCTTGCCGTCGCGCTCGGTGCGCGAACGAATGTTGAGCGCCTCGCAGAGCGGCAGGAACTGCGGATATTTCTCGATGTCGGCCACCAGATCATACATCTGCTCGGGAGAATGCTTGACGGGGCGGTGAGTCTCAAACTTTGGCATAGGCGAGAGCTAATGGTCCTGTCCGATGATGGCAAGTAGACGGTTTGTCTCAGCCCGCGATTTCAGCAGCAGAACGGGGACACCGGGTCCGTATGCGGCGAGGTTCTCCTCGATCTCGGGGCTCTCGGTCCTCTCGAAGTTCCAGATGTAGGCCAGAAACTGCCGGTCGATCTTCTCCGGGCACCCTTCTGCCATCTCCGGCCTCGACCGGCCATAATAGCGCAGCCATCGGGAGAGGACGCCGAAGAGGGAGACGAGGCGCGCCGGGCGCATCCAGATGACCAGCTGGCTGCGCGGCAAGCGAAGCGGCAGCGTTCCCGGGCTGGTGCCGTCCATGATCCAGCGGGGTTGCGCGACATAACCCTGTAGCCGCTCGACGATCTCCGGTCGCGGACGCAGCTTCCAGCCGGGAAGCCAGAAGACATCGCGGTCCATGGAGATGTAGAGGAGGTCCAGGGTCGACGCGAGCCGTTGGGAGAGCCGGCTCTTGCCACTTCCCGAACAGCCGATGACCAGCACGCGATCGCACTGACGAAGGCGGCTTGCCGCATCCTCCAGCGCGATCAACGTCGTCATGTCTATCCCTCGAACGAAGCCCGCGAGCCATCCGTGAGATCGGGGCCCGGGGACTGAGTGGAGTCTATTCCGCCGCCAGCAGGACCTTGCGTTCGCGGGCTGCCCTCAGGCGGGCGAAATCGTCGCCCGCGTGGTGCGAGGAGCGCGTCAGGGGGCTCGAGGAGACCATCAGGAAGCCCTTGGTATAGGCGATCGTTTCGTAGGACTTGAATTCCTCGGGCGTGACGAAGCTCATGACGGCGTGGTGCTTGCGGGTCGGCTGCAGGTACTGGCCGATGGTCAGGAAGTCGACGTCGGCGGTGCGCAGGTCGTCCATCAGCTGCAGGACCTCGTTGCGCTCCTCGCCAAGGCCGACCATGATGCCGGACTTGGTGAACATCGTCGGATCGAGTTCCTTGACCCGCTGCAAGAGGCGGATCGAGTGGAAATAACGGGCGCCCGGGCGGACCGTCAGATAGTTTCCCGGCACCGTTTCCATGTTGTGGTTGAAGACGTCCGGCTTGGCGGCGACGACGCGCTCCAGGGCGCCCGGCTTCTTCAGGAAATCGGGGGTGAGGATCTCGATCGTCGTCAGAGGCGACGCGGCACGGATCGCCCAGATGACTTTCTCGAAGTGTTCGGCGCCGCCGTCGTCGAGATCGTCGCGGTCGACCGAGGTGATCACGACGTGGGAAAGCCCCATCTGCTTGACGGCCTTGGCGACGTTTTCCGGTTCGTCCATGTCGAGCGCATTGGGACGACCGGTCGTGACGTTGCAGAAGGCGCAGGCGCGGGTGCAGATCTCGCCCATGATCATGAAGGTGGCGTGCTTCTTGTCCCAGCACTCTCCGATGTTGGGGCAGCCGGCCTCCTCGCAGACCGTGACGAGCTTGTGCGAACGCACGAGGTCGCGGGTCTCCATGTATCCCTTGGACACGGGCGCGCGGACGCGGATCCACTCCGGCTTGCGCAGCACCTCGGTATCGGGGCGGTGCGCCTTTTCCGGATGGCGGACGCGCTTTGCATCATCCACTACGGTTCTGTCGAGAATGGTGACCATCAATTACCTGCCTTCGCCGCCAGAGCGGCTGCCGTCAACGACGGGCGAGTTTTGCGAGGAATAACAGAACGCAGGAGCCGATGAAACCTGTTATCAGGAAACCCAGCCATCCGTCCGTCACATGGATGTCGGCGCTCTCGAAGACGGCATTGGCGACGATGGCGCCAACGATGCCGACGAAGATGTTCATGAACAGCCCGTAGCGCATGTCCAGGAACTTGCCGGCCAGCCAGCCGGCGAGGCCGCCGATCACGATCGCTCCAAACCAACCTACGCCTTCCATCCGTCACCTCTTTTTGTCGAATTTACATGTGGGCGATGCCGGGACCTGGAACAAGCCCCGGCATCTCTCGTCAGCTCAGGCGTTCAGCGCGCGCCCGTAGGCGTCGAGGACGCTTTCCTTCATCGTTTCCGAGATGGTCGGATGCGGGAAGATCGTGTGCATCAGGTCTTCCTCGGTCGTCTCCAGGTTCATGGCGACGACGAAGCCCTGGATCAGCTCGGTCACTTCCGCGCCGACCATATGGGCGCCGAGCAGTTCGCCGGTCTTCTTGTCGAAAATGGTCTTGACCAGACCCTGGTCCTCGCCGAGCGCAATCGCCTTGCCGTTGGCGACGAAGGGGAAGCGTCCGACGCGGACCTCCCTGCCCTCGGTCTTCGCCTTGGCTTCGGTGATGCCGACCGAGGCGACCTGCGGATGGCAGTAGGTGCAGCCCGGGATCTTCAGCTTGTCCATCGGATGGACGTTCGGCAGGCCGGCGATCTTCTCGATGCAGATGACCGCCTCGTGCTCGGCCTTGTGGGCAAGCAGCGGCGGACCGGCGACATCGCCGATGGCATAGATGCCGGTGACGTTGGTCTTGCCGTAGCCGTCGATGACGACGAAGCCGCGATCGGTCTTCACGCCGACGGCTTCGAGGCCGATGTTCTCGATGTTGGCCTGCACGCCGACGGCGGAAATCATCCGGTCAGCGGTGATTTCCTGCGTCTTGCCGTCCTTCATCTCGATGGTGGCGGTGACGGAGTTGGCGCCCTTGACCACCTTGGCGACCTTGGCTTCGAGCAGGATCTTCATGCCCTGGCGTTCGAACTGCTTTTTGGCGATCGCCGAGATTTCCTCGTCCTCGACCGGCATGACCTGCTTCATGATCTCGACGACGGTGACGTCGACGCCCATGGTGCGGTAGAAGCTGGCGAATTCGATGCCGATGGCGCCCGAGCCCATGACGAGCAGGGATTTCGGCATTTCCTCCGGCTTCATGGCCTCGAAATAGGTCCAGATCAGCTTGCCGTCCGGCTCGATGCCAGGCAATGCGCGCGGACGGGCGCCGGTCGCGACGATGATGTGCTTGGCGGTATAGGTGCCCTCGCCGAGCGTGTTCTTCGGCACCGGCCCCTGGGGCTGGACGATCGGCTTGGAAATCTTGCCGACGACGATCTCGCCGGGCTTGGTGATCTTCGCCTCGCCCCAGATGATGTCGACCTTGTTCTTCTTGAACAGGAAGCCGACGCCGTTGTTCATGCGGTTGGCGATGCCGCGGGAGCGGGCAACGATCGCCTTGACGTCGGGCTTGATGGTGCCTTCGAGCGTCAGGCCGTAATCCTTGGCGTGGCTTGCTGTGTGCATCACGTCGGCGGTGCGCAGAAGCGCCTTCGTGGGGATGCAGCCCCAGTTGGAGCAGATGCCGGCGAGATGCTCGCGCTCGACGACGGCAACCTTCATGCCGAGCTGGGCTGCACGGATGGCGGCGATATAGCCGCCGGGGCCGGAGCCGATGATGATGACGTCATAAGCGTTGGACACGGGCCTTCATCTCCTCTTCTGACGAGGCAGGCCCGGCCGGCGGCCGGGCCCTCACCCCGCGGGATGAAGCACGATGGCCTCAGGCCCGTGTCAGCATCCCGTAAATTTCGTCCTTCAGAACCATCCGCCGCTTGCGCATATCTTCCATATGCGGATCGGCAACCGGCTCCACTTCAGTCTCTGCCCGATGGATGGTGCGGTTGACGTCGCGGTAGTCCTCGAGCAGCTGGGCGAAATGCGCGTCGCTGACTTTCAGCTCGTGCATCTTGCCCACATATTCCGGAAACTCATCCTGAATTTCGTGGGGTGTGTTCGACATGGTCCGTCTCCTCTTGTCTGTTCGACGACTGAGGATCAGCCATAAAGATCGCGCCCACCTATTCTTTGATCGTGGTCAACTCCTTGCCAAAATGGCGTTAAATTCCAAGCATCATGCGAACGATGGGCTCAAGCCCCCTGCCGAGCGCGCGCGTGTTCTCGGCATCCAGGTGCACGCCGTCGAGCGGCGTGGTCCGGGCCACCGAGGCCGCGTCGTAGAAACCGCAGCCCATTTCGTCGGCGAGATCACGGTAGAGCGAGGCCAGCATCTGCGACTGCTCGACGCCACCGGCGAAGATCGCGGCAAACACCGGGTTGGCGGTCTCGCAGAGCGGCGGCGGCGAGACGATCAGGATGTCCGGCGTCTCGTAGTCGAAGGACCATTCGTGGTGGCGGACCAGGCCGACCAGCCGCTGGATGCCCTGGCGGGCCGCAAACGCCGGACCGGCGACCGCAGGTTTCATGTCGTTGGAGCCGAGCATGATGACCACCAGATCGATGGGCATATGGCTGTGCAGCACCGTCGGGAGAGACTTGGCGCCATTGCGCTCGCAATCGGCCAGATGGTCGTCATAGCCGGTGGTGCGGCCGTTCAGCCCCTCGGGGATGACGTTCACCTCCGGGCCGAGCGCGGCCGACAGAACGCTTGGCCAGCGATCCTCGAACCGGTGACGCCCGAGGGTCTCGGCGTCGTAACCCCAGGTGAGCGAGTCGCCGAAGCAGAGGACGGTCTTCATAGTCTCCATACGCCAGTCATTCCCCGCCGTCCTGCGGCTGGCGACAGTCGGGAACACCCGATTGCCGCGGCTCCTACTTGCCCTTGGTGAGCGCGTCCACCTTGCGCTCCAGTTCGAAGATCCGCTCCTCGAAATCGCCAGTCACGAACTTCGACATCATGGTGTCGGCGGTCAGCGCCTGACGAATGGTCTTCTGGCCGCTCTCCAGCTTGTCCAGCTGCTGCTTCATGCCCTGCATTTCACCGCGCATCTCGCGCATCTCGCCGCGCATTTCCCGCAGCATCGGCATGATGATGTCAACAGGTTCATCGGCCATCTGACGCTCCTTGAGGACCTCTGTCTTCACCTCGCCCAGATATGGAGATCACCGCATCAAAAGTCACGACCCGGCCTCAATGCCGGAGCGGGACACCCTCCCCCCAAAGGGGAAGGGTCAGTTCATTATACCAGCATGCCCATCGGGTTCTCGACGTGGCGCTTGAAGGCTGCAGCGAGTTCGGCACCGAGGGCGCCGTCGATGACGCGGTGGTCGAAGGCGAAGGTCGCCGTCATCACCGTGGCGATCGCGATCTCGCCGTTCTTCACCACCGGCTTCTCGACGCCAGCGCCGATCGATACGATCGAGGCATGCGGCGGGTTGATGATGGAGGTGAAGTTCGCAACGCCGAACATGCCGAGATTGGAGACGGCCGTGGTGCCGCCCTGATACTCGTCGGGCTTCAGCTTCTTGTCGCGGGCACGCCGGGCCAGATCCTTCATCTCGTTGGAGATGATCGACAGCGTCTTCTGCTCCGCCTTCTTGATGATCGGCGTGATCAGGCCATCCGGGATGGAGACGGCGACGCCGACATCCGAATGCTTGTGCATGAGCCGCGCCGTGGAGGTCCAGGAGGCGTTTGCCGCCGGAACGTCGCGCAGCGCCAGCGCCATGGCCTTGATGACGAAGTCGTTGACCGACAGCTTGAAGACCGGGACGTCGCCCTTGTCCGTCTTGCGCATCGGCGCCGACTTATTGATCTCGGCGCGCAGCTTCAAGAGCGCGTCGATCTCGCAGTCCATCGAGACGAAGTAGGCCGGCACCGTCTGGTGCGATTCCAACAGGCGCGAGGCAATCGTCTTGCGCATGCCGTCATGTGGCAGGAGTTCGTAGGAGCCTTCCTCGAAGAGCTTCAGGACGGCGTCGTCCGAAGCGCCCTTGGCTGGTGCCGGAGCGGCGGCGGCCTGCGGAGCTGCCGCAGCTGCCTTGCCGGTTCCAGAGGAGACGGCCTTCTCGATGTCTGCCTTGACGACGCGACCATGCGGACCGGAGCCGGACACGGCCGAAAGGTCGAGACCGGCGTCCTTGGCGAGGCGGCGGGCCAGCGGCGAGGCGAAGATGCGTTCGCCGGATGCAGCCTTCGGTGCCGGGGTCGAGGGTGCCGGCGGCGCGTCGGCGACAGGCTGCTCGGCCTGCGGCTTTGCCGGCTCGGATTTCGGGGCGTCCTTTTTGGCTTCGGCCGGCGCGGCGGCAGGCTTCGGCGCTTCCGCCGATGCGCCACCGGAGGCGGCGGCGTCCTTCACGTCCTCGCCTTCGCCGGCAAGGATGGCGATCAGGGCGTTGACCTTGACCCCTTCGGTGCCGGCCGGGACGACGATCTTCGCCACGGTGCCTTCATCCACGGCTTCCACTTCCATGGTCGCCTTGTCGGTCTCGATCTCGGCGATCACGTCGCCGGGGCCAACCTTGTCGCCCTCCTTGACCAGCCACTTGGAGAGGTTGCCCTCTTCCATGGTCGGCGACAGGGCGGGCATGGTGATGTTGATCGGCATATTATTCCTCCGCCCACACAAGTTCGAACTGCGCCAGCTCTTCCGGATGTTGGATCAACCGATCAACATCCTCGGCAGGCACTTCGATATAGCCGGCAACGTCCTCGAGCCAACCGTCGACGGCACCGATAACGCCCAGTTCCTGGCGCGGAACGCCGACGATCACGTCCGTCTTTTCAGTGTTCACCAGGGCCCAGAAGACAATCTTTTCCAGAACCGGATTGTCCTTCGTTCCCAGCACCCGGAACCACGAGCCCGAAACCGGCAGGATCTGCTTTACGGTCGATTTAGGCATCAGCCAGATCCCTTACTTGTAGCAGACGGTCTTCACCGCCTGCACGACCTCGCCGACGGTCGGCAGAGCCAGCTTCTCGAGGTTGGCGGCATAGGGCATCGGAACGTCCTTGCCGGCAATCGTCAGGATCGGCGCGTCGAGATAGTCGAAGGCCTGCTGCATGACGCGGGTGGCGATTTCGGTGCCGACCGAGTTCTGCGGGTAGCCTTCCTCGACGGTGACGAGGCGACCGGTCTTCTTCACCGATTCGATCACCGTCGGCAGATCCATCGGGCGCAGCGTGCGCAGATCGATCAGTTCGACGTCGATGCCGTCCTTCTCGAGCTCGGCCATCGCCTTGGTGGCGTAGGTCATGCCGATGCCGAAGGAGACGATGGTGACGTCCTTGCCGGTCTTGTGGATGCGCGCCTTGCCGATCGGCAGGACGAAGTCATCCATCTTCGGCACGTCGAAGGACTGGCCGTAGAGGATTTCGTTTTCCAGGAAGATGACCGGGTTCGGATCGCGGATCGCCGCCTTCAACAGGCCCTTGGCGTCGGCTGCCGTGTACGGCATGACGACCTTGAGGCCCGGAATGCTGGAGTACCAGGCGGCATAGTCCTGGCTGTGCTGGGCGCCGACGCGGGCAGCAGCACCATTGGGACCGCGGAACACCATGGGCGCACCCATCTGGCCACCGGACATATAGAGCGTCTTGGCGGCCGAGTTGATGATCTGGTCGATCGCCTGCATGGCGAAGTTGAACGTCATGAACTCGACGATCGGGCGAAGGCCCGACATGGCCGCACCGACGCCGACGCCGGCAAAGCCGTGCTCAGTGATCGGCGTGTCGACGACGCGGCGGGCGCCGAACTCCTGCAGCAGTCCCTGGGTGACCTTGTAGGCACCCTGGTATTCGGCGACTTCCTCGCCCATGACGAAGACGCTCTCGTCGCGGCGCATTTCTTCGGCCATGGCATCGCGCAGTGCTTCGCGCACCGTGGTGGATACCATCTCGGTGCCTTCCGGGATGTCTGGATCGGCAGCGACATCGACCTTGGGCGCGGCAGGCACCTTGCTGTCGGCGGAAGAGGCGGGCTCGTCCTTGGCTTCGCGGGCCTTGCCGCCGGCGGCATCCGAGGTGGCGGCCGGGGTGTCGGCGTTGGCCTTCGGCGCTTCCGGCTGGGCCGGCTTTTCCGCAGACATGGCGTCGGCGCTTTCGCCTTCCTGCAGCAGGACGGCGATCGGCGTGTTGACCTTGACGTTCTCGGTGCCGGCCTCGATCAGCAGCTTGCCGATCACGCCTTCATCGACGGCTTCGACTTCCATCGTCGCCTTGTCGGTTTCGATCTCGGCAATGACGTCGCCGGAGGTGACGGTGTCGCCCTCCTTCTTCAGCCATTTGCTAAGGGTGCCTTCTTCCATGGTCGGGGAAAGGGCGGGCATGAGGATATCGATTGGCATTGGGTGTCCCTCCCCTGATCAGAGCAGAATGTCGGTGTAGAGCTCGGAGGTATCCGGCTCCGGATCGGACTGCGCGAAGTCGGCCGAGTCGGAGACGATGTCGCGGACATCCTTGTCCATCGCCTTCAACTGCTCTTCCGTCGCCCAGCCCTTGTCCATCAGGCGGATCTTCACCTGCTCGATCGGGTCGTGTTCCGAACGCATCTTCTGCACTTCGTCCTTGGAGCGATATTTCGCCGGGTCGGACATGGAGTGGCCGCGGTAGCGGTAGGTCAGCATCTCGAGGATGACCGGGCCCTTGCCGGACCGGCAGTGTTCGACCGCCTCGTCACCGGCCGCCTTGACGGCGCGGACATCCATGCCGTCGACCTGGAAGCCGGGAATACCGAAGGAGGCGCCGCGCTGCGAGAAATCGGTCTGGGCCGAGGCGCGCGACACGGAGGTACCCATGGCGTAGCGGTTGTTCTCGATCACGTAGACGATCGGCAGCTTCCAGAGCTGCGCCATGTTGAAGCTTTCGTAGACCTGGCCCTGGTTGGCCGCGCCGTCGCCGAAGTAGGCGGTGGAGACGCTGTCATTGCCGCGGTACTTGTTGGCAAAGGCAAGACCGGTGCCGAGCGAAACCTGGGCACCGACGATGCCGTGGCCGCCGTAGAACTGCTTTTCCTTGGAGAACATGTGCATGGAGCCGCCCTTCCCCTTGGAATAGCCGCCCCGGCGCCCCGTCAACTCGGCCATGACGCCACGGGCGCTCATGCCGGTGGCCAGCATGTGACCGTGGTCGCGATAGCCGGTGATCACCTGATCGCCTTCCTTCAGCGACATCTGCATGCCGACGACGACCGCTTCCTGTCCGATGTAGAGGTGACAGAAGCCGCCGATGAAGCCCATGCCATAGAGCTGGCCGGCCTTTTCCTCGAAACGCCGGATGAGCAGCATGTCGCGGTAGGCCTTGATCTCCTGGTCCTTGTCGAATTCGGCGTAGGTGCCGCCGTTGAAGTCTTTTCGTGCAGGCTTTGCCGCGGATTTGCGGCCGGATGCAGACGCGGTCTTGTTCGGCGCCATTGATCCCTCCCTCTGTGCTGCATGTGTCATTTCTGAGCGCTACCATAGGGAAGAAACAGCACCCCAGCAATGCCATAAATGCATGGCACACATTCGGTACAACCCGATGATATCATTAATGAAAAATAGATTAACCTAGATCAAGTTAATCTAGAAGTAGTTGTTGAATATGACGATTTCGTTGTCACGCGACACATTCAGCTGGTAGCGGGCGATCTCGTCCAGCATGTCCTTTTCGAGGGAGCCGTCGCTCAGAAGCTGAACCTGGCGCTCCAGCTCGCGGCGCCTCTCCGTCAGCTGACCCAGCTCCGCCACGCGCTCCAGTCGCTGGCGCTCGAACTTCTCCGTCGCCACGAGTCCCAGGTCTCCGTTGAGCGAATGGTAGCCGAAATAGGAGAGGAAGGCGACAGTGATGAGCGGAAGGACGAAACGGCCCAGTTTTCTTTCTTTGTGATGCTTGGTCCACATACCCGAGCGACATCCTGCAACGCATTACGAATGCCTCAAACTGCCAGAACTTGCTTAAGCAATCGTTGACCCTGCGCTGGATGCAGAAAAGCCCGGACAAGCCGGGCTTTCAAAAACGTGGAGGCCGCGAGGCGGCGTATTATGCCCGGATCATCGAGCGACCGGCGTAGGCCGCCTGGGGACCGAGCATTTCCTCGATGCGGATCAGCTGGTTGTACTTGGCCAGCCGGTCGGAGCGCGACAGCGAGCCGGTCTTGATCTGTCCGCAGTTGGTGGCAACCGCGAGATCGGCGATCGTCGAGTCTTCCGTTTCGCCCGAGCGGTGCGACATGACGCTGGTGTAGCCAGCCTTGTGCGCCGTCTCGACGGCGTCGAGCGTTTCCGTCAGCGTGCCGATCTGGTTGACCTTGACGAGGATGGAGTTGGCGACGCCCATCTTGATGCCGTCGCGCAGGCGGGCGGAGTTGGTGACGAAGAGGTCGTCGCCGACCAGCTGGCACTTGCTGCCGATCTTGTCGGTCAGATACTTCCAGCCGTCCCAGTCGTCTTCGGCCATGCCGTCCTCGATCGAGATGATCGGGTATTTGCCGGCGAGCTCGGCGAGGTAGTCGGCCATGGCTTCCGGCTCCAGCGTGCGGCCCTCACCTTCCATCTCGTATTTGCCGTTCTTGAAGAACTCGGTCGAGGCGCAGTCGAGCGCCAGGCACATGTCGTCGCCCGGCTTGTAGCCGGCCTTCTCGATCGACTTCATGATGAAGTCGAGCGCTTCCGGCGCGCTCTTCAGGCCCGGCGCAAAGCCGCCCTCGTCGCCGACGTTGGTGTTGTGACCCTGCGCCGCCAGTTCCTTCTTCAGGATATGGAAGACTTCCGAACCCATGCGCACGGCTTCACGGATGTTTTCCGCGCCGACCGGCATGATCATGAATTCCTGGAAGTCGATCGGGTTGTCGGCATGGGCACCGCCGTTGATGATGTTCATCATCGGCACCGGCAGGAGATGGGCGCTCGCGCCGCCGACATAGCGGTAGAACGGCAGGCCGGACGAATCGGCGGCAGCCTTGGCGACGGCGAGCGATACGCCGAGGATCGCATTGGCGCCGAGGCGCGACTTGTTGGCGGTGCCATCGAGCGCGATCATCGTCTGGTCGATATGGATCTGGCTCTCGGCATCGAAGCCGCCGATGGCATCGAAGATCTCGGTGTTGACGGCTTCCACCGCCTTCTCGACGCCCTTGCCGTGGTAGCGCTTGCCGCCGTCACGCAGTTCGACCGCCTCGTGGGCACCGGTCGAGGCGCCAGAGGGAACCGCGGCGCGGCCCATGCTGCCGTCTTCCAGAAACACATCGACTTCAATGGTCGGGTTGCCGCGGCTGTCGAGGATTTCGCGTGCGACGATGTCGGTAATGGCAGTCATGATCTCTCCCTGAGGTAAGCTAAGGCCCATCGGTCATCGACAATGTCTCTTAATCGATGACAGGCAAATTACAATCTCGGCGCCAATCCGCGATCAGGCGGATTTGCTGACGGCGTCGAAGGCGAGCAGCTTTTCCAGCAGCCGCGGCATATCCTTCAGATGCACCATGTTCGGCCCGTCCGAGGGGGCATTGTCGGGATCTTCGTGGGTCTCGATGAAGAGGCCGGCGACGCCGACGGCGACGGCCGCCCGCGCCAGCGTCTCGACGAACTCACGCTGGCCGCCGGTCGAGCCGCCCTGGCCGCCCGGCTGCTGCACCGAGTGAGTCGCATCGAAGATGACCGGCGAGCCCATGGCCGCCATAGTCGGCAGCGAGCGCATGTCGGAGACCAGCGTGTTGTAGCCGAAGGACGCGCCGCGCTCGCAAAGAAGCACGTTCGGATTGCCGCTGGCCAGGAACTTCGACTGCACGTTCTTCATGTCCCAGGGGGCGAGAAACTGGCCCTTCTTGACGTTGATGACGCGGCCCGTCTTTGCGGCGGCGATCAGGAGATCGGTCTGGCGGCAGAGGAAGGCGGGGATCTGCAGGATGTCGACCGTCGGCGCCACCAGCGCGCACTGTTCCTCGGTGTGGATGTCGGTGAGAACCGGGAAGCCGAACTCCGTCTTCAGGTCGGCGAAGACTTCCATCGCCTTCTCCAGGCCGATGCCGCGCTTGCCGGAGATGGAGGTGCGGTTCGCCTTGTCGTAGGACGACTTGTAGACCAGCCCGATGCCGAGCTTGCCGCAGAGTTCCTTGAGCACGCCGGCGACCATGAAGGCATGGTCGCGGCTCTCCATCTGGCAGGGGCCGGCAATCAGGGAAAAGCGTGCCGTCTGCGAGAAGAGCACACGGCCGGCGCCCTCGCCCGCATAGACCTCAGAATTCGGGCTCACGTCCATCGCATCACTCCTCGAAGGCAAATACCACTTTCTGCCCGGTGGCCTCCGCCACGATCAGACGGTTGTCCCGGCGCAGGAACGGCACGTCATTAGCAGCAAGGACCGCCTCTGTCACGGCGAGATCGGCGACGGCAAAGACCACCGAATGCCCGCGCAGGCCGGGTATCGCGCCCCGGTTGGACGAGGAAGCGCCGGGCGGCGTCTGGTCCTCGATGACCCGCAGAATGCCGTTGCGGGTTTGGAACACGATGGAATCGCCCGGGTGCACACCCTGCGCCGCCAGCACCGTCTCCAGGAGGTGACACTCTTCCGCCGGTCGAGCCGCAGCCAGCACGATTTCCCGCAGGCCCGAGACGCTGTTGGCATGGCGCGCCAGGGCGCCGATATCCCGGGGGAGCGCGTTGATCCGCTGGCAGGAGAACAGGAAGAAAGCCGGCGAACGCTCATCGGCGGCAAAGGCCAGTCGAAAGCTCGCGGTAACCTCTCCACCCTCGGGAAGCGCGAGCTTGCGGGAAAACTCCAGGATCTCTCCGGCAGATACGCCCTCCGAACGATAGCCGGCATCTTCCGCGACGGCATCAGCGGTTGCCAGCACGACGGCGGACAATCCGACATCGGGCAAGATGCGGCGCACCTGCCGGTCGCGGGCGGTGAAGACATTGCCGGTGTCGGACGACCGGTCGTAGGTCGCGCGGTCGGCGACGGCGAGCGGCTCCAGATAGGCGCCGTCCTCCAGGAACACGCAGGCGTTTTCGGTCCCGAACGGATGGCGGGCATCCGGGGCGACCGTGAAGCCCAGGCGCTGGAGCGCTGCGCGCGCCTGCGGCAGCCCGGAAACGGGCAGGACCAGGTGATCGATGCTGCGGATGTTCATCAATGTTCCTCTCAGGATACGGACCTCATGAGAGCGTGCTATGCCGTCTTCCGGAAGGGGCGTCTGCGCAATTCGGCGGAAATTTTGACCCTTGCGGAACACATGTGGAACAGATACAGTCTGTTCCGTATTTGTTTCACACCGAAGGGGCCACGATGCTCACGCGCAAACAGCAGGAACTGCTTCTCTTCATTCACGAACGGATGAAGGAATCGGGCGTACCGCCCTCCTTCGACGAGATGAAGGATGCGCTGGACCTGGCCTCGAAATCCGGCATCCACCGGCTGATCACGGCGCTCGAGGAGCGCGGCTTCATCCGCCGCCTGCCCAACCGGGCCCGGGCGCTGGAGGTGATCAAGCTGCCGGAAGCCTACAGCAGCAGCCTGCAACCGCGTCGCGGCTTCTCGCCGAGCGTCATCGAGGGCAGCCTCGGCAAGACGAAGCCGGCACCCGCCCCTGCGGCGCGCGCCGCCAACGACGAGAGCGGCAGTGCGACCGTTCCGGTGATGGGGCGCATCGCCGCCGGCGTGCCGATCTCGGCCATCCAGAACAATACCCACGATATTTCCGTTCCGATCGAGATGCTGGGACCGGGCGAACATTACGCGCTGGAGGTGAAGGGCGATTCGATGATCGAGGCCGGCATCCTCGACGGCGACACGGTCATCATCCGCAACGGCCAGACGGCCGGACCCGGCGACATCGTCGTGGCCCTGGTGGACGACGAGGAAGCCACGCTGAAGCGCTTTCGCCGTCGCGGCGCCTCGATCGCGCTGGAAGCCGCCAACCCGGCTTACGAAACCCGCATCCTGCCGGCGGACCGCGTCAAGGTTCAGGGCAAGCTCGTCGGCCTCATCCGCCGCTACCACTGAGCAGCGCCGAGACCGATTCCGGCACCGTTGCGTCGAAGCTGTCGCTGCGCCAATCGTAGTGGCGATGGCGGTTCCAGGGACGGTCGCTGCCGCTCATCGCCGCGGTTGCGTGCCAGCGGCCCGGCTCACGGCTTCCGTTCAGGCGGATCTCCAGAGCACCTGTCTTTCGCAGTGTCCTGCCGCTGATCAGGAAGGCCCCGGAGCGGCATTCGTCGAAGCGGGCGCGGGGCGCGACGACCACGGCTGCCACGTCGCAGCCGATGCCGGTGAGCCGGCCGTCGTCCATGACCGCAACCAAAGCTCCCTCGGTCGTCACGGCCAGACACCAGGCTTTCGGCAGGCAGTGGAAGATCCCCCTCTTCTCGTCCGCCGCCCGGGCCATCTCGCGCATCGCTGTGCGGACCTGTGCCAGCTGATCCGGATCCAGGGGCAGCCGGTCGGGAGGGTCACTGACCAAAATCGCCGCGATATCTCCGGATGGTGACACCTTCGGCGCAAGCGGCTGTTCCAGCCGCAGCGCCCGCTGCCATTGATCGAAGATGAAGTCCGGCGGGCGGGCACGGTTGGTGGCGATTACCGGCCCGAGAAGCGCCACGAGGGCACCGTCCTCCGCCACCAGAAGATCGGCCGGGGGCTTTCGCTGCTCGTGCCAGCTCAGCAGGAAGGCCAGCACCAGAAGCGGCAGGCCAAGGAGCCGCAAACGCGTGCGCAGCAGCGCCAGCAGCAGGAAACCGGCCGATGCGATTGCCAGGAACCAGGGGTGCTGGCGGCCGACGGGGACGTCGCCGCCCCAGGCGGCCACGTGGTTTGCCACGGCAATCACCGCGGCAAGACCGTGGCCCATCAGCGTCAGGAAGGGAGCGTCCAGCCCGAAGGGCATCAGCAGCATGCCGACGAGACCGGCCGGCATCACGATGAAGGAGATGATCGGCATCACGGCGAGGTTTGCCGCCAGGCCGTAGCCCGCCAGGCGGTGGAAGTGCTCCATGGAGTAGATGGCCGTGGACAGTCCGCCGATCAGGGAGGTGACGAAAATGCCGGCCATGAAATGCCAGCCGGTCGTGGCGGCGGCCCAATGCCCCTTGAGCGGCGGAAAGAACGTCGCCTCGGCGTCGGCTGCCCGCCGGCTCCAGACCGCATAGCCGGCAACCAGCGCGACCGTTGCGGCAAAGGACATCTGGAAACTCGGCCCCAGGATCTCCGAGGGCGACATGGCGAGGATCACCAGCGCGGAGATGGCGACATTGCGCAGGCTGATCGCCATCCGGTCGAAGAAGACGGCGATCAGCATCACCGACATCATCAGATAGGCGCGTTCCGCCGAGATGGCGAAACCCGAGATCAGGTAATAGGCGGTCGCCATCAGCAGCGCGCCGAAAGCCGCGATCTTCTTGACCGGCCAGGCCTGCGCGAAGCCGGTAAACCAGCCCAGGACCGTCCGCAACCCGACGAAGAAGATGCCGGCGGCGAGCGCCATGTTGAGGCCGGAGATGGCGACGATATGGGCAAGGCCGGAGATACGCAGCGCCTCCGTCGTCTCCTGCGAGATCGCGCGTCTCTCATCGGTGACAATGGCGGCCGCGAAGGCGCCGGCATCTCCCGGCACGATCGCCCGGATGCGCTCGGCGATCGCGCCGCGAAGGGCAAAGATGCGCCGCTCCAGCCCGCCTGCCGATGCGCCTGCAGGAAGCTGCGGCTCCGCGGACCGGACGGGTGCGCCATAGAAGAAGCCGACGGCGCCGATGCCGTCGAAATAGGCGCTGAAGGCGAAATCGTTGAGGCCCGGCAGCGCCGGACCTGAGGGCGGCGACAGGCGCGCCCGACCGCTGATCCATTCTCCTGCCTCGAACGGGACATGCCGGGAGCGCGCCAGCAGCACGACCTGCTCGGGCGGGCGGCGGATCACCGGGTCCGCCGTGGCGGCGAGCCGGATGATGTAGCGCCACCGTCGCGGTCCTGCGGCCTCCCGCCGTTCTACCTCGCCCGTCACCAGGGTCGTCACGGGCGAGTCGAGAAGCAGGGTCGACCGGCGCCAGGTCTCCACCTGCGCCAGCCCGGCCCCCGCCAGAAGCAGTGCCAGCGTCAGCGGGACGAGCGGGAGGATACCCGATCGCGCCCTGGCGATGATGACGACGAGCGTGAACACCCCGAGGCACGCCAGGATGGCGACGGCGGGCGGATCGACGGGAGAGGAGAACCAGCCCATCGCGCCGATGCCGATCAGCACCGGGCAGAAGAGGAACATGTGCCCATGGGCTCTCTCCTCCTCGACCATGGCTGTGAGGCGCAGGACGAACCGGTCGCGGGCGAGATCCACACGCCAGCGCTTGCGAGTGGCTGCCCATCGGTCGACGCCATCCAGCTGCGTATCCGCCAGGTCCGTGGCGGGTGCCTGAGGAACCGGAAGCAAGCCGTTTGCCTCGCGGAGCGAGGGCGCCTCGTCCGCCTCCCAGTTCTCGAGAAGCACGCTTTCCTGCGGCATCGGCGGCCCGTCCCGGCGACAGCTTCGAAGCATGCAACCGCCAGCGAAAAAATGCAACCCGCGCATGTGTCGGGCTGCCCGAAGCACTCTGGCGGACCGCATAATGACTGTTTCTTAACCCCATTCCAGCATGGGAGGCAGAAGTGATTTCGGCAGTGCACAATTAGACATCAGCAGTGCTTGGCAGCAGGCGCCGGATCATATAGCTACACGATACGCTTATTTCTTGTGGCGTTTTGGGACGCCACGCCGCCAACAGGTTGGAGGATCACATGACGGATAGAAGCGCAAATCTGGTGTTGGGTGACAAGCAAGTCGATCTCACCGTCAAGTCGGGCACGCTGGGGCCGGACGTTGTCGACATCGGCAGTCTTTACAAGCAGACCGGAGCTTTCACCTACGACCCCGGCTTCACGTCGACGGCCTCCTGCGAATCGAAGATCACCTTCATCGATGGCGATGAAGGCATCCTTCTGCACCGCGGCTACCCGATCGAGCAGCTGGCCGAACACGGCGACTTCCTGGAAACCTGCTACCTGCTTCTCTACGGCGAACTGCCGACGGCAGCACAGAAGAAGGACTTCGACCATCGCGTGACGCACCACACCATGGTGCATGAGCAGATGAGCCGCTTCTTCACCGGCTTCCGCCGCGACGCCCACCCGATGGCCGTGATGTGCGGTTGCGTCGGCGCCCTGTCGGCCTTCTACCACGACTCCACCGACATCACCGATCCGCACCAGCGCATGGTCGCTTCGCTGCGCATGATCGCCAAGATGCCGACGATCGCCGCCATGGCCTATAAGTACCACATCGGCCAGCCGTTCGTGTATCCGCAGAACGATCTCGACTATGCGTCGAACTTCCTGCGCATGTGCTTTGCCGTGCCATGTGAAGAGTACAAGGTGAACCCGGTTCTGGCGCGTGCCATGGACCGGATCTTCATCCTGCACGCCGACCACGAGCAGAACGCCTCCACCTCGACGGTCCGTCTTGCCGGTTCGTCCGGCGCCAATCCGTTCGCCTGCATCGCGGCCGGCATCGCCTGCCTCTGGGGCCCTGCCCACGGCGGCGCCAACGAAGCCGCGCTCAACATGCTGTCGGAAATCGGCAGCGTCGACCGCATCCCGGAATACATCGCC
Organism: Pseudorhizobium pelagicum; assembly: GCA_000722615.1. Classification (GTDB taxonomy): domain Bacteria; phylum Pseudomonadota; class Alphaproteobacteria; order Rhizobiales; family Rhizobiaceae; genus Neorhizobium; species Neorhizobium pelagicum. The sequence goes on along the minus strand of JOKI01000027.1, from coordinate 19,254 downwards.
CGCGCCAAGGACAAGAACGATCCGTTCCGTCTGATGGGCTTCGGCCACCGGGTCTACAAGAACTACGATCCGCGCGCCAAGATCATGCAGAAGACCACGCATGAGGTTCTGAACGAGCTCGGCCACAAGGACGATCCGCTGCTGCAGGTCGCCATGGAGCTAGAGCGCATCGCGCTGACCGACGAGTACTTCATCGAGAAGAAGCTCTACCCGAACATCGACTTCTACTCGGGCATCACGCTGAAGGCGATGGGCTTCCCGACCACCATGTTCACGGTGCTCTTCGCGCTCGCCCGGACCGTCGGCTGGATCGCCCAGTGGGCAGAGATGATCGAAGATCCGCAGCAGCGCATCGGTCGTCCGCGCCAGCTCTACACGGGTGAAGCCCAGCGCGACTACCTTCCGGTTTCGAAGCGCTAAGCGACGAGCCAACTGCCAAGAAAAAGGCCCGGTGATCAACCGGGCCTTTTTTTGTCCATAATGGAGAGAACGATGCCGGCCGCCGCCTCGCCGGGCGGTACCGCGGTCTGCAGCCGCTGCCAGGTGAGGTCGAAGCCGTCGATCATCGCGCGGCGCTGCGGCGTGTCGGACGACAGCCGCTCGGCCCAGCGGCACAGGCTGCCGGGGCGCACCATTTCGTTGATGTACTCCGGGATCAGCGGATAGTCGGCAATCAGGTTCGGCAGGGCGGCAGACCAGATCTTGATGCGCTTCGACATCATGGTGATCAGCCAGTCGGCCCTGTAGGCGGAGACGACGGGGACGCCCGCCAGCGCCAGTTCCAGGATCACCGTGCCGGAGGCGGCAATCGCAGCATCGGCCTCGGAGAAGGCGGTCCATTTGCCCGCCGCCGCCACGCTGATCTCCGGAGAGACCGGCAGGGAAGCCGCAATGGTGCGCACGAGCGCCTCCTGGCGCGGGACCGTCGGCAGCACGAACCGCGTCGGGCCATTGCGGTTGACAAATTCCGCGGCCGCCGCGCCGAAGATCGGCAACAGCTGCCGGATCTCGGCGGACCGCGAGCCGGGGAGCAGCATGATGGTCTTCTGGTCGCCGGCGTGCTTTACCGCTTGCTCCGAGCGGATCGCGCGCACCCTGGCGAGTTTCGGGTCGCTCGTGAGCCGGTGGCCGACGAAGGTCGTCGGCGGTCCGCCCAGACGCTCCATGGCCGCAGGCTCGAACGGCAGCACGGCCAGGACGTGGTCGATGTAGGGCACCATGGCCCTGGCCCGGTATTCCTTCCAGGCCCAGACGCTCGGGCAGACATAATCGACGATCGGCAGATCCGGCAGGGCCGCCCTCACCCGCTTGGCCACCCGATGTGTGAAGTCGGGGCTGTCGATGATGACGAGCACATCCGGTCGCGCGGCGATGATGGCATCCGCGGTCTGGCGGATGCGGCGCATCAGTTGCGGCAGGCGCTGCAGGACTTGGGTCAGCCCCATGATCGAGAGCTCGGAGAAATCAAACAGGGAGCGAAGGCCTTCGGCCTGCAGGGCATCGCCGCCAACGCCCGTCAGTGCGACCGGACCGCCATGGGCAGCCTTCAGCGCGGCGACGAGATCGCCCCCCAACAGGTCGCCGGAGACTTCCCCCGCGACCACGGCGACCTTGAGAACAGTATCGGTCATTCCAGCCCTCCTCTCGGAAGCTTCGTATCGATGCCGCAGACGAACAGTCCCGCATCCTCGGCAGCGGCGATCACCGCCTGTTCGTCGAGCACCAGCGCACGACCGGCTTCGACGGCAATGCCGGCCAGACCGGCCCTGGCGGCATTGGTGACCGTGGACATGCCGATGGCCGGCAGGTCGGCGCGGACATCCTGCTGCGGCTTGCAGAGCTTGACAAGAACGCCCCTGCGCCGCCGCGAGATCCGTCCCTCGTCGCGCAGCAGGGCAACGCGCTCGAGCATCCGGTCGGTTCCCTCCGCGCCTTCCAGCGCGACCACGCGTCCTCCGACACTTACCGCACCCTGGCCGACATCGAGTTCACCGAGCGCCAGGGCGGCCTTGATGGCCTCCTCGACGTCACGCAGGTCATCGGCGGAGGGTGTCGCGGTGGTCAGGACGCCGGTTCGGGCCAGAAGCCCGGGAGCAATCTCGTGGGCGCCGATGACACGGCATCCCATGCCTTCGAAGAGCCGGATCACCATCTGCAGCAGGGCGTCGTCGCCCCCCGACAGCAGGGTGCGCGCGACGGCCGGCACCTTGACGAGCGTTCTGAAGGTGGGGCGGATCTCACGCCAGTCGGGGCGACGCCTCACGGCGCCCGACATCACCACGCGGTCGACACCCTTCTGGCGCATGAAGCGCTCGATGCCGGCGAGATCGCCGACATTCGCGGTGACCATGTCGTATCCGGAAAAAGTCTGGTTCGCCTCGTTGGCCAGAGCGATGACGACCGGGTCTTCCCCGGCTGCCCGCGCGGCTTCGGCAAGGTAGAGCGGCAGATGTCCCCAGCCGGCGACAATGGCAAGCCGCCCGTGTCTCTCGGGCCGCGTGGGGGCTGCCATGCGTCAGGCTTTGCCGCGGTGGGGCGAAGAGAGAGCACGATCGCTGTCGGCGGCGATGAAATCGAGGATTTCCATCACTTCCTTGCAATCGGCATAGTCGTCGCGAATGGCGGCGGCATTGCTGCGGATATTGCCTTCGCCCTCGAAGATCTGCTTGAAGGCGCGGCGCACGATGTGGATCGTCGCCCGCTCGATGCCCGAACGGCTCATGCCGACGACATTGAGGCCGGCGAGCACGCCCGGATTGCCGTTCAGCATGCCATAGGGAATGACGTCATAGCTGACCGCAGACAACCCGCCGATGAAGGCGTGACGGCCGATGCGGCCGAACTGGTGCACGGCGCAGCCGCCGCCCAGGATGGCGCGGTCGTCGACCCGGACGTGGCCGGCCAGCATGACATTGTTGGACATGATGATGCCGTCGCCGAGAATGCAGTCATGGGCAACGTGCGAATTGGCCAGGAGCAGGCAGTTGTTGCCGACCACGGTCTTGCCGCCGCCGCCGACCGTGCCGGTGTTGATGGTCACACCCTCGCGCATGGTGCAGCCTTCACCCACCGTCAGCGTCGAGTCCTCGCCGGCCTCGTGGAGGCTCTGGGAGGTGCCGCCGATCACGGCCATCGGAAAGATCTTGCTGCCGCGACCGATCTCGGTCCTGCCGGTGACAACGGCATGGGAGATCACCTGCACATCATCCTTCAGCACGACATGGGCGCCGATGGTGCAGAACGGCCCGACGGACACGTTCTCGCCGATCACGGCGCCGTCCTCGATCACCGCCATCGGATGGATGCGGGCGGTGGCGGCGACCGTGCTCATGCTCCCTCCTTGCGGCGGATCATGGCGCCGATGTCTGCCTCGGCAACGAGGGTGCCATCGACGATCGCGTCGCAGTGGAACTTCCAGATATTGCCGCGCTGCTTCTGCTTCTTGACGTGAAACTCGACGCGATCGCCGGGCACCACGGGACGCCGGAAGCGGGCGTTGTCGATGGTCATGAAGTAGACCAGATTGCCACCCTCGCCTTCCTTGCGCGCGCAGATGGCGCCGGCCGTCTGCGCCATGCCTTCAACGAGAAGGACGCCCGGCATGATCGGCTGGTCCGGGAAATGGCCCGTGAAATGGGGCTCGTTCGCCGTGACGTTCTTGATGCCGATGGCCGAATCGTCGCCATCGATCTCGATGATCCGGTCCACAAGCAGAAACGGATACCGATGCGGCAGCAGTTTCATGACCTCGAGAATATCGGCGGTTCCGAGCGTCGCGCCGGATTCTTCACTCATTCCTGTCTCCTCTACGCTTCGCCCGCTCGTCCGACCGCGTCATCGACTCGGCAACATCGCGCAGGAAATCCTTGAGCGGCCTTGCCGGCACGCCACCGTAGCGCGCGCCTGCGGGGACGTCGGCCATGACGCCGCTCATCGCCGCAATCTGCACGCCGTCACCGATGGTGATGTGACCGTTGACGCCGGAGGCGCCGCCAATCATAACGCCGTTGCCGATGGTGGTCGAACCGGCGATACCGACACCGCTGACGATGCCGCAATGGCGGCCGATGCGAACGTTGTGGGCGATCTGAACCAGATTGTCGATCTTCGTGCCTTCGCCGATGACCGTATCGTCCATAGTGCCGCGGTCGATCGTCGTGTTGGCGCCGATCTCGACGTCATCCTGGATGATGACCCGTCCGACCTGGACGATCTTGATCATGCCCCGGGGTCCCGGCGCGTAGCCGAACCCGTCCTGACCGATGCGCACGCCGTTGTGGACGATGACGTTGTTGCCGATGAGGGCCGCAATAATGCTCGCGCCAGCCGCGACCGTGCAGTTGCGACCAATCTTGACGTCGGCACCAATGACGGCGCCTGCGCCAACGCGCGTTCCGGCGCCGATTTCGGCACGGGCACCGATGACAGCCATGGGCTCGATCTCGACGCCGTCCTCGAGACGCGCGGTCGGATCGACGAAAGCCGCCGGGTGAATGCCGGCAGCATCGGACAGGATCCGCGGAGGACGCAGGGCAATCGGGTGGAGAAGGCCACCTGCCACCGCGAATGCGGCGTGGGGCTTCGGCGTCAGGAGAACCGGTATGTGATCGGGAATGATCGGGCGGAGCGCTTCGTCGCAAAGAATGGCAGACGCGCTGCAGCTTTCCAGGTCGCCGCGCGCCTTGCGCGACAGGATATAGCAGATATCGCCCTCGCCTGCCCTTGCGACGGGCGCGACCGAGCGGATACGGCGGTTGCCCGCCGTATCATCAAGAAGTTCAGCCCCGAGATGGGAGGCCAGCTCACGCAGGCCTATCCCATCGTGGGGCGGAAAAAAGTCGTTGGATTCCATCAGGTCGATCAGCTCCAGAACAGATTTTGACCGCAGTTCTGGTCGGCGGAGATCAGAACTGGTTCGCCATGCTGAACCGGAACTGCTGCTCCTCGTCGAAGTCTTCCTTGACGACCGGCATTGCGTAGTCGACGCGGATCGTCCCGAACGGCGATGCCCACTGGATGCCTGCACCTACCGACGCGCGCCAGGACATGTCGGTACCGACGGCGCCTGCACTGTTGGCAACGTCGTTACCGTAGAGGGTGCCAGCATCCGCGAAGAGCGCGGCACGAAGACCGAAGTCCTCAGGGAAGGCCGGCATCGGGGCCGTCACCTCAGCCGAAGCCGTGAAATAGGTGGTGCCGCCGAGCGCGTCGCCATTGGCCATGCGCGGACCGATGCCGTTGTTCTCGAAGCCGCGAACCTGACGGCCGCCGACCATGAACTGATCGAAGACGTTGAGCGAGTCGCCGGTGCCCATAACATGTCCAGCGCCCACGGCCACCGAGCCGATGATGTCGGCTTCGTCGGACAGGAGGTGGTAGTAGCGGGCGCGACCGTAGATCTTGTAGAACTCCGAGTCGCCGCCGAGGCCGGCATACTCGTGGGTCACCGTCGCATAGATGCCTTCGCGCGCCAGCGTCGTGCTGTCGAGCGTGTTGTAGGTCAGCGTCTGGGAAACGGAGGACTGAACGAAATCGCCCTGGCGGATCAGATCCCGGTATGGTTCCGACAGATTGGTGCCTACGTCCCAGGCACCGTCGCCAGTGTATTCGATTTCCTTGTAGGTGTAGCGGAACGTCGTCGCCAGATCTTCGGTGATCGGCGCCGTGACACGCAGCGTCACGCCCTGCTCGTCGTAGTCGTAATAGTCTTCCGACGAGGTCTGGCTCTTGAAGAGATCGAAGCCGGCCGCCAGGCGGTAGCCGAGGAAGTAGGGCTCGGTGAACGACAGCGAGTAGCTGCGCGCATCATCAAGACCGCCACCGACGGCAACGCGGATGAACTGGCCGCGGCCGAGGAAGTTCTTCTCTTCGATCGACGCTTCGAGGATCAGGCCATCGCCGCCCGCCGAATAGCCGGCGCCGATACCGAAGGAGCCGGTCGGCTGGTCCACGACATCCACGACGACCACGACGCGGTCGGATGCAGAGCCGGGAGCCGTCGAGATGTTGACGGTGGTGAAGTAGCCGAGAGCCTCAAGCCGGCGCTTTGCCCGCGTGACCATCTGCTGGTTGAAGGCGTCGCCTTCGCTGAAATCGAACTCGCGACGGATGACATAGTCGCGCGTGCGGGTATTGCCGCGGATGTCGATCCGCTCGACGTAGGCGCGCTCACCCTGGTCGACGAGATAGGAGACGCCGACCGTCTGGTTGTTGAAGTCGCGATTGCCGCGCGGGGTTACCCGGGCAAACGGATAGCCGGCGGAAGCGACGCGCTGCGAAATGGCTTCCATCGACTTCTGGACATCGGCTGCATCATAGGTGTCGCCGGCGCGGGTCCGCACCAGACCCTGAAGATCTTCCGAGTTCACGCCATCGACCGTCGATTCGACGACGATCTCGCCGAACTGGTAGCGCGGGCCTTCTTCGACCGTAAAGGTGATCGTGTACTGGTTCGACGCCTCATCAAGCACAGCGTCGGACGAAATGATGCGGAAATCCGGATAGCCGTGGTTGTAGTAGAACTGGCGAAGCGCATCCTCGTCGGCGCGCATCTTGTCCTGGTTGTAGACATCCTTGCGGGTCAGGAACGACAGCGGACCCGATTCCTTCGTCAGGATCACCGACTGGAGACGTCCGTCGCCATAGGCCTGGTTGCCGACGAAATTGATGGTCGAAATCTTGGTGCGATCGCCTTCGTTGACAACGAAGGCAAGGTTGACGCGGCCCTGACCGACCGGAACGACCTGGGTCGTGACTTCGATGTCGCTGCGGCCGATTGCGGAATAGGCTTCCTTCAGGCGCTCGATGTCGGAGTTGACCAGTTCCTGGTTGTAGGGGCCAAGCGGCTGGGTCTGCACGACGGCAGCCAGCTTGTCGTCCTTGATCTTGCGGTTGCCGTTGAAGACGACCTGGTTGACGAGCTGATTTTCACTGACGCTAACGACGAGCGTGCTGCCGGAAACCGCGATGCGGACGTCGGAGAAATAACCCGTCGAATACAGCCGCTTCACCGACTCGTCGATATCGACGTTGGTAAAGCTGACACCTGGTTGAATGGTGAGATTGGCGCGAACAGCCTCTTCGCCGGCCCGCTCGGCTCCGCGAACCTGAACGCTGCGGATGACGGCCGCTTCTGCGACGGATGCCGAAGCAAGCACCGATACCCCGGCGCCGGATGCAACAACACTAGCAGACAGCGCAAACGCCGACACTGCGTTCAAAAACTTCGAACCAGCCTTCATTTTCAATTCTTACCTTTTTCCGTTGTCCCGCAGCGGGTGGAGCCCGACTCCGGCCACACGTGTGTCGTTTTACCTTCTTTTGCCTTACAAGCAAGGCATGGCGTTAAATTCTGTTTACTTCACACGAAGGCGTGGCTGCCATGCCACGCAGAGTTCAAAAGACGGTAAACAAACAGTTTTAATCAAAATCAGCCCATCCAGCGGCCGAAGGTGTCGTTCCAGGTCGCAAACACCATCAGCGTCAGAATCATGGCAAGCCCGAAGCGGAAAACGACCTCCTGCACACGCGGGCTCAGCGGCCGTCCCCGGACCGCTTCAAGAGCGTACATGAGCAGGTGGCCACCGTCGAGCACGGGGATGGGAAACAGGTTCATCAGCCCGAGCGAGACGGAGATGACGGCGGCGAAGTTGAGCACCGCGGCAAAGCCGAGGCTTGCCATCTGGCCCGTCGTCTCGGCGATGCGGATCGGACCGCCGATCTGGTCGGCACTCATCCTGCCGGTGAAGATATTGCCGAGATAGTTGAAGGTGCCGGTGATGATGTGGCCGGTTTCGCGCACGCCCTCGCCCACCGCGGCAAGCGGCGAGAAGGTCTGCTGGCGGAAATTGCCCCTTTCGGCATTGGTGACGATGCCGATCTGGCCGAGCTCGATCTTGTTGCCGAACTGATCGGTGATCTCCGTGCGCATCGGCGTCATCGGCAGGTCGATCTGCCGGCCGTTCCGTTCGACGGTGACGATGATCTGCGTCTCCGGGCGGACGGCGACATAGCGACGGACATCGTCGAAGGTGACGATCTCCTGGCCGTCGAGCGCCACGAGCAGGTCGCCCGGCTCGACGCCGGCGGCGGCAGCAGCGCTTTCGGCGCGCACTTCCGCGACAACCGGATCGGAGATCATCTTGCCGTAGGTCGAAAACAGCACGGCGAAGATGGCGATCGCCAGCAGGAAGTTGGCGATCGGGCCCGCGGCGACGGTTGCGGCGCGCTTCCAGAGCTTGGCGCCGGCCAGCGTCTGGCTGCGCTCTGCCTCACTGAGGCCGGCAAGACTGGCCGAATCGGGCGTGCTTGCGACGTCGTCGTCACCGAAGAATTTGACATAACCGCCCAAGGGAATGGCAGACAGCTTCCAGCGAGTGCCGTGGCCATCGGTGAAACCGACCAGTTCCGGGCCGAAACCGACCGAGAAGGCCGTGACCCGAACGCCGCACCAGCGGCCGATCAGGTAGTGACCCATCTCGTGAACGAAGACCAGCACCGACAGGACGATGATGAAGGGGATGATATAGCCCGTGAGCAGTCCGATGATCGCCATTGCAGCTTCCGTTCAGTCATTCTTGTTCCGGCAGAGCCGGCTGCCGTTACTGACCGAACAGGAATTCGGCCACCGACACATCAACATGGCCCCTCAGGGGACCCGACACAAGCGCCAGCAGGAAGATGACGGATCCGGCAAAAACAAGGCCATCGACCCGGTCCATGACCCCGCCGTGGCCGGGAATCATCTGGCTGGAGTCCTTGACGCCGAATCGCCGCTTCATGAAGGACTCGAAGAGGTCCCCGATCTGGCTCGCCACGGAGAGAATCAGCGACAGGGCCACGATCCAGACCGACAGGCGACCGAAGAAGGCAAATGTCAAAAGCGAGCCCGCGATTACGGCCGAGACCGCGCCGCCAATCGCGCCCGACCAGGTCTTGCCGGGCGAGATGCGTGGTGCAAGCTTCGGGCCCCTCAGGGCCCGACCGATGAAATAGGCGAGAATGTCGGTTGCCCAGACGACCGCGAAGATAAACAGGATCGCCGCCAGACCGGCCGCGCCGCCGTCACGGATCGCCGCCAGCGAGACGCCGCTCAGACCGGCATAGAGCAGCCCGCCGGGCAGCCACCAGGTCCCGCCCCCGATCATCACGATCAGTACCACCGTGATCACGAATCCGCTCAGCAGCGGCATGCTCATGGCCGGATCGCCGAAGGCGATGTTGGCTGCCAGCAGAATCAGGGCGACCCAGGCGACGAGATTGCCGGTGAAATTGCGCTCGGTCAGCCGCGCGATCGTCGACCACTCGAAATAGACGAGGAGGCTGATGGCAGCCGCCAGGATCTGGAACGGCATGCCACCTGCCCAGGTCGCGGCAAGCACGACGGCGGCCATGATGAGAGCGGAGATGATGCGGCGCTTGAGCTCCAGGCTCATCATCCAACCACCGCGGTGGTGGCGGGCGACAGCCCGCCGAAGCGCCGGTCGCGTGACGCGAAGATCCGCAGCGCCTCTTCGAACTGCTGGCGGTCGAAGTCCGGCCAGTAGCAGGGCAGGAAGACCAGTTCGGAATAGGCGGCCTGCCAGAGCAGGAAGTTGGACAGCCGCTCCTCGCCGCTGGTGCGGATGATCAGGTCCGGATCCGGAATGTCGGCCGTATCCAGACGGCGGCTGATCATCTCGGCATCGACGGCATCGGGGGCGATGAAACCCGCGGCGACATCTGCGGCGATCTTGGCCACGGCGCGGGCGATCTCGTTGCGGGAGCCGTAGTTGAAGGCAATCACCAGCGTCATCGCCGTGTTGTTGCGGGTCGTTTCCTCGGCTTCGAGCAGCAGGGGCAGGATGTCGCCTCGCAGATTGTCGCGCTCGCCGATGATGCGGATGCGCACGTTCTCCCGATGCAGATCGGCGAGATCGCGGCGAATGAACCGTCGCAACAGGCCGAGCAGCGCTTCGATCTCGCTTTCGGGCCGGCTCCAGTTTTCCGAGGAGAAGGCAAACAGCGTCAGGAACTTGACGCCCGCTTCGCCGGCAGCCTTCACCGTCTCGCGGACCGCCTCCACGCCCTTGTTGTGGCCGATCGTGCGCGGAAGACCGCGCTGCTTTGCCCAACGGCCGTTGCCATCCATGATGATGGCAACATGCTCAGGAATGACTGAAAGATCGAGACTAGCCATCGCAATTCCGATTGTCGGGCGTAAGGAGCGCCGGCGCAGGTTAAACCTACACCTGCATGATTTCTTTTTCTTTCTCGCCAAGCAAGCGGTCGACTTCAGAAATTGTCTCGTCCGTCATCTTCTGAACCCTGTCGGAGAGCGAGCGGCTCTCGTCCTGGCCGATGACGCCATCCTTTTCCGACTTCTTCAGATCATCCATGCCGTCGCGGCGAACGTGACGAATCGCGACCTTCGCCTTCTCGGCGTAGTCGTGCGCGACCTTCACCAGCGACTTGCGACGCTCCTCGTTGAGCTCCGGCAGCGGAATGCGCAGGTTCTGGCCGTCCATGATCGGGTTCAGACCCAGGTTGGATTCGCGGATGGCGCGATCGACAGCGTTCACCATGGACTTGTCCCAGATGGACACGCCGAGCATGCGAGGCTCCGGCACCGTGATGTTGGCGACCTGGTTCAGCGGCACGCGCGAACCGTAGGCCTCCACCGTGACCGGATCGAGAATGCTGGGCGAAGCACGCCCCGTGCGCAGCGAATTGAGGTCGCTCTTGAAGGCATTGATGGCGCCGTCCATCCGGCGCTTGATGTCGTTGAGATCGATAGATCCGCTCATCCGTCCACTCCAGTCTTATCTCAGGTTCCTTAACCCGCTTCAGTTGTCGGAGACGATGGTCTTGCGACCGCCACCGTTCAATATCTGGGCGAAACCGCCCTTTTCGTGAATCGAGAATACAATGATCGGGATGGAGTTCTCTCGCGCCAGCGCAACGGCTGCGACGTCCATCACCGCAAGGCCCTTGTCGAGCACTTCGCCATGCGTCAGCTGCTCGAAGCGGGTTGCCGTCGGGACCTTCTTCGGATCGGCCGAATAGATGCCGTCGACCTGGGTGCCCTTGAAGATGGCTTCTGCGCCGATTTCGGCGGCACGCAGGGCGGCGGCAGAATCCGTCGTGAAGAAGGGGTTTCCGGTGCCGCCGGCGAAGATCACCACCCTGCCCTGCTCCAGATGGTGCAGGGTGCGCAGCTGGGTGAAGCTTTCGCAGATCTCCGGCATGGCGATCGCCGACAGGACGACGGTGTCGATGTCGAGCTTGCGCAGCGAGGTGGCGAGCGCCAGCGCGTTGATGACGGTCGCCAGCATTCCCATGTGATCGCCGGTCACGCGGTCGCCCCCCTTGGAGGCGACGGCCACGCCGCGGAAGATATTGCCGCCGCCGACCACGACGCCGACCTCGACGCCCATGGCACGGGCTTCCGATATGTCGGAGGCAATACGATCCACCACGGCGACATCGATCCCGAAGCCCTGGCTGCCCATCAGAGCTTCACCAGAGGCCTTGAGGAGAACACGCTTGTAGATGGGCTTGGGGGACATGGGTACTCCTGACAATGAACCGGCTTGCCGATACACGAAGGGCACCGCGTTGTCACGCGGTGCCCTTGTCGTTTTACCGGGATAGTTGCGCCGGGTCAGCCTTTGGCGGCGGCAGCCACTTCGGCCGCGAAGTCGGATTCTTCCTTTTCGACGCCTTCGCCGAGCAGAAGACGGACCATGCCGGTGACTTCGATCGGTGCGCCGACTTCCTTCTCGGCTTCCTTGACGGCCGCGCCGACAGTGAGGTCCGGGTTGATGACGAAGGCCTGCGACAGCAGAGCGACTTCCTCGAAGAACTTGCGCATGCGGCCTTCGACCATCTTCTCGATGATGTTCTCCGGCTTGCCCGATTCGCGCGACTGCTCGATGAAGACGTTGCGCTCGCGCTCGGCGACGGCCGCGTCGACTTCGTCGGCCCGGATGGCGAGCGGCGCAGTCGCTGCGATGTGCATGGCGACCTGGCGGCCGATGACAGCCAGCGCGTCCTTGTTGCCGGTCGACTTCAGGGCGACGAGAACGCCAAGCTTGCCGAGGTTGTCGGCAACGGCATTGTGGACGTAGGTGGCAACGACACCATCATCGACGGACAGCAGTGCCGAACGACGCAGGCTCATGTTTTCGCCGATGGTCGCGATGGAGTCCTTGATGGTGTCCGTGACGGACTTGCCCGATGCCGGGTAGGTCGCCGCGCTGAGCGCATCGACCGAACCGTCGGTGGACAGGGCAACCTGGGCGATGCCGCGGACCAGGTCCTGGAAGGCATCGTTGCGGGCCACGAAATCGGTTTCCGAGTTGACCTCGACGACGACAGCCGTCGTGCCGGTGCTGGCGATGCCGATCAGACCTTCGGCTGCGGTGCGGCCGGACTTCTTGTCGGCCTTGGCGATGCCCTTGGCGCGCAGCCAGTCGATCGCAGCTTCCATGTCGCCATTGTTTTCGGCAAGCGCCTTCTTGCAGTCCATCATGCCTGCGCCAGACTTCTCGCGCAGTTCCTTCACCATTGCGGCTGTGATTTCGGTCATTATGTGCCTCTTGTTTTCAAGATCGCCTCGGCCGGAAGATCATCGGCGAAGGCAGCGTTGGGGACGAATGTACCCGGAAATATGACAGGGTAATGAAGACCCTTCGCGGGGAGGCTTGCCTCGACCCGGAGGACGAGAGGCGGCGCGGACGCCGCCCCTCGAAAGGATCAGGCCTGTGCCTGAGGCTCGGCCACGGCTTCGGCTTCAGCCACGGCTTCGCCTTCGAGCGCCGGTTCGACCAGAGCTTCGGAAGACGCGCCGAGATCACGCCCGGATGCGCCCTGCTGGCGTGCGATGCCGTCGATGGCAGCGCGAGCAATCAGGTCGCAGTACAGAGCGATGGCGCGCGAGGCGTCGTCGTTGCCCGGGATCGGGTAGTCGATGAGGTCCGGATCGCAATTGGAATCGATGATGGCGACGACCGGGATGCCCAGGCGCTTGGCTTCGTCGATAGCAATCTTTTCCTTGTTCGTGTCGATGATGAACATCAGGTCCGGAGTGCCGCCCATGTCGCGGATACCGCCGAGAGCCTTGTCAAGCTTCTCGCGTTCACGCTCCAGGTTGAGGCGTTCCTTCTTGGTGAAGCCCGATGCGTCAGACGCGAGGATCTCATCGAGCTTGCGCAGGCGCTGGATCGAGTTCGAGATGGTCTTCCAGTTGGTCATCATGCCGCCGAGCCAGCGGGAGTTGACGTAGTACTGGGCCGAACGCTTCGCCGAATCGGCGATCAGTTCGGATGCCTGGCGTTTGGTGCCGACGAACAGAACGCGGCCGCCACGGGCAACGGTGTCCGAGATGGCCTGCAGGGCGCGCGACAGCATCGGCACGGTCTGTGCCAGATCGATGATGTGGATGTTGCTGCGATCGCCGAAGATGTAGGGCTTCATCTTCGGGTTCCAGCGGTGGGTCTGGTGACCGAAGTGAACGCCGGCTTCCAGAAGCTGGCGCATGCTAAAATCAGGCAGTGACATGCCTTTTTCTCCTTTTCCGGTTGAACCTCCGCAAGGCGAACAGCACCCTCTTCGAGAATGCCACCGGCGGAACAGTCCGGATTTCTCCCGGAACATCCCATGCCTTACGTGTGGAATGGTGGTGCGCATACAGGCGATCCCTCGCAAAGGCAAGGGTATTGCGGAAAATAACCCGAGATCAGGCGGCCCCGTGGGTCGCTCAATCGGTTCCGAGAGCGAGTTGCTTCATCTCCTCCACGACGGAATCGCGGTTGTCCGGAGAGACCCGGTGGATGTCGTCGATGACATAACCGCCATTTTCCGCCACCACGTCGAAATGCACCTCGTCCGTGCTGTCCTTCAGTTCCGCCTGGTCGAGGCAGCGCCAGAGCTTGAAGCGCACCTTGACGGTCGTGACGCCGTTTTCCTCGCCGCCTGCGGCGTCGATCGCGACATCCTCCAGCGGGCAACCATCCTGGGAGGCGGTAACGACATCATAGCCGAAGGGATCGCCGGGACCGCCGTCATCGGTCTCATAGGCAGGCTTCTTGGAGGCTTCGACATAGGCGGCCCGGAAGCGCTGGCTGAACAGGCGCTGCAGCGGCTCCGCGTCGAAGATGTAACGCCACTCGCTCTCGGCACTGCCCCAGTTGCTTACCGTGATGTCCATCACCTCGCGCACCGGATCGACGGGTTCCGCGGCCGATGCAAGGCCGGCGACAAGGCTGAGGGCAGCGGCGAGGATGACGTTCCGCATGGTGGAGGTCCGATCGGGTTGCGTGTGGCGGCAGATTATCCGAGCGCGCCGGATTGGCAATATCCAAATGGAACGGCCGGATCAGACGTCGGGGGCGCGGTTAAATGCCACTCGGATCCTGCGTATGGCTTTGCGTTCCGGGCCGTGGATGCTATAGCGCAGCCGATCCATGTCCAATCCGGGGATAGCCATCCCTGCCCGTATTCGAAGAGGAATCCATGCAAAAGATCAAGGTAGCCAATCCGGTCGTCGATCTCGACGGCGACGAGATGACCCGCATCATCTGGCAGTTCATCAAGGACAAGCTGATCCTGCCCTACCTCGATCTGGACATCGAATACTACGATCTGTCCGTCGAGAACCGCGATGCGACGAACGACCAGGTGACGGTCGATGCCGCGCACGCCATCAAGAAGCATGGCGTCGGCATCAAGTGCGCGACGATCACGCCCGACGAGCAGCGCGTCGAGGAATTCGGCCTGAAGCAGATGTGGAAGAGCCCGAACGGCACGATCCGCAACATCCTGGGCGGCGTCATCTTCCGCGAGCCGATCATCGCCAAGAACGTGCCGCGCCTCGTGCCTGGCTGGACCCAACCGATCATCGTCGGCCGCCACGCCTTCGGAGACCAGTACCGCGCCACGGACTTCAGGTTTCCCGGCAAGGGCAAACTTTCCATGAAATTCGTCGGTGACGATGGCCAGGTGATCGAGCGGGAGGTGTACGACGCTCCGTCCGCCGGGGTCGCCATGGGCATGTACAATCTCGACGATTCCATCACAGATTTTGCCCGGGCCTCTCTCAATTACGGTCTGCAGCGCAAGGTCCCGGTCTATCTCTCGACCAAAAACACGATCCTCAAGGTTTACGACGGTCGCTTCAAGGACATCTTCCAGACTGTCTACGAGGAGGAGTTCGCCGACCGCTTCAAGGATGCCAAGATCTGGTACGAGCACCGCCTGATCGACGACATGGTGGCAGCCGCCCTCAAGTGGTCCGGCGGCTATGTCTGGGCGTGCAAGAACTACGACGGCGACGTGCAGTCGGATATCGTTGCCCAGGGCTTCGGCTCCCTCGGCCTGATGACCTCGGTGCTCATGACCCCCGACGGTCGCACCGTTGAGGCAGAAGCCGCCCACGGCACCGTGACCCGTCATTACCGGCAGCACCAGAAGGGCGAAGCCACCTCGACCAACTCCATCGCGTCCATCTTCGCCTGGACCCGCGGGCTCGCACACCGCGCCAAGCTCGACGACAACGCCGAGCTCGCCCGCTTCGCCAGCACCCTGGAAAAGGTCTGCATCGACACGGTGGAGGCAGGCCAGATGACGAAGGACCTTGCCCTGCTCATCGGCCCTAGCCAGCAGTGGCTGACCACCACCGGATTTCTCGACAAGATCGACGAACATCTTCGTCAGGCGATGGAAGCAACAGCATAGCTAGTTTTCCGCTTACCGCGGGTGTGGGATGGATGCAGGGTAGCTGCATCTGTTCCGCATCCGGAGATCCTGGTGGAATTCTACCGATTGGAGAGAGGAGCAGATCCCGGATTTGCGCACTGATGGCAGCAGGATGCGATATTTGCGCCATCGGGGACGCCCATTATGTCAAAGGCGATATCAACCTCCCGCCAAAGGCCCGTCGGGCGGCGAAGCTAGAGCTAGAGCGGATAGAGCGCGAGTACGCGGATCGAGATCATCTCCGTCTAGAGATCGCACGATACCTGCAGTCGATCGGCCGAGGTGTCGCGATGCCGATCCCAGACTGATCCTCTTCGCTACGTTCCCCGGCCATACCACCGCGCCCGAGTCGTCACATGCAGACGCGAGGCCGATCCTGGGCTTGGGGAGTATCGCCCGCCCGTGGTACTGTTTCAGCAGACGAGATACCGGAGTTAGAATGATGACTGAACCTGAAGCGGCGAAAGAGCGGCCGGCGATATCGCTGGACCAACTCAATCACACAGCCTCATTTGTGTTCCGCGGCCGCTTTTCGAATTTCCCAGGAAACATTTCAACATCGGCGAAGCGAACAAAGCTGCTGAGGAGAAGTGCCGCGAGATCGGCCGGATCGGATGATGTGGAAAGACTGGCGCCAGATTAGCGAGGGCGAGATAAAGCATTGCGACAGCATCCAAGGTCGGATGGACTTGGCATGAAACCGAGATTTCACTTCCCCTACGGCATGCGTGAGGATGGCTTGGGAACATGGGAGGTCTACGAGATCCTCAACGGGGAGGTCGCCACGCTCAACGACGAGCCTTTGACCATGCTGCTCATTGGGGAAGCAAATGACGCAGTGGAAATCCTGAATAAACACTACCTAGCCAGACGTGAAGGGACGACGCATTGAGGGCCGTGAGCACACTGGTTTCGGAACTAGTGCGAGCGGCGAATAATGCTGAGCACCTATCGGACGTCGAGCGGACCGGGCCGGTAATCGCTATGGGCTCAGACCGTGGATCCGCTTACGAAGGAGAAATTCGATGCCACTCGAAGGAACAATTGACAAGTATCCTGATGTGATCGGATTCGAACCGACGGCGCCTTAGTTGAAGTTCTGACCATTCCACGGATTTATTGCTTTTAATCCAGCCGCCGCGAATGGGCTTGTGTCTCTCGTTGCCACCACCAGACCCATCTCTGCAGCTGTGGCTGCAATGAACCCATCAGCCTTGGCGATCGCTTTACCGGATGCTCGCGCGTCCGCCATCAGTTCGGAGTAAAACCGGGAGGTGCTTAGGGTGAAGGGCAAAATGCGCTCAAAAAAATGTGGCAGCACCTCATCCTCAAGACGGTTGTGGAGGATGGTTTGACGCCGCCCGGTCGGCATGGACGCAATGCCATACCGAAGTTCCGCAACCGATATTGCAGAGATAAAGAGGGTCTCAATAGCTTGGGCATCCAGCCAAGTCACAACCGCTGCATCAGGAGCCGGCTTCCACGGCTCTGATATCACGTTGGTGTCAATCAAGATCATTCAAAAGTCACTGGTTCGGCTTGCGTCTTATCGCGCTCCTGCAGAGCTTCAACGTCACTGTTGGAAAGTTCGGCCTCACGACCGATCGACGCGAGCAATGAGCCGAGCTTTACGCGTTGAGACGGGCGAACAGCGGCCTCGAGGATGTCGCGGATCTCCGCCTCCGTGCTTCGGCCATGATGGGCTGCTCTCACACGCAACGCGCGGTGGGTTTCGTCAGAGAGGTTTCGAATGGTAACTGCCGGCATTTTCACGACCCCATTTTAACCACTAACAATGATATCAACATAGCTTATGTGATATCATTGTTCAAGTCGCTCGTTGCGTGGCCAGAGGAAAGTCACGACCACCTTCTTCGCCTTGATGAGATCCGAGCCTCTCGCGTCCGCGCAATCTCCCCCTCCTCTGCCCTGAGCCAGTTCGAACCACCGACCCGGTGCTTCTCAGCACCGAGAACAACGTTAGCTCGCTGGCAAAGTTTCTGGCCATTCCTGTGCGCCATGGAGGATGCGAAGAATACGGACCTCTCCGGGATCTTCCTCTTCTTCCACTTGGGGCAGAGTTACTTCCACAGCATGCACGAGTGGCTGAGCATGGTGCTCATCCTGCCGTTCGTTTTGCATCTTTGGAAAAACTGGCGCGCATTCACTAACTATTTCCGTCGGACACCAATGGCCATTGCGTTACTGGTCTCAGTTGCAGCCTCACTGTACTATGTTTTGCCGGTTTCCCAGCCGACGGGAGGACGGACTGGCGGGCCTCCTTAGTTAACATTCACAATGCTGTGCTGAGGAACCCGCTGTCGCAGGTTGCGCCCTTAGTGGGCACCAATCAGGAAGCCTTGGTGCAGAAGCTCAAGGCGGCAGGCTTCAATGGCGGCCACCGGAGATTTATCACTCGCCGACATCGCGGCACGCTCTGGGAAAAACGAGGGCGAACTTGTACAGCAATTGATACCGGCCTCACGAGTAAAAGGCTCAAACCTCCGTTCAGCAGGGAGAGGAAGGGTTCACCTTGTCGTCGATCACTCCGCAAGGCAGGGAAACGTTGGATTTGCAGATGCCGCTCATGCTCATGGCCTTTGAGCAGATCATCGACCGCGCAGCTCGACATACCTTGGATATGGGCTTCCTGGATCACCGCCGTCAGAGCCTTCTCAGCCGTGCGACACGGTTCGAGAAATCTTGCAAGATCGCTACCGGTGCCAAACTTCGGTATACGAAGCTCGACAGCGCCAGCTCTGTGCGTTCATTTGCCTGTCGTTGCGCCGGGGCGGCGTGAAACGAGCAGGGTGCATCCTGAGAAGATGAAGAGCATCGGAGAAATCAGCGCCGGCCGCAGGTCGAATTTTCGGGGATTTTCGACGCGCAGAGGCGGAACGAGAGCAGCCGCAGGAGCTTCAACATAGTGATCCGCAGGGGAAGCGGGACCGACTGCCCCCGCTTCTTGCGCTCCGTTTCCATGGGCGGCTCTTATATCCTTGCGATTGACCTCGGGAAGCGGAGCTTCCAAATCTGTAGAAAGGATCGCGCGGCGTGTGAGTATGCCCCCGGTTGGACCCCTGGTGTGACCATCATTTCGGCTCCTGGTCGGGCAAACCTGCGGTGGCCGTTACGGCTCAAGAGATCGCGCGCGATCTCGATGCAGGTGCGTGGCAACGTCTTTCTGCCGGTGACGGTACCAAAGGCACAAGGTTTGATATCGGCCTACTGCGAACTGGCCGATCTCGAAGCAGACGAATATGACGAGACGAAAATCGGGGTTTTGGACGCGTGGCCTCCTCATTCGGCGCAATATCAGCGACGGTGATCTTGCGTTCTTCACGACCCGGTGCCCGGCCGGGACGGACATCCAGACGCTCGTTTCCGTTGAAGGCCATCGCTGGGCAATCGAAGACGGCTTCGAGACTGCCAAGAACGAGCTCGAACTCGATCACAATGAAACCCGGTCATGGCATGGCTGGCATCGCCACGTTTCCCTCGTCATGCTTGCCTTCGCCA
>JOKI01000026.1 GCA_000722615.1 Pseudorhizobium pelagicum | reverse complement strand
ACCGAAGTCGCGGGCAACAACCGCCGAACGGGGCGCTGAGAGGTGCCACATAAAACTTAACTTACGAGGCAGCTTTCAGCGCCCCGTCCGAACTGCAAAAATTCCGAGGATCACCAAGGGAGGAGTGTGTCTTGCGGTTCCGTCAGAAGCGTCGTGTGGCCGCCCTCGCCCTTCGAGGCTCAGTCGTGCGGATTGCGCACCGGCATCGTCATCTCGTCCGCTTTTGCGGGGTGCCGTGGTTTGTCGGAGCGTGGCCTCGTCTCATTGCAAAGCCCCGGCGGCGCCCTACCTGCTTGAGACAGGAAACCGGACTTATTGGCGTCGAAGACGACCGGGCAACGGAGGCTGAATTGCAAGATGTCACCGGGGGCCCGCGGCCTCCCTATTCGGTTTCGCCATCCTCCCCGTCCCACATGCCCGCCTTTGCCAGCGTGCTGGCGATCATCGCCATCCTCTACTTTGCCAAGGACGTGCTGCTGCCGCTTGCGATCGCCGTTCTTCTGACCTTCGCATTGGCTCCGATTTCGTCGCGCCTTCGCAAGCTTGGCCTTCCCCGCATCCTGGCGGTGGTCACCACCGTCGTGCTCGCCTTTGCGGTGCTGATCCTCTTCGGTCTCGTCGTGGCGTCGCAGGTTGCCGAAGTCGCGCAGAACCTTCCGGCCTACCAGGGCAACATCATCGGGAAGATCCGCAGCCTCCAGGAAAGCGGCGCCGACAGCGGCATCATGCGGCGTCTCACGCTGGTCGTCGAGAGCGTCGGACGCGAACTCGACAGTGTCGATCAGGCGCCGGCGCCTGCAAGCAGTGCAGCGTCGAAAAGAGAGCCCCTGCTCGTCGAGATCTTTGCGCCCAGCCGTCCGATCGACACGCTGACGAGCCTGATCGGGCCCCTGCTGGGGCCTATTGCGTCGCTCGGCCTGATCATCGTCGTCGTCGTCTTCATGCTTCTGGAGCGTGAGGAGCTTCGCGACCGCTTCATCCGGCTCGTCGGCTATGGTGATCTTCACCGCACCACGGAGGCCCTTCAGGAAGCCGGCAGCCGCGTCGCCCGCTATCTCCTGATGCAGCTGGTCGTGAACTGCGCGTATGGCGTCCCGCTTGCGCTTGGCCTGTGGATCGTCGGGATACCGAACGCGGTGCTGTGGGGAATGCTCGCCATCGTCCTGCGGTTCGTCCCCTACATCGGCCCCGTCATCGCGACCGTGCTGCCGCTGTTTCTGGCGTTCGCCGTCGATCCGGGCTGGAGCCTCGTGCTATGGGTGGGTGCGATCTTCCTCGTGCTGGAGCTGACCAGCAACAACATCGTCGAACCGTGGCTGTACGGCTCGCGAACCGGGCTCTCGCCGCTCGCCATCATCGTTGCCGCCATCTTCTGGGCCTGGCTCTGGGGGCCGGTCGGCCTGATCCTGTCGACGCCCCTGACGGTGTGTCTTGCCGTCCTGGGACGCTATGTTCCGCAGTTCAAGTTCCTGGAGGTCCTGTTTGGAAGCGAACCGGTGCTGGATCCGAAGGAACGCCTCTACCAAAGGCTTCTGGCCGGAGACCCCGATGAGGCGACCGATCATGCGGAGGAGATTCTCGAGAAGGACTATCTCGAGGACTACTACGGAACGGTTGCCATACCGGCGCTTCTGCTGGCCGAACAGGACCGCCGACGGGGCGTCCTGAAACCCGAGCAGATGGAGAGGGTGTTCGGGACGGCGATGACGCTGGTCTCCAACCTCGAGGAAATCGCCCAGGAAGAAGAACATGAGGAGGGGCACGAGGCGGGCAAGGCGACGGAGGAGACGCCTCTCGCGCCTGCCACGGGTGCAACCGCCGGTGACGCGGAACTGCCCGACGGCACCGGCAAGACAATCCTGTGTGTCGGTGGCAGAGGGCCGCTCGACGACGCTTCCGCTGCCATGCTGGCCCAGGTGCTTCAGGTGCAGGGGGCCGATGTGGTGGCCGCCAGGCATTCCGACGTCGCCGACCGTCGCGGCAAGGACATCGTCCCGCAAGGCGTGGACGGGATCATCATCTGTTTCCTCAACGAGGACTCGGGCAAATACGCCCGGATCCTGGTGCGCCGTTTCAAGCGGCGCCACCCGGGCGTACGGGTCGGGGCGGTACTCTGGTCAGAGCCTCAGGACGAACGGCCGAAGCAACTGCTGGAAGGCGGGGATTTCGTCGCCACGACCTTGACGGAGGCCGTGCACGAGGTGCTCTCCGACGCACCGCCCCTGCCCGCAACAATCCCGCGGAAGATCCAGATCCGCACGCGGCGGCCTGCGGCAAAGGCCACACCGGCGACACCGTAAGCCTGCAAGCCGCGTCCGTCCGCTGGTGCTTTGATTAGCTGATGGCCTTGCCCCATCTGGGAACGGGCAATTGCATCGTCCTGGCCGGTGCGGGGCGCCCCAGATGGTATCCCTGTCCGAAATCGACCTGCAGTCGACGCACGAGAGCCAGATGCTCTACGGTTTCGATCCCTTCCACCAGGATCTTTGCCTTCGTGTTTCGTGCCAGCCTGACGATGTCGGCCAGCATGACCGAGCCCTTGGATGTCTCGCAGTCGTGAAGAAACGACTTGTCGATCTTGACGCAATCGAAGTCGATCAGCCGCAGCCACGAGAGGCCGGCAAAGCCGGTGCCGAAGTCGTCCAGCCAGATCTTGATGCCGAGGGCCTTCAGGTCGCTGATACAGCGCAGCAGGCTGGAATGGATCTCCATCTCCTGGCCCTCGGTGATCTCGAACGCCAGGCGGTCACCGCAGATCCCGAACTCGCTTAGAGTCATCGCGACGCCGGCCGCAAAGCCGGGCATGCGCAGCTGGATCGGCGAGACATTGACGCTCACTACGCGAGCCAGATCCTTGACGAGGATATCCTCGCAGACCCTGCGGATCGCCCATTGGCCAAGCTCCACGATCGCACCGGTGCGCTCGGCGGCCGGAATGAAGGCACAGGGCGCAATCGCAGTGCCGTCCAGCATGCGCAGTCGCATCAGGGATTCCACCGCAACCGTCTCGCCGGTGACAATGTCCTGTACCGGCTGGTAGACCATCGACACCAGATCCTGTGCGATCGCGATCTTCAGCAAGGCCGCGATGTTCTCGCTGTCATCGCTGTTGTTTGGATCATCGGGGTCAAAGAGCTTGACGCAATTTCGGCCAGCAGCCTTGGCGCTGTAAAGTGCCCTGTCGGCCTGGTGGATGACCTTCTCCACCTTCGGCGCGGCTACGTCCTTGGTCAGGGCGGCACCGACGCTCACCGTCACTTTCGCTGTCCCGTCCCGCCGCTGCTCGTGGCGGAGCGAAAGGTCTTCGACAGCACCACGAATGGCTTCGGCAAACGCGGCAACCCCGTCTTCATTGCCCAGATTGACAAGGAATATGAATTCCTCGCCGCCGTAGCGGCCAAGGGAGGCGCCATGGCGATCGCCGAGTGCCCGCAGCGCCTCCGCAACGACCACGAGGCAGCGGTCACCGTCCAGATGGCCATAGTAGTCGTTGTATCTCTTGAAGAAGTCGACATCGACCAGAACAACCGCGAACGGTTGGCCATTCTGCCGCCACTCGGCCCAGAGCGACCGCAGTGTCTCATCGATGGCGCGGCGGTTGGCCAACCCGGTCAGGGGATCGGTATTGGACAAGCGCAGCAGTGCTTCCCCCCGCTCAGCCGCCTCCTCCTGCCGGGCCTTTGCCACCAGCGCATTGAGGAAGACATTGTAACGCTCGTGGTTCAGCTTCCAGTTCACATAGGAGGTGAAGATGAAGCAGGAGAGGCAGAAGATGCCGAACGTGAGCTTGTAGACCTGCTCTTCCTGCGGAAACGACAGCAAGGCGGCGAAGAACAAGAGGACAATCACCGTCGATGCCATCAAGGACAGGCGGAACGGGAAATTGAAGAACAGGTTGATGCTCATCATGAAGATGGCACCGAACACCATGTAGTAGGACATGACGGCGGTCTGGGACGTCATCAGCGCCGTGGTTAGCCAGCCTGCATAGGCCAGGATCAATGCCAAGGCCGCCGTTCGATCGATGGCGTCAGCGTCTTGCCGGAGACGTATCTGCAACTCCAATGCCAGCAGCATGATGGCCGAGATCGCGAACCGTGCCGCAACCGTGTGGCGGGCGACATCGGCGATCAGCAGGATGTCGCTGATCGAAAAGAGCAGATAGACCAGGACCGCGATCCACAGCCCCTGTCGGGTCGTGTGCTTGCGGGACTCCTCCGAGTGCTCCTGGTACAGCGCCTGAAGCACGGCAGCCGGCTGCGCACGCGGATCACGCGGAGCATCGACGTCGATGGGGTCTGTCACTTTGTGCATCATGCACGGTCCACCGCTTTCACTGCTGTGGGTTGTCAACGTCAGTGCCGCCCAAGAGGGTGTGTGCGCCATGCGATCAATGCACCGCCTCCTCGACAGGCATTCCCTAGCAGACAAACGAACTGCAAGAGCAAAAATAGCCCAAAGGGCTTAACGCTTTGCCAACCCCTTGGCCCCGTAACTGCATCGACAGCGTTAACCATAACCGGCGATTGAACAGGATTTATATCCTGCGATCGGTCATGTTTGCGGTGTCGTTAATGTTGCCTTAACCAAAGGGCTTAACCCCATGCACCGTATTGCTACACTGGACGGCCACAGCTTGATCACCCCGGCTGCCGTCAATCGCGAGGTCTTGTCGCCTGCCAACGCAAGGAGTGCTGAAGCCGATCGCTCGATGGCCGAGGCCGAGGTTGCTCTGATCTTGAACATTGCCGCCCGCCAGATTCAGGAGCAGCGCGCGCCGGCGCAGATCATCAGCCGGCTGATCAGCTCGCTGCATGACCTGCGGGAAAAGACCGGTGCTCTCTGGCGAGACTTGATCCCGCTGGTGCAGAACCATCCGGTTGCCGCCTATTTCCATGAGGACCCCTTCACACGCTGGTCGTTCGAAAAGCCTCGCGGCTATTCCGGCGATGCGCATCTGATCGACTTCATCTACGGCCATCCCAGCACTGCCGACGAGATCGCCCGCGCCACGCCGCTTGGAAAGACGCTTTATGGCTACACGAGGCAGGCTCCGTCCGCCGTCGCCGTGCGCGAACGCCGCGATCTGCTGACCCGATACGTTGATTCCGTGGCTGACGAGCGGGGCACGGGGACAGAGATCCTCACGGTCGCGGCGGGACACCTGCGCGAGGCAGATCGCTCCGCGGCGCTGCATCAGGGCAAAATCCAGCGGTGGGTGGCACTCGACCAGGACCCGCAGAGCGTCGGCTCCACTGTGCGCGACTTTCAGGGCACCGCCGTCGACGCCGTCGACGGCTCCGTGCGCGGATTGCTGACGAACGCCTATTCGCTCGGGACCTTCGACCTCATCTATGCGGCAGGCCTCTACGACTATCTGACGGACAAGGTGGCCGTCCGGCTGACGCAGAAGTGCCTTTCGATGTTGAAGCCGAACGGCATCTTCCTGTTCGCCAATTTCTCCACCGAAGTGCCCGATGACGGTTACATGGAAACCATCATGAACTGGACCCTGCTGCTGCGCTCACACGCCGACATGCTCAACATCGTCGACGCAAGTCTGGAAGGAGAGCGCGCCGAACGGCAGATCTTCTTCGGGGAAAACCGCAATATCGTCTACGCGACGATCAAGAAGCCGGCCTGATCACTACATTACGGAAACACGCGCCCCATCGGGGCGCGCACTGTCTGATGCGCTGGATCAGGCCACCTGCACCAGGTGGCCTGCCGAAACCTCGCGGTACCGCCGCGAGGGCACCTCGTAGCCGAACGGGCGGACGGGGCTCTTCAGTTCGTCGTCGGCCAGGCCGCGGCGGATGCCCCGGCGCGCCGGATCGGGAACGGGAACGGCCGCGATAAGCTTCTTCGTGTAGTCGTGCTGCGGGTTCTCGAAGACGGCGGCGCGCGGACCGATCTCGACGATTTCCCCCAGATACATGACCGCCACGCGGTGGCTCATCCGCTCCACAACGGCCATGTCGTGGCTGATGAACAGGAAGGCGAGGTTGAGGCTCTGCTGCAGGTCGAGAAGCAGGTTGCAGACCTGCGCCTTCACCGAGACGTCGAGGGCCGACACGCTTTCGTCAGCGACGATGACCTTCGGATCGAGCGAGAGCGCGCGGGCAATCGCGATGCGCTGACGCTGGCCGCCGGAGAATTCGTGCGGATAGCGGTTCATCATGGACGCCGAGAGGCCGACCCGCTCGAGAAGGTCGGCCGCCTTTTCCCGCGCTTCGCGGGTGGTTCCGAGCTTGTGCTTGATGAAGGGTTCGGCGATCGAGGCACCCGCAGTCATGCGGGGATTGAGGCTGGAAAAAGGGTCCTGGAAGATCATCTGGACGCTCTTGCGCATATTGCGCATGCCGATCTGGTCGAGCTGCAGAACGTTGTAGCCGTCCAGATAGATCTCGCCGTCTGTCGGCTCGACGAGCCGCATGATGGAGCGTCCCGTGGTGGACTTGCCGCAGCCGGATTCACCGACCAGCGACAGCGTCTCTCCCTGGAAGAGGTCGAAGGAGAGGTTTTCGACCGCATGGACGGAGCCGGTCTGGCGGGCGAAGAGGCCTGAGCGGACGGCAAAGCGGGTGGTGAGGTTCTTGACTGACAGGATGGGCGTCTTTCCCTTGCCGACGGTGTCGGCCACCTCTTCGGGCTCCACCGCTTCGCCGGTGGTAGCATCGACGATCGGAAATCGTGTCGGCCACCTGCGGTTGGCCATCGAGCCAAGTTTCGGGACCGCCGAGAGGAGGGCTCGGGTGTAGGGATGCCGGCCGCGCAGAAAGATGTCTTCCGTCGCTCCCGCCTCCACCTGTTCGCCCCGGTACATGACGATCGTCCGGTCGGCGATCTCCGCCACGACGCCCATGTCGTGGGTGATGAAGAGGACCGACATGCCCTCCTCCTCCTGCAGGACCTTGATGAGGTCGAGGATCTGGCCCTGGATGGTGACGTCGAGCGCGGTGGTGGGTTCGTCGGCAATCAGCAACTTCGGCCGCGATGCCAGCGCCATGGCGATCATCACGCGCTGTCGCATGCCGCCGGAGAACTGGTGCGGGTAATCGTCGAAGCGGGCCTTGCCGTTGGGAATGCGCACCTTTTCCAGGAGACGCGTCGTCTCGGCCCGGGCCTCCTGCTTCGACATCCCCTTGTGACGGGTCAGGACTTCGGAGATCTGTCGTCCGATCGTGAAGATCGGATTGAGGCTCGTCATCGGCTCCTGGAAGATCATCGAGACCTCGTTGCCGCGGACGCCGCGCATCTCCTTTTCGGTGAGCGAAAGAAGATCACGGCCGTTCAGCAGCACCTTCCCGTCGATCCGGCTGGAGTCCGCATGCAGAAGCCGCATGATCGACAGCGAGGTGACACTCTTGCCGGAGCCGCTCTCGCCGACGATCGCCACGGTTTCCCCCGGCATCACGTCGAACGAAACGTCGCGAACGACGCTCTTCCAGGCGCCATCCACCAGGAAGGAGGTCTTCAGGTTTTGAACGGAAAGAACCGGTGCATCGGCCATCAAGGTCATCTCCCTATCGCATAGGCCTGCATCAGGCGGGGGGTGGCGGCTGCCCGCAGCAGGCCGTCCTTGTCTCGGCGAGCGGCCGTCAGGCGCCCGACCGTCCAGGGATCGGCGACGGTCACCTTGTGGCCGCGGCGGCGAAGCTCGTCGAGCACCTCCGTGCCGATGTTGCTCTCGACCATGATCTCGCCCGGGGAACTCGTGCGCGGATAGAAGGAGCCCGGGAAATGCGAGGTGTGGAAGAGCGGCATGTCGATCGCCGCCTGCAGATTGCTCTTGTGGTGGACGTAGCGCAGGAAGAAGGGCAGCTGCCACTGGTCCTGCTGGTCGCCGCCGGGCGTGCCGAAGGCGAGCGTCGGGCGGCCTTCGTGCAGGGCCAGCGATGGCGTCAGCGTCGTGCGCGGACGCTTGCCGGGTGCAAGGGACGTGGGCAGGCCGGGCTTCAGCCAGAACATCTGGGCGCGCGAATTGAGCGCGAAGCCGAGACCGGGCACGATCGGCGACGACTGCAGCCATCCGCCGGACGGGGTGGTCGAGACCATGTTGCCCCAGCGGTCGATGACGTCGATATGCACGGTGTCGCCGCGCTTTTCGGAGAGATGCGACATGGTCGGTTCGTAGACGGTGCCCGTGCCGCTCATCTCGCTCAGCATGGCCAGCGTCAGGTCATGCTGATGGTCGTAGCCGGGCACCTTTCCTGGCCGCAGCTCATGGGAAGCTTCGGCACCGATCAGCTTGCGACGGTCGTTGTTGTAATTGTCGGAGAGAAGATACTCCGTCGGCACCTGCGCGAACTCCGGATCGCCGTAGTAGACCTCGCGGTCGGCGAAGGCGAGCTTCATCGCCTCCACCACGGTATGCACGAAGTCCGGGCCGGTCGGATCCATGGCGCCGATGTCGAAGCCCTTGAGCAGCGCGAGAGACTGCAGCAGCACCGGCCCCTG
Source organism: Pseudorhizobium pelagicum (assembly GCA_000722615.1). Classification (GTDB taxonomy): domain Bacteria; phylum Pseudomonadota; class Alphaproteobacteria; order Rhizobiales; family Rhizobiaceae; genus Neorhizobium; species Neorhizobium pelagicum. Next base: position 54,141 of record JOKI01000026.1, on the reverse strand, counting down.
GCCCCAGGCGGGCGTCTTGGCGATCGTCCAGTCGTGGTAGTCGTAAGTTTGCGGCGCTTCGATGGTGGCGCGCCAGTTGGCCATGTCGTCGGCGGTCAGCACGCCCTTGTGCCGGGATCCGCTGGCATCCATGACCTCCGCATCCTGCAGGTAGGTGTCGATCGCTTCCGCGACGAAGCCGCGGTAGAAGGCGTCACGCGCTGCCTCCACCTGCTCTTCGCGTCCGGATTTTGCCTCTGCCTCGGCGATGATCCGCTTCCAGGTCTCGGCCAGCACCGGGTTCCTGAAGTTGCTGAGCGGTTCGGGGGCAGCACCTCCCGGCAGCCAGGTGGCATAGGAGGTCGGCCATTCCTTCTCGAAGAAAGGTGCCAGGCCCTTGATGGTGTTGGAGACACGTTCCAGGACCGGATGGCCGTGCTCGGCGTAATAGATCGCCGGCTCAAGGACCTCGCGGACGCTCATCGTGCCGTAGTCGCGCAGCATCAGCATCCAGCCGTCGAAGGCGCCGGGGATGACGGTGGAGAGCAGGCCGTCGCCGGGAATGAGCGTCAGTCCCTCGGCGGTATAGTGCTCGATGGTGGCACCCGCCGGGGCGGGACCCTGGGCGCAGATGACCTCGACCTTGTCCTTCTTCTTGGAGTAGATGACGGCCGGCATGTCGCCGCCCGGACCGCAGAGATGCGGCTCGACGACCTGCAGCACGAAGCCTGCGGCAACGGCTGCATCAAAGGCATTGCCACCCTTTTCCAGGATGCTCATGCCGACAGCCGAGGCGATCCAGTGGGTGGAGGTGAAGACACCGAAGGTACCGAGGATCTCGGGCCGCGTGGTAAAGTCAGTCATGTGTCACAGTCCCTGTAAAAGTCATGCCTCGCGCGGATCCAGCGCATCGCGCAGGCCGTCGCCGAGGAGATTGAAGCCGATGACGACGAGGAAGATCGCCACGCCGGGCCACATCGCCATCCATGGCGCCTGGCTCAGGAAGTTCTTGGCGACGTTCAGCATCGATCCCCAGCTGGGTGCCGGCGGCTGCTGGCCGAGCCCGAGAAACGAAAGGCTGGCTTCGGCGATGATGGCGGTCGCAATCGTCAACGTCGCCTGCACGATGATCGGCGCAAAGACGTTGGGCAGGATGTAGCGCAGCATGATGTCGACGTGGCCGAGACCCACCGAGCGCGCACCCTCGACGTAATCTTCCGTCTTGACCGCCAGGACCTGGCCTCGCGTCAGCCGCACGAAGATCGGCATGGCCGACAGGCCGATGGCGATCATCGCGTTCGTCAGGCTCGGTCCGAGGAAGGCTGCGAGTGCGATCGCCGTGATCAGGAACGGCATGGCGAGCAGCGCTTCGGTGACCCGCGAGATCACCTGATCCACCCAGCCGCCGAAATAGCCAGCGACGAGGCCGAAGGGGACTCCGATGAAGACGGCGATGGCGACCGAGAAGACGCCTGCCATCAGCGAGGCCTGCGCCCCCCAGATCATCCGTGAGAGGATATCGCGGCCAAGGTCGTCGGTGCCGAGCCAGTGTGCCGCCGAGGGGGCCTTGCGGAGCGCCGACCAGTCGGTCGCCGCCGGATCGGGAATGGGCAGGAGCGGTGCCGCAGCGGCCAGGATCGCGAAGAAAAGGATGATGCCGAGACCGACGAGGGCGCCGCGGTTTGCCCGCATCTTGCGCCAGGCGCGGCTCTTCTGACGCGCCGGTGCAGCGTTGATCGTTTCAACCACTGTCATAGCGTTGCCCTCAGTCTCGGGTTCAGGAGGACGTAAAGCACGTCGGCGATAAGGTTCATGAGGATGAAGCCGACGGCGGTGCACAAGACGACGCCCTGGACCACCGCATAGTCGCGGGTGAAGACGGCATCGACGATCAGCTTGCCGAAGCCGGGGATGGTGAAGATCTGCTCCGTCAGCACGGCACCGGCGAGCAGTTCGCCGAAGAGCAGGGCGATCATCGTGACGATCGGCAGCAGCGCGTTGCGGAAGGTGTGGCTCATGATCACCTCCCAGGGCGACAGGCCCTTGGCCCGTGCCGTGCGGATATAGTCGGCGCTCAGGATGCCGAGCATGGAGGAGCGCGTGTGGCGCATCAATTGCGCCGCCAGCGCCGTGCCGAGCACGAAGGCCGGCATGATCATCGTCTGAATGGAACGGACGGGATCGACGAAGATGGACTCGTACCCCGATGCGGGCAGCCAGCCGAGATTTACCGAGACCAGCAGGATCAGCATGATGCCGAGCCAGAAGTTGGGAACGGAGAGGCCCGACAGCGCCACGAGGTTGGCGAGGTAATCGATCCAGCTGTTCTTCCAGACGGCGGCGAGGATGCCCATGGGGATGCCGATGACCAGCGCGAAGATCATCGCCATCACCGCAAGCTGGATGGTGACCGGCAGCTTGTCGCCGATCAGCTCCAGCACCGGCTGGTTGGTGCGCAGGGAAATGCCGAAGTCGCCGGTGACCACGCCGCCAAGCCAATAGAAATACTGCATGATGACTGGATCGTTGAGCCGATACTTCTCCCGCAGGAATTCGAGCGTGGCAGGGTCGCGCTCCTCGCCGGCCATGGCCAGCACGGGGTCTCCCGGCAGGAGCTTCTGCAGCGAGAAGACGAAGATCGAGATGATGATGAGTGTCGGTATCGCGACCAGCAGCCGCTTTCCGATGTAGACAGGCATGGCAGGGCCCTCGCGTCAGGGACGGCCGCACGGAGGATCCGTGCGGCCAGAGGACATCAGTCGGCGTTCTTGACGCCGACCAGGCGGATCATGCCGTCCGGGGACGGGGCAAAATCCGTGACGCCGTTGTCGATGGCGTAGGCATAGGGCTGGTGGCCGAGGTAGATGATCGGCATGTCGTCGGCGAGAATGACGCTTGCCGCATCATACTTCTCCTTGCGGACAGCATCATCCGTGGACGCACGGGCGTCGTTCAGCAGCTGGTCCACTTCCGGATTGCAGTACTTCACGTCGTTGATGCCGCCTTCGCAGGTGATGAACTGGTGGATGTTGCCATCAGGGTCGATACGGCCGGACCAGTCGGAGCGGCTCAGCTGGTAGTTGCCGGCCGTCTGTTCGGAGAGGAGCGTTGCAAATTCCGTCGCCCGCAGGCTGACGTTGAAGCCGGCCTCCGCCACCATCGACTGGATGACCTGCATCATCTGGGTCTGGGTGGTGTTGTTGGCGTGCTGCAGTTCGACGTCGAGGGTCTCGTGACCGGCTTCCTTCATCAGTTCCTTGGCCTTGGCGATGTCGCGGGCAGGAACGGGAAGGTTCTGGTTGAACCAGGGGCTCGTCGGCGGGAATGGCTGGTTGCCGCCCTTCGCCGTGCCTTCGAAGACGATCTGGTTGATGGCCTCCCGGTCGATGGCCAGCGAGAAAGCCTGGCGCAGGCGCTTGTCCTGGCCGAGCGGGTTTTCCGCCCTCGCACCGTTTCCGACGTTGACATACATGGCCATGTAGCCCGGGCCGATGACGTCCGCATAGGTGAGGCTGGAGTCGGCCTTCACCGCTGCTGCGTCCGAGGCAGAAATGCGCTCTGCAATATCCAGGTCGCCGGACCGCAGGTTGGCAAGCCGAACGGTGGTGTCGGGGATCGGCAGGTAGGTCACCTTGTCGAGGAAGACCTGATCCGCGTTCCAGTAGTCCTGGAACTTCTCCAGCACGATGCGGTCCTGCTGGATGCGCTCGACGAACTTGAACGGGCCGGCGCAGACCGGATGGCTGCCGAAGTTTGCGCCGAGTTCCTCTGCGGCCTTGGGTGAAACGATCATGCCGGCGCGGTCGGAGAGCTGCGCCAGGAGGGTCACGTCCGGGCTTTTCAGGGTGAATTTCACCTCGTGCTCGCCGGTGGCCTCAACCTTCTCGACGGACGAAAGCTCGCTCTTGCGGCGGGATTCCGGCAGCGTCATGTTGCGTTCGATGGTGGCAACCACGGCCTCCGCGTTGAACGGCGTATCGTCGTGAAACTTGACGCCCTCCCGCAGTGTCATGGTCAGTTCCTTGCCGTCCTGCGACCAGTTCCATTCGGTGGCCAGCTGCGGCACGATCTTCATCTCCTGGGAGATGTCGACCAGCTTGTCGCACATGGCGGTGTAGACGATGCGGCCGACGAAGGTTCTCGACTGCGCGGGATCGAGAACGTCGGCATCGTCCTGGAGGCCGATGCGAAGTTCAGCGGATGCCGCCGGGAAGGCGATGGCAGTTGCCAACAGTGCTGCTGTCAGTGTGGTCAGTTTTCTCATGATCTTTCCTCTGGCTGTTTTCGGGGACATTCTTGTTCTTGGCCGGTTTTCTCCGGCTTGGTCCGGCTGCATGAGCCGAAGTCAGGATGCATGGCTGAGACCGGTATCCTCCGGATGCTCAAGCGAGGTGGCCCGGATGAGACGCTCCTGGAGCATCAGGAGGTGCTGACGCATGGCCTCACCGGCCCGGGACGGGTCGCGTTCGGCAATGGCGTCGATGATGGCGATGTGCTGGGCCAGCGAGATATTGACCGTGTTGCCGGCCGCTCGCGCACGCTCCCGCAGTGCCTGCCAGGCCTCGTCCTGGCGGACGCGGTTGACGACGTCGAAGATGGTGAGAAACAGCTGGTTGCCGGCGCTCTGGGCAATCTGCCGATGCAGCGCGCCGTCCCAGAGTTCCCGGGTGTCGGCGTCCTCGCTGTCGATGATCTTGGCCGCAAGCGCCCGCATCCGCTCGATCTCCTTCGGCTTGGCGCGCAGGGCGGCAAGCTGGGCAAGCTGGGGTTCGATGCGAAGCCGGACTTCCATGATCTCCATCGGATCGGTCACGGCGACGATGGCACCGAAATCACCGCCCAGGCCATCGGGACGTTCGCCGACGAAGGTTCCGGCACCCTGCTTGCGCCAGATCAGACCTTCCGATTCCAGGACTTCCAGCGCCCGGCGGACGGCTCGCCGTCCGGTACCGAGCATTTCCGAAAGCGCCCGTTCGGTCGGCAGCTTCCCGTCCGCATCGATCTGCCCCTTGCCGAGCAGTTCTCGGAGGCGATCCAGCGCGTAGTTTGCGTTGTCGTGTCCGGTCGTCTCCACGGCTGCACCAATCCCGCACCAATTCTCGATTGGTGCAGTGGAGGCCAATTTCCTTCGGTCGTCAAGCTAATTTTTGACCATTTCTTTTACTGCTCATTATTTCAGCATTTGCTGCTCAAGCATGGCTCCCGAACTTTCGGAAGCCGCGTCGGGACCACCCGCCTGCCCGCTCCCGGGGCTCAGGACGAAGGCGCGAGTGCAGCAACCTCATAGCCGCGAAGAATTAGGCGGTGGCGTCGAGAACGTCGCGCAGCTTGCGGGCCACCTGGTCGATGGTGAAGGGCTTCTGCAGGAAGTTGGTGCCAGGATCGACGATGCCGTTGTGGACGACGGCATTGCTGGTGTAGCCGGTCGCAAAGACGACCTTCAGCCCGGGCTGCAGTTCGAGCGCCTTGTCGGCGAGCCTGCGGCCGTTCATTTCCGGCATGACGATGTCGGTGAACAGGAGGTCGAAGCGGTGGCCGGCCTCGAAGACCGACAGCGCTTCCGGGCCACTTGCGGCATAGGTGACGCTGTAGCCGAGTTCGCGCAGCGTCTCGACGGTGAAGAAGCGGACGCGATCATCGTCCTCGACGACAAAGATCCGCTCGCCGGTGCCGCGCGGCACCTGGGGCTCGGCGACGGCAATCGTCGGCGGGGCGTCCTCGCCATAGAAACGGCGCAGATAGATCTTGACGGTCGTTCCCTGCCCCGGCTCGGAATAGATCTTGATGTGGCCGCCCGTCTGCCGCACGAAGCCGAAGACCTGGCTGAGGCCAAGGCCTGTCCCCTTACCGACCACCTTGGTGGTGAAAAAGGGGTCGAAGGCGCGCGCGATGACGTCCGGGGTCATGCCGGTGCCGGTATCGGTCACCGCAATCAGCACGTATTGGCCGGCGCCGATGTCGTGTTCGCCGGCATAGGCATCATCGACATGGGCATTGGCCGTCTCGATCGTCAGGCGGCCGCCGTCGGGCATGGCATCGCGGGCGTTGACGGCGAGGTTGAGGATGGCGTTCTCCAGCTGGCTGACATCGGCCCTGGTCTTCCAGAGCCCGGCGGCCAGCACCGTCTCGATGCGGATATGCTCGCCGAGCGAGCGCACCAGAAGGTCGTTCATGCCGGCGACCATGCGGTTGCCGTCGACGGGCTCGGGAGACAGTGGCTGCTGGCGGGAGAAGGCAAGCAGCCGCTGGGTCAAGGTCGCCGCCCGCTGGGCACCTTCCGTGGCGCCGACGATCAGGCGTTCGAGGTCGTGGGTCTCGCCGCGCTTGAGGCGTCGCTGCAGGAGGCTCAGGCCGCCGATGATGACAGCGAGATTGTTGTTGAAGTCGTGGGCGATGCCGCCGGTCAGCTGGCCGACCGCTTCCATCTTCTGGCTCTGGCGCAGCTGCTCTTCCGAGCGGCGCAGCTCTTCCGTCCGCTGCAGGACCTGCTCTTCCAGCGTCTGCGTCAGATGGCGCAGTTCCGCCTCGGCGCGGCGCCGCTCCACGGCCTGGCGGGTCAGTTCGGCGACGTCGCGAATGAAGCGCAGTTCTTCCTCGGTCCAGTGCCGGGGTTTTGCACTGTTGATGAAGAGCAGCGCCACCAGCCCGCTCTGCTCGCGGATCGGGATGTTGACGATGGAACGGGCGGAGATTGCCGCCAGGTTGGCCGCCTTGTCCCGGGTGCGGGGATCGCGTTCGGCATCCTCGAAGACGACCGTTTCACCGCGTTTCAGGTCGTCGACGAAACTGCCGTAGTGGCGCAGGTGCCGCACGCCCTTGAGGCTTTCGACGGTCTCGGCGGTCCAGTCCCGGTCGATCAGAACGGTCTCCGCCTCGATGTCGATGGTCCCGTAGCCAACACGATCAACCTTCAGGGCATCTCCCAGCATCTGGGAGGCGGCATAGGCCACATCGACCGGATCGTCGTGATCGGCCACCTTTTCCTGGAAGGCAACCAGGGCGGAGCGGTGCAGCTCGGCGGTCTTCAGCTCATGGATGTCGGTGCAGGTACCGTACCAGCGGAGAATTTCGCCATCCAGGCCCCGCACGGCGTTTGCGCGGCCGATCACCCAGCGATACTCGCCGGAGCGGTGCTTCAGCCGGTACTCGATATGGTAGGGCTTACCGCTGGACAGCGATTCCTGCCATATGGCCCAGGCACGCTCCTGGTCGTCCGGATGGAACATGTCGTTCCAGCCCGCACCATCGGTCGAACCGCAGGGAACGCCGGTATATTCGTACCAGCGGTCGTTGTAGAAATCGTGGAAACCGTCGGGGCGGGTAGCCCAGATCATCTGGTCGATCGAGTGCGTGATCGCTCTGAGGTTTGCCTCGCTCTGGCGCAGCTTCTGTTCGATCTCGAAGCGGTCGTCGATGTCGATGACCGAGCCGATGTAGCCGACGAAGACTCCGTCCGGCGTGAATCTCGGCTCCGCGGCATCGATCGCCCATCGGTAGACGCCATCGGCGCGGCGGAGTCGATATTCGAGACGGAAGGGTTGCTTGCTGGCCAGCGCCTGAAGGAACACGCGGCTGGCGCGCTCCTTGTCGTCCGGATGCATCGCCTCCAGCCAGCCGTAGCCTTCCGCCTGTTCGGCGGTCTGGCCGGTGAAGGCGTACCAGCGCAAGTTGAGGTAGGTGCAGTAGCCGGTCTCGTCGACCACCCACATCATCACGGGCGCGCTGTCGGCCATGTTGCGAAAGCGGATCTCGCTTTCCCGGATCCGCTGCTCGTAAGCGGTGCGCTCGGTGGTCTCGTTGACGATGCACAGAACGCCGGCCACAGCGCCCGCCTCGCCTGGCACAGGCGAAAAGGAGATGTCGAAGGTGACGTTTTCCGGCAGGCCCTGGCGCTCGATGGAGAAAGGCCGGTCCTTCATCAAGACCGGGTTTCCGGTCTCGCGCACCTGAGCCAGAAGCGGCTCCAGATCATGCCACAGTTCGCGCCAGTGGAAGGAAGCCGGCTGGCCGAAAGCGGACGGGTGCTTGTCGCCGATTGTTGCCGCATAAGCATCGTTGTAGAGGGCGATATAGTCCGGACCCCAGAAAAGGATGACCTGCAGCGGCGCCTGCAGAACCGTCGCAACCAGTGTTCGCAGACCCGCGGACCAGCTGGATGGGCTGCCGAGTGGCGACGTCGGCCCCAGGCCATTCAGCATCTCAAGCGCTTTCAAACACTTACTCTTTCGACACAATCAGGCATCATGGGCACCGAGGAATGCCCTCCTGGCGGTGCCACGGACATTGCCTCACCCGCTGGCTCATCTGTTGATGGCGGGCTTTCGGCGCAGGCTTACTGGGGATGGATAATCACCTATCTATGGCGCAACTCAGGCACGCCCGCAAGCAAGGCTCCCACCGATACCATACTCTTCATAAGCAGAGCCTCATAGAAAAACCGCCCGCAAAAGCGGACGGTTTATTTCTTGCAGCGAGGGCAGTTAGCCGCCGTTGCCAGCCGGAGCCGCGGGAGCAGCATCGTTGGTTGGCGCAGCCGGGGCGGCAGGTGCCGCAGGTGCGACCGGGGCCGGCGCGTCGTTGGTCACGGCGGGCGCGTCAGTTGCCGAGGTCGTGGCAGGATCAGTTCCCGGCTCGCCGCCCATGTTGCTCCAGACGAACGCCGCAATCAGGACTACTGCAAGGACGGCCACCCAGGGCATCCAGGACGAACCGCGGCTGCGTGCGTCAACATGGTTGACGACCTCCGGCCGAGGATCATTCGGTGAGCGCGGACCTGTGCGCGTATCATTCGGATCATAGGTCATAGGTACTTCCTCCGTTAAACCTGCCAAGGAAACGAAGACTCACGGAATTTTGTTCCGTGCGTGAGAAGAGATGACCGGCAATCCTACTCGCCGCGTGGAAACCGCTGGTTCTCCTCCAGTACATTGAGATCCATGTGGTTGCGCATGTAGCGTTCCGAGGCGCGCTGCAGCGGCTGATAGTCCCAGGGATAATAGGCGCCGTTGCGCAGCGCCTCATAGACCACGTGCCGACGGGCCTGACTTTCGCGCACCGCCGCATCGAAGCGCTCGAGATCCCACCGTTCGGCGGCCAGGGCCGATAGTCTCTGCATCGCCTCGGCATGCGCCGGATCGCCCGCGAGGTTCTCCAGTTCGTCGGGATCAGCCTCGAGATCCACCAGGATAGGCGGGTCCCGGTCGCAGAGCGTCAGCTTGTACCGGCGGTCGCGGATGGCCACCATCGGCGCGATGGATCCTTCGGCGGCATATTCCATCGGCACCGGCTCGCGGGCCTGCTGCCCCTTTGCCAGGGCGGTCAGATCCTCACCGTCCGTCCATGGCGCCAGGACGCTGATGTCGATCCCGGCAATGGCCGACACCGTGGGGCAGACGTCGAGCGTGGAGACCGGCTCCGTCACCAGGCCCGGCTTCCAGCCGGGGGCGGCAATCATCAGCGGCACGCGGGCGGAGCCTTCCAGAAAGTTCATCTTGAACCAGAGACCGCGGTCGCCGAGCATGTCGCCATGGTCGGACACGAAGACGATGGCGGTGTTCTCCGCCATGCGCGTGCGCTCCAGGACGTCCAAGATCTCGCCGATCTTGTCGTCGACGTAGGAGATGCTGGCGAAGTAGCCGCGGCGGGCCCGGCGGATGTTTTCATCCGTGATCTCGAAGGCCTTATGGTCGCAGGCGTCCATCAGGCGCTGCGAATGCGGGTCCTGCTCCTCATAGGGAATTGCGGGAACGGCGGGATCAAGCTGGTCGCAATCTTCGTAGAGGTCCCAGTAGCGGCGACGGGCCACATAGGGATCGTGCGGATGGGTGAAGCTGACGGTCAGGCACCAGGGACGCTCATCCTGGCCACGCGACAGATCGTAGAGCTTGCGGGTCGCGTTGTAGGCGACCTCGTCGTCGTATTCCATCTGGTTTGAGATCTCGGCGACGCCTGCGCCTGTCACGGAGCCCAGGTTGTGGTACCACCAATCGATCCGCTCGCCCGGCTTCGTATAGTCCGGGGTCCAGCCGAAATCGGCCGGATAGATGTCGGTGGTCAGCCGCTCTTCGAACCCGTGCATCTGGTCAGGACCGACGAAATGCATCTTGCCGGACAGCGATGTCTGGTAGCCGGCGCGGCGCAGATGATGGGCGTAGGTCGGAATGTCGGAGGCGAATTCTGCGGCATTGTCATAGACCCGCGTCCGGCTCGGCAGTTGCCCCGACATGAAGGACGCGCGCGCCGGCGCACAGAGGGGGCTTGCCGTATAGGAATTGGCGAAGCGCACGGAGCGCTTCGCCAGGGACTTCAGATGGGGCGCGTGAAGGAACTGCGCCGGTCCATCCGGAAACAAGGTCCCGTTCAGCTGATCCACCATCAGGATCAGCACATTCGGTCTTGGCTGCACTGGTTGCCCTCAGAGTCCGAGTGCGGCGTCGACGGCTTCCTTGGCGGGCTTGCCGTCAAAGGTCGTCACACCGGCCAGCCACGGCTCGTAGGCAGAAGGATTTTCCTTCAGCCAGGCTTCCGCGGCATCCTGAGGATCCTCGCCGCCGAGGATCTCGCCCATCAGGACGTTTTCCATGTCGACGGTGAAGGTGATCTGCTTCAGGAAGGTTGCAGCGTTCGGGCACTGCTCCGGCCAGCCGGTACGCGCCAGCGTGTAGACCTCGGCACCACCGAAATTGGCCCCGAAATAGTCGTCGCCGCCCGACAGGTAGCTGATGTCGAAGCGCGCGTTCATCGGATGCGGCGCCCAGGCGAGGAAGACGATCGGTTCACCGGCCTTGTTGGCACGCTCGACCTGCGCCAGCATGGCCTGTTCGCCGGATTCGACCAGCTCCCAGTCCTTCAGGCTGAAATCGCCGGAGTCGATCATCTTCTGGATATTGGTATTGGCCGGTGCGCCCGGTTCGATGCCGTAGATCTTGCGCTCGAACTCATCGGCATGCTCGGCCAGATCGGCGAAGTCCTTGACGCCCTGCTCCGCCGCGACCGACGCCGGCACGGCGAGGGTGAACTTCGCGCCTTCGAGGTTCTTGTTCAGGACCTCGATGGAGTTGGAAGAATTCAGGTCGTCGATGAACGCCTGCTGCGCCGGCATCCAGTTGCCGAGAAAGACGTCGATCTCGCCGTTCTTCATCGACTGGTAGCCGATCGGCACGGAGAGCGTCTTGACGTCCGGATCATAGCCGAGCGTTTCGAGGAGATAGGCTGCAACGCCGTTGGTGGCGGTGATATCGGTCCAGCCCGGATCAGACAGGCGGATAGCCTGGCAGGCTTCCGGATCGGCGGCGGACGCCGTGAGCGGTGCGGCTGTGAGAGTGGCAATTGCTGCGGTGCAGGCCAGAGCCCGAGCAGCCAATGTGGAAGTCAAAGTCATGCTTCTTCCCCTTCTTGTATTTGCTGGACTTATTGAAGACTGATGAGATACGGCTGTGAAGCCCGTGATTTTGAATAGTAGCCATAAAGAGATTTTATGAGCCATCTGCCTGTCGATATCGGCTGGATGCGGCTGTTCGTGGAGATTGCCCGGGAGGGATCGCTCTCGGCAGCCGCCCGCGTGCAGGGACTGAGCCAGCCTGCGGTCAGCTACCAGATCCGCCAGCTGGAGGCGTCTTTCGGGCGGCCGCTGCTGCATCGCCAGCACCGGGGGGTGTCGCTCACCGAGGAGGGCAAGCGCCTGCTTGCCATCGCCGAGAAAACGGTGAGCGATGTCGACGCGCTGGCGGAAGACCTGAGAGCGGAGGTGAAACGCCCGGCGCTGCGGCTCTGCACGGATTACGCCTTTGCGACGCTGTGGCTGATCCCCCGCATGCACAGCTTTCGGCAGCTCTACCCCGATTTCGACATCCAGATCGTCTCGACGCAGCGGCTGGAATCCGATTGGGCGGAGGAGGCGGAAATTGCCGTGGCCTTCGGTTCGCGGGCGCAGTTCGGACATGCCGGAGAGATGATCATGCCGGAGCGTGTGGTGCCCGTCTGCTCCCAGGCCTTCCTGCAGGCAGAGGAGACATCGCTTCTCTCCCTGTCGCGCGCGCCGCTGATCCACCTCGACACCGCCCTCTCCTCCCCCTGGTTCGACTGGGCGAGCTATTTTGCGGCGATGGAAATCCGCCGGGAGGCGGAACCTCTCGGCGGCGACGTCAGCTTCAACAACTACGCGATGGTGGTGCAGGCGGCACTCGGGGGCCAGGGCATGGCGCTCGGCTGGCTTGGCCTCGTCGATTCGATGGCCGCGTCGGGCATGCTGGTCACCGCGGGGCCGGAACTCAGCGACATGGACCGCGGCTACTGGGTCCTTGCACCGCGATCCCAGGACCGGAACATCGATCGGCTGACCGAGTGGCTGAAGACGGAGGCTGCCGCCTCGCCTCCCCTATAGCGGCCTAACTGGTGCGCCGGGCCACCCAGTTGTGCCAGCCATCCTCGCTGCCGTTGAAGACATTGAGGTCGATCCTGCCATTGACGCCCTGCGACAGGCCGGAGCCAGAATACTGCCAGAACACCCACTTGCGGCCCGGATAGACCGTGGAGGGATGCTGGGCAACGGCACGCAGCCAGAAGGGATAATTCTCGAAGGCGCCGACGAGATTGTCCTTGTAGAAGTCCGGGGCGGTGTAGATCACCGGCCGCTGGCCGTAATGGCGCTCGAGCTTGTCCATGAAGACCTGCATCTTCTCCAGAACGTCGGCGCGCGAAGGCCGGCGCTTGCAGCTCGATTCGCCATTCCATTCCACATCGATCACCGGCGGCAGGGCGTCCGGATCGCGCGGCACGTTGCGGATGAACCAGTCGGCCTGCTCGCTGGCGCGGCGACACCAGTAGAAGAAATGATAGGCGCCGCGGCGGATGCCGGCTTCCTTGGCCTTGCGCCAGTTGGTCTTGAACATGGGGTCGAGATGATCGCCGCCGTCGGTGGCCTTGATATAGGCGAAGTTGGCGCCCTGCGTGCGCAGCTTCGGCCAGTCGATATCGCCCTGCCAACGGGAAACGTCGACGCCGTGGACGGCATAATGCCTGGGCTGCACTTTGCCGAAGTTGATGGGCTTTGCATCCCGGAACTGCTGGCCGTAGACGCGCAGACGTCCTTGCGTCGTGGCTGCCGGGTTCTGCGGCGAGAGCATGGCCATGGGCCGGTCAGAGGGGATCGGCATGCCGACCGTCGTGACGGCCGGTGCGAAGGCCTGCGGCTGAGGCGTCCCGTCGGCCCAGGCAAGCGCCTCCGCCGGCTGCCCTTGCGTTTGTGCCGCGGGTTCGCCAACGGCTGCCGAGGGTACCGGTGCCGGGGTGACAGACCCGGTCACCTCCTTTGACGGGAGACCCGCCAGGAGACCTTCGGGACCGGAGCCGGACGTGCAGCCGGAGAGCATAAGGCCGGCAAGGAAAGCCGCTGACAAAGCCGAAAAACGCATAATTACCCGCACGCAAAACAGAGCCGAGACAAGCCAACCGCTGCGCGCCTTACGACGCCGTCGCGGAAAAGCTAACGGATGATTACCGCGAAAGGTTGAATCCAATCTTAATCGCGGGCGCCACGGATCCCCCGATCGACGTATTCCAGGAGTGATCGCGCAAAGGTGATCGGCACCCTGTCGCCCCGGCCTGCTGTCGAATTGCCGACACTTTCGGAACATTTCGAGGCCATGAAAGGTTGAGTCCCCGATCGCATCAGAACGGTGTCGTCACATCGTCCCTTTCACCTATCTGGGAGAGTCCAATGACCGAACGAGATTTGAATCGAGGATCCGGCCTCAACCCCGGCTCCACACAAACGCCTGGCGTAAAGCCGGCGCAACCATCGCCTTCGTCCAGCTCGACGTCGTCCAGCGTCAGGTCCGCAGCGTCCGCCGCAGGTGCTTCGGCCTCCACGACCGCACAGCAGGCCGGCAGCGGTCTGAAGGACAAGGTCAACGAGGACTGGCAGAGCGCCAAGTCCACGGCCCAGGCCGAGATCGGCAACGCCAGCCAGCGTGCCAAGGATGCAGCCGACGACCAGAAGAACTTCGCCGCCGACCGCGTCAGCGGCATTGCGTCCGCCATCGAAAAGGCAGGCTCGGAGCTCGAGCAGGACCAGCCCGAAGTCGGCCGCTATGCCAAGCAGATCGGCTCCAGCGTCCACCGCTTTGCCGACGACATCAAGGGCAAGGACATGGGCGAGATCGCCGGTATGGCCGAGGATTTCGGTCGCCGTCAGCCGGCCGCCTTCATCGGCATCGCTGCGCTTGCCGGATTTGCCGCAAGCCGCTTCCTGACAGCCTCGGCAGACCGTGGCGCCAAGACCCAAGGGTCGGCCAATCGGACCACCGGCGCGAGCACGAGTGCAGGCATGGGCACCGCCCCGAGCCGCAGCGCTGCTCCGAGCACCACACCATCATCAACATCACCCGTCAGCCCCACAACAGGTGCCGGCTACCCGACGGGCTATCCCACGGAGGGTTCCCGCAATGGCTAATCCGATCGACAATCGTCCTCTTTCCGAACTGGTGAGCGGCCTCGTCTCCGACATCACCGGTCTGTTCCGGAAGGAAATCAACCTCGCCAAGACCGAAGCCTCGGAGAAGATGTCCCACGCCGTCAACGGCCTCGAAGCCTTCGGCGCAGGTCTGGTCTTCGCCATCGCCGCCGTCGGCGTGCTGCTTGCAGCGCTCGTGAACGGACTGGCGGCCTTCTTCGTCGCACAGGGCATGTCCGAGACCGGCGCGGACGCCCTCTCCTCCGTCATCGTCGGCGTCGTTGTGGCCCTGCTGGCATACGGCATGATCAAGAAGGGACTTTCCACGCTTCGCGGCGAGAACCTTTCGTTTGACCGGACCTCGTCGTCCCTTCGCCAGGATGCACAGATCATCAAGGAGCGCGTGTAATGTCCACGACCGACACCAAGCGAGCCGAAGAGCTCGAACACGAAATTGCCCAGGACCGCCTGCGGATCGAAGAGCGCATCGACGCCATCCAGGCGAAGATGTCGCCAGGCCAGCTTCTCGACGAGGCGATGGCCTATGCCAAGTCCAGCGGCGGTGGCGAGTATGTCGCCAACCTCGGCAACGCCATGAAGACCAATCCCATCCCGGTCGCCCTGATGGGCATCAGCATGGCATGGCTGATGGCAAACCCGGGCGCCAACCAGAGCCATGACGATCTCGGCCACGACGATGACGAGATCGAGTATCCGCTGGCGCCGGTGACCGGCTCGGTTCGCCGCGTGGGTCCGGTCCAGACGGACGGCGCCCACCGCTACAGCCACTTCTCGGACGACCGCGGCAGCCGCTTCAGGGCGCTGACGGACGAAACCGGCCGCCGTGCGGGCCACTTCATGGACGAGACCGGCAAGACCTACCGTGGCTTTGCGGATGCGACGGGTCAGCAGATGCATGACATCCGGGACGAAGCAGGCCGCATGTTCGACGAGGCTTCCGGTTGGGTATCGAAAACCTGGCGGCGCATCGGATCCTCGGCCGGACGCGCAAAGGGTTCAGTCATGGGCGGCGCCCGCTCTGCCGGCAACAGCGCCATGGCCATGGGTGGTTCCGCCCGCGATCAGGCGACGCATCTCAACGAGAGCATCGCCAAGCACTTCCAGGACCAGCCGTTGATCGGCGGCGCGCTTGCCTTTGCTCTCGGAGCAGCGATCGGCGCGGCCCTGCCCCACACCCGTCGTGAAGACGACGCCATGGGCGAGACGGCCGACGGCGTGCGCAACGAGATGTCGGCAAAGGCATCCGATACCATGCACAAGGTGGAAGAAGCCGCCTCGGACGTCTACAGCAAGGCTGCGGAGGTTGCCTCCGAGGTCCATGATACCGCACGGGACAAGGTCGCCGACGAGGCACGCAAGTACCAGCGTGCCAGCGACGGCGGCGCCAATCGCCCGACCTGATCTGACCGTCTACGGTTCAGAGGGCTCCCGCTTGCCGGGGGCCCTTTTTTCGTGCCCGGCTAGCGGTCCGAGCCAGCCTTCAGACGCGCGGCCTCGCGACGATCGAGGCTTTGCTGCGGCCAGAGCTTTGCCGGGCTGTAATACTCCTCGACGGCGATCGCACTCTCCGGCAGGCGCACCCACGGCAGCCGAGAACGGGTGAAGATGTGAATGTCGGGCGCAAATTCGTCCGCCCGGTCCAGGGTCGTCACCCGCATGAACCGCAACCAGCCTCTACGGCCGTAATCGCTCCAGAGCGCCGACTGGCATTGCGGGCAGCGATAGACATCATGGGGATAACCGCTGTCGGTCGGCAGCGTGATCATCACCGGTTCGCCCTCGACGATCTCGACGCGATCAGCCTCGATCAGCGCGTTGACGGCAAAGGCACTGCCGCTTTGGCGCTGGCAATCGCGGCAGTGACAACAGTGTACGAACATCGGACGGCCATGCTGCCGGTAGCGGATACGGCCGCAAAAGCAGCCGCCCTCGTAGATTTCTGTCATTACCCACCCCTGCCGATGCACGTTGATCCATTGAAAGATCTTGCGCTGCAATGCGCAAGTGGATTTGCTGAAGGAGGCGGTGCTGCCAGCAAGGGATGCCGCATGCGCCACCGCGAACGCCACAGAAATCATGCCGGGAGCCGCCATGGACAAGCCACGCATCACCATTCTCTACTGCACCCAGTGCAACTGGCTGCTGCGGGCCGGCTGGATGGCGCAGGAATTGCTGCAGACCTTTTCCGACAGCCTCGGCGAAGTGGCGCTGATTCCCGGGACCGGCGGCAATTTCGAGATCCGCATCGACGACGCGCTCCTGTGGGAGCGCAAGCGCGACGGTGGCTTCCCCGGGCCCAAGGAGCTGAAGCAGCGGGTTCGGGACGTCATCGACCCGGCTCGCGACCTCGGCCATCTCGACCGCGGATCGGCGGACGGAGGCTCTTCTCCAGGGTCCTGATGCGGCCATGCAAAGATTTATAGCCACCGACACAGAAACTTCAAAGAAGCCGGTTGACAGCGAGGGGCCACCCCCGTAAATCGCTCTCCGTCGCCCAGATGGCGGAATTGGTAGACGCGCCAGCTTCAGGTGCTGGTACTCGAAAGGGTGTGGAGGTTCGAGTCCTCTTCTGGGCACCATTCCATTCGGAACGCATTGATTGCGTTCAACTTCCTGAGATAGAAAACAGCCGGCCACACTGCTTCGCGCAGAGTGGCCGGCTGTTTGCGTTTCAGATCCTCCGGCAATTGCCGTGAAGGACTCGTAACCTTGAATGGCGGCCGTGCGGGCCCAGTAGAAGCCCGCACGGCATCGAGGTCTACTCCGCTGGAGAGAGAGCGGGGACCTCCTCCGTACCGGATCGCCGCAGGGGACGGCTGCCGGTCAGGATACGGGCAAGCAGGTAGAAGACCGGCGTCATGAAGATGCCGAAGAAGGTCACGCCGATCATGCCGGAGAAGACGGCGACGCCCATGGCGGAGCGCATCTCCGCGCCCGCGCCGGTGGAGATCACCAGCGGCACCACGCCCATGATGAAGGCCAGCGAGGTCATCAGGATCGGCCGCAGGCGCAGCCGGCTTGATTCGACGGCGGCCTCGAAGGGTGTCCTTCCCTCCAGCTCGAGCTCGCGGGCAAACTCCACGATCAGGATCGCGTTCTTTGCCGAAAGCCCGACAAGGACGACGAGACCGATCTGGGTGAAGATGTTGTTGTCTCCGCCCGTCAGCCAGACCCCCGTCAGCGCCGCCAGCACGCCCATCGGCACGATCATGATGATGGCGATCGGCAGCGTCAGGCTTTCATACTGGGCGGCCAGCACGAGATAGACGAGGAGCAGCGCCAGCGGGAAGACGACGATGCTGGAGTTGCCCGCCAGGATCTCCTGATAGGTCAGATCCGTCCATTCGAAGTCGATCCCCTGCGGCACGGTCTCCCGGACGATCTTCTCGATGGCGGCCTGGGCCTGGCCGGAGGAATAGCCCGGTGCCGGGCCGCCGTTGATGTCCGCGGCCAGGAAGCCGTTGTAGCGGGTCGCCCGTTCCGGGCCGGTCGTCTCGTCGACCTTCAGGAGTGCCGAGAGCGGGATCATCTCGCCGGAGCGCGAGCGGACCTTCAGCTCGCCGATATCCTGCGCCTCGGCCCGGAAGTTCGCATCCGCCTGGACGCGGACGCTGTAGGTGCGGCCGAAGGCATTGAAGTCGTTGACGTAGAGCGAGCCGAGATAGATCTGAAGCGTCTCGAAGACGTCCGTGACGGCCACGCCCAGCTGCTCGGCCTTGGCGCGATCGACATCGGCATAGAGCTGCGGCACGTTGATCTGGTAGCTTGAGAAGATGCCGGCCAGTTCCGGGGTCTGATAGGCCTTGGCGATGACCGCCTTGGTGGCTTCGTCAAGCGCCTGGGCGCCGTAGCCGGCGCGGTCCTCGAGCTGCAGCTTGAAGCCACCCGTCGAGCCGAGGCCGTTGACCGGCGGCGGCGGGAACATGGCGATGAAGGCTTCCTGGATGCCGGAATACTTCTGGTTCAACGCCATGGCGATGGCACCACCGGAGAGGTCAGGCGTCTTGCGCTCCTCGAAGTCATCGAGCACGGCGAAGACGATGCCGGCGTTGGAGCCGATCGTGAAGCCGTTGATCGAGAGGCCGGGGAAGGCAATGGCATGGGCGACGCCGGGCTGTTCCAGCGCGATGTCGCTCATCTTGCGGATGACATCCTCCGTACGGTCGAGCGTCGCGCCATCCGGAAGCTGGGCAAAGCCGATCAGATACTGCTTGTCCTGCGCCGGCACGAAGCCGCCCGGAACGGCCGAGAACATGGCATAGGTGGCGCCCACGAGTGCCAGGTAGACGAGCATCACCAGGCTCTTGCGCGACAGGAGGCCGCCGACGGTCCGGCCATAGCCGTTGGAGGCGGCACCGAAGGCGCGGTTGAAGCCGCGGAAGAACCAGCCGAAGACGCCATCCATCATGCGCGTCAGCCAGTCCTTCGGGGCATGGTGGTCCTTCAGGAGAAGAGCGGCCAGCGCCGGGGACAGCGTCAGCGAGTTGATGGCCGAGATCACCGTAGAAATGGCGATCGTCAGCGCGAACTGCCGGTAGAACTGGCCCGAGAGGCCGGTGATGAAGGCGAGCGGCACGAAGACGGCGACGAGCACCAGGGCGATCGCGATGATCGGGCCGGAGACTTCGCGCATGGCCTTGTAGGTCGCCTCACGCGGGGAAAGCCCGTTCTCGATGTTGCGCTCGACGTTTTCAACGACGACGATCGCGTCGTCGACGACGATGCCGATCGCCAGCACCAGCCCGAACAGCGTCAGCGCGTTGATCGAGAATCCGAAGGCATACATTACCGCGAAGGTGCCGATGATCGAGACCGGGACGGCGATCAGCGGGATGATCGAGGCACGCCAGGTCTGGAGGAAGAGGATGACCACCAGGACGACGAGCGCGATCGCTTCCAGAAGCGTCTCGACGACCTTCTCGATGGAGGAGCGGACGAATTTGGTGGTGTCGTAGACGATCTCGTATTTCACGCCTTCCGGCATGGCGAGCTGCAGCTCGTCCATGGTCCGGCCGACGGATTCGGCGATGTCGATGGCGTTGGAGCCGGGCGCCTGAAGAACGGCCACGGCCACCGCCGGCTGGCCGTCGAGCAGCGAGCGCAGCGTGTAGTCGGCGGCACCGAGCTCGATGCGCGCAACGTCGCGCAGGCGGGTGATTTCGCCGTTCTCACCGCTCTTGACGATGATGTTGCCGAATTCCTCCGGGGTTTCCAGTCGCCCCTGGGCATTGACGTTGAGCTGCAGCCCGGTTCCGGGCACGCTCGGCGAGGCGCCGATTATGCCGGCGGCCGCCTGAACATTCTGGGCCCGGATGGAATTGCTGATGTCGCTTGCCGCCAGCGAATGTTCCGCCGCCTTCTGCGGGTCGATCCAGACGCGCATCGAATAGTCGCCGGCGCCGAAGACCTGCACCTGGCCGACGCCCTCGATCCGAGCGAGCCGGTCCTTGACGTTGAGGGTGGCGTAGTTGCGCAGATAGGTGATGTCGTAGCGGTCGTCGGACGAGACGAGGTTGACGACCATGATGAAGTCCGGCGAGCTCTTGACGGTCGTGAGACCGAGCGCGCGAACCTCTGCCGGAAGCCTCGGCTCGGCCTGGGAGACACGGTTCTGGACCAGCTGCTGGGCCTTGTCGGCATCGGTGCCGAGCTTGAAGGTGACCGTCAGCGTCAGCACGCCGTCGGACGTCGCCTGGCTCGACATGTAGAGCATGTCCTCGACGCCGTTGATCTGCTCCTCGAGCGGCGTCGCCACCGTCTGGGCAATCACGGTCGGATTGGCGCCGGGATAGACCGCGCGTACCACGATCGACGGTGGCACGACCTCCGGGTACTCGGATATCGGCAGTGCGCGCAGGCCGATCAGACCCGCCACCACGATCAGGACCGACAGCACGGCCGCAAAGACCGGACGGTCGATGAAAAATCTCGAAATGTTCATCTCAGAACCCTCTCTCCAGGGCAAAACAAGGCACGAACAGACCCTGCCCGCGACCGGTGGTCACGAACGACGGGGCTGACTGCTGACACGAATTCCGTGGCTGGCGCCCCACGGCGCCAGCCGGGCTGGTTGCTAGTTGTGGGCGACTTCCGCCTCGACCTGCGGATCGACGACGGCGCCGGGGCGGATGCGCTGCAGGCCGTTGACGACGACGCGGTCGCCGGCGGCAAGACCGTTTTCGACGATGCGCTTGCCGTCCACGGCGCCACCGAGATCCACCTGGCGGTAGACGACGGTATTGGCGTCATCGACGACGAAGACGAACTTCTTGTCCTGATCCGAACCGATGGCCCGCTCGCTGACTAGGAGATGCTCCTGCGGCTTCGGCTGCCCAAGGCGGACGCGGACGAACTGACCGGGGATCAGCAGGCCGTCCGGGTTGTCGAAGACGGCCCGCAGGCGGATCGTGCCGCTGGCGGCGTTCACTTCATTGTCCACCAGTTGCAGCTTGCCGCGGACAGCCGCTCCGTCCGCCAGCGTGGCGATCTCGACGGGCACATTCTCCAGGGCCCTCACACCGTCATCCTTCACCGGCAGCTCCGCCAGGACGGTGGCGACCAGTTCCTCGCCGGCATCGAAGCTCGCATAGATCGGATCGACCGATACCAGCGTCGTCAGCGGCTGGGCCGCATCACCGGATCCCACGAGGTTACCGGGCGTGACTTCCAGCCTGCCGACGCGACCGGCGATCGGCGCCTTGATCTCGGTGTAGTCGAGATCAAGCTGGGCAAGCTTCAGGGCGGCTTCAGCCGATTGCAGGGCAGCCAGGGCCTCACGCTGGGCGCCCTTGCGCTGCGCCACCTCACTTTCCGAAATCGTCTTGCGGGACAGCAGCGCATTGCCGCGGTCAAGTTCCGTCGTGGCCAGCTCCAGCCGCGCGCGGGCAGAGGCTGCGAGACCTTCCGCCTGGGCGACCGCTGCGGCATAGGGTGCCGGATCGATGGTGATCAGCCGGTCGCCGGCCGCGACCAGCCCGCCTTCGCGGAAATGCACCTGCTGGATGGTACCGGCGACGCGCGGACGGATCTGCACGCGGTCGACCGCTTCCAGCCGTCCGGAAAATTCCTGCCACGTGGTCACGCTCGAGGGCGCGATGGCCGCGACCGTCACGGGGATGGCCGGAGGGGCAGCCGGTGCGGCTGCAGCCGGGGTCGCCTCGGCCATCCGGCCTAGATCAAAATACAGGACAGCCCCCGCCACTGAGGCGGCCAGTGCCAGTCCGGCGCCCCACAGGGGCCAGCTTCGGTTCTTCGATGTCATCGACGGTCTCCTTGCGGCCTAATTCGGCCGCCACATGCTTTCAAATCGATAGTTCATGCACGCAAGTCCTGGACGAAGAGGCTGAACTGCACACAGAGCGCCTGCATCCAGGCGCCGCCTTCCTCGTTGTAGATCTCATTCCAGCCGCTGCCGGCCGGAAAGACATGTTGGCGCACCTTGACCCCAGCTTCACCGAGGCGATCGGCATAACTGACCACCTCGTCGTGCAGCGGATCGTCCTCGGACGTCACCACCAGCGCCGGCGCCACCGCGGACAGCCGCGAACAGAGACACGGCGCAGCGTAGGGATGCGTCGACCCGCAGAACCCCCGCAGATAGCGCATCCAGCCATCGGACCAGCGGTCGCGCATGCCGATGGTATCCGCCTGACGGATCGACACCGAACTCATCGTCGGGTCGATCAGAGGCGACAGCAGAACCTGGCCATGCAATTGACCGGGCATCTGGTCGCGGGCTTTCAGTGCCAGCCCCGCCGCCACGTTTCCACCCGCCTCTTCGCCGGCCACCAGGATCAGGGATTTCACCCCACCCAACTGCCTGCGCCGCGAACTCAGGCACCGAAGTGCCGCGAGGCCGCAATCCACAGCATCCGGGAACATGTTCCGTGAGATGCTGCCGTAATCTGCTTCCACCACCACGGCACCGCTTGCGGCGAGTGCACTGGCGATGGGTGTTTCCCGATCGGCAGGCTCATCCTGCTGAAAGGCGCCGCCACGGAAATAAAGCACGAGCGGCGGGGCCTTCTGCTTGACCGGGGGCTCGTAGAGCCGCATCGGCATGCGGGGCCTCGTGGGCATATCCAGCTCGACTTCTTCCCATCGCATCCTCATTTCGTCCTCTGCCTGCTCTTTACCCAAGGCAGCTTCTTGTTTCCGCGACGCCACCTGATATTATTGTTCGGCGGAAACTGCACAAGTTTCCAATTCGTACTTCAATGTCCACTATAGCGGGACAATATTGCGCCGCAACGAGGTCATGTCATGGATCAGCTTTCTGCAATGCGCGCCTTCGTCCGAGTCGTCGAAACCGGCAATTTCACCCGAGCCGCACGTACGCTCGACATGTCGAAGACGACGGTGACCAATCTGGTGCAGAATCTCGAAGGCCACCTTCGGGCCAAGCTCCTGAACCGCACGACGCGGCAGGTCGCCGTGACCACCGAGGGCGCGCTCTACTACGAGCGGGCGGC
This sequence comes from Pseudorhizobium pelagicum, assembly GCA_000722615.1. GTDB lineage: Bacteria > Pseudomonadota > Alphaproteobacteria > Rhizobiales > Rhizobiaceae > Neorhizobium > Neorhizobium pelagicum. The sequence goes on along the minus strand of JOKI01000026.1, from coordinate 31,218 downwards.
ACAGTTCCTGTCGGACCTCGAAGAGCTCGACGGCAGCATCTCCTCGTCGCAGTCGCAGCCCTCCGGCCGGCTGCGCGTCGAAATGGCGGGCGCCTTCGCCGACCTGATCGTCATCCCCTCGCTCTGCAGCTTCTACTGCAGCTATCCGCAGATCACGCTCGACATCGGCGTCGGCGACCGGCTCATCGACTACGTGGCCGAGAACGTGGATTGTGCGCTGCGGGCGGGAACGCCGACGGACCAGTCGCTGATTGCCCGAAAGGTGGGAGAGATCAGCCTTCGGACCTATGTGTCGCCGGGCTTTATCGAGATGTTCGGCATGCCGGAGCATCCGCGCGACCTGGAGGCGCAGTTCTTTTCGGTGGGCTATCTCAACGCGCAGGCAGGCCGCGTCCTGCCGATGGAGTTTCGACGCGGCGAGGAGACGCTGGAGATCACGCCCCGCTACGCTGTCTCGGTCAACGACAGCCGCAGCTATATCGCCGCCGCCGTCTCCGGCATGGGGGTCGCTCAGGCGCCGCAGTTCATGGCGCGCGATGCGGTGGAGAAGGGGCAGCTCGTCGAGGTGCTGACGGACTGGGAGCGGGAGCCGCTGCCGCTCTACATCGTCTATCCGCGGACCCGGCATCTCGGCAACAAGGTGCGGGTCTTCGTCGACTGGCTCGTCAAGCTCTTGAAGGAAAGTGCGGCCCGCGATGCCGATCGTCCGCTCGCGAAGAAGCCGCAGAAGCTCAAGGAACAATTCGAGCCGACCTCCGTCGCGGCCGAGTGATTGTCGGCCGCAACGGGAACCCTTGCCATCAGGGCTTGGGCACGTATTTGCGCCAATCATGCTCTTCCCGGAAACCCAGGACATCGCGGATCTTGCGGTTGGAGATCGGCGCCTCGAACTCGCCGATATCCCCGGCGATCGGCGTGCCGGGCGCCCAACGCCCCAGGAAGGAGCGGGTCGGCTCCCAGGCGGTGATGGTGTCGTTGACGGCATTGAAGACCTGGAATCCGAGACCATCCTTTTCGACGCAGCGGTGGACGATCTGGCCAAGGTCGCGGGCGTCGATGTAGCTCCAGGCATTGCGCTTGCGCGACGGCGGATCGGCGATGAAGGCCGGAAACTTGTCGTACTCGTGCGGCTCGATGACGTTGCCGATCCGCAGGGCGTAGATGTCGGCGCCGGAGCGCATCGCGAAGGCGCGCGCCGTCTTCTCGTTGACCACCTTGGAGAGACCGTAGCTGTCCATAGGATCGACGTCGTAGTCCTCGGTCAGCGGAAAGCTGTGGTAATCCTTGTCGCCTTCGGCAAAGCAGACGCCATAGGTCGTCTCGCTGGAGGCGATGATGACCTTGCGGATGCCGAGCTTCACCGCCGCCTCGATGACATTGTAGGTCGAGACGGCGTTGGCGGCGAAGGTGGCGTTGTCCGGGCGGATCAGGATGCGCGGTACGGCGGCGAAATGCACGACGGCATCGACGGGCGCCGGGCCCCGCCCGGTTTCCAGGCCGTCGAACCCGAAGTGCATGGACAGGGCATTGAAGGTCTCGCCACTGTCGGTAAGATCCGCCGTCAGCGTGTTGACGCCGGGGCAATCGAGTGGCGCCAGGTCGATGTTGAAGACCTCATGCCCCTGCCCGGCGAGATAGGGAACCACGTGGCGCCCCGCCTTGCCGCTGCCGCCGGTGAAGACGATCCGTTTTCCCATTTCTCAATCCTCCCGATGTTGTCCGTCGCGTTCTCTGCAATGACGCCGGATTACGGCATCAACTGGCCCCCGTTGACCTCGATCACCTGGCCAATCAGATAGCTGGACAGCATTTCCGAGGCGAGAAAGAGGTAGGCACCGACGCAATCTTCGGCCGTGCCGAGGCGGCCCTGCGGAATGGTGGAGAGCGCCGCCTGCAGCTGCTGCGAGGTCGAATAGCGCTCGTGGAACGGGGTTGCGATGACGCCGGGAGCCACGCCATTGACGCGGATGCCGAATGGGATGAGCTCCTTGGCCATGCCGCGGGTGACGTTGGAGACGAAGGCCTTCGACGACCCGTAGAGGCCGGCGCCGTTGCTGGCGCCGTTGCGGGCGGCAATCGAGGTGGTGTTGATGATGAAGCCGCCGCGCAGCTTCAGGTGCGGAATGGCAGCCGTGGAGGCGGCCAGCACCGAGCGGGCATTCAGATCCATCACGGCATCGTAATGCGCATCCGTCATCTCCTGGTAAGGGACGCGAGCGACCATGCCACCAGCATTGTTGATGAGACCATCCAGGCGGCCGAATGCGGACGCGGCCTCTTCGACGACGCGCGCCATCTCGCCGGATTTCGACGCGTCGCCGCGGATCAGCACCGTCTTGCCGCCTGCGGCCTCGATCTCCGCAGCCAAGGCCGTGGCCGCATCGACGCTGGAATTATAGTGCAGTCCGACGGAGGCGCCCTGTGCCGCGAAGGCGCGGGCGAGTGCCGCGCCGATGCCCGTAGAGGCGCCGGTGATGAGGACCGATTTTCCGGAGAGATCGGGGACGATGAGTTGCGATGACATGGTGCCTCCCTGCGTGCGGCAGACACCGCACATCTTCATTTGCTGCTGCAGGCCTAGCATCTAACGTCGTCATGTCATCAGACAAGACACGGCATGCACAGGTCATTGCGATCAACGAACCGCAGGATCGACGGCCGTGACGGAGCGATCAATGTTACTTGGGGAGGTGGTGCGGATTGAGACCCGGAACCCAGTGCGTGTTGGGCAGGTCCGTGCCGGAGTAGGTCAGGCCGCTTTCTGTCTGACAATGATAGACCCGGCGCGGCGCGACATCGCCATAAAGGATGTCGTAACCGCCGCGACCCCGGTAGACGTTTTCGATGCTGCTCGAACAGGTATAGTCCTGCCTCTGGACACGGTCCTGGTCCGGCACGACGCCGGGGAGATCGTGGAACGCCGTCTGCCCGCGCTGGGCAAAGGCGCCATCCTGCGCCCTTGCCGGGGCAAGGGTTGCGAGCACCACGGCAAGGAGCATCAGCAGCGGCAAAATCCAGGCGGTCTTGATCATCGCGAATCCTCGAATCGACCACCTCTACATACGAACTGCGGCGAGCCCTTGCCACGGCATCGTCGCCACGTTTTTGTGATCGCTAGATCCGGCGATAGCCGGTCGGCAGACTGTAGAGCCAGCCGATTCGCTGCACCGCCGCCTCGAAGTTCTCGCGGGCGACGGTCATGGTATGGCCGTTCGCATGCAGGAGCGTCTCACCGTCCTCCATGATGCCGACATGGCCCTTCCAGAAGACGAGATCGCCGCGCCGCAGCTCCTCCCGTGCAATTCCGGTGCCGAACGCAGCCTGCATGTCGGAATCGCGCGGCGCCGAGCGCCCGGTCATCATCAGCGCCAGCTGCACCAGGGCAGAGCAATCGATCCCGAAACCGGATCTGCCGCCCCAGAGGTAGGGTGTCTCAAGAAACCGTGCGGCGACCGTCACGTAGTCATCCGTCAGGTTCTCCCCCAATGGCAGGCAATGCGACGCGATCAGTGCCGTGCCGTCCGCGAGCGTCACATAGCGGGTGCCGCGGGTTTCCGCCTCGCCGACGATCCGCACCCGGCTTGCCATGGAGAGGGATGCGACCGGCGGGCGGCGAAGCTCCGGTTCGGGATACAGGAAGGTGCGCGGCACGCAGACCCGGTGGGTCACCTCCTCGGGGTCTCCCAGCTGCATTTCGGGCAGATAGCCGACATAGCGGTCCTGGTCGGCCTGAACCCAGGCCCAGCCGTCCTTGCGCTCGAAAACGCGAACCGTCTCGCCCAGCAGCAGTTCCGTATCGATGCCGCAGGCGCTGTCGGGCACAGGGCGAAGCGCCGCCACCGGCATGGTGATCCGAGCCGCCTTGCCTGCGATGAAGCGTTCGGCTTCCACCTGGCCGCGGAGGGCCTCGTCGGCCAGGTCCGGGCGGAAGGCGTTCAGGCGTCTGTCCAATGTCACGGTCATGTCGCTCCCAGGCTACCGCCTGCCCTCCATGCGGATCAGGTCCGCAAGCTGTTCCAGGTAGAGTGAACCGGCAACCGTCCGTTTCACCACGACGTTGCGCCGGTCCTTCTCGTCGCGCACCCGCTCCACCAGGCCGAGGTGCCCCATCGTGTCGAGCGCGCGGGTGACCACCGGCTTGGTGACCTCGAGTGTTGCCGCCAGCCCCCGCACCGTGTGCGGTGGCGGCAGCAGATAGATCTGCAGCAGGATGGCCAGCTGCCGCAGGCTGAGATCAGCGCCTTCGCCGCGCACCTGCTCCAGCGTCACGCGGTGCCAAAGCCCCAGCGCATCCGTCGCCGTCAGTTCCACCGACATCACCGCTCCTCTGCGAAAGATACCAGCGGCAATCCTAGGCCGAACCCCTTACCGGATCATTGACCCGCAAGGTCGCGGACGTAGCGGTAGAGGGTTCGTATGGCGAAGGCCTCGCCGCCGAGCGGCGCATGCGGCTTTTCCGACAGCGTCCAGCCGTAGATGTCGAAATGCGCCCAGCGCGTCTGCTTGCCCACGAAGCGCTTCAGAAACAGGGCCGCGGTGATCGAACCGGCCATGCCGCCGGAGGGCGCATTGGTGATATCGGCCGCGCGCGACTTCAGGTCCTTGTCGTATCCCGGCCAGAGCGGCAGGCGCCACATCGGATCGTTCTCCTCGCGGGAGATTTCCGACAGACGCGTCGCCAGCGCCTCGTCATCGGTGAAGAAGGGAGCGATGTCGGTTCCCAGTGCCACGCGCGCAGCCCCCGTCAGCGTGGCCATGTCGATCAGCAGGTCGGGCGGCGTCTCGTCGGCGTAGCTCAGTGCGTCGGCCAGCACGAGGCGGCCTTCCGCGTCGGTGTTGTCGATCTGCACCGTCAGGCCCTTGCGGCTGCGGTATATGTCGCCTGGACGGAAGGCATTGCCGGCTATGGAGTTCTCGACCGCAGGCACCAGCACACGCAGATCTACGTCCAGTCCGGCGTCCATGATCATCAGCGCGAGGCCGAGGACATTTGCCGCCCCGCCCATGTCCTTCTTCATCAGCGCCATGTTGGAGGCGCTCTTGATGTCGAGGCCGCCGGTATCGAAGCACACGCCCTTGCCGACCAGCGTCACCCGTGGCGCGCCCTGCCTGCCCCAGCGCATCTCGAGAAGGCGTGGCGCCTGGGCGCTGGCACGGCCGACGGCATGGATGAGCGGGAAGTTCTGCGCCAGAAGATCATCGCCGACGATGGAGGTGGCCTGGGCGCCGTAATGCTGACCCAGCGCGCGGAACACGACCTCGAGGTCTTCCGGCCCCATGTCGTTGGTCGGCGTATTGATCAGGTCGCGCGCCAGAAAGGCCCCCGCCAGCTGCCGTTCGACCTCGATGCGAACCTCGTCGCCCAGCGCCAGGCGTACCTGCTTCTGCTTGTCCTGTCGGTAACGGCGGAAGCTGTAGCTTCCCAGACCAAACCCGAGCGCGATCCTGTCCTCCGGCAGGCGGCTTTCGACGTGCCAGTCGCCGGCGGGCAGGAGCTTCGACAGTTTGCCGGCCGACAGCGCCGCGTCCGGCTCGCTGCCCAGGCCGAAGAGGGCTGCGGCCAGCGTGCCGTCGGCGCCGGGTACCAGCAGCAGGCTGCCGGCGTCCGCGGCAAAACCCGTCGCGCGCGCCCATGCAAGCGCTGCGGCATCAATGGTGCCGTCTTCCATGTCAGCCGCCGTGACCGCATGGACGGGACGGGAGGCTGCCGACTTCTCGGTCAAAACCGACGGACGATCGATGTAGCAATAGCTAGACATGGGAACCTTCTCGTGAGGAATCAGCGCCTTAACTGTCTGTTAGGGTTAACAGTCTATTGCTAGACGGAGCAATGCGCCATCGGTCGATACCGATCGCAGCGCACATCCGAGCGACGAGAATGATTGCCATGACCCGAAGCACCACGCTCCAGATACGGAAGGCCCGTCTTGCCCAGGCAACCGGCGCTGTCCTGATCGCCCTGGCGCTCGCGGGTTGCGCGACAAAGAAGGACGTCACCACCACCGGCTCGATCCAGCCGTCCGCGGCATCCATGGAGGCCATGAGCGCCAGCCAGCTCGACAACCTCGAGCGCTCGATCGGGGCCGCCTATGAGCGCAATCCGAAGGACCGCAACGCGGGCCTTCGCTATGCCCAGGTGCTCGGCATGACCGGCAAGCATGTTCAGGCCCTTGCGGTGATGCAGCAGGTGGTGATCGCCCATCCGACGGATCGCGACGTGCTGTCAGCCTACGGCAAGGCGCAGGCGGCAGCCGGCCAGTTCGAGCAGGCTCTGGAAACCATTCGGCGCGCGCAGACCCCGGATCGCCCCGACTGGCGGCTCTATTCTGCCGAAGGCGCAGTCCTCGACCAGCTCGGGCGCTCGGACGAGGCCCGGCAGAAGTACCGCATGGCGCTCGATGCGCAGCCGAACGAGCCGACCATCATTTCCAATCTCGGCATGTCCTATGTCCTGACCGGCGACCTGCGCACGGCCGAGACCTACATGCGCAATGCCGCCCAGCAGCCCGCCGCCGACAGCCGCGTGCGCCAGAACCTGGCGCTTGTCGTCGGCCTCCAGGGCCGGTTCGCCGAGGCCGAGACGATCGCCAAGCGTGAGCTCTCGCAGCAGCAGGCCGATGCGAATGTCACCTACCTGCGTTCGATGCTTTCGCAGCAGAACTCCTGGGCAAAGCTTGCCGACAAGGACGCCAAGGCCAAGCCCACAGTCAACTAGACGACAAGCCGCGCAAGATCCGCTACAGTCATCTCCTGAACTCCAAAGCTGGACTGGGAAATGGTAGTCATGCGGCGAATTTTGAAATGGTCCATGAGGCTGGTGCTTGCCTCGGCACTGCTGGTCGGCTCCTATGTCGGCCTCCTGCATCTGACCGGCAACTTCCACGAAGTCATCGCCGGCGAGCTCTATCGGTCGGCGCAGCCCACCCCGGCCGCCCTCGAAGGTTACATCCAGTCCTACGGCATCAGGACGGTGGTCAATCTTCGCGGCGAAAGTGAAAGCGACTGGTATAAGGACGAGACGGCGGTAGCCCAGCGGCTTGGTGTGAATCACCTGAATTTCCGCATGTCTGCGGGTCGGCAACTGACAGCCGAGGAGAGCTTCCAACTGATCGCGCTGCTGCGTGATGCACCCAAGCCCCTGCTGATCCATTGCCAGGGTGGTGCGGACCGCACCGGGCTTGCCTCGGTGATCTACCTGCAGCAGATCGCCAATGTCGACGAAGAGACCGCCGAATGGCAGCTTTCCCTGCTCTACGGCCATATCGGCCTGCCATTCGTGAGCTATGCCTACCCGATGGACGAGAGCTGGGAGCTCTTTGAAAAGGTGCTGGGGCTGCCGAGCTGAGCGGCTAGAAGCGATCGGAGACCTGTATCCCTGCGGGACCGAGGATGACGGCGATCAGCACCGGCAGGAAGAACAGGATCATCGGCACGGTGAGCTTCGGTGGCAGGGCTGAAGCCTTCTTTTCCGCCTCGTTCATCCGCTCGTCACGTCCTTCCTGGGCCAGCACCCGCAGTGCCTGCGCGATCGGCGTGCCGTAGCGCTCGGCCTGGATCAGGGCTTGGGTGACGTTCTTGACCGTGTCGAGCTGCGTGCGAATGCCGAGATTTTCCAGCGCGATGCGGCGATCCGGCAGGAAGGAGAGCTCGGCGGTCGTCAGCACCATTTCCTCGGCCAGCTCCGGCGACTGGCTGCTCATCTCCTCGGCCACGCGGCGCATGGCCGCTTCCATGGAAATCCCCGATTCCACGCAGATCAGCATCAGGTCGAGTGCGTCCGGCCAGGCGCGCCGGATGGAATGCTGCCGCTTGGTCACGCGGTTCGTCACATAGATGTTGGGCAGATAGAAGCCGACGTAGGCGAAGACGATTGCGGCCAGCATGCGGATGGCGAACGGCCGCTCGGCCAGATTGCCGAGAACGAAAATCCAGACGATGGCCAGCGTGAGAAACAGGAAAGGCAGGAGGAAGCGCGCAACGAGGAAGATGTTCAGCGCGTTCTGCGACCGCAGACCGGCAGCGCGCAGTCTGTTCACGGTGTTGTCGTCCACCAGCGCCTTGCGCAGATTGAAGCGCTCGACGATGTTGCGCACCGACTGGTTGTTCTGCGTGCGGAGCGTCGCCTTGGATGCCTCGGCGGTCATCCTGGCCCGCTCGCGGGCCCGCATCTGCTCCCGTTCGGTCGAGACCGCCTTCCTGCGCTTGTCGAGGTTGCCGCGCTCGAGGAAGGGGCTCGCCAGGGAGAAGAAGGTCGCGAATACCGCGATCGCGACGAAGATCGCAAAGAGCAGGGCCGGATCCGTCAGTGTCGTCGCAAGATCTTTCAACGCCAGCCCCCTAGAAGTCGAAGTTGATCATGTTGCGCATGACGAAGATGCCGATCGACATCCATATGGCCGAGAAGAGCATGATCATGTGCCCGCGCGGATCGGTGAAGAGGATCGTCATGTATTCCGGCGAGGTCAGATAGACGAGCAAGGCGACGATGAAGGGGAGCGCGCCGATGATGACGGCCGAGGCCTTGGCTTCCATCGACAGGGCCTGCACCTTGGCCTTCATCTTCTTGCGCTCGCGCAGAACCTTGGCCAGGTTTCCGAGCGCCTCTGAGAGATTGCCGCCGGCCTGGCTCTGGATGGTGATGACGATGGCAAAGAAATTCACTTCCGGCAGCGGCATCGTCTGCATCATGCGCACGCAGGCTTCCGGAATGCTGAGGCCGACCTGCTGCGATTCGACCACCCGCCGGAACTCCGCCTTCACCGGCTCCTGCCCATCGGCTGCGATCAGTCGCAGCGCGTCGTTGAGCGGAAGACCAGACTTGATGGAACGGACCATGACGTCGAGCGCGTTGGGAAACTCGGTGAGGAACTGTTTCTGGCGCCGCTTGACGAGGAAGGCGACAATCCAGCGCGGCAGTCCGATCACGGCCACGAAGGCCGCACCGGCAGCCGCAATCAGCGGGATACCCGCCAGCAGGGCCGCCACGAGCGCGAAGACGCCGAGAGCGCCGCTCATCATGTAGAAGCGCGGCATGGTCAGAGGCAGCCCGGTCTGGGCAAGGCGCGACTTCAGGCTGCCGTCGCCCATCTTCTTGGAGCGCTCTTCCTGCTTCTTTTCCAGGTCCTTCAGCGAATCCTGCACCGACTTGCGGCGCTTGGAGAGCTCCTGGACCCGATCGCGTGCAGCCTTGACCTTCGACAGGTCCGATTCGGCCGACTTCACCCGGCTGATGCGGGCACTGGTCTTGTTTTCCGTCTCGATGCGCGAAAACAGCAGCGCGTAGCTGACGGCGCCAGCAGACACCGCCACCAGGGCCACGATCAGCAGGATGTTTGCGTCGAGACCGAACATTGCTCCTATCCCGCCGTCTGTTCCATGGCATCCAGTGCGGCGGCCAGACGGCGTTCCTCGTTGTAGTAGCGGGCCCGATCCCAGAAGTGTGGCTTGGCGATGCCGGTCGACATGTGCCGGCCGATCAGTCTGCCGTTGGCATCTTCGCCCTCGATCTCGTAGCGCATCAGGTCCTGGGTCACGATGACATCGCCTTCCATGCCGACGACTTCTGTGACGTGGGTGATACGACGCGAACCGTCGCGCAGACGGGCCGCCTGGATGATGACATCCACCGATCCGGAGATGATCTCGCGCACCGTCTTCGCCGGCAGCTGGAAGCCACCCATGGCGATCATGGATTCCATGCGGCTCAGGCACTCACGCGGGGTGTTGGCGTGGATGGTGCCCATCGAGCCGTCGTGGCCGGTGTTCATCGCCTGCAAGAGGTCGAAGACCTCGGGTCCACGCACTTCGCCGACGATGATCCGTTCGGGCCGCATGCGCAGGCAGTTCTTGACCAGATCGCGCATGGTGATCTCGCCCTCGCCTTCGATGTTGGGCGGGCGGGTTTCGAGGCGGACGACATGCGGCTGCTGCAGCTGCAGTTCGGCCGTGTCCTCGCAGGTGATGATCCGCTCGTCCTCGTCGATGTAGCGGGTGAGGCAGTTCAGCAGGGTCGTCTTACCCGAGCCGGTACCGCCGGAGATCACGACGTTGCAGCGGACGCGGCCAACAATCTGCAGAAGGACGGCACCTTCGGCCGTGATCGAGCCGAACTTGACCAGCTGCTCGAGGGTCAACTTGTCCTTCTTGAACTTTCTGATCGTCAGTGCCGGCCCGTCGATGGCCAGCGGCGGTGCGATGACGTTGACGCGCGAACCATCGGGCAGGCGCGCGTCGCAGATCGGCGAGGATTCATCGACGCGCCGCCCGACCTGGCTGACGATCCGCTGGCAGATCGACAGGAGCTGGGAGTTGTCGCGGAAGCGGATCTCGGACTCCAGCGTCTTGCCGGCCACTTCGATGAACGTCTGGCCTGCCCCGTTGACCATGATGTCGGAGATGTCGTCACGGGCCAGCAGCGGCTCCAGCGGACCGTAGCCGAGGACGTCGTTGCAGATGTCCTCGAGCAGTTCCTCCTGCTCCGAGATCGACATCGCGAAGTTCTTGATGGTGATGATGTCGTTGACGATGTCGCGGATCTCTTCACGCGCGCTTTCGCCGTCGAGCTTGGCGAGCTGCGACAGGTCGATCGTGTCGATCAGCGCCGAGAAGACCTGGCTCTTGGTGTCGTAGTAGTGCTCCGTCCTGACCTGCTTCTTGCGAGGAGCCGGCGCAGGTGCGATCGGAGGCGGCGCGACGTGCTGACGCGAGCCATTGCGGTCCTGCACCGGTTCGGCAAAGACCTCCGGCCCTGCCGGCTTGGCGGCGACGGGAGACGGTGGTGCCACGGGCGCAGCATCGACCAGGCTGCCGCCGCCGGTGCTTTTCCCGAATCCTTCGTTTCCGCGTTTTCCAAACATTCGTTCATCCAGTCTTCATCGCACCCCGGGGCGCAAGCATTCGTGCAGCAGTCACTTCCGGCCCAGCATCCCCAGCATCTTGGACAGGCCGGCTTTCTTCGTCTTCTTGATCGCCGAGCGGCCGGTGACGATGTGGCAGATCTGCGAGAAGGTTTCGGCCGCAGGAGATTTGGCGTCGATCTCGGCAATCATCCGGCCACTGTTGGCGGCGTTGCCGAACATCTGCGCGTCGAAGGGCAGGATCGCGATCGGCTCGATTTCCAGCGGTTCGAAGAAATCCGCCGGGGCAATTTCCGGCCGCTTGGCCATGCCGACCTGGTTGAGGATCAGATGCGGCGGGCGGTCGTTCGGCCTCAGCTTCTTCAGTGCATCGAGCATGTTCTTGGTGTTGCGCAGGTTGGCGAGATCCGGAACGGCGGTGATGACAACCTCATCGGCATCGGCCAGGACGGATCGCGTCCATTCCGACCAGACATGCGGCAGATCGAGAACCGCAACCGGCGCGCTGCGCTGAAGGATCTCGACGACGGGGCGGAAGGCCATGCCCTCGTAATCGTAGGCCCTGTCGAGGAGTGACGGGGCTGCCAGCATCGACAGGTGCTCGGAGCATTTGGTGAGCAAGCGGTCGAGAAAGACCTCGTCGAGGCGATCGGGCGCAAACACCGCTTCGGCGATGCCCTGCGAGGGATCCTGGTCGAAGTCGATGTTGGCGGTGCCGAAGGGAAGGTCGAGATCGGCCAGAATGGTCTCGGTGGCAAAGAGGTTGGAAATGCCGAATGCGCAGTTGTGGGCAATGGTGGAGGACCCGACGCCGCCCTTGGCGCCGACGAAGGCGATCGACTTGCCGAGCGGCTCTGCCTCCGGATCGACGAAGATCGCCGAGATCGAGGCCAGGATCTCCGTCATCTGCACGGGTCCGACCAGATACTCGGAAATGCCGTTCCGGATCAGTTCCCGGTAGAGCCCGATATCATTGTAGCGGCCGACGATGATGACACGGGTCGAGGGGTCGCAGACCTCGGCAAGCGGCGCCAGTTCGTTGAGCAGGTTGCCCGGTTCTGCACTGGTCTCGAGAACGACGAGATTGGGTGTCGGGCTCCCCGCAAACATGTTGGCGGCTGCCTCGGTGCCGCCGTTGGTAACCCGCATGTTGACCTTGGCCATGCGACGGTCACGGCTCATCCGCTCCATCGTGCGCAGCATGGCATCGCTTTCGCAGAAGGCGTGAATGGAGATGCGCGGCAGCGGGCGCAGCGCTGCAAGATCTGCCGGCGCCGCCTCATCCGCCGGAGAAACCTCCTCGAACGTTGGCGTGCCGATGCTGTAGTCCACCGTACTCATAGCGAAGGCCTCTGGTCTGGTCGGACACATTTCATCATGGCGTGTCCCTGAGTTCTGTCGTGGCGCTGCGATAGCGGTCGATCCCCGTCGCGCGCTGCTGCACGTCTGCCGGCGTCATCCGCCGCGGACCGAGAAGATCGTTCGGGTTGGCGATCTGGGCTGCCAGGTTGCTCTGGCTGGCGCAGCCGAAATTGTAGTAATTCCTGTTCTCGACGGTGTTCAGGGCGATGTCCGCCGGCCATTCGCCGCAGGGGCCGGCCTGCGCGGTGATGGCGACATAGGCAAGCCGGATCGGCGCCGCCTGCCCATAGTCCGCCGCGGCATAACTGCTCTGGAGGATGTGGTTCTTCTGAACGCCCATGCGCACCAGCAGGCGTCGCGTGTCGCTGGCCGCCGCAGCAGCAGCGCCGGAATTGATGGCGCCCTGCGGTATGATGATCCGGATGATCCCCTTGGAGGTGCGCATGTATTCCGCCGCGAAGCCGGCGACCACCTCGCTCTGGCCGCGCGTCAGGCCCTGGTCGCCGGTAGCGATCGGGATATCGATCGTCTTCTCGGCTTCGCCGATCACGATCGGATGGCGGGTGCGGTAATCGTCCGGCAGCGAGCCTGTCGTCGTCGCGTCGCGGTTGGCGCAGCTGCCAAGCAGCGTTGCAATTCCGAGAAAGACGGCGGTGGCAGAGATCCTCCCTGCCCTGTTGATCCGAGAGGCCTGATGCTGGGTTTCCGCCGTCCGGCGGAGTTCCGGTGCGCCGTTACGGGGCACAATGATGTTCGGCTTCGCGCTCTTCATTTGTAGATAAACCCGACATTGCCTTCGTAGGGAAGGACAGGAGCTGGCGCGTCCTTGCGTCCGTAGATGCGGTTCACATGCCCGAGGAAGACGCTTGCCACGTCGCTCGCCGGGTTGAAGTTGTCGTCCGGCCGCGACAGCTCGTTGCGGGCCACCGGGCGAACGAGATAGGGCGTGGCGATGATGACGAGCTCCGTCTCCGTCCGCTCGAATGTCTTCGCGCGAAACAGGGCGCCGAACAGCGGCAGCTTGGAGGCGCCCGGGGTTCCGCTCATGCCCTGCTGAACGTCGTCACGGATGAGCCCTGCAAGGGCCATCGAACCACCTGACGGCAGTTCCAGAACCGTTTCGGCCTCGCGGGTCCGAAACTCCGGACCGCTGCTGTTAACGACCGGCTCAGACACGCTGGTCTTGATGCGCAGGCTGATCCGGCCCGACGACAGGACCGTCGGCGTGAAGGCGAGCGAGATGCCGTAGTCATAGGATGTGATGACGGTATCGCCATCGGAATTGGTGGTCGAATAGAGGCGCTCGCCACCGGAGTTGAAGGTGGCGGACTGGCCCGAAATGGCGGTCAGCGTCGGCTCGGCCAAGGTTCGGATGGCCTTGGCCTGCTCCAACGCACTCAGCGCGGTCTGGATGCCCATGCGGCCCACCGTTCCGGCGATGTTGCCGGTGAGGCCGGAGCTGCCGGCGCCGATCGTCAGGACGTCGAGACCGGATGACGTTCCCGACGGCTGGCGGCTGAAGGTGTTGTCGAAACCGAGCTGCTTCAGGACCTCGCGACGGATTTCGGCGACAGTGACCTTGAGTGTCACCTGATCCTCGCCTTCGATCGTCAGCAGGTTGACCACCTGAGATTGCTGGCGGTCTTCTGCATAAAGGGCGACGGCGCCATCGCCGCTGCCCGGGCTGGTTGCAACCTGGCCACGCGTTGTCGCCTCGCCACCGGTCAGGAAGATGGTTGCCAGCTTCGTTGCCTGTGCGGCATCCTGGGGAGTCCGGACCGTGCCGCTCAGCACGATGTTGTCGGAGATGATCTCGACCTTGATGCTTGAATCCGGCAGGAAACGGCGAAGGTTCTGCTCAAGACCCGAGATGTCGCGTTCGATCTCGATGTCGAGGGCGACGATCTCCTCGCCGTTGCGACCGAAAATGAAGATGTTCGTCTGGCCGACCGTCTTGCCGAACAGATAGATCCGCCGCGAGGTGCGGGTCACGGCATCGGCCATAGAGGGATCGGCGACAAGAATGTCGTGCGCGTCGGCGGGAAGATCGACCACCAGCGCCTTGTTGAGGCCGAGCTTCAGACGCTTGCGCACGCCCCTGCCCGCCTCGTTGATACGGACGATGCTGTTTTCCTGCGCTACAGCCTGAGGAAACGGAGTACCGCCCTGCAGCAGCACGTGCGGCTGGCCGGCGAGGGCAAGGCAGAATGCGACACCGGCCGCCACGGAGCTCTTCGCTTTACGTCTGAACTGGCTCACGTTTGCACTCCGTTACTGCGGCTGTATCTGTGTCTGCGGGCTGCTCACGATGGAGCCTGACTTGATGACCTGAATCTCCGCCTTGGTGCCACCGTTCAGCAGGTAGTCGGCCGCCACCGTGTCAGCCTCCTGCGCGTCGGCAACCGACCGGAGAGCAAGCGTCAGGCGATCGGCCATCTGCTGTGCGACGGCCATGACCTGGGCCTGATCCGGCGTCAGTTCCAGCGTCGCGGTGGTGCCCACGACCGCCTTGGAGCCATCCGGGCTTTCCTGGATCTGCTGGTCGATTGCCAGCACCCGAACGTTGGAGAGGACGTTTTCGGTCAGGAAACGGTCGTCCTGGTTGCGCACCATGATGACATCGACGCGGTCATTGGGCAGCACGAAGCCGCCGGCACCGGTGGCAACCGAGATCTCGATGGCAACGGCCCGCTTACCTGCAGGCAGCAGGGAGGACATGATGCGGTCGGAGGAGTCGGCGATCTTCTCGCCGCGGATCGGCTCACCTTCGAACACCGGGAGCCGGACGACCATGCCGTTCAGTTCGGACATGGCCTGCGGCTGGGCCGCTTCGGTGATGAAGCCTTCGACAACGCCGTCTTCCGGCCAGGCCAGCCAGCGCAGCGAGTCTTCACCCAGGCGCGTGCCGACGGGCAGGTTGGCGGCGGAGACCAGCACGTTGATGGAGGGCTGCTTGATGACGGTTTCGGCAATCTGCGGCGCGCTCGTGCCAGAAAGACGCATCGCGAGCAGGCCGGCAAGGCCTGCGGCGACGACGGCCACGGCTAGAATGAGGATACGAGCGGGTTTCATGACCATTCCTTGGAGATTCACTTCCCGGGAAGAATGGTCGCCAATCGTGTAATTAGGGTTAATTTTCCCATTACACGCGTGGTAAATAAGAAGTTTAGAGCCTTGCTATCAGCCGAGCATCTTGAGGGCAGCCAGGGCGATCGGCGAGTCCCAGAAGGTCATGATGCCGGCGATCCCGATGGCCACGCCGTAGGGGATCTTCTTTGTGGTCAGGATCTGGGCCGGCACCACCGTCTCGATCACGGCGAAGCGGTTGGCCTGCGCGCGAAGCAGCAGGACCAGAAGGGTGACAACTCCGCCCCAGAGGGCAGTCGCGACGATGAACGCGCCGAGCGCCGGGCTGAACCCGAACCAGACAGCGGAAGCCGCCAGCAGCTTCACGTCACCGCCCCCCATGATGTTGAGGGCGAAGAAGCCGAAACAGACGGCGAGCACGAGAGCCCCCGCTGCGACGCTCATGCTGATTTCCGCCCAAGGAAGGCCGGAAACCGGAGCCAGAACAGCGAAGGAAGCCAAGAGGAAAATCGATACACGATTGGGGATCGTCATCGTGAAGAGATCGCTGATGGCCGCAATGAACAGGCACACCGGAGCAATCATCAGTATTGCTGCGCCTATCGCGGACATCAAGGAACCTCAGACTAAAGATTTCTAGGAGAATTGGAGAGCTACTTTAAAAGTAACTCTCTCAATTGTAATCTTAGTCGCAATCTGCAGTTGCGGCGCCTTCAACGCAAGCTTCCATCTTCCCGGCGATCGCGCTGAACGTGTTGTCCAACGATTCGCCCAGCGTCGAAGCGCCGGCGATCAGAGCGACGGAAATGAGGGCGGCGATCAGGCCATATTCGATCGCAGTCGCACCGGACTCATCCTTGATAAAGCGAGCAAAAAACTTCGACATGCAATTTCTCCTGAAGCACAGTTGGATTGGACAGCATTCCCGACAACTTTTTCGCCGTTGTTCGGATGCCAAAACCCTACCGGCTGACGATTGCCATCCGCTTAAAGGATATCGTTAGCGAGCCGTTAATGTGCGACAGCAATGGCTCCTGTCATGATCAGACGCCATCCCATTGATAAGAAAAGACAAATATAAAAGGCCAAGGCGGTCTCTCCAGGATTTCTACAGAGTGACGAAATTCTCCGGCAGTACAAGAGGCTGATTTTGGGGACGGGCTTAAGCCTTCGTTCACCATTTTCCGGGAAGGATTGGTAAAGCATAGTCTCGAGTTGAAGGCCCACCCGGCATGACCCCAAGCCCGATCATCTGCCTCTCGCTTGCTCTGGGCATCGCTCTTGGCGGGGCCGCTGCAACCCATGCGGAGGAACAGTTGCGGCAGGGCGACGTGCTGCGCGTGTTCATGAACCATGCGCGGGTATTGCGGCTCGACCGGCCCGTCAGCAAGGTGATTGTCGGCAATTCCACCGTTGCCGATGCGACGGTCGCCGACCCGACCACCATCGTCGTGACCGGCCGCAGCTTCGGGACCACCAATCTCGTGCTGCTCGACAGCGACGGCAATGCAATTGCCGACGAACGCATCCTCGTGTCTATCGACGAAGGCAATACGCTCCGGGTCTATCGTCAGACCGACCGGGTGATCCTTTCCTGTACTCCCAATTGCGAGCAGCATTCGGATATTGCCGGCGCCGCCAACCCCTGATGCCTTGTTCCAGGCGGTATTGGCTCAAATAGCAGCACCTGCGGCAACGGAATCCTAATAAAGCCGCCATAGCATTCGCCTGCCTCCCTTGATTGGATACGGTTGATGCCAAGAACCCGCGACAGATCCAGCGAACCGGTCGATGAACAGAGGACGCCCTCCTCTGCCCGGCGGCTGTTGCGCTCGCGCGATGGCGCGGCTGCCATCGAGTTCGCGCTGCTCGCCATTCCCTATTTCCTGATCGTCTTTGCGATCATAGAGACATTTGTGGCCTATACCGGGGAGCAGCTGATCGGGAACGCCGTCGACACGATGGCGCGGCAGATGCGCACGGGCGAGATCAAGGCCGACACCGAAGAAGACGACTTTCGCGCGAAATTCTGTGATGAGATCTCGATCCTCATCCAGTGCAACGGAGGAGACAGCGACCGGTTGATTCTCGATGTCCGCAGTTTCTCCACCTACGCGGACATACCGACAGCCATCCCGCGCGTGGGTGGTGCGTCCTTCGGCGCGCTGGCTGCCACCAATGCCTATCAGCCTGGAGGCTCCGGCACGATCAACATGCTGCGGGCCTATTATCGCTGGGAGATCATCACCGATCTGGTCCGGCCGTATATCTCGAACATCCGGCCTGCCGATGGCTCCTTGCCCAAGGAATTCCTGATCGTCGCCACCGCCACCTACAAGAACGAGGACTACTGATGACGGACGAGAGGATGCAGCACGGCCGCGGCCTGTTGATGCAGATCCGCCGCCTTTGGTCCGACAGAAGCGGCGTGGGAGCCGTGGAGTTCGCGCTGATCGCACCGCTGCTGCTGATGATCTACATCACGGTCTTCGAACTCACGATCGGGCTCAGCATCTCCAAGCGGGTAACGCGTGCCGCCGGAACGATCGCGGATCTGGTGACACAGCAACAGGAGTCCGTCAGCGACTCGTTTCTCTCCAGCATGGAGCATGTGGCGCAGAGCATTTTCGTCCCCTACGGCGGCTCCACCACCCTGATCAAGATCACCGGGATTGCGCTTGATGCTGCAGCCAACCCGAAGGTCGCCTGGTCCTGGGACGAATCCGGCGGCAAGCCCCACACAACCGGCAACACGATCACCATTCCCGACAAGATGAAGGTGGCGAACACATTCATCGTGCATGCGGAAGTTTCGGTGCCTCATCGGCTGCTGATGTTCATGCCGGGGCTCATTCCAAGCGAAATGCGCAGCATCACCATCAGCCGGGACTATTACTACCGCTCCCGGTCCGGCAAGGACATCGCCTGCACCGACTGCTGAGAAGCAGGCCTCCGAGCCCTTTGCTAAAATTTGACTGAAGCTATATGAACCTGAGCGCCGGCCCTCGAGGCTGCCGCGACATCTTCAGTCATTCGGGTGATACATGGCGCGAGCCTTCCTGTTCGTTCTTGATTCCTTCGGCGTCGGCGGTGCCCGCGATGCGGACGCCTATGATGACCTGGGTTCCAACACGCTTGGCCATATCGCGGAATTCTGTGCCGCAGGCATTGCCGATTGCGCCGGGCTGCGGGAAGGCCCGCTCAAGCTTCCCAACATGTCCTCTCTCGGCCTTCTGGAGATCGCCAGACTTGCCAGCGGCGACTACCCCGCCGGCATGCACCGCCCGGACCGGATTTTCGGTCTGCATGGAGCCGCCAACGAGGTCTCGCGTGGCAAGGATACCCCGTCCGGACATTGGGAGATCGCCGGCACTCCGGTGATGTTCGACTGGGGCTATTTTCCGGACAAGACCGACGCCTTCCCGCCGGAGCTGGTGGAAGCGATCTGCAGCGAGGGAAATGTCCCCGGCATCCTCGGCAACTGCCACGCCTCCGGGACAGACATCATCGCGCAACTCGGCGAAGAGCACATCCGGACGGGCAAGCCGATCTGCTACACGTCCAGCGATTCCGTCTTGCAGATCGCCGCTCACGAGGTCCACTTCGGCCTGGAGCGCCTGCTCGACCTTTGCCAGACGGTGCGGCGGCTGGTCGATCCGCTTAACATCGGCCGCGTCATCGCGAGACCTTTCATCGGCGAGACGGCCGCAGAGTTCGAGCGGACCGGCAATCGCCGCGATTTCTCCATTCCGCCGCCGGAGCCGACGCTCCTGAACCGCGCAGTGGATGCCGGGCGCACCGTGCATGCCATCGGCAAGATCGGCGACATCTTTGCGCATCAGGGCATCTCCCGTGTTGTCAAGGCAAACGGCAATGCCGCGCTGATGGCCGCAACGCTGGAGGCAATGGACCTTGCAGCGGACGGCGATCTCGTCTTCACCAATTTCGTGGATTTCGACCAGCTCTACGGCCATCGCCGCGACGTGCCGGGATATGCCGCAGCACTCGAGGCCTTCGACCTGATGCTGCCCGAAATTCACCGGCGGCTGCGCCCGGGAGACCTTGTCATCCTGACCGCCGACCATGGCTGCGACCCCACATGGCGAGGAACGGATCACACCCGGGAGCGGGTCCCGATCATGGCATTCGGCCCCGGCATCCGCTCCCGCGACATCGGGCTGCGGCCCACCTTCGCAGACATCGGCGAAACCATAGCAGCGCATCTGACGCTTCCCGCCGGTTCGCACGGATGGAGTTTTCTTTGACGACGACTTTCATGAAAGCCGAGATCCACTGCCATATCGAGGGGGCGGCGCCGCCCGCCCTGGCGCTGCAACAGGCCCGGAAATATGGCGTGGACGCCAGCACGTTCCTCTCCGACGGCCGCTACCTCTGGAGCGATTTCTCCGAGTTTCTCGTCTGCTACGACCGCGTGGCCGCCTTGTTCCGGACGGACGCCGACTATGCGCTGCTGACGGAGACCTATCTCACCGAGCTTGCGGCCGCGAACACGATCTACAGCGAGATCATCGTCTCGCCGGACCATGGCGACAGGATCGGGCTTGGCGCCGATGCCTATCTGTCGGGAATTTCCGAAGGCATCCGCAACGCCCGGGACAAGACCGGCATCGAAGCGCGCATCACCGTCACCGGCGAACGGCATTTCGGGCCGGACAGCGTGATTGCGGCCGCCGACTATGCCGCGCGCAGCAGCAATCCGCTCGTGACCGGCTTCAACATGGCGGGCGAAGAACGCATGGGGCGTGTCGCCGACTATGCCCGGGCCTTCGATATCGCCCGCGATGCCGGCCTCGGGCTGACGATCCACGCCGGCGAGGTCTGCGGACCGTTCAGCGTGATCGACGCGCTGGACCTGGTGCGCCCCTCGCGAATAGGCCATGGCGTGCGGGCCATCGAGGACATGGATCTGGTGGCCCGGCTTGCCGACCTCGGGACTGTTCTTGAAGTCTGCCCCGGCTCCAACGTCGCGCTGCAGGTCTACCCGGATTTCGACCATCACCCGCTGCGGCGGCTGAAAGAGGCGGGCGTCCGCGTCTGCCTCAACTCCGATGATCCGCCGTTCTTCCGAACCTCGCTGGAGCGGGAGTACCGGATCGCCGCCGAGGTGATGGGATTTTCAGAGGCGGAGATCAACGGCATGACGCGGACGGCGGTCGAGGCTGCCTTTGTCGATGAAGACACCCGTAGTCGTCTGCTTGCGCGATTGGACGGTGCCGCGGCTTTGTCCCCGAACCAAGCAAACAGCGCCTGAGGGCTTGCGGTTTGTCGCTATTCAATGAAGAAGAGAACAAATGAACGAACTGGGGAAGGCAGGTTTCCGATGGACGGCGTAACGGTCATCAATCATCCGCTGGTGCAGCACAAGCTGACGATCATGCGCAAGAAGGAAACATCGACGGCGGGCTTCCGGCGCCTGCTGCGGGAGATTTCCACCCTGCTCTGCTACGAGGTCACCCGCGATCTCGAGATGACGATGGAAACCATCGAAACGCCGATGCAGCAGATGGAATCGCCAGTGCTGGAAGGCAAGAAGCTGGTCTTCGCCTCCATCCTTCGCGCCGGGAACGGGCTGCTCGAAGGCATGCTGGAGCTCGTGCCCTCGGCCCGCGTCTCGCATATCGGCGTCTACCGCGACCACGAGACGTTGCAGCCGGTCGAATATTACTTCAAGGCGCCCGAAGACATTGCCGCCCGCCTGATCATCGTCGTCGACCCGATGCTGGCGACCGGCAATTCCTCGATTGCCGCCATCGACAAGCTCAAGGAGCGCGGCGCCTACAATCTCCGCTTCCTGTGCCTTCTGGCAGCCCCTGAGGGCATCGAGAAGTTCCGCAAGGCGCATCCGGACGTGCCGATCTTCACCGCCTCGATCGACAGCCATCTCAACGAGAAGGGCTATATCATGCCCGGCCTCGGTGATGCCGGCGACCGCATGTACGGCACCAAGTAGGTCGCCTCACCGCATGTTGACGCCGTGATCAGGTGATCCGCTCGATGACGACCGGTGTCACCGCGGGGGCTTCCTCGGACATTGCAAAGCAACGTCGAACGGCCTCGGCCATCCGCTCGCCCTCGGCTCGGTCTGCCGCATGCACGAAGGCAATGGGATCGCCCCGGGACACTTGGCTGCCGAGCGGCAGGATGTCGGCCACGCCGACCGCGTGATCGATGTCGTCCTGCGGCCGCTTGCGCCCGCCGCCGAGTTCGATCACGGCCAGGCCGAGGTCGCGGGTCGCGCAAGCCGACAGCCAGCCGCCCTCCTGCGCCACAACAGGAACGACCGCCGCTGCTCCCGAAAGATAGTGGTCCGGCCGTTCCACGAGATCCGCAGGGCCGCCGAGCAGATGGACCATACGGGCGAAGACACCGAGCGCCTCGCCGCCTTCAAGCGCCCGTTCCGCCTGCTGCCGCGCCTCCGCGATGGTCGTGGCAACTCCGGCCTGCACCAGCATTTCCGCAGCAAGCGCAAGCACCAGCTCATGGGCGCGGGTGCCGTTCTTGCGGCCCGAGAGAAGGTCGATGGCATGGCGAACCTCCAGCGCATTGCCGGCCGCATCCGCCAGCGGCTGGTTCATGTCGGTCAGCAATGCGGTGGTGCGGGTACCTGCCCCATTCGCCACCTCGACAAGGGAGCGGGCCAGAGCCTCCGCTTCCTCCAGGCTTTCCATGAAGGCGCCATTGCCGACCTTGACGTCGAGGACCAGCGTCTCCAGACCCGCGGCAAGCTTCTTCGACAGGATCGAGGCCGTGATCAACGGTACGGATTCGACGGTGGCCGTCACGTCCCGGATGGCATAGAGCCGCCGGTCCGCCGGCGCCAGATCGCCAGTCTGGCCGACGATGGCGCAGCCCGCCTCCGACACCACCCGCTGCAACAGGGCGAGGTCCGGAGCAACGTTGTAGCCGGGAATGGATTGCAGCTTGTCGAGCGTGCCGCCGGTATGGCCGAGGCCTCGTCCGGAGATCATCGGCACCGCCAACCCGCAAGCGGCGGCGAGCGGCGCGAGCACCAGAGAAACATTGTCGCCAACGCCGCCGGTGGAATGCTTGTCGGCGACCGGGCGACCGATATCCGCCCATGTCATGACGTCGCCGCTGTCGCGCATCGCAAGTGTCAGGGCGACGGTTTCATCGCGCGACATGCCGCGGAAGAAGACGGCCATGGCGAAGGCCGCAGCCTGACCTTCGGTGACGTCCTCCCGGGTCAAACCATCGATGAAGGCGGCGATCTCCTCACCGGAAAGGGTCTGGCCATCGCGTTTGCGTCTGATGATCTCCTGCGGGATCATGACCGGCTCAATAGCCAGAGGCGGCCAGCGACGACGGCTGGCCACTCAGGACCGCCGTGATGTCGTCGAGCAGGCTCGACGCGCCGAAGCGGAAGGTTGACGGCATGACCCAGTTCGGACCCATGATGGTTTCCGCGAGCCGCAGGTAGAGATCGGCGTCGGCAACCGTGCCGATGCCGCCGGCGGGCTTGAAGCCGATCCGCTTTTTCGAATCGCGGATGGTCCGCAGCATGATGTCGGCGGCCTCCAGCGTGGCGTTGACGGCGACCTTGCCTGTCGAAGTCTTGATGAAATCGGCACCCGCATCGATCGCCAGTTCCGAAGCGCGGCGGATGAGGTTGCTGTCCTTGAGTTCGCCGGCCTCGATGATGACCTTCAGACAGGACTGCGGGCAGGCTTCACGCACGGCCGCGACCATGTCCGTCACCGCTGATTCGTCGCCATCCAGCAATGCCTTGTAGGGGATCACCACATCGATCTCGTCCGCACCGTCCGCGACAGCGCGCCGAGTCTCCTCGACCACGGTCGGGACCGGCAGGTCGCCAGACGGGAAATTGACGACGGTCGCGATGCGCACAGTGCTGCCCGCGCCGAGGATGCTGCGGGCCTGGGCGACGAAGCGCGGCCAGATGCAGATGGCGGCTACGGATCCATGCGGCGTGCGGGCTCTGCGGCAAAGGACCTCGATTGCGGCTGCGTCGCAGTCGTCGCGCAGGTTGGTGAGGTCGAGCAGGGAAAGCGCGAGGCTTGCCGCCTCCCGCGGAGTGTTGATCTCCATGGCCTGGTACCTCCTCGTTGGATGACCTTATAGTCGGTCTTCAAATGAGCCGACGCAAGGCGCAAATCAAGACCGGGCGTCCCCGCTTGCCGGGGAGTGCTCCGACAGCATGTCCCGAAGAATGGCTGCCAGCCGCTTGCCGCCCACCGGTGCCATGTCCTTGGTTTCCTCGTGACTCAGCTCGCTGCCGGTCATTCCCGCCCCGTAATTGGTAATGACGGAGGCCGCAGCGACACGCAAACCGTAATAGCGGGCGAGGATAACTTCCGGAACGGTCGACATGCCGACGGCATCGGCGCCCAAGGTCCGCGCCATGCGGATTTCCGCTGGCGTTTCGAAGCTCGGACCGGAAAACCACATGTAGACGCCGGAAAAAAGCGGAATGCCGCAGCGGATCGCGGCGTTGCGCATGCCCACGGCCAGATCGGCATCATAGGCAGCGGTCATGCCGACGAAGCGTCCGTCGCCTTCTTCGCCGATCAGCGGGTTCATGCCGGAATAGTTGATGTGATCGGTGATCTGCATCACCGAACCGGGCGGCATGTCCTGGCGCAGCGAACCGGCGGCATTGGTCAGGATCAGCGACTGGACGCCCAGGCCCTTCAGCACCTCGATCGGGAAGCGCATCGCCCGGGCATCGCCCTTCTCGTAGTAGTGGGCGCGGCCGGAGAGCATGATCACCGGTTCGCGGCCGAGATGGCCGGCGACCAGTTCGCCCGCATGGCCGGTCACGCCGCTGACGGGAAAACCCGGCAGTTCGCTGTAGGGGATGCGGATCGGATCCGCGATTTCCTCCACCAGAGAGCCAAGCCCCGAGCCGAGGACGACGGCAGATCGCGGCATCATCCCATGCAGCCGATCGATGAGCAGGTCCGCGACATCCCTCATCGCAGCAGATCCGTCTCGAACGCATAGGGCAGAAGCTCGCCCATGGTGACCGTCTTCTGGACGCCCAGGTCGTCGCAAAGGTAGATCCGGGTCTCGGCCGAGGCGAACTCGGCGATCTTCTGACGACAGCCGCCGCAGGGCGTGCAGAGCGGCAGCTTCTCGGCGATCACCGCGATCTCCTCGATGCGCCGCCCGCCGGCCATGATCATCGCGCTGATGGCGCTCGGCTCCGCACACCAGCCCTGGGGAAAGGAGATGTTCTCGATATTGGCCCCGACGTGGATCTTGCCGTCATCGGCGCGGATGGCGGCTCCTACCGGAAACTTGGAGTAAGGAGCGTAGGATTTCGCCATGGCGGCGCGGGCCGCTTCGAAGAGGTCGTGCGACATGGATTATCGCTCCTTTACATAGGGGGCACCGCCGGCCTTGGGCGCGCGGGCGACGCCGATGAAGCCGGCCAGCAGGATGCAGGTCAGGATATAGGGCAGCGCCTGGAAGATCTGGACCGGCACTTCGCCGATCAGCGGCACCGACTTGCCCTGCATGAAATTGGCAACCGCATCGAGGAAGCCGAACAGCAGGCAGGCGAACATGACAGGAACGGGCTTCCACTTGGCGAAGATCAGCGCCGCCAGCGCGATATAACCCTTGCCGGCCGACATGTTGTTGATGAAGGCGGCCGACTGCGCGATCGCCAGATAGGTGCCGGAAAACCCGCAGAGAAACCCTGCGACGATGACGGCCCGGTATCGCATCCAGGAGACAGAAATGCCGGCGGTATCGACGGCACCCGGGTTTTCGCCCACAGCCCGCAGCCTCAGTCCGAAACGGGTGCGAAACAGCACCCACCAGGCGATCGGCACCGCCACGAAGGCCATGTAGGTGAGGATGTTGTTGCCGGAAATGACGTTGGCGTAGAGCGGCCCCAGGATCGGCACCTCGCGCACGGCATCGGCGCCCGGCAGGATGATCGGCGAAAAACGGGCATCGCCCGGCAATTGCGGCGTGCGCCCGCCCTGGCCAAACCACGCCTGGCCGAGGACGACCGTCAGGCCGATCGCAACGAAGTTGAGCGCAACGCCGGAGACGATCTGGTTGCCGCGGTTGGTGATGGAGGCAAAGCCATGCACCAGCGAGAACATGATGGAGACACCGATGCCGGCCAGCAGGCCAAGCCACGGCGATCCGGTCAGATAGGCCGCGACGGCAGAGGCGAAGGCCGCGGCCAGCATCTTGCCCTCGAGCCCGATGTCGAAGATCCCGGCGCGCTCGGAGAACAGGCCGGCGAGCGCCGTGAACAGCAGGGGGATCGACAGTCGGACGGTCGATCCGAGGATGCTGACGACGATATCGAAGAACTCCATCCGTCTCTCCTCAAGCCTTGGCGAATTGCTGGTAGATGCGCACGACGGCCGGCCGCAGCATGTGTTCCAGGGCGCCCGCAAAGAGGATCACCAGACCCTGGATCACGACGATCATGTCGCGGGTGATGGTCGGCATCTCGAAGGAGAGGTCGGCCCCTCCCTGATAGAGGATGCCGAACAGCAGTGCGGCAAGGATGATGCCCACCGGGTGGCTTCGCCCCATCAGCGAGACGGCGATGCCGACGAAACCGGCGCCGGCGACGAATTCCACCTGCAGCCTTGCCGCCGCGCCATTGACGGCGTTCAGTGCCATCATGCCCGCGAGACCGCCGGAGATCAGCATGGCGATGATCACGGTGCGAACATAGGGCACGCCGGCATAGATGGCGGCCGAGGGGCTGATGCCGAGGGTTCGCATCTCATAGCCGAACTTCGTGCGCCAGATCAGCAGCCAGACGAGGTAGCACATCACCAGCGCGATCAGGAAAGAGACGTTGAATGGCGCGGGGCCAAGATCCAGGCCGAACAGCGCCATCAACCAGTCGAGCTTCGGCAGCTGCCCGCCCTCCAGAAACGTGCGTGTCTCCGGCGCCATTTTCCCCGGTACGATCAGGACATTGACCAGCAGGTAGACCATCAGCGCTGCGGCGATGAAGTTGAACATGATCGTCGTGATGACGATATGGCTGCCCCGCTTGGCCTGCAGCCAGGCGGGAATCAGGGCCCAGGCGGCGCCGAAGATGGCCGCGCCGGCAATCGCGAAGGGCATCGTCACGTACCAGGGGACATAGCGGTCGAGCGCGAGTGCCGCCAGTGCAGCACCCAGTCCCCCGACATAGGCCTGGCCTTCCGAGCCGATGTTGAAGAGCCCGGCATGGAAGGCGACGGCGACCGACAGGCCGGTGAAGATGAAGCTCGTCGTGTAGAACAGCGTGAAGCCGATCGCGTCTCCGCGTCCAAGCGAGCCCTGGATCAGGAACTTCAAGGCCTCCCAGGGGCTTTCCCCGATCGACCAGACCACGAGGCCTGACAGGAAGAAGGCCAGCATGAGGTTCATCAGCGGGATCAGGCCATAGGTGATCCAGTTGGGAAGAGGCACGGATGCAGTTGTCATAAGCGCCTCACGCCGCGATACCGGCCATCATCAGGCCAAGGGTCTGTTCGCCAGCATCGCTGGTCTTCTCGCCGACGATCCGGCCGGCAAACATCACCAGGATGCGATCCGACAGGGAGCGGATCTCGTCCAGCTCGACGGAGACGAGCAGGACCGCTTTGCCGGCGTCACGGGTTTCGATGATCCGACGGTGGATGAACTCGATGGCGCCGACGTCGACGCCGCGGGTCGGCTGGCCGACGATCAGGAGCTTCGGGTCACGCTCGATCTCGCGAGCGACGACAATCTTCTGCTGATTGCCGCCCGAAAAATTCGCAGTCTTCAGGCGCGGGTTCGGCGGGCGGATGTCGTACTTCGCGATCTTCTCCTCAGCATCCTTGCGGATCGCCTCCAGGTCGAGGAAGCCGCCGCGGCCGTATTTTTCGTCACGGTGATAGCCGAGGATGGCATTCTCGTACTCCTCAAATTTCAGGACGAGACCCATGTGGTGGCGGTCTTCGGGAATATGGGCGAGACCGAGATCGCGCCGACGGGCGGCATCGAGACCGGCGACCGGCTGGCCGTCGATGAGGATCTCGCCGGACGACGGCTTGCGGATGCCGGCGATGGCTTCCAGGAGCTCCGACTGGCCATTGCCGGCGACACCGGCAATCCCGACGATCTCGCCGGCACGCACGTCGAAGGAGACATCGTCGACCATGGTGACGCCGCGACCGTCCTTGACGGTAAGGTTCTTCACCGACAGCAGCACCGGGCCTGGTCGAGCCGCGTCCTTGTCCACATGCAGGAGCACGCGGCGGCCCACCATCAGCTCGGCCAGTTCCTCCACCGTCGTCTCTGCCGTCGTCCGTGTCGCCACCATCTCGCCGCGGCGCATGACGGAGACCTCATCGGTGATCGCCATGATCTCGCGCAGCTTGTGGGTGATGAGGATGATCGTCTTGCCCTGCTCGCGCAGGACCCGAAGGACCTCGAAGAGGTGGTCAGCCTCGGCCGGCGTCAGGACGCCGGTCGGCTCGTCGAGAATCAGGATGTCGGCGCCGCGGTAGAGCGCTTTCAGAATCTCCACGCGCTGTTGCCGGCCGACCGGCAGTTCCTCGATGATGGCGTCGAGATCGACGTCGAGGCCGTAATCCTTCTGCAACTGCTGGAGTTTTGCACGCGCACGGTCCGTATCGCGGCCCAGCAGCATGCCGCCCTCGACACCCAGGATGATGTTCTCGAGAACCGTGAAGTTTTCCACGAGCATGAAGTGCTGATGCACCATGCCGATGCCCAGGGAAATCGCGGCCTGGCTGTCGCGGATGACGGTCTGCTTGCCGTGGATGTGGATCTGTCCCTGATCGGCCTGATAGAAGCCGTAGAGGATCGACATCAGCGTCGACTTGCCGGCACCGTTTTCGCCGATGATGCCGTGGATGGTTCCCTTGGCGACCGTCAGGTTGATGTTCTTGTTGGCGTGCACCGGTCCGAACTTCTTGTCGATGCCGACAAGCTCGATGGCAGGCACTGTTGAAGGGTCGAGGCTCAAGCGTCCGCCTTTCGCATCCGGGCATGAAAAGGGCGCATGTGATGTGTCACATGCGCCCGCAGGTCTTAGTTCGGGCAGGAATTGTCCGACATGTAGTCGTGGACCTTGACGGTTCCGGCAACGATGTCGGCCTTCGCCTTTTCGACGGCAGCCGTCATTTCCGGCGTGATCAGGTCCTTGTTGTTGTCGTCGACCGCATAGGTGACGCCATCCTGTTCGACGCCAAGAGCCTGAACGCCGGCCGTGAAGGCATCGCCCTGGGTATCCTTGAAGGCGTTGTAGACCGCGAGGTCGACGCGCTTGACCATCGAGGTCAGCACCTTGCCTGGATGCAGGTGGTTCTGGTTGGAATCGACGCCGATGCCGAGCTTGCCGTTGTCGGCTGCCGTCTGCAGGACACCGAGGCCGCTGGCGCCGGCTGCCGCGTAAACTACATCCGCGCCCTGGTCGATCTGGTTCTTGGTGAGCTCACCGGCACGCACCGGGTCGTTCCAGGCCGCACCCGTGGTGCCGACCATGTTCTGGAAGACCTGCGCATCCGGATTGGCCGCCTTGACGCCCTGGACATAGCCGCAGCCAAACTTGCGGATCAGCGGAATATCCATGCCGCCGACGAAACCGACCTTGCCGGTCTCGGACGCCATGCCTGCGAGAAGGCCGACGAGGTAGGAGCCCTGTTCTTCGTTGTAGACGACGGAGCGCACGTTCGGCAGGTCGACGACGGCGTCGACGATCACGAACTTGGTGTCGGGGAACTCGGCTGCGACCTTTTCCATCGCCGATGTCCAGGCGAAGGAGACGGCGACCACGGGGTTATATCCGCGGCTGGCGAAATTGCGGATCGCCTGCTCGCCCTGCGTGTCGCTGGTCGGCTCGAAATCCCGGTATTCGACCCCCGCCTCTGCCTTGAACTGTTCGGCGCCGGCATGGGCAGCCTCGTTGAAGGATTTGTCGAACTTGCCGCCCGTTCCGTAGACCAATGCGGGCTTGATCTCGGCTGCCAGCGCAGTCGCCGACATTGCGGCCATCGCCATGAGAGTCAGAAGGGTTCTTTTCATCGTTCAGCCCTGTTTTTTTGTAAGTTGATAGCTGGGTCTCCCGCATCCCTGGTACCAGGCGCGTCTGCGGCCACCAGTCCTCCCCACGAGAGACCGGCTGCCCGCACTTTTGCATGGGCCATGGAAAAATTCACCCGATTTTTTTCATCTGGTAAAAATCCGGAGCACGCGGTGCAACTGCACAAAAACATGCCGCGGACCGATGAAATCCGCGGCATGAGCAACTGGCTGCCGTTGTCTGTCAGCCGACCGGGCAGGCCACGCCGGTGCCCTTCAGGCCGCAATAGCCGCCGGGGTTCTTGGCCAGATACTGCTGATGATAATCCTCAGCATAATAGAAGACGTCCAGAGGAGCGAACTCGGTGGTGATCCTGACCTTCTTGCCGGCGGCGTCCAGGGCACCCTGAAAGGCTTCCGCCGCCTGCCCTGCCTCGACAGCCTGCTCGTCCGTCGTCGTATAGACGGCCGATCGGTAGGTGGTGCCGATGTCGTTGCCCTGGCGCATGCCCTGCGTCGGATCGTGCTCTTCGAAGAACACCTTCAGCAGATCGCGATAGGAGACAACCGAGGGATCGAAGACGACCTTGACGATCTCCGCGTGGCCGGTCAGGCCCGTGGTGGTTTCGTTGTAGGTCGGATTGGGCGTGATGCCGCCGGCATAGCCGACAGCCGTGACGTAGACGCCCGGGATGGTCCAGAACAGGCGTTCGGCGCCCCAGAAGCAGCCCATGCCGAGATAGGCGATTTCCAGTCCTTCCGGATAGGGACCCTTCAACGGTCGGCCGTTGACGAAATGCGTCTGCGCCGTCGGAAGCGGATCGCTGCGGCCCGGCAGCGCATTGTCCGGCGTCGGCATTGCCGTCTTCTTGTTGAACATGTCGATCACGAACATCATCGCCTCCTTGGGGTCGGAACTTGCACTGCCTGCCGGCGGCATGACGGTCCGTCACAATTGCTTCAAGAGCCGTCAGGCCGAGAAGCGACCCGCGAATCGTGGACGTCGGTAACCGATCATCCAGAACAACAGGGCAATCACGAGGAACACGCCGAAGGCCGGCTGCGCCAGAACCGGCGCCACGGCCCAACGCCATGCATCGGCACTGATATAGGAGGCGAAGGCCTCCTCTGCCAGTGTGAGGCTCACGACGTCGAGGTTCTGCCAGTGGTTTCCGAGCGAAGTCATGACCACGGCAGACGAGGACACGGACTCGATGGCGTCCAGCGTACCTGCCATGATTGCAGCCACCAAGGCGACAAGGCTCAGAAAATGAAAGACGGTCCTTACCAAGGCCTCTGCCTCCTTCCGCTTCAGGGATAGCGTGCGCTGCACCCCTTTGATCAGCGATAGCGCGGGCGCCTAAGAGGCGCAATCGTGCGATTGATCGGACACCGATGCATTTTCCCGTAAATTCCGGTTGATCCGCAGGAATTCATCGGTATATATCCCGCCCGACCGCTGCTTTGCCAATGTGCAGGCAGCCCTTCCTCTTCAAGGACAGGTGGCCGAGTGGTTGAAGGCGCACGCCTGGAACGCGTGTATACGTGAAAGCGTATCGAGGGTTCGAATCCCTCTCTGTCCGCCATCCCCACCCTCATCAAGATTATGGATCGTTCTGTATCACGACGATATCTTTCGGCGTCGGCTCGGCGATATACAGCGGACTCCAATTCGAAAAACGGGCGCGCCCGCTACAAAGCGGCGCCGGTCGTGGCTTTGCGAGTATGATGGCGCTTATTTTGCTGCATTGCACTTCCGGACCAAAAACATTTTTGCTACGCAGTACTTCGGCCTCAAGTATAGACCCCGAAAAGGCGATGGAAACATGAAAGTTGCGTTGATCACCGGCATTACGGGCCAGGACGGTTCCTA
>JOKI01000025.1 GCA_000722615.1 Pseudorhizobium pelagicum | reverse complement strand
AGTCGCGGGCAACAACCGCCGAACGGGGTGCTGAGAGGTGCCACATAAAATTAAACTTACGAGGCAGCTTTCAGCGCCCCGTCCGAACACTAGCTTCAAGCCACGGCGGAGATCTCCGCGCGTGAACACCGGTGTATGAGGGAGATCCGATGTCCGAGAAGACCCTGAAGGATTGGGAGCAGCTTGCCGAGAAGGAGCTGAAGGCGCCGCCCGAAAGCCTGCTCTGGCACACCGTCGAGGGCATCGACGTCAAGCCGCTCTATACGGCGCAGGATCTCGAAGGGGTCAACCACCTCGACAGCCTGCCGGGATTTGCGCCCTTCGTGCGCGGCCCGCGCGCCACCATGTATGCGGGGCGCCCCTGGACGATCCGCCAATATGCCGGCTTCTCGACGGCGGAAGCCTCCAATGCCTTCTACCGCCGCAACCTCGCGGCCGGCCAGAAGGGCCTCTCCGTCGCCTTCGATCTCGCCACCCACCGCGGCTACGACAGCGATCATCCGCGCGTCGAGGGCGACGTCGGCAAGGCGGGCGTGGCAATTGACAGCGTCGAGGACATGAAGATCCTGTTCGACGGCATTCCCCTGAAGGAGATGTCCGTCTCGATGACGATGAACGGCGCGGTGATCCCGATCCTCGCCTCCTTCATCGTCGCCGGCGAGGAACAGGGTTGCTCGCGCGCCGAACTGTCGGGCACGATCCAGAACGACATCCTCAAGGAGTTCATGGTCCGCAACACCTATATCTACCCGCCCGAGCCCTCGATGCGGATCGTCGCCGACATCATCGAGTATACGGCGAGGGAGATGCCGCGTTTTAACTCCATCTCCATTTCCGGCTACCACATGCAGGAAGCGGGCGCGACTTTGGTGCAGGAGCTCGCCTTCACGCTGGCCGACGGCCGCGAATATGTCCGCGCCGCGATCGCCAAGGGCCTCAACGTCGACGAGTTCGCCGGGCGCCTCTCCTTCTTCTTCGCCATCGGCATGAACTTCTTCATGGAGATCGCCAAGCTGCGCGCCGCGCGCCTGCTCTGGTCGTCGATCATGCAGGAGTTCAAGCCGCAGAAGCCGGGCTCGCTGATGCTGCGCACCCACTGCCAGACCTCGGGCGTGTCGCTGCAGGAGCAGGATCCCTACAACAACGTCATCCGCACCGCCTACGAGGCCATGTCGGCCGTGCTCGGCGGCACGCAGTCGCTGCACACCAATGCGCTGGACGAAGCCATGGCGCTGCCGACGGATTTCTCCGCCCGCATCGCCCGCAACACGCAGCTCATCCTGTCCCATGAGACCGGCGTCACCAAGGTCGTCGATCCGCTCGCCGGCTCCTACTACATCGAGAGCCTGACCAACGAACTGGCGGAAAAGGCCTGGGCGCTGATCGAGGAGGTGGAAAAGCTCGGCGGCATGACGAAGGCGGTGGGCGACGGCCTGCCGAAGCGGCTGATCGAGGAGGCCGCCACCAAACGGCAGGCGGCGATCGACCGCGGCGAGGAGGTCATCGTCGGCGTCAACCGGTTCCGGCTGGAAACCGAGGAGGACATCGACATCCTGGCGATCGACAATTCCGCCGTCCGCACCTCGCAGATCAGGCGGCTGGAAGAAGTGCGCCGCCAGCGCGATCCGAAGCGCGTGGAGGAGACGCTCGCCGCCCTCACCGAGGTCGCCCGCTCCGGCGATGGCAATCTGCTCGCCGCCGCCGTCGAGGCGGCCCGCGCACGCGCCACCGTCGGCGAGATTTCCGACGCCATGCGCGCCGTCTTCGGCGATCACACGGCGGTGCCGGAGGTGGTCAGTGACATCTACGGCGCGGCCTATGCGGACGATCCGGAGTACAAGACGCTGGTTAACCGCTTAGCCGGCTATTCAAATGCGTCCGGCACGCCGAAGATCATGGTCGCCAAGCTCGGCCAGGATGGCCACGACCGCGGCGCCAAGGTGATCGCCTCGGCCTTCGGCGACATCGGCTTCACCGTGCTGGCCGGGCCACTGTTCCAGACGCCCGAAGAGGCCGCCGATCTGGCGGTGGCGCAAAAGGTGCAGGTGGTCGGCATGTCGTCGCTCGCCGCCGGTCACCAAACGCTGGCGCCCCAGCTCGTGCAGGCCCTGAAGGCGAAGGGCGCCGAGAACGTCATCGTCGTCGTCGGTGGCGTCGTGCCGCGTCAGGATTACGACTACCTGCTGGAGAATGGCGTCGCCGCCGTCTTCGGGCCGGGCACCAATGTGCTGGAGGCCGCCAACCGGGTTCTCGATCTTCTGGAGGGCAAGCGCCGCAACACCTGACGGAGATTGCAAGCCAACCGCCGCGATCGCAGCTCAGCGATCGCGGTAGAGCCGTCTGCGGTCGTCATCGCGGGAGTCCTTGTCCCCGGAGGCGCCTCCCGCCTGCAACCGGTCGAGGACCTGCAGCAGGAGGTCGGCGCAGTCCTGGGCGGGCTCACCGTCGGCGCAGCGGAAGGAGATCTTCATCCGTCCGTTCTGGATCCGGTAGCGGGCGCCACGCTCCTGCCGATCGTCGCGATCGGCCATGGGGCGATCGCGGTGGCGGCCCGGAGGGGGCCTTTCCGCGGCCGGCGGCCTGGCATCCCGGCCCCTCATGTCGGTGATCGACTGGGCGGACGCGGCGTGCGGCAGGGACAGCGCCATGGTAGCGGCAGCGATCGCAATCAGCATTTTCATGGTTAACACTCCGTTCTTCGCCGAAAGAACAGCAGGCTGACCGATTTGTTCCGTGTGGCAGCGCTCAGTCGGTCGAGACAATGGCTGCAACGTGGTCGCCGATTGCCAGACAGGCGGTGAGGCCGGGCGATTCGATGCCGAACAGGTTGACGAGGCCCGGGACACCATGGGCCTGCAGTCCGTCGATGCGGAAGTCCTGGGCGGCGATCTCCGGCGGCACGATCTTCGGGCGGATGCCGGAATAGGCCGGGATCAGCGCCCCCTCGGCAAGATCCGGATAATAGCGCCGGATGCCGCGATAGAAGCTTTCCGCCCGTTGCGGATCCACCGCATACTGCAGCCCGTCGACCCATTCGACGTCCGGGCCGAAGCGCGCCTGTCCGGCCATGTCGAGCGTCAGGTGAATGCCGAGCCCGCCCTTGACCGGCACCGGATAGATCAGCCGCGAGAAGGGTGTCCGGCCGGTCATCGAAAAATAGCTGCCCTTGGCGAAATAGGCCTGCGGCACCTGTCCGGGCGGCATGCCTTCGATGGCGCGGGCAAGCCTTGGTGCGCCGTGGCCGGCGGCATTCACCAGCAGCCGGGTCCGCAGCGCCATCGGCGCATCGCCGCCGACGTCGATCTCGATCCCGGCTGAGGTCGCCCGGCCGGCGACGACCGGCGTCTTGAGGGCAAGCAGCGCGCCATGGTTCTCGGCGTCACCGAGAAGCGAGGTCATCAGCGCATGGCTGTCAATGATGCCGGTCGAGGGCGACAGCAGCGCGCCGGTCGTCGACAGTGCCGGCTCGAGCTCCAGCGCTTCTTCCGCCGAAATCTGCCGCAGGTCCGAAACGCCGTTCGCGGCCGCCCGTGCGGCGATCGCCGGCAGCATGGCAAGCTCGTCCGCCGAGGTGGCGACGATCAGCTTGCCGCAATTGCGGTGCGGCAGCCCGCGGTCCTCGCAATACCGATAGAGGGCTTTCCTGCCCTTGACGCAGAGGTCCGCCATCAGGCTGCCGGCCGGATAATAGATGCCGGCGTGGATGACCTCGCTGTTGCGCGCCGAGGTCTGGGTGCCGATCGCATCCTCGGCCTCAAGGATCATCACCTCGCGACCAGACAGGCTCAAGGCGCGGGCAATGGCCAGTCCGACCACGCCCCCACCGACGACCACGCAATCGACATCCTCCACGTCGCTCTCCCCTCTGCTACACTTGGCTCGACAGATAGCGGATGCTGAGAAAAGGACAAACCATGCATGTGAGACCGGTCGGTGCTGCCTGCGCCTTAAGTCTACTTGCCCAACCCCGTGATCCGGCCGAGTCTGCAGCGGAAAGCATAATCCCGCGTGCCGTCTCTCCAGGGTCGGCCCGGGACCCGGGAGGCAGGATGGAGACCATGGCGTGACGCCGCGAACTTCAGGGGACGCGGCGGCGGGAGCGAGTGCACCGCTGATTGCGCTGGACGTCGTCGTCCTCGACACCGAGACCACCGGCCTCGACGTCCGCCAGGACCGGATCATCCAGATCGGCGCGGTGCGCATGCATGGCGCCGATATCCTGGAGCGCCAGGTCTTCGATGTGATCGTCGATCCCGGCATCCCGATCCCGGCCGGATCGAGCCGGGTGCACGGGCTCTTCGATACGGACGTCGCCGGCAAGCCGCGCTTCGCGGAGGTCGCCGGTGGCCTCCTCGAGTTCATCGGCCATGCCGTTGTCGTCGGACATTCCATCAACTTCGACCTCGCCGTGCTGCGCAACGAGGCGCATCGCCACGGCGTGGCGTGGCAGGAACCGCGCTGGCTCGACGTGGCGCTGATGTCGGTCGCGATTACGCCTGGGCTCGTCAGCCCGTCGCTCGACAATCTGGCGCTCACTTACGGCGTCACCATCGAGGGGCGTCATACGGCGCTCGGCGACGCCCGCGCCACGGCCGGCGTCTATGCCGCCATGCAGTCTCGGCTTCTGGAAAAGGGTGTGCGGACGCTCGGCGAGGCGGAAAACCTCGGCCGGGCCGCAACCACGCTGGTCGCGCAGCAGCAGGGCGTCGGCTGGTTCGAACGGCCCTCGGGCAAGGCGGAGTTTGCGCCGGCGGCAATCCAGACCGGCAGCCGGCGGGCGATCGACAGCTTTCTCTACCGGCAGCGGCTGGAGGATGTGATGAGCAGCCCGCCGATCTGCATCGACGCCGACTGTTCGCTCCGAGAGGCCTCGCGGCTGATGGCGGAAAAGGGCATCGGCTGTGCGATCGTCACCGGCGACGACGGCACGCACGGCATTCTCAGCGAGCGCGACATCCTGCGGGCGCTGGCCGAAAAGGGCTCCGAGGCCAGTGCAGTGACGGCCGGCACGGTCATGAGCGTGCCGGTGATTGCTGCCCCCGGAGATACCTTTCTCTACCGGGCGCTCGGGCTGATGGCGCGCAAGAACCTGCGCTACCTCGGCGTCACCGGCGCCTCGGGAGAGCTTGTCGGCATCTTCACGCTGCGCACCCTGTTGCGCGAGCGGGCGCTGGCGACGCTGACGCTCGGCGACGAGATCGCCGCCGCCAGCCGGCCGCGGGAGCTTGCCCGCGTCCAGGCGGAGCTTCCCTCGCTGGCCGCCGGCCTGCTCAGCGACGGGCTCGACGCGCGCGCCGTGGCCGCCGTCATTTCCGCGGAGCGGCGCGCCATGGCGACACGCGCGGCAGAGATCGCCGAAGGCGAGCTGATCGCCGCCGGCCAGGGTGCCGCACCGGCGGACTATGCCCTGCTGGTGCTCGGTTCGGCGGGCCGGGGCGAGAGCCTGCTGGCGCCGGACCAGGACAATGCGCTGGTGATTGCCGATGGCTACCGGGGCGACCTCGGTTCCGCCGAGGACTGGTTCACGCGCTTTGCCACGCGGGTCAACGAGATCCTCCACCGGGCCGGCATTCCCTACTGCGACAGCGGGGTAATGGCCCGCAACCGGGTCTGGCGCCGGCGCCTGTCGGAGTGGCTGAACGAGGTGCGCAGCTGGGCGGAGCATCCGACGCCGAAGGTGCTGGCCAATGTCGATATTTTCTTCGACTTCACGCCGGTGCATGTGTCCTCGAAGGCCGGCGCGCGCCTGGCCGAGACGCTGCGCACCGAGGCCACCGCGATCGTGCGGACGGCACCCGGGCTGCTCTCGGCGATGAGCGACGGGGCCAGTGGCCGCAATGCGGCGCTCGGCCTCTTCGGCCGCATCCGCAAGGACGGCTCCGGCCGCACCGACCTGAAGGCCGCCATGCTGCCGATCGTCGCCGGCGCCCGCACCGCCGCACTCAGACGGGGAATCGGCAGCCTGCCGACCGCCCAGAGGATCCGCGAGGTGGCAGCGGCGGCCGGCTATCCGCAGGCCGATGCCGCCCTCCTCCTCGACATTCACGGCTTCCTGATGCGGCTGATCCTCACCCAGCAGATCGCCGACATCGAGGCCGGGGTGAAGCCGAGCAACCGCGTCGATCTCAACATCCTGCGGCGGCAGGACCGCGAGCGCCTGCACGACGCACTGCACCGCACCGGCATGATCCGCGAACTGCTGCAGACCTGAGCGTCATGGCCAGGCGGAGCGGGCAGGACGGCCTGGCCGAATCAGCCGATCTGGCGGATGGTGTCGATGACGCTGCGGCCACCGACCACATCCTCGAACTGCGACCAGACGGACTGGGCGCCCTTCTGCCATTCCACCAGTGCGTCCGGTTCCAGCACCTGTCCGCCGTGTGCCCGGGCAACCTCCAGCGAGGCCGCCTCGTCCGCCTGCATCAGGCCGTTGAAATAAATGGCCGCGTCGGTCGAAACCGCCGTCAGCACCGCCTTCTCCTCGTCTCCCAGGCCATCCCAGAAGCTGCCCGCATAGAAGATCACGCCGGAGGAGCGGATGTGGGCGGTGCGGGTGAGGAAAGGCACCACCTCGTAGAGCTTGAAGCCCGCATAGGCGGAGGCGGTGAGATCCATGGCATCGGCGACGCCGGTCGCCAGCGCATTATAGGTCTCGGTGATCGGGATGCCGACCGGCACGGCGCCGAAGGCGCTCCACAGGCTGGTGTGCAGCCGGCTCTGGATGACGCGCATGGTCTTGCCGGCCAGCTGCTCCGGCCGCGTGATCGGCTCGCGGGCAAGCAGATGCCGGGCGCCGTAGTCGATGAAGCCGCCGACGACGAAGCCCTCATCGGCAAGGCGCGCCTTCAGGTCTTCACCGAGCGGCCCGGAGACGACGCGGCTCAGGTGGCCGGCATCGCGAAACAGGAACGGCAGGTCGAGCACCTGGAGTTCGGGCACCCAGGCCGACAGGGTCGAGACCGTCGAGAGACTGGCCTGGATCGACCCGAGGCGGGCGCCGTCGGCGACCTCCTTCTCGCCGCCGAGCGCCGCATTGGCGACGATCCGCAGTCGGAAACGTCCCGGCAGTCGCTCCTCCAGCCTGGCCGCGATCCAGTGCCAGACCTGCGTCTCCGGCTTGTCCTCGCCGAGCAGCGAGGCGACCGTCAGCACCGACGTGCGGGCCAGGGCCGACCGGACGAGGGCGGGGGCTGCAAGGGCCGGCGCGAGCGCGGCGGCGGTGATGAAGGTGCGGCGGGTGAATGGGGGCATGGAAACCTCTCAGGCAGTGAGTGCGACAAGGCAAAGGACAAGGAGCGCCACGAGCAGCGCGGCGAGATAGGGCAGCACGGCCCGGAACAGATGGGCGGCGTTGACCCCGGTGAGGCCGGAAACCACCAGCACGAGCATGCCGACGGGCGGGGTCAGGCCGCCGATCATCAGGTTGACGACGAGGATGACGCCGAAGGCGACCGGGTCGATGCCGGCGGCGACGGCGGCCGGCAGCAGGATCGGGGCGAGCAGCAGGATGGCGGCGCCGATATCGAGCACCAGCCCGGCGCCGAGCAGGACGAGGTTGCAGAAGAGCAGCACCGGAAGTGGATGATTGCCGAAGCCGGTGACGAGGGCGGTGACCGTTCCTGCCACATCATCGACCGCCAGCAGGAAGGCGATGGGTGCGGCGGCGCCGATCAGAAGTCCGATGGCGGCGGCCTCGCCGGCGGCCTGGCGGAAGGCGGCGGCGATGGTGCCGAGACTTGAGCGGCGGGCGAGCGCCAGGAGCAGGGCGTAGCCTGCCGCAAGGGCCGCGGCCTCCGTGGTGGTGACGATGCCGATCCGGATGCCGGCGACGACGACCACCACCAGGCCGAGGGCCGGAAGCGCCGAGACCAGGGCATGGCGGCGCTGTCGCCCGGTCGCGGCCGGCATCGGCGGCGTGCCGCGATGGACGAAATGGATCGCAACGCCGAGGCAAAGCGCCATCAGCAGGCCGGCATAGGCGCCGCCGACGAGCAGCGCCCCGACCGAGAGGTCGGTTGCGGCCGCCAGCAGCAGGAAGGCGATCGAGGGTGGAATGACGTTGTCGAGGACGGAAGTCGCGGCGATCAGCGCGCCGGCATCCGCCCGCCGGTAGCCGTGACGGAGAAGCTGCGGGAAGAAGGTGCTGGCGCCGAAGGCGGCATTTGCGACGGAAGAGCCGGAGGCGCCGGAGAAGAGGACGCTGGTGAGAAGTGTCGTCTGGGCAAGGCCGGCGGGGCGATGACCGACGAGACTTGCGGCGAGCCGCACCAGGCGCTCCGCCGCCCCGGAGAGGGTGAGCAGCACGCCGGTCAGCAGGAAGAAGGGAATGGCGAGCAGCAGGAAGCGCGACAGGCCGCTTGCCGCTGTCGCCACGATCGCAGGCTCAGGGAGGCTGCTGCCGAAGGGCACGGCAAGCGCTGCCGCGGCAACCAGGGCATGGGCCAGCGGCGCACCGAGCAGCAGGCCGAGCCCGGCGATCAAGAGCGCGATCAGGCCCGGCGGCCAGAGACCCGAGGACCAGAGACCGCCCGGCAGGATGGCCGCCGGGAGCAGATGCACCGCGATGCCGACGAGGCAGGACAACAGCGCGGCCCCGCCCCGTCCCTCGATTGTGCGGCGCAGGACCAGCAGAAGCAGAAGCGATCCGCCGCCCGCAGCCAGCGCTGCCGGCCGCAGCCAGTCCGGCAGGCCGAGCACGACCGAGGTGGAGCCCATCATGCCGGCGGCAGCAGCACCGCCGCTGACGAAGGCGAGTGCGGCGACAACCGTCACGGCATCGGCTGCCAGCTGCAGCACAGGGCGCAGGGTCAGCGGCGCGGCGCCAAGCGCGACGTCGAGGCGCATGGCCAGGGGACCGGACAGGGTGAGCGGCATGCCCAGCGCAACCAGCAGCAGGAAGAGCCAGAGCGCCGCCTCCTCCGCGCCGACCATGCCGGTCGAGAAGAGGTAGCGCAGGACGACCGAGACGAGCACCAGCGCCAGCAGGACCACCAGCACGATTGCCGCCACCGTCGAGAGGGCCGCTTCGACAGCCTCCGCGACGTGCCTGCAGCTCAGCCGCCAGCGGCTGGCGGGAGGCGGCCATGACGGCGGCGCTGCACCATCCCTGGCCGGCACCGTCGGCCGGTCCGTGTCCTCGCCTCGCCTCACCGCAGTTCGACGGCCAGGTCCTCGACGGCCGGCGCACTGTCGATCAGCCCGCTTTCGGCCATGAAGGCGCCGAAGCGCTCGTAGCGGCCGCGGTCGAGGGCCGCCGGGCGCTTGGCAAAGCGCGGCAGCGTGTCGGTGAAGGCCTGGCGGTTCAGCGCGTCATCGAGGTCCGGGTAGGCCTTGATGAAGAGCTCCCAGGCCTCCTGCGGGTGGTTGGTGAGGAAGATCGCGGCATCCTCGACGGCCTTCAGGAAGCGGGGAAGCCGATCGTCGCCGGCCATGTCCCTCTGGGCGACGAAGATCAGCTCGTCATAGACGGGAACGCCGTGCTCTTCGGGAAAGAATGCGTGGGGCTCGCCGCCTTCGAGGCGGATCTGGGTCAGCTCGAAATTGCGGAAGCCGCCGACCGTGGCGTCCACCTGGCCGCCGAGCAGCGAGGCGGTGAGCGCGAAGTTGACGTTGACGAGCTCGACGTCATCGAGGGACAGGCCTTGCGCCTCCAGGATACGCTTCAGCATGGCATCCTCGAACCCGGAGACCGAGAAACCGATCTTCCTGCCCTTCAGGTCGGCCAGCGTCTTGATCGGGCCGTTGGCGAGAACCGTGATGGTGTTGAGCGGCGTCTCGACGAGCGTGCCGAAGCGCACGAGCGGCAGGCCCGCAGCGTGGTCGAGATAGAGGTTCGGCTGGTAATGCACGCCGATATCGGCCTGGCCGGCGGCGACCAGCCGCGGCACGGAGGACGGATCGGCCGGCGGCAGCAGTTCCACCTCGAGGCCCTGCTCGGCGAAGAGGCCGCGCTCCTGGGCGACCACCATGGTCGCGTGATCCGGGTTCACGAACCATTCGAGCATCACGGTCAGCTTGTCGGCGGCCTGTGCTTGCAGGGGGAGCGCCAGCAGCGCAAGGGCGCCGAGGATGGGAAGCAGGCGTCGTGTCATGATTTTATTCTCCGGCTAATGAAATTGACGGGACGGTGTTCGAATTCCGGGGCCCAGGGGGCGAGCGGCGCGGTGAGGCGGTCCACGGCGGCGCGCAGGAGGAGGGTCATGACCGCAAGAAGCGCCATGGCGGCGAAGACGGTATCGGTCTGCATGCGGGCGTTGGCCTGCACCATGACGAAGCCGAGGCCCGCCGAGGCGCCGACCCATTCGCCGACCACGGCGCCGATCGGTGCCAGAGGGGCGGCAACGCGCAGGCCCGAGACGAGCGCCGGCAGCGCCAGCGGCAGGCGGATGTGGCGGAGCACCTGCCAATGACTGGCCTCGGTGAGCGCCGCGGCATCGAGCAGGACGGGATCGGTGCGGCGCAGGCCGTCGGCGAAGGCCGAAGCGACCGGAAAGAAGATGATGATCGTTGCCATCACCGCCTTGGAGGCCATGCCGAAGCCGAACCAGAGGACGAGAATGGGGGCAAGCACGAAGACCGGCAGCGCCTGCAGGACCAGCAGCATCGGCCAGGCGAGGCGCCCGAGCCGTGGAAACGCCGCCATCGACAGGGCGGCGGCAAAGCCCAGCAGCGTGCCGCAGGCGAGACCGACGAGGATCTCCGACAGGGTGATCAGCCCGTTGCGCAGCAGGAACTCCGGCTGGCGGGCCAGTGCGGCAGCCACCTGCAGCGGCGCGGGAAGAATGTAGCGGGGGACGCCGACCAGCCAGACGACGGCCTGCCAGAGGGCGATCAGGCCCAGAAGGCCCGGTCCCATGTGCTTCAACGACATGGCAAGGCTCTACCGCGTCGGCGCCTGGTCGCCGCGCGAGCCCATTCTGTCACGGATTGTGGTGCTGGATGCCATCAAACGATCTCCCGACGGTTATATCATGGAGATCCAGGTAAAGCGGAGAAGAGAATTGGCGCCTGATATGGCCGTTTCCGTTCCTACGCCGGTATGACCCGGATCAGGTTCAAGGGTCCGGCTCACCGCCATCTCAGCACCGTTACGATGCCCCCCTCGGAATTTCGTCATGTTTTGCGCAGACCGGCGGCAATGTCAATCGCCTTGCGCGAGAGCCAGGCCCGGCAGCGGCGGCGGGCGCCTCATGCGTTCCGCATCACGGAACCGACAGGTCCTGGGCGCGAAGGTAAAGCGTGCGGGTGCCGCCGATGTGATTGGTGGCGAATGTCTTCAGCGAACCTTCCGGGCCGGTTTCGCCGTAATCCTTCATCAGCTGGATCATGCTTTCCAGGGCGATCGCCTGGGCGGAGAAATAGGCGTTGTCGAACTGGTTCGGGATCGCCGTCTCCAGCGCATGAAGCGCGTTGCGATCCTGCTCGCCCAGGTCCGCCGCCGGATCCACGCCCTCCTCGACGAGCGCCTCTTTCAACTCCGCCACAAACCGGCGCTGGTTCTCCGTCACCGTCTCGGCGAAGGCGCGCACCGACTCCTCCTGACCACGGGAGAGCGCCAGTTCTCCCGATTCCACGAGGAAGTGGCTCAGGCTGGCCAAGCGTCCGGAAAAAGACTGCCTCGCATCCTCCTGCGCCGCAGCCTGCACAGCGCCCAAGGGTACGAGCAGAAGCGCAAGCATGAGTATCCGGGATGCTGACCTGACCATGAAAGAACCTTTCCTGCTGATGACCGGGCTGATGATGGAGACGGCGCCGCCGCAACGGCGCTTCCTGATCTCGAACCGCAGATCGTGGCCGAAGTTCCCGCGGCCGGGCAGGAGCTGCCCGGAAGGACGCTACTGCGCCGGCTCGCTTGGCTCGTCGGTGAGCGCGGGATGGCTCGTCTGATCCTCGACGCCGCTCGGCGGCGCTTCGCCGGTGCGCTCGTAGGGCTCCTCGACGATCACGGTGGAGGTCGACGCAAGGTCCTGGACAAAAAGGAAGAAGCCCCCGACGACCACGACGATCACCGCCGCGGCAATGAACATGAGCTTTTTCGTGCGACTATCCATGGCTTGCTCCATTTGCTGTGGATCTCTCCAACCATGGAGCGCGGCGGAAGTTGCAAGGCATCTCCTCGCGGCGGCGTC
Source organism: Pseudorhizobium pelagicum (assembly GCA_000722615.1). GTDB lineage: Bacteria > Pseudomonadota > Alphaproteobacteria > Rhizobiales > Rhizobiaceae > Neorhizobium > Neorhizobium pelagicum. Next base: position 54,612 of record JOKI01000025.1, on the reverse strand, counting down.
TCCGACGCTGAGCCACCCCAAGCCCTGGCAGGATATCAATCCTGCTCGGCGCGACGCATGGGCATGCGGTCGATGAGGCCGAACAGCGTTTCGCTGTCGACAAACTCGCCGCTCTTCAGTTTTGCACCTCCGTCCTTGCCGATCAGGACCACTTGAAACTCACCGGGCGCGATGTCGGCCTGCCGGCGAAGTTCGGCGGCGTCGAGGTTGCCGATGCTGCCATAGACGGCTTCCGCGGTCTCCTCGGTCACCCGCACGACAACCATGTCGCGATCGGCGAGTGCCGCATCGGAGCGTGTGAACTCCGCCAGTTGCCGTTCCAGCCGGGCCTCACCCGCCGCGCCAAAAACGAGGGCGATGCGGTTCTTCCAGGTCAGCTGCGACAGGCTATCCATGGCGGATGCCTGCAGTGGAACCAGAAGGGCCAGCACCGTTGCGATCATCAACCTTTGCATCTGCATCTCCCATCGGTTTGCGACCTGATCCTTGTGGTGGCGTCTGTCGATAACCTCAACGCCAGTTCGCCCGCCGAGGTTCACTCGGACGGAAAAACTTCTCAGGACCGGCAGCTCTCGGATCATCGTGATCTGGCTTTCGTTCACATTCTTCTTCATGGTATTACCGCAGGCATCGAAAGCGAAACGAAAGGCACCAGATGTTTCTCACGTCCCGGCAGTCGGAAATCGTCGAGCTGGCGAAGTCGCATGGCCGCGTTCTCGTGGAAGAGCTGGCGGGCCGTTTCGCGGTTTCACCGCAGACGATCCGGAAGGACCTGAACGATCTCTGCGACCAGCGGCTGCTCAACCGCATCCACGGCGGCGCGACGTTCCCGAGCAGCACGGAAAACATGCAGTACGAGGCACGCCGGCAGATTGCGGCACAGGAGAAGCAGGCGATCGGGCTTGCCGCCGCCCGCCTGATCCCCAACAATGCCTCCCTCTTCATCAATATCGGCACCACGACGGAAGCCGTCGGTGAAGCCTTGGTCGATCATCACGAGATGATGGTCATCACCAACAACATCAATGTTGCCAATCGCTTGCGCCTTCTCCCGGCCATGGAGGTGGTGATTGCCGGTGGCGTCGTGCGCGCGTCCGACGGCGGCATCGTCGGCGAGGCGGCGGTGGATTTCATCCGCCAGTTCAAGGTCGATTTCGCCGTGATCGGCACCTCTGCCATCGATGCGGACGGCGCCTTGCTGGATTTCGATTTCCGCGAGGTGAAGGTCGCACAGGCGATCATCGCCAATGCGCGCCACGTCATCCTGGTCGCAGATTCCACCAAGTTCGAACGGACCGCGCCCGTTCGCATCGCCCAGATCTCACAGGTTCACAGCTTCATCACCGACCACTGTCCGCTACCGTCGTTCCGGCGGATCTGCTCCGACAACAATGTCGAGCTGATCGAGACCGATGCGGCCGCGGATCGATCCGAAGGTTTCATTTGACATTCGTTTTGTGTTCGGATCAACTTGTTACTGTTTTCGGCATCGGAACCGTCGACAGCATCCGAAGCATGAGAGGTAAATGTGACTGAGCCCGACATCGACATCTTCGTCATCGGCGGCGGCATCAACGGATGCGGCATCGCGCGTGATGCCGCGGGCCGCGGATACCGCGTCGCGCTGGCCGAGATGAACGACTTCGGCTCCGGCACCTCGTCCGGATCGACCAAGCTCATCCACGGCGGACTTCGCTATCTCGAACACTATGAATTCCGCCTGGTGCGCGAGGCGCTGATGGAGCGCGAAGTGCTCTGGGCGATGGCGCCGCATATCATCTGGCCGATGCGCTTCGTGCTGCCGTTCCAGAAGGGTGGCGTGCGCCCGGCCTGGCTGATCCGCCTCGGCCTGTTTCTCTACGACCACCTCGGAGGCCGCAAGCTGCTGCCGCCGACAAAGAGCCTCGACATGCGGCGCGACCCGGCGGGCAAGCCGTTGAAGCCGATCTTCACCAAGGCCTTCGAGTATTCGGACGGCTGGGTGGACGATGCGCGCCTGGTGGTGCTGAACGCGCGCGACGCCGCCGGCCGCGGCGCGCAGATCCTGGCACGCACCAAGGTGATCCGGGCCGAACACCGCGACGGCTGCTGGTCGATCGAGCTCGAGGACACCCGCAGCGGCGCCCGTCGCAGCATGACGGCGCGCATGCTGGTGAATGCGGCCGGCCCCTGGGTCGATCAGGTTCTGTCGCGGGCGATGGGGCACAATGGCCGGCCGACGGTCCGCCTCGTGCAGGGCAGCCACATCGTCGTGAAGAAGAAGTTCGACGACCCGCGGGCCTATTTCTTCCAGAATCCCGACAACCGGATCATCTTCGCCATCCCCTACCAGCAGGACTACACGCTGATCGGCACCACCGATCGCGATTTCGGCAGCGATCCGACGGATGTCCGGATCAGCCAGGAGGAAACCGATTACCTCTGCTCTGCCGCCAGCGAATATTTCCGCGAACCGGTCCGGCCCGAAGACATCGTCTGGACCTATTCCGCCGTGCGGCCCCTTTACGACGACGGGGCATCGAAGGCGCAGGAGGCCACCCGCGACTACGTGCTGAAGACGGACGAAACCGAAGGGGCGCCGCTCCTGAACGTCTTCGGCGGCAAGCTGACCACCTATCGCCGGCTTGCCGAACACGCGCTGGAAAAGATCGGCGACGCGATCGGCGTCAAGGGAAGCCCCTGGACGGCCGGCAGCCACCTGCCCGGCGGCGATTTTCCGGCCACCGGCTACGAAGAGCTTGTCGACCGGCTTCTGGGGCGTTTCCCGTTCCTGGCGGATGCCCATGCCCGGCGTCTGGTCCGCGCCTATGGCACCGACACGTTCGAGATGCTGGCGGGCGCCACATCGGCGGCCGATCTTGGAGCCCTGTTCGGCGGCGATCTCTATGCCCGCGAGGTCGAATGGCTGATCGCCCGCGAATGGGCCCATGGAGCAGACGACATTCTGTGGCGCAGGACGAAACAGGGCCTGCGCCTTACGACAGATCAAGCACATGCACTGGAGGAGTACATGGCGGCAATCCCAGCGAGGTCGGTGGGATAGCGCATGTGGTCCCCGCGGAGGAGGAGGCCCGGGAACCTGAATGCTGGAATTGCGAAACATCGAAAAGGTTGTCGGGGAGGAGCATCACATCCACCCCACCAGCCTCGTGCTTGAACGGGGAACGTTGAACGTCCTTCTGGGACCGACGCTATCCGGCAAGACGTCGCTCATGCGGCTGATGGCGGGGCTCGACGTGCCGACCGCCGGCTCCATCCATTTCGATGGCCAGGACGTCACCGGCGTCCGGGTGCAGGATCGCCATGTCGCGATGGTCTACCAGCAGTTCATCAACTACCCGGCCATGACGGTCTACGAGAACATCGCCTCGCCGATGCGCGTCGCCGGCAAGGACAAGGCGACGATCGACCGGGAGGTGCGCAAGGCCGCCGAACTCCTGAAGCTGACACCCTATCTCGACCGGACGCCTCTCAACCTCTCCGGCGGGCAGCAGCAGCGCACGGCGCTCGCACGGGCGCTCGTCAAGAACGCCAGCCTCGTCCTGCTGGACGAGCCGTTGGCCAACCTCGACTACAAGCTGCGGGAAGAACTGCGCGAGGAGCTGCCGCGGATCTTCTCCCAGTCGGGCGCCGTCTTCGTCTATGCCACCACCGAACCGACGGAAGCGCTTCTCCTCGGCGGCAGGACCGCGACGCTCAGCCAGGGACGGGTGACGCAGTACGGCGAGACGATCGAGGTCTATCGGCGGCCGGCCGATCTGCTGACGGCGATAACATTCGCCGATCCGCCACTCAACACCATCGGGATGACGAAGACGGGTCACGGGCTTCATATCGACGAGCAGCAGGCCATTCCCGTGCCACCGCATCTCGTTTCGGTTCCGGACGGCCCGGTGACGATCGCCTTCCACCCGCATCACCTGTCGGTGCAACCGGTGTCCGACACTGCCGCCCGGCTTTCCGTCCAGGCACTGATCTCCGAGATCGCCGGCTCCGAGAGCTTCGTCCACATCGACTATCGCGGAAACCGCTGGGTGATGCTGCAGCACGGAGTGCACGAGGTCGAACCCGACACCATGATCGACGTCCATCTCGATACGCGCCACCTGATGGCGTTCGGCGAAGACGGTCGGTCCCTCAATGCCACGACGGGAGGCGCATGATGGCCCGGATCACGCTCGACCACATCCGTCATGCCTACGGGCCGAAGCCATCCACGGACAAGGATTATGCGCTGAAGGAAGTGCATCACGAGTGGGACGACGGCGGCGCCTACGCGCTTCTGGGGCCATCCGGCTGCGGCAAGACGACCCTGCTCAACATCATCTCGGGGTTGCTGACCCCGTCGGAGGGAAAGATCCTCTTTGACGGCACCGACGTCACCCATCTGCCCACCGAGAAGCGCAACATCGCGCAGGTCTTCCAGTTTCCGGTGATCTACGACACGATGACGGTCTACGACAACCTCGCCTTCCCGCTGCGCAACCGCAGGCTGCCGGAGGCCGAGGTGGACAAGCGCGTTCGCGATATCCTGTCGATGATCGACCTGTCCGACTGGGCGGGCCGCAAGGCGCAGGGGCTGACCGCCGACCAGAAGCAGAAGATTTCGCTCGGCCGCGGGCTGGTGCGCAGCGACGTCAACGCGATCCTCTTCGACGAGCCGCTGACGGTGATCGATCCGCACATGAAGTGGGTGCTGCGCTCGCAGCTGAAGCGGCTGCACCGGCGCTCGGGCTTCACCATGGTCTATGTGACCCACGACCAGACCGAGGCGCTGACCTTCGCCGACAAGGTGGTGGTCATGTACGAGGGCGAGATCGTCCAGATCGGCACGCCGGTGGAGCTCTTCGAGCGGCCGCGCCATACCTTCGTCGGCTATTTCATCGGCTCGCCGGGCATGAACTTCCTGCCGGCGGCCCTTGCGGGCTCCATCATCACCGTGGGCCATCAGCAGATCGCGCTGGCGCACCGACCGGAGATCGCGCCCGACGCGAAGCTGGAGCTCGGCATCCGGCCGGAGTTCGTGAAGCTCTCGCGGGAGGGAATGCCGATCTCGATCTCGAAGGTGGAGGACGTGGGGCGCCAGAAGATCGTGCGCGCCAGCTTCCAGGGCCATCCGCTGGCCGCCGTCGTGCCGGAGGACACGGAGATCCCGGCCGACCCGCGCGTTGCCTTCGAGCCGGCCGCCCTCAACCTCTATGCCAATTCGTGGCGCGTCGAGACGGGAGCCCGACCATGAACAAGACATGGAACAACAAGGCCTGGTTCCTGGTGTTGCCGGTGCTGCTGCTGGTCGCCTTTTCCGCCATCATCCCGCTGATGACGGTGGTCAATTATTCGATGCAGGACACCTTCGGCAACAACCAGTTCTTCTGGGCCGGGACCGACTGGTTCACCGACGTCCTCCACTCCGACCGCTTCTGGAATGCGCTTGCCCGCAACCTGATCTTCTCCTTCGTCATCCTCGCCATCGAGATCCCGCTCGGCATCTTCGTGGCGCTGAACATGCCGAAAAAGGGTATCGGCGTGCCGGTCTGCCTGGTGCTGATGGCCCTGCCCCTGCTGATCCCGTGGAATGTGGTCGGCACCATCTGGCAGGTCTTCGGCCGCGTCGACATCGGCCTTCTCGGCCATTACCTGCGCATTCTCGGGGTCGACTACAACTACACGCAGGATCCGGTCGATGCCTGGGCGACCGTCATCGTCATGGACGTCTGGCACTGGACGAGCCTCGTCGTGCTCCTGTGCTACGCCGGTCTCGTGTCGATCCCGGACGCCTACTACCAGGCGGCCAAGATCGATGGCGCCTCGCGCTGGTCGGTGTTCCGCTACATCCAGCTGCCGAAGATGAAGCGGGTGCTGCTGATCGCCGTGCTGCTGCGTTTCATGGACAGCTTCATGATCTACACGGAGCCCTTCGTCGTCACCGGCGGCGGACCGGGCAATTCGACCACCTTCCTGTCGATCGACCTCGTGAAGATGGCGGTCGGCCAGTTCGACCTGGGACCGGCGGCGGCGATGTCGATCATCTACTTCCTGATCATCCTGCTCCTGTCATGGGTCTTCTACACCGTGATGACGAGCCAGGACGCGAAAGGCTAGGGGGCGACCATGAACACGTCAGACACCAAGAGAAGCTGGTCCTGGGTCATCCCGACCCTCTACATCCTGTTCCTGATCGTGCCGATCTACTGGCTGGTCAACATGAGCTTCAAGAGCAACTCGGAGATCCTCGGGAACTTCTCGCTCTGGCCGCAAAGCCCGACGATCCGAAACTACATGGTGATCTTCACCGATCCGTCCTGGTACAACGGCTACATCAACTCGATCCTCTACGTGGTGATGAACACGGTCATTTCGGTGACCGCCGCCCTGCCGGCCGCCTATGCCTTTTCCCGCTACCGGTTCCTCGGCGACAAGCATCTGTTCTTCTGGCTGCTGACCAACCGCATGGCGCCGCCGGCGGTCTTCGCCCTGCCCTTCTTCCAGCTCTATTCCGCCTTCGGCCTCATCGACACGCATATCGCCGTGGCCATCGCCCACTGCCTCTTCAACGTGCCGCTGGCGGTGTGGATCCTGGAGGGCTTCATGTCCGGCGTGCCGAAGGAAATCGACGAGACGGCCTATATCGACGGCTATTCCTTCCCGCGGTTCTTCGTGAAGATCTTCATGCCGCTGATCGCGTCGGGCATCGGCGTTGCCGCCTTCTTCTGCTTCATGTTCTCGTGGGTGGAACTGCTGATCGCGCGGACGCTGACCACCACGGACGCAAAGCCGATCGCGGCAACCATGACCCGCACCGTCTCTGCCTCGGGCATGGACTGGGGCGTGCTGGCCGCCGCCGGCGTGCTGACGATCATTCCGGGAGCGCTCGTCATCTATTTTGTCCGCAACTACATTGCCAAGGGCTTTGCCCTGGGGAGGGTCTGATGGCCGCCGTATCCAGACGCAGCCGCCGCTGGCCCATCGCGCTGGCCTGCATCCTGGCGATCTACGGCGCAGCCGCCGGTTCGCTCGCCCTTTCCCTGCCGGTCGAGGACGGCGCACGCGACTGGTTTGCGCCGCTTTCCCCGGGTGGCTGGATGGCATGGTCCTTCCCCTCGGCGATGTTCTTCCTGACGATCCTGGCGCTCCTCTGCCTGATGGCCGTGTGGGAGTATGCCCGGCCGGGCGGTCATCCGAGGGTCGGTATCCTCGGATTCGAGACGACGCGCGGCGACCGGCTCTTCATTTCGCTGCTGGGATCGGCCTTCATCAATCTCGCATGGCTGGGGCTGATCGGCTCCAGCCTGTGGTGGTCTCTTGCACTCAGCCTGATTTACGCGCTCGCCGTGTTCAGGACCGTCTGAGGCAAGTCGACGGGATGTCCTCAGCGGCATTCCGAGAACGTGCAATCGCAACCTGGGAGGATGATATGCGACGGCATCTTATGACAACAACGGCAGCGGTGCTGCTGGCCATGACCGGCAGTGCCTTTGCCGGAATGGAAGAGGCAAAACAGTTCCTCGACGCGGAAATCGGCGACATGTCGGTCCTGTCCCGCGCCGAGCAGGAACAGGAAATGCAGTGGTTCATGGACGCGGCGCAGCCTTTCGCCGGCTTGGACATCAAGGTGGTGTCGGAGACGATCACGACCCACGAATATGAATCGAAGGTGCTGGCGCCGGCCTTCACGGCCATCACCGGCATCAAGATCACCCACGATCTGATCGGCGAAGGCGATGTCGTCGAAAAGCTGCAGACGCAGATGCAGTCGGGCGAGAACATCTACGACGCCTATGTCAACGATTCCGACCTGATCGGCACCCACTGGCGCTACCAGCAGGCCCGCTCGCTGACCGACTGGATGGCGAACGAAGGCAAGGACGTCACCAATCCGGGTCTCGACCTGGAGGACTTCATCGGCCTGAAGTTCACGACCGCGCCGGACGGCGACCTCTACCAGCTGCCGGACCAGCAGTTCGCCAACCTCTACTGGTTCCGTTACGACTGGTTCAACGACGAGAAGAACCAGGCGGACTTCAAGGAGAAATACGGCTACGACCTCGGCGTGCCGGTCAACTGGTCGGCCTATGAGGACATCGCCGAGTTCTTCACCGGCCGGGAGATCGACGGCAAGAAGGTCTATGGCCACATGGACTACGGCAAGAAGGACCCGTCGCTCGGCTGGCGCTTCACCGACGCCTGGCTGTCGATGGCCGGCAACGGCGACAAGGGACTTCCGAACGGCCTTCCCGTCGACGAATGGGGCATCAAGGTCGACGAAAACTCACGGCCCGTCGGCTCCTGCGTTGCCCGCGGTGGCGATACCAACGGACCGGCGGCCGTCTATTCGATCCAGAAGTATCTGGACTGGATGAAGGCCTATGCGCCGGCCGCCGCTCAGGGCATGACCTTCTCGGAGTCCGGACCCGTACCGGCTCAGGGCGAGATCGCGCAGCAGATGTTCATGTACACGGCCTTCACCGCGGACATGGTCAAGGACGGCCTGCCGGTCGTCAACGAGGACGGCTCGCCGAAGTGGCGGTTCGCGCCGTCTCCGCATGGCGTCTACTGGAAGGACGGCATGAAGCTCGGTTATCAGGACGTGGGGTCCTGGACGCTGCTGAAGTCCACGCCCGACGACCGCGCCAAGGCCGCCTGGCTCTACGCCCAGTTCGTCACCTCGAAGACGGTGGACGTGAAGAAGAGCCATGTCGGCCTGACGCTCATCCGGGAAAGCTCGATCCAGCACGAGAGCTTCACGGAACGGGCGCCGAAACTGGGCGGCCTGATCGAGTTCTATCGCTCGCCGGCCCGCGTCCAGTGGTCGCCGACCGGTACCAATGTCCCCGACTATCCGAAGCTGGCACAGCTTTGGTGGCAGGCCATCGGCGATGCGGCTTCCGGTGCCAAGACCCCGCAGGAAGCCATGGATTCGCTGTGCGAAGAGCAGGAGAAGGTGCTTGAACGTCTCGAACGCGCCGGCGTTCAGGGCGACATGGGACCGAAGCTCGCCGAAGAGCACGACATCGAGTACTGGAACAAGGATGCCGTCGCGAAGGGCAACCTCGCGCCGCAGCTGAAGATCGAAAACGAGAAGGAACAGCCGATCACCGTCAACTACGACGAACTGGTGAAGAGCTGGCAGACGAACTAGGCCAATCGAGGGGGCTGAGCCTCAGCCCCCTCTGCCCCGCATGCAGAGACCCGGCATTCGGCCGTCTCCGCAATGACAATCTGAATTTCAGAGGGCGCGAGAGCACCGGCCGACGGGCAGCTCACGACTGCTGCTGCGACGCCCGCTCCAGGGTCTCGACCCGCATCCTCTGCCCGGTCGCCCAGGACCGCGCAAACTGCTCGTGGTCGAAAGCCTTCTCGGTGACTTCGCCATCTTCACGAATGCGGACGATGAACTTGTCACCCTCCCGGACGATCCATGCGGAATTTCGTTGCATCACGCCACTCCGTACTCGGCTCATGAGGAACTCGGAAGATCAAGGGCACCTTCCATCAGCCAAGCTTAATGTATGGGCCGCATCTGCATAGTGCGATATCTCGCACTTCGAGGGGACCGTCTGACACCGTACAGAACTGTCGCGGATCATCCGTGGTCGCGTCAGGGATCCAGCGGAGGGTGGTCCCCTTGCGGCGGCGGATAGCAGATTGCGGCTGCCAAGGCGGGCGATCGACCGGTCGAGGGCATCAATTGCCTTGCCATCGCAGCAAAACCTGATAATCCGCTTCATGTTAAAGGAGCCGGTCATCGAGAGCGCATGGCGGCAGTTGGCTCCCAACGCCATTGGAGACGCCGGCTGTCATGACATGCTTCGTCGCGATGCCTCCTCACGCAGGCACAAACTCTCTTCTGCCAGACGCGGGCGGGCTGCTGCATTGAGCTATCAGCATTCGATGACCTGCCATATGGACGGCATCCGAGCACTTGCTCCGGCGAAGTGGCGTGGGCTTGACGGGCTCATGAGCGTCTTCTGGGACGCGGAAGGCCAGGCCGGCGCCCATGCCTATTACGTGTCCCCGGATCCGCGTATCGTGATCTTCTTCAACGACGTCTCGTCGCAGATCCGCATGTCGAACCGGGAGAACGGCTTCGGACGGCATGACCGCCCCATGACACGCGCCGTCTATGTCCCTGCCGGGGTCCCCCTGTGGACGAAATTCACCGCCGGGCACCGGTTCTCGCATCTGGACCTGCATCTGCACAAGGACCGGCTGTTGCGATTCCTGTCGCCTTCCGTGGGAACCTCGGCTGCCCGATCGGCGGTGCGGCGCCCGGCGGAGATCCAGGACATCTCGGCCATCGGCGCCGTGGCCAACCTGCTGGTCGGAGAGGTCTCTACTCCGTCAAAACACCCCATTTATGCGGAAAGCTTGGTCGGCAGCATCGTGGCCGGCCTTCTCGACATTCCCGAGCAGGATGGCGAGCAGGGAAACGGCAGGCTGACCCAGGCGCAGATGAACAAGCTGATCGCCCGCTTCAACGGCCAGGGCGACTGCCGCCTGAGCGTGGCCGAGATGGCCGAGACGGTCGGCCTGTCGGAAAGCTGGTTTGCCCATGTCTTCAAGCAGACGACGGGGAAGACGCCGCTGCAATGGCAGCTCGGACGGCGCATCGAGCTGGCGCAGCACCTCCTGCTGGAGAGTGGCCTGACCGTGGCCAGCATCGCCGCCCAGCTCGGCTTTTCCGACCAGGCGCATCTGACGAAGGCTTTTCGGCAGATCGTCGGCGACACGCCGGCCGCCTGGCGCCGCCTTCAGCTCCTGCGCTGATCCGCAAGAGCAATCCCACCCGAAGCCGTTCCGGGTGGGATCGCTTGCGTTACCAGGTCTGGCGCAGCGTGGCGTAGATGGCGCGGCCGGGGTTGTAGTAGACGCCACCGCTATCCTGGCTGGCGACATGCTTCTCGTCGAAGAGATTGCTGGCGTTCAGCTGGAACGTCGTGTTCTCCTGGATCTTGTAGGTGAACGACGCATCGAACACGACGGCGCTTTCCGACGAGATCGTGTTGGTGATGTTGGTGAAGTAGGAGTCCATGTAGCGCGCTCCGAGCCCGAAGGTCATGTCGCCCCGTGCGCCCTCGCCTGCCAGCGTGTAGGTACCCCAGATCGAAGCCACGTGCTTTGGCACCCGCATGAGGCGGTTTCCGTCGTTTGCACCACCCGGTTCTTCGATCTTGGAGTCGATGTAGGTATAGGCGGCAATGACCTCGATGTTGTCCGTCACCTCGGCCTTGGCTTCCAGCTCGATGCCGCGATGGCGGACCTCTTCGACGGTTTGCGGCAGATAGGTGACGCTGTCGTAGACCGTGATGTTGCCTTTCGTCAGATCATAGACGGAGGCGGTGAACAGGGCCGGGAAGGCATCCGGGCGATATTTGATGCCGGCTTCATACTGCTTGCCCGTCGTCGGTTCGTTCCCGATGCCGGGAGGTGCGGCGGATTCGGCATAGCTGGCAAAAGCGGCCAGTTCTTCGGTGATCTTGTAGCTCAGTCCGAAGCGACCGGTGAACTCGCTGTGATCGTCAGAGCTCGTGACGCCGGTGAACAGGTTAGTTTCGCTCAGATCAAGCCAGTCGTTGCGCAGGCCGACACTTGCCGTCAGCCTGTCGGAGAAGGTCAGATCCTGCTGCAGATAGATTGCCTTGGTCTTCTGGTCGTTCGCCGTCCCGGACGTCGGCGCGGTCGAGGCGGGTCCGCCCGAATAGACCGGGTTCACCCAGTTGATGGGCGGAGCCGACGGATTGTAGAAGCCGTAGTTGACCGATTCGAAGTCATTGTATTCGACGCCGACCAGCGTGCGGCTCTCGACGTTGTCGAAGCTGGTCTCGTAGAGCAGGTTGGCATCGATGACGAACTGCTCGGTCGACTTGTCGTTGCCGAAGAAATAGCGTTTGGCGATGTTCGATCCATCCGTGCTCGTCGCGGAAAGATAGGCGCTGCCGAAGGCGTCGTCGCCGTTGGTATAACGGGCGTTGGATCCGAAGCTCAGGCCATTGCCGAAATCATGGTCGAACATGACGCTGTAGGTGTTGCGGTTCGTCGAGCGGAAATAGTAGTCCGGCTCGCCGAAGAAGCGATCCCGATCGAAGTCCGTGCCGAGCGGCTGGCCGCCGCTGCCGGGAACGCCGTCCATGTTGAGGTGATCGAAGACGAAGGAGAGGCTCGTCACATCCGTGGGGCGCCACGTCAGGCCGCCCATGATGAACTTCTTGTTGTCCTCGGAATAATCATATTCCGCATCCGCCCCCTGGAGCTTGCCCGTCAGGCGGTAGGACAGCGTGTCGTCCTCTGTGATGTTGTCGCCGAAATCCAGGCCGACTTCCTTGTGGCTGTAGGATCCGCCGGTGACATAGGCTTCGCCGAACCGTTCGCTCTTCGGCAGCTTGGTGACGTAATTGACCGAGCCGCCGGGTTCGGCCGCTCCGAAGCCGGCCGAACTGGCCCCCTTCAGCACCTCGATGCGCTCGAAGGCATAGGGTTCTTCGCGGGTTCCGCCGAAGGTGCGGCCGATCGCCAGACCATCCCGGTAGGTGTAGGGCGTGAAGCCGCGGATATCGAAGTAATCGTAGCGGTCGTCGGATCCGTAGTAGTCGGTGACGACGCCGGCGGTGTATTGCACGACCTGTTCGACGCTCTCGGCGCCGCGCTCCTGGACCTCCTTGGAGGTGATGACGGAGACCGAGGCGGGGGCGACCAGGATGTCGGTCGGCATCTTGCCGGTGCCCGTCGTCTTCGTGGCGACGACCGACCGCGCATCATTATCGGCACCGGTGCCTTCGATGACGATCGTCTCGAGGACGGTGGCGCCCTCCGTGCCATCGGCATCCTGGGCCGACGAACGCATAGGGGCGAAGGCGACGAGGGCCGTGCAGCCCAGAAGCAGTGCCGTCCGGTATCCGATGGGAGCGCGCCTGGTGTTGCCGTCAGTTGTGTCGATGTGCATGGATCCGGTTCCAAAATTGCTGTTGCTGTTGCCGGCCGACCGTGGGAGCGCCGGCATCGCCTGAAGAGTGATTGCGGGTCCATCGGCAGAAGCCGCTCCTTCTCAGGCAAACGGATCACATCGTTTGCTGTGCGGAAGGTTTGGCTGAATAGACGTCCCCTGACCTCCCTACATAACTTGAGCATTTATATCCAGTATTGTAGAATCCATCGCTCTTGTAGGAATCCATGGAAACTTCGCCCCCTGCGACGACAAGGCGATCCGAGCCGACTTGACGCCGCTGCATGAACCTGAGACGGGAGGTCTACTTTAATCATGGAGATTTCGCCGATGCTGCGGTTCTTCCGTCTCGCCGTGCCGATGGTCGCCACATGCCTCTCCCTGATCGCCTGCGGCGACGCCCAGGCCGACGAGACGACCACCTATCCGATCACCATCCAGCATGCGCTCGGCACCACGACGATCGCCAGAAAGCCGGAACGCGTGGCGACGGTGGCCTGGGCCAATCATGAGGTCCCGCTGGCGCTCGGGATCGTCCCGGTCGGCTTTGCCGCGGCCAATTTCGGCGACGACGACGGCGACGGACTGCTGCCCTGGGTGGCCGAGAAGCTGACGGCGCTTGGCGGCGAGGCGCCGGTGCTCTTCGACGAGGGCGACGGCATCGACTTCGAGGCGGTGGCTGCCACCCGTCCCGACGTGATCCTGGCGTCCTATTCCGGCCTCAGCCAATCCGACTACGATACGCTGAGCCAGATCGCTCCGGTCGTCGCCTATCCACAGTCTCCCTGGTCCACGGACTGGCGCGAGATGATCCGGCTCAACAGCGCCGGCCTCGGCATGGCCGCCGAGGGCGAAAAGCTGATCGCCGAGATCGAGGCCGAGATTGCTGGCGTTGTCGCCGACTATCCGCAGCTCCAGGGCAAGTCGGCGATGTTCGTCACCCATCTGGATGCGACCGACCTCAGCACGGTGAGCTTCTATACGACGCACGACACTCGAGTGAGGTTCTTTGCCGATCTGGGCCTGACGTCGCCGAAAAGTGTCGTCGCGGCGTCGACGACCGGCAGTTTTTCGGGCTCCATCAGTGCCGAGCGGGTCGATGCCTTCGACGACGTCGACATTGTCGTGACCTATGGCAGCCAGGACCTGCTCGATGCCCTGAAGAGCAATCCGCTGATGTCGCGAATGCCGGCAGTGGCGCATGACGCCGTCGTCATGCTCGGCCGCGATCCGCTCGGCACCGCCGCCAACCCCACCCCGCTGTCGATCTCCTGGGTGTTGAAGGACTATGTGGCGCTTTTGGCGAAAGCCACCCAGAAGACCGAATGACGGCTGACGGCGTCCAGTCCAGTGGCCCGGGCCTGTATCCCGGAGCATCGCGCAGCGGCCGCAGCCTCTGGCTCGTTGCCCTGATCGCGCTGCTCGCCATCTTGTGCGTGCTGTCGGTCGCCGTCGGGACGCGCGCGGTGGCCTGGCCGGATATCGTCGCGGCGCTCGGTGGCCAGGTCGACAGCATCGGTCAGGCGGCCGTCGCCGTGCGCATTCCGCGGACGCTGCTGGCCGTGCTGGCCGGCGCGGCGCTCGGACTGGCCGGCGCGATCATGCAGGGGGTGACGCGCAATCCGCTCGCCGATCCGGGCATTCTCGGCGTCAACATGGGCGCATCGCTTGCCGTCGTCATCGGGGTCGCCTGGTTCAACATCGCCTCGGCCCAGGCCTATATCTGGGTCGCGGTCCTCGGCGCCGGAGCATCCGCGGTCTTCGTCTACACCATCGGCTCGCTGGGGCGCGGCGGGGCGACGCCGCTGAAGCTGGCGCTGGCCGGCGCCGCCACCTCGATTGCCTTCTCCTCCCTGGTGATCGCCGTGGTCCTGCCGCGCAGTGATATCGCCGGCGGCATCCGGTCGTGGCAGATCGGCGGCGTCGGCGGGGCGACCTTCGAGCGCATCGGGCATGTACTGCCGTTTCTCGCCGTCGGCTTTGCCATCAGCCTCCTGTCGGCGCGCAAGCTGAACTCGCTGGCGCTCGGCGACGATCTGGCTGCGGGTCTGGGCGAGCGCGTTGCCGTCGCCCGCGCCGTGGCCGCGCTGGGAGCGATCCTGCTGGCCGGCGCGACCACCGCCATCTGTGGCCCGATCGGTTTCGTCGGCCTGGTCGTGCCACATTTCTGCCGGCTGCTGGCGGGCGTCGATCATCGCTGGCTGCTGCCGTTTTCCGCGCTTGGCGGCGCCTGTCTGCTGACGGCCGCGGATGTGCTGGGGCGGGTCATCGCGCGGCCGGGCGAACTCGACGTCGGGATCGTGACCGCGCTCGTGGGGGCGCCCTTCTTCATCTGGATCGTGCGACATCAGCGGGTGCGAGACCTGTGATGGCGCCATCCCACACACTCTCGACCATCGTCGACAACCGCCAGCGCCGCGTGCACAGGCACCGTCTCGTCGTCGCACTCCTGCTTCTCCTTCTGGCCGGGGTGTTCTGCCTGACGCTGTCGCTGGGCCAATCCTTCACGCCGCCGGGGGACGTGCTGCGCGTGCTTCTCGGCGAGGATGTCGCCGGGGCAAGCTTCACAGTCGGGCAATTGCGGCTGCCGCGGGCGCTCCTGTCGGTGCTGGCGGGCTTAAGCTTCGGGCTTGGCGGCGTCGCCTTCCAGATCATGCTGCGCAATCCGCTGGCCAGCCCCGACATCATCGGCATCAGCTCGGGGGCGAGCGCCGCGGCGGTATTTGCCATCGTCGTCTTGTCGCTGAGCGGCCCGATCGTCTCGATCGTCGCGGTCGTCGCCGGGCTCGGCGTGGCGCTGCTGGTCTACGGCCTTTCGTTCACGAACGGCGTCGCCGGGACCCGGCTCATCCTTGTCGGGATCGGCGTCTCCGCCATGCTGGAAAGCGTCATCGCCTATCTTCTGTCGCAGGCACCGGCCTGGAGCCTGCAGGAGGCGATGCGCTGGCTGACCGGCAGCGTCAACGGCGCGCAGCTTTCCCAGTCCCTGCCCCTCATCCTGGGTCTCGTCGTCTTCGGCGCGCTGCTCCTCAGCCGGGGGCGCGATCTCGAGGCGCTGCGGCTCGGCGACGATACGGCGGCCGGGCTCGGCGTGCGGGTGGCCAGAACCCGGGTCATCGTCATCGTGGCGGCCGTCGGCCTGATCGCCTCGGCGACGGCGGTCACCGGGCCGATCGCCTTCGTCGCCTTCCTGTCCGGACCGATCGCTGCCCGCCTGATCGGCAGCAACGGGTCCCTGCCGATCCCCTCTGCGCTGATCGGGGCGACGCTGGTGCTGGTGGGAGATTATGCCGGCCAGTTCCTGTTGCCCGGCCGCTATCCGGTCGGCGTCATCACCGGCGCACTGGGGGCGCCCTATCTGATTTTCCTGATCGTCCGCGTCAACCGGGCCGGAGGTTCCCTGTGACCCGTCATTCGCTCACCGCCAGCCAGCTTGCCGCCGGTTACGACGGCCTCGACATCTTCAGCGGCCTCGATCTCGCCGTTCCGCCGGGCGCCATCACCGTCATCGTCGGCGCCAATGCCTGCGGCAAGTCCACGCTGCTGCGCGCCATGTCCCGGCTTCTGACGCCGCGCCAGGGGCATGTACTGCTCGACGGAAAATCGATCCACCGGACGCCCTCGAAGGAGCTCGCGCGGACGCTCGGCCTTCTGCCGCAGTCGCCGGTCGCCCCGGAAGGCATCACGGTTGCAGACCTCGTGGGTCGTGGCCGGCACCCGCACCAGGGGATGTTCTCGCGGTGGACACGCCAGGACGACGAGGCGGTGGCCGCAGCGCTGACGGCGACCAAGACGATGGAGCTGGCCGAGCGGCCGGTGGACGAACTCTCGGGCGGGCAAAGGCAGCGGGTGTGGATCGCCATGGCGCTGGCGCAGCAGACGCAGATCCTGCTTCTGGACGAGCCGACCACCTTTCTCGACATCAGCCACCAGATCGAGGTGCTGGACCTCTTGACCGATCTCAACAGGACCCGTGAGACGACGATCGTCATGGTGCTGCACGATCTCAATCTCGCCGCCCGCTACGCCGATCACCTCGTCGCCATGGCCGGCGGGCGGCTGCATATCTCCGGCCGTCCGGAAGAGGTGCTGACCGAACAGACGGTGCGCGAGGTCTTCGGCCTCGAAAGCAGCATCATCACCGATCCGACCTCGGGCCGCCCGATCATGCTGCCGATCGGCCGGCACCGGATGGCGCCCGGCGAGACGGAGGCGTCCCCATGATCACGTCTGCTCCGACATTTCGCCTTTCTTGCTGTTCCCAAAGTTTCCAGAAGGATGACCGCCCATGAACGCAGTCCAGGAATTCAAGCTCTCCGGCACGGCTCTCCCGAAGGACGCCGGAAGCATGCTCGACGAGATCTGCGAGCATTTCGTCGAGCATTCCGAAGTCCAACGCACGGGCAACCGGGTTGTGCTGAAGAGCGAGACCGGCACGGCGGGCATTCACGAGCACGACGGCAGGCTGCTGATCGAGCTTTCCTCTCCGACCGAAGAGACGCTCAATGTCAGCCGCAATGTCATCGCCGAGCATTTGTTCTACTTCAGCGGCGACGATCCGCTGGAGCTGACCTGGTCGAAGCCCGCACCGCTCGGGCAGCTGCCGAACATCCACGAGGTGACAGTCGTTTCCGCCGAGGACGTGACGCCGCGCATGCGCCGCGTGACCTTCGCCTGCGACGACCTCTCGCCATTCCTGGACGGCGACATGCATGTGCGCCTGCTTGTTCCACCGAAGGGTCGCACGCCGGTCTGGCCGGGGCTTCGCGACGACGGCCGCGTCAAATGGCCGGAGGGCGAGGACGAAATCCTGGTGCGGATCTACACCATCCGCGGTGTCGATGTCGCGCGCGGGCAGCTCTGGATCGACTTCGTGCAGCATCCGGAGCCCGGTGTTGTCACACCCGGCGCCGACTTTGCCCGGGATGCACAGCCGGGCGAGAGGGTGGCGCTTCTGGGACCCGGCGGCGGCGACCTGCCGGCGGCGACCTCGCTGCTGCTGGCCGGCGACGAGAGCGCACTGCCGGCGATTGCCCGCATCGCCGCCGAGATGCCCGCCGGCACCCGGATGAAGGCGATCATCGAGGTTCTGGACGCGGCGGAAGAGCAACCGCTTCCCACGGCCGGCTCGCTCGAGGTGCAATGGCTGCACCGGACGAGCTATCCTGCCGGCGCCGAGCAGGTGCTGGCCGACGCGATTAAGACCGCGGTCTTGTCCCTCGACGAGGAGGCCTATGTCTGGGTGGCCTGCGAGAAGGCGGACGTCCGTGCCATCCGCAGCTTCCTGAAGAGCCGCGGCCACAGCCGGAAGCGGATGTATGCCGCCTGGTACTGGGAGCGTGGCGTCTCCGCCGATTGAGACGGCCGATAGCGCGATTTTCCGATCTGGGACGGTGAGGCGGTCCTCTCCCGAGACGACCGCCTCAGATCATCAAGCCGGCCGGGCACGGGAGTCTACCCCTCACCCTGCCGGCCACCCCATGGGGCTACATCAGCCAGTCCGGCAGGAACAGCACAAGCTGCGGGAACAGGATCATCACGACGACGAGCAGGAGAACGGCTCCCGCAAGCGGGATCATCTCGACGGTATATTCCTTGTAGGAGCAACGCAGGATCCCGCAGACCGTGAACATGGAGACGCCGACCGGCGGGGTCATGCCGCCAAAGGTCACGAGCGTCATCATGATCAGGCCGAAATGCACCGGATCGATCCCGGCGGCCATGATCACCGGCACCAGAATGGGTGTCAGAAGCATGACGAGCACCGTTGCTTCGACGAGCATTCCGAGCGCCAGAAGAAAACCGCTGATGACGAAGAGGAGCACAGTCGGATCGGTGATCGTGGTCAGCGAGAACTCGGCAATGCTCTGCGGGACCCGCTCGAAGGTGATGACGTAGCCGAAGGCGCCGGAGAAGAGGATGATCAGCATGATCATGCCGATGTCGCGCACACTGCGGACCAAGGCGTCGATCAGGGCACGAATGGTAAGCTCCCGGTAGATCACGAAGCCGATGAACAGCGCGTAGGCGACCGCGAAGGCGCCGGCCTCGGACGGCGTGAAAAAGCCGAAGCGGATGCCGACCAGCAGCCAGACAGGGAAGAGGACCGCCCAGAAGCTCCGCTTGAAATCCCTCCAGACCTCGCGCAGCGTCGGCGGCCGGTCGTTCTCGGGCTGATAACCGCGGCGGGCGGAAATCCACCAGGTTGCCGCCATGAGCAGCACCGTCAGGAGCACGCCCGGCACGATGCCGGCAATGAACAGGCGTCCGATCGAGACTTCGCCGAGATAGCCGTAGAGGATGAGACCGAGGCTTGGCGGAAGGGTGGCGGTGATCAGGCCGCCGATGGCAAGCACCGCTGCGGTGAAGCCGCGATGATAGCCCTTGGCCACCATCGGCTCCCCGAGAATCCGGGCCTGCATCGCCGCATCGGCCACGGCAGAACCGGAAACGCCCCCCATCAGGGCGCTGAGGATCAGGGTGCTCTGCGCCAGCCCGCCCCGCATCCAGCCGGCGAGCGTCGTCGCCAGCGACACCAGCCGGGGGGTAATCCCCGAGCTGTTCATCAGATTGCCGAGGAGGATGAACAAGGGCACCGAAAGGAGAGGAAACGACTGGCTTGAAGCCACGATGCGCTGCACCGCAGTGTTATCGGGCAAGAAGACGGAAGGCAGCAGGAAATAGGCGGAGCCGGCGATCCCGATGGCGAATGCGACAGGCATCCCCAGAGCGATGAAGGCGAGTGCGCCAATCAGAACAAAAGTCGAGATCACAGAGGATACTCCTCGGGTGCATCGGGATCAAAAAGTCCCAGCCAGCCCTTTTCAACAATGCGACGAAGCGTGGAGATGATCATCAGCGACGCCCCGACCGGCAAGGCCAGGGTGACGACGCCGTAGCTGAGACCGGAACCGCCAAGCTCGCGCGACCAGTTGCCTACAGCGAGGTGGAACCCGTGCCATGCGACCCAGGCCAGAAAGATCAGGATCAGCACGCCGGAGAAAATCGAAAGCGCCTTCCGACCCCTGGCCGATGCCATGTCGAACATGGCCGAAACCCGGATATGCTCTCCCTGCCGCATGCAGAGATCCGCCCCGAACATGCACGTCCAGATCAGGAACAGCTGGGCGAACTGCGGCGCCGAGGTCAGCGGCAGGCCGATACTGCGGCCGACGGCCGCGACGAGTACTGCGACAACTGTTGCTGTCAGAAAGACCAGGGTGACGAGAAGCTCGACCCTGTCGTACAGACGCCACATCATTTCCCATTCCCTTGCATCTACAAAAGACAGATTTCCGCAGGCGCGCGGTTTCGGCGCGCCTGCAGATTTGGACAGAGGCCGATTATTCGCCCTTCGGCAGGTAAGGCTCCAGTGCCTTGCGCGCCTCGACAAGCCCGACCTCTTCGTAGACCTTGGCCGTGGCTTCGCGGAACGGCGCCAGATCGACCTCGTTGAACGTTACGCCGGCCGCTTCCATCATCGCCTGAACCTCAGCGAGCTTATCGGCGGTCATACGGGTGGCTTCTTCACCGGCCGACTTCAGCTCTTCGCTGATGATGGTGCGGATGTCCTCCGGAAGAGAGGCCCACCACTGTTCGGAGGTTGCCAGACCCGTGAACAGCTGGATGTGGTTGGTGAGGGCGACATTGGTCGTGACCTCATGCAGCTTGATGCCGGCGGCACCCGTCAACTGCGCCTCGGCACCATCGATGGCGCCGAGCTGCAGCGCGGAATAGACCTCGGACCATGCCATGGGGGCCGCGGTTGCGCCCATCGCCGACACGGTCGCGATCCAGCTCGGCGCGTCGATGGTGCGAACGCGAACGCCGTTCAGATCCGCCGGCTTTTCGATCAGCTTCTTGGTGAACATCTGACGGGTGCCCTGGAACCAGTTGTAGTTCAGGAGCCGCAGTCCGGCGTCATCGGCAAGGGTTTCGACCCATTCCTGGTAGACCGGGGATTCGGTGATCGAAGCGTACTGCGTGTAATCGTCGACGAGGTAAGGCGCGGCGAGAATGCCGAGTTCCGCCATGAAGGGTGCCAGACGGCCGGCATCGACGAGAACGGCGATCGGTGCGCCGCTGCGGATCTGTTCCAGAACGTCGTTGTCCTCGCCCAGCTGCGAGCTGGGGTAGATGGTGACTTCGACACGCCCTTCGGAGCGCTCTTCAATGCGCTTTTCGGCGCCCTGCATGGCGATGACGAGCGGATCCGTCACCGGCTGCGACGTCGAAAGGCTGAACTGGAATTCCTGCGCAAGCACAGGTCCGGATAGCAGGGTGACGGCGCCAGCGAGTACTGTGGTGCGTTTCAGAAAGTTCATCATGTGGTTTCCTCCCTTGAATGATGAAGACGTTAGTCGGCTTGGTGATAGTCCATGACCCAGACGCCTGCGCGGGCGCCTTCGGTCACGAAGAGCAAGACGTGGTAGATCAGGCGACTGAGCGCGTCGTCCCAGAGGACGCTGCCGGCCCCGTCGAGCTGGTTGACCCAGCGGAGACCTGTAGGATTGAAGTAGAAGGAGAAGATCAGCCTCTCCAGCTCCCTGGCGCGATCGGCGGCACCCTTACGTCCCTGCAGATGGTGCAGGCAGGCAAGCTTTCCGGCCTCCGTCAGCGGCCACAGCAGGTGGGTGGCCTCGGTTACCCTGCCTCCGGCGTCCACCGCGTCGAAGGGGGCGCCATCGAGAGCGTCTTGCGACTGCCGCACCCCGTGGCTGTCGGCGAAGGCAGCCATCCGGTCGGCAAGCGGCTTGACCTTGCCGTCACCGCCCAGCTCGACAAAGCGCTCCAGCAACCATGCCCATTCATACTGGTGGCCCGGCTCCCGCCGCTCACCCTCGGCGCCTTGAAGCGGCGAAAGATCGTAAGCCACGAATTCCCGGACGGCACCTGTCGACGGGTCGATGAAATAGCGCTCGGCCAAGGCGACGTAGGCCGTCGCCCGCTGCAGCCACTGGCTTTCGCCTGTCAGCTCGTAAGCCTGCAGGAGCGCCTCGAGCATATGCATCTGAGGGTTCTGAGCCCGCCGGTCGCCGACGCGCGCGCCCCGGCCGGCCATGACATCATTTTCGTAGAGCGCACCGGTCGCCGGCTCCACCAGGGTCTCGATGAAACTCCACAGCTCGGTGATCGCATCATCGCCGACCAGCGCCGGATCCGCCTTGCGGAGCGTCACGAGCGCCAGAAGCGCAAAGGACTGGTCGTAGGCGCGGCAGACGGCACCCTTCGGATCGGTCCCCGGGACCCCGTTCGGCTCGACGGAATATCGGTAGCCGCCATGGGGCAGGCGCAGATGAGTGGCCATGAAGGCGTGGATATCCCGCGCCGCAACCAGCAGGGTTTTATTGCCGGTGACGAGATAGAGCTGCGCCAGCGCGAAGATCGTTCTCGCTTGAACCAGGGTCGTCTTGGGTTCGCCCTGCACCGGATGGCCGTCTCCATCCAGCCGCTCGACGACGCCGCCGAACTGCCGATCCTGCGCCAGGCCGATCCAGGCCGGCACGAAGTCGTGAGCGAAGTTCCGTGCCGTCATCATGGCTGCACGCCCTCCTCAACCTCGAAGAAGTGCGGCAAGGCCTGTGCCATGACCGGCAGGTCGTCGAGGATCTGACGGAGATGGCCGCGCATGGCGGCTTCCGCCGCATCCGGATCGCCGGCGCGTATGGCTTCCACCACCTGGGAATGCTGCGCGATCAGCTGGTCGTGAGGGAAATGGCGCGCATTCAGGTAGCGCATCCTGTCCATCTGGGTTTTCAGCGGCTGGATGATCTGCCAGCCCTTCGCCTGCCCGGCAGCTTCCGCCAGTCGCTTGTGGAACTGTTCATCCAGCGCCAGGAAGGCCTGTGGCTCGGCGCCATCCATGACGCGCTCCTGCTCCTGCAGAAGCGTGTCGAGCTCGCTCAGGAGCTGCGGCGTGGGGCGGCTCGCCACCAGGCGAACGATGTCGGCCTCGACCGCTTCGCGCACGAAGCGGGCAGACATCACCGCATCGACCCGGATCCGGCTGACGAATGTGCCACGCTGCGGGCGGATCTCCAGCAGGGATTCCTCCGCCAGCTTGATGAAGGCTTCCCGCACCGGTTGTCGGCTGACGCCGAACAGGCCGGCGACATCGACTTCCGAGAGACGCGAGCCCGGAGGCAGCTCCCCGCGCAGGATCCACTCGCGCACCACAAACCACAGCTGCGGGCCGACGGCTGCGTCGAACGCGACCTTCGGCGGCACCGGGAACATGGTTGCAACGCGGGAATTCATCAGATCCTCCAATCCTCGACGGGACAATGGAGAGAACTGCCATACTAGTCAACCCATAAGTTTGGTGCTAGGAACCCGCTGCAAAAGCTAGCGAAGCGGGAGGAAGATACGTGCGGCAGACATGGCGTTGGTTCGGCCCGATGGATCGTGTTTCCATCGATGACATGATGCAGGCAGGCGTGGAGGGTGTGGTCTCCGCCTTGCATCATGTGCCCACCGGAGCGACCTGGACCGCCGAGGAAATTGCAAAGCGGCAGGCAGAAATTGGCCGGATGAAGGACGGCTCCGCCTCGGGGCTTGCATGGGAAGTGGTCGAAAGCATTCCCGTCTCGGAGGACATCAAACGGCAGACCGGCGAGTGGAAAGACCACATCGCGGCGTGGAAAACCTCCCTGCAGAACCTGCAGGCCGCCGGCATCACCACCATCTGCTACAACTTCATGCCGGTGCTCGACTGGACCCGCACTGATCTGGCCCACCGGCGGCCCAATGGCGCCACCTGCATGCGGTTCGACCTGATCGATTTTGCAGCCTTCGACATTTACATCCTGAAGCGGACGGGAGCCGCGGAAAGCTTTCCGGAGGAAATCGTCGAGGCCGCGCGAAAGCGTTTCGCAACCATGTCTGAAGACCATCAGGGGCAACTGGCGCGAAACGTGGTTTTCGGCCTTCCGGGCGCCGCCGAGAGCTTTTCGCTGGACGACGTGCGCGATCACCTGGCCGCCTATGCCGGCCTCGACGAGGAGCGCCTGCGCGGCCATCTCATCGACTTCCTGTCCGAGGTCGCCCCGGTCGCCGAGGATCTTGGCATGCGGCTCTGCTGCCACCCGGACGACCCGCCGTTCCCGTTGCTCGGGCTTCCCCGCGTGATGTCCACGGAAGCGCACTACCAGAGGGTTCTCGACGCGGTCGATCTCCCCGCCAACGGCGTCACCCTGTGTTCCGGCTCGCTGGGTGCCCGCCCAGACAACGACCTTCCCGGGATGATGGAGCGCCTCGGCGACCGGGTGCATTTCCTGCACCTTCGCAACGTGACCCGCGAAAGCGAGGATGTCATGGGAAGCTTCTACGAAGCCGAGCACCTGGGTGGCGGAACCGACATGGTGGCATTGATCGCCGCCGCCTTGCGGGAAGAGGACAAGCGCCGCAAGGCCGGGCGCTCCGACGTCTCCATCCCCTTCCGGCCGGACCACGGCCAGGACATCCTCGACGATCTCGGCCGCTCGGCCCAGCCGGGCTACCCGGCCATCGGCAGATTGAAGGGACTGGCCGAGCTTCGCGGCATCGCCGTGGCGCTCTCCCATCCGACAGAGGGGCTGAAATAGCAGCCACGGCTGCTATGATGCCGGGGCGAACCTTGCGACGAGCGAATGGCTGTCACCGGGATAGGTGAGGCGGACATAGGTCAGTGGGCCGGAGCCACTCCAGGTCCGGCGTTCGATCAGGAGACAGGGGCTCCCCTTCGGAATGTCGAGCATCGCAGCCATTTCGGCAGATGCGGCAACCGCTCGGATGCGGTGTTCGGCGGTGCTCCAGGGCACCTCGCCGAGCAGCCATTGTCCCGGCGAAACCCTGGCGAAATCCGCCTCCGCCGCATCGGGGACATTGGTCAGGTTGATCAGGCGCTCCTCGACGCAGAACTGTCGTTCGCCGGCAAAGTGGATGCAGACGATCTCCAGGACCTCGCTCGGGACGCCGGCATCGAAAACCTGCAGGTCCGCGCCCCCTGCGGGACGTGTCGTCCGATGCCTCACCGTGAAGGAATAGGGCAGGTTCAGAGACCTGACCTCGGCTTCGATGTCGGTGATCTCCAGCACCGCGGACTGCGCCTGTGGCCGCGCCACGAAGCTTCCGGACTTCTTTCGCCGCTTGATCAGGCCGGATTTGGCCAGCTGCGTCATCACCTTGTTCACGGTCATGCGCGAGCAATTGTATTGAGCGGCCAATTCGACCTCGAAGGGAAGACGATGGCCAGGCGGCCATTCACCGGAGACGATCTTGCCTTCTACGTCGCTCAGTATGCGCTGGTGCAGGGTCAGGTTAGGGGAGATTACCGCCGTCACGTATGGGTGCTTTCAATCAACGAGTGTCCGGTTTAGCACAGCAGGAGCCGGCACAGGATAGGAATTGTGACCTGCCTCCGGCGACCCTTTCTACGCCCGCAGGAGATCCGCCATGGTCTTTCGGAACCGTGCTTCGACGGCATCCCGCCGGATGTGGCGTCCTCCCGAGACCTGCTTGCGGCCACGGGCCCAGACCGCTTCGACGGAGACGCCGCCCGCAAAGATCCAGTGGTCGAGCAGCCGGTCCTCCTGGAGGTAGGGAACGGCGCCTGCATCGAGCGCCACGATATCCGCGTCGCCGCCGACGTGGAGACCCGCGCTCGACTGCAGTGCGGCACCGCCGCCGAGGTGCGCCGTTTCAAACAGCTTTCTCCCGGTGGAGCCGCCGGCGTTCGCGATGACGTTTCGGCTGCGACGGGTCAGGCGCTGCGAGTACTCCAGGGTTCGAAGCTCTTCCGACACCGACACAAGAACATTCGAGTCCGATCCGACGCCATAGCGTCCCCCCTCCGCCAGGAACAGCGGGGCATTGAAGACACCGTCACCAAGGTTGGCTTCCGTGACGGGGCAGAGGCCCGCGATGGCGCCGCTTCCTGCCATGCGCCGCGTTTCCTCGTCAGTCATGTGCGTTGCATGGATCAGGCACCAGCGGCCGTCCACCGGCATCCTGTCAAGCAGCCATTCCACCGGCCGCGCACCCGACCAGGCGAGACAATCCTCGACCTCCTTCACCTGCTCGGCCACGTGAATATGGATCGGCCCGCCACCCGCAAGCGGAATCAGCTCAACCAATTCCTGCTCCGTCACGGCCCTGAGACTGTGAGGCGCGATGCCAAGTACGGCACCCGGAAGGGGGCCGACGACCTTCGCACAGCCTTCCATCAGCCGGTTGAAGCTCTCCAGCGAATGGATGAAACGGCGCTGCCCTTCGACGGGCGGCTGTCCGCCGAAGCCGGAATGGGCATAGAAGACGGGAAGAAGCGTGAGCCCGATACCTGTCTCAACCGAGGCCGCGCCGATACGCGCCGCCATCTCCGCAATGTCGCTGTAATGGCTTCCATCCTCCTGGTGGTGGAGATAGTGGAACTCGCCGACACGGGCAAAGCCTGCCTCGAGCATTTCGATGTAGAGCTGCGAAGCCACGGCTTCGACATGGTCTGGCGTCATCGTCAGGGCGAAGCGATACATGATGGTCCGCCAGCTCCAGAAGCTGTCGTCCCCCGGGCCGCGAACTTCCGCCAACCCCGCCATGGCGCGCTGAAAGGCGTGGCTGTGCAGGTTGGCGAGCGCGGGAACCACGACGGTCTGGCGGTCGTCTTCAGCCTGAGGCTCGACACCAGGCTGCACATCCGCAATCCTGCCATCGACGATCCGAAAACGAACGTCGGACTTCCATCCCTCAGGAAGAAGTGCAGACCTAGCATGGATTGTGGTCATCGGGTCCATCTACAGCTCCATTCGTCCACCGGGGTTCTCTCTCGAAAAACCGGACCTTGTCAAAGAGACTTCTATGTATATACATTAATGTCCGGAAGAGGAAGATCTACAGATGGACGGACAACGCAGCCTTTGGACCAATGCACGCATCGCCACGCTCGACCCAGGACTTTCGGGGCTCGGCATCATCGATCGCGGCGCAATCCTGGTGGAGGCCGGGCGCATCCTGTGGGTCGGGGACGTCAGCGAGATCTCGGAGACAGCGGAGGGCGCTATCGTCCACGACCTCCAGGGACGGTGGGTCACGCCGGGGCTGATCGACTGCCATACCCACATCGTCTTCGGCGGCGACCGGGCGATGGAGTTCGAGATGCGGCTCGAGGGCGCGACCTACGAGGAGGTCGCCCGCGCCGGTGGTGGCATCGTATCCTCGGTCAAGGCCACCAATGCGCTCTCGGTCGAAGGCCTGGTGGACGCTGCCCTGCCGCGACTGGACACGCTCCTCTCCGAAGGAGTTTCGACGATCGAGATCAAGTCGGGCTATGGGCTCTCGATCACCGGGGAACTCAACATGCTGCGGGCGGCCCGCGCGCTGGAGACGCTCCGTCCCGTCCGGGTGGTGACCTCCTATCTGGCGGCGCACGCCACGCCTCCCGCCTACAAGGGCCGAAACGCCGCCTATATTGCCGAGGTCGTGCTGCCGGGGATGGAGCAGGGCCATGCGGAAGGACTGATCGACGCTGTCGACGGTTTCTGTGAAGGCATCGCCTTTTCGGTCGACGAAATGCGTGGCGTCTTCGACAAGGCGAAAACCCTCGGTCTTCCGGTGAAACTGCATGCGGAACAGCTCTCCGATCTCGGCGGCGCCCGGATGGCGGCCTCCTATGGTGCGCTTTCGGCCGACCATCTGGAATATCTCGACGCCGAAGGTGCCGCCGCCATGGCCAAATCAGGCACCGTGGCGGTTCTTCTGCCGGGCGCCTTCTACGCCATCAACGAGACCCGCAAGCCGCCGGTCCAGGCGCTGCGCGACGCCGGTGTCCCGATCGCCGTTGCGACCGACTGCAATCCCGGCACGTCCCCGCTGACGTCCCTGCTTCTTGCGATGAACATGTCGGCGACCCTCTTCCGGCTGACGGTGGAGGAATGCCTTGCCGGCACGACACGCGAGGCCGCGCGGGCGCTGGGCCTGCTCGGCGAGACAGGCACGCTGGAAGCGGGCAAGTCGGCGGACTTCGCCATCTGGGACATCGAGCGCCCGGCGGAGCTGGTCTACCGGATGGGCTTCAACCCGCTTCACCAGCGCGTTTTCAAGGGACAAGAGGTCTGCGCATGACGATCACACTCCAGCCCGGACAGGTCTCCCTGTCCGAACTTTCGGAGATCTACTGGAGCAATGCCAGCGCCTTGCTCGATCGCTCCTTCGATGCCGGCATCGAAAGGAGCGCGCGACGCATCGCGGAAATCGCCGCAGGCAATGCCCCCGTCTATGGGGTCAACACCGGGTTCGGGAAGCTTGCCTCGATCAAGATCGACAGTGCCGATCTGGTCCAGCTGCAGCGCAACCTCATCCTGTCGCATTGCTGCGGGCTCGGCAGCCCCCTGCCGGAGAACATCGTGCGCCTGATCATGGCGCTCAAGCTGATCTCGCTCGGCCGTGGTGCATCGGGCGTTCGCCTGGAGCTGGTGCGACTGCTGGAAGGCATGCTGGAAAAGGGCGTCATTCCCGTCATCCCGGAAAAGGGATCGGTCGGCGCATCGGGCGATCTGGCGCCACTGGCGCATATGGCCGCCGTGATGATGGGCGAAAGCAAGGCCTTCTTCGACGGCGAAGCGCTTCCGGCCACCGAGGCGCTGCGCAAGGCCGGCCTTGAGCCTATCGAGCTTGCCGCCAAGGAAGGGCTGGCGCTGATCAATGGAACGCAGGTATCCACGGCTCTGGCGCTGGCCGGCCTGTTCCGGGCGCACCGCGCTGCCCAGACTGCGCTCGTCACCGGCGCCCTGTCGACGGATGCCGCCATGGGCTCCTCAGCGCCCTTCCACCCCGAAATACACACCTTGCGTGGTCACCAGGGCCAGATCGATGCGGGAGCAGCACTTCGACACCTGCTCGAAGGGTCGGAGATCCGCGCCAGCCATGTGGACGGCGACGAACGCGTCCAGGATCCCTATTGCATCCGCTGCCAGCCGCAGGTCGATGGCGCCTGTCTCGACCTCCTGCGCCAGGTTGCCTGCACGCTGCAGATCGAGGCCAATGCCGTGACCGACAACCCGCTGGTGCTGTCGGACGACGAAGTCGTGTCCGGCGGCAATTTCCACGCGGAGCCGGTCGCATTCGCGGCCGACCAGATCGCGCTTGCCATCTGCGAGATCGGCGCGATCGCGCAGCGCCGCATCGCACTGCTGGTCGATCCGGCGCTGTCCTACGGGCTGCCGGCCTTCCTCTCGAAACAGCCCGGTCTCAACTCCGGCCTGATGATAGCAGAGGTCACCTCTGCGGCGCTCATGAGCGAAAACAAGCAGATGTCGCATCCGGCCTCCGTGGACTCGACGCCCACCTCCGCCAACCAGGAGGATCACGTCTCGATGGCCTGCCACGGCGCTCGTCGGCTGCTGCCGATGACGGACAACCTGTTCGGCATCCTGGGTATCGAGGCTCTGGCCGCGGTGCAGGGCGTGGAACTGCGCGGGCCGCTGAAATCGAGCCCGGAACTGCAGAAGATCGTGGCTGTCGTGCGTGCGTCGGTCCCGGCGCTGGAGGAGGATCGCTACATGGCGGACGATCTTTACGCAGCCAGCCAACTGGTTGCCTCCGGCGGGCTGGTCGACGCCGTGACGCCCGGTATTCTTCCGGTTCTGGAGGTTCGGGCATGAGCGTGGTCGACGTCGCAAGAGGCAGTTCGCCGGTCATCCTCGCCTTCCCCCATACCGGCACGGACGTTCCGTCCGATATCCGGGCAAGGCTGAACGACAACGGCAGAATGCTCGCCGATACCGACTGGCATATCCACGAGCTCTATGCCGGCCTTCTGGACGACGCCACGACCGTGCGGGCGACCTTCCACCGCTATGTGATCGACGCCAACCGCGACCCGGCGGGCACCAGCCTCTATCCCGGACAGAACACCACAGGCCTGATCCCGGAGACCGATTTCGACGGCAACGCCATCTGGACCGAAGGCGCCGAGCCGACCGCGGCGGATGTCTCCGCGCGGCTTGAGCAGTTCCATGCGCCCTATCATGCGGCACTCGCCGCGGAGATCGAGCGGGTCAAGGCGATCCATGGAGTGGCTGTCCTCTACGACTGCCACTCGATCCGGTCGCAGATCCCTTTCCTCTTCGAAGGCACCCTTCCCGACTTCAACATCGGCACCAATTCCGGCACCTCCTGCGCCCTGGAATTCGAGCGCGTCACGGCAGAGATCGCCGGCTACGCCGCAGGCTTCACCAGTATCGTCAACGGCCGTTTCAAGGGCGGCTGGACGACGCGGCACTACGGGGCGCCCGCGACCGGTGTGCATGCGATCCAGATGGAACTTGCCCAGTCGACCCACCTGGCGACGGAAACCGTGCCGTTCGCCTACGACGAGGACAAGGCTGGGAAGCTGCGGGAGCATCTGAAGGCCATTCTCTTGCGGCTGGAAGCGGTCGCCTATGAACTGAAAGCGATGGGGAACCGACCATGACCAATCCGCGCCACAATATCCGCGATGTCCGCGCCCCGCGCGGCACAGAACTCAACGCCAAGAGCTGGATGACCGAAGCGCCGCTGCGCATGCTGATGAACAACCTCGATCCCGACGTGGCCGAGAACCCGCACGAGCTGGTGGTCTACGGCGGCATCGGCCGGGCGGCGCGCACCTGGGACGATTTCGACCGCATCGTTGCAACACTGAAGACGCTGAGCGAGGACGAGACGCTGCTTGTCCAGTCCGGCAAGCCGGTCGGCGTGTTCCGCACGCACAAGGATGCGCCGCGCGTGTTGATCGCCAACTCCAACCTCGTTCCCCACTGGGCGACCTGGGATCATTTCAACGAGCTGGATAAGAAGGGGCTGGCCATGTACGGCCAGATGACGGCCGGTTCGTGGATCTACATCGGCACGCAGGGCATCGTGCAGGGCACCTACGAAACCTTCGTGGAAGCCGGCCGCCAGCATTACGGCGGCAGCCTCAAGGGCAAGTGGATCCTGACCGGCGGGCTGGGCGGCATGGGCGGAGCCCAGCCGCTCGCCGCCGTCATGGCGGGCGCCTGCTGCCTGGCAGTGGAGTGCGACGAGACCCGCATCGATTTTCGCCTGCGCACCCGCTATGTCGACAAAAAGGCAAAGACGCTGGACGAGGCGCTGGCGCTGATCGACCGGTGGACGAAGGCCGGCGAGGCGAAGTCCGTCGGTCTCGTCGGCAATGCCGCCGAGATCTTTCCCGAACTGGTGAGACGGATGAAGGCCGGAGGCCCGCGCCCGGACATCGTCACCGACCAGACCTCGGCGCACGATCCCCGCAACGGATATCTGCCGATAGGGTGGACCGTCGAGGAAGCCAAGGCCAAGCGTGAGAGCGATCCGAAGAGCGTCGAAACCGCGGCACGCGCTTCCATGAAGGCACATGTGGAAGCCATGGTCGCCTTCTGGGATGCGGGCGTTCCGACGCTCGACTACGGCAACAATATCCGTCAGGTGGCCAAGGACGAGGGCCTGGAGAACGCCTTCGCGTTCCCGGGCTTCGTGCCGGCCTACATCCGCCCGCTCTTTTGCCGCGGCATCGGCCCCTTCCGCTGGGCTGCCCTCTCCGGCGACCCGGAGGATATCTACAAGACCGATGCCAAGGTGAAGGAGCTGCTGCCGGACAACACGCATCTGCACAACTGGCTCGACATGGCGCGCGAGCGGATCGCCTTCCAGGGCCTGCCGGCGCGCATCTGCTGGGTGGGTCTCGGCGACCGCCACAAGCTTGGTCTCGCCTTCAACGAGATGGTCCGCACCGGCGAACTTGCGGCCCCCATCGTCATCGGCCGCGACCACCTCGATTCGGGCTCGGTGGCATCGCCGAACCGCGAGACGGAAGCGATGAAGGACGGCTCGGACGCCGTGTCCGATTGGCCGCTGCTGAACGCCCTGCTCAACACGGCGTCCGGCGCCACATGGGTTTCGCTGCATCACGGCGGCGGCGTCGGCATGGGCTTTTCCCAGCATTCCGGCATGGTCATCTGCTGCGACGGCTCGGAAGATGCCGACCGCCGGCTGGAGCGCGTGCTCTGGAACGACCCGGCCACCGGTGTCATGCGGCACGCCGATGCCGGCTACGAAATTGCCGTCGATTGTGCCACCGAGAAGGGTCTGCGGCTGCCCGGCATTCTGGGTAACTAGCCATGCAGATCCTGCGGGCGGGCGACTACAAGCGGATGCCGTGGAAGAACGGCGGTGGCGAAACGGTGGAGATCGCCGTCTTTCCGCCAGACGCCAGTGTCGACGGCTTCGACTGGCGTATCAGCATGGCCTGGGTGGCGGAGGATGGACCATTCTCCGTCTTTCCCGGCGTGGACCGCACCCTCTCCGTCCTCGAGGGCAATGGCATCGACCTGACCATCGACGGGCGCGAAGCGACGCGCCTGACGCAGCAGTCGGCACCCCTTGCCTTTCCAGCCGATGCACCCACGACGGCCCGACTCGTCGACGGCCCTATTCGCGACCTGAACGTCATGAGCCGGCGCGGCGCCTTTTCGCATGTCGTCGAAGACCGGACCGCCCCGATGCTCGACAGCCATTCGGACCATTGCCGTCTGATCTTCTGCAAGCGCGGCGACCTGCGGGTGTCTTCGGGCGATCAGCATGACACCTTCGGTCCGCAGGATGCTCTGCTCTGCGACAGGGGAGAGGCGATCTCGGTGACGGGGGAAGGCGCGCTTATCGTCGTCACGCTGCATGGGCCGGAGCATATCTTGTCTAGACAAAATAATTGAAGGATGGAAGTATGCCTCTCAAGAGGCAGGCTTTCGAACTGCCCTAATATAAATCAAACAGGGGACCAGCCACCATGAAGACATTCGCCATCACCGCCGCCGTCCTGACGGCCCTGCTCGGCTCCACGGCTGCCAGGGCCGAGACATCCGTCGCCATCGGCATGTCCGGATGGACCGGGTTTGCCCCTCTGACGCTGGCCAAGGAAGCCGGCATCTTCGAGAAGAACGGGCTTGACGTGACGATCACCAAGATCCCGCAGGCAAGCCGCCATCTGGCGCTCGCATCCGGCGACATCCAGTGCGCGGCCACCACGGTCGAGACCTGGATCGTCTGGAATGCCAACGGCGTGCCCGCCACACAGATCTTCCAGCTGGACAAGTCGCATGGTGCCGACGGCATGGCGGTGCGCGAGGACATCGCCAGCATTGCCGATCTGAAGGGCAAGACCATTGCCGCCTCCACGCCCGGCACCTCGCCCTACTTCTTCCTGGCCTATATCCTGAAGGAGAACGGGCTTTCGGTGAAGGACGTGAACGTGGTCAACCTCGAGCCCGGCCCGGCAGCCCAGGCCTTCGTGGCCGGACAGAACGATGCGGCCATGAGCTACGAGCCCTATCTCTCGACGGTGCGCGCCGCCCCCGATCAGGGCAAGATCATCGCCACCACGCTGGATTACCCGGCGGTGATGGATACCTTCGGATGCACACCCGAATTCCTGAAGGACAATCCGGAAGCGGCCAAGGCGCTCGCGACGAGCTATTTCGAAGCGCTCGACATGATCAAGGCGGAGCCGGAAAAGGCCTATGGCATCATGGGCGCCGATGTGAAGCAGTCGGCGGAGGCCTTCGGCCAGTCGGCGAAGTTCCTGGAGTGGCAGGACAAGGCCGCCAACAAGACCTTCTTCGAGGGCGAGTTCATGACCTTCTCGGAGAAGGCGGCTGACCTGCTCATGGAAATCGGCATCATCAAGTCGAAGCCGGACATCTCGACGATCGTCGATACCTCCTTCATCCAGTAATCTCACAATCGCCGGCGGAGCACGCTCCGCCGGACCAACACCCGGGGCAGCATGCGTCCTCTTGAACCGATCGGCCAGCAGGCCCGCATCCTGCTCGGCATCCTCTTCTTCGTGCTGTTTTTCTCGGGATGGAGCATTGCGACATTCGGCGGCTTCGTCTCGCCGACCTTCCTCGCCGACCCCATCACCATGCTGAAGGACGGCATCTACCTTCTGACCGAGCAGGGCTTTCTCGAAGACATCGGCATGACCGTCTGGCGGGTGGTCGGCGGCTTCGTCCTGTCGGCGCTCGTCGCCGTGCCGATCGGCATTGCCATGGGGGCCTACAAGCCGATCGAGGCCCTGCTTGAGCCCTTCGTCTCCTTTTCCCGCTACCTGCCCGCCTCGGCCTTCATCCCCCTTCTCATCCTGTGGGCGGGCATCGGCGAGCTCCAGAAGCTTCTCGTCATCTTCATCGGATCGGTGTTCCAGATCATCCTGATGGTTTCGGTTTCGGTCTCTGCCACGCGCCGCGATCTCGTGGAGGCCTCCTACACGCTCGGCGCCAGCGATGCGGGCGTCGTCCGGCGGGTTCTCATTCCGGCGAATGCGCCGGATATTGCCGAAACCCTTCGCCTCGTGCTCGGCTGGGCATGGACCTATGTGATCGTCGCCGAGCTCATCGGCGCATCGTCGGGCATCGGCTACATGATCATCAACAGCCAGGCCCTGATGGCCACAGGTCAGATCATCTTCGGCATCATCGTCATCGGCATCATCGGCCTGATCTCCGACTTCGCCTTCAAGACGGTGAACCGTTCCCTGTTTGCCTGGAGACTGGCATGAGCGAACTCATCGTCAAGGGCGTCAGCCGGACCTTCCCCGGCGTTCGCGGTGGCGCGCCCGTGCAGGCACTGCATCCGACCGACCTCGACATCGCCAAGAACGACTTCGTCACCATTCTCGGGCCGTCCGGCTGTGGCAAATCCACCCTGCTGCGCATCATTGCGGGTCTCGACCGGCCGACCACCGGCAGCGTCCTCCTCGAAGGGCAGACCATCACGGGTCCCGGTGCCGACCGCGGCATGGTCTTCCAGTCCTACACGCTCTTTCCCTGGCTGACGGTTCGGGAGAATGTCGGGTTCGGATTGCGGGAGCGCGGCATCGCAGCCAAGGAAACCGCCGAGATCGTCGACAGCTATCTGGACAAGGTGGGGCTGCGCGGCTTTGAAAATCACTGGCCAAAGCAGCTCTCCGGCGGAATGCAGCAGCGCACGGCCATCGCCCGCGCCCTGGCCAACGACCCCAAGATCCTGCTGCTCGACGAACCGTTCGGAGCGCTCGACAACCAGACCCGCGGCCTGATGCAGGAACTGCTGCTCGGCATATGGGAGCGGGAGCAGAAGACGGTGGTCTTCGTCACCCATGACATCGAGGAGGCCGTCTTCATGGCGTCGCGCGTGGTGACGATGACGGCGCGCCCCGGACGCATCAAGTCGATCACGCCGGTCGATATCCCGCATCCCCGCCACTATACCGTCAAGGCAAGCCCGGAGTTCTCCGAACTGCGGCTGAAGCTGACGGAAGAGATCCGCGCGGAGGCGATCCAGGCCGCCACCCATAGCTGACACCCTCCTGAAGGCTCACAGAGCTGCGGCCCACCCGGAACTTGTCTTGCCGCGTCCGGATACACGTCATCCCTGACCCGACCCAGGTCCAAGGTCGCGTCGCTTGCTGCATGTATGACAGCCTCCCTCCGTGGACTGCTGCCCGCATGGAACCGTTGCAATGGCTTTGGAGGACGTCACCCTGCCGCAGCCTAATGCCGATCCAAGCCGTGGAGACATGCTGCGCAGCTCCGGCCTGTTGTTGATGGGAAGCGGCATCGGCAGCCTCGCCCACGTCAGTTTCTAGAGGGTTCCGGGGCGATCGAGCAGTGCCCCCGCCCCTGTGGCGTAGAGCCAGCGACCTCTCCCGACGGCCTGACACACCCTGTTACACTTTCGGCTGCAGCTGGCAAAACTCTGCGACAAACATCTTCTAGGTTGCAGATGCCTCAAAGAGAGGCTCGAAACACGAAGCTAAGGAACTAAAAATGCTCAAGATCCCAGTTTTCACAGCCGTCGCCGGAATGCTCCTTCTCGCCACGACCGGGTCGTCCTTCGCAACCGGCGACTACTATGACGGTGCAAGCGAAGCAAACCCGCGCTCGGTCACCGACTCCATCCAGACCAACAGCACGTCAAGCTTTGGTTACCCGATCGGCAACACCAGCCGCGACAACCGACAGATCGGCGACACTGCGCCGCTGAACAGCGGCGACTACTATATCGGCGCCAGCCGTCCCAACTGATCCGTCAGTTCATTCACGACACCGGCCGCAGCAAGGTCGCAAATTTTCGCTGCGGCTCACCTCGGAGTCCGCCGGATCCTTCTGGCCGGCGGACTCCCGGGCCTCTCAAGGGCAAAGATGCCGTTCAGGCGGAGATGACCCGGCTCTTTGAGGCGAAGACATGTTGTGCAACAAAGGTTGCCGGGCGCCAAATACACCAAGGGAAAGCAAGCCGAAGGATGGACACCGCTCCACATATCGCCGTTGTCGACGATCACAGGGATATTCGCGACCTTGTCGGCAAGTATCTGTCGCAGCAGGGCTTTCGCGTAAGTCTTGCCGACGGTGGCCCGGCGCTGCGCAAGCTTCTCGCGGGAAATGCACTCGACCTGATTGTGCTCGACATCATGATGCCCGGGGAAGACGGCATCAGTCTCTGCCGCGAATTGCGCGCATCGACACAGGTGCCCATCATTTTCCTGACAGCCATGTCGGAAGACACCGACCGAATTGTTGGATTGGAGCTGGGGGCCGACGACTATCTCGTCAAGCCCTTCAATCCCCGCGAGTTGCTGGCGCGCATTCGGGCGGTTCTCCGTCGGGTTCACAGCCTGCCACTGCAGGAGCGACAGCTGATCAAAGCCAAGGCCATCAAGTTCGACCGGTGGACGCTGGATGTCGGCCGCCACGAGCTGACCGGCCCCGACGGTATCGCGATCGCCCTGAGCACTGCCGAATTCCGCCTTCTGAAGGCCTTCCTCGAACATCCGGGTATCGTCCTGAGCCGAGACCAATTGCTGGATCTGACCGCCGGCCGCAATGCCGAGATCTTTGATCGCAGCATCGACAATCAGGTCAGCCGCCTTCGCAAGAAGGTGGAACAGGACCCGAAAAGCCCAAGCTACATCCGGACCCACTGGGGTGGCGGATATTGTTTCACGGCGGAGGTCGTCATTTCGTGAGGTACTGGTGGAGACGGAGCCTTGCCGCACAATTCGTCGGCTTCATGCTGCTGGCACTGCTGGTGTCACAGGCCGTGGTCTTCCTGCTATCTTGGGATGAGCGGGAAAAAGCGCTCAAATCGGCCATGAAGAGCGAATTCTTCAGCAGGACGGCCTCCATCACCAGGCTGATGGAATCCATTCCGGTCGCTCTGCGGCAGGAGGCACTGCTGGCTACGGAAACCACCTATTCGAGGTTCTGGCTGAGCCCGGAGGCGCCGAAGTCGGCGTTGGCCTGGAGCGACAGGGCGGCCCGGGAACTGGCGCGCCCTCTGGCCAACCTCATTCATTTTCCGCAGCAATGGGGACTTGATCCTCCCACAGTGGAGGTGCCTTCGGATATGGACGTCTTCAGGCCTGCGCATGCGAGCCAGGGCTGGACGATCCCCTCCGGACCGATCTGGGATCTGCCTCATGATGCTCTGTTTGTGTCATTCGGACATGCGAACGGCCTTGGCCTGGCGGTCAGGCTCAATGACGGCGTCTGGCTCAACTCTGCCCACTACAAGCTCATGCAGAACACGTGGCAGGAGCCGCTCATCATGCTCGCGATCGCTGCCGCGATCCTCTCGGTCATCGGCATCATCACCGCCAAAAGGATTGCGCGACCGCTGCGGCAACTCACGGTATCGGCTGAGGCCTTGGGACGAGGCGAAACCGTGCCTTCGCTGCCGGAGGAAGGACCGGATGACATCCGGCAGATGGCAGAAGCCTTCAACCGCATGCAGGACCGGCTTCACAGATTTGTGGAGGACCGCATCCGCATGCTGGCCGCCATCGGCCACGACCTGCGGACGCCGCTCACCTCCCTGCGCCTGCGCGCGGAATTCGTCGACGATCCGGAACTGCAAAAGAGGATGACTGAAACGATCGATGAGATTCAGGTGATGACCGAAGCCATGGTGGCGTTCGCCCGGGGCGAAGCCACCGCTGAGGCAACGCGGAACGTCGATCTGACCGCTCTGGTGGAGAGCGTGTGCGAAGATCTGGCCGAGCTCGGCCAGAAGGTCGAGTATCTGGAAGGAAGCAGTTACACCTACCGATGCCGGCCCGACGGATTGCGTAGGGCCATCCGCAATCTTGTCGAAAACGCTGTCCGCTATGGCGGTGGGGCCAGGGTCTCGGTAAGCAGGCTTCCCTCGTCGCTTGACATCATCATAGAGGATCACGGACCCGGCATCCCGCCTGCATTGCGAGAGGCGGTCTTTTCGCCATTCTTCCGTCTCGAAAAATCACGCAGCCGGGAAACGGGAGGCGTCGGACTTGGGATGTCGATTGCGCGTGCAATCGTACGGCACCACGGTGGAGACATCGAACTGGCAGACAATCATCCGGGCCTCAAAGCAATCATGCGGCTCCCTCCGACGCAACAGGAGAACCACGGCTCGGACAAGACACACGCGGTTCACTGGACCTTATAGGCCATGCCACGGCAGTGGCGCGGAGCAGCGGGCCAACCCATGCTTGCTCGATCATGACTTATATGGCGATGCGCCGGCGTCCGAATGACATGAATTTCGACAATGGGTGTGAAGCAGCTTGAAGTTGGAGGTCTAATGAACGCGGCCTGCAGCTTTGCGGAGGCGAATGCAGACAACACCGGTCTCGCGCAAGCGCGATCGACTGACCTCAGATTAAGCATTCCGACGCCCCATGGGCGACTTCCATGCTTTGTGTCCGTCGTTGGGTTTGCCTCATACCGCAGGGAAAAGCGCCTCACGGTCGGTTCGAAAACCGCAGCGTCGCGAGCTGGCGACACGTTTATCATCATTAATAACGTGCCGGCCACCGGCGCAACCGTTCAAGCGAGCAGGAACTTGTGCTTACCGGTGCCAAGAAGGGTTGCGATTACGGGCAGTGCGGCGCATGCATGGTCCACTTAGACAGGCGTCGGAAACGCGACCTATCCCGAAACCATTCGCGAATTCATGAGCAACAACATCCGTCGGTGCGGCGCCTGAGCGGCAATCGTCGCCGCTTTACAGGATGCCGCAGTTGAAATGCGGAGAGCCTGAGACGACCGGTGACACGCCACGTTTTCGTGCGAATGCGCGAATGAAATGTCGCTGCCAATCCGTCCGTCGCGAACGATTATCCCGTGCTCTGCGCGGCCCCGCGGCGGTGGTGGGAGTTGCACGCGCGGGGCGCGGTGCCCGCGGAGGATTGCGTCCGCTGACGGCGACCCCAGGAGCCGGAGACGCTTGATAGTGTGCGCGGACTTTCCGCTCGGGCCGATACGCCTGATCCCAAAGATCGATCAACTCGAATGTGAAAGCCGAAGCATGACGGCTGCCGCCGGCTGGTGGAACAGCATCAAGCTCACGAGCCCTATCGCGGCATGTCCGAGAGATCTTAGATGATCATGCTCGAGTCTCAGGTCGTCGCGAAAGCTGCACCCTAGTCCTCCGTCTCCCGGGCGTGAGCGTCGCCGTAGTGGTCATCTGCCGTTCGAGTTCGGACACAATCCGATCAAGGAGCGAGATACTTGATCCCGCAACACCTAGAACTCAGCCACAACTCTCGGCAGCTCACGCAGCAACAAGCTCGACCAGAATTTTCTCTTCCGAGCAAGAGCCTACAGCATACAACTCAGCGCCAATTTCGGTATTTGGCAAAATACCAAGCCCCTAATTTTGCTTTATAAAAAACAGCAAGCTTAATTAGAAATTACATTTTACTCATATTATTCTAGAACTAACATCTGTTCCTTTTATTCATTGAACTTCCAATGGCGCTCTCTGAGAAACCCAAGACACTCTTAAAATAAGCATCGCACCTTTCTTTATAATTATCCACATTGCGCCGGAATACGCTTCAACAATATTTCAAACGATCGACCCGAGTCGCATGCTCAACCAAGTATTGGAGTCAACCGACATGTCTTTGTTTGAAACTCGAACAGTAGTTAATTCTGGTCGCTGGGCTGCAGCCACTATGTTTTTTGTAAATGGTTTTGTCGCCGGTAGTTGGGCACCGCAAGTTCCGAGCTTTGTAACCAGACTGGGCATCAGCGAATTTACACTCGGCCTCCTCATTCTTGGATATGGCTTGGCAGCACTTTGGACCATGACTTTGGCCGGCCAACTGGTAGCCCGTATTGGATCTGGAAAGACACTGCGCCTGTTTGTCGTACCGGTTATTTTTATGTTGCCGTTGGCGGCGCAGGCTTCCAATGTCTGGTTAGGCGGCGTGGTGTTAATTCTCTTCGGTGCCGCTATTGGCGGCATGGATGTTGCCATGAACGCCAACGTCGTGGCGGTCGAAAAGCAATTGGGGCGCGCAATTATGTCGACGTCCCATGGCTTTTGGAGTCTTGGCGGCTTTACCGGTGGCAGTCTCGGCGGCATCGCCATCCAGGCATTTGGTCCGGTTGAGCATGCCATTTTGGTCGCCATTCTCTCGGCCGTCGTGGTGGCATTTTGCTACTCGAATATTGCAGACGGCGCGCCTCCACCTCTAAAAGATGGTCTGAAGCACTTCGTCTGGCCCCGGCAGGCAGGCATTTACGCAATTGGCGCAATGGCACTTCTGTGCATGTGCGCGGAAGGCTCCGTCCTCAATTGGTCAGCGTTGTACCTCCAGAAGGAACTCTTCGCTGACACAGCAATAGTGGGTTTCGCGTTTGCCGGCTTTTCCGGCGTGATGGCGTTGACGAGGTTTTGCGGCGACGGCATCCGCAATCACTTCGGAGCGGTTATGACATTCCGCTGCTCCTGCCTTATCGCAGCCCTCAGCATGTTGGTTGCTGGCCTGTCACCTTGGCCATGGTTGGCGATAGCGGCGTTCGCCGTTTGTGGGATCGGCGCGGCGAACCTCGTCCCAATCCTCTTTTCAACCGCCGGCAATCAGCCGGGCTTGAACTCCGGTGTCAGCATGAGTGTGGTCACAACGATCGGTCATGTCGGACTTCTACTGGCACCTTCGATCATCGGTTTCGCCGCCGGGAAAGTTGGCCTCGCGTCGGTCTATGTCGCAATGGCTTTCCTCTTGGCGGCCATCAGCTTGATGGCCGCCAAGACAGCTGCTGCTGACACCAAGTCGAGTTGAGCCTGAAACATTAGGATCTTTGGAGGGTGCAATGACCAGTATTTCTGCTACGTCGCTGAATGATATCGTCGTCGCCATGCCTTGTTACAATTCCCAAACTACAATTGGCGAGACGCTCGAAAATGTCCTTGGGCAAACCCACAAGGAATTTAGAGTTGTTGTGTACGACGACGGCTCCACCGATACGTCACCTGACATCGTCAGGTCTTTTGAAAGACGTGATTCCCGGGTTGTTCTACACCGGAATGAGATAAATCAGGGGCGTCCTCAGGCCAGGAACGCACTCCTGGCTCTCGTCCCGGATGCGATTCTAGCATGGCAAGACGCCGACGATCTTTGGCATCCGACAAAACTGGCCAAACAAGTTTCCTTTTATGAAAACAAGTATCAGCAGTGTAGTGACGAGAAAATTGCTGTCGTTTCATCACTGGAGCGGTGCAGACCAAAGGGCGAAATTGATGTCGATCATCGATATCTTTCCAAGGTTCTGAGCCAAGGATACTATGGCGAGCTGCATCCCCCTCACGTTTACGACCTGAATTTTATCTGCTCAGATAAATATATGTCCTTTCCATTTTATCTTCAGTCCACATTTGCTCGCGCGACACATTTCATTGAAGCGGGTGGTTTTGATCCCGAACTTCCTTGGTACGAAGATCTTGATATGGGCATAAAGTTGCTAGGTATCGGAATTAAGATATTCGGTTTGAAGAGCGAAGTCGCCCTCGCATATTACTTCAGCGGCGCTCCCAGACTTGCACCCGACATCGTCACAGCCTGCCTGAAGCGAATTTATAGCAATAATAAAGATTTCATGTCAGCGTCCGGTATTGATGTTCAGTATGATTTTTCGCTTCGCAACCTTACACTTTTGTTCCTGGGGATGATCCGCAAGAGAGAATTTAGCACTGCTCTCGAAATCTTGGCCCAGAACAGCACATTCGCGTTGACTCGATCCGAACTGAAGGAGCTGTTCATATCGAACGTGGAAGTGTTGCAGAAGGCTTTGCGAGCTTCAGAGAGCATCGATCCATATCATCGGATTGTGTCCTCACAGGCCTTGCCCTGATTAATTGAGCAGGAAAATGCGATCAACAATACGGCTCTGGCGAGAGTCGGAGATGGCGATCGCCTGCCTTAGATGAAAATGATCATTGAATTCAAGGGGGCCAGAATGCTTGAGGAAGATGCATTGCGTCAGAGGGGCCCCGGTTCCGAATTATCGCAAACTCGAGCGCGAGCGGCTTCTGAGGTCTCCCTGATCCATTGGTGGGTGTCCGGTGGCGAAGCTGCCGCACTGGATGTTCTCAAGAGAAAACTGTTCGAGGCCGAAGTAGGTTTCTACGACACACCGATCGCCGGCGGTGCTAAACTTAAAGCTGATCTGAAAGCTATGGTCAGCGGCGGCGACATCCCCACCGCCGCCGTGATGTCGGGCTACGAGACTTGGTATTGGGCCCGGCAGGGCGTCCTCGGCGACCTTTCTGCTTTGGCAGCAGCCGAAGATTGGAGTAACGCGGTTCCTCCAGCGTTGCAAAAATTCTGCAAATATAACGGCAAATGGATTGGGGTGCCCGTCGCGCTGCATTCGATCAATTGGCTTTGGATCAATACGGCAGCCGCCGAGAAAATCGGTTTGGAAATGCCGCCCGCCAGTATGGATGCGCTGTTCGTTGCTCTTGATCTAGCAAAGTCCGCGGGACTTGTTCCGATGGCCATTGGCGGGCAACCTTGGCTGATGGCCACGCTGTTCGATTCCGTCGTTCTCGGCACCAATGGCCCGGATTTTTACAAATCGGCATTCGTCGAACTGGACGAGGCCGCTTTGAAATCGTCGGAGATGACCAGAGCCTTCCAGAACCTCAGCAGGCTCGCGAGCTATGCGACTGCTTCCTCTTCAGCAGTCCATTGGAATGACGCAACCGATATGGTGATTACAGGTCGAGCGCTGCTCGAAGTGTCCGGTGATTGGGCCAAGGCTGAGTACCGAGCAGCGCAAAAGAAGCTTGGCATCGACTATTTGTGCGTACGCTTTCCCGGAACAGAAGACGATATTCTCTTTAACGCCGATATCATCGCCATGTTCGATGTCGAACCATACCGTCAGCCGGCACAGGCGAAGCTCGCAAAAGCCATCATGGATCCGACCTTTCAAGTATCGTTCAATGATGCAAAAGGTGCCGCGCCTGCTAGGATCGACGTGCCGGACGCAGCACTTGACGCTTTTGAGCAGAGCGCCTTGGCGGATGTAAGGGCGGCGAATAGCAACGGCAGGCTTATTGGCGCCATGTCGCATGGTTATATGCAGCCCACCGTCATTCAAGAGGCATACTTCGATGTGGTGGTTAAAGTTTTCCGCAGCGAGATAAGGCCGGAGGCTGCTGCCGAGACCCTTGGAGTGGCGATCGCTGCGGTCAAATGACGATGGTGGTACAGCAGAGGTGGGCTCGGCCACGCGGCGGCGTATTCCGGCATGAAGCCTTCCGGCGCTATTGGATTGCCCGTTTCCTTGGTAGTTTTTCCGCCCAGATCATTGGTGTTTCGGTCGGGTGGCAAATCTACGATATCACCCGCGACCCCTTTGACCTCGGTATGGTGGGCCTCACGCTGTTCTTGCCCGCCTTCCTGCTCGTGCTGGTGACCGGCGCTGTTGCAGACCGCTTTAACCGCGTCCGTATAATGACCACCTGTATTGTTGGTGAAGGACTGTGCGCTTTGGCCTTGCTCGTGTTCACCTTCACTGGGGTGCAAAGCGTAGTGCCAATCTTCTGCACGCTCATTCTGCTCGGGACGCTGCGCGCCTTCTTCGGACCGGCCCAGCAATCACTAATGCCTAGCCTTGTGCCGGAAGAGGAACTGCCGAGCGCCGTCGCCTGGGGAACGTCGTCGTGGCAGATTGCTACCGTGTTGGGCCCGGTGGTGGGTGGTTTGCTTTACGGCGCGTCGCCGGAAGTGGCCTACACCGTCGCCCTTGTGTTGCTTGCCGCGGCGGCAAGCCTGGCCATTCGTGTGCCGGCGCCAGCGCGCATAGGCGAGGAAAAGCCGAGCTTGAGGGCAATGGTTGCCGGCTTTCAATACATTTGGAGAGAGAAGATTGTTCTTGGCGCCATTTCCTTGGATTTGTTCGCCATGCTGCTTGGGGGCGCCACGGCGTTGCTTCCTGTCTATGCACGCGACATACTTGTCGTCGGCCCGTGGGGGCTCGGTCTTCTGCGCGCCGCTCCCGGCATTGGTTCGATTCTGGTGGCGGCCTTCCTGTTGCGCCATCCCGTCAAAGACCACGCTGGCCTGATCATGTTCGTCTGCGTCGCACTGGTCGGTTTTTTCATTACCGTTTTCGGCGCGTCGACGGAGGTCTGGCTATCAGTGCTAGCCCTTGGCCTAATGGGCGCTTTTGACATTGGTGAGTGTCTACGTGCGGCAGACACTTATTCAATTATGGACGCCCGACGCCGTACGTGGGCGTGTCAACGCCGTTAACATGGTATTCTTGGGTGCATCAAACGAACTTGGTGAATTCCGCGCCGG
This sequence comes from Pseudorhizobium pelagicum, assembly GCA_000722615.1. Classification (GTDB taxonomy): domain Bacteria; phylum Pseudomonadota; class Alphaproteobacteria; order Rhizobiales; family Rhizobiaceae; genus Neorhizobium; species Neorhizobium pelagicum. Next base: position 10,048 of record JOKI01000025.1, on the reverse strand, counting down.
TGTCTCAGCCTGGGCTCTTGGCGCCATGCCTGCCGTGGTTATTGGCGGCGCGGCTACAATCGGCGTTTCCGCTGTTTGGTGCTGTTGGTTTCCACAACTACGCAAAGTGAGGCATCTGCAGGTCCGCACTTAGGTTTTTGCTACAGAGACTTACTGTCTCGAGATCTCGCGCGCATAATCAGCCCGGCCCTATCTTATGATGGCTGAAACCGGCTCTTTACATCAAAACCGCAGTCTCTTCCTTTGCGGTGCGAATAACCATCGTGGTAATGTAGCGCGCGACGTTGGTCTGGTCGGTAAATAACTTCTCACTCAGCGCGTCCAATTCTTCCATGTCGCGCAGACGTAGCATTAAAACAATATCGTTTTCCCCTGTCACAGCATAAGCATGCGAGACGGCTTCTTCGGCAGTCGCCGCTTTTAGAAAGCGGCGCATATGCTCCTCTCCATGAAGCTTCAGCTCAACGGTGACCATTGCCTTGATCACACGCCCCACCTTGGCGGGATTCAGAATTGCCACGATGCGGTTGATCACTCCAGATCTGCGGAGCCGCTGTAAACGGCGGAGGCAACTGGAGGGAGACAGACCCACCTCACTCGCCATGTCAACATTCGTCCTCGATGCGTCGCGCTGCAACAGGTTGAGGAGTTTTCTGTCAATAGAATCCATTTCGGAAATCTCCCTTTCCGGCCCATTGTGCAATAATATTGCGAACATGTGCAATCTTTGACCCAAAATTTGACGCGGCTAGAGTTACCATTAAAGGCGCATCAGGGAGAATTCGATGAGGTTGCTTATGACGATACGGGAAAAATTCCGTGAGACGCTTGAGACCTATTGGGTACTTGTAAAAATCACAGTGCCAATCACCGTTATAGTCGCGTTTCTCTCGCGAGCAGGGGCCATAGAGGCGATGGCCCCTTTTTTTGCCCCCGCACTGCAGACTATAGGCTTGCCGTCTGACCTAGGCTTGGCGTGGCTCGCTGGAATGATTGTTGGGCTTTGGGGTGCGATTCCGCTCGTTTTCACTTTGGTGGCGGCTTCGGACCTGAGCGTTGCTGACATCACTGTCTTCTCAGCCTTACTCCTGTTTGCGCACGGATTACCTCTTGAACAAAAAATAATACAAAAGGCCGGGCCAAGCATGATTGTAACAACGTTCTTGCGAGTAGCAGGAGGGCTTATTTATGCTTTTCTTCTACACCGTTTTTGTGAAGCCACGGGCTGGCTGTCTATGCCGGTAAATCCCGCATGGGTTCCACTACATAAAACTCCTCTATGGTCAGAGTTCTTTTGGGATCTCTCTGAGACGATGATCTGGATGTTCTTTGTTCTTCTGTTTTTATCATTAACGCTTGAAGCCTTGCGCGCAACGAGGCTGTTGAACTTGATGATGAAGGCGATGTCGCCTTTCTTGCGTCTTGTGGGAATCCAAGGTGACGCCGTCTACCTTACGGCGATTGGCTTGTTTCTGGGAATCTCCTATGGCGCCGGCCTACTTATTCGCGAGGCCCACTCGGGCAAAATACCGCCTCGCCAAGTTTTTCTCTCATGCGTGTTCATGGGGTTTGCACACAGTCTGATTGAAGATACTCTGCTTGTTATGGCGCTTGGCGCGAACGTCCTCGGCGTCCTGGTAGGGCGCGTGCTTTTCGCAATTGCAGCGACAGCTGTGATCGCCTTAGCTTTGCGCACGACCAGCGATAGAGCTTTCTTCTTGATGGCGTTTAACAACAGAACTTAGATGTCATCCCCGCCCCCCTTTCACATAAGGGGCTTATCGTAGCGGTCGCAAACGACCACCGAACAAAATTCAGCTCCTAGGATTATACCGCGCAACGTCAAAAGTGGTGTCGTTCTTCAGTCGCGTCATTACCATCAGTGTTTTAAACTTCTTGACCAGCTTATTTGAGAAAAACATCTCGCTGGCAAAATTCTCGTATTCCCCCATATCCCGGGTAGAAACGAAAAGCACGTAGTCGGTGTCTCCAGTCACTAAATAGCACTGCTTGACCAATCTGTGGGCCACCGCATTTCGCTCGAATTCCTTCATGCTTGTGGTGTCTTCTTCGCTAAGCTCAACCTCCACAATAATCATCAAGTTGCTGCCGATCTTCGCGGGATCGACGATGCAGACGTCGCCAGTGATGACGCCTTCTTCACGCAACCTGCGCACGCGTCGCAAGCAGGTGGGGGCCGATACGCCCACAGTATCGGCCAAATCAGCATTTGAGATTTGATTGTCATTTTGGAGGATCGTCAAAATTCTAAAATCTATCCTGTCCAGATCCGCCATGCGTCAAATCTCCTCCACCGATCAGGTTCGCCCCAAAATGACAATACTCGAAAATATCGCACGGCCAATTTACGTTTTCAAAACAAAGTAAACCAAAAATAGAAATTACATTTCATCAATTTCACGATACATATTTGCGCAACCTCGACAGAGGTCATAATATAACTAAATATTCCCATGCACTTAGGACGCCATATCCATGTATTGGATGGCAGTATCTAATCTATGTCCGCTGCAACTGGAGGGGGAGTAGAATTGGAAACGCAGCTTTTTTTGAACGGTTCGCTAGGCGCTGGGGATGCCATTGCATCAATGGTTGCTGAAGAGATAAATCTCGGGACGCATCATGCGACGGCGCACTTTGGAGAATTACTCCAAGGAGTCTTTTTTGATAGAACGGGTCGACTCCATCGAGGACTTATTACTCTTCCATGCCCGGCGTTTTCTACAACCGCAGATTTTGTGCCTGATGGCAGAAAGATCTCTGTTTATCCGCCGAGCAAGATCAAAGCGGCAGCTGCAGCACGGAAGACGCTCGATTATTTAGGCCTGCACGAGCAGGGCGGTAAGCTCACCATTTCCTCGACCATTCCTATCGGCGTTGGAATGGGGTCTTCCACGAGCGATATCGTCTCGACGATCAACGCTGTGGCTAGTGCTTTCGGGAAGAAACTGAGCCCGAGTGCCGTCTCGAAGCTTGCAGTCGAAAGCGAGATGGCAAGTGACAGCATCATGTTCACAGAAGCCGTCGTGCTTTTTGCACAGCGTGAAGGGGTGGTCCTAGAACATCTTGGCGCGCAGCTTCCCCCTTTGGTCATTCTTTGCGTAAACACGGCGCCCGCCCAAACGGTCGATACGATCTCCTTCCCACCTGCACGCTATACAGCTTGGGAAATGGAGGCTTTCCGGTCCCTTCTGGCCATGGCCCGCAAAGCCATCTAAATGGGCGATGCCTATTTAATTGGCCGTGTGGCATCAGCGAGCGCGCGTATCAACCAGCGCTTTCTCCCCAAGCCTAAGTTTTCGGAAATCGAAAGGATCGCTGCCGATACCGGGGCTGTGGGCATTCAAGTCGCGCATAGTGGAACGGTGGCAGGTCTCATGTTCGATGCTCAAAGCATCAACGTCGAGGATCAGATCTGTAAATCCTCTGATGCGCTTGCGAAGTTCGACATGGCCCCCTTCCTGCAATTCTATACAAGAGAGGCTGAGTACCGCTATGCCTGCTGATCCCCGCAGTTTCAATGACCTAGAGCTTCCCAGGCTTTTTCGACTGGCGCCAAATCTGTTCGCTGCATCCTTCCACCTCATGAAGCTCCTGCCGGCGCGTTATATGCTAGATCATGCAGAGCGTGACGGCCGACTAAAGCCGGGCGGAACCATCTGCGAGACCACATCCGGAACGTTCGGCCTCGCGCTGGCCATGCTTGCGGCAGTTCGCGGCTACCGGCTTATTTTGGTCAGCGATCCTGCAATTGACGAGAAGTTGAGAAACCGGCTGCAGGAGCTTGGCGCAACCGTAGATATCGTGGAAAAGCCGGGTGAACTGGGCGGTTTCCAACAAGCAAGGCTCGATCGTCTAGCGAAGGCGATGAGCGAAAATCCAGGATGTTTCTGCCCCTCGCAATATACCAACGACGACAATCGCAGGGCATATGGGGCAGTCTCCGAATGGATCGCAAGCCGGCTCGGCACCATCGACTGCCTGGTTGGAACAGTCGGATCAGGCGGATCAATGTCCGGCACGGCGCATTTCCTTCGATATCTTAACCCCGAGCTCACCGTGATCGGCGTCGATACGCCGAACAGCGTCATCTTCGGCCAGAAGGATGGAAAGCGACTTCTTCGGGGATTGGGAAATAGCCTCATGCCTCGGAATGTCGACCATACCCAGTTCGATGACGTCCATTGGGTGGACGCTCCGACCGCTTTTCTCGCCACCCGAAAGCTTCATCAGCGACATGGTCTGTTTCAAGGCGGAACAAGCGGTGCCGCTTGGCTGGTTGCCGACTGGTGGGCTAGGCGGAATCCTGGGAAGACAGCGATCACTTTTTCCCCGATGAAGGGCACCGATATGTCGATACAATCTACGATGACAGCTGGCTCAAGAGCTTGACCGACTGGAACGGCTCATTGCCAGAAGAACCGGTTGGCGTCGACCGACCACAGGATGGCTGTTCTGCGTGGAGCTATTTCCATTGGCGCCGTCGATCATATGACGACGTAATGCGATCAATGTCGGAAGCGAGGGCGGCATGATGCTGAGGCCATATGTCGTCTTCATTGAGAGCAATACGAGCGGAACAGGACAGCTCTTTTTCGCGGCGGCTCGCGATCTTAATTTCGAACCGATCTTGTTGGCGAAAGACCCGCAGAAGTATGCGTTCTTAGCCGATACGGAGATAGGTGTCATCGATTGCGACACGTCGGATCTCGGAAACCTTCTCTCAGTTTGCGCGCAACTGGCGTCACTGAGACCCGTCGCAGGCATAATGACCAGTTCAGAGTACTTCGTCGAAATGGTTGCTCGCCTAACGCAGAAATTGGGTTTCTCCGGGCCATCGCTGACGGCCGTCAGCATGTGCAGGAACAAGGGTGCGTTGCGCCGCGCTCTCCAGAGCGCAGGTCTGGAGACACTTCGTTTTTCGGAAATCGCGCATGTGGACAATGTCCGGCAAGCCGTTCAACAGATCGGTTTGCCGGTCGTGGTAAAACCCATTGCCGGTTCCGGAAGTATCAGCGTTCGGCTTTGCTTGAACGAAGCTGAAGCGGAGGAGCAAGTGACGCACATATTTCGTACTGACTCGTCAACAACCGCGCTCCTGGAGGAGTATGTCTCCGGAACGGAATATTCCGTTGAAGTCTTCAATGGCGAGCCGGTCGGAATTACCCGTAAGCATCTCGGAAAGGAGCCGTTTTTTGTAGAAACAGGGCATGACTTTCCAGCTGCATTGGCCCCCGACGCCAAGAATGACATTCTGCGATATGTCCGCGAGGTTTGCGAAGAAATTGGGCTCGACTGGGGGGCGGTGCATATCGAAGTCAAGCTCGACCAGAAGTCGCGCCCGCAGATAATCGAAATCAACCCTCGCCTTGCGGGAGGTTTCATTCCGGAACTCGTTCGTTTGGCGAGCGGTGTGAATCTTGTCGAAGAATCGGTTCGCCTTTCCACTGGTCTGGGTCGCATCCCCAAAGTGACGAGATACCGCTTCGCCTCAATCCAGTTCCTACTTCCGGAGCGAAATGGCAGGATATCGCATATTGACGGCATCTCAGACGCTTGGGACTCACCAAATGTTTTTGCTGTCCGGCTATACAAGCCCCTCCCGCTCGAAGTCGAACTGCGAGGGGATTTTCGAGATCGCATTGGCCACGTTATCACCCTCGCCGAGACCGGAAAAAAGGCCAGCGAGGCGGCTTCGGCTGCGCTGCACATGATCTCGCCCTCCTATGTCGAGACCGACGAAGCCTCAAGGGGGGGCAAGGTCCATGAATGCGCATAGGAAAGCCCCCTTCGACCTCGACAACACCGGCCGCGTGACAACGTCCATTGATCCGGAAGCGGCCGAAATATTGTTCGGCAGAATCGACAACTCTGTCGTCGAGAACGAGCTGAATTATATAGCTGAGGTGGACCTGGCGCATCTGGTTATGATGCAGGAAGCTGGATTGATGAGCGCCGGCGATGCAACAATCCTGATCAATCGCATCAGTGATCTGCAGGGCTCGGGTTTCGCGGCCCTTCAAGGCGTGCCATCCTCTCGCGGAACTTTCATGCTCTATGAAAGCCTTCTAATTTTTGAAACCGGTGAGAAAATAGGTGGCATGCTGCAAGCTGGCCGCTCCAGGAATGATTTGGGCGCAACAATCCTGCGCCTTAGACTGCGCGAGGACTTGGCAATACTTGTACGTGATCTGATCGAGTTACAGAAAGCCTTGCTCTCCAAGGCGTGGGAATGCCGAGCAACCCTGCTTCCTGCCTACACTCACTATCAGGCCGCTCAGCCAACTAGTCTCGGCCACTATTTCTCAGGGGTCGCGGCTGCGTTCGATCGTGATCTGGAGGCAATTTCAGCAATCTTTGATGAATTGGAAATATGCCCTCTGGGCGCCGGCGCGATTTGCGGGACCAGCTTTCCAATCCATCCCGCAAGAACTGCTGAGCTCCTAGGGTTTAAAACGACCAGCTCACACTCGATTGAGGCAATTGCTTCGCGTGACGTGGTTCTGAGACTGCTTGCAGCGCTCAGTGTAACGGCGACCACTCTAAGCCGACTGTCCCACGACTTCCAGCTCTGGACAACTGCCGAATTCGGTTTCTTCCACATCCCTGACGAGATGGTGGGCATAAGCTCGATGATGCCGCAAAAGCGGAATGTGTACGTTCTTGAGAACATCAAGGGGATGTGTGCAGTGCCCCTCGGCGCCTTCAGTTCCGCCGCCATGGCCCAGCACTTCACGCCTTTTTCCAACTCAATAGCTGTTGGTACCGAGAGCGTCAAACCTGTCTGGGGAGCAATGCAACAACTCGCGAACGCTGTGACGTTGACCCGCATGATTGTCGATTCGGCAGCGCCCATAAAAGAAAACATGAGTGTAAGGCTGGATAGGGGTCAAACGGGCGCAACGGCTTTGGCTGAGTGGATTGTTCAGCGTTACAATTTGCCATTTCGCCAAGTTCATCATGAAGTCGGCCGCATGGCCCGCGAAGTCCTAGTGGGTAATGATGACAACCTGCTCGTGGCGATGCAGCGTCTTCATCCTGAGTGGGTCGAAGGTGATCTCCCTGACCTATCTTCAGAAGCCATAGTTAAGGGCCTTACATATGGCGCAGGCCCGTCGCCGGAAAGCTCCCACCTGGAGATCTCACGTCTTTCGAAAAGCACTCAAAAGCATCGTGAGCGCCTTATGGAAAAGCGGTCAAGATGGGCATCAGCAAGTAAAGCCCTTCGCGAGATTGCAGGTGCTTTAATACGTCCCGAGAGCGCTTAACCGCTCCCCTTCGAAGACCTTCGCATGCGAAAAAACAACGGCTGCAATGGGGCCGTATCGTCAACTTCATTTTTGAGGAGCGTAGCTGTGACTTCGAAATTATTCGATATTTCAGGTAAGACGATCGTTATTTCCGGATCCAGCCGCGGGCTGGGGAAGGCCCTAGCGGGATGTTTTGGCTCGCTTGGAGCCCAAATTGTAATTTCGTCCCACGAGGTCGATGAGCTCCGGGAAACGAAGCAAGAATTCGAAGCACTTGGCTACGACGTTGTGGCCGTGCCAGCGGACGTAAGAAGAGAGCAAGATATCCAGAATCTTGTCGGAGATACCGTTGCGCATTTTGGCAAAATCGACGTCATGATCTGCAACGCTGGCACAGATATCATCAAGCCTGCAGAGACTTATGAAATCGATGAATGGGAACATGTCCTATCGATCAACGTGCGCGGCTACTATCTGTGCGCGAAGGCTGCGGCCCAACGGATGTTACCGCAAAGGCGCGGCAGTATCGTCATGACTTCATCGATTGCGAGCTCACTGGGCGTTCCCGGACTGACCCCGTATGCCGTCTCGAAGGGAGGGGCCAACCAGCTGGTAAAAACGATGGCGGTCGAGTGGGCCGACAGGAACGTCCGCGTCAACGCTGTTGCTCCCGGCTACATCAACAACTTCATGAAGGGCGTTCATATCGACTTGGACACCCCCTATCAGCGTCGCGCAATGGCCCATACGCCAATGGGTCGCCGGGGGGAACTCTCGGAGTATTTCGGCCCGTATGTCTTCTTAGCTAGTGATGCTGCCTCCTTTGTGACAGGCGAAATCCTCTACGTGGATGGCGGATACCACGCAGCCTGAAGAAATTTCCAACCCCAAACAGAACGCCAGGAGGCGTGTAAGATCATGTATACACGTATTTCAAGCTCGCTGGGCATACTGGACTGCACGTTCAGAGACGGCGGATATTATACGAACTGGTCGTTTCCTCAAGATTTGGTGGATGATTACCTTGCTGCCATGGCTGTTCTTCCGGTCGATGTCATCGAACTCGGTCTTGCTGGCAAAGGGCCGAGTGCTGGGCCATTTGCGAACGTAGACAACTGCAAGGCTCGGGCATTGCGCTTCAGCAAAAACACGCTGCTCGCGGTTATGATCGATGCGAAAGACTACTTTGAATATGATGGCGATACTCGATCCAAGCTGGACAGAGACCTCGGTCACAAGGTTGAGGATGGCATCGATATCATCCGAATAGCCGCTCACTATCGGGTCGCGCACATGTGTAAAGGCCTTGTTCAGCACCTTCTTGAGAGTGGCTATCGGGTTTTCCTCAATCTGATGCAAATCGATATGGCAGATCTGCGCGAGATTCAGGAATGCCTCGAGGCCGTCAAGAAAGTTGATGGGCTGGAGGCAGTCTATGTCGCGGATTCACTCGGCACGATGAAACCAACCCGGGTCAAGGATCTAGTCGGCGACTTTGCCAAAGGACTTCGCGCCGATATCGGTTACCACGCCCATGACAATAGCGGGTTGGCAATCGCGAACGCGCTGTGTGCGGCGGAAGCGGGAAGCACCTGGCTCGATTGCACCGTTTCCGGCATGGGACGGGGCGCGGGCAATGCCAGTACGGAACAGTTGCTGCGCGTCGTCGCGCCGGGATATTCGAAACCTGCGGAAGACCGACTTCAGCAGCTCGTCGTGAAGCATTTCAATCCGTTAAAAGAAAAATACGGCTGGGGTGACAATCCGTTTTATCAGATCGGCGCAGCAAACGGCTTACATCCGACCTTCGTTCAGGAGATTCTGAGCGACCGTTCTCTTTCCGGTGATCAAGTCTTTCACTGGATAAAAAACATTCCGGCCAACTCCGCCAGTTTCAGCCGCGCAGTGCTCGAGACAGCCAAACAATGCGCTCTCACCAACAGGGTTCCCGTGACCGCGCAAATGGAGAAAGTCGCATGAAGGATCAGTTCGTATTTCGCCATGCTCGTCCTTCAGCACGACCAAGCAGCCCTAACTTTTCGTCGGGTCCCTGTAAAAAGCATCCAGGCTGGGATATTTCCCGACTATCAACGACACTGCTCGGTAGAAGCCATCGCAGCCATTTGGGCAAACTGCGGCTCGCCGGAGCCATCAAACGCTCTTGTCAACTTTTGCGTGTTCCCGATGATTGGGTTGTAGGTATCGTGCCTGGGTCCGCCACGGGGGCAATTGAGTTTGCACTGTGGAACCTCCTTGGCGTACGCGACGTCGACGTGATCGTATCCGATGGCTTTTCTGCCTATTGGGCGGACGATATTATAAGCCTTATGGGCCGGCGTGCTCGGATTCACAAAGGGTCGGGCCGAAGCTTTCCAAGAACATCCGACGTACATGATGAGAATGATCTGGTTCTGGTCTACAACGGGACTGGCAACGGAATATGCGTCAAAGATCTCGATTGGATGACCAAGGGCAGGCAAGGTCTAGTGATCGCAGATGCGGCGTCGGCGGCATTTGCGATGCCTTTGGACTTCACGAAGCTCGATGCAGTGACATGGTCCTGGCAAAAGGGTCTGGGCAGCGAAGCCGGGCACGGCATGATAGCCTTCGGCCCCCGGGCGTTGGAGCGGGCCTCGTTCAAGGCGTCGAAATCCATTCGGCCTAAGCTCCTCAACTTCTGTAAAGCTGATGGTAGTGCCCTTCTTAATCTCTTTGAAGGGCATACAATTTCGTAAGCGGTTAGACGCCCCCACGTAGCGGCGCGGCACGATATGGTG
>JOKI01000024.1 GCA_000722615.1 Pseudorhizobium pelagicum | reverse complement strand
ACTGGCACAAGGCCGCCGACCGGCTGATCCGCGACAAGGCGATTGAAACCCCAGTCAGCTTCATCGTCCACTCCCGCCGCGAGGTGAACACCTATCTTAAGGAGGGCCAGTACTTCTTCTCCGACATTCGCAAGGAGGGGATTGTGCTGTATGAGCTCGATGACGAGCCGCTTGCGGAGCCGCAGCAGCTTTCCGCGACGGAGCATCTGAGGATAGCTAAGGATTATTTTGCTGATAGATTTAGCGCTGCAGAGGAATTCGCCGATTGGGCAGCGTATTCTCAGAACAAGCATCAGGCGAAGCGCGGGGCCTTTGCCCTTCACCAGTCGCTTGAGCAAGCTTATGCTTGCGTTCTCCTCACGCTGACCAATTACGCTCCTCCCTCCCATAACATCAAATTTCTCCGCTCGCTTGCTGAGGAGCAGGACCGACGGCTGGCAGAGGCGTTTCCACGCGATCAGCATCGCGAACGGGCCTGGTTCAACACGTTGAACGAGGCCTATGTCAAAGCGCGCTATTCAAAACACTTCGAGATTAGCGAGGAGGGACTGCTGTGGCTGATCGAGCGCACTGCAGTCCTTCACGATTTGGTGCGGCTGGTATGTGAAGAGCGCATCGTGCGGCTGGGCAAGCGCCAGACTGAAGAGCGCTGACGGACCTTATGATCGCTGCCGCGCGTCACTATACGAAGAATGCCGACAAGTGTGGATGCATGATTACCGAGGCCCTGCAGAGTGATGACGAACAGGCATGCGCGCTGGCCGCAGAGCAGGCAAAAGAGCCCAGAGATCCTCTTCCCGACTGGCGATGACGTCTCCAGCCATTCCGCGTATCCTCACCAAGCATGTGTTGAGAGACTAAGAAAATGGGTTTCACAGCGCCAATATGATTTGCCGATGGTGCTTTAAGCAAAGCAGATGGCGTCGATGGCACGGACGGAAGATCGGCCGCCAGGAGGGGCGCAAGACATGCCAAAGGCCTCGGGCAACCCGAAGCGCGTCCGGCAGCCCCCCTTTCGGCTGGCCTCGGCACGCGAAGCTATCCGCGCATTCGGCCTACTCGCTGCCTGCCTGAACAGGGCTGGGACGCCTCTTTTCGATCGCGTATTTCAAGAGCGCTGCAGAGCGGAAAATCGCGTGGGCAAATTTCCCATAGGGCAGCGTCAGGAAGAGCCCCATGACAAACTCAAGGTGGATCGCAAGGAGGAGCGGCATTGCAGCGAGGTTCCTCTCATTCTACGTGGCTAACTCCGTGCCCCACGTGAGGTTCCTGCTTTTCGTTGGCGATGCGGCGCTGAGTAATCGCCTTCATCTGTGACCGCCTGACATGCCGTCCGCCCGTAAGCGGGATGTTCATCAGGTGCCCGCCACGCTTGCAACCCGATCATATCGATTTGCATGACCGTTATGCCGCCCACTGCGCCACACTAAACCGGCAACGTTGACAACCAGCGACCCTGGCACAGAAGAGCTTGTCGATCTGAATGAAATTGGCGTCACCTTAGGGAACACCGTTTTCGACACATAGCCGGCCCGAATGCCCTGTGCCTTGGAATGGTACGGACCATTGACCCAGAGATGACCAGAAGGTCGTCCTCAAGGGGTGCCAAGAGACCAAGGCCAATGGCGCCAGTATCGCCCAGCAAGCCGATGACGCGCTTTACAGGCACCAGGATCTTCATGGCATTTCCATATTTTGGGGATTGAATCTGCAAGAGCTCAGGCGTTGGCAAAAACCTCGTCACCAAGTATCCGCTTCAGCGAACCAATGGCCGAAGCCGGCGTATAGGAGCCGGTTACGCCGCCGAGCGATTGCGAGCTGATCGAGATCTCCCATACAAGCCCCTTGCCCGATACCGCGATATGATGGCGCATGGCCTTCGTATCAGGATCGGCAACGACGACGCTGCGCGTCCGGTCGAAACCGATTCCTGCGAACGCGACGGCGGCGTGGACATTGACGTTGCGCGGAAAACGCACACAGGCCTCGCGGGTTGATCCTTCAAACAGCGTTCCCTTGGCGTCCGCTGCCTGGCCGAGGCTCGCTCCGCTCTTGGTCGTGGTGATCACGACAGTTTCGATCTGGTCGCGACCATCGCGCAGGCCATCCAGACCGAGAACGGCGCCATGCGGAACGAAAAGGCGGCATCCGCTTTTCGTTGCCGCGGCATGCAATGCAGCCTCGACAGCGCTATCGGCGAGAGCCGAGCAGCTGAAACCGCACAGGTCGGAATAGGCAAGAATGCCCGGCCCGAGCGCGCACAAAAGCGCGGGTGTTGCCGATTCCAGCACGAGGTCCGGCCTCTTCTCAAGCGCCTCGGCCGCATTGTCGATGAGGAACGGACCAAGCGCGACGTCGCTGGCATATTTGTTCTTGTCGGAAACGAGGACATAAGCGACCTCGACACCGTCCAGAGCGTTTACGTAATCGAACAGTTTTCTGCCGATCGCGCCCGCGCCGATAATTCCTATGGTCTTGTACGTCATCATTTCCACCCCATAAACTGAAATCCGGCGGCGTTGTCATCGTCCGGATGCAATCGGGGTCAGGTTCAGCGCGCCGGCAACAGGATCTCGACATCGCCCGCAGTTCGAGCGCCATGCAGCGCCAGCGAAAGTCTATCTCTGTTTCAGCATTACAAACAAGGCATTGGCCCCCGGTTTTCCACAGCAAGCCGAGCCCCAGAGCGGCAATCGTACGAGCATGACGGACCGGGCGCCCAGCGGCAGGTATTCACCACATCGCTGCCGCCCCTGACGCCGCTATCGACCAGCATTCAATATGGTTGCCGGCGGCATCGGCGATAGCGGGCAGGATCTGCACGGGGGCTGGCGCGCTGTCGATCGCGCCCGCCATGCGACGAGACGACAATGCCGTCAGCGCCAATCTCATGGCATTCGCGCGCATCCTCGACGCTGAAAATGCCTTCTCGCGGTTCAGGCAGACGTCGGTGCTGGTGCCGCCGATATCGAGCGTGATGATATCGCCGATCGATGACTTTCCGCCGGCTGCTGCCGCACCCACCGCACCTGCGGCCGGGCCGGGCAGTGCCGTGCGCACCGGAAACTCCAGCGCCTTGTCCACCGACATCAGGCCGCCGCTGGACTTGGAAGATGCCGCACTGGCATTCGGGGCGACTTCGCTGATCGCGCCCTCCAACCGCTCCATGTAAGGGCCAACTTCCGGCTGCAGAGAGGCATTGATCAGGGTGGTGGAGAAACTTTCGAACTCGTGGGACTCCCGGCTGAATTCGCTTCAGATCGAGACATAGACATCCCTCAACGCCGCACGGATAGCGGCGCTGTTCGTGGATCGGATTGAGGAAGGAGAAGAGGAGGCAGGCAGCAAAGCTTCTGACCTGAGGCGCAGCTTTCAGCTCGACGATCAAAAAAAGAAGATTACCCGAGGTCGAAATCATTGCCGATCAAGGGCGGTTTGGGTGAGACTTCGTATGAATTCCGACTGCTCGGAAAATCGGCGCGACGGCTAACCGAATGAAACGCTCGCAGAGGCCGGCTCAAATCGTCGCAACCTCTTCGCAGGCTTCGACAAAAGCGCGAATGGCAGCAATCCGCGGGCCGGAATTCGCCCACAGAACCCCCACGTTGCGAAGTTCGCCATCTTCCATGCGGTTTTTCTGAAGCCGCAGCCCCTGCGGCCACGGCGGGGCCCAATCCGGAACGAGCGCGACGCCCAGCCCGCGATCGACAAGCGCGGCGATGGCATCCAGCGCATCCAGCTCGGCCCATTCGCGCACATTGATGGAATGACGGCGCAGGTATCGACCGACGATCTGCCCTCCCCACTGATTGCGATCGTAACGAATGAAGGGCTTTTCGCTCAGCGTCCGATGAGGATCATCTACCTCCATCCCATCAGGAGTAAGCAGGAGGAGCGGTTCGCGCCGGATCGTTGACCACCCGAAGGCCTTGGGCATGGGATATTGCGGCTCGATGATAAGGGCGGCATCCAGCTCGCCCGACAGGACCGCGTGGTAAAGGTTCACTGACGAGCCGGGCTGGAGAAAATAGTCGATCTGCCGGAACCGCTCGCTGAGGCTCGCCGTGATCTGCGGAATGAGACCGGTCATGGCCGTGGCCGTCGCCCCCAGGCGCAGCTGGCCACTAGGCAGATTCCCCGCCGCGATCGCCCGCAGATCCCGAGCGGCCCGCACGAGCGCCGGCCCGTGACGCTGCACGGCAAGGCCTGCGGCAGTCGGCCGAACGGTCCGCCCGACCCGAGAGACCAGATCCTGACCGAGTTCCGCTTCCAGCGCCCTTATACGCTGGGCGACAGCAGCGGATGTCATGTTGAGACGCCGCGCCGCCTCGGCAACAGACCCGCAATCGGCGACAATGAGGAAGCTTTCGAGGAACTTTGTGTTCATAAGATATATTTTCTATCTTTTGAAGAAACTGGCAAGCATATTTTATTGCTCTAAAAGCCGGGTACCGTAGCACTCAGTCGTGCGGCCTTTGTGCCGTGAAAGGAGTTTCAATGACTATTCAAGCTAAGTTCCAGCGCATGGGCACCGATGCCGCGCCGGGCCAGGAAGTCCGCCAGCAAGTCGGTGATCTCCAGTCGCTTCTGCATGGGGAAAAGATCGAGGGACGCCAGGTCGATTTCTCCCACGGCGATGTAGATGCCTTCACGCCGACACCGGGTTCGTTCGAAGTCTTCAGCGCCGGCGTCGAAGCCGGCGGCAAGCAGGCCTATACCGAATATCGCGGCGATATCTCCGTTCGTGAGCAGCTCGCACCCGCCATCGCAAGTTTCACCGGCGCTCCGGTCGATGCCGCCGACGGCATGATCCTCACCCCCGGCACGCAGGGCGCGCTTTTCCTCGCCGTCGCCTCCACCGTGGCGAATGGCGACAAGGTTGCCATCGTACAGCCTGATTATTTCGCCAACCGCAAACTGGTGGAATTCTGCGAAGGCCAGATGCTGCCCGTCCAGATGGATTACCTGAATGTCGAAGGCCGAGCCGGCCTTGATCTCGGCCAGTTGGAAGACGCGTTCAAATCGGGCGCCAAGGTTTTCCTGTTCTCCAACCCGAACAATCCGGCGGGCGTGGTTTATTCCCGCGAAGAAATCAAATCGATCGCAACGCTGGCGAGCCTATATGGCGCAACCGTCATCGTCGACCAGCTCTATTCCCGCCTGCTCTATTCCGGCGTCGATTACGCCCATCTGAGGGCAGAAGCCATCGATGCCGAAAACGTCATCACCATTATGGGCCCTTCCAAGACCGAGTCGCTGAGCGGCTACCGCCTCGGCGTCGCCTTCGGCTCGAAGGCCATTATCACGCGCATGGAAAAGCTGCAGGCGATCGTCTCCCTGCGTGCAGGCGGTTATAGTCAGGCTGTGTTCCGGACGTGGTTCAATGAGCCGGAAGGCTGGATGGCGCAGCGCGTTCGTGAGCATGAGGCCATCCGCGACGATCTTCTGAAGGTTTTCCGCGCCAGCGAAGGTTTTGCGGTGCGTACCACGGAGGCCGGAAGCTACATCTTCCCGCAACTCCCCAAGCTTGCTGTCAGCGGCAGGGATTTCGTGCGCATTCTGCGTCTGCAGGCGAGCGTCATCGTCACGCCCGGCACCGAATTCAGCCCCTTCAGCGACAGCAGCGTTCGCCTGAACTTTTCGCAGGATCATGCGGCCGCTGTGGCCGCTGCGGAGCGGCTCGTCGCTCTCGTCGATAGATATCGCGCATGAAGCCGGAAGAGGCCAGAAACGATCTGCCGATTCCGCAGGGGCTTTATGTCCCTGCGGTTCGCCGGGGAGACATGATCTTCACGGCCGGAATGACACCCCGTCATGACGGTGTTCTGCAGTTTTCCGGCATTATTGCCGCCGCGGCCGATCCGGCACAGCATGCCGAGGCCGTCCTTCTGTCCTGTGGCAACGCGCTGGCAGCGGCCGAAGCTCAGTTGCACGCCGGTGAAAAGATCTCCGCCATCCTCAGCCTCACGGTTTACATTGCGGCCGAGCCCGGTTTTACCGCGCATTCGAAGCTGGCGGACTACGCTTCGCAATTCCTGAAAGACTGTCTCGGCGACGCCGCCATCGGCACCCGCGCCGCCATTGGCGTCGCGACGCTGCCCGGCAATGCGCCGGTGGAAATACAGCTGATCGCTGCTGTTTGAAAATCCTACGAAAAAGCCCTGCCGGCCGCCTCATGAGAGACGGCCGGCAGGGCTTTTTTTCGTTCGGGCTTTTCTCAGCCCATGCGCTCCGAGGCGAATGAACCGGGTGAAGCCGGGAATACGATGGTACGGTTGCCGTTGAGGAAAACGCGACGGTGAATATGTCCGTGGATTGCGCGCGCCAGGACCTGGCTTTCGACATCTCGCCCAAGCGAAACATAATCGTCGGGGCTCTGTGCATGCGTGACGCGGATCGTGTCCTGCTCGATGATCGGACCCTCATCGAGATCGGCCGTGACATAATGCGAAGTCGCGCCGATCAGCTTCACACCGCGCTCATATGCCTGCTTGTAGGGGTTCGCGCCCTTGAAGCTCGGCAGGAAGGAGTGATGGATGTTGATGATGCGCCCGGACATCCTGCGGCACATCTCGTCCGACAGGACCTGCATGTAACGGGCAAGCACGACCAGATCGGCATCCGTCTCTTCGATGATCGCCAGCTGACGGGCTTCGGCCTCCGCCTTGTTGGCCTTCGTCACCTTGATATAGTGGAAGGGAATGTCGTGGTTCACAACGACCTTCTGATAATCCATGTGATTGGAGATCACGGCGACGATGTCGATCGGCAGCGCGCCGATCCGCCAGCGATAGAGCAGATCATTGAGGCAATGGCCGAAACGGGAGACCATGATGACGACCTTCATCTTCTCGGTCTCGTCATGGAAGGCATAGGTCATGCCGAAGGCTTTGGCCCGTTCCGCAAAATTTTCCCGAAGCGAGGCAAGGTCGGCACCGGTTTCCGAGCGAAAGCTGATGCGCATGAAGAACTTGCCGGTTTCGCTGTCGTCGAATTGCGAACTGTCGGTAATGTTGCAGCCGCTTTCGGCGAGATAGGTGGTGATCGCCGCGACGATGCCCCGGGTCGAGGGGCAGGTTACGGTCAGGAAAAACTGTGTCATCGGAACTCCTGGAGGATGGTAGGGCGCCGTCAGCATTCGCTCGCACGCTGTCTTGGATCAGGCCGTGAGGCCCAACGGTTCGGGAAGGCCACGCGCACGGCAGCAGGCCGTCAGCGTATTGGCCAGAAGGCAGGCAATTGTCATCGGTCCGACGCCACCGGGCACCGGCGTTATGGCGGAGGCGACCTCCGCCGCGCTTTCGAAATTTACGTCACCGACAAGCTTTTTTCTGCCGTCCCGCTCCACGCGGTTGATCCCGACATCGATGACAGTGGCGCCCGCCTTGATCCACGCGCCGGTCACGATCTCCGGCCGGCCGACGGCGGCGATGACGATATCGGCCGAACGCACGATGTTTTGCAGATCGCGGCTGCGGCTATGCGCAATCGTCACGGTGCAATTGTCGCGCAGAAGAAGCTGCGCCATCGGCTTGCCGACGATGTTGGAGCGGCCAATCACGACGGCATTGAGACCATCGAGCTTGCCGTGATGATGCCGAAGCAGCATGAGGCAGCCAAGCGGCGTGCAGGGCACCATCGCCTTCTGCCCGGTTCCCAGCAGGCCGACATTGGAAACATGAAAACCGTCGACATCCTTCGCGGGGTCGATGGCGTTGAGGATCTTGTCGCTATCGATATGCGCGGGCAATGGAAGCTGGACGAGAATTCCGTGCACCGCGGGATCGGCATTAAGCGAGCCGATCAGGTCAAGCAGCTCCGCTTCGGATGACGTTGCCTCAAGCTTGTGCTCGAAACTTGCCATGCCGCATTCGCGCGTCTGCTTACCCTTGTTGCGCACATAGACTTCGGACGCCGGATCTTCGCCAACAAGAATCACAGCAAGGCCGGGCGTGATACCGTGTTCGCGTTGCAACTGCTCGACATGCTTGGCGAGATCGCCGCGCACCGTTTCAGCGAAGGCTTTTCCGTCAATTTTAACAGCAACCATCTGTATTTCGTTCCTTCAATGGGTCGCAGGTAACCGAGCCCGGGTCTGTAGACCCGAGCCGGCGGCGAACCCGTATGGCATGTAGAACCAGAGTGACCTTCAGGCGGCAGTGCGCAGCGCCGAAATCCGGAAGCCGGCATCAAGCTCCTGCGCAGTCTCCTCCAGCACGTCCAGCGCAAACTTGGCCGAAGCGATGTCGAGGAAAATGTCGTAGGAGATAGCGCCAAAACGATCCAGCCGGGCGATCACGACATCCAGATGAAGCGCGCGCGTCTGGGCGACGCCGTTGACGGACAGGTTTTTCGGTCCGAGATCGGACATGGAGATGCGGCGCATCAAGGCCGGTGCATCCGGGCCGGAAACCACAAACCATGCCCAGCCTTCGTCGCGATAGGCATCGAAACCTTTCGCCGCACCCGGATTTTCGTGCCATGCCTGCTGCAGGTCGCGCAGCCGTTGCCCGCGATCGCCCGCGGGGGCGGTCAGCAGAACTTCCTGTTGGCCGAGGCGCATGACCGTCGTTCCGCATGGTGAAACCTCGGCCGCGTTGACCGCAGCCGGGACGGTGAGACCCTGCGCCGCAACCCAGTCGATCGTTCCGGGGCCGCGCAGGCCAAAACGTTCGCCCGGCGTGCATTCCAGAACCACGTTTTCGGTCGCGCCGGGAAGATTTTCACGCAGAGCGAGCCGATGGCCCAGAAGATCGCTGCGCAGCGACAGGTCGGCAGTGTTGGTATGTCCGCTGGTGTTCATGTCACATCTCCTGCCGCTTGCTTTCCGGATCGTAGAACGGAACCTTCACAGCCTTGGCCTGGATATCCTTGCCACCGAAGCTCCTGATATTGATGGTCGATCCCGGCGCGGTGTCACGCGGATCGACATAGGCCAGACCAACCCATTTTCCGAGCGTCGGCGAATAGCAGGCCGAGGTAATGAAACCGGCAGGACGGCCATCACGGAAGACCAGGTTGGATTCGCCGAGATGCCTGCCGTCCTCGCCGGTGATTTCGAAACCGCAAAGCTTGCGCTTGGTTTCGAGCTTCGCCCGCGCTTCGACCCCGGTCTTGCCGACATAACGGGCCTTGGTCTTGGAGATTGCCCATTCCATCGACAGTTCTTCCGGCGTCGAAAGCGCGTCGGTGTCCTGACCGATGATGATGTGCCCCTTTTCCAGTCGCAGGATACGCGAAGCTTCAAGGCCATAGGGACGCAGGCCGTGCGGCGCACCGACTTCCAGAAGCTTGCGCCACAGGGCGGCACCATAGGACTGCGGCACATGCAGTTCATAGCTGAGCTCACCGGTAAAGCCGATACGCATGATGCGCACCGGGCAGCCGCCGATCGTGCCGACACGGCCGTTCAGATAGGGAAAACCTTCCGGCGACAGGTCAATATCGCCACCCAAAGCCTCCAGAACTTGACGTGCGGCAGGACCGGTGACGTTGATCGCCGCGAAAGCCGCGGTGATGTTCTGGATATCGACCTGCATGCCCCACTTGGCGTTCAGGAACATCATTTCGCTGAACACGCGCGCAACCGCACCCGTCGTCGCGGTTACGTAGAATTCGCTTTCCGAGACGCGGAAGGCGACACCATCGTCGATGACCGAGCCCATGTCGTTCAGCATCAGGCAATAGCGCACGCGCCCGACGGGCTGCTTGGCATGCGCCATCGTATAGATGCGATCGAGGAAGGCTGCCGCATCCGGCCCGCGGATGGCGAGCTTGCCGAGCGTCGAGACGTCCAACATGCCGACCTTGTTGCGCACGAGGGCCACCTCGTCGGTTATCGCCTTGGCGACATCACCCTTGCCGGCGTAATGGAACGGACGCCACCACGCACCGACCGGCGTCATCTTCGCACCGGCGGCCACATGCTCATCATGCATGGCGGTGTGCCGGTAGAGAACATGGTTGGGGCCGGCAAGCAGGCCGAGCTTTTCCGGGCCGAAGGGCGGGCGCGAGGTGGTAATGCCGACCTGCGCGACGCTTCGGGCCGTAGAACCGGCCACGATACGGGCCGTTGCCAGCGCCGAATGCCGTCCCTGCGACGGGCCCATGCCAACCGTCGAATAACGTTTGACCAGTTCAAGCTCACTGTAGCCATCGGCAACCGCGTTCTTGATATCCTTGACCTGAAGGTCTTCATCGAAGTCGATGAAATCCCGGCCCTTCGGATGCGCGGACAGATCCTGCGCATAGTTCATTTCGGCGGCTTCGGCATCTTCGACCGCATCGGGAACAACTACCGCATGGCCGAGAGCCCTGGCGGCTGCCGCACCGGCCATTTCGCCGCTGCGCAGGACAGCGTTCAGCGAGAAGACACCGGCGACGGAACCCGCAAGATGGAAATCCTCACGCAGATTACTGAGCGTGAACTGGCGGCTCGCATCATCGTAACCGAGCCTTGCACCGGCATTGAGCGGCAGTTGGTAACCCGGCGTATATCCCGTCGCCATCACCATGTGATCGCAATCAATCGTCTTTTCGCCATGCTGCGGCGTGCTGTAGGTGACGGCGCGAATGCGGCGATTGCCGCTCGTGCCGAGAGCCGTCAGTACGGTCGCGTTCCGGACGACCGAAACGCCCTTTTGCGCGAGCAATTGAACGAGGTCCTCGCAGGCTGCACCGCCGGTCGGCGTCAGCACGGCTGCAACCTTGACGCCGGCCTCGACCAGATCAAGCGCGGCCAGGAAACCGTCGCGATTGCCGGCGAACACCACGGCCTGTTTGCCCGGACGCACGGCGTAATGGCGCAGCAGGCGCTGCGACGCCGATGACAGCATGATGCCCGGCAGATCGTTGTTGCGGAAAACCAGCGGCTGCTCGTGCGAACCGGAAGCCACGACGACCTGCTTGGCGCGGACGCGGTAAAGCCGGTTTCCCTGCAGGACAGGGATAAAATTGTCGGCAAACCAGCCATTGCAGGTGGCGCCGGTCATGATCTGGATGTTCGCCAGGCCAGCCGCCCGGCTGCGAAGCGACTGGAGGGCCGTTTCGGCCTCGCTCGTCTCGACGCCGAAACGGGCATAGGTGAGTGCGCCACCCGTCTCCGGGTTGAGATCGACGACCAGCACGCCGGCACCGACTTCTGCCGCCTTGATGGCAGCCGACAGGCCCGCAGGCCCCGCTCCGACCACCAGCACGTCGACATGCAGGTTTTCGCGGATGTAATGGCCGTGTTCAGCCTCGATATCGACCTTGCCGAGACCCGCGGACTTGCGGATGATCGGCTCCCAGAATTTCAGCCAGCTGTTCTGGCCGGGACCGAAAAACGTGCGGTAATAAAAGCCAACCGGCATAAAGCGGCCGAATTTGTCGAGAATGGCGTTACGGTCGTTTTCGGCGGTGCCGCTGACATTCTGCGCCGTCACGGCCAGATTGTCCGCGATCATCCGCAGGTCGGCGCGTACATTCGGCTCGTCCGGCAGCTGAACCAGCGTATTGGCATCCTGACCGGCCATGGTCAGCACGCCGCGCGGGCGGTGATATTTGAACGAGCGCGAGAGGATCCAGCGGTCGGCGCCCGCCATGGCGGATGCAATGCTGTCGCCGGAATATCCCTCGACGGTGCGGCCATCGAAACTGAAACTGATCTTGCGGGTGCGATCGATGCGCGAACCCCAGGGAGATGGAAGCCGTTCGGTCATGTCAGGCAGGCTTTCGATTGGGAAGATAGGTGGCGATGATCTGGTCGGTTACCGTGTGGCGTTCTGCGATCAGGATCGTGTTGGACGGCGTGTGCCGCCACCATTCCTTGAGAACACCGAGTGGGTTTTCCGCATAGAAAAGCGACTCGATCAGCTGATCGGGATTTTCGGGATCGGCGGCGCGAAAAGGACCCAGATACTGGAATTCGGTGATGTTGCGAGGCCCGTTCACCGGGCAGGTCAAGATCTTCATGATGGCCTCGTCAATGGCTGGCGGCTGTCGCGCCCATCTCGTTGAGAAGGGCAAAATTGTCGAAACGGCGCATGTCGAAAGGTTTGAGGATATCCGGCACGCGACCGGTGGCGATGGTTTCCGCCATCCGCTTGCCGGCAACCGGCGTCGCCTTGAAGCCCCAGGTTCCCCAGCCGCAATCGAGCCAGTAATTGGAGAGCGGCGACGCACCCATGATCGGGCTGTAATCCGGCGTCATGTCGGTAATGCCGGCCCACTGGCGCAGCAGCTTGACCTTGTGCAGGAACGGAAAGAGATGCAACGCACCTTCGGCCAGATGTTCCTTCTGATCGAGGGTCGAGCGCGTCGAGGCAAGCTGATAGGGATCAGAACCGCCACCGATGACGATCTCGCCGCGCGAGGACTGAACCAGATAGGTATGCAGGTTGGCGGACGAGACCAGTGTGTTGAGGAACGGCTTCAGCGGCTGTGTGACCATTGCCTGCAGCGGGAAACACCGGATCGGCAGCTTGATGCCCGCCAGTTCCGCGACCTGACCGTTAAGGCCACCGACCGCCTGCAGCACCTGACCGGCGGCAATCGTGCCGCGATTGGTCTTGATTTCGGTGACACGGTCTCCGGTCTTTCCAAGACCCAGAACTTCCGTGCGCTGGTGGATTTCGACA
This sequence comes from Pseudorhizobium pelagicum, assembly GCA_000722615.1. Lineage (GTDB taxonomy): Bacteria > Pseudomonadota > Alphaproteobacteria > Rhizobiales > Rhizobiaceae > Neorhizobium > Neorhizobium pelagicum. Next base: position 61,332 of record JOKI01000024.1, on the reverse strand, counting down.
CCGCGCGCCGCCGCATGCTTGGCATATCCCCAGGCAACCGCGTCGTGACGGGCCGTGCCGCCATCGGCATGCCAGAGGCCACCGAGAATTTCGTGCTGACCGCCGATATCGAGGTTGAGATCGGGGCACAGGTCGCGCACCGTCTGAACATCCACGACCTCGATCTTGGTGCCCATATATTTGCCCATCTCGGCACGGAGATGAAAGCTACGCAGCGTCGCTTCGGAATGGGCAAGCGTCAGCTGTCCACGCTGCGAGAACATGATGTTGAAGCCGAGATCCTGCGACATGGTCTCGTAAAGCTCGACACCTTCCTTGTAGAAGGCGACAGATTCCGGCGTCATGTAATTGGAGCGGATGGTCGTCGTGTTGCGGGCCGTGTTACCGCCGGCCAGATAGCCCTTTTCCAGCACCGCGACATTGGTGATGCCGTGGACATTGGAAAGGTAATAGGCGGCCGCAAGACCATGTCCGCCGCCGCCGATGATGACCACGTCGTAGGCGCGTTTCAGATCCGGTGTCTTTGGGATGTCGCCGTACGGAACGTGCCGGGAGCGGAGACCATATTTCAACAGGGAGAAGGGCATTGTTTTCCTGCGCCTTGATGTCGCTTTGATGACAGGCAGAATGCCCTCTGACCAACGAGAGACAAGAAATCGTTCTTTACCCAGTGACCCCGTTTTTGTAATGCGTGGAAAATTCAAACGGTATCAGCCATGCGCAATCTACCCCATCTGGACTATCTGCAGGCCTTCGAAGCCGCCGCGAGACATCTGAGCTTCACGCGGGCAGCAGAGGAGCTGAATTGCACCCAGGCGGCCATCAGCCAGCGTGTCCGTGCGCTTGAGCGTTTTTTTGCCCGCCCGCTTTTCCATCGGCGCAGCAACGGGCTGGAACTGACCGAAGTGGGCGCAGCATATCTGCCGGGTGTTGCAGAAGCGCTCGACCGTGCAGAGATGGCAACGCAGGGGCTACTCGGTGCACGTATGCATACCAGCATAACCGTCTCGGCACCGCTGAGTTTCGTCGCTCTGTGGCTGGCGCGTAATCTGCATGGTTTTTCGGCCGCCAATCCGCAGCTTGAGGTCCGCCTCAACAGCACGATCTGGACGGATCCGAACGTGGAACTTGCGGACCTGAGTATATTGGCGCTGAGTATCGCCAATCCGCCTCCAGGCTCGGTTCGTCTGGGAAGCGAAAGGCTCATGCTTCTATGCGACCCGCAGACAGCGAAACGGGCGAGCAAAAAACCAACAGCGGATTGGGCCAATCCCGCCCGCCTCATCCACGTGCAGGGCCGCATGCAATTGCTGGATCTGTGGATTCAGAAGGAAAAACTGGCACTTTCACCACAGCAAGCGCCGATCAAGGTGGATAACGCGGCGACGGCGCTGGAAATCTGCGCCAGCGGTGGCGGCATCACGGCCGCCATGTCGTCCTATACCAGCGCCTATCTGGCATCCGGGCGTCTGGTCGCGCCGTTCGGCGCCGGCGATATCCTTCCGGTCGCTCTGCATGTGGTTCCCAACCAGCAGCGACGCCTCACGCGGGCGGCATCGACATTCATCGAATGGCTGTCAGGGCAGGTTCCATTCGCTGGTGAGATTTAGGTCATCACTGAGCACCGGCGAACCGGCGAACAGGATGCGCTTGATACGCTGTTTTGTCAGTCTGTGGTGGAGGGTAGCGTATTCATCCGCCTTGTCGGCATCGCGCGCCACGATCGCATCGAAGATGCGATCGTGCTGGCGCACCGTTTCATCCAGATGCGTACGGATATCGTTCTCATCATCCGTGGTATTTCCGGCAAAACAGGCCCGCGCGATACGGATCGAACCGATCAGGGACTGCTCGTAAAAGGCGGCGAAATGCCGGTTGTCGGCAGCATTGGCGATTGCCATGTGAAAGGCGAAATTGGTTTCGGAGCGGCCGACCCCCTCACCTGCAGCAACCTCTTGCTTGAACAGGTTCATCTGGTCCGAAATTTTCTTGAGATCCTCATCCGTGCGGTTCTGTGCGGCCAGACGATGGATGACCCTGCTTGCCACGAGAAGAGCATCGTAGAGTTTCGGAAGGTCGTCGAAATCAAGCGGTGCGACCTTGGCGGAGCGGCCTTCACGCACGACCAGACCATCGGCGATGAGTTGGATGATTGCTTCGCGGACCGGCGTACGAGATACCGAAAGAGATTCGGCAAGAGCAGCCTCGTCCAGACTGCGGCCGGGACGCAATTCCAGCCGCAATATGGCCTCTCGCAATTCCCTTGCGATTTTCGAAGAATCTCTTTCGCTCATATTCCCGCTTTCAAATAAACTGACAAAGCAATGCCTTATCGCAAAAGTGGTTGTACAAAGAATTTTACAAGGCAAGCAACCGGCCGGGTGGCTTTCCATCCGGCCGCAGCGCTGCGATCCGCCGTCCCGGCAGGTTAGCGGATGAGGACGCCAGAGGCCATGAAGCCGCCGTCGATATTGAGGATGTGACCATTGATATAGGCGGCTTCCGGCGTCGCCAGGAACTGGATGGCGGCGGCCACCTCCTCCGGCTTTGCATAACGCTTGGCCGGGATCTGAGCATCCCAGATGGCGCGGTCCTTCGGGCCATGCACCTGCAGGATCATGGTCGGATCGACCGGCGTCGGCGCCACGGCATTGGCGGTCACACCCTTGTCGCCAAGCTCGGCGGCCAGCAGGCGCGTCAGCATGTCGGCCGCGCCCTTGCTGCATGAATAGGCGCCGCGTCCCGTATTGGCGATTTGGCCGTTGACCGAACTCACGGTAATGATGCGCCCTGCCCCCTTGGCGACCATCTGTCGTCCGGCAAACTGGCAGCAGTTGAACGTGCCGGTCAGGTTGACCGACAGGATACGTTCCCAATCCTGCGGGTCGATATCGAGGATCAGTCCGGTCTTGACGATCGCGGCGCTGGTGACGACCACATCCGTGCCGCCGAGCGCTTCAATGTCGTTGAACGCGGCCTCAACGGCATCACGGTCAGCCACGTCCACAGCGACCGCCGTGACATCACCGACTTCCGAAAGGCGCGCCATCGCCTTGTCCAGATCATCCTTTGAGCGATCCATGATGATCACCTTTGCCCCGGAACGCGCGAAGGCATAGGCTGTCGATTCACCGATGCCGCCGGCACCGCCGGTTACAACCACTATCTTGCCGCTGAAGTCATACATGCAATCACATCCCGAAATCGTGAACACCTTCCGTATACCAATTGGATACTGTAAGTTTGTCAAGCATCGTGGGGAGAGGCATTCGCTTCCGTCGCTTGGCCGACCGATCGGAATTCAGGGATGAGCACGCAAGTCTATCACCACAGCGCGCTCTTTTCGGAACAGGGTATCCGCAGGATCGGCGTCATCCTTGTCGATGGTTATGCGCTTATATCGCTGGCTGCGACGGTCGAACCGCTGCGCGCGGCCAACATCCTGTCGAAGACCAGACTTTATGATTTTACCTTCATTGCCGCCGAAGGCGACCGTTCGCAATCTTCTATCGGCATCACATTCGACACCATCGAAATGCGAAGCGCGCCGGTCGATTTCGATCTTGTCTTCCTCGTCGCGGGCGGCAATCCCATCCTTTACGAGAACGTGGAACTGGGACGTTACCTGAAACGGCTGACGCGACAGAACGTGCCATTGGGCGGCATTTCGGGCGCGCCCGCCATCCTCGCACGATACGGGTTGATGCGGCATCGCCGATTCACCATCCACTGGGAACACTTCGATTCTCTTCGGGAGATGTCAGAGGATTTTAATCTGGAAAAGTCACTTTTCGTGATCGACCGGGATCGATACACATCAGCCGGCGGCACCGGCACGCTCGACCTGTTGATCAACATCATCTCGAAAAACCATGGCCGTGTCCTGGCGCAACAGGTCAGCGACTGGTTCATGCACACCGAAACACGACTTTCCGAGGCGCCGCAAAAGGCCGGTCTCGAACAGAAGTACAACATTCATCACCCGGCGGCGCTGGCGGCCGTCGAACTGATGCACAACAATCTCGCCGACCGGCTTACGCTCGAGGAAATCGCGGGTCGGGCGCATATTAGCGCCCGACAGTTGAACCGGGTTTTCGTGGAGACGCTCGACATGAGCGTTATGGAGTTCTACCGCCATATCAGCCTTGACCGCGCAGCCCAGTTGCTGCGGCAGACGGTCTTGCCGATTTCGGAGGTGGCATTGGCGACAGGCTTTTCCAATGCTAGCCATTTCACCAGGATCTTTCAGTCGCGTTTCGCGACCACACCCAAAGCGATGCGTGTCGCCGCCAGAGCCGTTGCCTTCGACAAGGATCGCCCTTGAGGCGGTTCGTCACCCGAAGAAAACAGCGTCAGAGAACCTGACTGAGAAACGCTTTGGTGCGCGGATCCTTGGGATTGCTGAAAATCTCGCTCGGATGCCCTTCCTCGACGATCAGGCCGCGGTCGGTGAAATATACCTTGTCGGCCACTTCCTTTGCAAAGCCCATCTCGTGCGTGACGAGGATACAGGTCATGCCATCCGCGGCCAGCTCCTTGATCGTGACAAGAACCTCCTTGACTGTTTCCGGATCAAGCGCGGCCGTCACCTCGTCGAACAGCATGATATCCGGGCGCATGGCAAGCGAACGGGCAATAGCCACGCGCTGCTGCTGGCCGCCTGAAAGCTCGCCTGGATAGCTGTTTTCCTTGCCCTCGAGACGCACTTTTTTGAGGAGCGCGCGGGCGCGGGCTTCAACGTCGGCACGCGGTTCCTTCAACACCTTCACCGGCGCCATGATGATATTCTGCAGGGCCGTCTTGTGCGGAAACAGATTGTATTGCTGGAAGACCATGCCGACCTTGCGGCGCAGAAGCCGCTTGTCAAGCTTTGGATCATGAACTTCCTGCCCCTCGACGGTGATCGAGCCTTTCTGGATATCGTTGAGGCCGTTGATGCAGCGGATCAGCGTCGATTTTCCGGAACCGGAAGGGCCGATGATACACACCACCTCGCCCTTCATGATGTCCATGCTGATGCCTTTCAGCACGTCGAAATCGCCATAGGATTTCATAACGTTTTTCATCGCCACGATGGGCTGATTGGGAGACCACATATCTTTACCTAGAGCTTGAAGGCGAACTTGCGCTCAAGGCGCACCGTGAGTTTTGCAATCGGGTAGCAGTAGAGGAAAAACAGGACGAGGATGAAGCCATAGAACGGCATCAGCAATTCCGGCTTGTTGCCTTCCGCTTCCATCGCCTGGCGGGTGAGCGTCACCATCTCTTCCGTGCCGAGGATCGAGCAGAGCGGCGTCGCCATCGTCAGGATCGCATACCAGTTCATCCACGGCGGTATCATCCGCTTGATACATTGGGGAATAATGATCTGCCAGAGCGTCTGCATACGGCTGAAGCTCAGGCTTTCGGCGGCTTCCCATTGGGCTGACGGCACCGATTGTATCGCGCCACGCACGATGATCGCGATATTGGCCGCAACCGGTAGCGAAAGTCCGATGACCGCCTTGATCCAGCCGGGCAGCGGCACACGCGTGCCAAAAATCGTCAACTCGAACGGAAACGCCAGAAGCACCACGAAGAGCAGCACGAGCCAGGGCGCATTGCGGAAGAACGCCGTTCCGGTATTGCCGAGAAAACGCAGCGGAGACCATTTCGAAATCAGCGTCAGACCAAGCAGAACACCAAGACCAGTGCCAAGCGCCATGGACAGGATCGAGATCAGCACGTTGAAGAGAAAACCATGCAACAGAAGAAACGGAGCCCATTTGTAGAGAACGGCGACCGCGCTATCCACGGTGACGGCCCCTTGGGCAAAGGCGTGCAGCGGCCAAACCAGCATCAGCAGCATGACCTGCCACCAGCGGATTTTTGCAAGCCATGTCGTGAGCGACAGGCTATCCATCTGCGGGGCGGGACGAAGCGGCAACAGGACCGCCATATCGCTGCGACGGGGATATCCCTGCCCGCGCTTGTCGATATCAGACGCCATAACCGGGCACCCTCATTCTGCGTTCCATGAACCTGAGACCGAGTGACAAAAGCCCGACAAGCCCGACATAGACCACCAGCAACATGAGCATGGTGGGGTTTTGTGTCGCCGGGTGGTCGTTCCACAGGGAGGCGGACTGATAAAGCAATTCAGGCACTGCGATCGCAAAAGCCTGCGATGTCGTCTTGACCAGATTGATCAGGTTGCTGCTGAGCGCCGGCAGGCAAACCCTGAGCGCCAGTGGGAACTGTACTTCTGAAAAGATCAGCCAGCGGCTCATGCCGAGCGCATCGGCCGCCTCGATCGTCGAATTCGGCACCGCCTCAAGGCCGGAGCGAAAGATTTCGACATTGAAGGCCGCACCAAAAAGCGAGAGCGCGATCGCCGCCCAGCCGACATTCGAGATCAGTGGAACCTGCGTCCATCCATCCGGGCTGTAGCTCGGGGTAAACTGGCCCAAGGCGAAATAGAAGAACAGCAACTGCACGAGCGGCGGCGTGTTGCGGAAGATCTGCAGGTAACCGCTGACGAACAGCCGTGCCACCCTGTATCGGGAGGTCTGCAGCATGGACCCCGCAAAACCGATGACAAGCGAGGCAATAACACAAATGACGCTGAGCTGGATGGTCACCCACAGACCGGAAAGAATCCGGTCTGCGGCGCTGCCATCGTACAACCAAATGAAGTCCCAGCGTGGTGATCTTTCAGCAAGATCACGAAAGTATTCTGAGAAGGCGTTCATTCGGCGCCCTTACTTGATCGGGTCGGCCAACTTGTCATGCATTGCTTGCAGATAGCCGGTCGACTTGATCTCCCACTTCTTCTCAAGCTCAAGCAGCTTGCCGCTGCGGTGCCAGTTATATTCCATGCCCGAAATCATCGCACCGAAGGCGCAGGCCTCTTCGGACTTTGCAACGGCCATGCCCCAGGGGGACTGGTCTTCAGACTGCAACGGCATCTCGAAATCGCCCCAGGAACCCGAAGCCAAATCGGATGCGATGGAGGAATCGTCGAAAAGGAAGGCGACGCATTTGCGATCACGAAGCGCCTGCTTCGCTTCGGCGGCATTGGTGAAGGCCGAAATCTTGGCGCCATATTTATCGGAGACAGACTGATTATAGAAAGCACCCTGGATGCCGCAGACCGGCTTCCCGTTCAGATCCTTCCAGTCCTTGAATGCAAGCGCCTTGGGGGACAGGATGTTGGTGCCGGACGCATAATAGTTTGGTCCCGGAATGCCGACGATGTTGCGGCGTTCCTTCGTATCCGTCATCGTCGCGATCATCAGGTCCGTCTGTCCCTGCTCCACGAACTGCATGCGGTTGGATGCGACCACCGGCACAAGCCGCAGCTTCACGCCCATCGTTGCGGCGACTTCCTTGGCAAGGTCGATTTCCAGCCCGACGATCTCGCCATTCGGATCGCGGAAGCCGAAGGGCTTGTAATCGGCCTTGACGCCGACCGCAATCTCACCGCGCTCCGTAATCCGCTTGAGAGTGGCGTTCGTGCACTCTGCGGCGTTCACGGAAGTCGTGGCCGTCAGCAGTCCCATCGTCAGAGCAAGCAATCTTTTCATGTCCGTTCCCTTTGTTTAGCTGAGGTTGAATCTGACAAAAGGCACGATTAAATCTTATCTAATTCGGACATATTTTGATCTATTTCGGCCACGCACGCGACAGTGTGATGGCGACCTTCAACGCCATACATATCGCCCTACACTTACGCATCAGACGTCACCTTCAACTGAAAACCACTGATACCCGGTCCTTTTTCCGGAAAGCACGTCAGCGACGTCAGTCTTGCGGTTCCACCGGCCGCCTTGGCCAGGATCGAAACGATGTCGCTCTCCTTCAGCACCCCCTGCTCGACCGCCACCTCCACGAATGACCGGCCCTGCGCCAAGGATGTGCGCACGATGTTTGATACCGCCGCGTAACCGAGACTGGGTACGAGCGCCGTCGCAAGCGCACTCGAAGCCATCAGGTGATCGAGCGAGGTGGTCTCGTTGGCGACAAGGCCGTTGATGCAGCGTCCGGCAAACATATCCGCCGAGCGTGCGAGAAGCGTGATGCTGTCCAGCAATCTGTCGCAAACCAGAAGTTCGTAATGGTTGATTTCCAGCAGACCTTGCTGGCATGCCATTGCGATGGCGGCATCATTGCCGGTTATGGCGAAGGCCACCTGGCAGACCGCCATGGGAATGACCGGATTGACCTTGCCGGGCATGATCGACGATCCCTGCTGCACGGCCGCAAGGGTGATTTCCTGAAGCCCGCCGGCCGGCCCGGAGGAAAGGACGATGAGATCGTTGGCGATCTTCCACGAGGAATTGGCGGCATTGCGCAGTTCTGCCGACAGACGTGCGCAGGTGTCCATGTTCTGCATGCCGTCGAAAGGATTGGCGATCGATGTGAAAGCCTCCCCTGTCAACGCGCCAATGTGCCGGACGACCGCGTCGCGATAACCGGGCGATGATCCGAACCCCGTGCCGATGGCGGTGCCGCCGATCGGCAAATGCAGAAACTGCTGCCTGAGAATGGCCAGTTGTTCCCTGTGCCGCTGCGTGACCGCAGCATATCCGCCAAAGGCTTGCCCCAAGGTCATCGGCTGCGCATCCTGCAGGCATGTCCGTCCGAGGCGAAGCAAGCCCTCGTATTCCTGCGCCTTTTTCAAAAAGGCGCGCGCCAGTTCCTCAAGGCCTGCCTCGGCATCCGCCAGCGCCCGATATATTGCCAGCTTCATGGCTGTCGGAATAACGTCATTGGTGGACTGACCGAGATTAACGTGATCATTGGGGTGTACAAAAGCGTATGTGCCAAGCCCCTCGCCTCGTTTCGAGGCGACGATGTTGGCGATGACCTCGTTGACGTTCATATTGGTCGAAGTGCCGCCCGAGCCTTCGAGCATGTCGACCACGAAATGCTCGTCATACAGCCCTTGGCCGATGTCCCGGCATGCCGTAACGATTGCATCCGCCCTGTCTGACGAGATGGCGCCGAGTTCGAGATTGGCCTGTGCGGCAGCCTGCTTGACGAGCGCCAACGCCCAGATGAAATGCGGAGCAGACGCGATCGGGCGACCTGAAAGTGGAAAATTCTGCACAGCGCGCAGGGTGTTCACGCCATAAAGCGCATCTGCCGCAAGCTCTGCTTGCCCCAATCCGTCCATTTCGATGCGAATGCCAGTCATGTGGTTGCTCTTTCCTTTTGGCTGCTGCGCCGATGATCGCTTTTAGCCTCCTTTCCGATTGCGTGGTTCTGGAATTTCATCAAATTAAGAATTATTGGATCTACCATTAGCATTCCTAATGTTGTCGAGACATCGAGCCAATGCCGGGACGGACATGAGGCCGACAAGCGACATATCCCTGAACATCAACCTTTGGGATCTGCATGTATTCCCAAGGTTTGCGGAAACACGCAATCTGACCGCAGGTGCGAGGCGATTGGATGTAACTCAGTCAGCGGTTTCACAATCGATCGAACGGCTTGAGCGCCTGTTTGGCGTGACACTGATGGATCGATCTCACCGTCTGGTGCTCATCACCCGCGCCGGAGAAATCCTCCGGGAGAGAAGCGCCGACGTGCTGCGGGAGGTCCGGCGGGCTGCCGATGACGTACGCGCGGCGGAGGCGGAGGGGCTTCCCATGCTGCGGCTCGGCCTGATCGATACCTTCGCCACCACAGCCGGACCCGATGTGATGAAAGCGCTGAGCAGGCGGGTCGAAAACCTGCAGATGTGGTCGGGGATCACGCCCATGCTTTCTGCCGAACTGCTCAACCGCACCGTGAAGGTTCCTCACGCTGCTGGAAAATAGAGCCAGCAAGTCTCTCGCTGGAACTTCGCTGCAATGAGCTGGTTCATCCCATCAGTTGCCGGTGCATGACGGAAAGCAGCCGGCCCGAGGAGGCAGAAATGCAAGGCCAAAGCAGGCAAATTTCCGGTGGTGATGTCATCGCATTGTCGAAGGCGGCACTGGCCATTGAACACACGGACGATGACGCAGACATACCTACCCGTGAGGCAGAAGGCGAAGGAACGGAAGGCCTGAGATCAGACCGCGCACGGCGTTGGTTTGCTCCCAACGACTGGACCAGATTTGAAGTCTGAGCTGAGGCTGGCCCATCTGAGGCACACGCCCTTTTCTTGGGCAGCGCGGGCTCACTAGACACGCTCTGCGCTTCCTTGACCACCTAGCATGCGTTGCAAGAAGAGCCAGTCTTATAACTCGACTGCGGCTGCCAAACGCGGTTCTTAATGGTCGAGTTCGGCGATGGCCTGGAGAGAGGACTATGGCCACCTCAGGCTTCGGCTGTTCAGAAAGCTTGCGCCTTATCTTTAATGTCAGATCCTGCCGAGCGCACAACTGGCGGCCCGGCTTCCAGAAAGTGGAAACAGAAGATCCAGAAACCGCTCGGCGGTCGGCTCTCGTGCTCGGTCCTGATTGCGGCCTCTGGTGGTCTGGGACATTATGCTTCCTCCTTCTGGTGCAGCACAACTGTCTGCGAGTCCTGTAGTTCCTCGCTGTGAGAGCCGTCTTCAGCGCGTATGCTGACGATTGCAAGATCGACATCGCTCCGCTTGTCATGGACCGCGAATTTCAGGGAAGCCTCGAGGTCTGTGAAAATCGCAACGACAAGTTCGACGAACCCCAGCGGATACGGCCGTCATGAAGTGCTTCATCCGCGGCAGTTCCGGTTCGAATTCGACCAAGCATGCAGCATCGCCTGAACGGCGTCGTGCATCCACCATCCACCCCACGGATGGGTCCGCGTCACCATGGGCGCGAACCGCGGATGGTTGCGCCTATTCCAGGGCGCGCGTCACGTCGTCGAAGAGTTCGTCGACTTCCAGAAGACGGTTGATCAACCCCTGTTGTCTCGAATAGCGGATGATCGTTTGCAGCGTCTTGCGGTTCGCCTCGACGCCGTATGGACGGGTATCCAGCCCCTTGAGACCGGCTTTCGCCTTGCTCTCCTTCAGCATGCGATAGAGTTCGCGCACGAGGTCGGGCCGTTCCCTGGACAAGTCCTCGCGCACAACGAAAACATGGTTGAGGGGGATGACGCCGGTCCGGTCGTACCAGGCCTTCGCTGCTTCGTTTGGATCGGGAATGACGGTTTTGAGGCGAGGATCGTCGGGCATGTTGCTGCCCAGCATGGCGGCATCCAGCGAACCGTCGAGCAGCATGTCGACCAGTTTCTGCCCCTTCTGACCCCGCGTCACGTTGGACGGCTCCGCATAGTTCTCGACATGGGCATCCTCGAAGCAAACCCAGGTGATCTTATCCAGGTCCACGCCGTATTCGTTCTGCAGGATGCCGCGCACCCATACCCCCGTCGTCTGGGTATAGGCCCGAACGCCGACCCGCTTGCCTTCCAGGTCCTTCGGCGACAAGTGCCGGTTTTCGGCATTGTAGGCGATGCAATGATGCTGGAAGCGGCCGGAAATGGGAGCAGGCATGAGAACCAGCGGCGCGCCACGGGCCTTGGCCATCAGGAATGTGACAATCGCAAGCTCCCCCGCTTGGAAAGCCGCCTCGCTCACGAAGGCCTTGAAGCCCAGATTCGACGGATCGTAGTCGGCGTAATTCAGCCGCAACAAGGTGGAGTTCACCTCGCCGTTGCGCAAGGCGCGGGTAACCCCGTATTCGGCAAGAAGCGTGTGTATCGGGGTCTGTGTCTCGGTCATGAAGTTCCTCCTCGGGTGAGACTGAATGATTTCGGCTCCCTATTCGGCGCCTTGCAATCGGGTGATCTGGCGTTCCCGCATCAGGACAAGTGCGCCAAGGACAAGAATGATCAGCCCATTGATACCCAGGGCCCAGCGGGCTCCGATGAGGCCTGCCGTCGCGGCCGTCGCGGCCGTGCCCAGCTGCACCAGTCCCCTGTTCAGCATCAGTATCGAGATGACGCGGCCGCGGACCTCGTTCGGTATCCGCAATTGCAGGATCGTATTGTTGGCGGCGTTGTAGGCGATGTGGAACGCCCCGGTCACCACCAGCAGAACCGGAGCCGCCAGCAGAAACGGATTGGCCGCAAATGCGATCAGCAAGGCACCGAAGCCGAGCAGGAAGGCCATCATCCACCATCCCGACGCCGCCACTTTCGGCAGGCTCGCCAGCGTCAATGCCCCGGCAACCGATCCGCCGGCGGCAAAGGCGGTCAGCAGGCCGAGCCCCTCGGGGCCGGTCTGAAAGACATCATGTGCAAACAGGGTCAGCATGCTCAGATAAGGCTGGCCGAAGAAGGTCGGCACCAGGGCGATCAGCACCAGCAGCAACACCGTTCGCTCCGCGCGCACATAGGCCATGCCTTCCAATATGCTCCTGCCAATCGACAACGAGGGCGGTCGCTCCGACTCGGGCGGGAAACGCATGGCCTGCAGCGAGCGGATCACCACGACGAAGCTTGCCGCGTTCAGGGCAAAGCAGACGCCTGTGCCCAGCGTGCCGATGATCACGCCGGCAAGCGCCGGCCCGAGGATTTTCGTCAGGTTGACCGTCATCGAATGAAGCGCGATCGCGTTGGGCAGATCGCTTCGCGGCACGAGTTCCGAAACCAGGGAATGACGAACCGGCATGTTGAAAGCCGTGAAGATGCCTCTGCCCGTCGCCACGAGAAGGATCGCCCAGAGGGGCGCGCCGGCCCAAAGCACCATGACTGCCAGGAAGACCGCCAGGGCCATCGCCGCGGACTGGGTCAGCATCATCAGGCGCCGACGTGGAAGGCGGTCCGCCATGGCTCCGCCGACCAGCACGAACAGCAGGATAGGCAATCCCCGGCAGAGGTTGACCAGCGCCAGGTGGAACGGGGAGCCCGTAGTTGACACGACGAGCCAGTTCAAGGCGACCTGATCCATCCAGTCACCGGTGTTGGAGACGAGTGTTCCCGTCCACATCAGGCGATAGTTCCGGTGGCCCAGCGCCGAAAAAGCCTTGCCTATCCTGCTTTGCGACCAGCCGGCCATGATGTCAGCGCCTCTTGCCCGTTCAGCTGTTCATTCTCGCCAGCGCGGCGCCGAGCCTCGGATAGACGTTCAGCACATTCTCGTAATAGATTTTATGACGGTCCTCGTCGGTCAGCCAAGGCACGTTGTCGATGTAACGCTTGGTATCGTCGAAGCGGTGCCCGGTCTCGGGATCGATGCCCTTGACCGCGCCGATCATTTCCGAGGCGAACAGCACGTTCTTGACCGGTATCACCTTCGTCAGGAGCTGCACGCCGGGATCGTGGTAGACACAGGTATCGAAAAACACGTTGTCCAGCAGCAATTCCGGCAAGGGTGGACGCTTGAGATCCTGCGCCAGGCCGCGATATCGGCCCCAATGATATGGCACCGCGCCGCCGCCATGGGGAATGATGAATTTCAGCGTTGGGAAGTCCTTGAACAGGTCCGACAGCAGAAGCTGCATGAAAGCGGTCGTGTCGGCGGCCAGGTAGTGCGCACCCGTGCCGTGAAAGCAGGGATTGCAGGACGAGGCAACATGCACCATCGCCGGCACATCCAGATCCACCAGCTTTTCGTAGAGCGGATACCATTGGCGATCGGTCAGCGGCGGATCGGTCCAGTATCCGCCCGAGGGGTCGGGGTTGAGATTGCAGCCGACAAAGCCCAGTTGCGTCACGCAACGCTCCAGTTCCGCGATGCAATTTGCCGGCGGCACGCCCGGCGACTGCGGAAGCTGGCACACGCCGACAAAGCTTTTCGGAAAGATCCGGGTGGCGCGATAGATGAGGTCGTTGGACACCTCGGCCCATTGATGGGATACTTTTACATCCCCCTCGTGATGTGCCATCTTGCCGGCACCGGGCGAAAACAGCGTAACGTCCGTTCCGCGTTCCTGCTGAAGGCGCACCTGGTTGTCTTCCAGCGTCTGGCGGATATCATCGTCCGATATGACGAGTTCGTCATTGTGCGGAGCAGCAACCTTGGCCTTGAAGGCTTCAAGCTGGCGCGCGCGGAAAGCCTGAAGCGCCTTGGGCGCGGTGGTATAGTGTCCGTGGCAATCGATAATCATGTCTTCCTCCGTTGTGCGGCGAGAAGCTCAGAAGCTTGCTTCGTTGATGAACAGCTCGTCGACGGGCACGTCTCGGGCCATCAGTTGCTGCTGTTCGGCATAGAGTTTCAGCGCCTCGATCGAGGCAAGGTTGGCGGCGAAGCCATAGGGCAGCGGGTCGGCGCCGACGATCTTCATCAGCTTGCGCCGGCCTTCGTCCTGCTTGCTTGCGGCCTCTCCCGTCTGCAGGCGCTTCAGGTAAATCTCCTTGGCCTCCAGGAATGCCCTATAAATCCTTGGCGCTACGTCGGGCCGTGCCGCAAGGATTTCGTCGCGAATGACCAGCGTCGAATGCATCGGCAGGATGCCGGTACGCGCATACCACTGCGCCTCTGCTGCCTTGGCGTCGGAAATAAGCTCGGGGTAGCTGTCGACCGGCTTGGCCGAGGCGCTCCATCCCTCCGTCGGCGGCCCGGCACGGCCGATCCCGGCATTGGCGGTGAAGCCCGCCTGCAACTCGCCGGCTGCCATCAAATCCGCCAGGGATTGCCCCTCTGGCGCATGCTCGACATTGGGCGGCAGCACCATCTGGGCGACATGTTCCTCGTCGTCCACCACCCAGGTCACTTTCGAGCAGTCGAGACCGTGTTCGTTCTGCAGAACGCCGCGTGTCCAGACGCCGGTCGTGACTGAATAGGCACGCACGCCGACCTTCTTGCCTTCGAGGTCCTTCGGATGGGCGATGCCGGCATCCGGGCGGATGACGAGCCCCGTATGATGGAACTTGCGCTCGAAGAAGATCGGCAGCGCCCGGTAGGGTGCGCCATGCGAGCGGGCAATGTAATAGGTGGTGGACGCGAGCTCGCAGACATCGAATTCCAGGTCCCGTACCATGCGCCGATAGGCGGCTATCTGGGGCTCCACCTCGATGAACTCGAATTCGATCCCGTCGAGGGCAACGGTGCCATCCTTCAGGGGCGTTGTATGACCCTGGCTGCGGACGGATATCGTCAGGCGAAGTGTGTCGGCCATCGGCGTGTTCCTTTCTGTGGTATGGCGGGTGTCAGGCACGACCGCTGAGGCGTCGCCCGGTTTCAAGCGCCGCATAGGAGCGCACCGGAGCCGCAAGCAGCAGGTCGTAGCCGTCGGCCAGCACCTTTTCGACATTCTTGGAGCCGACATGCGGATGGCCGACCCGCATTCCGCGCGCCTTGCAGATGCCGACGATCTCCGCCATGGCGGCGACCACTTCGGGATGCTCGTATTCCCGGGGGTAGCCCAGTTCCTGGCTCAGGTCGCCCTCGCCGATCATGACTGCGCCGATGCCCGGGACCCTGGTCAGCATTTCGTCCAGGTTGGCGATGCCCGCGAGATCCTCGATCATCAGGATGACAAGGATTTCGCCCTCCGGAGCCAGCGGCCAAACATCGGCCTTGCGGTAGTATTCGCCGGTCCGGATGCCCCAGAAGCGGGAGGCCGTCTTGGGGCTGTCCCCGCGTATGCCCTGCGGCTCAAAAAGGGGGGCCGTATCGCGCCGCGGATAGCGGCAGGCGGCAACCGCGTTATAGGCCTGTTCCGCGGTGCTGACATGCGGCCAGACCACACCGAAGGCGCCCATGTCCAGTGCCTGCTTGGCGAGGAACTGGTTCATTTCCCCGCCATTGGCGGGAATGCGCACGATGGGCGTGACGGAGGGGGCGCCGGTGACGGCGATCGACTTGCGGCTCACCATCCATTGCAGCGTGTCGCGCAACTGTGCCGGCTCCCAGGGACGATGCTCCATTTCGTAGATCACGCCATCATAGGACGCTTCGGTCACCCAGAGCGCCGATTCCATGTCCGCGGGAGCAAAGGTCCCGAAGGCCTTTCGCCCCTGCTCGAAAGCGGCGATCACCGAATTCAGTCTGGCCATTCTGTTTCCTCCCATATCTTGAAAACTGCCTCGGCCGTTCAGGCGCGTGGCGGTGTCAGCGCGCCAAGCAGCCGCGTCGTCTCGTCAAACAATTCGTCCACCTCGATCGGCCGGGGGATCACGCCCTGGTCGAAGGCAAAGCGGACCGCCGCCTCAAGCGAGGGACGCAAGGCCTCCATACCGAAGAGACGCATCTGCATGCCGTCTCCGGCCGGCGTGTCGTGATCGCGGCTTTCCAGCAGGAGCCGATAGAGTTCGTGCACCACGTCCGGACGCTGTGCGGCCAGATCGGCGTGCACCACGGCCATATGATTCATCGGGATCACGCCGGTGCGCCGGTGCCAGTCGAGCCCGGCCGCCTTGGGTTCGGGAATAACCGGCAGCAGATGCGGGTCGCCGGGCATGTCGCTGCCCAGCAGCGCCGCGTCGACTTCACCTGCCAGCAGCATGCCCAGCGGGGTCTGGCCCTCGTCTGCCCGAACGACATTGGCCGGATCGCGAAACTCCTGCAGGTGGGAATCCTCAAAACAGATCCAGGTCACGCCTGCGGGATCAAGGCCGTATTCCTCCTGCAGGATGCCGCGAACCCAGACGCCGGTGGTCTGCGTGTAGGAGCGGACGGCCACCCGGCTACCGGACAGATCGGAAGGCTTGACCGTGCCGCGCCTGCCGTCATAGCAGATGCAGTGATGCTGGAACCGCGCGCCGATGACGGCAGGCAGCAGCACAAGCGGCTTGCCGAAGGCGTGGGCCTGCAGATAGGTGACGATCGCCAGTTCACCGAAGTCGAAACGCCCTTTGCGCACCATTGGCTTGAAGCCGTCGAACACCAGGGGATAGTCGAGATAATCGAAGCGGATCAGGTCGCTTCCGATCCTGCCGGCCTTCAGGGATTTCGTGCTGGCATTGTCCGCCAGCAGCGTCGTCAGCGTCACGGGTCCGGCTGCGGGGTAGCGCTTTGCCATTGATCTGTCCCCGCTCAAGCCAGGCGCGGATAGAGGATTTCCGCCGTCCCGCCGAGGATCATGTCGCGGTCCTTGGGCTCAAGTACGGCAAAGTTCCGTTTGGCGCGCTCCACGATTTGGGCGAGCGTGCCCTCCGATGCCGGATAGTTCGATCCGAAGGCGCAGCGATCGGCTACGAACGCCTCAACCAGCATGGGAAAGAAAGTTTCCGGCGATGCCGCGCCGGTGGCGGCGAGGTCGAAGGTGCGCGGCGTCACCTTCAGGTAGATGTTGGAGTGGGCCGCAAGATCGAACAGCGGCCGCGCATTGGCATAGGGAGGGCCGTCGGATATGTCGGCGCGGGCCAGATGGTCGATGATGATGCGCGTTTGCGGAAACCGCCCCGCCATCTCGACAACAGTCGGAAAGGCCGGCATGCGGCACTGGACGCAGATCGGCAGGCCCAGCTCGCCCGCCTTTTCCCAGATGGGAAACGAACGCGGATCATTCAGCCAGGAAAAGTCGAACTTCAGCTTCGAGCCGCCGGTATAGAGACGCAGGCCCGTGATGCCCTTTGCGATCCAGCCCTGCATCACGTTGACGGCGTTCGGCGAAAGCACGTCGATCGTACCGACGGCGGTGAACCGGTCGGGATAACGGGCCACCGCCTCCGCAACATAGCTGTTGTCGTAACCATAGCATGAGGCCGCCTGGACGAGCGCCGAGCTGATGACGCCTGCTTCATCCATGGCGGCAACCATGGTCTCGATGGTGGCGTGATGTTCCTTTGACCAATCCGACTGATTGCCACCCAATGGCGCGCGCGGATAGGCCACTTCGTCGTCTGAGATGACATGCGGGTGGATATCATGAATTCGCTGGGCCATCGTCCTGTCAACCTTTCCCTACATGCGTCACGAACGAGCGGGCCTTTCCCCCGCAGCAGGCCACGGAAGGCGCGCCGGCATCACCCGGACGGATACTTCTGCATTGGCAAGAACAGGCCGGGACATAGATGCGGTTGCCCGCCAAAACTCCGGTCCCACCGGCTTGTCCGGCTGTTTCTCCCTGATCGCCAAGCTACAGGCCGAACGGAACGGAGGCTAATCGGAAGCACGGCACATATCATAAGAAAATGCGACATGCGTACTTCAATCGTTTAGTCAACAATTTGAAATCTATTGATTTTTAAATGCTCTAATTGGGTCATGCAGAACGCGTTTTGGCCGCCCCGACGAGAGGCGGCCAAAACCTGGATTTGCAGTAGCGCCGTGTCTGAGGATCAGACCGAGGGGATGAAACGCAATGCGGGGAATGCCTGGCCGATCCATGTCAGCGGCCAGTTCATGGTCAACATCTGGTCGAAGACGACATAGACGAACAGTGTCACTCCGATCGCCATGGGCAAGATGAGGGTCCAGCGTTCCCGACCCTCCAGCCGCATGAACAAGGCGACGAACAAGGGGATCGTCGGCAGGATGCCGATGGCACCCATTGACAGGAGGAAGGCCAGGAGCCATCCGGCAAACATTGCCGCGCGCCGCAGCACTTCGGACACCGCAAGCCCGTCATTGTCATCGACGAGATCCATGTGGATCGCCTGGCTTGCCTCCGCGCGCGCCTCGTCCAGTGGCGAAGGCGCGGTGATGCCCCGGCGGAAGACGGCGTTGGCGAGCGAGCCGAGAACCGCGACGAAAGCGACCCCGGTCACGATCTGCGGCACAAGCGCGGTCGACCATCCCCAACCCGCCGTCCGCCAGAAGAGGAAGGCCATCGCCGCCAGAAGAATGACCGGGAACATGTCGACAGGCGAGAACTTCGGTTTTCCGATATTGATGTTCCAGCCCTCGTGTCGCGCCATCAGGGCTGCGAAGACCGGTCGCAGGATACCAAGCAAGGCGATGCCAAGTATGACGATGACCATCGGGTGCAGAAGCCAGTCGGCACCGTAAAGGCGGATGGATATGAACAATTGCCGCTCGATCGTGTCACCAAGGACCACACCGAGGATCAGTGGCGCACGCGGCCACCGCAAGCGCTTCATCGTCCAGCCGGCAACGCCGAACACCAGCAGGGTCAGCAGGTCTCCCCATTGGCGGGACCCTTCATAGGCGCCGATGAAGATGATGCAGAGCACCACCGGAAGGACCAGCGTGTAGCGCAATGTGGCAAGGCGGGCGAATTGCGGACTGAAGGCGTAGCACAGGCCCGCGCCGATGATGTTGGCGATCGCGATGGACCAGACCATCGAATAGGTGATCGACAGGTTCTTGGTGAGCATGTCCGGTCCGGGAACAAGCCCCTGGGACAGGAACGCGCCGAGGATGATCGCCATGCCGGCCGAACCGGGGATGCCGAAGGCAATCGTGGTGATAAGGGAGCCGCCTTCCTTGGCGTTGTTGGCGCTTTCCGAGGCGATGACACCTCGCACGTCGCCCTTGCCGAAGGTCTTGTGGCCATCCTTCACGGTCCTTGCGGCATGCGCATAGGCCACCCAATCCACGACCGCGCCGCCAATGCCCGGGATGGCGCCGAGCGCCGTGCCGATCCAGCTGCAGCGCAGGATCAGCCACCATTCGCGGAAGCAATCCTTGGCGCCCTGCATAATGCCGAGATTGACGTTCTGCATCGGTTTGCCCTTCAGCGAATGACGCGAAATCATCATGTCGCAAAGTTCCGGCAAGGCGAAGAGACCGAGCGTGAGCGGCACGAGCGGCAGGCCTTCCCACAAATAGAGGCTTTCGAATGTCCAGCGGAACGCACCGGTCCGCGGTTCAGAGCCGATCATGGAGATCATCACACCGATCGCAGCCGCGGCCAGACCGCGCAGCGGCGTGCTGCTGGACAGCGCCGCAACCATTGACAGGCCCAGTATGGATATCGCCAGCATTTCCGGCGTTCCGATATAGAGCATGACCGGGCGCAGCACCGGCACGGAAAGACCGAGCAACACGGCTCCGAACAGCCCTCCCATCAAGGAGGACATGTAGGCGGCACTCAAAGCCCGCCCGGCCTCGCCGCGTTTGGCCATCGGCAAGCCATCGAGAACGGTCGCCGCCGAGCCTGCACCGCCCGGCACGCCGAACAGGATTGCCGGGATCGGATCGCCCGTCGAGGTGGTGGCGCCAAGCCCGAGCAGGAAAGCGAATGCGGAATAGGGGTCCATGGCAAAGGTGAAGGGCAGCAGCAAGGCCGTTCCCGCCAGACCGCCGATACCGGGAACGATGCCGAGGACTACGCCCAGAAATGCTGCCAGGAACAGAATACCCAGGCGCATGGGATCCGCGAGTATCGTCAGCGCATCCCAGGCCGCGCCCAGCATGCTTACACTTTCGACGGGGTCCATTGTTCGTCCTATTGACTTTTAAGGTGAGATGCCGGGGCCGAAACCCCAGCAAGGGAACGCGGACTGGTCAACGCGAAACCAGAAGTTTCTTGACCATATCAAGCACTTCGGGCGGCGTCGCGTAGAGTTCGTCCAGGATCTTGTGAATCTCGAGGCCCGGTATCATTTCGACCGTGGCATTCTGCTTGGCGACTTCCGCGACGAAGCCGGGGTCCTGAGCGGCGGCTTCAAAGGCGGCGCGCAGGGCCGCCAGCCGGTCTTCCGGAACCGCCGGAGGAGCGGCAAAGGGGCGACCGGCATCCAGCGGCTTGAACATGAACTCGAACACCGAGCGTGCCCTCGGGTCCGTCACCCGATCGATGATCATCGGTACGTCCTTGACGGCGGGATTGGGTCGCATGGCAAGTTGCGCGACGACATGCAGCTTGCCCTCGGCCAGCCAGTTGGCGTCGTTGCCGCCAAGCAGGCTGGTGGTCGTTACCGCCCTGCCCTGCACCTCGCCGCGTTCCATGGCGAGCGCGATCTCGTCATTGCCCTTGTAGCCGGGAATGATTTCCATCTTGCCGCCGAGATAGTCGTTGATCATCGCAGGAAAGGTCCGGTTCTCGTTGTTGAACGAGGTCGAGCCGATTGTCAGCGGATGGACGGAGAGGTCGTCAATGGTTTTCACCGGGGCGTTCTCCCAGGTGATCAGGACGTAGCTTTCCTTGTTGAGGCTTCCGACCCAGTTCACTTCGCGGGGATCGAAGGCCAGCTTTTCCGCCGAGACCATCGGCAGGTAGAGGTTGTTTCTTTGGAGCGCGGCGATGACGGTGCCGTCCCGGGGGGCGCTGTTTTGCAACTGCGCCGCCGCCGTCAGACCGCCAGCGCCCGGAACGTTGGTGACCACCACGTTCGGATTGCCCGGAATGTGCTTGGACATGAAGGGCGCGAAGGCGCGTGCGTAGAGATCGGCGCCACCGCCGGGTGCCGCCGAGACCATCAGCGTCACCGTGTTGCCCTTGTAGAATTCCTCGACCGACTGGGCCTGTGCCGTCGCGAATGCGGCGGACAGCGTCAAGGTTGTAGCGATAAGCAGTTTTTGCAGTTTCACGGTTTTCTCCTCCCGTTGTATGTTTCCGGTCCGAAAACCGGTTCGATTGTCAGTTCATATGCTCAGCAGCGAAATGGTCGGTCCGACTGTTCCCTTGTTGCGCAGATCGAGCACCTCCTCGATGATCCTGGCCTGTCGCTCGCCCGTCAGGATCGTTTCCGTTACCTCCTTGAATTTCTCGACCACCGGTTCGCGGGCCAGGCCTCGGTCAGGGAAGGAGTGACCCGGCGGATAGAGGCATTCCGTCTGAATGACCTCGCCGCCGGCCAGATGCACGCGGATCTGGCAAGGCATCGCCTCCGGTGAGCGCGCACGCAGTTCCTCGGAAACGGAGAGCCGCACCTTCGCGGTCAGTGCGCGCGTTTCGGGCTGTGCCCAGCGTTCGTTCACATACTGGCGCTCGGTCAGTTCTCCATCCATCAGGACGACGGCCGGCAGGAAGGTGAAGCTGTGATCGGCCGTTTCGTGGGTCGATGGCGTCAGGCGCGGCTTCTCGGCCTGTTGTTTGCGAATGATAGGCAGGTCCGCCATGATCACGTCGATTGCCTCGATGTCACTGACCCGGCCGGCGAGCAACCGATGCGCATTGAGGGCTGCGACGATCGAGGCCTGGGCCGTGCCGATACAGGCGAAGGTCTTGACATGCGAGCGCAGAATGAACAGTTCGTCGATCGGCGCCCACAGCCTTTCGAACCCGAGCGCCGGATCGAACACCTCCTGCATGCCCCAGCGGTGATCCAGGACCTGCTGCGGGCCCGTCATGCCCTTGGCCGCCAGCAGGGTGAGTTGCACCCCCTCGCGGGCGAGAAGCGCGCCCACCATGTTCTTGGCTCCCGAAAGCTCGCCGTAGCGAACGATCGAAGGGGTCGCACAACGCGCCAATGCCAAGGCAAGCGCATTCGCCTGCCGCGCTTCATCAAGACCCATGATGCGGCCTGCCATCGCTGCCGCGACGACGCCGACGGCGCTTGCTCCGTCCCACACGCTGTCCATCGGCATCAGGTCGCGCAGTCGCCGGAAAAGCTCATAGCCCATGATGATGGCGGCCAGAACATCCTGGCCCCTGGCACCCTGCGCCTCGCCCACGGCCAGCGCCGCTGCCAGCACGTCGCTGCAATGGCCGCCGATATGCAGCTTGCCGTCCTTCTGTATGAACTGGACATCGTTGAAGTCCTGCGAGCGAACCAATGCGCAATTGAGGAAGGTCGCGTCCAGCACCGAGCCACGGCCGGAATGGCCGATCAGCGTGCAGGCCGGCTTGCTGCCGAGTTCATCGATCATCGCCGCTACCCGGCGTGGGGCACTCGCGTTGCGGGCCGAATAGGCGCAGGCCACGGAATCCAGCGTCAGCAGTTCCGCCTGTCGTAGGGCAAGGTCGGAAACATAGGCCGGCTCCGCTGCCAGCGTCCATTTCGCCAGGCTTGCGATCGACGATTCTCGATTGATGGCTGTCATGTCGTTCATCTGATTCCTTGCGGTCGTCTTGCGCCGGCAATCGGCGGACTTCGAAACTCCGGAAACCGACGAGCCTTGCTCCGCCGGCCACACGGGCGAACGCAACACGCCGCTCACCCCACCTGCATTCAGGAGGCGATATTCTCGCCAATTCTCAAGACAGTCGCCCGCCGTCCCGGATGCATTCAAGCAACCGGGCATCCTGCGCCGACCTGACCTAGCGGATAATCCTCCTGCCGAACTCCCTATCCGGCAAGATACAGTCAGCCTCGGCAGCGCGAAAGTTTCAAATTAGAACTGCGTTACCCAGCATAAGATAATGAGACATGGCTCATTTAACTGTCGAAAGCGGCTCCGTCGAACATCTGGGACTGTGCGACTGCAACCTGAAATCACCCATTTGAAAAACAACATGTATTTCCTAAAAAACGAGTCATCTGCCTTGCCGGAATTCGACAGATTGCCGCGCGTCTTGACGGACAAGCCATAATGCGGATTGAATGACCCCATGACGACCTTTACCCACGATCCGACCGGCATCAGCGAAAACGTGCCGCTGCCCAATCTGCGCCATCTGCGGGCGGTGGAGGCCGTTGGCCGCCACAACAGCATCGGCAAGGCCGCGCTGGAACTGCGCCTGTCCCAGCCCGCCGTCACGCAGGCGGTTGCCAAAGTGGAGGCGTCGCTGGGCCGCAATCTTTTTCAACGGCATCAGAAAGGCACCGTCCTCACCCGGGCGGGAGAGTTCTACCTCAATCGTGTTCGCCGCTTTCTGGACCAGTGCGATGCGGCCTTCGCTACGGTAATGGGGGGAGAGCCGGCGCGGGCGCGCTATCTGACCAGCGCCCAGGTCCGCAGCCTCATCGGCATTTCCATGAGCACCACCTTTTCGCAGGCGGCACATGTCAGCGGCATCTCCACGTCCTCGCTGCATCGGACGATGCGCGACCTTGAAGCGCTGCTGGGGCAACCGGTCTACACCAGTTCGCCTTTCGGTTTGCGGATGACGGATACAGGGGCAGGCCTGGCACGCAAGCTCGCCCTTGCCCTGCGCGAGATGGACGCGGCGCTCGACGAGATCAGTTCGCTCGACGGCTCTGAAAGCGGCAAGATCCTGATCGGTGCCCTGCCCATGTCCGGGGCCTATCTCATCGGAGCGGCCATCGCCCGGTTGACGGAGCGGTTTCCCAAAGCCCGCGTCGTCGTCACGAATGCACCCTATGCGATATTGTTCAATAGCTTGCGCAATGGTGCCATCGACATGATCTTCGGCGTTCTGCGCCGGCCGGATTGGGATATGGAAGTAACGGAGATCCCGCTTTTCACCGACCCCTACTGCATCGTCGCCCGGTCAGGTCATCCGCTCGCCGCGCAGGCCGAGGTCACCCGCAGCGACCTGCTGCGCCACGACTGGATCGCGCCTGGCCAAGGCACGCCGCGACGGCGGGAATATGACGCGCTGTTCGAGGACCACGACCAGCGGCCGAACATGCTGATCGAAACAAGCTCGCTTTCGACGATCCGGGCCATTCTGGCATGTAGCAACCGCCTTGCCTTGGTGAGCCGGCACGAGATCGAAATGGACGAACAGCTTAATCTCCTGACTGTGCTGCCCTGGGTTCCAAGCTTTCCGCCCGCCCACAAGGGCATATCCATCCGTTCGAACTGGCTGCCGACGCCCATTCAAACCCAGTTTGTCGGCATTTTGAAGGAAAGCGCCCGGGCACTGGAAAACGACTAATTAGGGTCGAAACCCAATCAAATTGTCGATGAGATTAGCTATCCATGATTCATTACCTGCAGAAGCAGGAGTTTTGGACCATGGCAGGAGAGTTCTGGCATGATGACCAGCGGTGGGCGGTGATCGCTCCTTTGCTTCCAACGAACCAGCCCGGCGCTCATCGAACCGACGATCGCCGGATTATCAGCGGGATCGTCCATGTTCTGCGCTCTGGCTGCCGTTGGCAGGATTGCCCAGGCTGCTACGGCTTCGACAACTGTTTACAACCGCTTCCACCGTTGGTCCGCCAAAGGGATTTGGCGGCAGCTGTTTGAAGCCTTGGCCCAAACGAGCGATCGTGTCGTTTTGCATTTAACCGGGCTCTGCCTCACTTTGTGTGGAGATCAGCCCAATTTGATGGGCATCATCCGCGCTCTGAGGCTCTGCACCCGGTCGGCCATACATGGAGCGCTTGATCGTCTTCAGTCGATTGATCTGGCCTTCCGCTTGACCATTGCTCCAAGGCATGTCGATGGCGTTACGGACAGCGTCGATATCGCGGCGAAGAACGCGGGCAAAGCGGGCTAGGGAAACGAGGCCAGAATGAATGGCATCATCAATCCATTCTTCGAGCCTCGCCGACTTGCGGCTATGAAATATTCCGGGATGGCGCCGAGATCTTGAAGCGGTTGCCGCGCGCCATGCCGAAGCCGACGGCTCACATCATTGACTGGTTCCACATCGCGATGAAGATCCAGCCGATGCAGCAGATCGCCGATCATATGGCTCGATCCCGATCGGGTCCCTTAGAAACGCTTCCCGCTACCGACCGAGACATCAGAGCGGTGAAGTGGCGTCTGTGGCATGGGCAGGTCGATCGCGCGATCCGCGACCTGGAGCAACTCCTGGCAAGACTGAAGGCTTCGCAAGGAGACGGCGAGTTCTCCATCGCCCGCCTTCACAGCCTCGGCTCGCAGCTCCTGACCTATGTCAGATCAAACCGCGGCGCGATCGTCAATTATGGCAAGCGCTACCGAGCTGGCCTCCGCGTAGCAACGACCCTGGCTGAGTTAGCGGTGAATTCACTCGTCGCCAAGCGGATGGTCAAGAAACAGCAGATGCGATGGTCGCTCCACGGCGCTCACATGCTCATGCAAGTCCGGACGGCAGATCTGAACGGCGAGCTTCACGATCGATTGCGGACACGGTTCCGACAGCCTGAGCCGACCGTGCCTCCAATGTTCAAGCCCAAACCACCTCTCCTGCGAGCAGCCTGACCCCAGAGAAGTTACCGGTCTCGGATCAAAGCGGCCGCATTCTCACGGTTAGGTGCCAAGCGACATCTTCGCGTTGAACGGAAGCTATCCGGCCGGCTAGTATCGGCTCATCCCGGGTTCAGTGGCAGCAGCTTTCCTGGGTTCATCATACAATCCCGATCGAGCACTTGCTTGATCGCGCGCGCAAGCTTCTGCTCGGTCTCGGGTTTCGTGCGCAGCCATTCCTTTAATCGGTACTGTCCTATTCCATGTTCAGCGGATATCGATCCGCGATAAAGAACCACCACGTCATGTACGGCCCTATTAACCGCCTCGTGCTCCTGTCCGCCATTCAGAAGAACATTGTAGTGCAGGTTTCCATCGCCGAGATGCCCGAAAATGTTGAAGTCGGCTTGCGGGCATATGGCGGTCACCGCCTCGCCGGCTTCGACGAGGAAGTCTGACATCCGGCCGATGGGAATTGAGATGTCGTGCTTTAGGCTCTCGCCATGTCGGGCTTCTGCCTCTGTTATGTGTTCCCGCAGCGACCAGATCGACTGCACCTGCTGGCCACTCGCGGCAACCACTCCATCGACCGCCAGACCATCTTCAAGCGCTTTCCCCAGCATGGTCTCCATTGCCTGTTCTAGTCCCGAAAGGCTCGATGCTGCCTCGACCAGAAGGTACCAACCGCCAGCCGCGATCGGGCTTCTGAGCCCAACATGTTTCTCGACCAAGGCCACCGACGTCTGCGAGATCAATTCAAACGTGCTCAATGCATCTCCGACCAGCTCCTGCGAGAGCGAGAACAGGCGCGCCGCGGCGTCTACATCGGGAACAGACAAAAACGCGGTCACGCTTCCCCGCGGCCGCGGCACGAGCCGCAGCACGGCCGCCGTCACGATACCAAGAGTGCCCTCTGCACCGATGAAAAGTTGCTTCCAGTCATAACCGGAATTGTCCTTGCGCAGATGGCGTAGGCCGTCGACGATCGTGCCGTCTGCCAATACCACTTCAAGGCCCAGCACCAGCGCTCGCGTCATCCCGTATCGCAGGACGCTGATACCGCCGGCATTTGTCGATACGATACCACCGATCGTAGCCGATCCCTCCGCCGCAATACCTACGGGCAGAAGCCTGCCATATGTCTCCACCTTTTCCTTCACCGTCTGAAGAATTGCTCCTGCCTCTACTTCAACCGTCATGGCCAGCGGATCGATGCTTCGGATCTGGTTCAGACGCACTAGCGAGACGACCACGTCACCACCCTTGGGACTAGGCGTGGCGCCGGCCGCTAGCCCGGTGTTTCCGCCTTGGGGAACGATCGCAACCTGATAGCGACGGCAGGCTCTGACGACCAGTGCGACCTCCTGCGTACTTGCGGGACGAACGACGCAGACAGGATTCCCCTTGACGCTACGCTTCCAATCAGTGGCGTAGGTCTCCATCTCCGAAGGTTTTGTCAGAACTTGCGCTGAGCCGCAGATTTCCCCGAGTTCCTCGATCAACGCGCGCATATTCATGCCAAAACCCCCTCCAGTTCGTGCGAACAATCCATTCCCTCCTCGGGGTGGTCGGAATTATAGCTCGCCCAGCAATGCCGGGCTGGGCTGCATCAGACCTGCCTCTACCCGCTTAATCAATTCATTTACCCGCTCATGCAGGGAGGCATCTACGCCGTATTCGTTGCCGCGCCGAGCCACGAGACCATTGATCCATTCCGTCTCCGTCCTGCGGCCCTTGCGAATATCCTGCCCCATGGACGGCCGCTGGTCATCGCTACGCGACCCGGCGACAGCAAGGATCATGCAAGTGATTTCCTCCAGTGCCTTTGCATTTTCATCTGCCCGCGACAGCAGATCAAGATCAAGACCGCTGACCGGCTCCAGGGCGAGGCCCATGGCCTTGCCCACGCGAACGCAGCTGCTGCCGAGCCGGATACTGACATTTCGCGCAATCGGGTCAGTATCCCGCTGCTTGCCGCTCATGCCTGTCATGGCGGAAACGCCGTTGCGCATCGCGTTGATCGTGAGCTTTGACCAGCGTTCGCCCCAAAGGTTGCTCGTGACCCCAGCTGTGTCGGCAACAGAGAGGATCTCCACGATCGCCTCAGAGCGCGGCGTAACACGGCCATGTATCTCGCCGACTCGCAAGCCGATCTTGCCGGCAGTGCCGAGCGGCGAGTTCCGCTGGACCACGCCCGGTGAGACCAGTTCGGCGGCCAGCACACTGACCGAGCAGCCAAGCACCCTGCCCCAGCCGGCGACGCCTGCAATTCGGTCTTCGTTGATGCTATTTTGCAATGAAACGATGCAGCCGTCTGCGGCAAGATAGGGCAGTATCATGCTCGTCGCCCACTCGCTATCGTAGGACTTTACTGCGATGAACGCGACATCGAAAGGCGGCTCCTTCACCAGCTGCGGCACGTCGCTCATATGGAGGGCGCGGACAGAGACGTCGGCTTCAGCCTCGGGCTGCATTGCCGTCACGCGTAGCCCGTGGCGACGCATCGCCTCCACATGCTCCGGCCAAGCGTCGATCAGCACCACGTCCATGCCCGCTTTGGCCATATGTGCTCCGACATAACCGCCCACGGCGCCCGAGCCGACGATTGCAATACGCTTCGACACTTCGAAATCTCCCTAAATCTTGCTGACAGTCTGTGGGTTGCTTGGACTTGGATCAGGTATCTTCCTCGGCGAAGACCTGCTCTCTTTTCCTGCGGATGCCCGGCAGCAGCACTGTGAGTAAGAGAAGGACCGAGATGCCGAGAAGAACCGCCGAAATCGGGTGGGTGATGAAGACCGTCGCATCTCCGCGCGACAGAAGCAGCGCACGCCGCAAATGCTCCTCCAGCATGGGTCCCAGAATGAAGCCTAGCAGCAGGGGCGCGGGTTCACACCGCATCCGGATCAGGAAATAGCCGACAGCGCCGAACACGGCGGCCACGATGATTTCGAAGATCTGGTTCTGGATACTGTAGAGACCGATTATGCAGAACATCAAGATGGCCGGGTAGAGAAAGCGATAGGGAACCGAGATCAGTTTCACCCAGATCCCCACGAGCGGCAGGTTGAGCAGGATGAGCATGACGTTGCCGATCCACATCGAGGTGACGAGGCCCCAGAACAGCGTCGGATTGGAATTGATGACTTGCGGTCCCGGCGCGATATTGTGGATCATCATGGCACCCATCATCAGCGCCATGACACCGTTCGAAGGAATGCCGAGCGTGAGCATCGGAATGAACGAGGTCTGCGCGGCGGCATTGTTGGCCGCCTCAGGTCCCGCAACGCCGGCAACTGCACCATGGCCGAACGTTTCTGGGCGCTTCGATATCCTTTTCTCGAGCGTATAGGCAGAGAAGGAAGAGATGGCGGCCCCGCCACCCGGCAAGATCCCTAGCAGCGACCCCAGCAAGGTGCCTCTCACTGCGGCTGGAGCAGCATCGCGCATTTCCTGCCGGTTGGGCCAAAGGCTTGTGATGGCATGCAGCCTAGTGGGCGCATCCGCCTTGTCACCCACATTGCGGACGATATCCGCAAAGGCGAAAAGTCCCATGGCAATAGCGACGAACTCAAGCCCCGAGCCAAGTTCCAGTACATCGAACGTATAGCGAGAGATCCCACTCGACACGTCGATCCCGATACAGCCGAGCATCAGCCCGACAAGCACCATCCCAATGGCCTTGCTCAGCGTCCCGCTTGCCAGAATGACGGCCGCGATCAGACCCAGCACCATCAACGAAAAATATTCGACCGATCCAAACGTCAGCGCCACCTCCGAAAGGGCGGGCGAAAAGGCCGCCACGACCGCGGTGGACACGGTGCCGGCGAAGACAGAGGCAAGTGCTGCGATTGCCAAGGCCGCACCCGCCCGGCCCTTCCTTGCCATCTGGTATCCGTCAATGGCCGTTACCACGGATGAGGATTCCCCGGGAAGGTTGACGAGAATCGCTGTCGTCGAGCCGCCGTACTGGGCGCCGTAGTAAATGCCTGCGAGCATGATCAGTGCCGGAAGCGGTCCGAGCGCATAAGTGAGCGGCAGAAGCATGGAGATGGTGGCAAGCGGGCCAAGGCCGGGAAGAACGCCGATTGCCGTGCCCAGCAGAACACCAAGGAAGCAGTAAAGCAGATTCATCGGTGAGATGGCCTCGCCGAAACCCAGCAACAGATTTGCGAAAAGATCCATCCTCAGAACTCCAGAACTGGAATGCGTAGGCCGAGACCGAAGATGAAGATCGCCCAGGCCATGAATGTGAGACCCGACGCAGTGCCCAGAATGGCAGCTATGCGTGGCCGCCCGGCGGACAGAGCCGCGATCGCCACCATGGCGGGAATCGCAATTACGATGCCGACACTGGCCATCAGAAGCGCCGCGATCACGACGGCAGCTGTGATCGCGAACAGTGCACGCCAGTCAGGTTTCGGCATCGCCTCAGCCTCAAAGCGAAAAGCCTGCACCGCGACCAGCATCCCTATCCCGATCAGCAACACACCTATGCAGACCGGAAAGAAGCCAGCGCCCATCTGTCGCAATGAGCCAAAGGGCAGATCCCGCCCGAAATACAGCCCGGCCGTACCGACTAGGATGAAGAAGATGGCTGACTGGCCATCGGGATTGCGCAGAAATGTCCGTAACATTCATTCCTCCCGGAAACGGGTACGGTTTTGAGCCGGAAGACGACCGATCGCACACGGTTCGTCGCCGACGCGCTAAGCCTCAGCTGGCAAAGATACGGCGCGAGCGTCGCTCCAAAACCAGCCACTGTCCGTCAATGAGGACAAGCAGGTCTTCGTAGAACAGGATGGAGACCGGCGCGCCCAGCGGAGCTGGGGTACCCGCAGGTCCGACGTGGTTGTCGCAACGATAGACGAGAGCATGGTAGCGAACGTCGGCCGCCACGGTCGAAGCCGGGGTGACAACGCAGTTCGTCACCAGATGGGCGGTGACCACTTCGGGACCACGGACCGACAGATCGGCGCGGACGGCATCACGACCAACCAGCGGGTTGCCCTTGCGGTACCATACGCCGTCCGGCGCCATGAGCGATGCACAGGTCGGGAAGTCTTGATTGTCGAGCGCCTGGAAGAACCGCCTCACCGCCTGTTCGCATGCGATGATGGTATTGTCGTTAGACATGCCGTTCATCCTCTATTCTGTTAGATAGAACGCCGATCCCGGAGATCTCTACCTCCACCACGTCTCCTCGCTTCATCCAGAGCTGCGGATCGCGCCGTGAACCAACGCCTTCCGGTGTCCCAGTGGAGATGATGGTGCCGGGTGTGAGCGCCGTGAACTGCGAAGCGAAAGCGATGATCCGGGATACCGAATAGATCAGCATCTGCGTCGATGCACGCTGGACCACCACGCCATTCAGCCTGGTTTCAAGCTGAAGCCTGGCCGGATCGAGTCCCTCGGTCGCCATCCAGGGTCCGAGTGCCCCAGTCTTTGGAAAATTCTTGCCAGCCGTGACGGAATGCTTCTGATAGTCGCGGATGCTGCTGTCATTGAAGCACGTATAGCCTGCCACATAGGATAACGCATCAGCCTCTTCGATGTACCGCCCTGACCTTCCGATGACGACGGCAAGCTCCCCTTCGAAATCGAGATGCGTCGAGACGGATGGCAACAGGATCGGCCCGAGATGTGCGGTTAAGGTGTCCGCGAAGCGAGAGAACATGCTCGGCGCGGCCGCGACTGTACGCCCCGTTTCCTCCGCATGTGCACCGTAGTTGATCCCGACGCAGAGGATCTTTTTTGGGTTGGGGATGACCGGCAGGAAAGTGATGTCGCTGGACCGATAGTCGCCGGACTGCACCGATAGAGCCGGGTCGCGCAGGCGCCCCGTGCACAACGCCGCCTGCAGGTCCGGTAGATCGGCGATGCGAGCGCCAAAGTCGGTGACGCATTCGCCCTCTATACGCCCCCAAGTCTCTCGACCGTCGGGCGCGATGAAGCTCAACAGATTCATGACAGGCTCCGGAGCGAGGCCCGCAGGCCTCGCAATATCATTTCGAACCGATAGACTTGATGATATCGTTATATCGGTCGCGCTCGTTCACCAGCAGGGTATTGGCCTCCGCCGGCGCGCTGATCTTCAGCTCCAAACCCTGCGCAGCAAATTTCTCGGCCAGTTCCGGCGTGGAGATGTCGACAAGTGCCTTATTGAGCTTGGCAATCACACTCTCCGGCGTATCTGCGGGCGCAAATAGCGCCTGCCATGACACTGCTGTGAAGCCCGGAAGGCCGCCTTCGATAACCGTTGAGGTATCAGGTGTAGCCGGCGAACGGGTTTCGCCGGTCGTTGCGATCAACTTCAGCTTACCGCTGGAGATATAATCCGTGATCCCATAAAGCGAGGTGAACATAAGATCGACACGCCCACCCAGAAGGTCGGTTAGTGCAGGACCAGCGCCGCCATACGGTACATGCAGCATGTCCACGCCGGCCATGAGTTTGAACTGCTCGCCCGCCATATGCTGGTTGGAGCCATTGCCCGACGACGCGAAATTTAGCTCGCCCGGGCGCGCCTTCGCATATTCGATCAGCTCCTTGACCGAGTTAACCGGCAGATCGGGCCGCGCAATAACCCCGAGCGACTGCGTGGTGACGATCCCGACGTCGGCAAAACTGTCGACCGGGTCATAGCTCACCTTCTGGAGCAGGGAGTTGATCACCAGCGCGTTCGTTCCAAACAGTAGACGGTAGCCGTCCGCCTTCGCATTCGCGACGTACTGTGTGCCGACAAGCGTCCCGCCGCCCGGCTTATTCTCGACGATCACCGGCGCGCCGATCACTTTGCCCAGCTCATCGGCGAGAGCCCGCGCGACCAGATCCGTGCTGCCGCCCGGGGCGTAAGCGACAGTGATCTCGATGGTATCGTTGGGATAATCCTGAGCGCTCGCATCGAACGCAAGCACGGGTAGGGCCATGGCAGCAAAGCCCACGGCAAGGGCGCGGCGGCCCAGACATACTGCCTTCTGAAGTTCAAACATTTTCTGTCCTCCCTGACGAAATGTCACCTGGCCCTGCTCCAGGGCCATGATTGCACCATAGACAGAATGAAATGACAGTTCAATTCTCAAAATGTAACAATTTTCAGTTTTCTCACTATGTGCGAAATGATAGGTCTATCGGAGCTTGCCCTGGATGGATGGACGAAAAGAATGAAACTGAATGTGAACGATTTCCGCGAAGCTGCACGACATCGCCTGCCAAAGGGTCTGTTCGAATTTGTGGACCGCGGAACGGAAGACGAGGTCGC
The DNA here is from genome assembly GCA_000722615.1 of Pseudorhizobium pelagicum. Classification (GTDB taxonomy): domain Bacteria; phylum Pseudomonadota; class Alphaproteobacteria; order Rhizobiales; family Rhizobiaceae; genus Neorhizobium; species Neorhizobium pelagicum. The sequence continues at coordinate 28,351 of JOKI01000024.1, read as the reverse complement.
GCTGTCTGCCAACCGCGATGCTTTCCTGCCCATTCGTTTCATGCCCCGGACCTTGCGCGATGTATCCGCCCGGAGCCTGCAGACAACCCTCTTTGGACAAGCGGCGGAAATGCCGCTTGCAATCTCTCCAACCGGTGCGGCGGGCCTTCTTTGGCACAATGGGGAAGTCCATCTGGCGAGGGCGGCAGCCGCAGCAGGGATACCATTCACCGTCGCGACGGGTTCCCTGACGGCACTAGAAAGGATTGCTACGGAAGCTCCCGGACGCCTGTGGTTCCAGCTTTACATCTGGCCGGAGAAGGAACTTTCCTACCAGCTGGTACAGCGAGCCTTCGATGCGGGCTACGAGGCACTGGTCGTGACCGTGGATACGGGGGTTACGTCGAACCGGGAGTACAACCTGCGCAACGGGTTCACGATACCGTTCAGATTAACTGCAGGAAACATGATAGACGTACTGTCACACCCGCGCTGGATGGCCTCCGTCCTTGGTCGCTACCTCGCGACGTCGGGCCTGCCGAAATACGAAAATTACCCATCCAGGATCAAGCAGACCTTCACCGCCGCCCCCATGGGCAAGGCCATGCCGAAGTCCGACAGCGTCACCTGGGTTGATCTGGCGGAACTGCGTTCGCGCTGGCCGCGAAAGCTGATCGTGAAAGGGATCTTGAGTCCGGGGGATGCCCGCAAGGCAGTTGACAGCGGAGCCGACGCGGTCATCGTCAGCAATCACGGTGGGCGGATGCTGGATAGCGTCATCCCGACGATCGATGCATTGCCCGATATTGTCGGCGAGGTGGCAGGAGCAGTGCCGGTTTTTGTCGACAGCGGCTTCCGTCGGGGTAGCGACATTGTCAAAGCCCTGTGCCTTGGCGCTGCGGGCGTGATGGTCGGGCGCGCCCCGCTTTACGGTCTTGCCACCGGCGGAGAGGCTGGAGCGGCGCAGGTGCTGGATATCCTGAAAACGGAAACCCTGCGGGTCATGGGCCTTCTTGGAGCGCCGCAGGTGTCGGATCTGTCGCCAGAATTTCTTGTCTGGCATAAGGATGTCAGCCGTCCAGTGAGAGGACGGGTCCTGCAAGAGGCATGATCGAGAATGGCGACCCAAACTAGAAAAGCTGCAGTGCCGGCCGACGACAGTATCGGCATCGCTGAAGACAAGACCGGCAGCCTGAGCCGCGCTCTGGCTATCCTAGACATGTTTTCGATGGCGGAACCAAAATTGCGCCTAGAAGATGTTGGAGCCAGACTTGGCTGTTCCCAGGCGACGGCCTACCGCTATCTCGCCTATCTGAGCGCGGCGGGCTTGATCTCCTCCGTAGGCAACGGGATTTATGGTATCGGGCCACGCGTGATCGAGCTAGAAAGTCTGGCTCTGCTGACCGATCCGCTGTTGATTGCAACGAAAAAGGTGATGGGCGTTCACCCTCCATTATCGGCCAACTCAGTCTATCGGCTCTGTAGCCTGTATGGCGAAAAAGTGCTCTGCATTCACCGGCAGGGACCGGACGAAATTCTGGTGGATGGCCAGCCACTTGAACTGAAGAGGTCGCGCGGGACCGTGATGCCGCTTTTTCAGGGAGCGGCGTCGCTGGCAATCCTGGCATTTCTACAGCCCTCCAAGATCCAGAGCCTGTATCTGAATTATGCCGGTGAGATTGCGCGGCTGGGCCTTGGAAATGACTGGAGCACGTTCCGTTCGGGCATGAGCGCCATACGACGGGACGGCCGTTCCGTCACCAGAGGCCAGTTCATCAAACAGCTTGCGGCTGTCTCCGTGCCGATGCTCAGGCAGGGTCAAAGCGTTGCAACGGCAAGCCTGACGTGCGTGCTGCCCATCCAGGAACTGGATGACACGCCGGAAATGCTGGATCAGGTGACAGCAGAGTTGAAAACGATAGCAACGCGGATCGGAGAAAATCTTCCTTAAGCATTATCGTAGGCGACATTCAGGAATTCATTCAGCGCCTGCTGCAGGAAACCGCTTACTAGCACTACTTTGGCCGATTTGAGTTTTGCATTTAAAGAGCCGTTGACAGTGCGGACATCGAGCTTTTGCTGTCGATATGGCAATTGCATTGATGACGGCCCTGCACAGGCTGGCAAGGTCGGTTCAGGCGGCCCAAGGCGAATGCGCCGCTTTGTTTTTTTCCCACCTTGCAGATTTGCAGTCTCTGGCATAGGCGATCATCGTCATCAGGGCGTGCCGATGTAGGCCTTGCCATGTCCTCGGTGGCAGCCGACTCTATCGGCGCATCCATCGCCTGATCACAGCTACGGCCGATCCACCGCCCCAGCGTCGATGGGCCGGCGCCCAGGTCCTATGCGAACTCGCGCTGCGCCCGGCCGCTCGTCTGCGCCAGGCGCACCGCTTCTTTCTTGGTGAATTCTTCTGCTCGGCATCCCGGTTTCCTTTCAACTGAAGACAACCAGGCCGTTGCCTACCCCTCAGTCAACTCAACTTCGGCCTGCTGCTCATAGCTGGTCGTTATGCAGCAGATCATATCCGTCCGATCGACTCACGTCAGCAGTATCGAGATGTCTAACGAGCCAGTCTCTAAAAGCCTTTGCATGAGGGCTCAGGCGCTCTTGAGAGGGATATACAAGGCAGAAAGTGCCGGGCACACTCACCTTATGCTCAGCGAAAAGCGTTAGCAGCTTGCCGGCTTCTACGTCTTTCTCAAAGAGACCGCTGCGCCCAAGCGCAATTCCCACCCCCTCGATTGCAGCTTGATAGGCCAGACTTTCGCCTTCAAACGACAAGCTTTTCCGAATAGCTCGCTTGCTGAGCCCCATTTCCCTCAACCAGATTTGCCAGTCATCGCGGCGTCTCAGTGATTGCAACAGGGTGTGGTCAAGGATGCCGGCAGGCACCACAGGCTTACCAATTTTCGCAACATAGGTAGGGCTGCAGATCGGCACGAGAGCACTCTTAAACAGTGGTATTGCAGTACAACCTTCCCATTCCCCGTCACCCAGCCTTATCGCCAAATCTACCGTGCCCCCATCGACGGCACGAAGACCATCGGAAGTGGAGAACACCAAATTAACTTGCGGATGCGTTTCTCGAAATTCTGACAGTCGCGGCACGAGCCACTGGCGCATGAAAGTCCGTGAACACCACACCCGGAGAGGTGCATTTCGTCCGCGGCGCGTCAAATCAAGCGTGGCAAGTTCTAGCTCGGCAAAACAGGCATGTACGCTCTGTGCGTACGCCTCGCCCGCCCGGGTCAGTTGCACCGAAGCGTGTCGGCGTTCAAACAGCTCAACGCCCAGGTGATCTTCCAATAATTTAATCTGCCGGCCAACCGCGCTCGGCGTCACACCCAGCTCATCTGCCGCGGACTTAAAGAACTCACTACGGCTAGCGACCTCAAAATTCCTCAAAGCGTTCAGCGGAGGAAGCTGCATTTTCAGTCTCCTATGGAGAAAAAGTCCATCCAAGTAGAGGATATGTTGTTTGACTATTCAAGCGCAAAAAGTCCCACTAGAGCCCGGTCCGAGCGAAAACTGAAAGCATTGTGGAGGAGCTTACTTTGTTTAATGCGCCAAAAACCCTACGAGAACTTTTGCAGCGAAAGGGTCCCATCATTCGCCCGGCAGTTGGAGATGCTCTGACAGCCCGAATTGCCCAGGAGGCGGGCTTCGAGTGTGTCGCAGTGGGTGGATACGCACTGGGTGCGAGTACTGGTCTGGCCGAGCCACTCCAGGATATGACCTTCGTTACCGATGCCGCGAGGCGGATACAGAACTTCGTCGAAATACCTGTAACAGTGGATTGCGGTGCTGGCTTCGGCGAGGCCATTCAGGTCTGGCAAACGGTTCGTGCGCTACAGCAGGGAGGTCTGGCCGCAGTCCAGCTTGAAGATCAGGTATTCCCGAAGAGAGCCCATTACCATCGAGACTACCAGGAGCACACGATTTCCTCGGATCACATGGTCGAGAAGGTCAGCGCCGCTGTCGAAGCTCGAGAAAATTCCAACTTCGTCGTCATCGCTCGCACAGATTCAATGAGAACCGACGGTTATGATGAAGCGGTTCGTCGCGGCAAAGCTTATGTCGAAGCCGGCGCAGACGTAGTAATGGTGTTCCCGAACACCATCGAGGAAACCGCCAGATTTCCGCGTGACGTCGATGCTCCTTGTGCCTATGTGGTCAGTCATGGCAACCGCGTCGGGCGGCCAGTCCCCCGCGCCGACGAATTGGCGGATATGGGATACAAGCTAATTTCCTACTCGTCGCTCAGTTCTCTCGTCATTTACCGATCCCTTCTTCAGGTGTTCACAGAACTGCGGAGAACGGGAGATGCCAATCAGTCGCTAGAAGACATGATCGCCGCCCGAAAGGCTCTCGAAGACCTCATCGGCCTACCTAAGCTGTACGATATCGAGGAGCGTACAACCGAAAGCCGGGAATATATCCGCACTGCATAGACTTCAAACGGGAGGAGAAGAATATGAAATTTGTATTGGCAGCCGCGCTAGCTCTGGTCGCGATGAACAGCAGTAACGCAAAATCGGCTTCGGACGAAAGCTACAACACCATCATCGCCGCCGCAAAAACCGAAGGGAAGGTCGTACTGTATGCTCCGATCGATTCTCCGGCTATGCGTCCGTTGATCGAAGACTTCAACCGGCGATACCCGGAAGTTGAAGTTGAATTCAGCGATCTTCAGACGACGGTTCTATACAATCGTTACCTGAGCGAGATGGCCGCGGGCGTTCCGTCGGCGGATGTCGTTTGGAATACGCCTATGGACCTTCAGTTCAAGCTTGTCCAAGACGGGTATGCACAAGAGTATATCGTTCGCGAAAAAGACAAGCTGCCAACGTGGGCGAGTTGGGAGAACAAGCTCTACGCGGTGTCACTCGATCCCGCGGTTTTCGTCTACAACAAGGCGGAAATCAGCGGGGACACGCTGCCACAGAGCCATGCCGAATTGGTCCGCATCCTCGAGACCAATCCTGACCCCTTTCAGGGCCGCATCGTATCCTACGATATTGAAAAGGCGGCCGGCGGCTTTATGATGGTCGTCCAAGACTTGAAAAACTTCTCCGATTTCTGGAAGATTCCCGATCTCTTCGGCAAGACCGCCGCCCAGTTCCCTTCCGGCAGCGGTTTCATGATTGAGACCGTAGGTTCCGGCGAGAATGTCTTTGGTTACAACCAACTCGGTTCGGCAGCTTCCAAGGGCGCGGCGGGCAATGCTAATCTAGGCATCGTTTACCCGAAGGACTATACCGTGGTCCTCGCTCGCACAGCGTTTATATCCAAGGCTGCTCGCAGTCCGAACGCGGCCAAGCTTCTGTTAGACTATCTTCTCTCGGAGCAGGCCCAGCAGATCATTGTCGACAACCAAATCGCCTACGCGCTACGACCGGAGGTCGAGGGCGAACTCACATTGAAGACGCTGTCGGAGAAGATCGGAGCGGATAAAGTCCGTCCGGTGAAAATTGGCCCCGACCTGCTTGAGTATCTCGACGCAAACAAGCGGACCGAGTTTCTGCAGAAGTGGCAGCAGGCGGTCGCGGGTACACAGCAATGAAACTGGCCGCTCCCCGCACATTAGCGGGGGCGTTGACGCTGGTGGCGATTTTTCTGCCTATTGGGCTGATCGTCTACCAGAGCCTTCTTTCCGGGGCTTTTTTCGAGCCCCGGAGCGAACTCGGCTTCAGCGCCTTCCGCTTCATCCTGAGTGATCCTGGTTTCTGGAAAGCTCTTGGCAATTCGATGTTGATGGGCATCTCAATGCTCGTCATAGCAGTACCGCTTGGCAGTTTCTTTGCGTTTCTGCTGGTTCGGACAGACACGCCCGGTCGGAAATACATGGAGCCCTTTATGCTCGCTCCGATGTTGACCTCACCCGTCGTCCTGGCGTTTGGCTATCTCATCGCTGCCGGACCCGTCGGCTTCTATTCAATTTGGACGCGGCAACTAATTGGGACGGTCCCTTGGAACATCTATTCGCCGATCAGCATCGCGATTATCGGTGGTCTCATTCACGTTCCGCACGTCTATATCTACACCTCGACAGCCTTGAAGAACCTGGCTTCGGACATCGAGGAGGCGGCGCGGATTTCGGGCGCTTCTCCGCTCCGCGTTGCGTGGGACGTCAGCTTACCTATGATCCGACCTGCCCTCATATTCAGCAGCGTCCTGGTTTTTCTCGCCGGCGTCGAAACGTTTGGGCTAGTGCTGATCTTGGGAAACCGCATGGATTTCGACACACTTGCCGTTTATCTTTATAAGCTCACCAATCGACTTGGCGTCCCCTCCTATCAGTTGATGGCCGCAGTCGCAGTCGTGATGCTCGGTCTAACAATCCCGTTGGTGACCGTTCAACGATTTCTGCTGCGAGGCGAAAACCGCTTCGCATCGTTGAAAGGGAAAGGCGCACGGCAACGGCCTGTCCAGCTGGGATCGTTTCGTTGGGTCGCGTTTGCCATAGTTTGTCTTTGGGCCATCGTCACTGTTGTGGTTCCTTTGTCGGGCGTGACCTTACGTGCGTTTGTCACGTCTTGGGGACAGGGTGTCGATTTGATATCCAGCCTCACTCTAGAGAACTTCCGGATCGTTTTTTCTGAACCTTCGATGCTGCGAGCAATCAAAAACAGTATCCTCATTGGGGTTATCGGCGGTGCGCTTTCGGTTGCATGTTATGTCGTGATAGCTCTTGTGCTGCATCGGAAACACGACGGTTTGAGCCGGTCAGTCGATTTTTCGCTGATGTTGCCACGTGCCCTCCCCGGCGTTGCGGCAGGTTTGGCTTTCTTCTGGGCGTTTCTGTTTTTCTGGCCCCTGACCGAATTCCGCACCACCCTTTTCAGCGTTTGGCTCGCTTACACCGTGGTCTGGCTTCCATACGGTGTCAAACTCGTACAGACCGCGCTGATCCAGGTCAGCTCTGAGCTAGAGGAAGCCGCCCGCTCAGTCGGTGCCAAGCCGTGGCAGGTGATTTTTGACGTCAGCCTTCCATTGGTTCGCTTCGGAATACTAAGCAGCTGGGTGCTCGTATTTATAGCCTTCGAACGAGAATATGCGACGGGCGTCTATCTGCTGAATACCGGAACTGAGGTAGTCGGAGCCATGTTGGTCTCTCTCGCTGACGGCGGCTCAATCAACATGGTCGCGGCCCTATCGGTCATAAATATCACGCTCGTATGCGCCGGCATGGCTGTTGCGCTGCGGTTTGGGATCAAACTCCATGATTAAACTGACAGTTAATGATCTAAAACTGAGGTACGGTTCGGTAGAAGTATTGAAGGGAATTACGCTCGAGCTGCATCAGGGCGAAATTCTGGTCCTGCTGGGAGCATCTGGAAGCGGCAAAACCACGCTGCTTCGCAGTATCGCTGGATTCGAGCGTCCCTACAGCGGAACAATCAAGATCGGAGAGAAATTTGCTTTCGATGATCGGCAGGGACAAGACGTCCCCACCGAAAATCGCGGGCTGGGGCTGGTATTTCAATCATATGCGTTGTGGCCGCACAAAACCGTGGACCAGAATATCCGCTATGCGCTGAAACTTAGGAAGCTTTCCAGCGAGCAACAGCAGGAGAGGTCACGAGCCGCACTCGAACAGCTCGGTCTCGCACATCTTCGAGAACGTTATCCGCATCAGTTGTCAGGGGGCCAGCAACAACGTGTGGCTGTTGCCCGCGCACTGGTTTACGACCCTCCGGTCATTTTGATGGATGAACCGCTCTCGAACCTCGACGCACGCCTTAGAGACGAGGCGAAGGCGTGGCTTAGAACCATCATTCGCGAGCGCAATCTATCCGCGATTATGGTTACCCACGACCAAGCAGAGGCGCTCGCAGTCGGGGACAAAATTGCATTGTTGGCTGACGGGCGTCTGGAGCAACAGGGTGCGCCTCAAGAAATTTATGAACAGCCGCGCAGTCTCGTCACAGCGGAATTCTTTGGTAGCAATAATAGGCTGAATGGCGTCGTAACAGGGACGGAAAACGGCATGGTGAAGGTCGAGGGCGCGGGTTGGTCGCTCTGGGGTAGACCGATGGAGCCTGTGCGCGTCGGAGAGGAGGCCGCGGTCGTTATACGAAGCGAAGCGATTTCCCTTACGGAACAACGCCGGAACAAGCTTTCACTACCTCTTTCTCTAAGCATGTTCGCGGGAGAACGGTGGCACCACTTGTTCGAAATTGATGGACGCTCGTTCACCGCATATGGACCCAAGCGCATCGAGCCAGGCACCCATCAGCTTTCGGTGGAAGCCGAGGTCGTGTGGGTCTTCCATAAACCAGCTGATGAGGCAGGCTCATGAGTTTGTATGGTGAAGAGCTACCGAACCAACTAAAACGGGTGGCTATCGTTACCGGAGCGGGCCGGAACATCGGTCGTGGGATCGCTTTGATGCTGGCCGAATCCGGTATCAACATCGTCCTGAACGGTCATCGCGACCTGTTTGCGCTGGAGGCTGTGGCTACGGAGTGCTGCCAGATTGGCGTCGAAGCTCTCCCTTTTATCGCGGACGTCGGGGAGCCGGAGCAGGTAAAGTCGATGGTAAACGCGGCGGTAGAGCGTTTCGGCCGCGTTGATATCGCTGTTTCCAACGTCTCAGTGCGCCACCATCAGCCGTTCCTCGACATTTCGGTCGAGGATTGGAAGAAGACGCTGAATACCAACTTGAGTTCGTGTTTCTATCTCGCCAAGGCGGTACTACCTGTTATGCGCGATCAAGGATGGGGCCGTATCGTACATATTTCCGGCCGCGACGGCTTCAGGCCAAAAGCAAACCGCGCGCACAACGTCACCTGTAAGGCTGGCGTCTTCGCATTATCAAAGGCAATAGCGATGGAGTTTGGACAGTACGGGATAACCGCGAACACCGTCGCTCCGGGAATAGTAGATACGCTGAGGGACCCGGCGCACTACCCAAACTATGTCGACGAATATGAGCGTCGTCGCCAGATGATGCCCGTGCGAAGGCTGGGCAGCCCGGCGGATATCGCAGCTGCGGTATGTTTCCTTTGTGGCGAGAACGCTGGATATATTTCGGGACAGATCATTCATGTAAACGGCGGTGAGCACATGTTCTGACAGGGCAAGGCCAGTGTCCAGGAATTAACCGAAGACTAGCCCGTCATGGTTGACGCAGAGTTGCCGTGGCGCGCCCAAGCCAAATCTCGTAAAGCAAAGGCTTACGCCTGGGGCATCTCGTTCAGGAAGATCGTCCGGAGGCCATCGTGGCGGCCGTCCTCAAGCGGCTCAATCAATAAAGGCTATCGAGACGCGGGCCTGTCTCTTATCGGCGCAAGGCTTCCGTAGCCTTCGCCTTGAAGAGATATGAACCGCCGACCTGCCATAATGATAATCCTAACACGTTGAAAATGCTCAGGGCCGGTCGTCGGTTTGTCCGCCCCAGACCATCTGGTATGTGTCCGGAAATCGACCAACGGATCTTGGCGTAAAAGGGAGACTTGCAGACTTGATAAAGATGTGGCGTTTACCTTGAACTACCGGCCACAGTTTGAGCCTAGGGCGTTGCGAAGCGCGCTAACCCCAGGGCTCTGCAGCAAAAACCATGACGTTCCTAGCGTTTCCATGAACACCACAGACATCCCATCGCCGCGAACCCGTAGTCCGTTCCCGATATCGGTCATGCTATTCTCGATCGCGTCGAACCTGGTGCGGGAACTATGGTAGTGAGCCCCGCCGCATCTGTTGGCGACATACCGGATGAGTGTTGAGCGATCAACGATCTCACCCGCTAAGCCCAAGCAAGGAGTTTTTAGGAACTTGGTGTACTTGAGCGGTCTCACAGGTGGACTTCGGGGCGACGCCTTCACGTTTTCTTCAAACTGCCGACGGTGAGGACTTTCGGGCCCAGGCGCACGATAAGCATAGTAGGCCTCGGTTACATGGCCGTCATAAGGATAACCGCCTGCGGCAAACACGATCGCTTGAGCTAGCGGAGTGCCGGTGAAGTCGGGGACATCGACTTCGATAACAATTCCGAGTTCATGAGCAACAGCGCCCAGCGCGTTATCGTCCATTAGAAAGCGCAACGCGATGCTGGCATAAATCGCCTCATCTTCCCGTGGCGCAGTCGGTGCGGTGGATCGTTCGAGTTGATCGAGGTGTATCCGCACGACTTGGTGCCTTTCGATCAGAACATCTTTCAAGAAGAACTCCATAACAGCGCGAGGTTGCCGATGCGGCAATGTCACTAACAGAGTCTGCTATTGGAGAATAGCGTGGTGAACGACAGCGGCTGGTTTGGGGGCTAATCCGCCACTTGTCGCACGGGCGGTAACAACGTAGATAAAACCCTGTCGCCCCTTGGGCGGTTTATTTTCAAGAGGGCGGATCACACCAATGGATGAAATCTTCCGTGACCGCGTGAGGGAACGCGATCTCGACAACTTCTTGGTAGAAGAGATATACGCGTCACCTAGATTTCTTGACTGGATCGTCGACCGGCTGCAGCAGCGGTTCATCGCTCCGCCCTCGCTTAAAGTGCAGCTACAGAAGTCACCTCCCCGCGAGGCCGATAGGCGCCAGACTGATGTTCGGATTGGTTGGTTCGACGAGGATGCGACGATGCGTGCCTGCGTCCTCATAGAAAGTAAGATAACGGCGGACTTCCAAGCTGGTCAGGCTGAGGCCTACGCCTCAGAATTGGCGGCTCTGCGACTCCGACTAGGGCCGTCGGGCGCGGCTGCGGTTCTAATGGCGCCGTCTGCCAAAATCCGCACGCTGACGCACGACGGCTGCTTCGACGCGGAGATCGCAATTGAGGACATCATACACTTTCTCTGTGAAAGAACTCAGGAAGACGTCAACCCGGAGGTCGGGCGGCGCCTGGAAATGCGCATCCAACTGCTAGAGGCTTTGTGCGGTAAGCGATCCGCTTCGGGATGGGTGGGCGCCACGATTGCTGAGAAGCGAGACTTCGCCGATTTGTACGTCTCGCTTGCATCTGAGATAGTGCCGGACTTAGTTGTGAGACCTTCGACAGATGGACCGAAGGCCATCACCCGGATCTTCGAGGGCCTTGAGATCGACGGCCTCCCAAAACTGTCGATCCGGCACGAGTTCGGGGCGCCGCCCGGTTGGAAATACGCGAACGTCTTGTTCAAAGGGATGGCGGCGCGTACCGTCGTGCTACGATCTAGCGGCCTCCTTTCAGGTACACGTTACACAGCAGTGGAGGCCGGCAAATCTCTCGCGATCAGGATTCCGACACCGGCTGTTGATCCGACGCGCCCTTTCTCGGAGGAGCGGGCTGCTGTGGAAAGCGGCCTCTGGGCGCTCTCTGAACTCGTCTCATGGCTGCGGGCGGCGTCTCCGAAACTTTTGGAAGTACTGAACGATCCCTCCGCCGAGCATCAGAATGCTGGCACACTGCCGACTGAGGCGGCTTTCGCCGATCAGCTCGTTGAAACCTATCGTCAGTGCGAAAGCCTCGGTTACAAGCCGACGGGGATGCTTCAAATGATCCATGATTACGGGGCGATCGAAACGGCTAAGAGATTGCTTGCCTCGCCACCATCGGAAGGGTTCAAACGTCTCGCACTTATGAATAAACTGGAGCTTGCGGTCGAATCCATAGTTCAGCGGGAACCCTGGCGGAGGCTGTTCACTGACGACGAACTCAAGCGAGCCGCACAACGGCTACGGTAACGCGCAAAGGCTCAGCCGATCTTTTCGCGCAGGTGCCGAATTTGAAGTCGGCATCTCGAGCCAATGCGTTTCAGGTTTTCCGCACAGATCAGATGTCTGGATCCAGGCCTACAGATTGTAGGCGCAATGGGTTCGCTTGTTGGCGCAAAGCTGGCCTCATGCCTATGTATTCATCCTGTTTCGAGGTCATGGTGACAGTCGATGAAGAAGGTCCAGTGGTGTGAATGGATTTGAACTGCCGACACGTTGAAAGATGCTAACTGCCTGAGTATTAGTCGGTTTCTCCTATTCGATTGTCGCGGTGTCGGATCGGGAACATGTCTTCGCCGCGGTGGTGTAGTCGGGTATGATGTAGCCGACATAGCCAGCGTACTCTCAGAGGCTCGTCGTATCGATCGTGATGAGCATCGACCGCCGGAGTCCCACAGACTTCACATGTCTGCTTTTCCAGATCACCCGCCTTCACCGCCCGCTGCACAGCGAGATGAGCATCATATTTGGCCGGATTTGCTCGGCGCCAGTTCGCCTGACGGGTATGGGTTTTCAGCATTGATTGATCCCAGGTGAAGCTAGGAGGCAACAAGCTCGGCGAGCTTTTCTGCAACCACTAACATCGTGTCTTCTTCAGTGCTCAGGCCGCTTCGCGACGCCAGAAGAGGGCTGACAATTCGGAGGGCCTCATACGTCGTGTTGTGGACGATAGGTACGAGCTGCTCGGTTGCCAGGAGCGCCGAAAGCTCCTTGTCAGCAACACCCGCAGCTGGGAGACGGCGTAGCAGCGCGGGTGTCACCAGCACAACTCCGACCCGGGACTTCACCAGACCTTTGTCAATCTCGCGAAGCAGTGACGTGCCGATAGCAACGTCCTTTTCACTAAACCAAACTGACACTCCACGGGCCTCCAGCAGATCATGTAGCGACTTCGCATCCCCCTGCCGGTCATCCCACGCATGGCATAGAAAAATATCACGGAGATCAGGTAGTCCAGCCCGGCTTTCTGCGGTCTGCCGGACCGGCGCCAGCGCGCGAACTTGTGTCGGAGTATACAGCACAGAGGACCCGGCCTTTGCCCATGTCGCATGTATGCGACCAGTCCCGCCGCTGCTCCCTGACGTTAAGCGATAGGGTGGTGAGGGGGACGAGTAGGACCCATTACCGCTATTGTAACTGCTATAGCTGCTGTAACCACCGTAGCGGCCGCGGCCACGACATGCTGGGCAATTTGCTGCGGCACTGGCTGAGCGATGCCCTTCTCTAGGTGCAGTGCATTGAGCCATTTAAATCCCTTCCTGTTGTTCGTGAGCCCTCTCAGCTATCCTTGATCGTCGTACCAGGGTTGGCCTTGCCGTACCTCGTGGTCACAAACCGACCGGAGATGGCACTCCTGTGGGTGCCGCCAGTGCTCCCGCCGCCCTTCGCTTCCCGCACCGTGGTCCGTGGACTAGCCGATCCATGTTTGGCGGTTACAAACCGGCCGGTGATTGCGCTGCGGAAGTTGCTTCCGCCTCCTTTGCCTTTCGCCATCTGATTGCTCCTTTGTGAGATGACCGCAGAAACGAGTGATTCCCACGGTAAAGCCGCAGGGCGCCAAAACCTGTCACCCTACCAATCAAGAAAGGAGGTTCAGCTTTGCATCATGGCAAGGCTACGAAATCACCCCGACGATGATATTCAGTCATTCTACGTAACCCTTCAGGGGCGATGACCTCTACCGCGTCTCCCCATTGGTAGAGATGCCACGCCATCTCCAACCATCCTGCGGCATGAAACCGGACGATCAGGCTACCGTCCGTTTGCAGCTCAGCGGTTTGATCGGGGTGGAAACAGAACTCGGCCGCCCTTGCAGCGGCGCGCGGAGCGAAATGCCAGATGATTTCGCCGTACTGCTTTGGGTCTTGGTATACTCCGAATGAGCGGGCCGCATACTCCTGCAACGAAAAGCCAGATGCGAAGCTGAAGCTCTCGTCTAAAGTCTGCGCACTTAGAATCCGGTCCATGCGAAAATTTCGCATAGCTTCACCGCGGTCCGGCTGGCGCGCCACCAGATAAGTGCGGTGGCCCAGCAGCAGGCCATGCGGCTCGATGATCCGCTCGGAAGCGTCCTCACCACCATAGCGAAGCCGCAGGCGGAACGGGCCACGCAGAGCCTCGATCACTGCATCTAGCACCGCTGGCGCCAGATTAACGCGCGGGCCGGGTCGAGTGACCGATCCCATCGCCAAGAGTACCGCCTCGACATCGGCTTCTGTGCGCAGGGCATCTTTAGGTGTCAGACGCGCCAGCAAACCGCCGCGCAGGTCATCTAACGCGGCTGCGTGGCGTACTCGGCCGTCACCACGCGCCGTCCGACTAGCGATCTCCAACGCCTCAACCGCGGTCTCTTGGCGAGGCTGGAGCCTGTCGAGGACTGGATCAGCAACGCGCCAGCGCCGTCGACGGTCGGGCCCATCTAGCACCTCTACGTTAGCGAATACCGTCTCCAGCGCGTCGGTCATGCGCTGAGCCGTGCGATGTGAGACGCCGAACTCTTCGCAGATGTCATCGAGACCTATTCCCGTGCGCCGCATGGCCGCCATGCGGGCCAGCCTGATCAGATCCTGAGCCTTGGCAAACGACATGTTCATATCCTGGTCGTGGGACTATGTCAGATATTGACACCCACATACGCTATGGCTGAACCTGCAATCTGTCGAGATGCAAGTTTCCTCACGGGATGCGCTCGACTAAGGGGGGCGGCAATGCGAACTGTTGAAGGAAACCGGATCTTCTTGTCCGCGTCGGATCTGATGCGGTTCATGGGATGTAATCACGCGACAACGCTCGATCTGGCTTACATGCGCGGCAATGGCCCGGTTCCCCGCGGCGATAGCGACGACGCGGCTCTGCTTCAAAAGCAGGGTGACGCCCATGAAGCCGCCCACCTGGCGAAGCTCAAAGCGTCCGGCGCCTCGGTCATCGAGATCGCGCGGTCTGATCTGGCCAAGAACGCGCGCGAAACTCGTGCGGCGCTGGCAAGCGGCCCGCAGATCGTCTTTCAGGGGGCCCTGCTCGGCGACAATTGGGGCGGCTGGTCCGATTTTCTTGAGCGTGTAGAGCGTCCATCCGATCTTGGAGCCTTCAGCTACGAAGTGACTGACACGAAGCTCAAGCGGCGCCCGCATCCGAAACATGTCCTGCAGCTGGTGCTCTACTCGGATCTGCTGGCACAGATGCAGGGCATAGCCCCAGAGTTTGCCAACGTCGAATTGGGCGATGGCAGCCGCGCGCGCCTGCGCCTGGCCGACTATGAGGCCTATGCCCGAATGGCGCGCCAGCGGCTCGAGGCGTTCCTCGACAATACGGCACTAACCCGGCCGATCCCTTGTGCCGATTGCACGCTGTGTCGCTGGGGCGATCATTGCGAAAGCCATTGGCAGGCCGAGGACAGCCTATTCAACGTGGCCAATATGACCCGGACCCAGGTCAAGAAGCTTGAAGCTGCCGGTGTTACCACCATGGAAGGGTTGGCGGGGCTCGATCAACCGATCCGCAGCATGGCCGAGACCAGCCGAGCGCGGCTGGTGACGCAGGCGCGTTTGCAGCATGCACGCAAGACCGGAGCACCGGCATTCGAGCTGCGTGAGCCGGAACCTGGCAAGGGCTTCGATCTTTTACCTGCGCCGCAGCCGGGCGACATCTTCTACGATATCGAGGGCGACCCGCATTACGAAGGGGGGCTCGAATATCTCCACGGCGTCTGGTTCGATGACCAGTTCAAGGCTTTCTGGGCGCATGACCATGTCGCCGAGCCGCGGGCTCTGGCCGAGCTCCTCGGCTTCTTCCGGGAGAGGCTTGCGGCTTACCCCGAAGCGCGCATCTATCACTATGCACCCTACGAGATCACCGCCTTGCGGCGGCTGACCGCAAAATACGGAATAGGTGAGGCTTTCCTCGATCGGCTGCTGCGCGAGCGGCGCTTTGTCGATCTTTTCGCCGTGGTCCGCGGCGCGCTCATTGGCTCGGAAGCCAATTACTCGATCAAGTCGATGGAAGCCTTCTATGGCCGCGTGCGCGACGGCGAAGTGAAAACCGCCGGCGGCTCGGTCGTGGCCTATGAGCGTTGGCGTGAAACCGGCGAGCAGCCGATTCTCGATGAGATCGAGGACTATAATCGCATCGACTGCGTCTCGACCGAGGAGTTGCGCGACTGGCTGGTGAGCATTCGCCCCAACGTGCCCTGGCCAATTCTGGCAGCCGATGCCGGCGACAAGGAAGTCGAGGAGGACGCCGATACGCAAGCCTTGCGCGATATGCTTGCCGCATCCAGCCTGCCGCAGGAGCGGCAGGACATGCTGTTCAACCTCGGCATGTTCCACAAACGCGAGGCCAAGCCGGCTCAATGGGCGGTTTTTGACAGCGCAGGTAAGGACCAGGACGATCTCATCGACGATCTTGATGCGCTCGCTGGTCTGGAAGCAATTGCGCCCGCCATACCGGACAAACGCTCGATGCTACGGCGCTATCGCTTTCCGCCGCAGGAGACCAAGCTGCGCGCAGGTCGCAAAGCGACGGTCCCGGTTGTCGATGGCCCACCAGCCAGTGTCAGTATCGAGGAGCTGGACCGCTCCCAGCGGATCATTGCGATCAAGGCCGGGCCGGGCAAAGCGCATCTCCTGGCCGATCACCTGACGCTGCATCCCGACTGGCCGCTCAGTACGGACGTCATTGCAGCGGCCTTACGCGACGCAATCGCAGATCAGTGCGGCCCGCGCCGTCTAACCGCACTCGATGACTTGCTTGCGCGCACCGAGCCGCGACTTGCGACGGGGCCGCGCGCCGATCTGCTCGATGGCGCCGATCCCTTGACCGGCACCATCGCAGCGATCGCCGCCATGGACGGCACTGTGCTACCCATCCAGGGGCCGCCCGGAACCGGCAAGACTTATGTTATCGCACGGGCGATCCTTGCGCTGGTGCGCCAGGGCCACCGCGTTGGTGTGACCTCGAACAGCCATGAGGCTATCCGGAATGTGCTCATGGGCTGCCTTGCCGCGCAAGATGATGGTGACCCCGTTCCAGGCCTGTGCATCGGGCACAAAGTCAGCAGCGGCGAGGACGGCTACCCAGAGGACTGTACCGGGGTTACCCGCTCGACCGCCAATGACGATCCCCTCTGGAGCCGCGCCCAGGTGATCGGCGGCACCGCCTTCTTCTTTGCCAGGCCGGAGCACGAGCAGGCGCTCGATTGGCTCTTCGTCGACGAAGCCGGGCAAGTGGGGCTGGCCAATATGGTCGCCATTGGGCGCTGCGCGCGCAACATCGTTTTGGTCGGCGATCCACGCCAATTGCCGCAGGTCATTCAGGGCGCCCATCCTACTCCGGCTAACCTGTCGTGCCTCGAATGGATGCTGGGCGAGCACGCCACCATCCCGCCCGATCGCGGCATCTTTCTGCCGGTCTCCCGCCGGATGCATCCCGATGTCTGCGGGTTCATTTCGCGGCAAGTTTATGAAGGACGTCTCGACAGCCATCCCGATACCGCCGTCCAGGCGCTGCGTGGGGCGAGCTGCCCCGAAGCCGGCGCGTTCTGGGTGCCGGTCGCCCATGAGGGTAATGCCCAGATTGCAGCCGAGGAGGTGGCTGCCATTCATGCGGCGATCAACGATCTGCTCTCAGGAAGCTGGACCGACAAGGATGGGAGGACACGCGCCCTTCGTCCCGCCGATATCATCGTCGTTGCGCCCTACAATGCGCAAGTTAATGCCCTGCAGGACGCTTTGCCCGCCGCCATCCGCGTCGGCACGGTCGACAAGTTCCAGGGTCAGGAAGCACCTGTATGTCTGGTATCCATGACCGCCTCCTCAATCGAGGAGACGCCGCGCGGGATGGATTTCCTGTTCTCGCTCAACCGCATCAATGTCGCTGTCTCGCGCGCCAAGGGGCTGGCGCTCGTCTTCGGCTCCCCGCGGCTGCGCGATGCGAAATGCGACACCGTCGAACAGATGCGCCTCGTCAACACACTTTGCGCATTGGCTGAATTAACACCAAACGAACGAGGAAATGTATGAGCGAGAACGACTGGTTTGTAATGCGTCCGCAGAAGGCTCAAGCCTATGGTCGCCCGGTGGGCGACGGCTTCCTGGTCCGCAAGGGGTCAACTGCGATGCGAGAAGGCTCCCCTCGTGTGAAACGGGATCGCGAGGAGCGGGACCGGTTGGTGCGGCAGGGCGTCCTCGTGCCGGACACTGATCCGGACTTGTACCGCTTTTCGCGCGACCATCTCTTCGGCAGCTCGAGTGTGGCTGGTGGAATCGTTAAAGACGGCAATTGCAGCGGGCCCCAGAGCTGGCGCAGGCCAACTGATAGAAAGACGATCAAGGAGGTATTCCGCTAATGGTCCTGTTCGTGATGTTTAGCCTACTGAAATAGCGAAAATGAACAACTAGGTCCTGCTGACATATTGGGCCGCCCTAAAAGATTGAAGCAGAACGGACCGGATGCACACAATGCCCATAAACCAAGAAAAGAACGCCGGAGCCGAAGAAGAGCATATGACAGGCGAGGCTTGGGCTGCGTTCATTGACGCTGAGCTTCAATCGACGTGCAAGGCGTATCTTGAGAAGCCGGCCTTTCTTTTGGGGCATTCACGCACGGAGCAGCAGACAACCGCAGATTATGCTGGCCGCGAACTCTTGGAGTTGGTTCAGAATGCGGCAGATGCCGCAAGTGAGGTGGGCGGATCCGGACGGGTCCTGATCGAGGTGACCCACGAGGCCCTCTATGTCGCCAACACCGGCCAGCCGTTCCGGAGAGGTGGTGTAGCGTCATTAATGACCGCACATACCAGCGATAAGCCGACGCGCGCCGCGCGAATGATCGGCGCGAAGGGCCTAGGTTTTCGCGCAATCCTGAATTGGAGCGAAGCTCCGATCATCAGCAGTGGTGCTCTGGAGCTGGGATTCTCCCGGACCCATGCGCGTGCCGTGGTTGCCGAACTGGCTCGTCAGAACGTGGAGATCGAGTCAAGCTTCAGCGGAGTAACCTCCAACTTGCCGCCGTTGCTCGTGTTTCCTGCTCATGGCACGGAACTAGAGACACTCGAATGCGATACGCAGAGCCAAGGTGCTGGCCGAGTTCCTGCCGATTGAACCCACCGAGACGTACGCGACCGTGCGCAAGCGGACCATCAGGATCGGCGAACGGCTCGACGACCAGGTTATCCGGGAAACATGGAAGGCGAGATGCCTGCCGGTAGGGCATCATGCTTCCCAGACGGGCACTCAGCTCCAACAGTTCGGGCGTCGCTCGATCGGGGCAGATTTCTTTCAGCGGCGCAAAGGCGCCGTCCATGCCCGGATGGCAATTCCGGCACAGCATCCAGCGAGGATTGCGGACCTCCACTGTGCCGAAGACGGTTCGGATCCGGCGTGATGTGTAGTCCTTAACCGGCCGGAAGGTGTGGCAATCCGGGCAGACCCGACGGAAGAGGGAGTAGGTCTCTGCCTCATGGGCTACGACTGCGCTTTGCAGCGCCATCATGATCGTCTTGCTGTCCTCAATCGACAGGCCAATGCCGCCGTCGCATAGACGTTCCCAACTCTTGTCGATACGAACGGCCTTCCTGCAAACGTCGCCGAACTCGTTCTTCCCCTCGATCGTGATAGTCCATTCCACCGCCATCGCTGCCTCTCCGAACAAAGCGATGCTGATGGACTGCACTGACCTAACAACCCGTGTCCGGCCCCAGAGAAATTACCGGTCTCGGCGCAGCATCAAAAGCCGAAATCCGCTCACACTACGACCGCTGCACACAGCGCCTTCCCTCCACCAGATCCGCGTTGGCGCGAATTCTGGATGCCGACAGAGAAGCAACTGCGGTTGGGATTGGTACGCCGTGACCCGTTCAGGTTCGGCTCCACTTGAACATATGCTTTCGCAGTATCTCCTTGAGTTTTCCAACGTCACGCGCAGCGATTGCATCCACCATATGGTAGTGCTCGGAAGCACTTTCGAGAATCCCTTTGTGCGTGGACCAAGGCGTGCGCACTGACGGTCGCACGCGATCGCGCAAATCGTTCACCAGCTCGGAGATCACTGAGTTTCCACACAACTCGATCATCTCGCGATGGAAGGCATGATTAGCGTCATCAATTTCACTCAAAGTCCCATTCTCAACGCGATCCTGAAATGCTTCTGCCAGCCCACGGAGCAACGCGATCTCGGACGGCGTCACGCGCTCCACAAGCAGCTCAGCACCGGCGCATTCGAGGACGAAGCGAGCGGTGCGACTGTCTTGCTCGCGCCGGCTATCAATGACTTGGACGCGATAGCCGTAGTTGGCGACATGCTCTAGCGTGCGCATTGCGGCAAGTGCCGCCAATGCCTTACGCACCTCATTACGCGTAGCGCCGTAACGCTGCTCCAGGTCGGCGAGCCGAAGCCACTCTCCTCGTCGGAACTGGCTCGAGGTAATATCGCGCCTCATTCTCTCCAGCAGTGGTTCACTCTCTTCGGCGGCCGGACCTGTCTGTCTCGCTAGCTCCTGATCCATGCTCGCTCCTTAGGGTACGTTGATCAACGGCAGGACGAGCTGACTAACTTGGCCGGCCCGCAAGTGAACGGTATTTACTGCGCACCTTCGCCGCCGCACTCTGCCCTCCGGTTCACCGGTGTTGCTATTTACCTCGTATTTGGGGAAGTTGCTCGAGGAAATGTCCAGCCGTATCCGATGTCCGGGCAGGAAGCTATTGGCCACGGGCGGTATGACGATTTCCACTCGTACCACCTCGCCTGGCCTCCTAAAGATTTCCTGCTCCGGATCGGGAACGTAGCGCAGTCTGACAATACCGTCAGTGAGGTTGAGAGCATAACCTCCGGGATAGTCGGCAGAGGACGGATAGACATCCACCAGCTTGGCGGTGAAATCGGTATCCGGGCCATCCGTCGAGACATGAAGCACGACGCTGATTGGCCCGGCAATATCAACTTTTTCGTCCAATGGTTCGGTCTGGAACACCAACACATCGGCACGCGAAGCCAACGGCAAGTGGGGCGGTACCGATCCGAATGTTGTTGGGATCTCTGCCTGATCAAAGCCACCCGGTTCGGCGAAGGGTTGCAAGCTTGCCAAGTTGCCGCCGATTGTGGGAACGGGATTGGCGGGATCGAAGTCGAAGCTCAGCGCCGTTTCATCCGGGGAGGGTGGCGTTTGCGTCAAAGCACCGGTTTCACGCAGGTAGAACGTGGTGAAGCAGGTGCCGGGCAGCGGCCAGTCGGCCGCTTCGACCCAGCGCCCGCCGTGGTCAAGGCGACCCTCTGGAGTGCGGCAACCTGAGCCGCCGCCCATCAGGAAAAGATTGACCGGCGCTAGCCTGCTGACGGTACCCCGTGTCACCGTGTCAAAGAAGTTCAGCCGAAGCTGGTTCCAATCTCCCGCCCAGCTGTCGAGAGGCGCTGAGGGACCGAATTCGACATCACCAGCCCATGTCTGGCTGCGCCGCCCATGGGTGAACGCACCAAGAATCAACCGCTGCGGTCCACGGCCCGCCGCCTTGAGGCCCAGATAGTTCTCAGTGACGTTGAGCACGTATGGATCGTACCAGCCTGACATGTGGATGATGGATGCCTTGCTGTAGCTAGCGTGCCAGCCTTCGGTCCAAATGCCGAGCATGCGCCAATGGTCGCTTAACGGGCCATGCTCCCACTGCTCGAAGAGAGCATTTTCGTAAGCAGGATGGTGTCGCAGTGGTGAGTGTCCCCGGCGCCATGGCAAGCGCTTCAACCATGCTCCGAGATCCTCGGCCTCCAGGGCTGAACGCATCACAGGGTCGCTTGCGGCCTCAGGCGAGGTGATGGCGTTGCGCATGGCCCAGGTGGCCTGCTTCAGCTCGAACACACCGTAATGCCTGGTCCCAGTCTTCCACGTGTTCCACAACCCACCGCAGTCCAATACCTGCGCAACGAGGCCTGGCGGATCCAGGCACCCGGCAGATGCCTGCAAGTGCGCATCATAGGAAAGTCCTATGGTGCAGATGCGACCGTCACACCAGGGCTGTGCAACAAGCCATTCGCAAACGTCATAGCCATCCTCCCGATCCGAGATATATTTGACGAATTCTCCTTCGGAATCGTGCCGGCCACGGCAGTCCTGAACAACCAGTACATAACCGCGATCGGCAAATAGCCTTGCCAGTTCACCTGGTGACAGTGGCACTGGATCCTGCTGGCTGGCTTCCGAAGCGCTGGTGCTGCGGCGGCCATAGGGGGTCCGGTGCAATACGACCGGCAGGCGTGGCTGGTTGGGGGATAGATAGATGTCAGTGGCCAATCGGACGCCGTCGCGCATCGGCAACATCACGGCCACCGGATCGATGGGCGTCGGTCGTTCGGGAGCGCCTCGACCCGTTGCACGTACTTCCGTCTCATAGAGGCGCATTGGTTATACATCTCCGTCGTTGAGATGGCAGGCGCTGGTGTGACCGGGAGCGATCGTCTGGAGAGCAGGCGCCTCAACGCGACAGCGAGGCATGGCGAAAGGGCAACGCGGATGAAAGTGGCATCCCGCAGGCGGATCCAGCGGGCTCGGTAGCTCGCCCTTAAGCGCTGCAAACCGGCGCTTACGCGCCTCGAGCCGCGGCACTTCGGCCAAGAGCGCGCGGGTGTATGGATGCTGTGCTCGTGAGAAGATCTCGTCAACGGAGGCCTCTTCCACGACCCGCCCCAGATACATGATCGCGACACGGTCGGCGACGTGCTCAACCACCCCGAGGTCATGGCTGATAAACAGATACGTCAATCCCAGCTGATCGCGCAGGTCCATGAACAGGTTGATGATCTGCGCCTGAATCGACACGTCGAGCGCCGCCACTGCCTCGTCACAGATCAGGAATTCCGGACTGACGGCCAGAGCCCTGGCGATGCCGATGCGCTGGCGCTGCCCTCCCGAGAACTGGTGGGGGTAACGCCGCTGGAATGTCGGATCAAGCCCTGCCCGCTCCATCTGCGCCGACACAAAGGTGTCAATTGGTCCCTCCACCAGCCCGTGAACCTGGGGCGCTTCGCCGATGATGTCCTTGACCCGCATGCGCGGGTTGAGGCTCGAATAAGGGTCCTGGAAGATCATCTGCATTTTGAGGCGTCGCTCGCGCAATTCCGAAGGTTGCAGTCGATCGATGGGCTGCCCCTTATAGGAGATGCTACCGTGCGACGGATGGATGATGCCGGCGATCATACGACCCAACGTGGATTTGCCACAGCCGGACTCGCCGACGAGCCCATAGACTTCACCCCGCCTGATCTGCAGCGAAACGTTGTCAACGGCGCGCACGGACGCTGGCGCACGCGCTAGCCCCAAACGCACGGCAAGGTGCCCAGCGGCATCAAGCTTGCGGGTAAAGGTCTTCCCCAGGTCCTGTATCTCAAGCAGAGGAACAGAGGTCATTGCACCACCTCCAGCCGGGCGGCCTCTTCCATCGGAAAGAAGCAGAGCGCGGTGTGTTCCGCTCCGCGGCTCACCGGCGGCGGCTCGGTGCGGCAGACGTCCTGGGCACGGGCACACCGGGTGTGGAAGGGGCAGCCCGGAGGACGGCGGTCGATACTCATCGTCGTGCCGGGGATTTGGGCCAAACGCTGACCTCGTCGATTGCGGCTCGGCACACTGCCGATCAGACCGTGTGTATACGGGTGCAGGGCATGGTCGAGGACAGGATCCGTCGGACCGTGCTCAACGATGCGTCCCGAATACATCACCGCTACCCGGTCCGCGAGTCCGGCGACGACGGACAGATCATGGGTGATCCAGATCAGAGACGTGTTACGCTCCCTGACCAGGCGCTGCACCTCCGAGAGGATCTGGGCCTGTATGGTCACGTCGAGCGCCGTTGTAGGCTCGTCGGCTATAATCACATCAGGGTTGTGCAGCAAGGCGATGGCGATGGCAACGCGCTGGCGCATGCCGCCAGAGAACTGGTGGGGATAGGCAGCAAGGCGCTCCTCCGGCGATGGTATTCCAACCGCGCCCAGAGCGTCCCGTGCTTGTCGTCGGGCTTCCGCGACGCCCACCTTCTGGTGAGCGCGGACGGCTTCCACCATCTGCGTATCGATGTGCAGAACCGGGTTCAATGTCATCATCGGATCCTGAAAGATCATGGCTATCCGGTTCCCGCGTAGCTGGCGCATGCCTTCTTCGGTTTCCGAAGCCAGGTCACGCCCGTGGAACAGGATACGGCCTCCAGAGATGTGACCAGGCTGATCGAGCAGTCGAATGACAGAGAACCCGGTGACTGACTTGCCCGAGCCTGATTCCCCGACCAGACCAAGCACCTCTCCCGATCTGAGGCTGAACGATACCCGGTCCACGGCGCGAACCGGGCCAAAGCTGGTGCAGAGATCGCAGACGTCGAGTATGGTTTTCATGACTTGTTCTTCGGGTTGAGGATGTCGCGCAGGTGATCGCCGACAAGATTGATCGATACGATGACGACAAGCAGTGCGACACCGGGAAAAAGGCTCACCCAATAGTCTCCGGCCAGCATGTACTTATAGCCATTGGCGATCAGCAGCCCGAGCGAGGGCTCGGTGATGGGAACGCCGATCCCAAGGAAGGACAAGGTCGCTTCAAGAGCGATGGCGCTTGCAATCTGGATGGTGGCGACCACGATCAGGGACGGCAGGCAGTTGGGTAAGAGGTGCCGCAGCAGTATCCTCCAGGAGGGGATGGCGAGCGTCTCCGCGGCAACGATGTAGTCGCGCCTCCGCTCTGCCAGTGCCGCAGCCCGGGCTGTACGGGCATAGGTGGCCCACTCCACAATGACCAAGGCCAGAACCACGTTAAGGACACTTTTGCCGAGGACAGCAAGGATCATCAGCGCCGTGAGAATGGTTGGAAACGAAAGCTGCAAGTCCACCAGGCGCATAACGAAGGTCTCAAAGCGCCCCCCGACATAGGCGGCAACGAGCCCGAGCAAGGTTCCCACCAGCGCAGCTAGTAGCGCCGATCCGACGCCGACGATGAGGGAGGTCCTCAAACCATAGAGGATGCCTGAAAACATATCGCGGCCCTGGTCGTCCGTGCCGAGAATATACGTTGTGGAGCCGTCGAAGTTACTGCTTCCCGGCGGCAGTCTGCCATCCATGATGTCGAGTTGCATCAGATCATAGGGGTCCTGCGGGGTTATCAGCGGCGCGAAAACCGTAGCAAGGATGATTATCGTAAAGACAACCAGTCCGAGCAGCGCCACGCGGGAGCGGATGAAATCGGCGACAAATAAGCGGAAAAGCGAAGGCTCGCACTCACGAACCGGCGCCGAATCTGTGAGGTTGGTCATTCCTGAGTCTCCAGCCGGATACGGGGATCGAGCAGCGTGTAGGTAAGATCCACCAGGAGGTTGATCACGACGAACAGCACCACGATCATCATCAGGTAGGCGACGATGATCGGGCGATCGAGGACGTTGATGGCGTCGATGATCAGCTTGCCCATGCCCGGCCAGGCGAAGACGGTTTCGGTGACCACGGAGAAGGCAACGGTGTGACCAAAGCCAAGGCCGACAACCGTTACGATGGGAATAAGAATGTTCTTGAGCACGTGCACAAAGACAATGCGGCGCGGGCGCAGTCCTTTCGCGCGTGCGAACTTGATGAAATCCTGGTGCAGCGTCTCGCGTACACCCGCACGGGTCAGCCGGAGAACCATCGAAATCTGGTAGAGCGCCAGGTTAAGCGCGGGCAGTGCTAGGTGTTTCAGACCGTCAAGGGTCAGGAACGACACCTCAATCCCAAGCACTGAGACGGTCTGACCTCTGCCTATACTCGGCAGCCAGCCGAGATAGACAGAGAAAGTCATGATCAGCATCAGGCCCACCCAAAAGCTTGGGAGCGAGAAGCCAAAGATGCTCCCGGCCATGATGGCGCGCGATGTAGGATGATCCGGGCGGAACCCGGCCAGCAGCCCCAGCGGCAATCCGATCAGGATTGATAGCAGCAAAGCTGAGACCGCGAGTTCCAGTGTCGCGGGAAGTCGCTGTAGGATGACATCAAGTGCCGGCTGGTTGAAGACATAGCTTTTGCCGATATCGCCAGTTACGGCGTTTCCTAAGAACGTCAGGTATTGGCGCCATAATGGCTGGTCGAAACCAAGGGCCTCGATAGCGCGCTGACGCACCTCCTGGGTTGCATCTGGCGAAATCATGATGTCGACAGGATTGCCGATTACGTTGACGCCGACGAAAACTAGCACGGTCATCGCCAGGATGACCAAGGCGGCCTGGAACATCCTACGCAGCAGCCAAGTTGCCATGACATCTTCTCCCTTGAACGCTACGGCGCCGGGTGACACGCCCCGGCGCCCTACCCGCGATCAGTTATTGCCGGTGTAGTGTACGTATTGCAGGCCGGTGTTGACGGCCATGTTGGCATCGTAGCTGAAGCCTTCGCGCGCAGCCCAGCTGGCGTTAAGGAAGTAGACCGGGATCACCGCGGTATCGTTCAACATGACCTCGCTCGCTTGACGGAGAAGCCCATAGCGCTTCTCCTGGTCGAATTCCTGCAGTGCCTGCTTCACAAGGCCATCGAAGTCAGGATTGGAGTACCGTCCCCGGTTGAACGATCCAAAGCCACTTTCCTTGTCGAACGTCATATAGCCGTTGCGCAAGTTGAGCGTGACGTCGGAGACGGAGTCATTGCGCCCCCAGAGGAACACGGAGTATTTTCCCTGGGTCGCAGCGCCCGAATAGACACTGTAGGGCTGGCAATCGACAGCATTCACTTTGATCCCGCCACGAGCAAACATCTGCGCCACTGCCTGAAGCGCCTGTGGCGAATTGACGTCACGATCCACAGCGCAGTGCAGTGTCAACCCGAACCCGTCCGGATAACCAGCTTCAGCCAGCAAGGCTCTGGCGCGTTCAGGATCAAACGGATCGGGAACGAGGCTTTCTGAAAATCCCCCCTGCCCTTTGACCGCCACCTGCCCGGCGGGAGCCGCACCTCCGCCAAGTATCCGATCCGTGATCGCCTGCCGGTCGATCAGCAGAGATAGGGCCTTGCGAACGCGCGCGTCCTTCAGCGGGTTTGTCGACAGCGGGTCACCGTTCTTGTCGGTGACAAAGGGGCTGTTATCGTTTTTCAAGTCGAGATGCAGATAGAGCAGACGCACAGACGGGATCGAAAATACGTCGACATCGGGATTAGCCTCGAGCGTCTGCACATCGGCGGGTGGTACGGCGTCAATGACGTCGACCTGTCCTGAGAGGAGCGCCGCCACGCGAGAGGATGGCTCCGTGATAAACTGCATGGTGGCCTTCTCGAATTCAGGCTCGCCGCCCCACCAGCCATCGAAACGAGCAACCTCCACCCGCTCATTGGGCACCCAAGACACGAACTTGTAGGGCCCTGTGCCGATCATAGCTTTACCGCTGTTGAAATCGGCAGTGGTCGCTTCTGCGTACTCGGAGGGAATGATGAAGACCTGCCCGATCTGATCCATCAGCAACGGAGTCGGCACTGTCGTCTTGATGCGGACCGTAAGGGGATCGACCACGTCGACATCGTCAACGGCACCAACGTTTACCGACATCGGCGACGGGCTCTCGGGCATCGACCCGGCGCGCCGGATGGATGCAGCCACATCCTCGGCGTCAAAGGCGGAGCCATCGTGAAAGGACACCTCCGGGCGCAGCTTTAGCTCCCAGGTAAGATCATCGACCGGCTTCCAGGAAAGCGCCAGACCCGGCTCAAGCTGAAGATCAAGGCGAAAACGGACCAAGCGATCGAAGATGTCGGGCGCGATTGCGACGCCGGTAGGCTGTACGGTGTAATGCGGATCAAGAACCGACTGCGGCGTGGAGCGGCCCATAACCACATCGACGGCGAATGCAGGACTAGATGCTGTCCCACAGACGATCAGACCCGCGAGCAACCTCCTTAGATTCCAAGGCATATTTCTTTCCCTCCCTTGTAACGATCTATCTGACCAAAGACTGGTCCCGCGGCACGACATGCCGCCCTCCTCCCGGAGCACCTGAACCTTACGACGGCGACTGGAGCCGCGCAATACATTTGCGCAAACTTTTGCACAAATGTATCTGCTTCTTGCCATAGCACTAGCCAGTGCCCGTCGTGAGAGATCTTGTCGACCGGACTGCAGCGTTGCCGGCAAACCGGCGTGTCCGGCAGTATGCCTGACCTCGCGCGCCAGTGCATGCTGGACGCCCCTGGACACCAATCTCCGCCGGCTTGCCATTCTCATAATCGTTCTGCGCTTCCAGCCTGCGTGGAGACGGTCTTTACGATGCGTTCAACCAGACGCATGACTGACAGTCGCCGAACGGCGGCCTTGGCGCTAAAGTGGTGAGACGACGGGGCGCGAGCCACATATAAGATCGCCGAAAAGTCCCCTGCTGATCCCTGCTCTCGGCGCCATAGACAGTCGGATCCGGTTTCCCATCCCACTCACGGTTTGGCCGGACACCGGACCAAAGCCAGGATTGCAGCTTGAAAACCCGTCACCCGCTCATTTTGACTGCGAGGCTCGCAGAAAATGATATCGAACCGTTCGATCGCCTTCGAGAGGCGCATTTTCCGCCGGATCGCAATGTTCTGTGCGCTCACCTGACGATGTTTCACCGACTTCCGGGCGAATATTCGGAAAGGATTATCGAACGGCTCGAGCGGGTCACAGATGGATATGGTGTGGTCGCAGCCGAAGTCAGCGGGCTGCGGCACCTCG
>JOKI01000023.1 GCA_000722615.1 Pseudorhizobium pelagicum | reverse complement strand
AGATCGCAGGCATCGGCACCCTGCGGACCGCCCGCAAGCTGTTCGAGGGACGCGTCTTTCCCGCGCCAGCGCCCTGAGAGAAATCAGTAACGCCGCTCTCTCCCGAGGTAAGGCCTTCATCCCATGCGACACAGGCCGTTCAATGGGTAAGACTCAGAAGAAGAGCGACGTTCTCGTCAATCGCCCTGCCCGCATCGAGCTGGCGCCAACCGACATCTCTCGGCCTTCGCTCCAGCTGCTGGGCGAGAATTTCGGTGTTGGCGTCGGAGGCGCCTCCGGAACGGCTGGAGACACGCTCCCAGAGCAGCAGCGGCTCTGCCTCCAGCCATGCACCGAGAAAGGGAGTACCGGCTTCGGCCGCCGCCCGTTCGACCTGCTGCCGATCGTCATGCCGCTCGAAGACGGCATCGACCACCGCACACCCGCCCTGTCCGAGAATGACGGCCGCACGCCAGGCCATCTCGGCATAGACCTTCTTCGAGATTTCCGGCCGGTAGGCCGCGGGCGGCAGCCGCGTTTCGGCAGGCACGTCGTGCAGGGCCTTGCGGATACGGTCGCTCTCGATGATCCGGGCACCGGGGGCCACACCGAGCACCGGGGCGAACGCATCCGCGAGGCTCGACTTGCCGGAGCCGCTCAGGCCGCCGATGGCCACAAGCCGCGCCGGTGCCTTCTGCAGAAGCGTGAGCGCCAACTCATAGTAGGACCGGGCCTCTGTCGCGAGGGAGGACGCCGCCTCGCCTTCCGCCTCGGAGGCCTGGGTCGCCGTCACATGGGCGCGCACGGCTGCCCGCGTCGCCATGAAGAACGGCAAGAGGCAGAAGCCGTCCTCATCCTGTGCCTCGTCGAGATATCGGTTCATCACCCAGTTGGCGCGCATCCGGTCACCGCGGTGCCAGAGGTCCATCAGCAGGAAGGCAAGGTCGTAGAGGACGTCGGTGGTGGCAATCTGCAGGTTGAACTCGATGCAGTCGAAGAGCCGGGGCTCTCCCTGCATGAGACAGATGTTACGCAGATGGAGATCACCGTGGCAGCGCCGGATCCGGCCGGCATCCGAGCGACGGTCCAGCACCTCTGCATGTTCATCAAGACGGCTGCGAAAAACTGCGGCGATCCGGGAGACCTCATCGGTGGTGAAGATCTGGCTCGTCCGGAAGCCCGCCTCATTGATGGCCAGCACATTGGCCATGTTGTCCGATCCCGTGCCCGAGGAAATCACAGGCGCGGAGCGATGAAACCTCGCAATGGCACGGGCCGTCTCCGTCATGAGCGGAAGCGTCAATCCGCCGTCCATCGCCATCCGGTCGAACAGCGCTTCCTGCGCGAAGCGGACCATCTCCACCACGACCTCGACGAGGTCCCCCGCCCCGTCAAACGCCAGACGGCCATCGCTGTCGCGGGTGATCCGGCGTATGCCGAGGTAGAGATCGGGCGCCGTCAGGCTGTTGAGCGACACCTCATCCTGGCAGGCCTCAAGGCGACGCTCGATGGTCGAAAAGTCGACATAAGGGAGCTTGACCGCCCGCTTCATCTTGTAGGCGCGTCCTCCCGCGAGGAAGACCTCGGAGATATGCGTGCGGATGACCTCGACAGGCTCGCCGAGGCCATAGGTTGTAGGGGCAGAAAGGAAGGCGATGACGGCACTCTGATCTTCCATAATCATTGCGGACCGTCCTTTCCGAGGTCTGGAACCAGAAGCGCAGAAGCCGCTAGCGGGCAAGCAGGACCGGTAGCTGCGCCTCTTCCATGATGGACGTCGTCACGCCGCCAAAAATGCGCTGGCGCATTCTCGAGTGTCCATAAGCCCCCATCACCAGCAGATCGGCGTCTATGTCGAGCGCGTGCTGTTGAAGCACCGTCTTGACCGGGCGACCGGCGCTGGGAAGCTGGTCCACGATCACCTTTACTCCGTGCCGTGCAAGATAGGCCGCGACATCGGCGCCCGGCTCTTCGCCATTGCGTCCGGAGAAGCCATCCGGATCGACGAGGGTGACATTCACCTGCTCGGCGCCGATCAGCATCTCGAGCGATTCGCGGGCAGCACGCGCAGCCTCCAGTTTCGAATTCCAGGCCAGGAGAACCCGCTTCGGGTGGAAGCTCACCTTACCGCTGGCCGGGATGAGGACGAGCGGACGATGCGCCTGGAAGACCGCGGCGTCGAGCACCGAACGCGCCAGGTCGGCGGACTGGATAACGCCCTTCCCGATCACAACGACATCGCAGTAGAGCGTCCTCTGGAACAGGATTTCTTCGAGGAAAGCGCGCTCCGCATAGGCGAGATCGACATCGCAGGAGATACCCTCCGCTCGGCAGCGTTCGAGGACCTCGTCGCGAACCGCCTGAAGCGCCTTCATGTCGCTGTCGCGCTGCTCGATCCAGCCGATGCCGACGGGATAGTCGCCGATAGTGGGAGCGGTCGCTATGCCTGCGACGATGACCGTCAGATGCGCTCCGATTTCCGATGCTGCCTGCAGCGCAGGAGAAAGATCGCCTTTTGCGCCATCGCTGCCGACAACCGCCAAAATCGTCTTGAATGTCATGATACTGTTCCTTCTTCTTTCTGTCTTGAAGACTAAGCAGCCGGCTGCCCGCCGCCATGATCTTCGTCAAACTGGATTGCGAGAGCGGCACCGCGCAGCACCGCCGTTGTCGAACGGGCCAGGAACAGCGGGAGCCTGGCGAGGCCGGAGCCGGTGCGGCCGGCCTCGAAGCCCTGGCGCAGGGCGTGCGGCGAGAGCACGTCGAGCCCGTACCTGCCCTCGTCAGAAACGAGGTAAGCACCGCCTTCGGCTCCGGTGAGAAGGGCAAGATCGCCAATCCGCCGGCCGATCCAGGCGGAAAAGATCTGCGATGCCTCCACTGCAACCGCATCCTGCTTGGCAAGTCCGGTGGCCAGGCTGTCGTGGGGATCGCCGTCCGCCACTCTTCCCTTGCGGCTCAGCAGGTGGAGGTAGAGCTTTTGAAGAGCCTCGCTCGACAGCAGGTTGCCTGCCGACATCGGTCCGTCAGCCCCGGCATGCTTCAGGAGCTCAATCTCGTCTGCGTCGACCCCGCCAAGGGACATCTCTCCGGCGGCCCCGGCAAGGGCCATCCAGCCATCATCGACGGGAATGATCGTGGCTGCTTCCAGAAAATGCCCAAAGCTCATGACGATCTTTGGCCTGTCTATGAAGGGCGCCTCGCCGCCGACCTGCTCGATCTCGTGCGGCTCCAGCAACGGCAGAGCGAGCGCCATGGCCGAGATGTCCCGGATCAGGGTCACATGCCGCATGGACATTGCACTCTCCAGGTGCCGGCGTGTAAAGTGCCAGCCGCTGCCCAGGACGGAGGCGCGGTCGTTGTCGACGGTGCCTGCGACGGCAAGGCTCAGAACATCTGGATGCGCCGGCAGCGAGCGCAGATAGGAGGCCAGTGCCTGTTCGATCGACGTGAAGTCGCCGCACCGGAAATTGACGAAGTGATCAAGGCGCAGTTCGTCCATGTCGATGAGGGCAAACCGGACATGTGTCGGCCCGACTTCGCCCGCAATCGCCGTCCGTCTCCTGGGTATCATGGTGCTTCTCCTTGTCCTTACACGGTGCAAGGTGTGACAGAGACAGCGCCGTCACCTTGACAAGGATCAAGGTTGCGGACGCGCACTGCAATTAGCCTCACGTCATCGCAAGCAACCGCATTCGGCGAACCGCTTGCCTATGGAGGTCAGCAATGAGTGATGCATCTTCACCCGTCGTCTGGTTCGAAGACCTGAGACGCGTCGACGTTGCCAAGGTGGGCGGCAAGAATTCCTCGCTTGGAGAAATGATCCAGACGCTTGGCCAGCAGGGCGTGGACGTTCCGGCCGGCTTTGCCACCACTGCGGATGCCTATTGGAACTACGTGGACGAAAACGGCATCCGGGCGGCAATGACCGAGCTGATCGGCAAATGGACCAGCGGCAAGGCCAGCCTTCCGGAAACCGGCGAGGCCATCCGCAAGCTCTTCCTCCACGGCGAATGGCCGAAAGCGACCGCAGACGCGATCCTCAAGACCTATCATGAGCTATCGAAGCGCGCCGGCCGCGACAATGCCAGCGTCGCGGTGCGCTCCAGCGCCACGGCCGAGGACCTGCCGGACGCGAGCTTCGCCGGCCAGCAGGAAACCTATCTCAACATCGCCGGCGAAGCATCGCTGCTCGACGCCTGCCGGCGCTGCTACGCCTCGCTCTTCACCGATCGCGCCATCTCCTACCGCCAAACGAAAGGCTTCGACCACATGAAGGTCGCGCTATCGATCGGCGTGCAGCAGATGGTACGGTCCGACATCGGCGGATCGGGGGTGATGTTCTCGATCGACACCGAAACGGGTTTCGACAAGGTCGTGCTCATCAATGCGGCCTGGGGATTGGGTGAAAACGTCGTGCAGGGCACCGTCGATCCGGACGAATACCAGGTCTTCAAGCCGCTTCTCGGCGACCCCTCGCTTCGCCCGATCATCGCCCGCAAGCGCGGCGCCAAGGCGATCAAGATGATCTATGGCACGCAGGACCAGCCGACACGGAACGTGCCGACCTCGAAGGCGGAGCGGGCGGCGCTGGTGTTGCGCGACGACGAGATCCTGAAGCTGGCCCGCTGGGCCGTGACCATCGAGCACCATTATGGTTGCGCCATGGACATGGAGTGGGCGCGTGACGGCGATACTGGGCGGCTGTTCATCGTACAAGCGCGGCCGGAGACGGTGCAATCGAACCGCGAGGCCGCCGTCTTCAAGTCCTACCGGATCAAGAGCAAGGGCAAGACGCTCGTCAGCGGCCTGTCGATCGGCGATGCAATCATCTCCGGAACCGTTTGCCTGATCGACTCGGCAAAGGACATCGACCAGTTCATCGACGGCTCGATCCTCGTCACCTCGACGACCGATCCGGATTGGGTGCCGATCATGAAACGGGCAGCCGCCATCGTCACCGACCATGGCGGGCGCACCTCGCATGCCGCCATCGTCAGCCGCGAACTCGGCCTGCCGGCGATCGTCGGCACCGGCAATGCGACACATCTCCTGCACACGGGACAGGAGATTACCGTCTCCTGCGCCGAAGGCGATGAGGGACAGGTCTACGAAGGGGTGGCAGACTACGCCGTCGAGACGCTGAACATGGACGACGTGCCGGAGACGAAGACGAAGGTCATGCTGAACATCGGCAACCCCGGCGCGGCCTTCCGCTGGTGGAAGCTGCCGGCCGATGGCGTCGGACTGGCGCGCATGGAGTTCGTCATCAGCAATGCCATCCGCATCCATCCGATGGCGCTCGTCCACTTCGACAGGCTGAAGGACGAGGCGGCCAAGCAGGAGATCGCCGCGATCACCGCCGGCTATCAGGACAAGCCGGCCTTTTTCGTCGACCAGCTGGCCGAGGGGCTCTCGCGCATCGCCGCAACGCTTTATCCGAAGCCGGTGATCGTGCGGATGAGCGATTTCAAGACGAACGAATATGCCGGACTGCTCGGCGGCGCCGAATTCGAGCCGGACGAGGAAAACCCGATGATCGGTTTTCGCGGCGCGTCGCGCTATTATTCCCCGCGCTACCGCGAAGGCTTTGCGCTCGAATGCCGGGCGATCCGCAAGCTCCGCAACGAGCTCGGCTTCCGCAACGTGATCATCATGATCCCCTTCTGCCGTTCCGTCTCGGAGGCGCAGAAGGTGCTGCAGGTGATGGCGGAGAACGGCTTACGGCGCGGAGAGGACGGCCTGCAGGTCTACGTCATGTGCGAAATCCCGTCGAACGTCATCCTGGCCAAGCAGTTCGCGGAGCACTTCGACGGCTTCTCGATCGGCTCGAACGACCTGACCCAGCTGACACTGGGGGTCGACCGCGACTCCGGCGATCTCGCCGAACTCTTCGACGAGCAGGACGATGCGGTGAAGTGGATGATCCGCAGCGTGATCACCGAGGCCGGCAAGGCCGGCGCAA
Organism: Pseudorhizobium pelagicum; assembly: GCA_000722615.1. Lineage (GTDB taxonomy): Bacteria > Pseudomonadota > Alphaproteobacteria > Rhizobiales > Rhizobiaceae > Neorhizobium > Neorhizobium pelagicum. The sequence goes on along the minus strand of JOKI01000023.1, from coordinate 69,255 downwards.
AGATCGGCATTTGCGGCCAGGCGCCGAGCGACCACCCGGATTTTGCGAAATTCCTGGTTGATTGCGGCATCGACAGCATCTCCGTCAGCCCCGATAGCTTCGTCGCCGTCAAGCAGAAGGTGGCCGAGGCGGAGGGGAAGGGAGTGCTTGCCGCCAGCCTCAGGGCATCCGCCGGTGGATAGACCTTGGCCAAAGACATGATGACCCCATTGTCGCACAGCCGCCTCAACATCGCTTTGCTGGCTGTTGCGCTGGCCGGCCTGGTGTCCGGCCTCGCATTGATGGCAGCCGGGAGCGATCTGGCGGCCATGGCCTGGGCGGCCGGCGTGATCCCGGTCCTGGCAGCGCTCGTGGTCGAGATCGTCCGCAGCCTGTCGAAGGGCGAGGTCGGCCTCGACATCGTGGCAGCCCTTTCCATGTCGGCGGCGCTGTTTTTCGGCGAAGCGCTTGCGGCCGCCGTTGTCGCTGTGATGTATTCCGGCGGCACTTTCCTTGAGAGCTACGCGGAAGGCCGTGCCCGGCGCGAAATGAGCGATCTTCTGTCGCGCGTGCCGCGGACGGCGACACGGCACGGCACCGGATCGCTCGAAGAAGTCCCGCTCGAAAACATCCTGCCGGGCGATCTTCTGCTGATCCGGCAGGGCGATGTTGCTCCCGTGGACGGTACGGTCGAAAGCGACCGGGCGCTACTCGACCAGTCAGCGTTGACGGGAGAGTCCATGCCGGTCGGGCGCGATCGGGGCATGGAGGTGATGAGCGGCTCGACCAATGCCGGCGAGGCCTTCGATCTGAGGGCAACGCACCGTGCCGCCGACAGCACCTATGCCGGGATCGTCCGCCTGGTGGAGGCGGCGCAGAAGTCCAAGGCGCCAATGTCGCGTCTGGCGGATCGCTATTCGCTCTGGTTTCTCGGCCTGACGGTGTTCCTGGCGACCGCTGCCTGGTGGTTGACGGGCGATCCCATCCGCGCCGTTGCGGTGCTGGTGGTGGCGACGCCCTGTCCGCTGATCCTGGCGGTTCCGGTCGCGCTGGTGGCGGGACTGTCGCGTGCGGCCCATTTCGGGGTCCTGATCAAGGGTGCCAGGCCGCTGGAGTCGCTGGCGCAGATCCGGACACTGATCCTCGACAAGACCGGCACCCTGACCGACGGACGGCCACAGATCGTCTCCGTCGAGACGTCAGGCGACATGCCCGCCGACGACATCGTCGCCCTCGCCGCCGCCCTGGAGCAGGCATCGAAGCACCCGATGGCGCAGGCGATTGTCGCCGCAGCCAAGGCGAAAGGCATACCCCTGCCCCTCCCTGACCACGTGGTCGAGACGCCCGGCGAAGGGCTTGCAGGAATGGTCGGCGACCGCAAGATCGTTGTCGGCGGGGCCGGCTTCGTGGCAGCGCAGATCGGCACGAGCGAGATCGAAAGCCAGGCGCGCGACGCAGGCTCGGTCATCGTAGCCGTTGCGATCGACGGAAAACTCCAGGGTCGTCTGGTGATGTCCGACGCCCTTCGCGCAGGCACCGGTGATCTGCTGGCAGGGCTGCGGCGGCTGGGGGTTGCGCGCATCCTGCTCGCGACCGGCGACCGGCGGGCCGTCGCCGAGGCCGTGACGGAGGGACTTGGCCTCGACGGCGTGCGCGCCGACCTGACGCCGGACCAGAAGGTGCTTCTGGTCCTTGCCGAGCGCAAGAACGGCCCGGTGATGATGGTCGGCGACGGCGTCAACGATGCGCCGGCCCTTGCCGCAGCCGATGTTGGCGTCGCCATGGGCGCGCGCGGGGCTGCGGCCTCGGCCGAAGCGGCGGATGTGGTTCTGCTGGTCGATCATCTGGATCGCCTGCTGTCGGGGATCGAGATCGCGCAAAGGGCCCGGCAGATCGCCATGCAAAGCGTGGCAGCCGGCATCGGACTGTCGGTTGCCGGCATGATTGCCGCAGCGCTCGGTTATCTCACCCCCGTGCAGGGGGCGCTTCTCCAGGAGGTCATCGACGTGGCCGTCATTCTGAATGCGCTGCGCGCCTTGCGCATCAAGCCGCGGTTCGGAGATATTTAGCGCCCCGTCAGGCGAAGAGCTCGCCCCAGCTCTGGTAGAGCATGTATCCGGACACGACGAGGATCAGCCCCGCAAACACGCGATTGAGAATGTTCTTGTAGCCGCTGAGACGGACCGCCAGCAGCATGCCCAGAATTCCGCCGATAACGCCGCCGCCGATGAACTGCGCCGCCAGCACCCAGTCGACGAGACCGGAGCTTGCATAGTTCAAAGCAGTGGCAAGCCCGAAGGTGCCGACGGAGAGAAGCGAGGTGCCGACGGCATTGATCATCGGCATGCCTGTCGCCAGCATCAGACCCGGCACGATCAGGAAGCCGCCGCCGATGCCGAAGAAACCGGAGGCGGCACCGGCCGCCAGCGCCACGGCGGCGGTGGCAAGACACATCTTCAGATCGACAGGCCGGCATTCCACCTCGACGGGCTTCTTCGGTCGCATCATGAGGACGCCGACGACGGCCATCAGGATGGCGAAGAAGAAGACCAGCCGATCGCCGTCCATGGCCTTGCCGAGGCTCGAGCCGCCAAGCGCACCGATGGCGCCGAGGACGGAAAACACGGCTGCACATCTCCACCAGACGTGCCCCTTGGCCGCATGGCTGGCGAAATTGGCGAAAGCGTTGACCGAGACAGCGAGAGCGCCCGTGCCGATGGCCACATGCGGCTGGGCCACGCCGACGACATAGAGAAGCAAAGGCGTGGCGATGATCGAGCCGCCGCCGCCGAGCAGGCCGAGCAGGAAGCCGACCAGGCCGCCCGACGCCACTGCCGATAGGATCGAGTAAGTCACGGCCGTTTGCTCCACACCCGGTCATGCAGGGTCATCCCGACCAGCATGGCGACGACGAAGACGACCGTCTCCGGCAGGCCGATCATCAGGGCGGCAATGGCCGGTCCCGGGCAGAAGCCACCGATGCCCCAGCCAAGGCCAAACAGGGCAGAGCCCACCACCAGCGGTGCGTCGATCCGGTTGTTGGTCGGCACATGAAAGCTGTCGTCGAAGGCCGGATGCTTCATCCGCTTCATGGCCTGGACGCCGACGAAGGCCACCGCAACGGCGCCGCCGAGCACGAAGGCGAGGCTCGGGTCCCAGGCGCCGAAGATATCGAGGAAGCCCTGGACGCGCGCGGGGTTCAGCATGCCGGATAGGGACAGGCCAAAGCCGAAGACGATGCCCGACGCCAGCGCCGCCGCAACTTGAAGAATGATCCGGTTCATAGTCCGAGCCCCCGGAGAACAGCGACCGCGACGACACCCGCAGTCAGGAAGGTGGCGACCGCGACCATGGAGCGCGGCGACAGGCGCGCCAGGCCGAGGACGCCGTGGCCGCTGGTGCATCCGGATCCCATTCGCGAGCCGAAGCCGACCAGCAGTCCGGCCGCGACGATGAGCGGCAGGCCAACCGTCATGCGCACTTCCGGCCAACCGCCGAAGGCAAGGAGATAGACGAGCACGCCGAGAGGCAGCCCGATGACGAAGGCCAGATTGGTGGCTGTCTGGACGCCCTGGACGAGGCGTCCGACGATGCCGCTGATCCCGGCGATCCGGCCGTTCAGGAGCAGAAGCATGACGGCGGAGGTGCCGATCAGCATGCCACCTATCAGTGATGCGAGGTAGATACTCATTTTACGTCCTTTGTGCAGAAGATCTCGTAGAGGGCCCCCACCAGTTGTGCGGCCTTCTCTTCCGTCAGCCGATAGAAGATCTGCTTGCCCTCCCGCCGCGTTTCAACGATGCCGGATCCGCGCAGCACCGTGAGATGCTGCGACAGATGCGGCTGGTGCACGTCGACTTTCTCCTCCAGCGCCCCGACGGAATATTCGCCCTCCACCAGGGTGCAGACGATCATCAGGCGCGCCGGATGAGACAACGTCTTCAGAAGGTTGGCTACCTCACCAGCGCGGCCGGCCAGTTCGGTGGGGGACAGCCCGGCCTTCATCATCTGCTTGAGATCGTCGCTCATTCCCATGCTGCTCCCTGCAGTGCATCCAGCGGAAACTTGAGGTACCGCTTGCCGTTGGCTTCCGGTTCCGGCAGGCGCCCGCCGCGGATGTTGACCTGCAGAGCATGCAGGATCAGCTTCGGCATCGGCAGCGTCTTGTCGCGCTTCGTCCGCAGCGCCACGAAGGCCTCCTCCGTCACGCCAGCGAGATGGGGGTTGAGCTTCTTCTGGTCGGCCACCGTGCTTTCCCACCGCGGTGCCCGCCCGCCGGGCTGGTAGTCGTGACCCGTGAAGATCCGGGTGTCGTCAGGCAGCGCGAGGATGTCCTGGATGGACTTCCACAGGATCCGCGCGTCGCCGCCGGGAAAGTCCGCCCGTGCCGTGCCGCTGTCGGGCATGAACAGGGTGTCGTGCACGAAGGCCGCGTCGCCGATCACGTAGGTTATGGACGCCAGGGTGTGTCCCGGGGAAAACAGGACCTTCGCCTCGATGGAGCCCACCTTGAAGGTATCGCCATGGGCAAAGAGGCGGTCCCACTGCGAGCCGTCCGTGACAAGCTCCGGCCAGTTGTAGATGCCCTTCCACAGCTTCTGGATATCGACCACGTGCTCGCCGATCGCGGTCTGCGCGCCGGTCTTCTCCTTTAGGTAATGGGCGGCGGAGAAATGGTCGGCATGCGGATGCGTGTCGAGGATCCATTCCACCGTCAGGTCATTATCGCGGATGTAGCTCAGGATCTCGTCCGCACACTTGGGTGCCGTCGCGCCCGCCTTCTCGTCGAAATCGAGCACGGGATCGATGATGGCGCATTTGCGGGTCTCGGGATCGGAGACGACGTATTGGACGCTCCAGGTGCGTTTGTCGAAGAAGCCCTTGACCTGGGGACGCTGCGCGGCGCGGCTCTTAAGCCAGGCTGCGGCGGGTGTCGTATCGAACCCTCGGCTGCGCCCGAACTCGACGACCTCTTCGGCCGACATGCGCCCATCCAGAGCCTCTCCGATCAGATAGAGGTTGAGCGAGCGCGTACCAGTCTTGCAATGGGCAACGACCGGCCCCTCGGACGCGGCCACCGCCCGCTGAAAGGCCCGGACATCCGCCTCGGTGATGGTCTCGGACGTGACCGGGATGAAGGCATAGGCCAGGCCGCACTGTTTGGCTTCCTGTCTTTCCGCCTCGCTGCTCGGCTGCGAAGGCTCTTCGTCATCCGGCCGGTTGTTGATCAACGTCCCGAACCCCCGGTCGCGGAACAGGCGAATTCCCCTGACGCTTGGTTGCGCCGACACCGATAGCTTTTCCGAAATTGCCGTGACAGACATGACTGGCTCCCTGGTTGAGCAATGAATTACGAAATACATAATATAATATTATATATTATGCAAGGGCTCTTTGTAGCCTGCGTTCCGTTATCCCGCGCTCGATCAGTGCGGCCGGCAACAGCCGGTCGGTCACCGCCTCAAGCCCAGCCTGATCTGCTTTTCAATCTCGATGATGGCAAAGAAGACGCCTCCGATGGCCACGATCAGCAGGCCGTCCAGAAAGGCGATCGGCCGCGTGCCAAGGATCGCCTGCAGCGGCGCCACATAAGTGACGGCGAACTGGGCGACGATGACCGTGATAACGATCCCCCACACGACCTTCGTTCCGCGGATGGCCGCCCAAGTCAGCGAGGTGCTGTAGATGTTGCGGATGAAGAAGAGGTGGAAGACCTCCAGCACGACCAGTGTGTTCATTGCCATGGTCTGCGCCAGCGCAAGTGGATAGCCGCGGTCGATCGCGTAGGAGAAGATCCCGAAGACGGCCGCGAGGAACAGTACGCCGACCAGCGAGACGTGCCACACGAGTTCGCCCGACAAGATGGGCGTATCACGCGGGCGTGGCGGCCGCCTCATGGTACCTTCCTCTGTCGGTTCGAAGGCAAGTGCGACCCCCAGCGTCGTGCTGGTGATGAGGTTGATCCAGAGGATCTGCACCGCGGTCACAGGCAAAGCCAGCCCCGCCAGCAGCGCCAGCACCACCACCATCGCCTCGCCGGCATTGGTGGGCAGCGTCCAGCTGATCACCTTCCGGAGGTTGTCGTACACCGTACGCCCCTCGCGGACGGCCGCGGCAATGGAGGCGAAGTTGTCGTCGGCCAGCACGAGATCGGCAGCCTCCTTGGCAGCTTCCGACCCCTTTTGTCCCATGGCGATGCCTGCGTCCGCACGTTTGAGGGCTGGCGCGTCATTCACACCGTCGCCGGTCATGGCGACGGTCAGGCCATTGGCCTGAAGCGCCGTGACCAGCCGCAGCTTGTGTTCCGGACTGGTGCGGGCAAAAACGTCGACCCCGGCAACCTCGAGTGCCAGCTGCGTCTCGTCGAGCTTGTCGAGATCTGCTCCCGTCAGGACGCGGTTCGGGTTTTCCAGGCCGATCTGAGCCGCGATCGCGGCGGCAGTTCCCGCATGATCCCCGGTGATCATCTTGACGCGGATCCCGGCCGCCCTGCATTCGGCCACGGCCGCGATCGCCTCCGGGCGTGGCGGGTCGATCAGACCGACAAGGCCGAGAAACCGGAGGCTTCCCTGCAGCGATGCCGGATCGATGGTGCCGCTGCTTTCGCTCCGTTCGGCAAGGGCGAGGACACGCAGACCGCGCGACGCCATCGCCTCGACCCGGTCGTGCCAGCGGCCGAAGTCGATATCATCGCACATGCGCAGAACGCGCTCAGGTGCCCCCTTCACGAAGGTGGCACGGCCATCGGGCCCCTCGCTGAGGACCGCCATGAAGCGGTGGCGGGAGTCGAAAGGGATGACGTCCAGCCGGCGCATGTCCGGGCGGCTTCCGGTGAGGATCTTGCCGGCGAAGGCAAGCAGTGCCCCTTCCATCGGATCGCCTTCCACCATCCACTGACCGTCGCGCAGGGCAAGTTCCGCGTCGTTGCAAAGGCTTGCGGCGAGGGCCAGCCGCGTAAGCTCGCCGCCCGGCGTAACGGCGCCCTCCGGGGCATAGCCTTCGCCGGAAATCTCGAACGCGCCGTCCGGCGTCTCCGCGGCGGCCACGATCATCTCGTTGCGTGTCAGCGTGCCGGTCTTGTCGGTGCAGATGACGGAAACGGAGCCGATGGCCTCGATCGCCGGCAGACGCCGGACGATCGCATGGCGTTGCGCCATCGCCTGCACCCCGATCGCAAGCGTGATGGTCATGACGGCGGGTAGCCCCTCGGGTATGGCCGCGACGGCCACGCCGATGACGACCATGAACAATTCGGCGAAATCCCGATGTCCGACGAAGTAGCCGTAGAGCAGAAGCAGTGCGGAGATAAGCAGGATCAGGAAAGACAGCCAGCGCGCGAAATAATCCATCTGCGCGACCAGTGGTGTCGTCAGTTGCTCGACCCCCTCCAGAAGCCCGCCGATGCGACCGACTTCGGTCGAGGCTCCGGTGGCAACCACCAGCCCTTTCGCCGTCCCCTGCGTAACCAGCGTGCCGGACCACAGCATCGAACTGCGGTCGCCCAGTGCGGCATCATCCGCGACCGGATTGGTCGCCTTCTCGACGGGGACGGATTCTCCCGTCAGCATCGCTTCCTGCGCCGCGAGCCCCTGTGCCTCGATCAGCCTCAGGTCGGCCGGCACCTTGTCGCCCGCCTCCAGCAGCACGATGTCGCCCGGCACAAGTTCGGTGCCGCTGACCGTCACCCGCGCGCCATCGCGCAGGACCGCGGCATGGGGGGCGAGCATGTCCCTGATCGCCGCCATCGCCGCTTCCGCCTTCCCCTCCTGCAGGAAGCCGATCACCGCATTGGCCAGCACCACCGCCAGGATTACCCCCGTATCCACCCAATGCTGCAGCAACGCCGTCACCAGGGCCGCCCCCAGAAGGACATAGATCAGGACATTGTTGAACTGGGTCAGAAATCGGCGGACTGGCCCCCGCCGACGCGCTTCCGGCAGCTGGTTGTGTCCGTGCACTGCCAGCCGCCGTGCCGCCTCCGCCGCGGTGAGCCCGCCCACACTCGTCTCCAGAGTGTCGAGGCAAGCATCGAGTGTCTGACTATGGGGATCTTTCAAGTTCATGCCTCTGCCTTCAACGCTATATGACCGTCGCCCGCCACCGCTGGATGTCTGGCAGGCTGCATCGCCGCCAGCACCAACCGTGTCGGCGATGACATCCAGATGCCCAGGCCGAGCGGCGGCTGCATTGATGCAGATCGTATCCGGCGACGGATATCGATGACAGCGCTTTCGGATCGGGAACTGCAGTGGCCTTCAGGAGTCGATGTATGTCGGACGGCTCGCCCTGCGGATTGATCCTCGTCAAGGATCTGCGGTGCGAAGAGGCGCATGAGGATGTACTCCAACGTCCCACAGCAGGAGGGCAGATTGACCCGTTACTGGAAGATTGGCGCCGTCCTTGCCACCCTCGCCCTCGCCGGCTATTTCGGCTGGCAGTATTGGTCCACCCGCGTCGGCGCGCAGGCGATGGCAGGGATCGCCAGCGGCAACGGCCGCATCGAGGCCGCTGAAATCGACGTCGCCGCGCGCACGGCGGGGCGACTGTCGGATGTCCTCGTGCGCGAGGGTGACTTCGTCGAGATGGGCACGGTGGTCGCCCGGATGGACATCGAACAGCTCAGCGCCCAGAAGCGCGAGGCGGAGGCCCAGCTTGCGCGTGCCAGGGTCGGCATCGACACCGCCAAAAGCTTCGTGACCCAGAGACTGGCCGAAAAGGAGGCGGCAGCGGCCGTCGTCGCCCAGAATGACATCGCGCTTCAATCCGCGCAGAAACGCCTCGGGCGCAGCGAACAGCTTTCCCGCAGTGGAACCGTCTCCGAGCAGGCGCTCGATGACGACCGCAGCCGGGTCGAGACCGCCAAGGCCTCGCTGTCTGCCGCCAAGGCCCAGCTCGCCGCCACGGATGCGGCGATCGGTGCTGCCCGCTCCCAGGTGATCGATGCGGAAGCTTCGGTGGATGCAGCACAGGCCACGATCGAACGCTTCGATGCGGATTTGCGGGATGCAGAACTCAAGGCTCCCCGCAGCGGCCGGATCCAGTATCTGGTGGCGCGCCCCGGCGAAGTGGTCGCGGCTGGAGGACGCGTCCTCAACATGCTGGATGTCGGCGACGTCTACATGACCTTCTTCCTGCCGACCGCGGATGCCGGCCGCATCGCCATCGGCAGCGATGCCCGCATCATCCTCGATGCCGCCCCGCAATATGTCATCCCGGCCCGGATCTCCTTCGTGTCCGATGTCGCGCAGTTCACGCCCAAGACGGTGGAAACCGAGGAAGAGCGCCAGAAACTGATGTTCCGCCTGCGCGCGCAGGTGCCGGAGGAACTGCTGCAGAAATATGTGGCGCAGGTGAAGACCGGGCTGCCCGGCCAGGCTTATGTCAAGCTCGACCCGGCGGCCGAATGGCCGGCTCTGCTTGCCAACCCCATCACGCCATAGACCGGGAGCGAATGCCATGCTCGACCCTGCGCAGCCGGTCCATGCCGCACGGTTGAAGACCGTAAGACACGCCTATGGCAAGCGGGTCGCTCTGAACGATGTCACGCTGGACATTCCCGCCGGCCGGATGATCGGCTTCATCGGGCCGGACGGGGTAGGCAAATCGACACTGCTATCCCTGATCGCGGGCGCACGCGTCATCCAGACGGGCGATGTTGAGGTCCTGGGCGGCGACATGCGCAGCAGCAGCCACCGCAGCCACGTCTGTCCAGCCATCGCCTATATGCCGCAGGGGCTTGGCAAGAACCTCTACCCGACGCTTTCCGTCTTCGAGAATGCCGACTTCTTCGGCAGCCTCTTCGGACAGGGGCGTGAGGAGCGGCAGCGCCGCATCCATTCGCTCCTGAAGCTGACAGGGCTTTCCGGCTTCGAGGACCGGCCGGCGGGCAAGCTCTCGGGCGGCATGAAGCAGAAGCTCGGCCTCTGCTGCGCCCTCCTCCACGATCCGGACCTCCTGATCCTCGACGAGCCGACGACGGGGGTCGACCCTCTGTCACGGCGGCAATTCTGGCATCTCATCGACAGCATACGCCGCGAACGGCCCAACATCAGCGTCATGGTCGCCACGGCTTACATGGAGGAAGCCGCCCGTTTCGAATGGCTGGTCGCGCTGGACAGCGGCAAGGTCCTCGCCACCGGCACGCCTGCGGATCTGCTGGCAAAGACCGGGGCCTCGACGCTGGACGAAGCCTTCATCGCGCTGATGCCGGACCAGGATCACCAGAAGCACCGCCCCCCGCCATCGCCCGCCCTCTCATTCGACGACACCGACTTTGCCATCGAGGCGGACGGGCTCACCATGCGCTTCGGCAATTTCACGGCGGTCGACAATGCCAGCTTCCGGATCCACCGAGGCGAGATCTTCGGCTTTCTCGGCTCGAACGGCTGCGGCAAGACCACGACCATGAAGATGCTGACGGGCCTCCTGCCGGCCAGCAGCGGCACCGCCCGGCTGTTCGGCAAGCCGGTCGACCCGCGCGACATGGAGATCCGCAGGCGGGTCGGTTACATGAGCCAGGCCTTCTCGCTCTACACGGAGCTGACGGTCCGGCAGAATCTCGAGCTGCACGCCCGCCTGTTCCGGCTGGCGCCAAGCGCGATACCGGCGCGGATCCTGGAGCTTGCCCGGCGCTTTCAGCTGCTCGACGTCATGGAGGCGTTGCCGGACGCGCTGCCGCTCGGCATCCGGCAGCGCCTGTCGCTGGCGGTCGCGCTCGTCCATTCCCCGGAGATCCTCATCCTCGACGAACCCACCTCCGGGGTGGATCCGATCGCAAGAGACCAGCTCTGGGAGCTGCTGATCGAGCTATCGCGCAAGGAAAAGGTGACGATCTTCATCTCCACGCATTTCATGAACGAGGCGGAGCGCTGCGACCGCATCTCGCTGATGCATGCCGGCCATGTGCTGGTGACCGACACGCCGGCCGCCATCCGCGAAAGCCGCAATGCCGCCACGCTCGAAGACGCCTTCATCGGTTATCTGGAGGACGAGATCGGCGCGCAGGCGCAGGACGAGGCCGAAGTTACGTTGGAAGCGCCTGCGCAGCAGCTTTCCCCCGCAGACGCGCGGCGTCGCCGCCTTTTCGACCCGCGCCGCGTCTGGAGCTTTAGCCGCCGGGAAACGCTGGAACTGCGGCGAGATCCGATCCGGGCAACGCTGGCTCTGGTCGGCAGCGTCATCCTGATGTTCGTCATCGGCTACGGCATCAACATGGATGTCGAGGCGCTGACGTTTGCGGTTCTCGACCGCGACAATACGTCGACGAGCCGTGACTATGTCGCCGACATTTCCGGCTCCCGGTATTTCATCGAGCAGCCGCCGATCCAGGACTACGCCGATCTTGATCGACGCATGCGCGAAGGATCCCTTTCGCTGGCGGTCGAGATCCCGCCGGGCTTTGCCGAACGCATCGCCCGCGGCAGCAATGTCGAGGTGGGAGCCTGGATCGACGGGGCGATGCCGCAGAGGGCGGAAACGATCCGCGGCTATGTGCAGGGGATGCATGCCAGCTGGACGGCCCGCCAGGCCCGTGCCCTTTACGGCGACGCCGCAGCGGCCTCCTTCGCCATCGAAACGCGCTTTCGCTACAACCCGGGGATAGAGAGCCTCATCGCCATGGTGCCGGCGGTAATCCCGCTGCTTCTTCTGCTGATCCCGGCCATTCTCGCCGCCCTGTCGGTGGTTCGGGAAAAGGAACTGGGTTCGATCATCAACTTCTACGTGACCCCGGTCACGCGGCTCGAATTCCTGCTGGGCAAGCAGGCGCCCTATCTGGCACTCGGGGTCGCCAATGCGGTGCTGCTCTGGCTCTTTGCGGTCTTCGTCTTCCAGGTGCCCTTCACCGGGAGCCTGCCGACATTCGCACTGGCTGCGGTCCTGTATGTTGCCTTTTCGACCGCCTTCGGTCTGCTCGTCTCGAGTTTCCTGTCGAGCCAGATCGCGGCCATCTTCGGGACCACGATGATGACGATCATTCCCGCAACACAGTTTTCGGGAATGATGGACCCCGTGTCGTCGCTGCAGGGCTTCGGGGCCTGGATCGGCGCGATCTATCCGACGACCTATTTCAACATCATTTCCCGCGGCACCTTCTCAAAGGCGCTGACCTTCGACGATGTCGGTGGCGCCCTGCTGCCCCTCCTGATCGCCGGTCCGCTGCTGATTGCGATCGCCGCACGTCTCCTCAAGAAGCAGGCACGCTGATCATGCGGTTCGGGACCATCTTCCATCTCGGCGTGAAGGAATTGCGAGGCCTGCTGCGCGAGCCGGCGCTCATCGCCTTCATCCTCTACGCCTTCACCATCGCGGTCTACACGGAAGCGAAGGCCGTTCCGGAGACATTGAACAATGCCCCCATCGCCATCGTCGACGAGGACAATTCTCCGCTCTCACGGCGGATCGCCGACTCCTTTCTGCCTCCCTACTTCAAGCCACCGATAATGATCTCGACGGCGGAGATGGACGCCCGCATGGATGCCGGCACCGACACCTTCGCGCTCGACATCCCGCCGAACTTCCAGAGCGACCTGATTGCGGGCAAGGCTCCGGTCATCCAGCTCAATGTCGACGCCACCCGCATGACGCAGGCATTTTCCGGCTCCGGCTACATTCAGAACATCGTCGCCACCGAAGTTGGGGAGTTCGGCGCGACGGATGCGGCTGGTGCCGGCTCGGGCGTGGGCCTGACGCTTCGTGCGAGGTTCAATCCCGAGCTCAACCAGATGTGGTTCGCGTCGGTGATGAATGTCATCACCAACGTCACCATGCTGTCGATCATCCTGACCGGAACCGCTCTCATCCGGGAGCGGGAGCACGGGACGGTGGAGCATCTTTTGGTGATGCCGCTAACGCCCTTCGAGATCATGGCGGCAAAGGTCTGGTCGATGGGACTGGTCGTCCTCGTCACCACCTTCCTGTCGCTGATCGTCGTGGTGCAGGGATTGCTGCAGGTGCCGATCGAGGGGTCGCTTGCGCTGTTCATGGCGGGCGCGGCGGTTCACCTTCTGGCCACCAGCGCCATGGGCATTGCCCTGGCCACCATCGCCGGTACGATGCCGCAGTTCGGCCTGCTCCTGATGCTCGTCCTCCTTCCCCTTCAGATCCTCTCCGGTGCGACCACACCGCGCGAAAGCATGCCGGAGATCATCCAGACGATCATGCTCGCGGCGCCGAACACCCATTTCATCCTGCTCGCACAGGCGATCCTCTACCGCGGCGCCGGACTGTCCGTGGTGTGGCCGCAGTTCGTGTGGCTGGCGGCGATCGCCCTGATATTCTTCGTCTTCTCGCTGCGCAGCTTCCGCAGATCGCTGGTTTAGGAGCAGAAACGGTCCTTGCTCAGCGGCCGGTTCCACGAACCACATCCACGCGCCCGTGGCTCACTTCATCTCGCCGGCTTGCCCTGACGCCTGTCCCTGCGGTATCGATGGCCCATTGCTGGCAATTCTCAGGAGCACACGTGATGGCCAAGGAGCCGAAGCTCGAGCACTCCGAATTTTCCGGGGAGTTTGAAGACGACGGGATCACCGTCCTCGTCGACATCTACCGACCTGCCGGCACGCAAGGAGACTGGCAGCTGGAGGTCATTTCGCAGGCGGAGGACGTGACCACCTGGGAAGAGCCCTTTGCGACGGACAAGGATGCATGGGAGGAATTCCTGGCCACCGCGGAGCGCGACGGTCTGGCGTCCTTCCTCGGCGAAGACGAGCCATCCCTGCACTAGCAGCTTGGCCCGGCCGGTCGGCGCCACTTGACGAATGCCGCGGGTTGCGCTCTTCCTCCTCGCCATTTGAGGGGAAATCATTGCCATGCGTCACAGGCTCGTGAAGCTGCTCACCTCCCGGCTTTGGGAGCAGGTGATCATCGCGATCATCGTCGTCAATTCCATCGTGCTGGGTCTCATGACCTATCCGGAGCTGTTGGCCGCCTACGGGCCGCTCCTCCATGTGCTGGACAAGGCCATCCTGGCGATCTTCGTGGCCGAGCTCGTGACCCGCATCTACGCCTTCGGCCCCCGCTTCTTTCGTGATCCCTGGAACCTGTTCGACTTCTCGGTCGTCGCCATCGCCGTCATTCCGGCCACGGGTCCGTTCCAGGTGCTGCGTGCCTTGCGGATCCTGCGGGTGTTGCGGCTCATCTCGACAATGCCGGCGCTGCGCCGTGTGGTGGGCGGCCTCATCTCGGCCTTGCCGGGCATGACGTCCATCCTGGTGCTGATGGCCATGCTCTTCTACGTCGCCGCGGTCATGGCCACCAATCTCTTCGGCCAGAACTTTCCCGACTGGTTCGGCACCTTGACGGCCTCGCTCTACACGCTCTTCCAGGTCATGACGCTCGAAAGCTGGTCCATGGGCATCGTGCGGCCCGTCATGGAGGTCCATCCCCAGGCCTGGGCCTTCTTCGTGCCCTTCATCCTGCTGTCCACCTACGCGGTTCTGAACCTGTTCATCGGCGTGATCGTATCTGCAATGCAGCAGGATTCCGAGGCCTCTGCCACGGCCGACAGACAGACGCTGCACGACGATTCGGCAGCGGTGCTGGCCGAAATGCGAGCCCTGCGGGCCGAAGTCATATCGCTGCGCAATGACCTCGGCGTTCGAGAGAAGGCTTCTCGGCAGGAAGACCTTCGATAGCTCAAGAAGCTGATGGCAAACCGGAATGGGCAGCGAGAGCGACATCCGGGCGCCTGATCCTTCCCTGCAACTTTCGCAGGCGTCACACGTTCGGTGCTGCGGAGCGCACAGTTGCCGACAGTGGACGCAGGAGACAGAGACAGATGGATGCGAGACAATTTTCCGCGTCGCGCCCGCAGCACCATGTTTTTCGGCTGCTGTTTCCCATCGGGCTCGCGGTGCTCTCGCTCTGGGTTATCAATTTCGAGTTTCCGCGCGTCGTGTCGGATCACGGCTGGTGGGATTTCGGCGCCTTCGTCGCCTCCGGGCGTGCCGCCGCAACTGGCCTGGACCCCTATGGCATCTACCCCCCTCTCACACCGCATGTGGTGTTTCCAGGCTTTGAGGCGTGGAACCCGAACCTGAACCCGCCGATCTCCGCGCTCCTCTTCCAGCTCTTCGACATCACGGATCTGGCGACATCGCTGCGGGTCTGGTGGGGGATCTCGCTCGTCTGCTATCTGGCCGCCGTCATCCTGCTGCTGCGCCGCTACAGCGAAGGCGTCGAGGCTATCCTCCTCGGGATCTGGGCCTTTGCCTTGGCGGGTTTTTGGGACACGCTGTTTCTGGGGCAAATCTATACGCCGCTGGTGCTGGCGACAGTCGTCGCCTGGCTGTTGCTGGAGCGGGGAAAACTGGTTCAGGCCGGCATCCTCATTGGCCTGCTGGTGTCGATGAAGCCGAACTTCCTCGTCTGGCCGGTGCTCCTGTTCCTGGCCGGTTGCTGGCGACCGCCTCTTGTCGCTGCCGCCACGGCTGCCGTCATCGCCGCAATTCCGCTGGCCGTCTTCGGGCCCCAGATCTATCTCGACTGGCTGAGCCTGGTGGCCTCTGACGGCGACCGCGCCGTCTTCCTCACCAACGCCTCCTTCGCCGGTATTGCGGCACGGGCGGGGCTGCCCTTGCTCGGGACCGTGCTCAGCGCCCTCCTGCTCCTGTCGCTCGCCGCATGGGCCGTCTGGCGACGGCCCGGGACCATGGACGTCAGCAGCTTTGCGCTGGTGGCGGCGCTTCTGGCCTCGCCGCTCGGCTGGATCCACTATACCCTGTTTCTGCTGCCGGTCCTCCTGCATCACTGGCAAAGACCCTGGACCTGGCCGGTCGCGGTGGCGCTGACCATCCCGGTGCCGCTCGTCCTGGCGCAGTTCGGCGCCTCTGCCTGGCTGCAGCTGACGGTCGGCTCGGTCTACGGCTGGTCGCTCGTCCTGCTTCTCCTGGGCCTCATCGCCAATGATCGACAGACGTCATATCCGCCTCGTCAGGGCGTTCTGCGATAGATCCGCCAGTCGCTGGTTTCCGCGACCAGTCGGTACCGGGAGGCCATGTAATCCGCGTAGATCTCTCGCATGCCGTTGGCGGTCCAGACTTCGATGGGTGACTTGGGGTCCAAGATCACCGCGACATCCGCGAAGATCTCTTCCGGCGGCGGATAATGCTCCCGGTCGAGGGTTCTGCCCCAGTGATACCACGGGCTGTCGCCGACCGGCGGCAGGAGCGCCATGCCTGCGGAAAAGGGATTGACGAAATCCAGCACCGCCACGCGCTCCACTGGTCCGCCCAGGTTGGCGAGCGCGGCAGAGCCATCGGCGATCGACGTGTTGTAGCGGCGGAAGAAGTCGTACTGGCCCTGGCTCCACATCGGGACGAGCCTTATCCCCTCGAAGCCGGGAAGCGCCAGTTGCTCACCCTTGCCGGAAACCGCGTAGACCGCATGCATCGCCAGGCTGACGGCATGACTGGCCGTGGCGGGCACCAGCAGCATCGGCAGCAGCAGCGGAAGCCCCTTGGCCCAGGTTCGCCGCCGCGGCGGAAGCTCCGCCCGCAGCAGCAGTTCGGCGACGACCGCTGCGCTGGCGCCAAGCGTCAGGATACCGACGACCTGAAAGTTCTGCTCGATGATCAAAAGCCCGCTGGCGGCACAGAAGCCGACGAACAGGAGATCGCGAAGGCGCCATCGGAAAAGGAGCAGCGCCATCGCGAAGATTGCATAGACGGCGATGTCTGCAAGGTTCTTCAGGACGATGTCGACCATCACCCGCAGACCCGGCAGCTCGCCGCTGACGCTGCTGGCCAGCCGAAGGTCCGCGATATGGTTGAGGCTGCCTTGCCAGACGAGCCCGATGACGGCGACGGAGACGACGATCGTCCCCAGCGCGATGGCAGCCCAGACACGCTGCCGGCGGTCGAGGAGCATGAAGCTGATGAACGCCACTGCCATCAGGCCATAGGTGATCTTGGTATACAGCATCAGCAGCGAGAGGCAGGCGGCGCATAGCGCATCAAGCACGTCGCGCCTGGGCTGGTGCGGCTGGCGGGGCAGATACATGACCAGAAGCAGGCCGAGGCAGGCCCAGCCGATGCGATTGTAGAACATGGCAAAGGTGAGCTCGCCGATCCACTCGCCAGGATTGGCGGGAACGGCGGCGATCAGGAGCAGGAAAACCGCCAGCGGCAGGCCGATCAGCACGCGCATCCGGCTTGCGATCACCTCCGAGGCGATGAGCGCGAGCACGAGGACGACCAGCGCCATCCCCACCGGCATGGCGGCGCTCATGGCGCCGGAGAGACCGTAGCCGGCAGCCGGGATGTAGAAGGCCAGAGGGCCGAGCGAGGTGTGGAAGTCGATGTTCGGCACCTGCCCCGACCAGATCCGATGCGCTCCATCGAGGAAAATGAACAGGTCGTTGACATATTTCGTCGTCACCGTCCTGCCGGGTACGGCCAGAAGCGCCGCGAGGACGAGGCCGAGCCACAGGATCGCACCACGCAGGCCGATCGCCCGCAGCCACGTAGGCAGACGAGGTGCGGAGGCAGGTCGTCGGGCGTCCGCTGCCGCCGTCACCGTCACCGCATCGTCTCCCGCGGCTGCCGTTTCTCGTAGACGATCCAAGCGTCGGTCTCCTGCACGAGTTGGAAGGTTCTGGATATGAACGGACCGTAGAGCTGCTGCAAGGGCAGGCTGTTGATGCCGACCTTGGGGATCATGACGAACTTGGCATCGGCGAACATGACATCAGGCGCGGGATGGGTGTTGGCATCGATGTTCCTCCCCCAGTGCAGCCAGGAACTGTCACCGGCGGGGGGGCGCAGCCCGAGCCCGGCGGAGAAGGGATTGACGAAATCCAGCACCACCACCCGCTCCGGGGTCGGCGACAGCGACAGCAGCAGCTTGCCGCCGCTCTCGATGCTCTCGTGGTAGCGGGTCATGAAATCGGGAGAGTCAGCCGGATCGGGAATCCGCAGATCCCGCAGCTTCGGCAGACCAAGGGAGGTGCCGGCGTCTGCGGCGGCAAGCACGGCATGCCGTGCGAGGACCGCCCCATGATGCACGATCGGCGGCAGCAGAAGAAAGGCGAGAAGCAGGGGCAGCCCGTCGGCCAGCGAAGGGCGTCCGGCTGCGGCACCTCGGTCTCGTCCGGCTTGGAGGCGGACGAGCAATTCCGTTGCAACCGCCGTACCCGAATAGAGCGTGATGATGCCCCAGCCATGAGCGTTCTGGTTCAGGATGAGCAGGCCGGCCGTTACGCAGAAGCCGTAGAAGAGAAGGTCGCGAAGACTGCCTGTTCGCCACAGGGCGACGCCGGCGGCGATGGCGAAGACGGCAAGATCCGCGAGATTGTTCAAGCCGGACCGGACGAGGCTGGCCAGATCGCGACCGCCGCTGACCTGCGCCGCAGCCATCAGATCCTCGACATGCTGCCGGGTGCCGCCCCAGCCAATTTCAATGAGAGCTGCCGCGACCAGCGTGAGCAGCAGGCTCGCCGCAGCCCAGCGGCGCTGCCGCGCGTCGGTCAGCATGAACAGGATGAACCCCAGGCTGACGAGCCCATAGGTGGCTTTGGTATAGAACTGCAGCAGTAACAGCAGGGCAGCGGCCATGGCATCCGCAACCTCGCCCGTCACGCCACGCTCACGCGGACGCAGGTACATCACGAGGAGCAGACTGAGGGCCACCCAGCCGATGCGGTTGTAGAACATGGCAAAGGAGAGAAGCGAGACGGGGCTTCCGAGATTGATCGGCGCGGCGAGGATGAGGAGCAGGAAACCGCCCAGTGCGAGGGCGATCGCCGGATGCAGGCGGGAGTTCAGGATGGCGATCAATGCCGGCATGACGGCAAGAAGAAGAACGGCCATTCCAACCGGCATGGCAGCCCCGAGATTGCCGGTCAGCAAGTACCCCGCCGCAGGAATGAAGAAGACCAGCGGGCCGAGAGCGGTGTGAAAGTCCCGGTTGGGGAGCTGACCGGAGGCGATCCGGTGGGCGCCGTCGAGGAAGATCAGGACATCGTTGGTGAAGGCTGCGGTGACCGTGCGACCGGGCAATGCCAGCATGGCGGCGCAGACGATCGTCATCGCCGCAATGCAGAGGCCTGGCGCATGGCGTCGGGTCCAACTGGGAGCGGCCGCGCTCATTCCGGAACAGCGGTCGGCTGGTTTCGCCGGAACAGGATCCAGTGTTGGCTCTCGCCGACCCTGGAAAAATTCCGGCCCGCGAAATCGAGGTATTGGGCAGCGGCACCGACGGGCGTGTCTCCGGGATTTCGGAACAGGATGGTATCGGCCCCGGCCAAGGCCCGCTGCGGAGAAACGGCCTCCATGCCGCTCCAGCGCAAGTCCACGACACCGCCATCGGCAGGCGGCAGGCCAAGCACGGGGCTGAAGGCGTCGACCGCTCCCACCACCGCCAGACGCCCAATCGGCATGTCCTGCCGGGCAAGAAGCGACAGCCCGTCGTCCACGGTCGAGAGATACCACCGGCCGCCGCCGAAGTCGCCGCCCGTCCAGAGATCGGCGAGACGGATACCGGACAGGCGCGGAAGCTCCAGTGCCTGCCCCGCCCGAACCGTCGCGGCGCCGGCATGCAGGGCAAGCGCCATTGCGCAATGAAGCGCCGTCGGCAGCACGAAGGCAAGGAAGAAGAGCTTGATGCCAGCCCTGTTGACGAATGCGCCTTCGCGGGTCCCGGACCCCTCGTCCATCTGCTGCAAGAGCCGCTGGGCGGCCACCGCGGCGGCGGCGTGAATGGAGATGATCCCCCACCCCTGGACGTTCTGGCTCAGGAGCCAGAGCCCGGCGCCACCGCAGAAGATGAAGAAGACGAAGTCCCTGATGGCCCAGCGGCGCCACAAGCTCAAGCCGGCGAGAAGCGAAAGCAGCAGGAAATCGGCCAGATGGGCCACACCCAGCTGCAGATAATCCGCGCTCGTCTGACGCATCGCTAGCCAGGAGTCCCGCAGATAGGTCGAGCTGCCACCCCAGAGGAGTTCGACGAACAGCAGCACCAGCGCGGTCAGAACAATGGCGAGAGCGACCCAGCGCCGCTGCCCGCGGTCGGTCGTCATGAACAGGAGAAACCCGAGCGCCACGAGCCCGTAGGAGACGCGCAGATAGACCATGATGAGGGTGAGTGCCGCGGCGGCGGCTGCATCCTTCAGGGTGGAGCCCTGGGCGCTGCGATAGGGAGAAAGATAGAGAACGAGCAGGAGGGCAAGTGCCACCCACCCGATCCTGTTGTAGAACATGGCAAACGACAGGGCGGTGACGGCGTCGCCGAGGTTCATCGGCGCGGCGAGAATGAGCAGCAGAAACGCCGCGAAGGCGATCGCCAGAAACGGGTGCAGGCGCGAAACCAGAACATGGCTTGCGATCAGCGCCAGGATCGCCGTGAAAAGGGCCATGGCGACGGGCATGGCGGCGCCCAGGCTGCCGGTCAGACCGAAACCGGCAGCGGGACCGTAAAAGGCAAGAGGACCGAGCGCCGTGCTGAAGTCGCGGCTGGGGACCTGTCCCGTCACAATACGATGGATACCGTCGAGGAGCAGAAACAGTTCATCGAGGGATTTGGTCGTGACGGTCACGCCTGGCAGAGCCAGAACCAGAGCACAGATGACACCGATCAGCAGGACGACCGCCGTTGGAGACAGCGAAAGGCGCCTGCGTCCCTCCGTCGCCATGCTTTTGGCGGACCCCATCATTACAGCCGCAACTTCTTGAACAGCGGTTCGGGGATGGACCGGATCACGGTCATCAGCGGCCACCAGATGCCGCGCACATAGATCACGTCACGCCTCGTCTTCGCTTCGGCTGCGGCGAAGATCGCGGCAGCGACCTCCTTGGGCTCCGCCGTCAATGGTCCGGGAAGCTTCATTCCGGCTGTCATGCGGGTGCGGACAAAGCCGGGCTTGATCGTGACGACCCGCACGCCGGCGCGAGCAAGCCTGTTCCTCAGACCGGAGAGGAAGGCGGTGAAGCCGGCCTTTGCCGCGCCATAGACGTAGTTCGAGGCCCTGCCACGATCTCCCGCCACCGAGCTGATGCCGACGATGGCGCCCGATCCGCGCGCAGCGAAACGTTCGGCGAGCAGGCCGAGAAGCAAGGCGGGACCTTCGAAGTTGGTTCGCATCACGATCCTGGCGTGCTCGACGTCCTTCTCCGCGCGCGGCTGCTCGCCAAGTTCGCCGACCGCGCAGACCACCGTGTCAGGCAGGGCGGGCAGGCCTGCAAGAAAATCCTCGAACTGCTCGCTGTCGAGGATATCGAGACGATGGACGCTGACGGTCGCGCCACTCTGCGTGCCGATGTCGTCGGCCTCCCGCTGGACAGCTTCCAGGTTGCGTCCGGCGAGCTGCACGTCCCAGCCTGCCTGCGCATAGGTGAGAGCGGTGGCCCGACCGATGTCGGAGGTCGCACCCAACAATAGAACGCTCTTGCCAGTTCTGGTCATATGCCAAGCCTTGTTGCGAGACGGGATCCGAAGCGGTGGCCTGCACCGATCGAACGCCGTAGATCTCTGAATTCGGGTAATTGCGGGTAGCCGGCCTCGAATGTCTGGCGCGACTGTCGCGCATCCTTAGCCAGATAGAGCCGTCCCCCCGCGTCGACAACGGTCCGGTCGATTTCTTCCAGCAGAGGAAACACATCGTCGGTGACCGGAAGATCGAGCGCAAGCGTGTAGCCGGGGGCGGGAAAGGAGAGGAGCCCGGTCCCGGAGCCGAGCTTTTTCAGCACCGCAAGAAACGATCCCTTGCCGGAGTCGGCAAACCGCTGAAGGATTTCTCCGAGCACCGACAGCGCGTTGTTGTCGGGCACCACGCACTGGTGCTGCAGGAAACCGCTCTTGCCGTAGAGGCGGTTCCATTGCCCGATGCCATCCAGCGGGAAGAAGTAGGGGTTCCAGTGCACCAGCGACGGTGCCGCCGACTTGCGCGCTCCGGCCCGGAAATAGGCTTCGTTGAAGAGAGAAACGCTGGCGCGGTTGAGCGCCCAGGCGGGGAAGTCGAGCGGAAGCGCGAGCTTCGCCTTTTTCTGCGGCGGGAAGGCATCGGCTGCCGGCAGGCGTGCAGTCAGCTGCTCGCGCGTCGCATGTTCGCCGGCAAAGATCAGCGAGCGTCCGAGGGACGCACCACGGGAGAGGCAGTCGATCCAGGCGACGGAATAGGAGGTATCGTTTACGGCCTGCAATGCGGCCAGCGCTTCGCCAAGATCGCGCGCGACGACCGTCTCCTGGCTGATCCAGCCCGTCTCGATCCGGTTCAGGTGAAAGGAGGCCTCGATGATGACACCGGTCAGGCCCATCCCGCCGATCGTGGCAAAGAAAAGCTCGGAGTTTTCGTCGCGGCTGCAGGTGAGCACGCCCCCATCCGGCAGGACAAGCTTGAAATTGGCGACATGCGCGCCGAACCCGCCGTCCCGATGATGGTTCTTGCCATGCACGTCGGACGCGATCATCCCGCCGACCGTGACAAACTTGGTGCCCGGCACCACCGGCGGGAAATAGCCGCGGGGAACGAAGGCATCGAGGATGTCGGAGAGCATCGCGCCGCCCTCGACCGTCAGCAGCCGCGTCTCGGGATCGAAGCTCTTCATCCGGCCCAGCCCGCGGCACATCAGGGTCGCAGCATCACCCAGGGCGGCGTCGCCGTAGGACCGGCCGTTTCCGCGTGCGATCACGCCGGACAGGTGGCGCGTCGCCTCGGTCACCGCCGCAGGCGTTGCACAGTCATGCACTTCGCTCACAAGCCGGGGATATCGTCCCCAACCTTCCAATATCATTTCAAGCCCTTTCCGAGCGGAACACGAACCTGCGGTCGAGGGCGTATTTGGATACATATCCAATGGCCAAGCCAAGCGCTCCGCCGGCGTATTTTGCGAAAGTCGTGCCCCAGAGGGTCCAGAAAGCCACCTCGAAGCTCCAGAAGATCACCGTCGTCATCACGCTGAACAGGCCATAGAGCGTCACCTTTCTCGCCTCGCTCCGGTGCGAGGTGTAGTCGTCGAAGAAAATCCACTTCTTGTCGAGCACGTATTTGACGACGAAGCCGGCGACGGTGCCGACGAAGATCGACAGCATCAACGGGTGGCCCGGCAGGATCTGCACCGTGGCTTCCTGGGCGGAAAAGTTGATCAGGGTCGAAATCAGGGCGAAGGCGCCGTAGCGGACGACAAGGTTCATCCGGCGCCGTCTCGACGGCAAAGCTTCTTGGAGGGATCTCGTCATCGGAGCCTCACAGGGCGCCGATGACGAAGAGACCGACGGCGCCGAGTGTCGCCAGGCTGACCCTGTCCTTCAGCGCAAAGACCACCGGGTCATCGTGCACCTGTCCCCGGTGCGCCAGCATCAGCACCCGGGCGATCCAGTAGGTCAGGATGGGAGCGACCAGCCACAGGATTTCCGGCCGCGTGTAGAGAGCCTGAACGTCTGCATCGGCGATGTAGAGGGAAAACAGCGTCAGCGCGTTGACGCCTGCGGCCGCGGCCAAGGCGCCGACCATGCCGACATCCGTGTTGCGATAGCCCCGGCTCCTGGAATCCGGCAGGTTCGCCTCGCGTCGTGCCAGCAGTTCCACATATCGTTTCACGAGCGCCAGAGACAGGAACCAGCTCATCATGAAGGCGAGCAGCCATGGCGACACGGCAACCGACAGTGCGACGGCGCCGCCGATCACGCGGGTGGTATAGAGACCGGCCAGTGCCACCACATCCAGGATCATCTTGCGCTTCAGCAGGAAGGAATAGGCGGTGGTCAGGGCGAAATATCCGGCCAGAACTCCCAGGAATGGCCACGATATCTGGGTTGCCACCGCAAACGAAAGAAGCAGCAGGACCGGGATCGCCAGCAGCGCGTGAGACAGAGGGATATCGCCACAGGCCAGCGGTCGGCGGCATTTCGTGCGATGGGTGCGGTCGTCCTGAAGGTCAACAAGGTCGTTCAGCAGATAGACGCTCGACGCGCAGAGGGAGAAGGCGACGACCGCCAGCAGCGCCAGAACCACACTCGTCCAGTCGAACAGGTGGTTGGCCAGCAGGGGCACGAAGACAAGCCCGTTCTTGGCGTACTGGTGGACGCGCAGGAGCCGCGCCCAGGTGCGCCAGGTCGGTCCTTCATGCGAAAGATGTTCGACGTCGTCGCACTGGGCTGACAGCTGCCGCGCCACCTTGGTGGGCGTTCGAATGGCGTAAGCCTTTGCAGCGTGACGCCATACAGGCAGATCGGCCGCATCATTGCCGATGTAGTCGAACTCGCCTTCGCCGAAGGCGGCCACCAGGAGACCAGCCTTGATCTCGCCTGCACAATTTCTGCTCGCATCTGTCGCAAACCAGCCCGAGAACAGGCCAAGATGGTCTGCGACGGCCGAAACCAGCCGCTCGTGGCTCGCCGAGGCCAGATAGACAGGACGGCCCTGCTCACGCGCCTGATGAATGATCTTCAGCACCTCCGCATCATAGGGGAGCACCGCGGGATCGAAATCTTCAGGCTCCGAGAGCCGGTGCTTGAGGCTTGCCTTGCCCTGCCCCAGCGCAGAGAACATGTCCACGATCGAATGCGGGCGTCGGCTCAGCTCGGAAAACGCGCATTCTATCAGGAGGTCGGACCGGATGAGTGTCCCGTCAAGGTCGACAACCAACGGCCGTTGCTCCCGGTCGCTGACTGCACGTCTGGATGACATCTGCACGGACGCTGCTTGAGGCTCTTTCCAGCCCTTCCAACGCTCCCGTGTCCGAAGTTGACCCCGTGCATTGGGTTGGAGAAGCTCATTTTGAAGTTCGCTCACGTGAGGCCTTTCCTGGGAGCCGGAAGATAGCGGTGCGGCAGAAGAACCTCAGGTGCCGGGAATAGTTCCCGCGCGCTCGGTTCTATTGCAGTCCCGCTGCGCGCGGCGTGAGCCACATCAGCATCATCATCCGGCTGAACACCCACCGAAGACAGGTCGGAACCGGAGGAACTTTTCGTCGAAACAGGGGTTCAAAAGCACCCGAAGCGCAGCGTTGAAGCCCAATGCAGCGGCAGCGACGAACTAAGGCGACACAACGACGTTGAAGCCCGCCGCCAGGCAGACGGAAATCCCGATCTCGATGGCAGAGACTGGAAGTGGAGGAACAATGGAGACCGAGACAATCGAGCGATACCAGATGCGACAGGAAGAAGACGGGACCTGGACCGTCTTCGACACCACGATGTTGGCCAATCGGGAAAACCGCATGATCGCAGGTGTTTCAGAAAACCGAGCTCGACAATACGGAGCGCGGCTGAACAAGCTGCTTCCACCGGTACTCTCGCACCCGTCCGAGCAGGCAGACGCGCATGAGAAGCGGCTCGAACGAGCTGATGGAGAGGATGGAGTCGGGCGGGATCGAGAGGGAGGCGGCGATCTGAGCTCCTACGCATCGGACTGATGCATAGGAGCCGAGACAGCGTTGTGGCATGCAGGCCGCTCCTCGAGAGAAGGAGAAGAAGCCGCGAGGGTTTTAGATCGGGTAGTGGATATGCCCGTCCTGGACTGTGATCCAGCGCAGTTCCGTGAATTCGGCAATAGCGGCCTTGCCACCAAAGCGGCCGTATCCGGAGTCTTTCACCCCTCCGAACGGCATCTGCGCCTCATCGTGCACTGTTGGCCCGTTGACATGGCAGATACCGGATTCGATGCGGCGTGCGACGCTCATCGCGCGGTTGACGTCGCGGCCGAAGACGGCAGCCGACAAGCCGTATTCCGTGTCGTTGGCGACGCGCACCGCCTCGTCGATCGAACCCACGCGCACGATGGACGCGACCGGGCCGAAGCTTTCTTCACCGTAGATGCGCATGGCGGGCGTGACCTTGTCCAGAAGTGTCGCATCCATCAGCGTACCCTCGACGCCGCCGCCGGCTGCCAGCACGGCTCCCTTGGAGACTGCGTCCTTGATCAGGCCCTCCACCCGCTGGGCCGCCTTCAGATCCACGAGGGAACCGAGCGGCGAGTCGCTGCGGCGAGGATCGCCCGCCTTCAGCGTCCGCACCTTGGCACTCATGGCGTCGACGAAATCGTCGGCGATGCTCTCGTCCACCACCAGGCGTTCCGTGGACATGCAGATCTGCCCCTGGTTCATGTAGGCGCCGAACGCGGCGGCTGCGACGGCCTCGTCGATGTCTGCGTCATCGAGCACGATCAGGGGCGCCTTCCCGCCGAGCTCAAGCAGAACCGGCTTCAGATGGCGAGCGGCCGTTTCCGCGATCACGCGCCCGACACGCGTCGATCCGGTGAAGTTGATGCGACGCACGGCCGGATGGGCGATCAGTTCTGCCACAATTACCCCGGCATCGTCCGGAGCATTCGAGATGGCGTTGAGGACCCCTTCCGGCAGGCCTGCCTCATGCAGGGCGTCCACGATCAGCCGGTGGGTGCGCGGGCAGATTTCGGACGTCTTCATGACCACGGTATTGCCGCAGGCAAGCGGCATGGCGATCGATCGGACACCGAGGATGACCGGTGCATTCCAAGGGGCGATGGACAGAACGACGCCCGCTGGCTGCCGCACCGCCATGGCAAGGCTGCCGGGACGATTGGAGGGGATCACCTCGCCGGTGATCTGCGTCGTCATCGCCGCCGCTTCGCGCAGCATGTCGGCAGCCAGACCGACGTTGAACATGGCCCAGCCTGCCGTCGCGCCGGTTTCCTCCGCCATGGCGGCGACGAAATCCTGTGCCTTCTCCTGCAGGCGATCGGCAGCCGCCATCAGCAGCTTGCGGCGTTGCCCCGGCCCCATGGCAGCCCAGGCCGGAAATGCCTTGGCCGCCGCATTGGCTGCCTGGCGCGCTTCCTCCACCGAGGCGGCGGCAACCTTCGACGCCACTTCCCCGGTAATGGGGTTCATGCGCTCGAACGTCCGTCCGTCGGCGGCTTCCATTTCGACGTTGTTGATCTTCAGGCCCAGGATGTTCATGCGGTTCTCCATTGTCATTGGTTTGAGGGAATCGTCATGCGGCACCGCCCGGAAGGCACGCTGCACAGCGTTGTCGTTCATGAGATCGGGTTCGACATCAGCGCACGGTCAACCGCCGCCATCTGCTGTTTGCCGCCCGACATGGTGTTCAGCTGTTGCCGGCGGCGCCCTGCAGGCCCGCACCGATTCTGCCGAGGAGGAACGTGTCCTGCGCAGCTGCGTGTCCGACGCAACCAAGGGCAAGCGTCGACGCCGAAAACGCCATCGTTCGCAGGACACGCCTGCGTGACATCATGTTCATGGATGATCCTCCCTTTGGGCCTGCTCCCACAGGCCGTTCTGATCGTCACCGAAACACGCTCCCATCGCTTTCTTCGGATCCGAGGAGATTACATTAGCAGGCCCCCCATCGAACAAAATAGACTTTCAGAGGAGAAGCTTGTACTTTTCACGGGTATAGCAGGCAGCGATGCAGGAGGCCGCTGCTGCCTGGTCAT
This sequence comes from Pseudorhizobium pelagicum, assembly GCA_000722615.1. Taxonomy (GTDB): domain Bacteria; phylum Pseudomonadota; class Alphaproteobacteria; order Rhizobiales; family Rhizobiaceae; genus Neorhizobium; species Neorhizobium pelagicum. The sequence continues at coordinate 41,909 of JOKI01000023.1, read as the reverse complement.
GCCGATGGCCGGGGACAACGATGGAAGCCCGTATCTTGCAGGGCGGCCTGCAGCGGGTCGAGTGGACCTTCAGCGGCCGCCGCAACCGCATCTTTCTGCTCGGCTCAGGCAGCGGCCTTCTCCGCCTCCGGGATCGGGAGGCACCGCTTCTGGGGCCGCTGCTGGTATGGGTCCCGGCCGGAGAAGCCGGTTCGATCGGATTCGACGCCGGGAGCGAGGGTGGATGGCTGGCCGTACCGGACGTGTTTCTCGGTTCGGCCATGCCCTTCGGAGCCGTCTTTTCTCAGGTGCGCGAGGCCGTCACGAGACCGATCGTCGGCGCACGCCTTCCACTTGGCGATGCAAAGCGCCATCTGGCGACTGTCGCCACCATCGAACAGGAACTCCGGGCGGATCTGCCAGGAGCTGAGGAGGCGATGCGGCATCATCTGGCACTCCTGCTGCTGGCGATCTGGCGGCTCTCCGAGCCCGCTACAGGACATGTCCAGCCTTCACCGCGGGTGATCGTCCGCAGCTTTGTTCACCTCGTTGAACTGCATGCCAGGGAGCATTGGACGATCCCTCGATACGCCGCCGCGCTTGGCATCACGCCCGACCGTCTCAACACGGCTGTCCGGCGCGCAACGGGGCAGACGCCGACCGAACTCATCCACGCCCGCATCCTTTCGCAGGCGGCAATGCTGCTGGAAGGCACGACGATGCAGATCGGAGAGATCGCCGAAGCGCTCGGCTTCAAGGATGCCGCCTACTTCAGCCGCTTCTTCAAGCGGGAAGCCGGAGTTTCTCCGAGGGCTCACCGCGAGGATGCAGCCATCGCGCGGATACCCGGCGAGACCAGCTATGCGGCCTGGCCGTAGCGGCAGAGTGCCGTCAGTAGCCGCGCTCCACGGCCACGACGCCTGCCATCGGTTTTCCCGCCCGGTGACGGACCAGATTGCCGGCGATCGCCGTTGCCAGCATCTCGACGCGCGTCATGCAGGCAACGTGCGGGGTGAGGATGATCTGGGGATGCCGCCAGAAGGGATGCGTATCGGGCAGAGGTTCCGGATCGACAACATCGAGGAAAGCGGAGCGGAGCTGCCCGGTCTCGAGGGCCGACAGGAGATCATCGTGCTGCAGATGCTGGCCGCGCCCGGCGTGGACCAGCGACGCTCCGGTGGGCAGGCGGTCGAAAAGGTCCTTGTTCAGAATGCCGCGGGTCTCGTTGGTGAGCGGCAGGAGGCAGACCAGGATATCCACCGACGGCAGGAAGCGCTGCAACCCGTCCTCGCCGTGGAAGCAGTCGACGCCTGCGATCTGGTGCTCGCTGCGGGCCCAGCCGGAAAGCTGGAAACCGAAGTTTCCGAGGGCAGCGAGCGCTCCCTTGCCGAGTTCGCCCAGTCCCATCACGCCGACCCGGCGCTCGCTGGCCGGCGGCGGAAGGGAGACCTGCTTCCAGACGGCCTGTTCCTGCTGGGTAACATAGGCCGGCAGATCGCGATGAAGGCTCAAGACCGCCATGGCCACATATTCCTGCATCATCGCCGTGAGGCCCGAATCGATCAGCCGCACCAGCGTCACGCCTTCCGGAACGCCGGTGGCCACGAACTGATCGACGCCCGCACCCACCGAGAAGATGATCTCGAGGTTGACAAACTCGGCCAGGTTTTCGGGGATCTTCCAGGTGAGGAGATGGCGGACATCCTGCTTCTCGAAACTGTCGTCCGGCAGGACGAGGACCTGGTCCGGAGCAACCTCGCGGAAGCGCTGCTTCAGTCTCTGACCGCGTTCGGCGTCGATATTGGCAAGGAGAACCATGGCCGTCTCACATGTGATCGCTGCGGACATCGAGCGCATCGCGCAGGCCGTCGCCGATGAAGTTGAAGCTCGTCACGGCGATGGTGATCGTGATGCCGGGGATGATCGCGAGCCACGGCGCCGTCGACAGATATTGCTGCGCGCCGTTCAGCATGTTGCCCCAGCTCGGCAGCGGCGGCTGGATGCCGTAGCCGAGGAAGCTGACGTAGGCCTCCAGCAGGATCGCACGCGCCACCGTCAAGGTTGCGGCCACGATGATCGGCCCGATGGCATTGGGCAGGATTTCCCGGAACATGATGTGCGCGCTGCTCAGGCCCATCATCCGGCTTGCCTGCACGAAATCGCGCTCGCGCAACGAGCGCACTTCCGCCTCGACGATACGCGCGACCTCCATCCAGCTCGTCAGCGCGATGATGATGGTGATCATGATCGGGGTGGGCTGCAAGAGGGCGGCCAGCGCCAGCAGCAGGAAGATCGACGGGAAGGACAGGAAGGCGTCGACGACGCGCATGAGGCCTGCGCCGACTGCGCCGCGATAGTACCCCGCGACGACGCCGATGAGCGTCCCGATCATCGTCGACAGCAGCATGGCGAAAAAGCCGACGAGCAGCGATATCCGCCCCGCTTCCAGGAGACGCGCGGCAACGTCACGCCCCAGCGGATCGGTCCCGAGAAAATGGTACCCGGTCAGCGGCGGCGCAAAGCGAGCCCGCAGATCGATGTAGAGCGAGTCGTACGGCAGAAGATACGGCCCCACGATGCAGGCAAAGGTCAGCAAGGTGATCATCACCAGGCCAATGATGGCCAGGCGATGGCGTGCAAATCGACGGACGCCACGGCTACGCCACCAGGGCGTATGGACGGGGATGGCAAGAGCGCTCATGGGTATTGTTCCTGCTTCGGGCAAATCGATCGACATCAGCCGACCCTGATACGCGGGTCGACGAGGGCCACCAGAAGATCGGCGATGAGGCTGCCGAGCAGCACGAGAATGGCCGAGACCATGAGCAGTCCCATCACCACCGGATAGTCGCTGTAGCCGAGGCTGTCGAGGAAGAGGCGCCCCATTCCCGGCCAGGTGAAGACGGTTTCGGTGACGAGCGCTCCGCCCAGAATGCTTGGCAACTGCATGCCGGCCAGCGTGATCATCGGCACCATGGCGTTGCCGACAACATGCTTCATCAGCACACGCCGTTCCGTCAGCCCCTTGGCGCGAGCCGTCTTGACGAACTCCTGGTTGATCACATCGAGCGTTGCCGTGCGCATGTAGCGGCTCCAGACCGCGACGTTGACCAGCGACAGCACCAGGCTCGGCATGATGAGGTGGTGCAGGTAGTTCAGGAACGACCCGTCGCCGATGGTGTACATATTGCCCGCCGGCAGCCATCCGAGCTCCAGGGTGAAGATGTAGATGCCGACGAGTCCGAACCAGAAGGTCGGGATCGAAAGCGCCACCATGGCGCCGATCGTTACCGAATAGTCGAAGATCGAATAGGGCCGCGTCGCGCCGTGGATGCCGATCCAGGTTCCAATCGCGATGGAAAAGGCGGTCGATGTGCCCATCAGCAGAAGCGTCGCGGTGATGTGACGGCCGATCACGTCCAGCACCGGCTGACCGTCCCGGTAAGACGTCCCCCAATCACCCTGCAGGAGGCGCCAGCCCCAGTCGAGATACTGCACCGGCAGGGGCCGGTTCAGGCCCATCTGTTCGGCGATGCGGTCCATCGCTTCCTGCGTCATGCCGGGCGTCAGGGCGAACTGGGACAATGGGCCGCCCGGGGTGAGGTTGAGCACGGCAAAACCGATGATCGAGACGATCACCAGAAGGACGACGCTCTGCCACAGGCGATTGAGAAGATATCCCGCCATGGTCTGCTTCCTGCTTGTGTTGAGACATTCCAGGTGGCGGCAGTGTTTTGCACCCGCCGCCACCGATCGCCGGGTTTAGCTCGCCCAGTAGTAGGAGCCGGCATTCCAGGTATCGATGCGCGTGTTGATGTTGGGTTGCACGCCTTCGATACCTTCATCACGCCCGCGCACCGTCATGTTCTGGAACAGCGGCAGGAACGGAAGGTCGGCACGGATCTTCTCCTGCACCTCGCGGTAGATCGCCTTGCGCTTCTCCTGGTCGAAGGTTTTTCCGCCTTCTTCCAGAAGCGCATCCACCTCGGGATTCTTGTACTGCCCGGTGTTGGCACCGCGTCCGCCCTGCGCCGGGATCGCCTCGGAGTGGAAGCGATAGGTGACGTCCGGATCCGCGCCGATCATGAAGATCACGCCGACCATGGCGGTGTCGAACTGCGACTGCGTCCAGAACTCGCCCCACATCACGGCGGGTGGCAGGTTCGAGATCTTCATCTCGATCCCGACCTCTGCAAGCGACTGCTGAATGAACTGCTGGGCCTGCTCACGAAGATGGTTGCCCGAGGTCGTGGAGTTGGTGAAGGACAGCCGCACGCCATCCTTTTCGCGAATGCCGCCGGCGCCCGCAATCCAGCCGGCCTCGTCCAGCAGCTGGTTGGCCTTCTCGACATCGTAGCTCTGCTTCGGCAGGTCCGGATTGAAGTAGGCGGACTCCTGCGGCATGTAGGTCTCGGTCGGCGTCGGCAGGCCGTAATAGAGCGCGTCGATGATGGTCTGCTTGTCGATCGCGGCATAGATCGCCTGACGAACCGCGAGATCCTTGAACTGCGGGCGCTCCATGTTGAGGTAGATGGATTCGACGGTCGCGGTGGACACGGTGGTGACCACCTTGCCGGGAAGCGTCTTGGCCTCTTCGTAGTTGTCCGGCGTGATGTATTGCGAGCCGATGATGTCGATGTCGCCGCTCTTGAACTGCGTGTAGAGCACGGTGAGATCGGGAATATACTTGTAGATCAGGCGCTCGATATAGGGGCCTTCGCCGAAATAGTCCGTGTTGGCGACGAGCTCCAGATGGTCCCCCGCGGTGCGGCTGCCCCACTTGAACGGACCGGTGCCGATCGGCGCATTGTTGAAAGGTGCCGTATTCGGATCCTCGGCGGCGCCCAGGATATGCTCCGGCACGATGAAGGTGTCGGCCAGGAACGAGAGATAGGGCGCAAACGCGCTCTCCATTTTCCAGGTGATCTCCGTGGGAGAGACAACCGTGATGTCGCGAACGAGCGTGTGACCCGTGGTCCGCCAGCTGCGGAAATTGGGATTGACGATAAGCTCCAGCGTGTACTTCACGTCCTCGGCCGTGAAGGTTTCGCCGTCATGCCACTTGACGTCGTCGCGCAGCTTGACGCGCCATTCGAGGCCATCCTCGGAAATCCCGCCATTCTCGATGGAGGGAACTTCCGTTGCGAGACCGGGCGTGAACGAGCCGTCCGGCGCGATACGGAACAGCGTGTCGAACAGGGAGAAATGGACGCCGTCGTCTACCTCGATGCGCGGCATCAGCGGGTTGAAGACCGTGGGCTCCTGCGAGAAACCGACCACGATCCGGCCGGTCGGCGTTTCGGGAGGTGTTGCGGCGAAAGCCGGCCTGCCGAGAAGGTTCGGCAGGAACACGCCTGCGGCGGTGGTGATGCCCAGCATCTTGAGGGCTTCGCGACGTGTCGCGGCGAATTTCTGTTTCTGATCGGTCATGCGCATGTTCCCCTGCTTGTTGAAGTTATGAACCGTCGATTGTCGAGGTGTTGCTAGGCCGCGATTCTCTCTCCCGGAATCGCGGCAACCAGCTCGCGTGTGTAGTCGGATTGCGGATTGCGGAAGATCTGCGATGGCGGGCCATGTTCCACGATCACCCCGCGCTGCATGACGAGGATCTCGTCGCAGATCTGGCTCGCGACCCGCAGGTCATGGGTGATGAAGATCATCGCCACGCCCGTCTCGCGCTGGATGTCGTTGAGCAGTTCCAGGATCTGCGCCTGGATCGAGACGTCGAGCGCAGAGACGGCCTCGTCGGCCACGAGAAGCTTCGGCTTGAACATCAGGGCGCGCGCAATGCCGATGCGCTGGCGCTGGCCGCCGGAGAACTCGTGCGGATACCGGTCGAAGGCACCGCCGTCGAGGCCGACATGCTCGAGCAGCGCCCTCGCCTGCTGGCTCGCCTTCGCCGGCGCCATGCCATGCGCGACCGGTCCGGCAGTCAGGATGCGGCCGATCGTCGACCTCGGATTGAGCGAGGCGAAAGGGTCCTGGAAGATCATCTGGATCTTCGGGCGGATCGAGCGGAACTGGGCTTCCTTCATCGGCGCAATATCCTGCCCGTCGAACAGGATCCGTCCGCCATCGCTGTCCATGAGCTTCACCAGAAGCCGTCCGAGGGAGGACTTGCCGGAGCCGCTTTCCCCGACGATCCCGAGAGTCCGCCCGGGCTGGAGCGCGAAAGAGGCTCCCTGCACGGCCTTCACCACCCGCTCCTTGCCGAAGAAGATGCTGCCGCTGCGGTATTCCTTGCGAAGATCGTCGACCTCGATGACCGGCGCGCTGCCAGCCACCTCGTCATGTGTGCGATCATTGTCGGAAAGATGCGGAACGGCAGCGATCAGGCGTTTCGTGTAGGGATGCTGGGCGTTGCGGAGCACCTGCTCGGCACTCCCCTGCTCCACGATAACCCCCTGCTCCATGACGATGACGCTGTCGGCAATCTCAGCCACGACGCCGAAGTCATGGGTGATGAACATCACGCTCATGCCCTTGCGGCGCTGGATATCGCGGATGAGGTCGAGGATCTGCGCCTGGGTGGTGACGTCCAGAGCAGTCGTCGGTTCGTCGGCGATGAGAATGGCCGGCTCGAGGGCAAGCGCCATGGCAATCATTACCCGCTGACGCTGGCCGCCCGAGAGGCGGAAGGGATACTGGTGGTACATCAGTTCCGGATCCGGCAGGCCGACCTCCGTCAGCAGCGCGAGCGACCTTGCGCGCCGGTCTTCCCGCGTGCCCTCGCCATGCGCAAACATCACCTCGTCGATCTGGTCTCCGACCGTCATCAGCGGATTGAGCGCCGAGAGCGGATCCTGGAAGATCATCGAGACGACACGCCCGCGGAGATCGCGGAGCACCTCGGGTGATGCATCCGTGAGGTCGACGTCACCACATCGGATGCTGCCGCCCGAAATGCTGATCGCGCTCGGAAGCAGGCCCATGACGGCATTGGCGGTGACCGATTTGCCGGAACCGGATTCACCGATGATGCAGAGGATTTGACCGGTCTTCAGATCAAAGGAAATGTCGCTGACCGCGTGCTTTCGCTCCATGCCCTTCGGCAAGTCGATCGTCAGGTTGCGGACCGTGAGCGCGCTGACAGGCGCAGCTATAGGATCATGATTGGCCATGGCCGAACTCCAACCCCTCTTGTTCTCATTTTCATGGATGATAGGCTTATAATGAAAATTTTGACAAGGGCCGATCAAAGGGCAATTGCACCAGGAAATCACCACAAGGGCGAAAGAGAACATAAATATCTGATTTTAATAATGTAATTTCTGATATTATTTTCTCGTCGCATTTTCATTGCATACTACTGAACAAACATATTGAAAATCCGCGCGAGATATTTCACTTTCTTGCAGGGTGGCCAGAGGGGTGAGTTAGGAATGTCCAAGGGAACGCAATCTTTGATCGGGGCTACCGTCAGGCAGTTGCGCAACGCCAAGGGCATGTCCCTTCAGCAGCTGGCGGACATCTCCGGCGTGTCGGTGGGCATGATCAGCCAGATCGAGCGGGATCTTGCCAATCCGTCGATGCGCGTGCTGACCGCGATCCGGCGGGCACTGAACGTGTCCATCCAGGAAATGTTCGGCGAGCAGCCGGACGAGGCGCCGGAACAGGGCGATCCGCCCTTCGTGCGCCGCCTGAAGGATCGGCCCCAGATCGATCTCGGCCTGCTCAAGAAGGAACTGTTGACCGCAAGCGGCCACCATCACCTGCAGATCATGATCTTGCGCGTCGAGCCCGGTGGCGTCTCCGGCAACACGGCCTTGAGCTATCCGGCGGAAAAGGGCGGCCTGGTTCTGTCCGGGGAGCTCACGCTGACGGTCGGCGAGCAGGCAAGCACTCTGCGCACTGGCGACAGTTTCGTCTTCGACAGCTCGCTGCCACACAGTTTCAAGAACGTTTCGCAATCCACTGCGGAGATCCTCTGGATCATCGGCGCGGTGCAGTTCGACCGTCATCTCTAACAAGCTCAACACAACAAGGGGAGCATCGAGACCGACATGCCCGAGACCAATCCAGCGCCGGCACACAAGACCACACCCTTCTGGTGGGAGGCAGCGCCCGTTCGACCTCTGCCGGAAAAATCTCTTCCGGCCACCGTCGATGTCGCGATCATCGGCGCGGGCTACACCGGCCTGAGCGCCGGATTGCACCTTGCACGCGCGGGTCGCTCGGTCGTCTGCCTCGACAAGATGAACCCAGGAGAAGGCGCATCCTCGCGCAACGGCGGCATCACGAGCGGCAATATCCGTCTCGACCATGCAACGCTGGTTCGCCGCTTCGGAGAGCCCCGCGCCATGGCGATCGAGGCGGAGGGCAAGAAGGCCCGAGAATTCCTCTACCACCTCCTGGCAACGGAAAACATCGCCTGCGACTTCAGCCTCTCCGGCAGGTTCAGCGGCGCACTTGGACCCGACGATTACGAGAGCCTCGCCCGCACGGCGGAAAAACTAGAGAAAAAACTTGGTATCGAAGCCTATGCGGTACCGCAGTCCGAGCAAAGGAATTACCTAGGGACGGATTTCTATCGGGGCGGGTCCGTGCGCATGGACATCGGCGGCCTGCAGCCTGCCAAATTCCATGCGGAGCTGCTGCGCGTGGCGCTGGCAGCCGGCGTGCAGGTCCGCTCAGGTGCAGCCGTGACGTCAGTGGAGAAGGTGGGAAGCGGCTATCAGGTGACCACGGAAGCCGGCCGTATTTCTGCCCGGCAGGTCCTCGCCTGCACCAATGGCTACACCGACAATTCCGACCGCTGGCTGCGCCGGCGCATGGTGCCGATCCGCAGCCGTATCATTGCAACGGAGGAACTGCCGGAAGGCCTGATGGCGACCTTGATGCCGAAGCTGATGATGTGCAGCGAGACCCGCAACCTCGGATTCTACTACCGTCCGTCACCGGACAACAAACGCATCCTGTTCGGCGGCCGCGACGGCTCCACGTCCGGCGAGCCGATCGAGCCCACCCTGCATCTCAAGCGCAACCTGATCGAGATTTTTCCCGAACTGAAGGACGTCACCCTTACCCACAGCTGGTTCGGCCACGTCGCCATGCACCGCGACATGATTCCGCGCATCTTCGAGCGGGATGGCGTTGTCTACGCGACGGGCTTCTGCGGCTCCGGCGTCGTCTGGGCTCCCTGGATCGGAACACAGGCTGCGAGGAAACTGCTGGGTGACAAGGACATGGAGCCCTCGGCCTTCGACTTCCGTCCGCCCTCGGCCGTGCCCTTCTACACCGGCAAGCCCTGGTTCATGCCGGGCGTCATGGCCTGGTACCGTCATCTCGACCGCAAGCTCATGCGGCGCGCCGGTCGCTGAGGCCTGCGAGCGGCAGGCCAGGCGCCGCGCTTGCCGCTCGACTTCACCTGCAAGGGAAACGCCTGCCGATGACCGTTCCATCTTTCGCGCACTATGACCTGCATGCCCCCGGCTCCCGGTACGCGCTGAACACGCCGGCACTTGTCCTCGATCTCGATGCCTTCGAGCGGAACGTCGCGAGGATGGCCGACATCATTGGAGCCCACGGCAAGAACCTGCGACCGCATGCGAAGTCCCACAAGTCGCCGACGATCGCCAGGGCCCAGATCGCGGCCGGCGCGGTCGGCTGCTGCTGCGCGACGCTGGATGAAGCCGAGGTCATGGCTGCAGCCGGGATCGAGAGCATCCTCATCACCTCTCCGGTGACGACCGCTCTCAAGCTCGACCGCCTGACCGCGCTGGCCGGCAAAGCCCCCGACACGATGATCGTGGTCGACAATCCGGCCAATGCCGAGGCGCTTGCGGCAAGGGCCAGTGCCGCCGGCGTCAGGCTAAATGTAATCATCGACGTTGAACTGGGCTTCGGACGGACAGGCGTAACCTCGCCGGAGGCCGCCGTCGCGCTGGGTCAAACCATCAAATCGCTGCCGTCCCTGGCCTATCAAGGCCTCCAGGCCTATGGCGGACACATCCAGCACACCATCGACCCGGACGAGCGCCTGGCGCTGTGCCGGCAGGCGCACCTCAAGATCGATGCGGTGATCTTGGCACTGTCGGCCATCGACATGAAGCCTGGCATCGTCACCGGCGGAGGTACCGGAAGTCACGCGATCGACGCAAGGGAAGGTCCCTTCACCGAGATTCAGGCCGGCTCGTATGTCTTCATGGATGCCGAATATGAGACGGTGATCTATGAAAGCGGCAAGGCCTGGCCCTTCGAAAACGCGCTGTTCGTCCAGACGGCGGTGATCAGCACGAACGTCGCCGGCTTCGTGACCACCGATGCCGGGACCAAAGCCTTCGCGCTGAACGGCCCGGCGCCGCGCGTGATCAGCGCCGGGTTGGAGACTGCCACCTACAGCTACGCCGGCGACGAACACGGGCGGCTGCACCTGAAGAATGATGCTGTTCGTCCGGTGATCGGCGACGTCATCGAATGCGTCGTCTCCCACAACGATCCCACCGTCGCACTCTATGGTCACTATCACTGTGTCCGGGCTGACAGACTCGTGGACCTGTGGGACGTCAGCGCGCGGCGATAGGCAACCGAGGCCGACCCCAAAGTCCGTGATTTCCTCGCCTGCAAAGCGCATTTCCACCTCCATCCGCCAATCGACATGCACGGGCGTAAGCTCTGCGGGCGCAGAGAGGCTCGCACCAAAGCCATGAATGAAATTGATCAGAGTCGATGAAAACTAAAAATTCGACTTATCTCCATTCTCTCGCCTTAATTGCGAAAGGGTAGCGGTCGCAGTGTTTCTTGCGGCACGGGCAGAGGAATGGTGAGGCCAGATGCGACATCCAGGCACGATGGACACCCTGCACTTCGAGACGGCCGAACAGCTGCGGCTCGCCTGCCGCCGGGGGCAGTTCAGCGCACCGACCAGCGGCCTTGCCGAAGGATACCAGCAGGGCAATATCGTCATTCTTCCGTCTGCCCTTGCCGACGACTTCCTGCGCTACTGCGTTCGCAATCCGAAGCCGGCGCCCATCCTGGGCATCTCGGAAGTCGGCGATCCGCGACTGCCGTCGCTGGGCGCCGACCTCGACATCCGCTTCGACGCGCCGCGTTACCGGGTCTTCCGGAACGGCGAAGCCGTAGACACCGTCACCGACATCGAGGCACTCTGGCGCGACGACTTCGTCACCTTCGTCCTCGGCTGCTCGTTCTCGTTCGAGACGGCATTGCTGCGAGCCGACATCCCGGTCAGGCACATCGAAGCCGGCCGCAATGTCGCGATGTACGAGACCAATATCGAGACGGCGCCATCGGGACCGTTTTCCGGTCCCATGGTCGTCTCGATGCGCTCCTTCACGCCGCAGGACGCGATCCGTGCTATCATCCTGTCGTCGCATCTGCCTCAGGCGCATGGTGCGCCCGTCCATATCGGCGATCCTTCGCAGATCGGCATTTCCGATCTGGCAAAGCCGGATTTCGGCGATGCGCCCGTCATTCACCCAGGCGATGTTACCGTCTTCTGGGCCTGCGGTGTCACACCGCAAACCGCCATCCGGCACGCCAGGCCGGAAATCGCGATCACGCATGCTCCAGGCCATATGCTGGTCACGGACCTCCGTACGGAAATTGCATGACCGCATGCCGGCGCAACGCGCCGGTCGATGATCACTATCAACAAGAACAAGGGGATCTAAAATGAAAACCATCCTACGCACACTTCTCGCAGGCGCCGCAATCGTTCCGCTCGCCTTTGCCGCCTCCGCTCAGGAACTGCCGGAGACAACCCTCAACGTGGTGGGCAGCTGGAGCAACCTGCCCCTCTACCAGAAGTTCGAGCGCAGCTTCTGGGAAGAGACGATCCCGGCCGCCTCCAACGGCAAGATCACCGTCAACATGACCACCTTCGACCAGATGGGCGTCACCGGCGGCGACGTCTTCCGGATGCTCGGTGACGGCGTGTTCGACATCGGCATGACCGTGGCCGATTACACCGTCGGCGATGCGCCGGAACTCGAAGGCCTCGACGTGCCGCTGATCGCCACCGACGCCGCATCTGCCCAGCGGATGACGGAAGCCGCCAAGCCGATGGTCCGCGACATCATGCGCGACCGCTTCAACGCCCATGCGCTCGCCATTGCCCCCTATCCGCCGCAGATCGTCTTCTGTAACGCCGAAGTCAGCAGCCTTGCCGATCTCGAGGGCAAGAAGATCCGTGGCTCGGGTCGCATGACATCTCTTTTTCTTGAAGCTCTCGGCGCCGAAGGCGTGACGATGGCGTTTTCCGAAGTGCCCGGCGCACTCGAGCGCGGCGTCATCGATTGCGCCGTCACGGGCGCCGGCTCGGGCTACGCCTCGGGCTGGTTCGAATCCTCGACTCATCTGGTCAACCTGCCGCTGGGCGGCTGGGATCCGGTCATCACCGCCGTCAACCTCGACGTCTGGGAAGGCCTCGACCCTGCCGTCCAGACCTTCCTCACGGAACAGGTGGCGACGGAGTTTGAAGCCAAGGCATGGGCGGATGCGGGCGGCGCGTTGGAACGTGACATTGCCTGCCTGACGGGCGGCGAATGCGCAGCAGGTGCGGCCGCATCCATGACCCTGGTCGAGCTGTCCGACGAGGACAAGGCGCGTGCCGTCACCGTTCTGGAAGAGACCATCCTTCCCGATTGGGCCAAGCGTGCCGGCGGCGACTGGGCCAAGCGCTGGAACGAGAGCATCGGATCGGCTTTCGACGTCACGATCGCGCAGTAACCCGGAATCGAGGGCGACGTGATGTCTGAACAAAGGTCACTCGCGGGGTCGGCGATGCAAATCGCCCACCTCGTGAAAACACTCAACCGATGGGTCGCACTCATCTGCGGCGTGGTCCTGATGATCACCGTCGCCCTCATCCTCTCCGAAGTGCTCGGTCGCCGCATTTCCTTCTTCCGGATCGGCGGCGCCGACGAGATTGCCGGATACGTCATGGCCGGCATCGCCACCTGGGGTTTCTCCTATGCCCTGGTCGAGCGCGCGCATGTGCGCATCGACCTCGTGCACGCCAAGCTGCCGGCGCCGGGTCGCGCCTTCTTCGACGTGATTGCGCTGGCAAGCGTGCTCTGCGTCGCTCTGCTCGTCAGCTACTACGCCTACGACGTCCTGGCGAAGTCGGTTGCCCGCGGCTCTCGTTCGAACACACCGATGTCGATCCAGCTCTGGATCCCGCAGGTGATCTGGTTCGGCGGATGGGCGTGGATGGCGCTGACGTCAGCCGTCATGCTGGGTTGCTCGGTCACTCTGGCCCTGGTGCGGCAGTGGAACCTCGTCACGGAACTCACCGGCATTCCCTCCGAAACAGGAGAGACGGCATGATCACCTATGTCGCGATCGGCCTTGCCGTGCTTCTGGCGCTTTCCATTCCCGTCGGCGCCGCGCTCTTCATTCTCGGCTTCGGCCTCGATGTCTTCTTCTCGCCGCTGCCGCTGATGCGCGGTCTCGGCCAGATGGTCTATTCGTCCTCCGACAGCTTTCTGCTGATCGCCATTCCCCTCTTCGTTCTCCTAGGCGAGATCCTGGTGCGGGCAGGGATTGCGGAACGGACCTATGCCACGCTGGACACCTGGTTTTCCTGGCTCCCGGGCGGCTTGGTGCACGCCAATATCGGCACCGCCACCATGTTTTCGGCCACCTCAGGCTCATCCGTTGCCACCGCAGCCACCGTGGCGACGGTCGCCATGCCGCAGGCCGAACGGCAGGGCTATGATCCCAAGCTGTTTGCCGGCGCTATCGCCGCCGGTGGCACGCTCGGGATCATGCTGCCACCGTCGATCAACCTGATCGTCTACGGCTTCCTGACTCAGACCTCGGTGCCGCAGCTGTTCATGGCCGGCATCATCCCCGGCCTGATGATGGCCGTCGGCTTCATGCTGATCACCGCCATCATCTGCAAGATCAAGCCGTCGCTGGGCGGACCGAGCCGCTCCTTCACATGGCGGCAACGGCTCGCCGGCCTGCCGCATCTCCTGCCGGTCTTCCTCGTCTTTGCCGTCATTATCGGCTCGATCTACCGTGGCTGGGCCACGCCGACGGAAGCGGCCGCCATCGGCGTCGCCATGGCCCTGGTGATCGCCGCCTTCCATGGTGCGGTCACCGTCGCCAACATCCGCGCTGCCCTGCTCGGCACGATCCGCACCACATCCATGGTGATGTTCGTCATCGTCGGCGCCTATTTCCTGAACTATGCGCTCGGCGCCACCGGTCTCGGACGCCAGCTGACCGCCTTCCTCAACGATCTCGGGCTCGGACCTTACGGAATGCTGCTCGTGATCATCCTGATGTACATCGCCCTCGGCTTCTTCATCGAGACGCTGGCGCTTATGATCGCGACCATCCCCATCGTCGTCCCGATCATCACCGACCTCGGCTTCGACAAGGTCTGGTTCGGCATCCTGATGATCGTCCTGATCGAGATGGCGCTGATCACCCCGCCGGTCGGCCTGAACCTCTACGTCGTGCAGGGCGCGCGCAAGAACGGCAGGCTGAGCGAGGTGATGATCGGCGTCATCCCCTTCGTGTTCGTCATGCTGCTGATGGTGGCGCTGCTCGTCGCCTTCCCGCGCATCGCCCTGTTCTTTGCCCCGGCCTGACCGCGTTTTCTCAATCTCACGGAATCCCACATGACACATGAAATCGAATTCGACATCGCGGGCCACGGCAAGGCATCGATCGACATCCACCGCGGCATCATTGCGGGCTGGACTGGGCGCAATGCTGACGCCGTCAACCACCACATCGCAGAACTGCAGGAGATCGGCGTCCCGCCGCCAAGCACTGTGCCCCTCTTCTACCGCGTCTCCGCAAGCCTGTTCACCACCGACGAGATGATCGAGACCGTGGACGCGACGTCATCGGGTGAAGCCGAGCCGGTTCTGGTCGATGATGGGACACGGCTTTATCTGGGGCTCGGCTCCGACCACACGGACCGCTCCCTGGAAACGCATTCCGTCGCCCTGTCCAAGCAGATCTGCGCCAAGCCGGTGGCGCCCGTCCTGTGGCCGTTCGACGAGGTGGCGGGCCATCTCGACGAGATCCACATCCGCTCCTTCATCCGGGACGACGCAAGCGCCGAATGGGTACCCTACCAGGACGGCAAGCTCGCCTCGATCCGCCCGCTGGGCGAACTGGTCGCCTCCTCGCCGGCGGCATCCGGTGCGCTGCGCCTGAACGCCGGGACGGCCATGATGTGCGGCACGTTCGCCGTCCTGTCGGGCGGCGTGCGCCCGTCCCGTTATTTTCGGATGGAAATGGTCGACGACAGACTGGGCCGGACGATCAATCACTGCTACGAGATGAGCGCCCTGCCCGTCATTTCCTGAGGCCCATCATGACAGATATTTCGCCGCTTCGCGCCGCTTCCGGACGCATCAGCTTTCGCGCAGAGGATCGCACGCGCCATGCCGTCGATCGCGTGATGACACTTCCGCCCCAGGTGCTGGCCTCGATCTTCACGCGCTTCGACGCCGCCCGGACCATGGACGACGCCAAGGCGCTTGATGCCGATCTGACGCGCTGGCAGCAGCCTCTCGCCGGGCTTCTCGTCTCCATCAAGGACCTGTTCGACGAGGCCGGCCTCACGACGACCGCGGGATCGGCGATCCTTTCCGGCGCGCCGGTCGCGCGTGAGGACGCAGAGGCTGTCCGACGGCTGAAGGCTGCCGGCGCTATCGCCTTCGGACGCACGACCATGTCCGAATTTGCCTATTCGGGCGTCGGGTTGAACCCCCATTTCGGCAATCCGCAGAATGCTCTCGGTCCCCGTCGTATCACCGGCGGATCGACCTCGGGTGGCGCCGTGACGGTGGCGCTCGGGCTGGCCGACGTGGCGCTCGGTTCCGATACCGGCGGCTCGGTCCGCATTCCCGCCGCCCTGAATGGCCTGTCCGGCTTCAAGCCCACCCAGGCATCGGTGCCTCTGGACGGCGCCTTCCCGCTCTCCCAGAGCTTTGACAGCATCGGGCCGCTGGCGCGCAGGATCGCGCAATGCGCGGCCGTCTACGCCGTGCTGTCGCAAAGCCAGCGTCCTTCCTCCGTTGCTGGCGACAAGCCGCGGATCGGCGTCGTGCGCGGCTTTCTGACCGATGGGCTTGATGAGCAGGTCGCCCGCGACTTCGAAGCCGCACTGCAACGCCTTTCGGCCGGCGGGTTCGATCTCGTCGATGTGGATCTGCCGATGCTGGAAGGCTTTGGCAACGTCAATCGCATTCTCGTCGCGACCGAAGCGCATGCGATCCACAAGGCCCGGCTCGATGCCCTGGAAACCGTCGGCGACCCGCGCGTCCTGAAGCGCATTCGTGCGGCAGAAGGGTTTGGCGCGGCCGAGGTCTCGGACGCTCTTGCTCAACGTGAAAATGCCATCGCGGAATTTGCGGCCATCAGCCGGGACTTCGACGCTTTCGTCACGCCGACTGTTCCGACCGTTGCGCCTCTGATTGCCGACGTCGAGGCCGACTTCGACAGGCTCAATGCATTGATGCTGCGCAACCCGTCCACCGTGAACTTCCTCGACGGCTGTGCGGCGACGCTCCCCATGCATGGCGAACAGGCCCTGTCGACAGGATTGATGCTGTTTGGTCCGGGTGGTGCGGATTGGCGCGTGCTGGAGCTCGCCGAGCGGGCGCAAGCCATTCTGGACGCATGAGTGATGCCGGGCCATGGACGGATTTCCTGGTGCGAATGTCGTCCACGGCCATCGTCGTCGTCTTGATCACCTGGGTTGTAGCGCGGCTCGGTCCGAAAATCGGCGGGGTCCTGATCGGCCTGCCGATCGTGCTGGCGCCCGGCTTCTTCTTCATGCTGCGCGATCACCCCCTGGATTTCGTTGGCTCCAGTGCGTCGGGCGCGATCTATTCTCTCGCCGCGACACAGATCTTCCTCGCAGCCTTCGTCGTGGCGTCCACACGCATGGGTGCCATTACGGCCATGGGCTGTGCCATTCTGGCGTGGAGCGCACTGGCTTTCCCTTTCGCCTTCCTGCCCCACGATCCACTGGTCGGAGCCGGCCTGTTTGCTCTGGCCACGATCCTTGCCCGCAGGATCGGCCGCCGGTTCGTCCATACCGGTAGGCTTCCCCCCTCTCCGACCCGCTGGAGCCTGCTGATCCTGCGCGGCCTTGCGGCCGGGGTGCTGGTGGGATGCGTGACCTTTGCGGCGTCCCGTCTCGGCGCCTCGCTTTCGGGCACCCTTCTGGCATTCCCGATCGGCTTCTGTGTCATCCTCCTGTCGCTTCGGCTCGACCAGGGGCCAGAGATGGCCAGCCAGACCGCCCATGCGGGTCTTGTCGGCGTCATCGGTCTTGCAGGCTTCTGCCTTGTCCTGGCCGTCGCCAGCCGGCTGATCGCCCCATGGCAGGCCTTTGGTGCCGCGCTTCTCGCCTCCGTCGCCGTGACCGCTATCTTCACCGTGAGCGCACAAAGCGGCCGGACCAAGAGCTGCTTGCTTTGAAGGGCTGCCGATGAGCATTGTGCGGTACTGGCATTGTGACGGGGCATGGCGAGATGGTTGATTTCAAGGGGCTGGAAACCTTCCTCTGGGTGGTTGCCCTCGGCAGCTTCAAAGGCGCGGCACAGAAACTCAACACCACCCAGCCGGCCATCTCGCACCGCATCGCCCAGCTCGAGATCGAGCTCGGCTTCAAGCTGCTGACGCGGGAGACCCGCAACATCACCCCCACGGCGCGCGGCCGCCAGGTGCTGGCCTACGCCGAGAAGATGATCGGCATGCGCGCCGAGATGCTGGCAGCGCTGCGCGATGTCTCGGCCATCCGCGGCATCATCCGGCTGGGCGTGGCCGAGACGATCGTTCATACCTGGCTGCCGGACTTCATCAAGGAAGTGAACCGCTGCTACCCGCATCTGTCCATCGAGATCGAGGTCGATATCTCTCCGTCGCTGCGCACACGCCTGCTCGCGCAGGAAATCGACATCGCCTTCCTGCTCGGCCCGCTGACGGCGCCACTCCTGCGCAACCGCCTGCTCTGCGAATATGCGGTGGGCTTCGTGGCGAGCCCTGCCCTGGAGGTTCCGAACCCGGCGAACGTTCATCAGCTTGCAGAATTTCCGATCATCACGTTTGCGCGCAAGACACAGCCCTACGAACTGGTGAAGTCCCTGTTCAACAGGCCGGATCTGCCCGCCATCAAGCTGCACGCCAGCGCGTCGATGGCAACGGTGGTCCATCTTTCGCTGGAGGGCATCGGCATCGCCGTCATCCCCTACCAACTGGTGCAGGACGAGTTGCAGGCCGGGCGGCTGGTGCTCATTCAATCGGAGGCGAGGATGCCGCAACTGTCGTTCTGCGCAAGCTGGCTCGAGTCCCCCGACACGCTGGCCGTGGAGCTCGTCGTCGATATCGCGGCCAGGGTCGCGGACACGCGGGCCGCCACAGTCGCCTAATCTGATCGCAATCCAGTATCGTCAATGGCTTCTTCAGCGGTAGTCTCCGGGCCGAAAGAAGCAATTCCTGCGCTGGACGAAACACGGGCGATACGGTGGCGATTGTTCACGAATAGCGCCGGACAAATCGGGTGTCGTTGCGGTGCTTCCATGCGGACACCCAGCGTCCGCTGAATGCCACACCCCATTTGTCGGCAATCGTGCGACCGTCGGAAAGCGAGATCAGTGCCAGCCAGGCACGCTGCGGCCTGAAGGGCAGCAAAGGCTCGCGAGACAGAGAACGGCAGATGTTCTGCGCCAGCACCGGCCCCTGCCGGACGGCAAAGACACCGGCCTTTGGTCGAGGATCGGGAAGGGATGCAACATCGCCGGCGGCAAAGATGTCGGGATGTGAAAGGGCGCGCAGCGTCTCGTCCACGCAGATGAAACCGGCCCCGTCGAGGTCCAAGGCCGTTTCTCGCAGCCAGTCTGGCGCGCCGCTTGATGTCGTCCAGACGGCCTCGTCTGTATCGATCCGCCGGCCGTCGCGCGCAATCAGCGTGCCGTTGTCGAAAGCCACGACATCGAAGCCGGGATGGTGCGCGATTCCGGCCTGCTGCAACTCGTCCTCCACCATTCGCTGCGCCCGATTGCTGCGCGCCGGAACTGGACGGCCTGCGCGGCCCACGAGTGCGATCTGAACCCGCTTGCCAAGCAGACGCTGCTTCAAGGCGAAGGCGACTTCGACGCCTGCCACTCCTTGGCCGACAACGGCAAGATGGAGCGGCCCCTGATGCCCGGCAGCCAGGGCATCCAGCCGCGCCAGCCGTTCGGTGAAGCTCGCGATCGGCTTCACCGAGACGCCGCCCGATACACCTTGGGGCAGGCTGGGCGTGGAACCGATATCGAGCGACAGAAGGCGGTACGTTAGAACCCTTCCGCCAGAAAGCAGGACCTGCCGTCGCTTGGCGTCAATTCCCACGGCAGCCCCCTCGACGAACGAGACGCCGCTACGCCTGCAAAGCGCGGCCAGATCGATATGAAAATCCTCGAACTGATATCGTCCTGCGATGTAGCCCGGCAACATTCCGGAATAGGGTGCATGGCGCGATGGCGAGACGAGAATGATCTCTCGACCAAGGTTCCGGCGCCCCAGTTGTCGCACCACCTCCACGTGGGCGTGACCGCCGCCGAGCAGAACAAGGGGATCTTTCGTGCCGGTCTCACCCATGGCTTTTCCCTTCAGCGTCGATGCGGTACACGAGACCACCGGCGGCCTCTGCATCGGCCTCGTCATGCGTCACCAGGATGACCGGCAGTCCGGCATCGCGCGCCCTGACAAAGACGAGATCGCGCATTTGCACGCGCAGGTCCGTGTCGAGTTTGGAAAAGGGCTCGTCCAGCAGAAGCAGCCTCGGACGCGAGATCAGCACACGCGCCAGGGCGACGCGCACTTTCTGGCCGCCCGAAAGCGTTGCGGGATCACGGGCCTCGAAGCCCTGAAGATCCATCTCCGCCAGGATGGCGGAACCGATCCGGCGCCGCTGCTTCCGCCCCGACACATCGGGAGGGATGGCAAAGGCCACATTCGCCCCCACCGACATATGCGGGAAGAGAAGCGGATCCTGGAACAGGATGCCTGCCCGTCTCGCTTCCGGCGGCAGGTTCAGCAGGTTCGTCCCGTCGATGGAGACCTCGCCCTCCGCCTGGAATGCAGGGTCGAGAAAACCGCCGATGAAGGAGAGCAGCGTGGATTTTCCCGATCCTGACGGCCCCATCACCGTCAGCACCTCGCCTGGCAAAACAGTCGCAGACAGATCGATCAACCGCTTTCCGTCGAGCCGGATGACGATGCCCGATAGCGAGAGGCCGGGTCTATCGTTGGCTTTCATCATCCGTCAGACCCTCATCTCTCGGCGCTTGCGGTGAAGCATGGCGGGCAAAAAGGCTGCCAACGAAAAGGCAATGAACGGCAACAAGGTCTGCAGCAGGGCGTAGACTCCAATGACGCGTCGATTGTTGCCCGAGGCAAGCGCCACCGCTTCGGTGGTGACTGTCTGCAGCCTTCCCTCGCCGATCAGCAGTGTCGGCAGATATTGCCCGACCGAGACTGCGAAACCAACGGCGCAGGCCGTCAGGATCGGCCGTATCAGCATCGGCAACCGGATGGAAAGAAGCACGGAAAGTCGAGAACGCCCGAGCGCCGTTGCGACAATCTCGTAGCGCCGGTCAAGCGCGCGCCAAGGGTCGGCCAGCGACAGAAATACGTAGGGTAGAACAAAGACGAGATGGACGAGGATCAGAGCGGCGTACCGATACGGGCTGCCGCTGCCGATGAAGAGCAGCTGCAGGCCGAAGACGAAGGTAATCTGCGGCACGATCAGCGGCATGTACAGAATGAGCAGTCCTCTCTCGCCGCCCGCTCGACCCGTCTGCGTTTCCCGTTCCAGGCAGCCGATCGTCAAGACGATCGCCGCAAGCGTGGATCCGAGACCGGTGACAAGCGTGGTCCTCAGCGGATCCAGGACCCGCGGCAGGGCATTCTGCCAGCTTCGCAGCGTGAGGCTTTCAGGAAGGAGATCGGGAAATTGCCAGAGGCCGGCAACGGACCAAATCGCCAGGATGCCGAGGCCCGCAAAGACAGTGACACCGATAATGCCGATCATGAGGGCCGAAAATCGCCGCAGCAAGGCATCTGTCGCCAAACGGTATCCGTGATCTCGTGCGAAGCGCAACAGTTTGCTGCCCAGATGCTCGAGGCCATACCAGACAAGGATCGCCCCAACCGTCACCGTCAACTGCACCAGCGCGCCTGCAGAGGCCAGGAAGCGGGCGGAGAGATCGGGGTCGTTCATCCATTGCACCAGGCGGGTGGCGAGCGTGCCCGGCAGGTTCGGCCCGAGGATCACCGCCACGTCCACGACGGAACTCGAGTACGCTATGACGGCATAGACGGCAAAACGGATCTGCCGGTAGAGCGCCGGCCAGAGGAGGTAGAGGAAGCCCGCGATACGCCCATAGCCAAAGGACGCGGCCAGCCGCCGGGAGGCGATCAGGTCGACCTGCGGAAGCGCCGCAAGCGTCACCAGAAACAGGAACGGCGTTTCCTTGGCGACCAGTCCGGCGATCATCGCAAGACCAAGAGGATCGTGCGGGATCAGGATGTCGGGCGGGCGGTCGATGCCGGCCAGGGGCGCGACGAAACGGATCAGATAGCCCGACGGCGCGATCAGAAAGGCCAGCCCAAAGGCCGCCGCCGCATGCGGAACGGCAAGGAGTGGGGAGATCAGATGCTGCAGCCGGGTCATGACGGGCGTTCCGGCAAAGCTTGCCATGAAGAGCATCGTGACGACGAGCGAGATTGCCGTCGCAGCCAGGCCCGTCGCAAAACTGAGCACGGCCGCGTGAGCGAGGCCCGGTGTGGCAAACAGGCTTCGGAAGGTTTCGAGACCCAAGGCATTCCCGCCAAGCACCGGCAGATAGCCGAAGGCAGGAAGCAGGGTTCCGAGGAGGCCGAAAGTTATCGGCAGCACCAGCAGCGCGACAGTGATGAGAACCGCGCTCCGGGCAAAGAACGCGGTGCCACTGCCTGTCGTCCGTTTCTGGGCCGGGCTGTGGTCGGACACGGATCAGTTGCCGCTGGCATAGCGCCGGCGCCATTCGGTCTCGATGCGATCCATCCAGCTGGCATGCGGTTCGGCGATGACCGGACCGAGCTCGCCGGGTGGGAGCGTCGCAACGCCGAGGTCAAGCGACTGGAAAGCGGCGCGATCGGCCTCCGGCAGCTTCTCCATGGAAAGGACCGTCGGATCGCCCCAGTACATCGGGTCCTGCTTGCGCAATTGCGCCTCCGGAGAGATCAGGAAGTTGGCGGTGAGC
This sequence comes from Pseudorhizobium pelagicum, assembly GCA_000722615.1. Lineage (GTDB taxonomy): Bacteria > Pseudomonadota > Alphaproteobacteria > Rhizobiales > Rhizobiaceae > Neorhizobium > Neorhizobium pelagicum. Next base: position 19,704 of record JOKI01000023.1, on the reverse strand, counting down.
AATGCCCCTGCCTTGGCATTGGCATTGTAGGGAATGGCAACGAAATGGGTATTCCCCAGTGTTCCGCCGGGAAAGGTGAAGGAGCGGATGGTCTCGGGCAATTCACCGGCGCGCACGCTCGCCGAGGCCTCTGCCGGATTGAAGGCGAAGATGATGTCCAGTTCGCCGTCCGCCAGCTTCTGCTTCATGTCGGGATAGTTCTGCGGAAAGGCCTTGCCCGAACGCCATGAGACCTCATGCAGTTCGTCGAGGTAGGCGAAGAGCGGCTCGACGTCGGCGTCGAAAGTCGCCTCGTCCACCGGCCCGGCAAGTTTGGCGGGATCAGCGGTCACCTCGTGCAACACCTGCTTCAGGAAGGAGGAGCCTATGAAGTCCGGCGGCGCGGGATAGGAGAAGCGACCGGGATTGCGCTTCGCCCAGTCTAGCAGTTGTGCCGTATCGTCCGGCAGGTCGTTTTGGTCGGTCCGGGCGCTATCGTAGAAGAACACCATTTTCGCGCCGCCCCAGGGGCTTTCCAGGCCCTCGGTAGGCTCGGTGAAATCGGCGAGGATGGTCGGCTGGTTCTCGACATCCACATATTGCCAGTTGGGAAGCGATGTCGCCCATCCGGGCGAGAGAAGCAGGCCCTGCTGCTTCATGGAAACGAAGTTCTCGCCGTTGATCCAGATCAGGTCGACCGACCCGCCTTCGTTCCTGCCTGCGGCCTTCTCCGCCACCACCTTGGCAACGGCGCTTCCGGTGTCATCCAGCTTAACCTGGGTTACCGTGACGTCGTGCCGCTCCCGCATCTCCGCTGCCACCCATTCCAGATAGGCGTTGATGTTTTCAGAGCCACCCCAGGCATTGAAATAGACCGTCTGGCCGACCGCGGCCTTCTCGATCGCCGGCCAGTCCTTCACGTCGGCTTCGGCCGCCAGGACGTTCAAGCTGCCGATCCCGGCAATCACGGAAGCTATCAAAAGTCTGGTGATGATGCGCATCGCGTGCCGTTCTCCCTTGTCTTGCTGTCGGTGCTTCGCCTGAAGCCCCGCCTTTCCATGATTTACTCTGCCGAGAGCCCCATGGATCATGTCCGGCTAGCGGCAGACATCATCAGCCGCTCCCGCGCCGACGCAACTGTCGGACGATCGTCGGGGTGAGCGCGATCGCGGCCAGCGCCAGGAAAGCCAGAGTGATCTCGCCTGTCACGAGATCGGAGATCTCAGCCTCGCGACCGGCTTGCTGCGCCGCGACGAGCACGCTGTCGACGCCCTGGCCCAGATAGGCATAGGCGAAGGTGCCGGGCAGGATGCCGAGAAAGGTCGCTGCGACGAAGCGCCCGAGGCTGATATCGAAGAGAGCGGCTGCGATGTTCACCACGAAGAAGGGGAAGACCGGCGCCAGCCGGATGACCAAGAGATAGCCGAAGGCATTCTCGCGGAACCCCTCGGCGAGCGTCTTCACCACGCCATCCACCCGGTGTCGCAGGAAGCTGCCGAAGGCCGAGCGCGTCGCGAGGAAGAGGATCGACGCGCCGATCGTGGCGGCGACGGCGACGAGCGCGCCTCCGAGCAGCCAGCCGAACAGGAAGCCACCGAAGATCGTCAGGATCGACGCTGCCGGAAAAGAGAAGGCGACGGCGACGATGTAGACGCTGACGAACAGGACAGCCGACCAGAGCGAATGGGCGTCGACATAGCTCCTGAGCGCCTGACGCTGTTCGGCCAGGAAACCGAGGCTCAGATAGTCCTGCAGGCCGAACGCATAGCCGAGCGCAAGGCCCAGCAGCACGACGCCGACGGGTACAAACCGCGTCATTTGCTTCCTGACGGAGCCGCCCGTGCCTTGGCCATGCGGTTCGGTTTGCTCGTCAATCATGTTTGAGATCATTCCCGGAAAAGGCGAGCCAAGCCTGCCGCCAGCGGACAAGCGTGGTCAGAGCGCAAATTGCCGCAAACCCATAGGCGATGATCGGGAAGGCGCCCGGAAAAAGGCACATCGCGATGAAGACGGCGATGGTCTCGACTCCCTCCGCCAGTCCTCCGGCATAGTAGATCCCCTTCGTGGGAAACTCCGGGGCGTTTCTGCCGAGCTTTGCCGCGACGGCGGAGAAGGCGAGGAAGGAGGAGCCCGTCCCGACGAAGGAAACGATCAGGACGGCAGCTGGCAGCGCATTCGCGTCGGGAGCCGATACGGCAAAGCCGAGCGGGATGAGCGCGTAAAACACCATGTCGAGCGCGATGTCGAGGAAGGCGCCGCGGGCCGTCGGCCCCTGGATGCGCGCCACGGCTCCATCCAATCCGTCGAGAAGGCGGTTGGCGAGGATCAGCGCCAGCGCCAGCAGCCAGATGCCAAAGCACAAGGCGGCAAAGGCGCCGAGACCGGCGAGAAAGCCCACCATGCTAATGACGTCCGCACGCACTCCATAACGCGCCAGGAACTCGGCGCCCGGCTGAAGGGCGGCGCGCTGCAGAGGCAGGATGCGGGAATCGATCATCCGCGCCTCCAGGTCTGGAAACGCTCGAGCAGCGAGAGAAGGAAGTCGTTGATGTGGTTGCGGCGCCACTGGCCGGCCACCATCTTGTTGGCTTCCGCAAGCGTCGGATAGATATGGATCGTGCCGAGGATCTTGCCGAGGCCGTGCTTGTGCTTCATGGCGAAGACGAATTCGGCAAGCAAGTCGCCGGCATGCGCGCCGACAATGGTCGCACCGAGGATCTTGTCCTTCCCCGGAACGGTCAACACCTTGACGAAGCCCCGCGCGGAGCCATCCGCGATAGCGCGGTCGAGATCGTCGATCCCGAAACGGGTAACCTCGTAGGGGATGTTCTTCTCCCTCGCCTCCGTCTCCGACAGCCCGACGCGCGCGACTTCCGGATCCGTGAAGGTCGCCCAGGGAATGACGGTGTAATCTACCTTGAACCGCCTGAGGTCACCGAAAAGCGCATTGATCGCGGCGAACCAGGCCTGATGCCCGGCCACATGCGTGAGCTGGTAGGGTCCTGCAACGTCGCCGGCGGCGAGGATGTGGGGATGCAGCGTCTGCAGATAGGCGTTGGTCTGGACGGTGCGATCGACCTCGATGCCGAGTTCCTCCAGACCGAAGCCCTTCAGGCGCGGCGTTCGGCCAACCGCGGCAATGATCTCGTCGAACGAAATCCGGCGCTTCTGGCCAGCGTTCTCGATCTCGATCCACTTCCCGTCTGCCCCGACCCCGCAGGCGACCGCCTTGTGATCGGTCAGCACCGCAACACCGTCCGCCGTCAGCGATGCCTCAACCAGCGACGAAGCATCCTCGTCCTCGCGCATCATCAGGCGCGGTGCCATTTCGATCTGCGTGACCTCGGAGCCGAGCCGTGCGAAACTCTGCGCCAGTTCGCAGCCGATCGGACCGCCGCCCAGCACCACCAGCCGTTTCGGTGCCTCGGGCCGATGGCGCAGGCGGTCCCACAGCGTGTCCGAGGTAAGATAGCCGACCTCTTCCATGCCGGGAATTGGCGCCACGACGGGTTGGGCGCCGGTGGCAATGATGATGGCGCGGCTCGTCAGCCGCAGGGTCTCGCCGCCATTCAGGGCAATTTCGACCGTCCAGGGATCGATAAATCTGGCATAGCCCTGCAGCACCTCGACACCCAGCGACGTATACCGCTCGACGCTGTCGTGCGGTTCGATCTCGGCGATGACCTTGTGTATCCGCTCCATCACCGCGGAGAAGGAAATCCTCGGCTCGACGGATTGCACGCCGTAACGATCGGCATGCCGCATCTGCTGCGCCACGCTGGCGCTCTTGATGAGGGCCTTGGAAGGCACGCAGCCGAAGTTCAGACAGTCGCCACCCATTTTGTGCGCCTCGACCAGCGTCACCTTCGCCTTGGCGCTCGCTGCGATATAGGCAGACACGAGCCCTGCCGAGCCCGCACCGATCACGATGAGATTGCGGTCGAACCGCCTCGGCCGCATCCAGCGCCGATCGGCGGGTGCGGGCCTCTGATCGGTCGATGCCATGCGGGCTCCTTGGATATACGTGGCCCATTGGGCAGTCACGCAAAGAACTGTCAAACCACGAGTCTGTTACGCAGGGAGGAGACCCGACGTTACAGCGGCGCTTCGCGCACCAACTCCTGAAACCGGAAAGCGGCCGCTGATTGCAGGTGGCACCATGACGTCCGGACCAGACGGAAATAGCTGCCAGAAAGCGCGTTTTGTCCCCGCCTCGCGAATGCGACAGGGCCGGGATCGTCAAGATCCCGGCCCTGTCGTCTGCGTCTGCACGCTCCGTCCTTTTTCGCCTGTTTATGCGGCGAAGTAGAACTGATCGGCGGTCAGCTGGTCCTTCGTGATATTGGCAAGCGTCAGCGTGGCGCCGTCGTCCAGCGTGATGACGGTCCCGAGCGCGGTTTCGCTCAGGTGTTCGGCAAGGCTCGCGAAGTCGTGGATCTCGCTCGAGGCTAGCTCGATCACGTCACCGGCTTCGAAGTCCATCACCGTGTCGTGGCCGAAGCCGGTGCGGAACACGAAGCTGTCCTTGCCCGCGCCGCCGTTCATCCGGTCGTTGCCGGCACCGCCCGCCAGGATGTCGTCGCCGTCGCCGCCGAACAGCGTGTCATGGCCGTAGCCGCCATGGATCACGTCATGGCCGCCATTGCCGAACACATAGTCGTTGCCTGCGCCTGCCTCGACCACGTCGCCGGCCTTGCCGCCGAACACATAGTCGTTGCCGCCGCCCGCATCGATCGCCGCGCCCGTATCTGTGGCAAACAGCATGTCCGAACCGGCCGTGCCGCTCACCACGTCCAGCGCCTTGCCTTCACCGTCGACCGTCAGCGTGAACTGACCGGTTGCCGTGCCGCCATGGCCGTCCGAGACCGTATAGGACAGCGTGAGCTTCGCCGTCTCGCCTTCGTTGAGCCCGTCGAACAGCCCCTTGCCGTCAAAGGCAAGCTTGCCGCTTGCGTCGATCGAGAATGCCGCCTTGGCTGCATCCTTGTCGAGCGCAATGCCCTCGACGCCCACCACCGCAAAGCCCGAAAGGCTCAGGATATCGCCGTCGACATCAAGGTCGTTGGCGACGAGATCGAAGGTCTTGGTCTCGCTTTCCTTCACGCTGCCGGTATCTGCGACCGCCACCGGCGCATCGTTGACCGGCCTGACCGCCAGCGTCACCACCGTCTCCACCTTGCCGCCATGGCCATCGGCCACGGTGACGGTGAAGCTGTCGGCGCCGTTGTAATCGGCGGCGGGATGATAGGTCCAGGCACCGGTCGAGGGGTTGAGCGACACCGTGCCGTTCTTCGGACCGAAGCCGTCCTTGACGCCATAGACAAGGGTGTCGCCATCGGCATCCCTGGCGACGATCTGCCCGGTTATGGCGGCCTCCTCATCACCCGTGGCCGCGGCCGGCTGGTCGACGACAGGGCCGCGGTTGACGATGGCGGCGGCGAGCTCGTCCGCCGAAAGTACGGAGCCATCGGCAAAGGCCACCACCTCGACGCCGGCGCCATTGCCGGCGAGCTGGTCCTTCAGCGTGATCGTCTTGCCGGCGATCCCGATCTCGACATCACGGCCATGGCGGTGGATGACGACATCGGCCCGCGTCGCATCGTCGAGGAACAGCCGATCCTGGTCGTCGGACGCCGCCGTCTCGACGATCACATCGGAGCCATCGCCGGAACGATAGACGTAAGTGTCCGACCCCGTGCCACCCTGCAGCTGGTCGTCTCCTTCACCGCCGTCCAGCACGTCGTCGCCGGCCCCGCCGATCAGGTAATCGGCGCCCTCGTTGCCGATCAGCGCATCACTGCCGGCTCCACCGCTCACATAGTCATTGCCCTCACCGCCGATCAGCGTGTCGTCGCCGCCGTCGCCATAGAGCTTGTCGTCGCCGCCAAGCCCCTGGATCACGTCGTTTCCGATGTCGCCCAGGAGCACATCATCCTTGTCGTTACCGACCAGAACAAGGTCGCTGGCCGGTGGCTGGGTGTTGGAGAGTTCGATGATCGCCACGTTGTCGAACTTCACCCCGGCAGCCTTCCAGCTGTAGACGCCGGCAGACCCGACCCTGACGTCATCGAGGACAACCGGGTAGGAGAACAGGCTGTGTCCGTCGACGGTCACCTGCAGCTTGCCGTTGAGCACGTCGGCTGCAAGGTGGAAGGTGTCGCCGGGCGTGAACGTGGTGCGCACGCGGCCGATAATCTCCTCGTAGCCCTTGACCACCTGAACGACCGTCGCGAGACGGGCGTGGGCGTCGATCTCAAGCTTGGTGTAATTGTCGGCATCGACGTAGTTCAGCATGAAGCCGACGCCGCCGGCAGCGGTCGGGACGGTGATATCAGCCTCGATCGCGTAGTTCTTCAGTGCCTTGTTGCCGGCGTAGAGCGCATAGGTCCCCTTGTGGAGGGCGTATGAGCCGTCGCCGAGCGGCGACCAGCCGCGCTGCCACAGATCGGGAACGCTGGCGCCGGATGGAGTCCAGGTCAGCTCACGGCTGTAGGCTCCTTCGCGCTCCACCAGCGCGCCATCGACCACCGCCCAGTTTGCGGAGCCATCGACGCGGACGCCTGCCCCGTTGAACTCGGTGGTGTCGATGATGGTCCAGCCGTCCATCGAGCCGTCATTGAAGGTCTCTGCAGTGATGATGCGATCGCCGGTGACGACGTCGACCACCATGGCGTCGGTGTCATCGCCGACGGTGACCACGACCGTTGTGCGGCCGGGGCCGAACTCCTTGGTCAAGGTATTGCCGTTGACGGTCTCGCCACCTGCCGTGATCACCGGATTGGCGCCGGTCGACAGGCTGGCATTGATCGTGGCGGTGGCCTTCCCGTCGCCGTCGAAGTCGATGATGCGCAGATCGGCTCCGGCATCGGCCTCATTGGTCGGCGCGCGTACGGTAATATCGTCGAACAGCGAGCCCTGGTTCTTGCTCGAATAGAAGCCGACGGTGCCGGCGCCGAGCGGCGCGGTGTCGGTCACGAGGCCGCCGAACAGGAGGACACCGTCGAGCGAGACGCCAATGGTGTTGCCACGCACGACCACCTTCACGTCGACATCATGATAGAAGGTGTAGCCACCGGCCTCCTCGGCCAGCACTGTCTTGACACCGTTCTCGATGCGGACGAGTCGGCGCACATTGTCGGCGTTTGAGACCTCGAAGCGGTAGCAGTCGCCGGTTGCCTCGTCGTAACGAATGACGACCCCCATGGTCCCCTCTTCGAGCGACAGCATGCTCGTCTCAAGAACCATGTCGCCGATCATCGCGCCCTTCTTGACGAAGGTGTTGTCGGTCCCGCCGGAGAGATCGTAAAGCGTGCCTCCGACACCGCCGAGGGCGTCGTCGGCATCGCGGCTGTTGGCCGATCCCTTGACCACGAAGGACTGGTCAGGTGCGCCTGGAACCACGACGGAGACCTTGGCGCCGCCGAAATCGGTCGAGTTGAGGCTGCCGTTGAAGTTCAACTGGACGTCACCGGCAGCACCCGAGGCAAGCGGACCGTTTGCGTCGACCCCGCCGAGGGCCGCGATCGCCTCGCCGGACATGGCACCCTTCACGAAGGTGAAGGCCGACAGCGAAGCGCCTGATGTCTCCTTGTCGTCGTCACTCATGATGTAGAAGCCGTGTGCGCTGTTGAAACCCCAGCGCGTGCCGTCCGTCACGTCGGTATCGACCACCTGCGTGCCGACCAGTTCACCATTGATGTACTTGTTGAGGATCTGCTGCTTGCCTTCGATCTTGAAGGTGAAGGCAAGGCGGTTCCAGGTGCCGTAGTCGAGCGCACCCTCGTAGGCACCGGCGATGCCGATGCCGGCTTTGCCGTTACCCAGATCGCGGACGAAGAGTTCGGCGTCGCTCTTGTTGGTGCTGTCGGTCTGGAACAGCGAAGTGAAGGCATTGTGGCCCTCCTCCACGAACAGATCGTAGATCAGCGTGAACTCCTTGACGTCGCCGTGCAGGCCTGTCGGCATCACCTTCACCGCACGGTCGCCCGGCAGCGCGTCGACGTGCAGCACGCCGGTTGCGACGCCTTCGGCGATAGGCGGCAGGTTGAACCCGATATCGGTGCCGAGTTCGACGGTGGTGGCGGGGTCGATCTCGCCGACCTGATACCAACCGTCGGCATTGCCGTCATTGAAGTTGTCGCTGAAGTAGGTCTTGTCCGTCTCGACGATCACCTTCACCTCATCGGTGCTGCTGACGCCATGCGCCGTCTCCACCGTGAGCGTGATGTCGTGCCGGCCGGCGCCAAGCTCGACCGTCGCCTCGCGCCCTTCGGCGATCACGTGGCCGTCGGCGTCGCGCCAGATATAGGCGGTGACATCCTTCCGCTGGTCGACCGTATCGGCCGCCGACAGCGTTACCGTGGCCTTGTCCGCACCCGGCTTGGCGTCGACAAGCTGGTCGTCGCCGGCCTCTGCCACAGTTTCGGGTGCACGGTGGCCGAGGTTGGCGTCGTCGAGTGTCTCCTCATGTCCGACATATTCGCCGGTCAGGCCGTCGCGGCTCTTCTCTGGCGTTTCGCGCGAGCCGTTGAAATACAGGTCAAGAGCGCTGAAGTAGGTCTCGGTGTAGATCTTGCCGTTATCCGGGTCGATCGTCACCAGACGGATCGCGCCGTTGCCGCCGTTCGGCCCGAGCGCTTCGTTGCCGGCGCCGAGGATCTCGTTCGAAACGCCACCCTGGTAGTTCACCACGAACTGGTAGACGTTGTAGCCGAACGCGTTCTGGTCGATCGTCGTCTCGGCGCCATCGCCGAAGACGTGGCCGCCGACGGTGAACACCACGTTGGAATGGCGCTCCACCACCTGGCGCCACAGCATCTCGCCGTCCCAGGCACCTTCGTCGCTGTTCTTGAGGCCATAGTCGTAGCCGGACGGCTCTCCCACAAGCTTGTCGCCTATCGAGTCGAGGCGACCGTCGAAATTGTTCACGGTGTGCTCGAGGATCATCACCTTGCGGTCGGCATATTTCGTCAGGACGTCGTCTGCCCAGCGCATGACGTCGTCACGCTGGCCGAACTCGAGGCTCAAGATGAGCCAGCCGGTGCCATCAGGCGCGTCGTAGAGGTGATAGCTGTTGTCGATCCGGCCGGGTTCCTGATCGTATGCGCCGCCATAGGTCGGGTCCTGCGCCATATAGGTGGTCGAGAAGTACTTGTTGAACAGCGCGGTGTCGCGGACGTTGGACTGCCCGTTGTCGCCGACGTCATGGTTGCCCGCGGCAACGGAGAACGGGATACCTGCCTTGCGCAGGATGTCGTAGGCCGCGTTGGCAACCTTCCATTCGGCTTCCGTGTTGTTGTTGGTGATGTCGCCGACGTTCGAGACGAAGCCGATGTTTTTGCCGTCGGCGTTGTCTGCGATCCACTTCATCATGTCGATCATGACTTGCGAATCGGTATTGCGGCCCGACGGGTAATCCTGCGTGTCGGGGATGATCGCGAAGGTGTAGGCGTTCTCGCCAGCGACGCGGATGCGCACGTTGTCGGTCAGCGTCTCGCCGCGGTCGCTCACGGCGGTGATGACGAGGTCGGAGTAGTCCAGGGTGTCGCCGAAGGCGAGGGTGAGAACGCCGTCCTTGATGGTCGCCTGAACCACGTCGCCGTTGGAGTTCTTCACGGCGAAGTCGTGCGCACCGTGGCCGAACACGTCGGCGAGGTTGTAGGAAATCGGATCGTCATGCGCCTTGACCAACATGTCCTTGATGGGCTTGGCGACATTCACGTCGTCGATCACCTTGCCGTCGGTGAAACCGAAGTCCGGGGTCGGCTTGTTGTCGTCGAAGCCGACCTGCAGCGGCGCCTTGGGGTCGAAGCTGTCCGGGGCGGTCTGCACCGCATCGCCGACGAAGTCGATGTCGTTGCGGCCTTCCAGCAGCAGTTCACCGGAGGGGCCGTCGGGGTCGTTTGTGGAGATGTCGAAGTTCAGGATCTTCATCTCGGCGTTCTCGCCGCCAGTGGCGCCGGAGAAGCCGAACTTGGCGGTGTCGCCCACCACGGCAGCAATGTCGACGGCCTGGCTGATCAGCGGCTCGGACGGCTTCTGGTCGGTGTCGGAGAGGTAGACTTTCAGCCGGCCTCCCTCATACTCCACCCAGGAATAGAGGTTCTCGCCGCCCACGAGTTTGAACGGCAGGTTCCATTGGGCCACGACCGCTGGGGCCTGCGGGCCACCACCGACGACGAGACGGACCGAATTCGCGGACTGCTCGCTATCGTTCTGCCAGATATCGAACACGACCGATACGATGGGAACAACCTGGCCCGCAGCGCCCGGAACACCCATGTCACCACCACCATTGCCGAGATGCTGCTCGAGATCGGCGCTGTCGATACGGAACGCGAAGCCGTCGGCCGGACTGTTCTTCTGGTTGGTGATCCGGAACGAGAAGGCCGCATCGAAGGTCAGCCCTTGGGTGTCGACCGTGTCGACCGTGAAGAAGCCACCCTTGCGATCGCTCTCTTCCGCAACCAGTTGGACCGGCTTGATCACCGGCTCACTGCCGGGCACCGGCGCGTCGAACGGACCGTCGGCATCGACGGTGCCCAAAGCGGCGATGTCGGCAGCCGAGAGCGCGGACGGGTCGAGACCGAAATGTGCGATGTAGCCGCTGCCGGTATTGCCGAATTCGTCCGCCAGCAGCATCAGCGGCTTGTTTGTATCGATGGAGAAGCGCTCGGTGTCCACCGTCTGGGTGCCGACCAGCGTGCCGTCGATATATTTCGACAGCAGCGAGGTGCCGTTCCCCAGGTCCTCGACGGTGAGCGCGATACGCGTCCACGCGTCGGTCGGGACCTTGCCGTCATACTGGCCGTCGGTGCCCAGGCCATGGTCGGCGCCGACCAGGAAATCCGCAGCGCCCGTGTAGCTGCCCTGGGCGCGCAGCAGCGCCGTCGAACCTTCGTCTGACGCGTTGAGGTAGATGTCCCACACCGCAGTGTAGCTCGTCAGCGTCTTTGCTTCGACCGGGAAGGTCACCGCGAGACCCTCGCCCGCCTCGTATCCGTTGAAGGAGAGGATCGAAATGTCCTGGCCGCCGGGAAGCTCGATGCCGAACTGCGAGGCAAGGCCGAAGGCGCTGTCTCCGCGCGCAGCCGGCTCGCCTTCCGGCGTCAGGCCTTCCAGATCGACGGCTGCATCGCCGTAGCGCGGCGTCACATCTGCATTCGCGAAGTCGATCTCGACGGCTGCAGCGGACGGGGCGGCGGCAAAGAAGCCGCCGGCATCGGCTTTCGCGCCCGTCACGAGGAGCGGGGCGACGTCGGCGATCTCTGTCGAGAAGAACACGCTGGACACCGCGACCGGCGAGGTTTCGCCGTCGTCGTCGGTGAAGAGGGTAAGGCCGAGCTCGGGCTGGATGTCGAACCGGTCGGTATTGCCGGCGTTCTGCGTGCCGATGAGCGTGCCGTCGGCGTATTTTGTCAGGGTCATGTTGCCATTGCCGTCCTCGGTGACGGTGACGACGATGCGCACCCAGCTGTCATAGGCGACCTTGCCGTCATATTGGCCCGAGATCCCGAGGCCCATGGTGCCGTCGCCGTTCTCGTGCAGGAACAGGTCGCCGTCGCCGGTGTCCTTGCCGAGCTGGGCAAGGCCGACATAGCTGTTTGCCGGCGACGGGACATAGATGTCGAACGCGAGCGCCCACGTGGTGATGGGGCCGGTCTGCCCTGCGAGCCGGATCCGCAGCGACTGGTCGGAGGTGAGACCATCGGTGAGAAGGATGTTGCCGTTGACCCCGTTGATCGCCGGGACCGACAGTTCGGTCGTCGTGCCTAGCACCACGCCATCGAATACCTGTGTCATGAGTTTGCCTCTCGCTGGACTTGTCGTCGAGCGCTATTGACGCAAAATTAATTATTAGGTCAAATTGATTAGAATCCGTCATAATATAGGTAGTCCCTATGAATTACGCGCAGATCAGAGCGTTCTATTCGGTGGTGCGAGAGGGCGGGGTGGGCCGCGCGGCCAGATTCCTCAACGTGTCGCAGCCGACGGTTTCGCAGCATCTACGGGCGCTGGAGGAGACGGCCGCCGTGCCACTGTTCGAGCGGCGGGGCCGCGGCCTCGCTCTCACTCCGGAGGGCGCACGGCTCTTTGCGGCAGCCGAGCACCTGATGCGCGCCGTTGCCGCGGTGGAGGATTCGCTCGCCACCCCCGGCGAGCTCGAACGCGGGCGCCTGCGGATCGTGTCGGACTCGCCGCCGGTCGTCGTCCAGCTCCTGAAGCGCTTTCGCGACCGTCACCAGGCTGTGACGATCTCCACCGCGCTCGCCTCCAAGGCGCAGATCATGGCCGAGATCGCCGATGGCGAGGCCGACTTCGGGCACATGGCGCAGGGCCTCATCGGGACGGACGTCTTGCCGCTGCCAATTCACCGTCGGATGAACGAGCTACTCGCTGGCCACAATTACGCGAAGGCCGCAGTGGACATTGCCGTCTACGACCTTCTCGGCAAACATCTACAGGTGAGCGTCTCGGATCTTCTGGGGGGAGCCCTTACCAGCCGAGTGCCGTCCTACTATGCCATCGGGCTCGCCGAACCCGACGAAGCTGCTCTCATCGCCTTGGAAAAGAGCAAGGAAGGCTATCCGCGGCTTCAGTTGAAGGTTGGCAGCCGACCGGTGGAGATCGACATCGAGGCGATCCGGAAAACGTGGGAGGCCATCGGCAACACCGGCATGCGGTTCGCTGTCGACGCGAACTGCACCTGGACCACGCGTGACGCCCTGCGAGCCAGTCGGGAATGCCTGGACGTGCCCTTCATCATGGAGCAGCCGTGCAGGGCGATTGAGGATTTGCGAAAGATCAGGCCGCAAGTGCAGCACGCGATCTACATGGACGAGAGCGGCTTGGACCTCGCAACAGCTGTATGCGTCGCCGGTCAGGGTCTTGTTGACGGCTTTGCCATGAAGATAACGCGGATCGGGGGACTGCAGCCCATGGCAGCATTCCGCGATGTCTGCGCAGCGATGAACCTGCCGCACACCTGTGATGATAGCTGGGGCGGCGATATCATTGCTGCGGCCTGCACCCAGATGGCTGCGACGGTCCGTCCCGCGCTCAACGAGGGAGCATGGATTGCCGCGCCGTACATCGAAGGCAACTATGATGATCGAAAGGGTCTGAGCATCAAGGAGGGATATGTGGAGCTTCCGTTGGGGCCCGGACTGGGTATCGACCCTGACGAGAGCCTTTTCGGTGCTGCGGTCGCCTCCTTCTAAAAGAGCGGGTGATGCCTCTACCGTCTGACAGGCTTTGCCGGAAAACGTTATAGCTACCGTTTTCGCAGGAGGGGCTGAGGTGCTGAACGGCAGTATTCGCCATCATCGGCTGAAAGCTGCAGCCCGCTGCCTACCCCAAAGACGACAGCGACCTGCCGCGGTAGGAATGGCAGCTAAGGAAATCCGATAACGGGGCCGGGACGCCTGCTGTGCGGGCGCAAATCGGAAATCATTTCCGCTACGGGGCCGGCAGGGGACTGGCGGGTTCTGGAGACCGATGCTCAATAGCCGTCATTAAGCGCGGCAATCCCTATGGCTGGTCTCGACCCCATTGCGGTCAATCAGGACGTTCTGCGACGATCCCGAAAGCGGACATTTAACACCTCCATTTTGGCACATCGATGCCGCCGGGGGGCGTCCACCCCATAACCCCGCAGTTTCCAATCACTCCGACTTGGTCACAAGCTCGCCAGCGGGGTCAGATGCGTTCGCCAGCGTGGTGCTGATGGCCGACCATGCGGCACTGTCGCCCAGTAACTGTTGGCGAAGATAGGCCAGGGTAACCTTCTGTATCAACGCAACACGCTCCGGGCTCTCATCGGTCGTCTCTGTGACTTCATAGCCAGAAATGCCGCCAAGCATGTGCTCGCCGCCGAAAACGGTCAGCAGGGCCTTGTGACCTGGGGACAGATGGTAAGGGTCGTAGAACCAATCGGGGCCACGCTTGGTAAGCGGCGAAAAGTCAGCATCGCCGGCGACTACCAGAGCCGGTGTGATCATGTGCTCAAAGCCAGAGTTGAGATAGGGCGTCATGGCCTGCCCAATATCACTTAGATCGCCACCGCCTTTGCCGCCGGACGCCAATAGAACCCCCGCCGTGACGCGGGCATCCGACATATCCTCGTCGGCACCGCCATTCTTCATGCGGGCGCCCAGCAGCATGCTTGTCGTTTGCCCGCCAAATGAGTGGCCGGCGGCCGCCACACGCGCGCGGTTCATCCTGCCGCCCAGGCCCGGCACCGTTTCGTCGACCAGATCCAGATTGTCCAGCACATGCTTGGCGTCCTGTACGCGCAGGCGCCAATTTTCCGGGAGCCTTTCGTCGTCGGGCGCCAATCCGAGCCGCCGGGCATCGAGATAGGTCGGCTGGATCACGACAAAGCCATTGGCCGCCCAATAGTCGGCAAGTGGCGCATAGCCATCCATCGATGAGCCAAAACCATGCGAAAACAGCACAATTGGCAGGTTGTCGCCGGTCGTTGGCGCCGAGACCCGCAACTGCAGATCTTCCCCGCGGTTGGGAGACGGCAGTCGCAATGCGCGTATTGAAACAATGGGAGTTGCCTCCATGTTGGCATCACGTGGGATCCATTTGCCGGGCATTTTTAGTTCCTTTCGCTGCGAGCCAAATTTCGAGTGCCATCAAGCAATGGTCTCAAATTGTGACTTGCGCAAAATATGTGACCGACTATCGTGAGACAAGAACGCATTTTTTTTGGACTAGGTCCTATGGACGTGACCACTAAACCGGATGAACTTCCGGACTGCTCCGGCGTCGGCGATGTTCTCGGGCGCATAGGCGATAAATGGACTGTCCAAGTCATCGTGCTGCTCAGACGGCAGCCAGAACGGTTCAACGCCATCAAGCGGCGCGTGCCGAAGATCTCCCAGCAGATGCTGACCCGCACGCTCAAGGCGCTTGAGCGGGACGGGCTGATCACCCGAACGGTGCGTGCTACCGCGCCGCCTCAGGTTGAGTATTCTTTGACCGAAGCAGGCCTGTCTCTGGCTGAAACCGTTCGGCATCTCGCCGTCTGGGCGGTTGACCATCGGCAGTATATTCGTGACAGCCGGGCCCGCTACGACACTGCGCAGTGATGGTCCGCCAGCCTGGCTGAACCCCATGGCGCCTGACAGGGTCCATCAAGCCAGTGTGGTTATAGCCGATTGTCATTGGGGTTCTGGAAACGCCTAACGAACAACGCACGCAGGGCCAGATTCCGCCGACACGGCCTCAAAGCTGTCAGTCCCCTTTCCACCCCGATGTCCACGTTGCCTCGAACGAAACGGAATGTCTGCATCCAGGAAAATGGTTAGGTAGCCTGAGCGTCCGAAACGAGGGCGCAAAGCGGAAATGATTTCCGGCACGGGGCCGCTAATTGGCAGTTGCGGGCTGGCCGCGAAGGACCGAATCCCGTCGCCTTCATTCTGCTGCTGTTAATTTCTTCTTAACCGGTTCGGAAGGTCAATTCGCCGCACGGTTGAAAGGTGCGGCTCATTTTGCGATAGGAGGGTAACGGTGAGGCCATCCTCATCGGTGTGCAATGATTGAACGAACGACATCTCGGGGCCTTTTCGACAAGAAGACGGTACCGACCCACTTCCTCAGCCCCGTAGCTGCGAGAGTGGTGATTTGGAGCAAACGACACCTCTGCCGCGGCGCGGGAAACGACCGGCGGAACTAGAAGATGAACGGCTGAGCGCCCTGCGTCACCCTATTCCGTGTGGTGAGCTTTTGCAGGCATAAAGTTGGGATCGAGGGCGAGCGGACGCCTGAGGGATCCTCCTCTGACAAGCACATACAAACAGCTTTGTATTCAGAAGGAGGTACAACTGTGCCCAAGATCATCTATTCTAGTTCCCCGGATTCCGGGATCATCAAGCCGAACTACCTCCACGACGCCGTCAACACGACCAACTCCCGCTTGCGCTGCGGGCTGACGGTAGTCGCATCTATCACGGGCAAAACCGTGACCGAGGTGCGGGATGCTTTCCGCCTGCACCGATTTGGCGCCCGCTGGCCCAACTACGACCGTGCCCCGGCAATCACTTCAACTCGCCCCCGCGAGGTCGAAGCAGTTCTGCGCCTGTGCGGTTACATCGGGCATTGGCGCACATTGTGTGACCGGCCGACGGTAGCAGCATATCTCGAAAGCCGCTCTGGTATTGAACGTAGCCATCCCTGCGTTGTCTACACCGGAAGCTATTGCATCGCCGTGAGCGGCTGGGTCGTTTGTGACGTGTTCAGCCGTGGTGTGGTTATCGACGCCCAGGACGCACGCCGCCGGCGTGCACGGGTCGATGACGTCTTTGTGGTAACGGGGCGTGTGCAGCCGGATAACAATATCCCATCGAAGCCGTCTACGCCGCGCCGCATGAACAAACGCGAAGCCAAGCTCGACAAGCTCTTCCGCGCCGCGATCAAAGCGGAAACCGGAGCAACAAGTGTGAAGCTCACCTCTACGGAGGCCTTCATCATGCGCCCGAACACATATGGCCGGCGCCATATCGGACCGCGCGACAGCGTTTCCGATTGGCTCGAACGTCCCAATACCGGATGCCACGTTCGCGGCCACTCGAATGAGGCCGCAGCCTATCGCGCTGCGCTGAACCTCTAACGCAGCGGTCTGGCTGTTCATCGGCAAAGGTCTTGTGCGGCAATAATTGCCGCCAAGACCGAGACGGCAAGTGCCCTTTATCTCCCAACAATTCATCTGCGTGGACGAGCTACTCGAGACTCCACGTCAGCACGACAAGGAAGACGTCATGTCCCCCAAAAACAAACCTACTCCTGGTGACCTCTTCTTCGAGGACCAGGCAAATGGCGAACTCTTCTCGCCTTATCTCGCAAAGAACGAGAAGGTCATGCAGAGCATCTACGCAGCCCTTACCAAGGGTGCATCCAAGCCCGATGATGTTCGCGCGCTTGCCAATCCCCGCTTCTGGATTTTCGCACGGGCCGGTGGCGTCAGGCTGATCTCCTCCGGGACCATTGATGACATCGTCGATCCAATCTTCCGGATCTCCGATGGGCAGCACAGTATCCGCTTCGGGATTGGGCATGCCGGCTGTGATGATCAGCGTAATCTCCGCCTGACGGCCTTGGTCATGATGGCGCTCGCTTTGATCGACGACAAGCTCAAGCGGATGAACAATGCCGTGTTGGATGGGAACCTGACGAGCGAAGTCCCCTGCACGCTCCTTCGTCGCGAGATCAAGGACCTCATTCTGTCTCTGCACCATCAGATGTACGAGGTTGCCGTCGATGGGCTCTGGACCCGGGAGGCCTGGCAGCAGGCCTTTCAGGATCTCCAGGCGTCCAGGAGCCAAGCCGTCACTTGAGCAGGGACTTTTCTGCCGGGCCATGACGGCCCGGCGTATGCGGGCGCCGCAGTTGCTGCGTCAAAAGATGTTCCCTCTACCGCACAAGTTTGGGTGATCACATGACTATTCTTTTGCAAGAAAAGACCTTCAAGCTCATCGAGTCTGAGCAAGACTGCCAAGCCATCATTGCGTTCGCCGTCAAGCATGGCGAAGTTTTTGAACGCCTTCAGGATGGGTTCGCGAACGCACCAGCGACGATCGAAGATGGTCTCCACATCCTCGTCCAGCCGATCTTTTTCACGGTTGAGGCCGGGACTATCGCAATGGCTTTCGAAGCTCCAAAGCCCAAGCGGCGGCGGGGGGACGGACATCAGTTCACCTTCTCGATTGCCGCAAGGCAGCCCGGGGACAAAGGCCTACTAGCGGTTGGCCCTAGCTTCGCTATTGGGCTGTTCCGTATGCAACAGGCAATTCAGGCTGCGGATACAATCTTCAGCCTAGGCTTTGACCCGCGCCCGAGCCTCAACATCGCGCTCAAGAAATACGCGGCACAGATCGAGTCTGCCTTGTACTGGCTCGCCCGCTGATCGCTATACGCCGGGCCATGATGGCCTGGCAGATTGTGGGGGCTCCCAGACTGTGCCCTCCACGCTACCATGTCCCCCAGTATTCCCTTTGCACAGAGACGCCCCGGATGACGAAGACAGTTCTTTTCTACGCCCGCTACTCCACGGACCGTCAGTATGAGGTCTCGATCGAAACCCAGATTGAACTGGGCAAGGCCTTCGCCGAGAAGCAGGGCTGGAAGCTCAAGGAAATCTACTCTGATGCTGCAGTCAGTGGCACGAGCTTCAACTCCCGTCCCGGGATTCAGCGATTGCTCCGGCACATTACTCAAGAACGCATCGATGTCGTGCTCTGCGTTACGGTGGACCGGCTGTCGCGCGACGTCGAGCACAGTTCCAAGATTCTCAAGGAGCTTCGCTATCGCGACGTCGAACTGTGGACCGTCCATGCCGGCACACCGACCACAGACATGGAACTGGCGCTGCGCGCCGTCCTCAGCCACGATCTGGTCGAACAGATTCGCTACCGCACCCGCGAGGGCATGAAGACGGCGGTTCGTAAGGGAAAGGCGGCGACGCGCTTGGCCTACGGTTACGTCCTGTCCCAGCAACGCGATGCGAATGGCGACAGGATCAAAGGATTACGGGATATCGATCCAGCCAAGGCTGAGATCATCCGTCGCATCTTCAGGCTCTACGCGGATGGCATGTCGCCCCAGGATATTGCCAGCCTTCTGAACAGGGAGGGCGTGGAGGGCCCAAACGGCATTGCATGGCGTGACACTGCCGTGCGCGGCTGGAAGAATTCTGGAACCGGCATCCTCAATAACGAAAGCTATATCGGCCGCATCGTCTGGAACAAGCGGCAATACCGCAAGAATCCAAGCACCGAACGGCGGACCGCGCGGCCCAATGACCGAAGCGAATGGGTGGTCACAGAGGTGGCTTCAATGCGGATCGTCAGCGACGAACTCTGGCACGCTGCTCGTGTCCGAGATGGAGAGGTGAAGAAGCTGTACAACTCAGGCACAACAAACCGCCTCAATGCCACGCAGCGCCCGGAGTACCTCCTGAGCCGGCTGCTCGAATGCGCCGAGTGCGGCGGCCCTTATGCGATCTCGGGCAAAGACCGCTATAGCTGCACAAACCGCAAAAAACGCCTTCCGATCGAAGACTTGGGCGGCGCCTGTTGCGGCAACAGCAAGACGATCACACGTCACGAACTGGAGGAGCGGGTGCTTAACTGCCTCCCGGTGGCCTTCTACTCTATGGAGATCTTCGAACGGGTTTCAGAGAAAATGATCGCGCACGAGATCGCGATGCTGAAGAAGGCGCCATCCCGGCGGGCGCAACTCGAGGCCGAGTTGAAGGCTGCCACCCAGGACCAGACGAGTATCATCCAGCAAATCAGCGACCGCATCAAGGAAGGGCGCCCTCGCCTCACCGCACTCGACGATGAACTGGACGCATTGGAAGCCACACGCACGGAGCTTTTATCTGAGCTGGCGACGACCGAAGTCGCCGCCGAAGACTTCACCGAAAAGGTCGCCAAGCTGAAGGCCCAGTTCAACCCAGCCAACATGGAGGTCATCGTCCGCAAGCTGATCTTTCTTGCACGCAGCAACGCCGACGAGCATGCCAAGCAGCAACTGATGCCTCTTGTCCGCGACTTGATCCAAAAGGTGGTGATTGGGAAGACACCCGGTCATCAGCCGGCAGCCCTGCAGGTCCATGGCTCGATCGCCAACATCATGGCGTCGATGGAAGCACTGGACGTGCTGGGGCAGCGTAAGCGACAAGCAGACCCCATCTGGCGAAGCAGCTTAGCGGTCGGC
>JOKI01000022.1 GCA_000722615.1 Pseudorhizobium pelagicum | reverse complement strand
GTGGCGGATCTTCATCGGCACGGCGGGCCTCCTCGGATTGCTGCTGTTTCGATGATCCAGCCTAACCCCGGTCGTCCCGGCCGTGGTAGAAGAAGAGATCATAGCCGGCCAGGGCAACGGTAACGGCGACGAGGATCGTAAGGTCCAGCCGCGGCACTTCCCACAGCAGAACGCCGAGGAAGCCGCAGAGCACGAGAAATCCGAAAAGAGCAAGAAGGCGGTCTGGCATCAGGCGGTCCTTTCGGTCATGTCGGCGAGGGCAGAGCAGCGAGTTGCAGATGGAAGAGGCGGCAGCCGTTCGCCGCCTCTCGTGGATCCGTCAGCGGCCATAGAACAGCTCCGGCAGGTAGAAGACGATCTGCGGGAACATGTACATCAGCGCCATGCAGATGAAGACCATCCCCACGAAGGGCAGTACGCCCTTGAAGATCTGCGTCAGCCGCACCTCCGGCGGCGCTATCCCCTTCAGATAATAGGCCGACATCGCCATCGGCGGCGTCAGGAACGAGGTCTGCAGGTTGAGCGCCACCAGGATGCCGAAAAACAGGGGATCGATGCCGAACATGTCCAGCAGCGGCAGGAAGATTGGCACGAAGATGATGATGATCTCCGACCACTCCAGCGGCCAGCCCAGGAGGAAGATGATGAACTGCGCCAGCAGCAGGAACTGGAATGGCGTCAGGTCGAGGCCTCGCACGAACTCCGAGATGATCTGCTCGCCGCCGAGATAGGAGAAGACCGAGGAGAAGGTGTAGGAGCCGACGAAGAGCCAGCAGACCATGGCGGTCGTCCTGACGGTCAGATAGACGCTCTGCCGCATCCGCTCCCAGGTCATCGCGCGGTAGGCGACGGCAAGGATGATGCCGCCAAGCGCGCCGATCGCTGCCGCTTCCGTCGGTGTGGCCAGCCCGAAGAGGATCGAGCCCAGCACCGCGAGGATCAGGATGGCCAGCGGCAGGAACGATGTGACGATCATCCCCATCAGCTTCAGGAACGGCACGTCCGGAACCTCTTCGGCCGTCGGCTTCGGCGCAATGCTCGGCTGCAGAATGGAGCGGCCGACGATATAGACCAGATACAGCCCGACCAGCGTCAGCCCCGGCAGCAGCGCCGCCGAATAGAGCCGCACGATCGATGTCCCCGATGCGGCCGCGTAGACGATCAGCATGATCGACGGCGGAATGAGAATGCCGAGCGTGCCGCCGGCGCAGATGATGCCGGTGGCGAAGGAGTGGTCGTAGCGCGCCTTCAGCATGGCGGGCAGGGCAAGCAGTCCCATCAGCGTTACCACGGCACCGACGATGCCGGTGGCCGTGGCAAACAGGGCGCAGGTGATCAGCGCGGCGACACCCATGGAGCCGGGCAGGTTCTTCGACGCAATGTTCAGCGTGCCGAACAACCGGTCGACGATATTGGCGCGCTCGACGATATAACCCATGAACAGGAACAGCGGCACCGCCGTCAGCACGTCGTTGGCCATCACCGTATAGGTCTGGTTGATGAACAGGTCGAAGACGCGGTTGTTGAAGAGGCCTTCGACCCAGAGGGTCGTGCTGTCCCACCAGCCGGCGGTTTCATCCAGCCGGTTGAACGAGCGCCACATGCGGCTTGGTTCGTAATAGGCGTAATAGCCAAAGCCAATACCCATCGCCATCAATGTAAATGCGATGGGAAATCCCAGGAAAACGATGAAGATGAAGAGACCCAGCATAAACAGGGCGACTTGCGGGTCGGTCATGCCGTCTCTCCTGTGGTCTCAATACGCTTGTCCTTGATCAGCATGGTTTCCGTTTCTTCGACGTCGGCCTCCGCTTCGATCCACTCGTTGTCGCGAATGCAGCGGATGCAGCGGAACACCTGGGCTATGCCCTGGATGAACAAAAGGATGCCGGCGGCCACGATCACCATCTTGAACTGGTAGATGGGAATGCCGGCCGGACTGTTGACGCTGACTTCGCCATAGCCCCAGGAGCGGGATGCATATTTCCAGCCGGCGAAGATGAGCGCGGTGACGCCCGGGAAGAAGAAAATGAGGTAGAGGACCAGGTCCACGGTGGCCTGCGTCCGGGGCTTCCACAGGCGGTAGAGGAAGTCACCGCGCACATGTCCACCGCGCGACAGCGTATAGGCGCCGCCCATCATGAAGAGCGTGCCGTACATGATGAAGGAAACATCGAGCGCCCAGGGCGTCGGACGCCCGAGGATGTAGCGAACGAAGACCTCATAGCTGGTGCCGAAGGTCATCAGCACGATCAGCCAGGCGAACGCCTTGCCGAACCAGGCAGACAGCGCGTCTGCGAAGCGAATGAATGCAACCATCGATGCGTGCGTCTTTCGGTTGAGGGAAATGCGGCAGGGGCGGGGCCCCTGCCGAGATCAAGACATGCAATCGAGAGTGTGGTTCAGAGCTTCAGCTTGTCCGGGAAGTAGTGCTGGTAGGCGAGCGTATAGTCGGGCGACGCCATCAGCTCGAAGTAAGTGACCCGTTCCACCCAGGCGCGCTGGCTGTCGAGGACACGCTTCATGAACTCGTCCTTCTCCAGCTCGACAATCAGACCGTCCCAGGCCTGGATCTGGGCGTCGAGGATCGCCTGCGGTGTGCGGTGGACGGTGACGCCTGAATCATTCTCGAGCTTGCGAAGATCGGCCGAGTAGTTGTCCATGGCCGACGCCGTGTTTGCCGTGGATGCCGCCTCGACGGCGTAGCGGACGATGGCCTGCAGGTCCGGCGCGAGATCCTCGTAGAATCCGCGGTTGAACAGGAACTCGAAGGACTCCGACGCCTGGTGATAGGACGAAAGATAGTAGTTCTTGGCGACATCCTGGGCGCCGAAGCGCAAGTCGGACGACGGATTGTTGAACTCGAAGGCGTCGATGACGCCTCTTTCCATCGCCGGGACGATTTCCCCGCCCGGCAACTGGGCGACAGACATGCCCATCGCCTGCATCAGGTCGGCCGCAAGACCGACGGTGCGATACTTCAGGCCGTTGATGTCATCAACCGTGTTGACTTCATTCTTGAACCATCCGAACGGCTGGGCAAACATCGGGAAGCCGAGGAAGCCGACCACGTCGAGACCCAGAATGTCCTGCTGCAGTTCACGGTAGAACTCCGCGCCGCCGCCGGCATTGAACCAGGACAGCATGGTTGTCGCCGAACCGCCGAAGACGGGACCTGTCCCGAACAGGGACGCGCCCTTGTGTTTGCCGTACCAGTAGACCGGGACCGAATGTGCGGCGTCGATGACGCCGTCGCTGACGGCGTCGAGAACCTGGAATGCGCCCACTACGGCGCCGGCCGGCAGAAGATCCACCGTCAGACGCCCGCCGGACATGGCTTCGACGCGCTCGGTGAACTGCCGGGCGAATTCCATCCAGATGTCGGACGCCGGCCACGACGTCTGCATCTTCATCACTACGGGTGCCTGCGCCAGCACGGCTGGAGCGGCAAGCGTACCGGCGGCAGCGGCTGCTCCACCTGCGGTTGCACTGATTTTTAGGAACGAACGGCGCGTATGCGCCTTGTTAGGCGTGTCCATAGATTTCTCCTCCCAATTGGGCGGGCTTTTGCCCTTCTCCCAGGGAGGAGTATTCCGGAAAAGAACGTCAACATCAATACGCAAGCCACACTTGGGCCGCAATTAAGCGTGCCCAGGCAAAGGTGTTCTGATGACGTTGCTGGAAACTACCGGGCAGCACCGGTGGCGATGGACGCCGTGCTGCAGGGGTCGATGCCATAGGCCGGAGCGCAGCCGCTGTTGCCGGCAGCGCCGGTTTCGGGGGCGACGAAGGAGCCGGCCAAGATCATAAGTGCCGCACACGCAAAAAACAGTGCGATGGGCTTGCCCATGGAGGTATGCCTTTCAAAGAGACAATGACATCAGAATGCGGTGTTCGCTGCAGGCGTTTACGGCCCAACGGCAGTGTTTTCAATAGCGGAACTTGCTGAACCGGCCGTTAACGCGCGACAGTTTCAGCATGCGGCCTTTGTGCCACATCGGGAGCAGCTTCAGAATTTGTTCAGAATGACGGTTGGCGCGGCGACCTGTCCTCAGGCGGCCTTGCCGGTGTCGGTGAACTGGCCTTGCGGGCGGTATTGAACGAGGTAGGACGGGACGACCGATGACAGCAGTGTCGGGCGAATGCCCATGCCTTCCAGGGTGCGTCCGTCACGGATGGCATCCTCGGAAACAACGTTGTCGTGTCTGAGAAGAGCCACCTGGTCGCTGGTGATCGGCGGCGTGATGAGCGGAATGAGCGACGCAACGCTGCCGAGCATGGAGGCAATGCCAAACGGCAGCGAGACGAGTGGACGCTGGCGGCGGATGGTGTGGAGCACGAGTTCCATGCATTCGCGGAAGGTGAGAACCTCCGGTCCGCCCAGTTCGTAGATCTTGCCGCCGGCGATGGTGCCGTCGACGCCAAGCGCCACCGCCTGCGCCACATCCTCGACGTAGACGGGCTGGAATTTCGTCTTGCCGCCGCCGATCAGCGGCAGGGCAGGGAACATCTTCGCCATGGCGGCGAACTTGTTGAAGAAGCTGTCCTCCGGTCCGAAGACGATGGAGGGGCGCAGGATCACGGAGCCTGGAGCATTCGACAGAATGGCGGCTTCGGCGCGGCCCTTGCTGCGGGCATAGCTGGACTGGGAATTAAGATCGGCACCGATGGCCGAGATATGCACAAGCTTTGCACCCGCGGCCTGAGCCGCTTCCGCAACGGCGCGTCCGCCGAAATCCTGCACGGAATCGAACGAATTGCGGCCGCTCTCAAACAGGATGCCGACGCAGTTGACGACGTGCGAGGCGCCCTCGACCGCACGGTCGATCGACTGGCGGTAGCGCAGGTTCGCCTGTACCAGCGCAATCTGGCCGACATAGCCGTAGGGCAGCAGGAAGCCCGCCAGGTCCGGGCGGCGCACGGCCACGCGGATGCGGTATCCGCGCTTCACCAGCGTGCGCACCACATGTCTCCCGACGAAGCCAGAGCCTCCGAAAACGGTGACGAGGGGTGGCAGGTTGGATACGGTCATGGCGCTGCTCCAAGAGCTCGGATGGATGTTGTTACCGGTCTCTTAGACGAAATATGAACGAACTGGAAGCCGTGCTGATGCCGCATCCGACCGCTTGTTCAGACGCCTTCGACCACCACCATCTCGGCGTCGGCCACTTCCTGGCGAATCTTCGCGGCCGCCTGGTATTCGGGCGAGTTGTAGCAGTCGACTGCGGCCTGCAGCGAGGGGAACTCGATCACCACGTTGCGCGCCCGCGTTGGTCCCTCCAGCTCAGTAAAATTGCCGCCGCGCGCCAGGAAATTTGCACCGAAACGCTCGAAGGCGGGCTTGGCGGTGGCGACATAGTCCTTGTAGCGCTCCGCATCGCGAACATCGACACGCGCAATCCAGTAACCCTTCGGCATGGTGGCTCTCCTCCTGAGATGAATTTCTGGTTAGAGCGCGCCCGCCATCTCGGCGAGGATGGCCTGGGCAGCGACCTTCGGGTCCGGCGCCTTGACGACCGGCCGGCCGACGACGAGATGGCTGGACCCGGCCCGCAGGGCGTCGGCTGGGGTCATGACGCGCTTCTGGTCACCGGCGTCCGATCCGGTGGGGCGGATGCCGGGGGTGACGATGTTCATGTCCGGCCCGACGATCGGGCGCACCGCCGCCGCCTCCTCGGCCGAGCAGACGATGCCACCCATGCCCGCGTCTCTTGCCTGTCCGGCGCGCCGCAGCACGAGGCTGCGCGGATCGCAGTCGTAACCGGCCTCGCGCAGGTCCGCTTCGTCCATGGAGGTCAGCACCGTGACGCCAAGCAGGGTGAGGCCTGAGCCTTTGGCCGCCTCGACGGCCGCCTGCATCGCCTTCGGATAGGCATGCAGTGTCAGCATCGAGACGCCCATCCTGGCGATGTTCTCGACGCCCTTGGCAACCGTATTGTCGATGTCGAGGAGCTTCATGTCGAGGAAGATCTTCTTGCCCTGGTCGATCAGCTCGCGGGCGAAATCCAGGCCTCCGGCAAAGACGAGCTGGTAGCCGATCTTGTAGAAGGAGACGTCGTCGCCGAGCGTGGAGACGATCGCCCGCGCCTCGCTCACGGTCGGAATGTCGAGGCCAACGATCAGGCGGTCACGCGCGTCCATGTCCAAATCCCTTCCACTCTTCCATCGGCATCCAGTCGCATGTCAGGATACGGTCTGCAAGAGAGAAGGCGTACAGGCTGCCGCCGCCGGCCGGCTGGTCCTGCTCGCGTCCGATCGGCAGGCCGGCAAGGTGGCACTTGAGAAGCGTTCCGACGCCGCCATGGCCGACGAAGGCGATCGGCACCGCCGGGTCGTGATCATGAAGGATGCGTTCGACCGCGCGAACGATCCGGGCCTGCGCCTCGACCGCCCGTTCCCAGCCGCGAAAGCTCTCGTCGGGATGTGAAAAGAACCAGTCGGCCGCCTTTTCGAACTCCGGCGGCGGCAGGAAGCCGGTCGCGGACCGGTCGTTCTCATGCATCTCGGCCACGGTCTCGACGGCGAGACCGGGGATGCCCGCCAGGATTTCGGCGGTCTCGATCGCCTTGCGCTCGGTGCTGGAGATGATCCGCTGCAGCGTTGCCGCCCAGGGCTGCTGCGACGCTTCCAGCGTCCGCCGGCGGCCAGTATCCGACAATCCCCAGTCCGGAACCGGAACATTCGGGTCGATGTGGACCTGCGGGTGGGTGATGTAGAGGCCGAACACGGTAAGGCTTACCCCCGGCTATAGGTCCAGAGCTGCGCCGGCGGAATGTTGCGGACCACGAAATCGAGGTGCTTGATCTGGAACCGGTCCGGGCGCGCATCGATCGGCGACACGGCGCCATAGGTGATCTGCACCACCGGGCGGCCGGGCGGCATTCGGTCGAGCAGGTCTTCCAGCAAGGCGATGCGCTTCTCCATCGGAAAGCTCAGCATCGGGATGGCGGAGATGACCGCATCGAACTTGCGGTCCCTCCAGTCGCCGAGCGTCGCGTTGAGATCGAAGGCATCGCCGTTGATGAAGTTCACGCCCGGCAAAGTGCGCTTCAGATGCTGGTAGAAGTCGGTGGAAAATTCGATGGAGGCGAGGTTCTCCGGCGCGATGCCGCGCGCCAGGATGGCCTTGGTGATGATGCCGGTGCCCGGTCCGAGTTCCAGGACCGGAAGGCCGGACGAGGGGTTGATGACGCTCGCCATCCGCCGTGCCGTGACGGAGGAGGTGGGAAGGATCGCCCCGACGCTCTTGGGCCCGTCGATCCAGCCTTTGAAGAAGCGGATCTCCTCGTCGAACTTTCGGCCAAGCCGCTCTTTCAGGCGCATTTCCATCTTCCTCTCCCACGGTCTCTGGAGGTTATGGGCAGTCCATGACGCAAAAACAAGGCGAAATGTCGCATCCGGAAAACCGCAATAAAAAAGCGGCAGGAGAACCGGCCGCTTTCTTGTCCGTTACACCCGCATCGGCATCAGCACGTACAGGGCGTCGTCCCCGGCCAGGTCGCGCACCAGCGTCGGTGAGCCGGCATCCGCCAGCATGAAGATCGCGTCGTCACCGGACAGCTGTGCGGTGATGTCCAGCAGGTATTTGGCGTTGAAGCCGATCTCCAGCGGATCATTGTCATAGCCGACCGCGACCTCTTCGGTGGCGCTGCCCGAATCCGGATTGTTCACGGTCAGCGTCAACTGGCCGTCGGACAGCGCCAGCTTGACGGCGCGTCCCCGTTCCGAGGAAATCGTCGAGACGCGGTCGACGGCACGGGTGAAGCTCTGGCAATCGACGCGCATCTCTTTGTCGTTGCTGGTCGGGATGACGCGCTGGTAGTCGGGAAACGTGCCGTCGATCAGCTTCGACGTTATCACGACCGAGCCGATCGTCAGGCGGATCTTGGCGTCGGATACCTCGATGGTCACGACCGCCTCGGGGTTGTCGACCAGCTTCTGCAGCTCGCCAACGGTCTTGCGCGGAATGATGATGCCGGGCATGCCTTCCGAGCCGGACGGGGCATCGATATCGGCGCGCGCCAGGCGGTGGCCATCGGTGGCGACTGCCCGCAGTTTGAGGTCGCTGCCCACTTCGATCGTGTGGAAGAAGATGCCGTTCAGGTAGTAGCGGGTTTCCTCGGTCGAGATCGCAAACTGCGTGCGGTCGATCAGCATCTTCAGATCGGTCGCCTTCAGCTTGAAGGTATGCGTGAAGCTGCCGGCGGTGAGATCCGGGAAGTCCGTCTCCGGCAGGCACTGCAGCGTGAACTTCGAACGGCCCGACTGGACGGTCATGGAGCCGCCATCGGGATTGGTGGCAAGCAGGACTTCCGAGCCGTCCGGAAGCTTGCGCACGATTTCGTAGAGCAGATGGGCCGGCACCGTCGTGGCGCCCGGCTGCTCGACCATGGCGGCGACCGCCTCTGTGATCTCGAGATCCAGATCCGTCGCCTTGAGTTCCAGATCGGCACCGGAGGCGCGCATCAGGACGTTCGACAGGATCGGAATGGTGTTTCGCCGCTCCACCACGCGGTGGACGTGGTTCAGCGACTTCAGGAGGTTGGACCGCTCAAGAGTAATACGCATGACGCTAACCGCTTTCGACCGGGGCGCGCTTGGGATGCTGGCGCCCGTATAATTGCCGGCCGAGGGCCGGAAGATGTGGACGCGCAAAATGGCAGAAGATTTGCCCAGAAAGCAAGAGCCACGAGGACTGCTTGTCCTGCAAATTCCAAGGGTCCACAGCGATCCACAGGGAAAACACCGGGCGGCTTCCCTTGCTCATGGGTCGTGGCTTGCCCATAAAGGGTCATGACACTTCCATTCTGCCGAGCATGCCCTTGAGCGAAGAACAAAAAACCACGGCGCGCAGCTACCGCGTCGCCAACATGGCCATTCCGGCGCGTCCGCTGGAGCCCGGCCTCTATCTCGTCGCGACGCCGATCGGCAACCTCGGCGACATCACCCTGCGGGCGCTTGAGACGCTGGCGGGCGCCGATGTGCTGGCCTGCGAGGATACCCGGGTAACCCGCGTGCTCCTGGACCGCTACGGCATCGTCAACCGCCCCTACGCCTATCACGAACACAATGCCGACGAAGCCGGACCGAAGCTCCTGGCGGCGCTGGAGGGGGGGCGGTCAGTGGCGCTCGTCTCGGACGCGGGAACGCCGCTCGTCTCCGATCCGGGCTATCGCCTGGGGCAGATGGCGATCGAGGCGGGGCATCGCGTCATCCCCATTCCCGGTGCGTCGGCGCCACTGGCCGCACTGGTCGGATCGGGCATGCCGTCGGATGCCTTCCTCTTTGCCGGCTTCCTGCCCGTCAAGGACAAGGGCAAGCGCGATCGGCTGGCGGATCTCGCCAAGATCCCGGCGACGCTGATCATCTTTGAATCCCCCCACCGCATCGGGGCAAGTCTGGCAACGGCCGCGGATGTACTCGGGCCGACCCGCCGGGCCGTCGTCTGCCGCGAGCTGACCAAGACCTTCGAGGAGTTCCGGCGCGGGACGCTCGGCGAACTGGCCGAGCACTACGATGACCGGCCGGTCAAGGGCGAGATCGTGCTCCTGATTGCGCCGCCCGACCTCGACGACGTTCCGGGCGCAATCGAGGTGGATATCCTCTTGAAGGAGCTGGCCAGTTCCATGCCGACCTCCCAGGCCGCGGCCGAGGGCGCGCGGCTGACCGGGCTTTCGAAGAAGGACCTCTACCAGCGCCTCCTGGCGCTGAAAGGGGAGGCGGGTGGTCACTGACCGCAGCCGACGCAGCGCCGAACGGCGCGGTCATGTCGCCGAGTATCTGGCGGCAGTCTTCCTTCTGCTAAAGGGCTACCGGATCCTCGCACTCCGCTACAAGACGAGATCGGGAGAAATCGACCTGATCGCGCGCAAGGGCGATCTCGCCGTCTTCGTCGAGGTGAAAGCCCGTGTCGGCGAAAGGGAGGCGGTCGACGCGGTCAGCGCCACTGCCCAGAAGCGTATTCGCGCCGCCAGCGACATCTGGCTGTCGCGGCGCCCCGATGCCGCCCGCCTTTCCCAGCGTTACGACGTGATCGCCGTCCTGCCCGGTCGCCTGCCGCGGCACTTCAGGGATGCGTTCTGAGCGGATTTCCTGACGTTGTTGCAAAGGCGTGCAACGTGTAATGAAACTGACACAAAACTGTTAAGCCGCTGTCACAACCTGCGCCTATCCCGCTCCTCGAACTTTAACGGGTTGAGAGGACACGATCATGTTCAACAGACTTTCTATGGCCGCACTTGCCGTCGCGCTTTCCGCGACATCGTCGCTTGCCGCGACGGAAGTGACCTGGTGGCACGCAATGGGCGGCGAACTCGGCAAGAAGCTCGAGGAGATCGCTACCAAGTTCAACGAGAGCCAGAGCGATTACAAGGTCGTGCCGGTTTACAAGGGTTCCTACCCGGAAACCTTGACCGCTGCGATCGCTGCGTTCCGCGCCAACCAGCAGCCGGCCATCGTGCAGGTTTTCGAAGTCGGCACCGGCACCATGATGGCGGCCGAGGGTGCTGTCTATCCGGTCTACAAGCTGATGGCCGATGAAGGCGAAGCCTTCGACACCGCATCCTTCCTCTCGCCGGTTGTCGGCTATTACTCCGACACCAGCGGCAATATCCTGTCGCTGCCGTTCAACTCCTCGACGCCAATCATGTACTACAACAAGGATGTCTTCGAGAAGGCTGGCCTCGACCCGGAAGTTGCCCCGAAGACCTGGGCGGAAGTCGAAGAGTTCTCCAAGAAGATCGTCTCCTCCGGCGCTGCCAAGTGCGGCTTCACGTCTGCCTGGATCACCTGGGTTCAGACGGAAAACCTCTCTGCCTTGCATGACAAGCCCTTCGGCACGCTCGAAAACGGCTTTGGCGGCATGGGCTCCGAGTTCGAGTTCAATGGCGATCTGCAGGTCAAGCATTGGGCAAACCTGAAGAAGTGGCAGGATGAAGGCCTCTTCAAGTACGGCGGTCCGGTCGGTGGCGATCAGGCAGCGACCATGTTCTACGCCCAGGAATGCGCGATCACGATGAACTCGTCGGCCGGCCGTGCAGGCGTCATCAACAATGCCAAGGACTTTACCCCGGGCTTTGCTCCGCTTCCCTACTATGAAGACGAGATCGAGCAGCCGAAGAACTCCATCATCGGTGGCGCGACGCTCTGGGTTCTGAACGGCAAAGACAAGGCGACTTACACCGGCGTTGCCAAGTTCTTCTCCTACCTGTCGCAGCCGGAAGTTCAGGCCGATTGGCACCAGTTCACCGGTTATCTGCCGATCACCAACGCGGCCTACGATCTGGGCAAGAGCCAGGGCTATTACACCGAGAACCCGGGCTCCGACATCGCCATCGAGCAGATCACCCGCGGCACGCCTTCGGCAAACTCCAAGGGCCTGCGCTTCGGCAACTTCACCCAGGTTCGCACGATCGTGGATGAAGAGTTCCAGTCTCTGATGGCCGGCAACAAGGACGCCAAGCAGGCACTCGACAGCGCCGTCGAGCGTGGCAACACGCTGCTGCGCGAATTCGAAGCGGCTAACTGATCACCTCTGATCTTGTGCGGAGGGCCGGCTTCAACCGGTCCTCCGTTCGTTTTTTCGGCAAGCTCTGGCGGGGCCCTCCATGGAAACCAAAAAGACCACCTTCGATAACCGGCTCTTGCCCTATCTGCTCCTCGCGCCCCAACTTTTCATCACGCTGGTCTTCTTCATCTGGCCCGCAGCGCAGGCGGTAAAGTCCTCCTTCGAGCGCGAAGATCCCTTCGGTCTCTCCACCGCATTTGTCGGACTCCTGCATTATCAGCGCCTGCTCTCAGATCCCGAATATCTGGCGGCGCTGTCGCGCACCGGTGTTTTCGCGGTTTCGGTCACGGTCCTCTCCATGGTGCTTGGCCTTGCGTTCGCCGCAGCCGTTGACCGGCTGACGCGCACGGGCAAGGTCTACACGACGCTTCTGGTCTGGCCCTATGCGGTGGCGCCCGTCGTCGCCGGTATCCTCTGGTGGTTCCTGTTCAACAGCACCACCGGTCTGATGCCGTTCGTGCTGGAAAAATTCGGCATCGACTGGGATCATGACCTGAACGGAACGCAGGCCATGATCCTGATCATCGTCGCCGCAGCCTGGAAGCAGATCTCCTACAACTTCCTGTTTTTCCTGGCAGGCCTGCAGTCGGTTCCGCAGTCGCTGATGGAGGCTGCCGCCATCGACGGATCCGGGCCGGTCAAGCGCTTCTTCACGATTTCATTGCCGCTGATTTCGCCCACCACCTTCTTTCTGTTCATCATCAACGTGAACTACACGATGTTCGACACCTTCCCGATCATCGATGCGACGACCGTCGGGGGCCCGGCGCAGGCGACGACGACGCTTGTCTACAAGGTTTACCAGGATGGTTATATCGGGCTGAACCTTGGTTCATCGTCCGCCCAGTCGGTGCTCCTGATGATGATCGTCATGGTTCTGACCTATGTGCAGTTCCGCTTCGTCGAACGCCGCGTGCAGTATTGAGGATCGATCATGGTTGAAAATCGCCCGTTCCTGACTTTCCTCACGCATGCCTTCCTGATCGTCGGCTTCCTCATCGTGGCACTGCCTGTCTACGTGGCTGTGATTGCCTCGACGCATGACGTATCGACACTGATGAGCCAGACGGTCCCGCTCTGGCCTGGCTCCCACTTCATCGAGAATTACAGCCGGATCCTGACCGATGCGTCGGCCGCAAACGGCCTGCCGAACTATTCGCACATGGCGCTGAACTCCTTGATCATGGCCGTGGTCATTACCGTCGGCAAGATCGCCATTTCGATCCTGTCGGCCTTTGCCATCGTCTATTTCCGCTTTCCCTTCCGGCAGCTCGCGTTCTGGATCATCTTCGTGACGCTGATGCTGCCGGTCGAGGTGCGCATCATGCCGACCTACAAGATCGTTGCGGATCTTGGCATGCTGAACTCCTGGGCTGGGCTCACCATTCCCCTGATCGCCTCGGCGACTGCCACCTTCCTGTTCCGCCAGTTCTTCATGACCGTGCCGGACGAGATGCTGGAGGCTGCACGCGTCGATGGGGCCGGCCCGATGAAGTTCTTTCGCGATATCCTCCTGCCGCTGTCGCGCACCAATATCGGCGCGCTGTCGGTCATCCTCTTCATCTATGGCTGGGTGCAGTATCTCTGGCCGATGCTGGTTACCACGGACCCCGGCTACTACACGCTGATGATGGGCATGAAGCGCATGGTGACGGTGCAGGATGGCGTCATTGAGTGGCAGCTCGTCATGGCCGGTTCGGTGCTTGCCATGCTGCCGCCGATCCTGATTGTGATTTTCATGCAGCGGCTGTTCATCCGCGGCCTTACAGAGACGGAGAAGTAACATGGCCAGCATTGCGATAGCCGGTGTTTCCAAGGTGTATGCCGGCGGCGTCAAAGCGGTGAATTCCGTATCGATCGACATCGTCGATGGCGAATTCATCGTGCTCGTGGGCCCTTCCGGTTGCGGCAAGTCCACGCTGTTGCGGATGGTGGCCGGACTGGAGGCGATCTCCGAGGGCGAGGTTTCGATCGGCGACCGGGTCGTCAACCGCATGGAGCCCGCCGAACGCGACATCGCCATGGTCTTCCAGAACTATGCGCTCTATCCGCACATGACGGTGCGCCAGAACCTYGAATACGGCTTGAAGAACCGCAACACSCCSCGGGCCGAGATCGACGSCCGCGTGGSKGAGGCGGCGCGGATGCTGGAGATYGAMCARTACCTCGATCGCAAGCCGCGGGCTCTCTCGGGCGGCCAGCGCCAGCGCGTCGCCATGGGCCGCGCGATCGTCCGCAARCCGGCGGCCTTCCTCTTCGACGAGCCGCTKTCCAAYCTSGATGCCAAGCTGCGCGTCTCGATGCGCGGCGAGATCAAGCGGCTGCAGCGCCGCCTCGGYACGACCTCGATCTACGTCACMCACGACCAGCTGGAAGCCATGACGCTGGCCGATCGSCTGGTCGTCCTCAACGGCGGCCGCATCGAGCAGRTCGGCGCGCCGCTCGAGGTCTACCACCAGCCGGCYTCCACCTTYGTSGCGAGCTTCATCGGCTCGCCGGCGATGAACCTGATGGCAGGTGAACTGCACGGAGACCGCGTGGCGATCGGGCCATCGGTTCTCGGTCTGGACGGATATGCACCAACCTCCGGTGCGGTCACCGTGGGCGTGCGCGCGGAAGACCTCCGCGTGGCTGGGCCTGACGAGGATTTCATGCAGTTCCGGCTCGACTATGTCGAGGAGACGGGCGCGCAGCGTCTCGTCCACGGCCACGTCGGAGACCAGAACCTGACGGCGGCCATGCCGCTGGAAGTCGTCATCCAGGACGAGATGAAGCTTGCGGTCGATCCACGGCGCCTGCATTTCTTCACGCGCGACACCGGCACGCGGATTTTGGCTCCCGGCGACGTGCCGCTCGTGCGGCAGCTCAGCATGGAGCCGGCGTGAACCGTAGCCTTGGAGGCCGTTGCCTTTGACGCGGCGCCGTCCTACATCAGGCGGGCATTTCTGAAGGGGCAGGGCTATGGCTAACATCCGCAAAGTGGCGTTCCAGATGGACCACGTCTCCGGCATCAACATCGCCGGAGATTCGACTTTCGCCATGGCTCTGGAGGCGCAGGCGCGCGGCTATGAGCTTTTTCACTACACGCCCGACCGGCTTACGATGCGCGACGGCAGGATCTTTGCCACCGTCGAGCCGATGCAGGTGCGCGACGTCAAGGGCGAGCATTTCACGCTGGGTGAGATGGAGCGGGTCGATCTTTCCTCCATGGACGTCATCCAGCTGCGCCAGGATCCGCCCTTCGACATGGGCTACACCACCTCGACGCATCTCCTGGAGCGCATCCATCCGAAGACGCTGGTCGTCAACGATCCGGCCTGGGTCCGCAATTCGCCGGAGAAGATCTTCGTCACCGAGTTTGCCGACCTGATGCCGGCGACCCTGATCAGCCGCGACCCCAAGGAGATCGCCAGCTTCCGTCAGGAGATGGGCGACATCATCCTGAAGCCGCTCTACGGCAACGGCGGCGCCGGCGTCTTTCATTCCGCCCGGGACGACCGCAACTTCACGTCGCTGCTGGAAATGTTCGGGCAGCTCTATCGCGGCGAGCCCTATATCGCCCAGGCCTATCTTCCCGCTGTCCGCAAGGGCGACAAGCGCATCCTGCTCGTCGATGGCGAACCGGTCGGTGCCATAAACCGCGTGCCGGCCGAAACCGACAGCCGCTCCAACATGCATGTCGGCGGCCGCGCCGAGGCGGTGGAGCTGACGAGCCGCGACCGCGAGATCTGCGCCCGCATCGGACCCGCACTCAGGGAGCGCGGCTTCATCTTCGTCGGCATCGACGTCATCGGCGACTACATGACGGAGATCAACGTGACGTCGCCGACCGGCATCCGCGAGGTCAAGAAGTTCGGCGGCGCCGACGTCGCCAGCCTTCTCTGGGATGCGATTGAAGCGAAGCGCCGCTAGACCGTTCCGTCTCCAGCGCCGTTTTGTTCTGTCGGTGCAACCTCTTGCAACCAAGTTACAGCGGGTGCGGGAAGTTGTTCGACAAATGTTCTTGTTTTATTCCTTATTCCATGCCAGATTGCAATCGCTGGCGCGGAAAGCGTGTATCGCTTGCGTCTCGGACATGAGGTTGGGGGCAATGGCATGGTGGCGCGGGTCTCTACGGTTGCATTCCAAGGCATAGAAGGCGTTCCGGTCGAAGTTCAGGTGATGATCTCGCCGGGCAAGCTGCTGATGCCGATCGTCGGGCTTCCCGACAAGGCGGTGGCGGAAAGCCGCGAACGGGTGCAGGCGGCACTGCATGCCTCCGGGCTGTCGCTGCCGCCCAAGAAGGTGACCGTCAATCTCGCACCGGCCGACATCCCGAAAGAAGGATCGCACTTCGATCTCGCCATCGCCCTTGGCCTGATGGCGGCGCTTGGCGCCATTCCGGGCGATGCACTGGCGGACTATGTCGTGATCGGCGAGCTGAATCTTGACGGCACGCTGGCCCCCGTTGCCGGTGCCCTGCCGGCCGCGATCAGCGCCAATGCGCTTGGCAAGGGCTTGATCTGCCCCTATGACAGTGGGCCGGAAGCCGCCTGGGCCGGTCCCGACATCGATATCCTGGCGCCGCGCAGCCTGATCGGCCTCGCCAACCATTTTCGCGGCACGCAGGTGATGTCGCGGCCGGAGCCGGCCATCCGGGCACTGCCCGCCAATCTGCCGGACCTCATCGACATCAAGGGGCAGGAGAGCGCCAAGCGCGCCCTGGAGGTTGCCGCGGCTGGAGGCCACAATCTGCTGATGGTCGGCCCACCCGGCTCCGGCAAATCCATGCTGGCTGCCCGTCTGCCCTCGATCCTGCCGCCGCTGTCGGCGCTCGAGCTGCTCGAGGTCTCGATGATCCACTCGATCGCCGGCCAGCTGTCGGGCGGCAAGCTCTCCGACCGGCGGCCATTTCGCACGCCGCACCATTCCGCCACCATGGCGGCACTCGTCGGCGGCGGGTTGCGGGCAAAGCCGGGCGAGGCGTCGCTTGCCCATCACGGCATTCTCTTCCTCGATGAATTTCCGGAATTCTCGCCGCAGGTGCTGGATGCACTGCGCCAGCCGCTGGAAACGGGGGAATGCGTCATCGCGCGAGCCAACCACCGGGTCACCTATCCGGCAAGCATTCAGCTGGTCGCCGCCATGAACCCCTGCCGCTGCGGCATGGCCGGGCAGCCGGGGCATACCTGCGCCCGCGGACCGAAATGCGTTTCGGATTATCAGGGCCGCATCTCCGGCCCGCTGATGGACCGCATCGATATCCGGATCGATGTGCCTGCGGTTTCGGCGGCAGACCTCATCCGGCCGCGCCCGGCCGAAGCGAGTGCCGTCGTCGCCAGGCGGGTGGCCGCGGCGCGCGAGCGGCAGAGGGAGCGTTTCCAGGAGGCCGGCGTGCCGCAGGTTCTGACCAACGCCCGATGCTCGACCGCCCTGATCGAGAAAATCGCCGAACCCGATGCCGCCGGACTTCAGCTTCTGCGGGACGCGGCGGAGAAGCTGAAGTTCTCCGCCCGCGGCTATCATCGCGTTTTGAAGGTCGCCCGCACGCTCGCCGACCTCGACGGCAGTGACACCGTCGGTCGCATCCATCTCGCCGAAGCGATCTCCTACCGCATGGCCGGAGAGCGGCTCTCGGCGGCCGCGTGAAGGAGAGTGAGCGACTCGCTACTCGCCCAGCCCGTCGAACAGCGCCGTCGACAGATAGCGCTCTGCAAACGAGGGGATGATGACGACGATGTTCTTGCCGGCATTCTCCTCGCGGCTGCCGACCTGGATGGCGGCAACCAGTGCGGCACCAGACGAGATGCCGACCGGCACGCCCTCCAGCCGCGCCACGAGGCGGGCCATGGCGAAGGCTTCGTCATTGGAGACGGTGACGACCTCGTCGTAGATGCCGGTGTCGAGGATCTTCGGCGCAAAGCCGGCGCCGATGCCCTGGATCTTGTGCGGCCCGGGATTGCCGCCGGAGAGGACGGGGCTGTCGGTCGGCTCGACGGCGACGATCCTGACGTCGGGTTTGCGACCCTTCAGCACCTGGCCGACGCCGGTGATCGTGCCGCCCGTGCCGATGCCGGCGACGAAGATGTCGACCTCGCCATTGGTATCGTTCCAGATTTCCTCGGCCGTCGTCTTGCGGTGGATTTCCGGATTGGCGGCGTTTTCGAACTGCTGCGGAATAATGGCATCCGGCGTGCTGGCCGCCAGTTCCTCGGCCTTGGCGATCGCGCCCTTCATGCCCTTCGGGCCTTCCGTCAGCACCAGCTCGGCGCCCATCAGCGCCAGCATCTTGCGGCGTTCGATCGACATCGTCTCCGGCATCGTCAGGATCAGCTTGTAGCCCTTGGCTGCGGCGGCAAAGGCCAGTGCGATGCCGGTATTGCCCGACGTCGGCTCGATCAGCGTCGTCTTGCCGGGCGTGATCTTGCCCTGCGCTTCGAGGCTCTCGATCATCGCCACACCGATGCGGTCCTTGACGGAGGCGATCGGATTGAAGAACTCGAGCTTCGCCAGCAGGTTCGCCTTCACGCCCTTTTCCTTCGCCAGCTTGTCCAGGCGAACGATTGGCGTGTCTCCGATGGTTTCGGTAATCGAGGAATAGATCCGGCCGCGGCCGGGCTTCTTCATGTCTGCCATGGTACTCTCCCTAGGTTGCACACAAGGTAAGGCGACCGGCCGCGCATGACCAGCGATCAGCCGGTTATTGAGGTGGAGTTTGCGGAATTTTGTTCCGCCGACGGCGCTTGCGGTGGCACGCCGTTGCGATTTCAGACGCCGGTCGATCCGAAGCCACCGGCGCCGCGCGGCGTCGTGCTGGCTTCGGAGCGCTCCATGACCCGCACCTGCGTCACCGGCGCCACCACCATCTGGGCAATCCGCATGCCGCGAGAGACGACGAACGCTTCCTGGCCCAGATTGATGAGCAGCACCTTCACCTCACCGCGGTAGTCGCTGTCGATCGTGCCGGGCGTATTGAGGCAGGTGATGCCGTGCTTGAAGGCCAGTCCCGAGCGCGGTCGCACCTGGGCTTCGAAGCCATCCGGCACCTCGAAGACGAAGCCGGTGGGCACCAGCGCCCGCTCGCCCGGCTGCAGCGTCAGCGGCTCGCCCTCCGCCACGGCGGCCCGCAGGTCCATGCCGGCGGCACCTGGCGTCTCATAGGCCGGCAGCGGCAGGTCGCCGCCGTGCGGCAGCCGGATGAGGGGGACGAGAGGTCCGATGACGTCGCGCATGGCAGGCTCCTTTGTTTCTCCGGTCAATTGCATAACGCCCGTCAAATCGCTAGATACGCGGCAACTCATAGGATTAGCAGATATGGCAGAAAGTCTCGCCGAGGCGGTATCCCGCCGCCGCACCTTCGCGATCATCGCGCACCCGGACGCCGGCAAAACCACGCTCACCGAGAAGCTCCTGCTGTTCGGCGGCGCCATCCAGTTGGCCGGCGAGGTGAAGGCAAAGAAGGATCGCATCCAGACCCGCTCCGACTGGATGAAGATCGAACGCGAACGCGGCATCTCCGTCGTCACCTCGGTGATGACCTTCGAGTTCGACGGCAATGTCTTCAACATCCTCGACACGCCCGGCCACGAAGACTTCGCCGACGACACCTATCGCACGCTGACGGCAGTCGATGCCGCCGTCATGGTGATCGACGCGGCCAAGGGCATTGAGCCGCGCACGCTGAAGCTCTTCGAAGTCTGCCGCATGCGCGACATTCCGATCATCACCTTCGTCAACAAGATGGACCGCGAAGCGCGCGATACCTTCGAAATCCTGGACGAGGTGGAAGAAAAGCTGGCGCTCGACACCGCGCCGATCACCTGGCCGGTCGGTCGGTCCAAATATTTCTGCGGCTCCTACAATCTCGCCGACAATACCTACCGCGGCTCCGACACGCAGGTCGTGCCGACACCGGTCAATGGCCCCCAGAGCGTCGCCGACAACCTTCCGGAAAACGAGCGGGAGGCCTTCATTGGGGAAGTGGAACTGGCGCGCGAAGCCTGCCGTCCCTTCGACCGTCAGGCCTTCCTCGAAGGCCACATGACGCCGGTCTTCTTCGGCTCTGCGCTGCGCAATTTCGGCGTGCGCGATCTCATCAATGCGCTCGGCGACTTTGCGCCGCCGCCGCGCGACCAGGTGGCCGATATCCGTACGGTGAAGGCGGACGAAGAAAAGATGACGGCCTTCGTCTTCAAGATCCAGGCCAACATGGATCCCAACCATCGGGACCGCATTGCTTTCGCCCGCATCTGTTCCGGAAAGCTGGAGCGGGGCATGAAGGCGCGGCTCGCCCGCACCGGAAAGCTGATGGGCCTGACGGCGCCGCAATTCTTCTTCGCCTCGCAGCGCCAGCTTGCCGATACCGCCTTTGCGGGTGACGTGGTGGGCATTCCAAACCACGGCACGCTGCGCATCGGCGACACGCTGACCGAAGGCGAACAGCTCGTCTTCCAGGGCGTGCCGAACTTCTCGCCGGAAATTCTGCGCCGGGTGCGGCTGGAGGATGCGATGAAGGCGAAGAAGCTGAAGGAAGCCCTGCAGCAGATGGCGGAAGAGGGCGTCGTCCAGCTCTTTTCGCCCGAGGATGGCTCGCCGGCCATCGTCGGTGTCGTCGGCGCCCTGCAGCTCGACGTCCTGAAGGAGCGGCTTTCCTCCGAATACACTCTGCCGGTCTCCTTCGAGATGGCCCGTTTCTCCGTCTGCCGCTGGATCTCCTCGGATCAGCCGGCCGAATTGGAGAAGTTCCTGACGGTCAAGCGCGGCGACATCGCCCGCGATCTGGATGGCGATCCGGTCTTCCTGGCCCAGGATGCCTTCTCGTTACGCTACGAGGCGGAGCGCTATCCGGCCATCAAGATGGTCGCCATCAAGGAGTATCACGTCGCCAAGGCGGCGTGATCTCCCGGTTCGGCCTCTCGGCGTCTTTAACTTCGGCGTGTCCGAAGGCGGGACCTGATCAGGCGAGGTCGGCCAGGAAGTCGTCGCACCAACGCATGACGTCACGCTCGAGCAGATGCTCCATCATCCGGCCCCAGCGTTCCTGGCGCTCCTCCAGCGACATGCTGAGCCCACGGGCGATGGCGTTCGCCGTGCCCTCGATATCGTAGGGATTGACGAGCAGCGCCCCCCTCAGCTCGCGCGCGGCGCCCGCAAACCGCGACAGCACGAGCACGCCCGGATCCTGCGGATCCTGGGCTGCGACATACTCCTTCGCCACCAGGTTCATCCCGTCCCGCAGCGGCGTCACCAGTCCGATCTTTGCCAGCCTGTAGAGACCGGCCAGGACCGGACGACCGATCGAGCGGTTGATGTAGCGGATCGGCACCCAGTCCACCGTTCCGAGCGCGCCATTGACGCGTCCCGCCTGTTCCGCGACCGTTCGCTGCATGGCCTCGTATTCGGGCACCTCGGAGCGGGACTTCGGAGTGATCTGCAGATAGGTGACCTTGTTCTGATAGCCCGGGTTGGACTTGATGAACTGCTCGAAGGCATCGATGCGCTGGGTGATCCCCTTCGAATAGTCGAGACGGTCGACGCCGATGATCAGGTCACGGCCCTCGACGCTCTGGCGCGCCTTGCGCACCATGATGTTGCTCGCTGCCTTCTTTGCAAATTCCGCAAAGGCCGCAGTCTCGATGCCGATCGGATAATAGCCGCCCTTGAAGGTCCGGTCGTAGGAGGTGAACTTGCCGTCGCCCGACGCCTCGCCGATGCCTTCGCGCACGAGGCAACCGGCAAAATTGGTAAGGTCGTGGTCCGTCTGGAAGCCGACGAGATCGTAGTGCGACAGGCCACGCATGATCTCTTCGTGCACGGGCATCGCAAACAGCACATCGGCCGGCGGCCAGGGAATGTGCAGGAAGAAGCCGATCTTGTTCTTCACGCCCATCTGCCGCAGTTCGGCAGCCAGCGGGATCAGGTGGTAGTCATGCACCCAGATGACATCGTCCTCTTTCAGCATCGGCGCCAGCCGATGCGCAAAGAAGCGGTTGACGCGGAAGTAGCCGGCCATCTCCTTGCGCCCGTATTCGGCAAGGTCGAGCCGGTAGTGACAGATCGGCCAGAGGACGCGGTTTGCAAAGCCTTCGTAATATTCCTCGACGTCGGTCTTTGTGAGGTCGGTCAGGGCATAGGTGATGTTGCCGTGCTCCTGCATCGACAGCGGCTCCGGCTCCCGGGACCCGCTCGACTTTCCGGACCAGCCCATCCAGATGCCACCGCGCTCCTCCAGTGCGGCCTGCAAGGCGACGGCAAGGCCGCCGGCCGGCGCAACGCCGCCCTTTGCCGGCAGGGTGACCCGGTTCGAAACGACCACAAGGCGGCTCAAGAGCGTTTTCCTTTCTGGGATGCATCTTCTGGATTTGGGAGACCGCGCGCCGCATCGGCGATGTCGGCAAGCGCCTGTCGTATGTCTGCCGCGGACGCGACGATGCTTCTGGCTGCCGTGTCTCCCGCGGTCTCGGCGACCCGGATGGAGTGCCCGTTCAACTCGTTGACGACCTTGAACATCGCTTCGTCCGTCACATCGTCGCCGATGGCGATCGGGCGACGGCCCTTGAAGGGCTCTTCGCCGAGGTAGGATTGCAAGGCTCCGCCCTTGTCGGCGCGGGCAGGGCGGATCTCGAAGACCATCTTGCCGCGCTGAAGCGTGAAGTCCGGTCCGGCCTGCAGGAGGTAATACTCCATGGCCTCTTCCACATCGGCCCGATGCTCCTGCGCCTGGCGATAATGGGCGGCGACGGCGGCTCCCTTGTTCTCGATCAGGACGCCCGGCCATCGGCCGGCGGCGGCCTGAAGCGCGCTCTTTACCTCGTCGAATGCATCGGTTGCGGCAACACGGCTGAC
The DNA here is from genome assembly GCA_000722615.1 of Pseudorhizobium pelagicum. GTDB lineage: Bacteria > Pseudomonadota > Alphaproteobacteria > Rhizobiales > Rhizobiaceae > Neorhizobium > Neorhizobium pelagicum. The sequence continues at coordinate 59,178 of JOKI01000022.1, read as the reverse complement.
CGTGCCGTCAGCCGTTCTGCGTTCCGAGCCATGAAGCCCTGCGATCGGGAACATATGGGGCTGGAAGAGCCGGTCGGCATAGGGCAGCGCCCGCCCGGTCACCAGCGCCAGAGCCCCACCGAGATGACCGGAGACAGAGGTGAGATGGTCAGGAAGGTCGGGAGGCACGACGATGTCGTCAGGAGAGGGCGCAAGATCGATCAGCGTACCATCGATGTCGAGAAAGAGAGCCCAAGTCTGCGGCTCCCGCGTCAGTGTTCTGACGAGCCAGTCCAGTGGTTGAGAGGCGTCCGGGCCGTCGTTCGTCTGTGGCGATTCAGAGTTCAACATGCGGCAGTATGTAGACCAGTGAACGGATGTGGCAAGGCCGTTACGAGCGCGCGAGCGCACAAGGTGCCGATCCTATTCATAAATTCGCCATGAACATCCCGGGGTTTACGGCGTGTTAACCCTCTGCGGCAACTCTGATCAAACGCATTGTGCAAGACGAGACGGAGCTTGAGAACATGTGCCGCTGGGCAGCCTATCGTGGCGATCCGATCTATCTGGAAGAACTTGTCTCGTCTCCCGCACACTCGCTGATCGAGCAGTCGCACTGCGCCACCCGCGCCAAGACGGCTACCAACGGCGATGGCTTCGGCATCGCCTGGTATGGCGATCACCCGGAGCCAGGTCGATACCGCGACATCCTGCCCGCCTGGTCGGACTGCAACCTGCGCAGCCTTGCCCGGCAGATTCGCTCGCCTTTGTTCCTTGCCCACGTCCGCGCCGCAACCCATGGGGCAACCCGCCGCGACAACTGCCATCCCTTCGTCCACGGGCGCTGGTCCTTCATGCACAACGGCCAGATCTCCGGCTTCGACCGCATCCGCCGCCGCATGGAGGCGCTGCTTTCGGACGAGATCTTCGACGCCCGGACCGGAAGCACCGATTCCGAACTTCTCTTCCTGCTGGCGCTCGAGTTCGGCCTGGATCGCGACCCGCATGGTGCCGTCTCGCGCGCCATTGCAACCATCGAAGCCCTGTCGGCCGAGATCTGCGGCGACGTTCTGGTGCGCTTCACCGCCGCTTTCTCGAACGGTGAGACGCTCTATGCCGTCCGCTATGCGACCGACAGCCGTCCGCCCACCCTCTATGCGGCGCCCCTCGGCAACGCGACGAGCTACTGCCTGGTGTCGGAACCGCTGAACGACGATATCGACTGCTGGATGGAGGTTCCCGACGGCAGCATCGTCGTCATCGGCGAAGACGGGATGTCGGTAAGCCCGTTTCTGGCAGAGGCGTCGGCGCGCGCAGCCTAGTTCGCCGACAGTCTACTGGCGATGAGCGCTGCCAGTCGTTCGGCCACCTCGTCCTTTGTCATCTCCGGCCAATCCTCCGCGCCGCTCATGGAGATGATCTTGACGCGGTTGATCGTGCCGCCCATCACGCCGCTCTCGGGCGAGACGTCATTGGCGACGATCAGGTCGGCGCCCTTGCGATCGAGCTTCTGGCGCCCGTTGGCCTCCACGTCCTGCGTTTCCGCGGCAAAGCCCACCACCAGTTTCGGACGCTGCGGGTGATGGCCGACGGTCTTCAGGATGTCCGGATTTTCCGCCAGTTCCAGCGACGGCGGAGCCTCATCCGCACGCTTCTTGATCTTCTGGTTGGCGGAGGCCGCAACGCGCCAGTCGGCGACGGCCGCCACCATGACGGCGATGTCCGTCGGCAGGCGCGAGACGACGGCATCGCGCATCTCCTCGGCCCGTTCCACATGAATCGTTCGTACGCCGGAGGGATCGGGGATAGCCACCGGCCCGGAGATCAGCGTCACATCGGCCCCAAGCCTCGCAAGTGCGGCCGCGATGGCGTGGCCCTGGCGGCCGGAGGACCGATTGGCGATGTAGCGGACCGGGTCGATTGGCTCGTGGGTCGGTCCAGAGGTCACGATCGCGGTCTTTCCGGCAAGCGGACCGGTTCCAACGCCAAGCAGGTGGATCGCTTCGGCGGCAATGTCGAGAGGTTCCGCCATGCGGCCCACGCCGGCTTCTCCGCTCTCGGCCATCTCGCCGCGCATCGGTCCGATCATATGGACGCCATCGGTGCGAAGCGTCTCGATGTTCCGCTTGGTGGCAGCCGCCTCCCACATCTTCGGGTTCATGGCGGGGGCAACCAGGATCGGCCGGTCGCTGGCCAGCAGGATGGTGCTGGCGAGATCGTTTGCCAGCCCATGGGCCATCTTCGCCAGAAGATCGGCGCTCGCCGGCGCGACCAGCACAAGATCGCAGTCGCGAGCAAGGCGGATGTGCCCGACGTCCTGCTCGTCCTCCCGCGAAAAAAGGTCCGTATAGACATGCGAGGCGGAGAGCGCGCCGACGGCAAGCGGCGTGATGAACTCCTGCGCGGCCGCCGTCATCACCGGTCGCACCGAGGCGCCTCGCTCGCGCAGGCGACGGATCAGGTCGAGGCTCTTGTAGGCTGCGATGCCGCCCGAGATGATGAGAAGGATACGTTTGCCGCTGAGGTCCATGGAAGGCTCGCCGTTTAAGTTCGGCGGAAGCTAAGCCTTTGCAGCCGCAGTTGCAATCCGTCGCGCCATGGCGGCGCGCGCGCAGATCAACCTTCGACTTGTGCGGGCAAAAAATGCGCTCTACTGTGTCACTGGCTGATGCAGCCAGCCGCCCGCAGCGTCCATACGCTTGGTGAATGCATCACGATGATCGTCCTTGCCTTTCAGCGAAGATGACGAACGAAGTCAGTAACGCGGGCCCTGATTTAGCCGTTCGTCCGTTGAGAGGATGAAGATGATGCGTAGTTTCCATGACGCAAAACTGATGGCTAAAACGCTCCGCCAAGCGATGTCGGAGTCGGGCTTTGAACTATCCCACAGTGCAGCACTCGAGATCGTTTCACGACAATTCGGCTTTGACAGCTGGAATGTTCTCGCGGCCAGGCTGAACGCTGAGACGCCGAAAAACAACGTTCCGGGCACTACGGTGTCCATTCAGCCCGCCATCCCGGTCTTCCGGATATTCTCCGTCGAGAAGGCCATGGAATTCTATCGGGACTTTCTCGGGTTCAAGGTCGAATGGGAGCACCGGTTCGGCGACAGCTTTCCGCTCTATTGCGAGCTCTCGAGAAGCGGAATGATCCTGCATCTCAGCGAACACGCTGGGGATGCCTCGCCTGGCGCACGGGCATTCGTGCCCATGCGCGGCGTCCGGGATCTTCATCGTGAGCTGACCGACAAGGAATATCGATACATGAAGCCGGGGATCGAGGAGGTTGCCTGGGGGCTGCAACTGACCGTCACCGATCCGTTCAACAACAGGATCGTCTTCTGCGAGCGGATACCGAAGGAAGCCTAGTCCGCCTGCTCGGCCGTCGCCACTGGTGCGGTGGTCAGCTTGAACTCCACCATCTCCTCCGGCGTCAGGTAGTAGAGCCGGTCGGGCGGCGTTTCCAGGGCATTGATCCAGAGCCCGTTGCCGATGCCCATCTCGTCCAGGTGGCGGGCGATACGGGCCGTCGTGCTCTGGGCACCGGACATGGCCTGCTCGGGCGAGGGCTGTTCCTGTCCGGCATTGAAGACCTGGTGGACGCCGAGGATGGCGTCCTCTTCCGCCTCGCGGGCAACCCCGCCGGCAAAGACGAGCGGGCAGGAGGACGCGCAGAGCGCCTTCGTCGCCACTCTCGTGTTCAGCGCTTTTTCCCGGATCAGCGTCGACATCGCCAGCGCGTCGTTGACGGAGCCGCCCGGCGAGTTCAGCGATACCGATTTCACGTACTCGCCGCGTGCGGCGATCTCTTCGGCAAAACGGTCCGCTGCACCGAGATCGATCGATCCTTCTGCCTTGAGCGTGCCGCCGGGCAGGAGTTCGAAGCGCATCGGCTGGCGCAGGACTTCCGGCGAACTCTCCGGCTCGACCGGCGACGACTGGGGCACACCGTCCGTCAGCGCGGGGGGCAGCACGGGTGCGTCCGTCGTCATCGGATCATGGCCGGGAAGCTCGGCGCTGGCCAGGCTCATTTCCCGCAGGTCGACGAAGAGGAAAACGCCCGCTGCCGCCAGCAGACCGAAAAAAGCGCCGCGCATGAGCAGGCCGTCGTCGGCGCTCAGAAAGGCGGTCTTCAGGCGCAGGGCAAGCGACGAGGGGCTCACGCGGGCGGGCCCTTGCGCGGTGTCTTGGCCGACATGTCGAGGCTGGTGATGTTGGAATCCGCGCGCTCGCGTTCGTCCTCGGTTTCAGCGGCCTGCAACGCCTGCTCCACGTCGATCCCCTGTCGGCCGAGCGCCCGCTGCACCTCCAGCGCCTCCAGAAGTTCTGCCGCGGTGATCCGTTGGGCAAACGGCAGGCGTTCCTCCTGCCGCCGGATTGCGCCATGAACCACCGCCAGGATGAAGACGAGGACGGCGGGAAGGAGATCGATGGAGATCGCCCCCGCCCAGGCCGGAATGAAGTCGGCGGCATAGCGCAGCACGGCTTCAGCGGAAGACAGCGGCACGAAGCGGCGCTCCGCCACGGGCTCGCGCGCCAGGATGTCATCTGCAGCCTGGGAGAGCACGCCGGACTGGGCGGCGACGGATGCGCGGATGGTCTGCATCACCTCGTCCTGGCGATCGGCGAGATCCGCAGCCTGTCCGTCGGCAACCGGCGCGATGAAACCGAGCGACAGGTCTTCCGCCGCCCGCTTGACGGAGGGGGCAATCGAGGTCTGTTCCAGCGAGGTGATGACGCCGGAGAGCGCCACGACCTCGGCCGAAAATTCGTCGCTGCGCGGCGCCACGGCCCCTGGCGCCGAAACCAGGGTGCGCATGGTCGCAAGATGGCTCCGTCCCTGGTCGAAGAGCGTAGTGACCCGTTCACGGGAAGCGATGATGCCGGTCTCGAGCTCGCTGAGCTGCGAGGACATCTGCGACAGAAGCTGGACGACGCTGCCGGAACCCGTTGTTCCCGTCAGCGCGCCGTTCTGGCGTTCGTCCTCCGCAAGCCGCGAAAAACGTTCGGATGTCCGCTGGATGTCCGGGAGCAGGCTTTGCGCGGCAAGCGCGTTCTGATGCGCCTGGTCGAGGTCGGCGGTATAATCCTGCACGGTCTCCGCGAGATGCTGTTCGAGCGCCGCGGACCCTGCAAGGGCTGCGGCGTTGAGCCAGCTCGACATGGCGATGATCATGGCACAGCCGAGTGCCATTACGCCGATCATGGCGCCGCGGGAGGCAGCGCCTGTGACATGCGGATAGAAGCGCGCCATGTAGGACCAGAAGGCGTAGATCGCGACCGAGACCGAAGCGGAATAGATGATGGCGGCAAAGAAGACGGCGGTCGGCGACCCGTCGAGGAGGCTACGGACCCCGAGATAGGTATAGACGCCGGAAGCCAAAGCCAGAACGGCAAGCGCAAAGCGCGTCATGGTTTCGACGGCAAGGACGCCGTCCTGCAAGCGATGCGATGCGCCAAGCGCCATGAAGACCTCCGACAGGAATGAATTCTTAACAAGCTCTGAAGAAGGGGGCAAAATGAAGGCTGTGGCGCGGCTGGCCCCTCCTGGCCGCCAGCCTCACCCGATGGTGAAGACGAGATAGACGAGGCAGAGCGCGATGATCCAGAGCGCGACGCGTCCCGAGCGGCTGTGGCGGGCTTCCGATTTGCCGATCGCCTCCGTGGTCTCCGGATCGAAACGAAGACCGTCTTCGCTCATCCGCACCACCTCGCGGTGCAGCTTCTCGGTCTTTGCCGCGATCTCCGGCAGAGCCTCGGCAAGCTTGACCGCTGCCTTCACGCCATCGCGCAGGTCGGCCACGACCCGCTTCGGCCCGAGGTTGTCGCGGATCCAGTCGCCGACCACCGGCTCGGCGGCCTTCCACATGTTGAAACGCGGGTTGAGAATGCGCGACACGCCCTCGACGACGACCATCGTCTTCTGCAGCAGGATCAGCTCCGGCCGGGTCTCCATCTCGAAAAGATCGGTCACTTCGAAGAGCAGCGCCAGCAGCCGCGCCATGGAGATCGTCTCCGCCGGCTGGCCGTGGATCGGCTCGCCGATGGCCCGGATCGCCTGGGCAAAGCTCGCGACGTCGTGATGCGCTGGTACGTAGCCGGCCTCGAAATGCACCTCCGCCACCCGCAGATAGTCGCGGGTGATGAAGCCGTAGAGGATTTCCGCCAGGAACCGTCGTTCCTTCTTCCCCAGGCGCCCGACGATGCCCATGTCGACGGCGACGATCGTGCCCGAGGCATCGACGAAGAGGTTGCCCGGGTGCATGTCGCCGTGGAAGAAGCCGTCCCGGAGGGTATGGCGCAGGAAGGACTGGATCAGTGTCTCCGCCAGGCGGTCGAGATCATGACCGGCGGCACGAAGGCCGTCCAGATCCGCCATCTTGACGCCGTCGATCCACTCCATGGTGATGACGTCGCGGCCCGTGCGTTCCCAGTCCACCGTCGGCACCCGGAAGCCGGGATCGTTCTTGGTGTTCTCGGCAATCTCCGACAGGGCGGCGGCTTCGAGCCGCAGGTCCATCTCGACCTTGGTGGTCTGCTCCAGCGTCCGCGTTACTTCGACCGGCCTCAGCCGGCGGCTGGAAGGTACGAAGCGCTCCTGCATCCGCGCCAGCAGGTACATGCTCTCGATATCGTGGGCGAAGCGTTGTCGCACGCCCGGGCGGACGACCTTGACGGCAACCTTTCGGCCGTCGACCTGGGCCGGATGCACCTGGGCGATCGAGGCGGCCGCAATCGGGTCGCCGAACTCGGTATAGAGATCGGAGATCGTGCGGCCGAGCGAACCTTCGACCGCCGACTTCGCGATCGCTGTCGGGAAGTAGGCCATGCGGTCCTGCAGCATGGAAAGGTCCAGCGCCCAGTCGACGCCGACGACGTCAGGCCGCGTGGCTAGGAACTGTCCGATCTTGACGTAGGAGGGGCCCAGTCGGTCGACGGCGCGCGAGAGACGGGTGCTGCGCGCCTCCTTCTTGGCACGAAAGCGTGCAAACGGTTCCGTCAGCGATTTCAGAAGCCCGATGGACGGCGGCATGTCCTGTGTCGGCAGCGCGGACACCACGCCCTCGCGCACCAGAACCCATCCGACCCGCGCGAGGCGAAAATAGGCGCCGACCGTGCTCATGTGCCGCCTCTGGCGCTTACGCTGGCTGCAGTCCTCATCGGCTCAAAGCTTCCAGCCGGAATGAAGGGCGGCAACCCCGCCGGTGTAGTTCGTATAGGTTACCCGCGAGAAGCCGGCATTCCGGATCATGCCTGCGAAATTGTCCTGGTTGGGGAACTTGCGGATCGATTCCACCAGATACTGATAGGGCTCGCTGTCGCCGGTGATCATCTTGCCGAAGCGCGGGATGGCCTTGAACGACCACTCGTCGTAGATCCGGTTGAGCATGGGCTGGCCAACTTCCGAAAACTCCAGCACCATCAGGCGCCCGCCGCGTTTCAGCACGCGGTAAGCCTCTTTCAGAGCAACGTCGATGTGCGGCACGTTGCGAATGCCGAAGGCGATCGTATAGGCGTCGAAGGAATTTGCCTCGAAGGGCAGTTCCTCCGCATTGGCTTCCACAAAGGTCAGGTGGTCGGAGAGACCTCTCTTGGCGGCGCGCTCCGCACCGACCGACAGCATCGAGCCATTGATGTCGAGCACGGTCGCATGGGCCTTTCGGTCCGACGCCTCGACGATGCGGAAGGCGATATCGCCCGTGCCGCCGGCGACATCCAGCACCTTGTAGCTGTCGTCCTTGCGCGGATGCAGCGCCGAGACCAGCGCATCTTTCCAGATCCGGTGCAGACCGCCCGACATCACGTCGTTCATGATGTCGTAGCGCTTGGCAACCTTATGGAAGACATCGTTGACGAGCGGCTGCTTCTCACCCTCAGCCACCTGGCGAAAGCCGTAGGAGGTTTCCATCCCGCCTTCGGCAGAGGTACGCGCTTCACTCATCGGGAACTCCTTGCTCGTCATCTGGCCGGCGACCATAGCGAAATCGGTTGCGCCTCGCTATCTGTGCCGCAGGTGCAAAGGAGCAGTGCGACGTTCGGCCCCGGTCTATAGACCAGGTGTCGAGGCGTTGAAACAGGAAGTTAGTTAGCCATGCCGGAATTGCCAGAGGTGGAGACGGTCAAGCGTGGTCTTGCGCCGGCCATGGAAGGGGCTTCGATTGCGAGGTTGGAGCTGCGCCGCCCGGATCTCCGCTTTCCGCTGCCCGAAAACCTCGCGGAAGTGGCCGCAGGCAGGCGCATCCTGTCTCTGGGGCGCCGGGCCAAATATCTGCTGATCGACCTGGAGGACGACCTCACGATCATCGCCCATCTGGGGATGTCGGGATCCTTTCGGGTGGAGAGCGGCGGGCCTGCTGCAGCGCCGGGAGACTTCCACCACCCGCGCTCCAAGGACGAGAAGCATGATCATGTCGTCTTCCACCTGACGGCCGAGAGCGGCCCCCTGCGGGTCATCTATAACGATCCGCGCCGGTTCGGCTTCATGCACCTCTGGAAGCGCAGCGAGCTCGATACCTATCCCGCCTTCGTCGGCCTCGGGCCGGAGCCCACCGGCAACGCGCTCGATGCCGATTACCTCGCCAGGCGTCTCGCCGGCAAAAGCCAACCGCTGAAGGGCGCGCTGCTCGATCAGACCGTGATTGCCGGCCTCGGCAACATCTATGTCTGCGAGGCGCTGTGGCGGGCGCACCTCTCGCCGCGGCGGAAGGCCGGCACCCTCGTGACGCCGACCGGTCGCCCGAAGAAGGAACTGCTGCTGCTGACCGAGGCGATCCGGGCGGTGATCGCGGACGCGATCCTGGCCGGCGGCTCCTCGCTGCGCGACCACATCCAGACGGACGGCTCGCTGGGCTACTTCCAGCACTCCTTCTCCGTCTATGATCAGGAAGGCGAGGCTTGCAGGACGCCCGGCTGCGGCGGTACGGTCGCGCGCATCGTGCAGGTCGGTCGATCATCCTTCTATTGTGCCGCCTGCCAGAAATGAAGCCGGAACCGGGGAGGGTGCCATGGAACACTTCGAGACACTGCTGGCGGAAAAGCGGGGCAACGTCGGCCTCATCACATTGAACCGCCCGCAGGCGCTGAACGCGCTGAATTCTGCGGTCATGCGCGAACTCGCAGAGTCGCTCGCGGCCTATGACGCCGACGAGGCGGTCGGCGCGATCGTCCTGACCGGATCCGAAAAGGCCTTCGCCGCCGGCGCGGATATCAAGGAGATGCAGCCGGTAAGCTTCGTGGAAGCCTATGTCGGCGACTTCCTGGGCGGCTGGGAGGCCGTGGCCGCAACCCGCAAGCCCCTGATCGCCGCGGTCTCGGGCTACGCCCTGGGTGGCGGCTGCGAGCTCGCCATGATGTGCGATTTCATCATCGCCTCGGAGACCGCCAAGTTCGGGCAGCCGGAGATCACCCTCGGCATCATCCCGGGCATGGGTGGCTCGCAGCGGCTGACGCGTGCCGTCGGCAAGGCAAAGGCCATGGACCTCGTGCTGACGGGACGGATGATGGGGGCCGAAGAGGCGGAGAAGGCCGGTCTCGTGGCCCGCATCGTGGCGCCGGAGCGTCTCCTGGACGAGGCGCTGGAGGCGGCGGCAAAGATTGCCACCTTCTCTCGCGCCGCCGTCCTGATGGCGAAGGAGGCCGTCAACCGGTCCGACGAACTCACGCTTGCCGAAGGCCTGCGTCAGGAGCGCCGGCTCTTCCAGTCTCTCTTTGCCACCGAGGATCAGAAGGAGGGCATGGCGGCCTTCGTGGAAAAGCGAAAGCCGAACTTCGGCAATCGCTGATATGCTCGGCAGGCGGAGCGGCCAAAATTGCGCGTTGACTGAACCCGCCTTTCAAGCTATATGCCGCGCCACAGTTGGGAAAGCCCGATCACGGCTTCCTCTAATGCTCCTACATTGCTGAAACTAAGGTCGCACACGACCGGCGCGGCAACGGTGGAGTTTGGTTCGAATTCGTAGAGAGGCATACATGGCCAATACAACTTCGGCGAAAAAGGCGACCCGCAAGATCGCTAGCCGTACTGCAGTCAACAAGGCTCGTCGTTCGCGCATGCGCGGTTTCATCCGCAAGGTCGAAGAGGCAATCGCAGCCGGTGACGCAACTGTCGCTGCTGAAGCTCTCAAGGCAGCCCAGCCGGAAATCCAGCGCGCCGCCACAAAGGGTGTTGTGCATGGCAATACGGCATCGCGGAAAGTCTCCCGCCTGGCGTCTCGCGTCAAAGCCCTCTCGGCTTAATTGTCATAATCAAGAATTAGTGAATAAGCCTGGCGGTTCGCCGGGCTTTCTTGATTCGTGCCTATTGCTTTCAATTGTGAATGTCCGTCTCTGCGTTGATGTCAGAGCAACGACAGAGATAATTGTTAAATTTCAGTGACTTGTGACAGGTGCTTGAGGAAGTGAGGCTTCTTGCTCTCCCCGCTGGATCCCGAAAATGAGTCAAGCTAATTTTTATTTTTCTGGCGATCTGCTGCCTTTTTTGGCTGTCATTTTTCAATGTCATTGATTCGACAGGGATTCTCCTGAGCAGGATTTAGGCGATGCCAAAGTGAGCGCGAGAGTCAACGCTCGCCGATTAATGGCGGGTAAATTTCGCCATTGATCTTGGTCCCTGATCCTGCCTAAATGATCTCAGCAAGGGCACGGGGACAACGACGAAAGAGACCGGTGCCAGTCGCAGCTTCTGCTGTGGAGCACAGTCTCTTTGGACCCTTGCAGCGGGACTGACATCCCGCTCTTCATGTAACCAGCGGTTGTGCAGCGAGAGTCCATCTTGGTCTCACGTGCGGAATCGCCGTGGCCTGATGCATACCTGCATTCGTCCGGGCGTGAAGACTTACCGGTGCAGGGCCATGACGAGGATGGCCTTTTGCCGGGAGAGGAAGAGGACCTTCCTGGAAGGTCGCCGGTATCGAGGCCACACTCACCCTGGCGGTGGATGCGGAGGCGGTGCCGTGATGGGGCAAAGACCGGGCTTCTCATGATGGGAAAGCCCTGTCCTTAGACAAGATCTTTTCTGGCGGCGACGCGAGGCGCTGGCAGATGGAAAAAAATGTGGAAGGCGGCAAATTACATGCAGACGAACATCGTATCGGCACGCGCATCTGGCGATGTGGAGCATGCGCGGCAGGCGCTCGATTCAAAGACGACCCAGGCGGCAGGGGGCATTTCGGACATGAAGCATGAGGCTCTGTTTGAGCGATTCAGCAAGCGTCTGAAGGCGCAAGTCGGTCAGGACGTCTACGCAAGCTGGTTCGGTCGCCTGAAGCTTCATTCCATCTCCAAAAGCGTCGTCCGCCTCACGGTTCCTACGACCTTTCTGAAGTCCTGGATCAACAATCGCTATCTCGACCAGATCACGACCATTCTGCAGGCCGAAGACCCCGACATTCTCAAGGTTGAAATCCTGGTGCGCAGCGCGAGCCGCAGCGCCCGTCCGGTTGCCAGTGAAGACCGCCCCCTGATCGCGGAAGCCGCTCCGTCCGCAGCTGCCCCCATGTCGTTTCCGAGAGGCTCCGCGGCCCGCGAGACGGGCAAGGTTGCATCTTTCCCAATGTCGCTCGGCACGCGGCCTGCCGCAGCCGGCCCGCTGTTCGGTTCGCCGCTGGATTCCCGCTTCACCTTTGACAGCTATATAGAAGGTCCGTCCAACCGCGTTGCCCTTGCCGCTGCCAAGACAATTGCCGAGGCAGGCGCGGGCGCGGTCCGCTTCAACCCGCTCTTCATCCATTCCGGCGTCGGTCTGGGCAAGACCCATCTGCTGCAGGCCATCGCCAATTCCGCCGTCTCCAGCGCGCGCGCCCCGCGGGTTGTCTATCTGACGGCAGAATACTTCATGTGGCGCTTTGCCACCGCCATCCGCGACAACGACGCCCTGACGCTCAAGGACTCGCTGCGCAACATCGACCTGCTAATCATCGACGACATGCAGTTCCTGCAGGGCAAGATGATCCAGAACGAGTTCTGCCATCTGCTCAACACGCTGTTGGACAGCGCCAAGCAGGTGGTCGTGGCCGGCGATCGTGCGCCATGGGAACTGGAATCGCTCGATCCGCGCGTGCGCTCGCGCCTTCAGGGCGGCGTCGCCATCGAAATGGAAAGCCCCGACTACGAGATGCGCTTCGAAATGCTGAAGCGTCGCCTGGAGATTGCGCAGCAGGACGATCCGTCGCTCGATATCTCCGTTGAAATTCTTTCGCATGTGGCGCGCAGTGTCGCCAGCAGCGGTCGCGACCTGGAAGGCGCCTTCAACCAGCTGGTCTTCCGCAAGTCCTTCGAACCGTCGCTCTCGCTCGAGCGGGTGGATGAGCTCCTGGTGCATCTGGTCGGCACGGGTGAAGCCAAGCGGGTCCGCATCGAGGACATCCAGCGCATCGTTGCACGCCACTACAACGTCTCCCGGCAGGAGCTGGTCTCCAACCGCCGCACACGCGTTGTGGTCAAGCCGCGCCAGATCGCCATGTATCTGGCAAAGACCCTGACGCCGCGGTCCTTCCCGGAAATCGGGCGCCGCTTCGGTGGCCGCGACCACACGACCGTCCTGCACGCCGTGCGCAAGATCGAGGACCTGATCACCGGCGACACCAAGCTCTGCCATGAGGTCGAGCTGTTGAAGCGGCTCATCAACGAGAACAACGCCTGAGAATTTCTCACGGCACAGACCAAAAAAGCCCCGGCGTGGATCACGCCGGGGCTTTTCGGTCTGCGGAGGGATTGCCTTGTCAACAGGTCTCAGCCCGCGCCAATCCTAACGGAAACACGTGCGGAGCGCCTTGATCAGCAGGCGAGGTCGGCGACGACGGAATCGAGGATCAGCATGCCGGATGGCGTGCAGCGCAGCCGCGAATTGCCGAGCCGTTCGATGAAGCCGTGTTCCAGCAGGGTCTGCTCTCGGACCGGATCGGGATCGCGCCCGGAAAGCTGCTGCCAGCGCGCAAGGTCGACGCCTTCGGTCAGCCGCAGCCCCATCAGCAGCAGTTCGTCGGCCTGTTCGTCGCGCCCGAGCTCTTCCTCGTCCACCATCCCGTGCCCCTGTCTCTCGACGAGGTCGAGCCAAGCCTCCGGGCGCCGCTCCGTCGCTGTGGCGATCTTGTATGGCCCACGCGTCAGCCGCCCATGTGCGCCCGGACCGATGCCCGCATAGTCGCCGTAGCGCCAGTAGGTCAGGTTGTGGCGGCTTTCGGCTCCTGGCCGTGCGTGGTTGGAAACCTCATACGCCGGCATTCCGTGGCGGGCGGTGATCTCCTGCGTCGCCTCGTAGAGGTCAGCGGACTCGTCACCGTCCGGCACGATGAGCTTGCCAGCCTTGTGCAGCCCGTAGAAGGGTGTGCCCTCCTCGATGGTCAGCTGGTAGAGCGAGAGGTGATCCACGGCGTAGGAGATGGCCTCCTTCAACTCCGCCTCCCAAGCCGCGATCGTCTGGCGCGGGCGGGCATAGATCAGGTCGAAGCTCATGCGCGGAAAGATCTCGCGGGCAAGCTTGATCGCCTTCAGCGCGTCGTCGACATCGTGCAACCGGCCCAGAAAGCGCAGGTCCGTGTTGTTCAGCGCCTGCACGCCGAGCGACACGCGGTTGACGCCGGCGGCCCTGTAGCCGCGAAACCGTTCGGCCTCCACGCTGGAGGGGTTGGCCTCCATGGTGATCTCGATCCCGTCCGGCATATGCCAGTGGCGGGAAATGCCGTCGATCACCGTCTGAACGGTCGCCGGGTCCATCAGGGAAGGCGTGCCGCCGCCGAGAAAGACGCTGGTGACGGTCTTGGGGCCGCTCATCCGGCGCATCGTCTCCATCTCGCGCAGCATGGCGGCGGCGAACCGCGCCTGGTCCACCGGCTGATGCCGGACATGGCTGTTGAAGTCGCAATAGGGGCACTTGGCCGCGCAGAACGGCCAATGCAGGTAAATCCCGAATCCGGGCTCGCCGGTGTCGGGAAGAAGGGGTGCGTCGATATTCAACGGAGTTCAGGCCTCCAGGCAGGTTTCGACGAAGCGTTTGAAGGCGCGGGCGCGGTGGGAAAGGGCTTCCGGTTCGCCGCGCTGCCAGCCGTGCTTTTCATCGGAGCTCATCTCGCCGAAGGTAAGCTCATGACCTTCGGGTTGAAAGACCGGATCGTAGCCGAAGCCTTTGTCTCCCCGTGGTGGCCAGGCGACGACGCCTTCGACCTCGCCGCGGAAAAACTCGGTGTGCCCGTCCGGCCAGGCGAGGCAGAGCACGCTGACGAACCGGGCGGTTCTCTGGTCGGCTCTGACGGCACCGCGCTCGGCCAGGGCCTTCTCGACCTTTTCCATCGCCATGACGAAATCGCGCGTTCCGTCCTCGCGTTCGGCCCAGTTGGCCGTATAGACGCCAGGTGCACCGTCCAAAGCGTCGATCACCAGGCCGGAATCGTCCGAAAGCGCCGGAAGACCAGACGCCTTGGCGGAGGCCAGGGCCTTGATCGCAGCATTCTCTTCAAACGTGGTACCGGTTTCGTCGGGCTCCTCGAAATTCAGGTCGGCGGCCGATCTGGCGGAAAAGCCGAACGGACCGATCAGCTCGGCGATTTCGCGGATCTTGCCGGCATTGTGGCTGGCAACGACGATGGTTTTTGTTTCAAGCTTTCGCATCAGGATCACCTCAGCCGATCGACCAGAGACCTGGTTCGGCACATTCGAGACTGTTGCCCGCAGGGTCGCGGAAATAGATGGACCGGGCGCCGTTGGGCCAGGTCACGTCGCTCTCAATGCTAATCCCGGCCGCCGTAAGTCTCTCCGCCATGGCGTCGAGATGGTCCCGGGCGACACGGAAACAGGCGTGCCCCGGGCCGTTTGCACCATGCGGCGGTACCTGCGGGGCATTCTCCGGCGGCGGCTTGACCGTCTCCGCCGGATTGAAGATCAGCAGAATGCCGGCGCCGCACCGGAAGAAGACATGTCGGTCGCCGGCGCGCAATACGCGCTCGAGGCCGAGCACTCCGCCGTAGAAGGCCTCGGCGGCATCGAGGTCTTCCGCATACAGTGCGGTTTCCAGGATACCTTCGATCAGCACCGTCACCCGCGCCTCCTGGCTACTGCGCGATCGCCTGCTTCTGCATCGCGACCAGCTCTTCCGTCCCCGCCTTGGCAAGCTTCAGCAGCGACAGGAATTCCTCCTCGCTGAACGGTGCGCCTTCCGCGGTGCCCTGAATTTCGACGATGCCGCCGGTGCCGGTCAGCACGAAGTTGGCGTCGGTCTCGGCGGCGGAATCCTCCAGGTAATCGAGGTCGATCACCGGCTGGTTGGCGAAGATACCGCAGGAGATGGCGGCGACGTGGTCTTTGAGAACCTTGTCGAGCTTCACCATGGAGCGGGCTTCCATCCACTTCAGGCAGTCGTGAAGCGCAATCCAGCCGCCGGTGATGGCAGCCGTCCGGGTGCCGCCGTCCGCCTGGATGACGTCGCAGTCGATCGTGATCTGCTTTTCCCCGAGCGCGGTCAGATCGACGACGGCGCGCAGCGAACGACCGATCAGCCGCTGAATTTCCTGTGTGCGACCGCCCTGCTTTCCTGCGGTGGCTTCACGCCGCATCCGGTCGCCCGTGGCGCGCGGCAGCATGCCGTATTCGGCCGTCACCCAGCCCTTGCCGCTGTTGCGCAGCCAGGCCGGCGGCTTCTCTTCAAGGCTTGCCGTGCAGAGCACATGCGTGTCGCCGAACCGGACAAGGCAGGAGCCTTCCGCATGCTTGGAGAAGTTGCGCTCAAAGGAAACCTTGCGCATCTGGTCGGTTTTTCTGCCTGAAGGCCGCATATCGTGCTCCCGAGAGTGTGTAGGCGCCTTCTAAGGGGCCGTAAGGTCATTTGCAAAGGAAAAGGGGCCTTCACGGTGTCCCGCGGTGCCTTGCCAAGGATTTTCCGTTGGCGGAGTGGCGGGGGAAAGACTATATTTTACGTTCAGATGACAATCAGAGGGTTCAAAGCGAACCATGGACTTTATGGCACGAGGGGACAACGCCACCCGGCTGGACGACCGTTCGCGCGAAATATTCCGCCGTATCGTGGAAACCTATCTGGAGACTGGAGAACCACTCGGGTCCAGAAACCTGGCGCGCATCCTGCCGATGTCGCTGTCGCCTGCTTCCGTCCGCAACGTGATGAGCGATCTGGAGGAGCTTGGCCTCATCTATGCGCCGCATATCAGTGCGGGACGCCTGCCGACCCAGTCGGGCCTGCGCTTCTTCGTCGATGCCTTCATGCAGGTGGGTGATCTCACCGAGGAAGAGCGAACGACGATCGAGCGCCAGATCCGGCCGGAAGATCGCGACCGGCCCATGGAAAGTCTGATGAACGAGGCGAGCCGCATGCTGTCGGGCGTCTCCCGCGGCGCCGGCATCGTGATCACTGCCAAGAGCGACCCTGTGCTGAAGCACGTGGAGTTCATCCGGCTGGAACCGACCAAGGCCCTCGCCGTGCTGGTGGGCGAGCACAATCAGGTGGAGAACCGCATCATCGATCTGCCGGCCGGCGTCACCTCCTCGCAGCTGACCGAGGCCGCCAATTTCCTGAACGCGCATCTGAGCGGTCAGACGCTGGTCGAGCTCCGGGGGCAGCTGCAGAAGCTGAAGGCGGAGGTTCAGGACGAACTGACGATCCTGTCCCAGGATCTGGTGGAGCGTGGCTTGGCCGTCTGGTCCGGCAGCCGCGAAGAAGGCAAGCCCAATCAGCTGATCGTCCGCGGCCGTGCCAATCTCCTCGAGGGGATGACTGATGTCGATGATCTCGACCGGCTGCGCATGCTGTTTGACGATCTGGAAAAGAAGGACAGCCTGATCGAGATCCTCGACCTCGCCGAAACCGGGCCTGGCGTGCGGATCTTCATAGGCTCCGAAAACAAGCTGTTCTCGCTGTCCGGCTCGTCGCTGATCGTCGCGCCCTATCGCGATCAGGAGGAGCGGATCGTCGGAGCGGTCGGGGTGATCGGGCCCACCCGGCTCAATTATTCCCGCGTGGTGCCGATGGTGGATTACACGGCCCAGCTTCTTGCTCGGCTCACCCGCCAGCCGCTATAGCCACACAATCCCCTGCCAAGCCTTGATTTTTGAGGTTCAAACCTCGATATCGGGCACGACTTTGTGAACCACAATACCGGAGAAGGTCATGACCGACGAGACAAAGAAGAACGGACCTGACGCGGGCCATAACGAATACGCCCCCGACAACACCGCCGAAGCGGTGGCGTCCGCTCTGCAGGACGCAGCAGCCGACGAGGCGGACGAGGCGACGGCCGTCGAGCCGGATCCGATGGAAGTGTTGAGGGCCGAGAACGCCGACCTGCGCGACCGGTTCCTGCGCATGGTGGCCGAAATGGAAAACCTCCGCCGCCGGACGGATCGCGACGTCAAGGACGCCAAGTCCTATTCGGTTGCCGGTTTCGCACGCGACATGCTGGCGGTCTCCGACAATCTGCGTCGCGCACTGGATGCCGTGCCGGAAGATGTTCGTCAGAATGCCGACCAGGCCCTGGCGATGCTTCTGGAAGGGGTGGAACTGACCGAACGCTCCATGCTGTCTGCCCTCGAGCGCCATGGCGTCCGCAAGATCGACGCAGAAGGCCAGAAGTTCGATCCGAACTTCCACCAGGCGATGTTCGAGATCCCCAACCCGGAAGTGCCCAACAACACCGTGCTGCAGGTGGTCCAGGCAGGCTTCACCATTGGTGATCGCGTGCTGCGGCCGGCTATGGTCGGCGTCTCCAAGGGCGGCCCCAAGGCTGAGCCTTCTGCAGCCGCCGCCGGGAGCGAAAACGGCCAGGGCTGACACCTTCAGGTCCATGCACAACGAAAACCGCCTGCCACGTCCATGGCAGGCGGTTTTGTTTTGGGTAATCGAAGGGGAAGGATCAGGCCGCGTTGGACGCCTGTTCCTCATTGAGGAAGGCGTAGATCGCCGAGGCGGAATCCGTCTGCCGCAGCTTGTTGACCAGTTCCTGGTCGCGAAGGACGCGGGCGATCCGCGAAAGGGCCTTCAGATGGTCGGCTCCGGCACCTTCCGGGGCCAGCAGAAGAAACACGAGATCCACCGGCTCGTCGTCGAGCGCCTCGAAATCCACGGCACTGTCGAGGCGCGCAAAGACACCCTTGATCGAAGAGATGCTGCCGAGCTTGCCATGCGGAATGGCGACGCCATGGCCCACCCCGGTCGAGCCAAGTCGCTCACGCTGCAGGATGACGTCGAAGATCTCCCGCTCCGGCACGCCCGTCAGCTTCGCCGCCTTGGCGGCCAGCTCCTGCAGCAACTGTTTCTTGGAATTCACCTTGAGGGCGGGAATAATTGCATCTTGCTGCAGCAAATCTGCCAAAGCCATTCTCTTCATCCTTTGTGCCACCGCGAGGGCGGAGCGAGCGCTGTTGCCAACGCTCGCCTAGAGATCTGTTAGCCTTTGATATTGGCGGCGTCGATCCAGCCAATATTGCCGTCCTGGCGGCGATAGACGACATTGAGGTCCTCCGTGCCCGGAGCCCGGAACAGGAGGAGGGGTTCGTCGGTCATGTCCAATGCCATCACGGCAGTGGCGACCGACATTGTTCTCAGCTGCTTCGAACTCTCCGCTACGATCGTCGGCGCGAAGTCCTCGGGGACCTCGTCATGATCGTCCGGAACAGCATCCATGACGGTGTATGCAACTTCGGCATGACCATTGCCCTGCGGGCCGGAATGGTGGTCCTTCAGCTTCCGCTTGTAGCGGCGCAGGCGCTTCTCGATGCGCTCCGCGGCTGCGTCGAAGCTCAGTTGCGGATCATTGGCTTCGCCGGCAGCATGCAGGACGACGCCCGTGTCGAGGTGAACCTTGCAATCGCTCGAAAAGCGCGAGCCGGCTTTCTCGACGATGACCTGGCCCGAGTATCCTCCATCGAAGTACTTGGTCACAGCGTCCGAAATCTGAGTCTCGATCCGCTCGCGGAACGATTCACCGATTTCCATCTGCTTACCACTTACACGCACACTCATGGATTTATTCCTTCTTGTCGTGACTTGCGTGTTCCAGTCTACGCCAAGCTGTCCCCTCATCCAAGCGCATCGCAGAGCACGAGAATGAATTTGAGGCCTGGAGACTGAAATTTGGGGATCGTTCTTTTTGCGTACGTTGCAATTGCGGCGCGCTTCTAGCTCCACGCGCCTCGAAAGTCAACGCATCGTTAATATACCTGCCGAATGCCCTGCGAAATAGGGGCAGAACGCTGCCGCTACTCGCCGGCGATTCGCAGACATCATACCGCGTTTCGGGACAAAGGGGCACCTCTCGCCGGCACGCGATCAAGTCTGGCCGTCCGCCGCAACGGCCGCGTTGAAATCCGCGAAGAACTGCTGCGCGAGCTTCCGCGATGCGGAATCGATGAGACGTGAACCGAGTTGGGCAAGCTTCCCGCCGACCTGCGCCTTGGCAGCATAACGCAGGATGGTCTCGTCGCCGTCTTCGATCAGGACGACGTCGGCTGCGCCCTTGCCGAAGCCGGCAATGCCGCCTTTGCCTTCCCCCGAGATGGTATAGCTTTCCGGAGCATTGATGTTGGAGAGGGTGATCTCGCCGTTGAAGGTCGCGCCGACAGGCCCAATCTTGATGCGGACGGTCGTCACGAGTTCGGTCGGCGACGTCTTCTCCAGGCTCTGGCAGCCCGGAATACACTGCCTGAGGATTTCCGGGTCGTTCAAGGCGTGCCACACCACCTCGCGCGGCGCAGCGATGCGCTCTTCACCGTCAACATCCATGTGGACCTCCTCCCAGATCGTGGGAGAGGACGTTACGGCAGGGGAAAGCGCTTTGCCAAGTGGCGGGTGGATGCTATTTGCACCCAAACCACAAGACAGCTGGAAGAATATGGTGAGGACAAAGGACAAGCGCACCGACAGAAGGCCGGGAAAGCCACGAGTCACGGCCACGCCGTCTGGCGCAGCCAGGCCGACGTCGGCCGTCTCGCCCGCCGCAAAGCCGAAGCAGGAAGAGGCAGGGCCGCAGCGTCGCCTGATGACGCGTCAGGGCGATCGCCCTGCCGAGCGCGTCCCGGTGATCCTGGAATCCTCCGGCGCCGGCGATTTTCATCTGGTCGACAGCGGCAATGCCCTGAAACTCGAGCAATACGGCCCCTACCGGATTATCCGGCCGGAAGCGCAGGCTCTGTGGCAGCCGGCATTGAGCGAGAGTGTCTGGAGCAATGTGGATGCCGTCTTCACCGGCGATACCGACGAGGATGGCATGGGCCGCTGGCGCTTCCCCAAGGAAGCGCATGGCGAGACCTGGCCCCTGTCGCTGCTGGGCGTCGATTTTCTCGGGCGCTTCACCTCGTTTCGCCATGTCGGCGTTTTCCCCGAGCAGATCGTTCACTGGGAGTGGATGAAGAAGCAGGTCGAAAATGCCGGTCGGCCGGTCAAGGTCCTCAATCTCTTCGGCTATACCGGTGTCGCCTCGCTGGTGGCCGCGGCCGCCGGCGCGGAGGTCACCCATGTGGACGCTTCCAAGAAGGCGATCGGCTGGGCGCGCGAGAACCAGGCGCTGTCGCGGCTGGAGCGTGCCCCGATCCGCTGGATCTGCGAGGATGCCATGAAGTTCATCCAGCGCGAGGAACGACGCGGCAGCCGCTACGATATCATCCTGACCGACCCGCCGAAGTTCGGGCGCGGCCCGAATGGCGAGGTCTGGCATCTCTTCGAGCACCTGCCGCTGATGCTCGATATCTGCCGGGAGCTTCTGTCACCCCAGGCGCTTGGCCTGGTGCTGACCGCCTATTCGATCCGCGCCAGCTTCTATTCCACCCATGAGCTGATGCGCGACATCATGCGCGGCGCCGGCGGCGTGGTGGAATCGGGCGAACTGGTGATTCGCGAGGGCGGGCTGGACGGCAATGACCCCGGGCGCGCGCTTTCCACCTCCCTTTTCAGCCGCTGGATTCCGCAATGAGAGACGAGACACGAGACGGCGGTCCTCGCCGTGTGGGGCAAGTGAAGGAGGTCACGAGCCTCTCCAACCCCATCATCAAGGACATCAAGGCGCTGACCAGCAAGAAGGACCGGGAGCAGACCGGCACCTTCATGGCGGAGGGCCTGAAGCTGGTCATCGATGCGCTGGAGCTCGGCTGGACGATCCGAACGCTGGTCTACGCAAAGGCGGCAAAGGGTAAGCCGCTCGTCGAGCAGGTCGCGGCGAAGACTGTCGCCAAGGGCGGGCTGGTGCTCGAGGTGAGCGAGAAGGTGCTGTCGTCGATCACCCGGCGCGACAATCCGCAGATGGTCGTCGGCATCTTCGATCAGCGCTGGGGCACGCTCGAGGCCCTGGATCCGGCGAAGGGCAAGACCTTTGTCGCCCTCGATCGAGTCCGCGATCCGGGCAACCTGGGAACGATCATCCGGACGGCCGATGCGGCCGGTGCCTCGGGGGTCATCCTGGTGGGAGACTGCACCGATCCCTTTTCGCTGGAGACGGTTCGGGCCACGATGGGCTCCGTCTTCGCCCTTCCGCTGGTCAAGGCCTCCCCGGAGCAGTTTCTGGCCTGGCAGAAGCGGGCCGGCATCGAGGTGGTCGCCACCCATCTGGCCGGTGCGGTGGATTACCGGACGGTGGATTACGTCAAGAAGCCGGTGGCACTTCTGATGGGCAATGAACAGTCCGGCCTGCCGGACAGTCTTGCCAAGGCCGCAGACCGGCTGGTGCGGATCCCCCAGCAGGGACGGGCCGACAGCCTCAATCTCGCCGTCGCAACGGCGGTGATGCTGTTTGAGGCACGTCGGCATCTCCTGTCTCTGGATGCCGATCGATGACGGGCGCTGCGTCGATTTTCTCGCGGCCGCTGGTTGCTGCCGCCGTCATCCTGATAGCCGTCATCCTCGATCAGGCGATCAAGTTTGCCGTCGAGGCCTATCTTCCGCTTCAGGAAGCCGTGCCGCTTCTTCCGGTGCTGGCCCTCTACAGGACCTACAACCTCGGCGTTGCATTTTCGCTCCTCTCGGGCATGGAGCGGGAGTTCATCATCGGCATGCGTATTGTCATCGTCGGCTTCGTGCTCTGGCTGTGGCGCCGCACGCCGGCCGATCGAACCTGGACCCATCTGGGCTTCGCCCTGATTGTCTCGGGAGCGATCGGCAACCTGATCGACGGCTTTCTCTACGGCCACGTGATCGACTACATCCTCTTCCATACCGGGACATGGTCGTTCGCCGTCTTCAATCTTGCCGACAGCTTCATCTCCATCGGTGCGGGACTGGTGATTCTGGACGAAATCCTGGGGTCCGGAAAGAAGCCTGATTCGGCGTCACGCAGCTGACAATCAGCGAACGAGCCGCTTGTCCTGGCCTGAATTAGTCGGCAAAAGGCCCTCTCGACAGGCGGTTTCCATTGTTACAATCATTGTCATTTTCCTGTCGCGGGATCATGATTATTGACGGTGACTTGAACCGGTAGGGCAGATTGCCATGGCGCTCGAATTCCTGAAGCACGACGTGAACGTAAACCCCAGTCAGTCGCTGTCGGGGGACCAGGCAGGCGACCTGCTGGGCCGGATTGGAAGCCTCGAGACACGCCTCGCCCGTACCGAGCGCGAGGTCAACGCTGCCCAGGCGGTACGCTACCGGGTGTTCGTCGAGGAGATGAAGGCCCAGCTGCCTGCAGACGCGATGCGCCAGCGCCGTGACTTTGACGCCTATGATGCGGTCTGTGATCACCTCCTGGTTGTGGATCGGTCGATCGACGGCGACATAGAGGATCAGATTGTCGGCACCTACCGGCTGCTGCGCCAGCAGGTGGCGATGGCCCATGGCGGCTTCTACTCAGCATCCGAGTTCGACATCGCCCCGCTGCTCGCCCGCCATCCCGACAAGAAGTTCATGGAGCTCGGTCGTTCCTGCGTGCTGCCCGCCTATCGCACCAAGCGGACGGTGGAGCTGCTGTGGCAGGGCAATTGGGCCTATGCCCTAAAGCACGGCGTATCGGCCATGTTCGGCTGCGCCTCCTTCTTCGGCACCCGACCGGAAGAGCACGCGCTGGCGCTGTCCTTCCTGCACCACAATGCCCGCGTGAAGGGCGAATGGCATGTGGCGGCCTTGCCGGAGCTCTATCGCGAGATGGACCTGATGCCGGTCGAGGCGGCCAACGCCCGCAAGGCGCTGAACGCCATGCCGCCGCTGATCAAGGGCTACCTGCGGCTCGGTGCCATGATCGGCGAGGGCGCGGTCGTCGACCAGGCCTTCAACACCACAGATGTCCTGGTGGTGCTGCCGATCTCCGCCATCTCCGGCCGCTACATCAACTATTACGGCGCCGACGCCGGCCGCTTCGCAAGCTGACGCGAAGGCCGGCGTCGCCAGTCTCAGGTGCCGGCGTTGTAGGCGGCAATCGCCGCCATGTTGACGATGTCGGAGTCCTTGGCGCCCATCGAGGTGATCTGCACGGATTTGTCCAGGCCGACCAGCAGCGGTCCGATGACGGTCGCGGTACCCAGTTCCTGCAGCATCCGCGTCGAGATCGATGCGGAATGGATTGCCGGCATGACGAGCACATTGGCCGTGCCTGACAGACGGCAGAACGGATACTGCTCCATGCGGTGCGGATTGAGTGCCACGTCCGCGGCCATTTCCCCGTCGTATTCGAAATCCACCCGCCGCGTGTCCAGGATCCTCACCGCCTCGCGCACCCGCTCCGAACGCTCTCCCGTCGGCTGGCCGAAGGTGGAGTAGGCGAGCACCGCCACGCGTGGTTCATATCCCATGCGGCGGGCGACCCGTGCGGCCTCCACCGCAATATCGGCCAGTTCCTCGGCCGTCGGCATGTCGTGGACGGCGGTATCGGCAACGAACACGGTCCGGCCGCGCGACAGCGCAAGCGACACCCCGATCACCCGGTGTCCCGGCTTCGTATCGATGCAGCGGCGCACGTCCTGGAGCGCTGAGGCATAGTTGCGGGTGGTGCCGGTCACCATCGCGTCGGCGTCGCCCACCGCGACCATGGTGGCCGCAAAGTGATTGCGGTCATTGTGGATGAGCCGCTGCACGTCGCGCAGGAGGAAACCCTGCCGCTGCAGCCTTTCGTAGAGGTGATCGATATAAGCCTCGACCCGGGTGGAGATGCGGGCGTTGACGATTTCGATGCCGGGGCGATCGAGGTCGATACCGGCCTTCTCCGCGGTCGTGCGGATGACATCGTCGCGGCCCAGCAGGATGGCCGTTCCAAGCCCGTGGTGGGCAAAGGAAACCGCCGCGCGCATCACCTGCTCCTCCTCGGCTTCCGCAAAGACGACCCGCTTCGGGAAGCGTCGCACGCGCTCATAGATCCCTTGTGTGGTCGCGGCCATCGGATCGCGGCGGGCCGAAAGCTCGCGCCCATAGGCGGCGAGATCGGTGATATTGCGCCGGGCGACGCCGCTTTCCATGGCTGCTTCCGCCACCGCGACCGGGATCGCCGAGATCAGTCGCGGGTCGAACGGAACCGGGATGATGTACTGCGAGCCGAACCGCGGCCGGTTGCCCTGGTAGGCGGCAGCCACATCGTCGGGCACGTCCTCGCGGGCGAGATTGGCAAGCGCCCGCACGGCAGCGATCTTCATCGCATCGTTGATCTGGGTCGCACGCACGTCCAGCGCGCCGCGGAAGATATAGGGGAAGCCCAGCACGTTGTTGACCTGGTTCGGGTAGTCCGAACGCCCGGTCGCCATGATCGCGTCGTCGCGGATGCGGGCCACCTCCTCGGGCGTGATCTCCGGATCCGGATTGGCCATCGCGAAGATGATCGGCCTGTCCGCCATCGAGCGGATCATCTCCTCGGAAAAGGCGCCCTTCTGCGACAGGCCGAAGACCACGTCGGCACCCTTCATCGCCTCTTCCAGCGTCCGCTTGTCGGTCTTGGCGGCATGAGCGGATTTCCACTGGTTCATGCCCTCGGTGCGGCCCTGGTAGATGACGCCCTTGGTATCGCAGAGGATGATGTTTTCGGCAGCGAAGCCCATCGCCTTGATGAGCTCCATGCAGGCGATGGCGGCCGCACCCGCGCCGTTGCAGACGAGCTTCGTGGTCGCCAGGTCCCGGCCCGTCAGTTCCAGCGCATTGATCAGACCGGCTGCGGCGATGATCGCCGTGCCGTGCTGGTCGTCATGGAAGACCGGGATGTCCATGAGCTCGCGCAGGCGGCTCTCGATGATGAAGCACTCCGGCGCCTTGATGTCTTCCAGGTTGATGCCGCCGAAGGAAGGCCCGAGGAAGCGCACGCAGTTGATGAACTCGTCGACATTCTCCGTGTCGACCTCCAGATCGATGGAATCGACGTCGGCGAAGCGCTTGAACAGCACCGCCTTGCCTTCCATCACCGGCTTCGAGGCCAGCGCCCCGAGATTGCCGAGGCCGAGGATCGCCGTGCCGTTGGAGATGACGGCCACCATGTTGCCGCGCGTCGTGTAATCGTATGCGCAGTCGGGATCGGCAGCGATCGCCTTCACCGGCACCGCTACGCCCGGCGAATAGGCCAGCGACAGGTCGCGCTGCGTCGCCATCGGCTTCGTCGGGTTGATTTCCAGCTTGCCGGGGCGTCCTTCGGCATGGAACGCAAGGGCTTCCTGTTCGGTCACGGAAGCCCGCGATCGGGTGATCTTGTCGTTCATGGCAAAGCTCCTCCAGCTTTTTGTGGGCAGCCAACCTCCTGGCCGCGGTATCGGTTGTCTTTCAGGGGCCATCATCGATAGAGTCGGCCACCAGCTTCCGCAACAGAAAATCGGCCCGTGACCCAGCACCAACGCTTCGCCATTGACGCCCTGACGGCCGCCGAGCTTGCCTCGGACGAGAGCCGTGCGACGGCCACGCCGATGATGGAGCAGTACATCGAGATCAAGGCGAACAATCCCGGTTCGCTGCTCTTCTACCGCATGGGCGACTTCTACGAGCTGTTCTTCGAGGATGCGGTGGAGGCCGCCCGCGCGCTGGGGATCACGCTGACGAAGCGCGGCCAGCACATGGGGCAGGACATCCCGATGTGCGGCGTGCCGATCCACGCTGCCGACGATTACCTGCAGAGGCTGATTTCACTCGGCTTCCGCGTTGCCGTCTGCGAGCAGGTGGAAGACCCGGCCGAGGCCCGCAAACGCGGCTCCAAATCGGTGGTGAAGCGGGACGTCGTGCGGCTGGTAACCCCCGGCACGCTGACCGAGGACAAGCTCCTCTCGCCGTCGGAATCCAACTACCTGATGGCGCTCGCCCGCATTCGCGGCACGTCGGAGCCGCTGCTGGCGCTTGCCTGGATCGACATCTCCACGGGCGTCTTCCGGCTGGCGGAGACGGACCAGTCGCGCCTTCTGGCCGATATTCTGCGCATCGAGCCGCGCGAACTGATCGTGCCAGACACGATGTTCCACGACCCGGACCTGAAGCCGGTGTTCGACGTGCTCGGCAAGGTGGCGGTGCCGCAGCCGGGTGTCCTCTTCGACAGCGCCAGTGCCGAAGGCCGCATCACCCGCTATTTCGGCGTCGGCACGCTCGACGGCTTCGGCAGCTTCTCCCGCGCCGAGCTTGCCGCGGCCTCGGCCGCCATCGCCTATGTCGAGAAGACGCAGATCGCCGAGCGGCCGCCGCTTGCCATCCCCGAGCGCGAAAGTGCCGCCTCGACGCTCTTTATCGATCCGGCCACCCGCGGCAATCTGGAGCTGACCCGGACGCTGTCGGGGGATAGGGACGGGACGCTTCTGAAGGCGATCGATCGCACCGTGACCGGCGGCGGTGCCCGCCTGCTGGCCGAGCGGCTGATGTCGCCGCTGACCGATCCGGAGCCGATCAACCGCAGGCTGGATTCGATCTCCTTCCTTCTGGGCGAGCCATCGCTCTGCTCGGACCTGCGCGCGGCGCTGAAACAGGTGCCGGACATGCCGCGTGCCTTGTCGCGCCTTGCGCTCGACCGCGGTGGTCCGCGGGATCTCGGCGCCATCCTGCATGGCCTCGAAGCCGCGCGGGCGGTTGTCGACGATCTCGAGAAGGTCATGCTGCCGGAGGAGCTCGGCCAGGCGCTTGCCGATCTGAGAGCTTTGCCGTCGGCGCTTGAACGACAGCTGAGCGACATGCTCGCCGACGAACTGCCGCTTCTGAAGCGGGACGGCGGGTTCCTGCGCGACGGGGCCGATGCCGAACTCGACGAGGTGCGGGCGCTGCGCGACCAGTCGCGCCGCGTCATCGCCGGCCTGCAGCTGCAATATGCCGAAGACACCGGCATCCGCTCGCTCAAGATCAAGCACAACAATGTGCTCGGCTATTTCATCGAGGTCACCGCCGGCAATGCCGGACCGATGACCGACAGCCCGGAAGGCAAGGCGCGCTTCATCCATCGCCAGACCATGGCGAATGCGATGCGCTTCACCACCACCGAGCTCGCAGATCTGGAAAGCCGGATTGCCAATGCCGCGGATCGCGCCTTGGCGATCGAACTCTCGGCATTCGATCGCATGGTCGAGGCGGTCACGGCAGAAGCCGAAGCGATCAAGAAGGGCGCCCGCGCCATTGCGGAAATCGATGTCGCCGCCGGTCTGGCGCTGCTGGCCGAGGAATGGGGCTACCACCGTCCGACGGTGGACGCCTCGCGGATGTTTGCCATCGAAGGCGGCCGCCACCCGGTGGTGGAACAGGCGCTGCGGCGCAAGTCGGATGGCCCCTTCATCGCCAACGATTGCGACCTCTCCCCCTCGGGCGACGGCGAGTTCGGAGCCCTCTGGCTGCTCACCGGCCCGAACATGGGCGGTAAGTCGACCTTCCTGCGCCAGAACGCGCTAATTGCCATCCTCGCCCAGATGGGCTCCTTCGTTCCGGCAACCTCCGCCCATATCGGCATCGTCGACCGCCTGTTCTCGCGCGTCGGCGCCTCCGACGATCTGGCCCGCGGCCGCTCCACCTTCATGGTGGAAATGGTCGAGACGGCAGCAATCCTCAATCAGGCGAGCGATCGTTCGCTGGTCATCCTCGACGAGATCGGACGCGGCACGGCGACCTTCGACGGCCTGTCGATCGCCTGGGCCGCCGTCGAACACCTGCACGAGGCCAACCGCTGCCGCGGGTTGTTCGCCACCCACTTCCACGAGCTCACCGTGCTGTCGGAGAAGCTCAACCGGCTGTCGAATGCGACGATGCGGGTGAAGGAATGGGACGGCGACGTCATCTTCCTGCACGAGGTCGGTCCCGGTGCCGCCGACCGCTCCTACGGCATCCAGGTGGCAAGGCTCGCCGGCCTGCCGGCCTCCGTCGTCGCCCGCGCCCGCGACGTTCTGACCCAGCTGGAAGATTCCGACCGCAAGAACCCTGCCAGCCAGCTGATCGACGACCTGCCCCTCTTCCAGGTCGCCGTCCGCCGCGAGGAACAGAAGAAAGCCGGCCCTTCCAGGATCGAGGAGGCGCTGAAGGCGATCAACCCGGACGACATGACGCCGCGGGATGCCCTGGACGCGCTTTATGCACTGAAGAAGCAGCTGCGCAACTAGCGCCCGACGAAGCTTCCTGCGCAGAAAGATGGCAATCTCGAAGAAGATCTTCTTGTGAAGGTCCTCCCGAGGAATGTCGCCGCCATCGTGTCCCCGTCAGCCTTGGCCGGATAGGTGACGAGAACGTATTCTGCGGCCGCGCGGTGGGGTGGCTGGTACGTCATCCAGCGCGCGTGCCGGCCTCGAAGGCATCGGCTGGATCTGCGATGGCGGAGATTGCCAGCAGTGGAATGATGAGGTGGCGAGGACGCATTTTCAGGACTCTGTGATGTTTTCCGTGCCATCCGAATGGAGCCCTGTCCCTCCTGCCATTCGACTTGAAACGTGATAAAGGCCTCCAAGATCACGATTAAGGTCCCCGCTAGAGAGGTCGCTGGTGCTATCCGTCCCCTTGCCCTTTCTCGCCGGCCTTACCTTCGCTCTGGTGCTTCACCGCAGCTTGCGCCATGTCGCCGTTGCAGGGACACGCCTCTACTTCAACCTGTTCCTGGTACTGTATGCGCTGCAGGGCGTGGGAATCGGTCTGCGCTTCGGGTATGGCATCGAAACCCTGGCGCCATTCCTGCCCGTCTCGGCCGCTGCAATGCCGCCGCTTGCGTTCCTTGCCTTTCAGGCTCTGACGACGCAGCGGGTGGTGTCGCAATGGGTACATCTTGCGGCCCCAGTTGCCGTTGCCCTGGCCGTATGGGCGAACCGCAATCTCGTCGACCCGCTGCTTCTTGTTATTTTCATCGCCTATGGAGCCTTGCTTTACCAGATGACGCGCACCGGCGGCGAGGTGGCGGTGGAAAGGGCTCCTTTCCACCGCGTTACCGCTGTTCTTCGGGCAGCACGCCTGACCGCCGGACTCATGCTCTTCTTTGGCGCCAGCGACGGGCTGCTCTGGCTCTACGCCAGCCGCTATGGCAACTCCGGAGTGCCTGTCGCCGTCAGCCTGATGAACCTTGCGCCGATCCTGGCAGTCCTCGTCTACTATCTGGCAGCCGGTGACGACGCTTCGGCCGGCGGAGCGACGGCCGCCACGGCCAAAGTTTCTGACGACGACCGCGAAATTGTCGCCAAGGTAGGGGCGGCGCTTGAGGACCGGAAACTCTACAAGCGGGATGATCTCAGTCTGACGAAGCTTGCAAGGCAGGCAGGCGTGCCGGCACGGAATGTTTCCGCTGCAGTGAACAGGGTAACGGGCCTCAACGTATCGCAGTTTGTAAACGGGTATAGGGTTGCTGAAGCGTGCCGCCTCCTGCAGGAGACGGACATGTCCTCAACCCAGGTCATGCTGGAATCGGGTTTCTCCACGAAGTCCAACTTCAACCGGGAGTTCCGCCGCATCACCGGCCAAAGTCCCTCGGAATATCGCAGCCGGTGCCGAGCGAAAGAGGCTGCAAGCCGGTGAAACAGACGCGGTAACGTGTCACAAGACGAAAAACGACTTTGAAAACTCGGCAATGATAAACATTGTCCAGCATCCCCCGGAGCGGATATAGCCTGCGCGGAGTTGGCATCAGCAGGACGACATGGCGACAGACGTGAACGACTTCTCCGACATTCTCGATGTGGACCAGTTGCGGGCGCAATGCCGGGCGGTGGTCAAGGACGACAGCCAGACGATGCTGGAGATGCGTGCGGCCCTGCTCGCCATCCTGCGCAAGGCAAGCACCGAGAGCCGCAGCACAATCCGCAGCCTGCTCGACAAGGACGGCGGCGGGCTCGCCTGCGCGCGGCGGCTGTCCTGGTTGCAGGACCAGCTGATCCAGGTCCTGCACGAGACGATCGCCGAGAAGGTCCAGCCGGAGGCGACGCGGGTTGCCGTCGCCGCCGTCGGCGGCTACGGCCGCGATACGCTGGCGCCGGGGTCAGACATCGATCTTCTCTTCCTGCTGCCGGCGAAGAACTCCGAGGCGATGCGCAAGGCGGTGGAATTCCTGCTCTACGTGCTCTGGGACATGGGCTTCAAGGTCGGCCATGCCACCCGCACGGTCGAGGAATGCATCCAGCTGGCCAAGACCGACATGACGATCCGCACGGCGATTTTGGAAAGCCGCTACATCTGCGGCGACGAGGCCTTGGTCGCCGATCTGGAGAAACGCTTCGACACGGAGATCGTCGCCGGCACCGGCCCGGAATTCGTGGCAGCCAAGCTCGCCGAGCGCGACCAGCGCCACCAGAAGGCGGGCGATACGCGCTATCTGGTCGAGCCGAACGTCAAGGAAGGCAAGGGCGGCCTGCGCGACCTGCACACGCTTTTCTGGATCTCGAAATACTACTACCGCATTCGCGACGCGGAGGAACTCGTCAAGCTCGGCGTCCTGTCGCGACACGAGTGGAAGGTCTTCCAGAAGTCGGACGATTTTCTCTGGGCCGTGCGCTGCCACATGCACTTTCTGACCGGCAAGGCGGAGGAGCGGCTGTCATTCGACATCCAGCGGGAGATCGCGGAAAGCCTCGGCTACCACACGCGGCCGGGCCTGGCGGCCGTCGAACGCTTCATGAAGCACTATTTCCTCGTCGCCAAGGATGTCGGCGATCTGACCCGCATCTTCTGCGCCGCGCTCGAAGACGAGCAGGCCAAGGAGGCGCCAGGGCTGAAGAACGTCATCTCGCGCTTCACCAAGCGCGTCCACAAGATCCCGGGAACCGTGGATTTCGTCCAGGACCGCGGCCGCATCACGCTGGCCGATCCTGACGTCTTCAAGCGCGATCCGGTCAACATCATCCGGCTTTTCCACGTCGCCGACATCAACGATCTGGAGTTCCACCCGGACGCGCTGAAACGCGTGACGCGCTCCCTGTCGCTGATCACCGACGAGGTGCGCGAGGACGAAGAGGCCAACCGCCTGTTTCTGTCCATGCTGACCTCGCGGCGCGCTCCGGCGCTGATGCTGAGGCGGATGAACGAGGCGGGCGTGCTCGGCCGCTTCATTCCGGACTTCGGGCGGATCGTCTCGATGATGCAGTTCAACATGTATCACCACTATACGGTGGACGAGCACCTGCTCCGCTCGGTGGAAGCGCTGTCGGAGGTCGACCAGGGCAAGGCTGCCGACATTCATCCGCTGGCCAACAAGCTGATGCCCTCCGTCGAGGAACGCGACGCGCTCTATGTCGCGGTGCTGCTCCACGACATCGCCAAGGGGCGACAGGAGGACCATTCCATCGCCGGCGCCCGCATTGCGCGCAAGCTCTGCCCGCGCCT
The DNA here is from genome assembly GCA_000722615.1 of Pseudorhizobium pelagicum. Classification (GTDB taxonomy): domain Bacteria; phylum Pseudomonadota; class Alphaproteobacteria; order Rhizobiales; family Rhizobiaceae; genus Neorhizobium; species Neorhizobium pelagicum. Next base: position 27,570 of record JOKI01000022.1, on the reverse strand, counting down.
CGGTCTGAACGCGAAGCAGACGGAACTGGTGGTCTGGCTGATCGAAGAGCATCTGATCATGTCGATGACCGCCCAGACCCGCGACCTGCATGACCGCAAGACGATCACCGACTTCGCCGAGAAGGTGCAGTCGATGGATCGGCTGCGGTTGCTGCTGATCCTGACGATCTGCGACATTCGCGCCGTCGGTCCGGGCGTCTGGAACGGGTGGAAGGGCCAGCTGCTGCGCACCCTCTATTACGAGACCGAGCTTCTGCTCTCCGGCGGCTTTTCGGAGGTCTCGCGCAAGGAGCGGGCAAAGCACGCGGAGGAGGAGCTTTTCCAGGCCCTGTCGGACTGGAGCCAGAAGGACCGCCGCGTTTATTCGACGCTGCACTACCAGCCCTATCTGCTCTCGGTGGCCCTCGACGACCAGGTCCGGCATGCCCACTTCATTCGCGACACCGACAGGGCCGGGCATGTGCTGGCGACCATGGTGCGCACGCACTCCTTCCACGCGATCACCGAAATCACCGTTCTGGCGCCGGACCATCCCCGGCTGCTGTCGATCATCGCCGGCGCCTGTGCGGCGGCGGGCGCCAATATCGCCGATGCTCAGATCTTCACGACGACGGATGGCCGGGCGCTCGACACGATCCTCATCAACCGCGAGTTTGCGATCGACGAGGACGAGACGCGCCGGGCGGCAACCATCGGCAAGATGATAGAGGACGTGCTGTCGGGCAAGAAGCGGCTGCCCGAGGTCATTGCCACGCGCGCCAAGGGCAAGAAACGCAACAAGACGTTCCACATCCCGCCATCGGTGATCCTCTCGAACGGCCTGTCGAACAAGTTCACGGTCATCGAGGTCGAGTGTCTCGACCGGACCGGCCTTCTGGCGGAGATCACCGCCGTGCTGGCCGACCTGTCGCTCGACATCCACTCCGCCCGCATCACCACCTTCGGCGAAAAGGTCATCGATACCTTCTATGTCACAGACCTTCTGGGCTCGAAGATCACCAATGAAAACCGCCAGGGCAATATCACGGCGCGGCTGAAGGCGGTGATGAGCGAGCAGGAGGACGAGCTGCGGCGCGGCATGCCGTCCGGCATCATCGCTCCGGCACCGGCGCCCAATCGGCGCGCACAGACGGCACAGCGCCGGCCAAAGGCGGCGGAAGCATGAGTCTCGTCAGGAAGTTCGCGACCGTCGGCGGTGCCACGCTGGGCAGCCGCCTGTTCGGCTTTGCCCGTGAGACGATGATGGCGGCGGCCCTCGGGACCGGCCCCATGGCGGACGTCTTCTATGCCGCTTTCCGTTTTCCCAACCTGTTTCGACGCCTCTTTGCAGAAGGTGCCTTCAACGCCGCCTTCGTGCCGCTGTTCTCGAAGGAGATCGAGACCAATGGCGTGGATGGCGCCAGGCGGTTCTCCGAGGAAGTCTTCGGCGTCCTCTTCTCGGTGCTGATGCTGATCACCATCGCCATGGAACTCGCCATGCCCTGGCTGGTCGACTGGATCATTGCGCCAGGCTTCGCCGATGATCCGGAAAAGTCGGCACTGACTGTCCGGCTCGCAGCGGTGATGTTCCCCTACCTGATGTGCATGTCGCTGACGGCGATGATGAGCGGCATGCTCAATTCGCTGCATTATTTCTTCGCGGCAGCCATCGCGCCGGTTTTCCTGAACATCGTGATGATCGCGGCCCTGGGCTACGCCTGGTGGAGCGGCGCGGATGCCTTGTTGACAGCCTGGTATCTATCCTGGAGCGTCCTCGTGGCCGGCGTCCTACAGCTCTCCGTCGTCTACTTCGGCGTCCGCCATGCGGGTATCCGGATCGGCTTCCGGCGGCCTCGGATGACGCCCAACGTCAAGCGGCTTCTCGTTCTCGCCGTCCCTGCTGCCATCACCGGCGGCGTCACGCAGATCAACCAGGTGATCGGCCAGGCCATTGCCTCGACCAAGGACGGTGCCATTGCGGCGCTTCAGTACGCTGACCGCATATACCAGCTGCCCTTGGGCGTGGTCGGCGTCGCGGTGGGGGTCGTGCTGCTTCCCGAACTGTCGCGCGCGCTGAAGGGCGGGCACATGAAGGAGGCGGCGGGTATCCAGAACCGTTCGCTCGAATTTGTGCTGTTCCTGACCCTGCCGGCGGCGGTCGGCCTCTGGATCCTGTCCGAACCGATCATTCGCGTGCTCTACGAGCGCGGTGCATTCTCGGCGGAAAACTCCGCGGTCGTGGCTTCGATTCTGGCGGTGTATGGGATCGGCCTTCCGGGCTTCGTCCTGATCAAGGCGCTGCAGCCGGGATTTTATGCGCGCGAAGACACTCGCACGCCGATGCGCTTCACGATCGTGTCGGTGGTCGTCAACTCTGTCCTGGCGATCGCGCTTTTCCCGATCCTTGCCGAACAGGGCATTGCTACCGCCGAGGCCACGGCGGGCTGGATCAACGCCACGCTTCTCTTCTCCGCGCTGCTGTGGCGAGGTGACCTGCCGTGGGAATGGGCGCTGCTGAGGCGGACGCTGCTTCTACTGGTCTCTGCAGGCATGATGGGGGCGGCACTGGTCTATGCCCTGCCATATGCGGCGCCATGGCTCGCGCCGGAGGTGTCGCTCCTGCAGCAGGTGGCCGCGCTGGCCTGTCTTCTGGTGTTCGCAATGCTGGTCTATTTCCCGGTCGCCTTCATCATCGGCGGCGCCGACAGCGGGATGATCCGCCGGAACCTCAAGCGCAAGCCGCCGAAGGTCTAAAGTCTACTTCCGGCGACCGCAGTGGGCCCAGCGACGCTTCGGGCCGATGTCGACATGCACGAGGCCGTTGCAGTATCGACCGATCCCGCCGATGCCCGGTGCGGAGGCCGCGGCGGCAAGTATGGTCTTCTCGGAGATCCCCGGGACCCGGATGTCAGCCGCGTAACAGTGGCTGTGCTGCGAGCGGCCGGATCGGGGTCTGTGCCCGGACGTGACCATCGGCTTCTTGCCGGTCTGGACCGCGATATGGGCCAGGATTGCTTTCAGCTTGTTCGGAAAGCAACTCGTCCTGACGCTTACCCGCTGGACCGTATAGGCAGCGGTGTAGTCGTGCTTGAAGATGTTGCCACGACGCTTCTGGCTGTTGTCGGCTTCCGCAATCCCGCTCATGCCAAGCGAGAGAAGAGAGGCAAGCGCGACACGATAAATAATGCGCATGGTATCCCCCACAATAGGCCCGAGATCATCCGGGCCGGCTTTGGTGCGGCGGAAAATCGTTCCAGAACGTGGCGCAAATATGGAGGTTTGTTGCTGGCGCGCATGGTTAAGTCTTTGCTGCAATGCATCCTGCGGGCAGGAAAGTCGATCGCGCGGGGTAGAACATTCCAAAGTCCCTTACGAATCAGGCTGATCGGAATTGATAGGAAGCTATGCAGAAGCGCGAGGAAAAGCGTACCCTCTTGCTCTGAAAATATGCAGGAATGCCGTTCCAAAAGCTTCTGGCGAAGCAGGCGCACCGTCGCTCACCTCGAAATGTGACGAAAATAAGACAGAATTGAGCGATTGAGGCCTTGGCACGACCCTCGCCTCCACTTGATCGGGCAGGCGGCGGCGTGCATAAGCGCCGTCGTTAGCAACATGGCCTTTCGGCCTGGGGCCCTCCACCAGCCTATTGAGGACACCATGACCACCTTCCAGCCGCTCGTCTTCTCGGGCGTCCAGCCGACCGGGAACCTGCACCTCGGCAACTATCTCGGCGCCATCCGCAAATTCGTGGCGCTGCAGGACAACAACGACTGCATTTATTGCGTCGTCGATCTGCATGCCATCACCGCCCAGCTCGTGCACGATGACCTGCGCAACCAGATCCGCTCCATCGCGGCCGCGTTCATCGCGTCGGGCATCGATCCGGTCAAGCACATCGTCTTCAACCAGTCGGCCGTTCCGCAGCACGCGGAACTCGCCTGGATCTTCAACTGCGTGGCGCGCATCGGCTGGATGAACCGCATGACCCAGTTCAAGGACAAGGCCGGCAAGGACCGCGAGAACGCCTCGCTGGGCCTGCTTGCCTATCCGAGCCTGATGGCCGCGGACATTCTCGTCTACCGCGCTACCCATGTTCCCGTCGGCGACGACCAGAAGCAGCACCTCGAACTGGCCCGCGACATTGCCCAGAAGTTCAACATCGACTTCCAGCAGAAGATCCGCGAAACCGGCACCGGTGTCGATATGGTTGTCGGTGAAGAGCCGATCCATGGCTATTTTCCCTTGGTCGAGCCGCTGATCGAAGGTCCGGCGCCGCGCGTCATGTCGTTGAAGGACGGCACGAAGAAGATGTCGAAGTCCGACCCCTCGGACCTGTCGCGCATCAACCTGATGGACGACGCCGACACCATCCTGAAGAAGATCCGCAAGGCCAAGACCGATCCGGATTCGCTGCCGAGCGAGGTCGAGGGCCTGAAGGGGCGTCCGGAAGCCGAAAATCTCGTCGGCATCTATGCGGCGCTCGCGGACCGCACGAAGGACGACGTCCTGCAGGAGTTCGGCGGCCAGCAGTTTTCCGCCTTCAAGCCGGCGCTTGCCGATCTTGCCGTCCACGTGCTTTCCCCCATCACGGAGGAAATGCGCCGCCTGATGGGCGATACGACCCACATCGATGCCATTCTGCGCGATGGCGGGGAACGGGCAAGGGCAAGGGCCGAGAAGGTGATGGCGGAAGTCTTCGACATCATCGGCTTCCTGCGCTGATTGTGTCTGATGGCCGCAGAGGGGCCGGTTTTCATTTTCCGGCTTTGGTATAAATTCCGCTGCTCGACCCATCGGGTCGAGATCGGGGAGGAAGAGAGCTGCCATGGTATCGAAACGACTTTCGCGCCTTGAGGGGCATCGCCGCAAGTTCATGGCCGTCATCGACGGCACGCCCGAATGCGAACGCGCCGTCCACTATGCCGGGCGGCGCGCCAAGAACTCCAACGGCGGACTCGTCCTGCTGTACGTCATCCCGGAAGGGGATTTTCAGCAGTGGCTGGGCGTAGAGGCGATCATGCGCGCGGAAGCCCGCGAAGAAGCCGAGGCCATCATGGCCAAGGCGGCCCAGAAGGTGCGCGAGAGCATCGGCACCGATCCGGAGATCGTCATTCGCGAGGGCAATGCCACGGAGGAGATCAACAGCCTGGTGGAAGAAGACCGGGACATCGCCATTCTCGTTCTCGCGGCAGCCTCTGCAAAGGAAGGGCCCGGCCCTCTGGTTTCGGCCATCGCCGGCCGCGGCGCAATCTTCCCCATCCCGGTCACCGTTCTTCCCGACAGCCTCACGGATGAGGAAATCGATGCGCTGTGCTGACCAGCCTTGACGGAGGTTTTCGGAAGGCGCACTTGAACGCAAAGATGATTGGGATTATCTTCTTTGGAAGAATTCTAAAGTGAAGGTGCCAACCGGCCCTCAGGAGATGCAAGATGTTCATCCAGACCGAGGCAACGCCGAACCCGGCGACCCTGAAATTCCTGCCCGGCAAGGTCGTGATGGAAAAAGGCACCGCCGATTTCCGCAACGCCGGCGAGGCCGACGCATCGCCGCTGGCATCCCGCCTGTTTGCGGTCCCCGGCGTCACCGGTGTCTACCTTGGCTTTGACTTCATCACCGTCACCAAGGAGGTCGGCGAATGGCAGCACATGAAGCCGGCCATTCTCGGCTCGATCATGGAGCACTTCATGTCCGGGCAGCCGGTCATGGGGGGCGGCACCAGCACGGCGGAGATTTCTGACGAAGAGGGCGAGTTCTACGAGGAAGGTGACGAGACGCTCGTCGCCACCATCAAGGAACTGCTGGAGACCCGCGTTCGTCCGGCCGTTGCGCAGGACGGTGGTGACATCACCTTCAAGGGCTTCAAGGACGGCACGGTCTACCTCAACATGAAGGGCGCCTGTTCCGGTTGCCCGTCCTCGACTGCGACGTTGAAGCACGGCGTCCAGAACCTGCTTCGCCACTTCGTACCGGAAGTGCAGGCGGTCGAAGCGCTTTAAGGCTGCCCTCGGCGGATGATAATCTTGGCAATCGATACGGCCGGGGTGGATTGCTCCGCCGCGGTCTTTGACAGCGACACCGGTCAGGTCCTTGCTGCCATCACCGATATGATCGGCAAGGGCCATGCCGAGAGGCTCATGGCCGTGATCGACGAGGCGCTGTCGCAGGCTGGTCGCGAGTTGAGTGAGGTCGGCCGGATTGCCGTCGTGATTGGCCCCGGCTCGTTTACGGGCATCCGCGTTGGCGTCGCGACGGCGAGGGGTCTTGCCCTGGCCCTTGGCGCCGAATGCGTCGGTGTCACCACGCTCGAAGCGCTTGCACTCGGATACCTCGAAGGAAATCCGGGCCGGTCTGTCGTCGTTGCGATGGATGCCAAGCGCGGCGAACTCTATGTCCAGGCCTTTGCCGAGGATGGAAGCCCCTTGGGTGATCCGGCGGCGATGTCCCCTCAGGAAACCGCCGCGCTGGTGGCTTCCCTGTCTGCGGACCTCAGTGGATCCGGCCGATCCCTCGCACTCGACGCGTCGACCGAGGCTTCAAGCGGCGACCGCTTCGATATCGCGACGGTCGCCCGCCTGGGTGCGGCGAAAGTCGCGGGTGCATCCAAGCCCAAGCCACTGTATCTGCGGGGGCCGGATGCCAAGCCGCAAACTGGCTATGCACTTGCCCGGGCCTGAGTTTGATGATCGACGCCTATCTGCAGTGGAAGCCATTCTTCGAAATCGTTCCCTGGGTGGCCGACGATTGTTTTGAGGCGTCCCTGCTCCATGGCCAGCGCTTCCCCCGACAGTGGAGCGACGGCGAGTTCATGAGCCTCTTCCTGCAGCCGAACGTCTTTGGCTTCGTGGCCCGCCAGACGAACGCGTTTTTTTCGCGGCCGATCGGCGGCTTCGTCCTGGCGCGCGAAACGGCGGGGGAGGCGGAAATCCTGTCCATCGCGGTGTCGACGAAATTCGGCAGATCCGGTCTCGGCTGGCGTCTGATGCAGGCGGCGCTGCGCGAGGCAAGCCAGCGCGGAGGCGAGGTGGTCTTCCTGGAGGTCGAGGCAGCCAATGAGGCTGCTGTCGGGCTTTACCGGAAGCTCAATTTCCAGACGGTTGCGGAGCGCCCGGCCTATTATTCCAACCCTGATGGCACGAAGTCCACCGCGCTTGTCATGAAGCGCGATCTTCGCTAGTTCCATCGAACTGTGAATTGAATGAAGGCGGCAACGTCATGACAGATCTTTCCCAGACGCTGGAGGAACTGTGCGCCGTAAAGGGCATGCGCATGACGGATCAGCGCCGCGTCATTGCCCGGATCCTGCAGGAGTCCGACGACCATCCGGACGTCGAGGAACTGTACCGGCGCTCGTCCAAGGTCGATCCCCGCATCTCGATTTCCACCGTCTATCGCACGGTGAAGCTGTTCGAGGACGAGGGAATCATCGAACGGCACGATTTCCGCGATGGTCGCTCGCGCTACGAGACGGTTCCGGAAGAGCACCACGATCACATGATCGACGTGAAATCCGGCACCGTCATCGAATTCCACTCCCCGGAGATCGAGGCGCTGCAGGAGCGTATCGCGCGCGAACACGGCTTTCGCCTCGTCGGTCATCGCCTCGAACTCTACGGGATCCCGCTGGACAAGGACGACGCTTGATCACCTGGCTGCGGATCGGGTTCGTCGTTGTAGCGCTGGCCATCGTCACGCTGGCGCTGTTGCCGTTTCAGCTGGTGGCGCTCGCTCTCGACCTGAAGATCCGGCGCCACATCCCGCGCCTCTGGCACCGCACCGCCTGTGGGCTTCTCGGCATCCGCATCCACGTGCGTGGACAGTTGGAAAAACGCCGCCCGGTCATGCTGGCGGCGAACCATGCCTCCTGGAAGGACATTCTGGTCCTCGGTGCCATTGCCGATGTCACTTTCATCGCCAAGTCGGAGGTGGCAAGCTGGCCGGTCTTCGGGCCTCTGGCCAAGCTGCAGAAGACGATCTTCGTCGCGCGGGAAGACAAGCGCAAGGCCGGCGCCCAGGTGACGCAAATTGCCGAGCGGCTGACGGCCGGCGAGATCGTCGTGCTGTTTCCGGAGGGAACCACCTCCGACGGCAACCGGCTCCTGGACATCAAGTCGTCGCTCTTCGGCGCGGCGGCTGCGGCCGTCCCGCATGTCCCCGGCAATATCGTTCATGTCCAGCCGGTCGCCATCGCCTATACCCGCGTCTATGGCATGGCGATGGGCCGCTACCATCGCCCCATTGCCGCCTGGCCCGGCGACATCGAGCTGGTTCCGCATCTGATGGGTGTGCTGAAGGCGGAAGCCATCGATGTGGAGGTTTCCTTCGGTGAAACGATCGAGTTCAGGGCCGGAGACAATCGCAAGCTCCTCAGCGCCAATGTCGCGGCGCAGATCCGCCGCATGTTGCTCGCCTGCCTGCGCGGCCGCGATTACGGCTAACTCGACGCTTCTATTGCGGCCCGTCTTGCGGTAAACAGCCGCCTATGAGCACCGATACCGTGATCCCCACCTCACCCGCTGAAAACCCGGCTGGCGCCCCCACGCGCAAGGTCTTCATCAAGACCTACGGCTGCCAGATGAACGTCTATGATTCCGCCCGCATGGGCGATGCGCTGGCGAGCGAAGGCTATGTGCCGACGGAGGAGATGGGGGAGGCCGACCTGATCCTCCTCAACACCTGCCACATTCGCGAGAAGGCGGCCGACAAGGTCTATTCCGCGCTTGGCCGTCTGCGCGATATGAAGAAGGCGCGCAATGCCGAGGGGCAGGAACTGATGATCGGCGTTGCCGGCTGCGTGGCGCAGGCCGAAGGCGAAGAGATCTTGCGGCGCGAGCCGTCGGTGGACGTGGTGATCGGCCCGCAGACCTATCACCGGCTTCCCGACGCATTGCGGCGCGCCCGCCAGGGGGATCGTGTCGTGGACACTGACTATGCGGTCGAGGACAAGTTCGAGCACCTGCCGGCCGCCGGCAAGGCGAGCATTCGCGCGCGCGGAGTGACGGCCTTCCTTACCGTCCAGGAAGGCTGCGACAAGTTTTGCACCTTCTGCGTGGTCCCCTATACCCGCGGTGCCGAGGTGTCCCGGCCGTTGCGCCAGATCCTCGACGAGGCAGCGCGCCTTGCCGACAGCGGCGTGCGCGAGATCACCCTGCTTGGCCAGAACGTCAACGCCTGGCGTGCCGAAGGGCCGGATGGACGCACCTGGGGCCTGGGCGACCTCCTGTACAGGCTCGCCGAGATCCCGGGCCTGGCGCGGCTGCGCTACACCACCAGCCATCCGCGCGACATGGACGACCGGCTGATCGAGGCGCACCGCGACCTGCGGGCTCTGATGCCCTACCTGCATCTGCCGGTGCAGGCCGGTTCCGACCGGATTCTGAAGGCGATGAACCGTCGCCACACGGCAGCGGAGTATCTGCAGCTGATCGAGCGGATCCGGGCAGCAAAGCCCGACATCGCCATGTCGGGCGATTTCATCGTCGGTTTCCCCGGCGAGACGGACTCGGATTTCGAGGAAACGCTGCAGCTCGTCGAGGCCGTGAATTATGCCCAGGCCTATTCGTTCAAGTATTCGACGCGTCCCGGAACGCCCGGTGCCGATCTGCCGGATCACGTGCCCGAGGAGGTTAAGGTCGAACGCCTCGAAAGACTTCAGTCGCTGCTCTTGAAACAGCAGGCCGAGTTCGCCAAGTCATGTGTCGGAAAGGTCGTCGATCTGCTGCTCGAGAAGCCGGGCCGGATGCCCGGACAGCTGATCGGGAGATCTCCTTGGCTTCAGTCTGTGAATGTTGATGCAAAAACATCGCAGATCGGTGACATTATTCCGGTACGAATCATTGGTACTGGCCCGAACAGCTTGTTTGCAGAGCCGACGCAGGGTCTAGTGGCAGTTTGAAGCATCTGGCGGGAGCTTGCCTACTTGAACGGACACGAACTGGTTTCCTCACCCGCACGCCGACCCCAAACGGCTGCGACCGACTCCAACCACTTCGTACTCACGTTCGAGAACAACAGGTTCGCCAGCGAACTTTTCGGACAATTTGACCAGAACCTGAAGCTGCTCGAGCAGCGCCTTCAGGTGGATGCCCGCGCCCGTGGCAATTCCGTGACGATTTCCGGCGATGTCACCGCGACCAGCCAGGCGCGCCGTGCGCTGGATTACCTCTATGACCGTGTACAGAAGGGTGCGAGCGTGGAAGCTTCCGACGTTGAAGGTGCAATCCGAATGGCCGTCGCAGCGGACGACCAGCTGCAGCTGCCGACGATGGAGCGCAAGGCCAAGCTGTCGATGACCCAGATCTCGACGCGCAAGAAAACGATCGCCGCCCGCACGCCGACTCAGGATGCCTATATGCGCGCCCTGGAGCGCTCGGAGCTCGTCTTCGGCGTCGGTCCTGCCGGTACCGGCAAGACCTATCTGGCCGTCGCCCACGCCGCCCAGCTTCTGGAGCGCGGCGCCGTCGATCGCATCATCCTTTCTCGTCCGGCCGTCGAAGCCGGCGAGCGTCTCGGGTTCCTGCCAGGCGACATGAAGGACAAGGTCGACCCCTACCTGCGTCCGCTCTACGACGCCCTCTACGACATGATCCCGGGCGACAAGGTGGAGCGTGCGATCACCGCCGGCGTGATCGAGATCGCGCCGCTCGCCTTCATGCGTGGACGTACCCTCGCCAACGCCGCGGTCATCCTCGACGAGGCCCAGAACACCACCTCGATGCAGATGAAGATGTTCCTCACCCGTCTCGGTGAGAACGCCCGCATGATGATCACCGGCGACCCGAGCCAGGTGGATCTGCCGCGTGGCGTCAAGTCCGGGCTCGTCGAGGCGCTGCATATCCTGAAGGGTGTCGAAGGCATCTCCGTGGTGCGCTTCAGCGACGCCGACGTCGTCCGCCATCCGCTGGTCGGACGGATCGTCCGTGCCTATGATTCGCAGTACGCCGTGCATCAGGAAAGCGAGGAGGCCGACCGCTAGGCGCGGTCGCCATTTGCATGCCCCAACTTGACATACAGATCAGCGTCGAGGACGAAGGCTGGCCCGAAGAGGGTGAGCTGCAGCCCAACGCCGAAAAAGTCCTTCTGGCCGCTGCGCACTATCTGGCGGTGACGGAGAAGCAGCCCTATCCGGCGCATCCCATCGAGGTCTCCCTCGTCTTTACGAACGACGAGGCGATCCGCGCGATCAATGCGGAGTGGCGCGGTCAGGACAAGCCGACCAATGTCCTGTCCTTCCCGGCCTACCCTCTGCAGCCGGGCGGCATGCCGGGACCGATGCTGGGAGACATCGTGGTGGCGCGTGAGACGGTGGAGCGGGAAGCCGCCGACTTGGACAAGACTCCGGAAATCCATTTGACCCACCTTCTGGTGCATGGTTTCCTGCACCTGTTCGGCTATGACCACATCGAAAATCATGAAGCCGAAAAGATGGAAGCGCTGGAGACTCGCATTTTGGCCACGCTTGGCCTATCTGATCCCTACGCGGGACAAGACCCGATCACCTAGCTTGGAACAATGAACGACTTTTCGACACTTACTGCCCAAGAGGGCAAGGACGGTTCGGACAACGCTTCGGAAGAAGGCAGTAGTCCGCAACGGTATGAAAACTCCCGCAGCCAGACGTCCTTCTGGGGCCGCGCGCTGCGGCTTCTGAGGCCTTCGCAAGGCGAACGCCTGAGAGAGGATCTGGCTGACGCGCTGATGACGGACGCCAATGTCAGCAGCGCGTTTTCGCCCGAAGAACGCGCGATGCTGCACAACATCCTGCGCTTCCGCGAGGTCAGGGTCGAAGACATCATGGTGCCGCGCGCCGACATCGAGGCCGTCGACATGACGATGACCCTCGGCGAACTGATGATTTACTTCGAGGAAACCGGTCGCTCGCGCATGCCCGTCTACTGTGACACGCTCGACGATCCGCGCGGTTTTGTCCACATCCGGGACCTCCTGTCCTACCTTGCCAAGCAGGCGCGCAACAAGCGGCGGTCGGTGCCTCGCGCCGCCGCCAGCGCGGCGACGGCACAGCCCATGCCGATGGCCAATGAAAAGGCGGAAAAGCCGAGCCGCGTGCCGAAGGCCGCTTTCGACCTGGGCCGTGTGGACCTGACCAAAACGGTCGCCGAAGCCGGGCTCATTCGCAAGATCCTGTTTGTGCCGCCGTCGATGCTCGCCTCGGACCTGATGCAGAGCATGCAGGCCGCGCGCACCCAGATGGCCCTCGTGATCGACGAATATGGCGGAACCGATGGACTGGCCTCGCACGAGGACATCGTCGAGATGGTCATCGGCGACGTCGAGGATGAACACGATGACGAGGAAGTCATGTTCTCCCAGGTCGGCGAGGACATCTTCGTCGCCGATGCCCGTGTTGAACTCGAAGAGATTTCCGCAGCCATCGGGTCCGATTTCGACATCCGCGACCAACTGGACGATGTCGATACGCTTGGAGGGCTGATCTTCTCTGCGCTGGGACGGATCCCTGTCCGTGGCGAGGTCGTTCAGGCGGTGCCGGGCTTCGAATTCCATATCCTGGAAGCAGACCCCCGCCGCATCAAGCGCGTGAGGGTCGTCCGCAAACGCACGCTTGCGAGACGGCGCCACGTCAAGGGGGAGCCGGAGTATATGCCTCCCGAAGCCAATATCGCTCCCGCTGCTCCAGTGCCGGTCGCGACCGGCGCCGGCGAGCAGCGGCATTGAGCGATACCAGCCTCTTTCTTGCCTGCAGGACGACAGGCGACGCAATTTTTGCAAGACTCCGGTCCTGATTCGGGTGGGTGCGGGGAAGGGGTCCTGATGGAGCGGCTTGCGGGCAAGGTCATGCTTCTGTGGGGCGTCCGGCGGGTCGCACTTGCGATTGCTGCCGGTGCGTTCGGCGCTCTGGCCCTGCCGCCCTTTGGCGTATTCGGCGCTCTGTTCATATCCTTCACGCTTCTCGTCTGGTTGATGGACGGGCTGGCATCTCATCCTCAGAGCGCTCTGCTGGCGCGCCTGCGGTCCGCCTTCTTTCTCGGTTGGCTGTTCGGGCTGGGCTATTTCGTCGCCGGTCTCTGGTGGCTCGGCAATGCCCTTCTGGTGGAGGCGGACCAGTTTGCGTGGGCCCTGCCGCTTGCCGTCTTCGGCCTGCCGGCATTCCTTGCGCTGTTCTATGGCCTGGCAACGAGCCTCGCGAGCCTGCTCTGGTCGGACGGTTTTGGTCGCCTGTCGGCCCTTGCCGCCGGTTTCGGCCTGGCCGAATGGCTGCGCAGCTTTCTGGCAACGGGTTTCCCCTGGAACGCCATCGGCTATGGCGCCATGCCGATCCCGTTGATGATGCAGTCTGCCGCCGCCGTTGGCCTCTTCGGCGTCACCACGCTGGCCGTCTTCGTGTTCTCCGCGCCGGCCCTGTTCGGAACCCGTCGCGGGCTGCGCGCAGGCCTTGCCATGGCAAGCCTCCTCTTTGCAGCCCATCTCGGCTACGGCGCCTATAGGTTGACGACCGTCGACACGACGCATGACGGGACCGGAACAATCGTCCGTCTCGTCCAGCCGGTTCTCGATCAGTCGCGGAAGCTGGAAAACACGGATCGTGCCGAGATCTTCGAGGAACATCTGGCGCTTTCCGCCCTACCTCCGCAGGCGGGCGAGCGCCGGCCGGACGTCATCGTCTGGCCCGAAACATCCGTGCCCTTCATCCTGACGGAAAATCAGGATGCGCTCGCCCGCATCGCCGGGGTGCTGCAGGATGGACAGATACTCATTGCTGGTGCCGTGCGCGTCGAATATGCCGCCGCGGGAACCGCACCGAGGTTCTACAACTCGGTGTACATGATCGACTCCAACGGTCAGATCCTGGGTGCCTCGGACAAGGTGCACCTGACGCCGTTCGGCGAATACGTGCCCTTCGAGGACTGGTTGATGGACTGGGGGGTGGACAGCCTGGTCGCCCTGCCGGGCGGCTTCACGGCAGCCGCAACCCGCTCCCTGCTGACGCTGCCGAACGCCATGACGCTCTACCCGCTGATTTGCTACGAAGCGATCTTCCCGGGCGAGATCGGCAGCGACATTCGCCAGGCCACGGCCATCCTGAACATCACCAACGACGCCTGGTTCGGAGACACACCGGGTCCCTATCAGCATTTTCAGCAGGCGCGGCTCCGGGCAGTGGAAACAGGAGTCCCGCTGATCCGCGACGCCAACAGTGGCATCTCCGCGGTCGTGGATCCTCTCGGCCGCGTCGTCACCGGCCTGGCGTTTAACCGGAAGGGCGTGGTCGATTCCGAAGTCCCTGCAAGTACGGCCGGAAACTGGGACAGTGCCGCCCGCGAAATTCATCAGTGGTTAATACTGTTCTCCATGTTCTTGATTGCATGGATTGCTCGCAGAGGTTTAAAATCCGCGACGAATTGACCCAAAACCCCTAAAATCGCATAGTGGACTTCATAAAGTTTCATGAATGTGTTGTTTGGTTTTAGTCACGGATTAGCCACAGACGCTTGGGCATCATCAGCGAAACCGGTTCATTGATTACCAACTTGTCAGGACACAATGATGATTGAGAATAAGAAGAAGCCGAATCCGATCGACATCCATGTCGGAAGTCGGATCCGCCTTCGTCGGACGATGCTGGGGATGAGCCAGGAAAAGCTGGGGGAAAGCCTGGGCATCACCTTCCAGCAGATCCAGAAATACGAGAAGGGCACGAACCGCGTCGGCGCAAGCCGGCTGCAGAACATCTCAAGCATTCTCAACGTGCCTGTGTCCTTCTTCTTCGAAGATGTGCCCGGCGACCATTCCACCAAGCAGGGCGGCATGGAGGAGGCGTCGAGCTCCAACTATGTCGTCGATTTCCTGTCGTCTTCCGAAGGGCTTCAGTTGAACCGTGCCTTCGTGAAGATCTCCGATCCGAAGGTCCGTCGACGTCTTGTTGACCTGGTCAAGGCCCTGGCTGCCGAGGCGGACGCCGAGTAACGACCCTCACTCTCTGAAAGGCGGCTCTTGAGCCGCTTTTTTTGTGCCTGAAATAATGACAGGTACGATTTGAGATATAAACATATATTTATGCGCTTGTGTTTGACTGAGCGAGCCACTAACACATTGGCTGTTATTTCTTTGAGGGGAATCCCGGAATGCGTGACAATTATCTCTTCACCAGCGAGTCGGTGGCCGAAGGCCATCCCGACAAGGTTTGCGACCGCATCTCCGACGAGATCGTCGATCTGGTATACCGCGAGGCAGGAAAGTCGGGAACGGATCCATGGTCGGTTCGCATCGCCTGCGAGACGCTCGCCACCACCAACCGCGTCGTGATCGCCGGTGAAGTGCGTCTGCCGGCAAGCCTGATGAAGAAGGACAAGGATGGCAAGGATGTCATCAACCCGTCCAAGTTCAAGTCCGCCGCGCGCAAGGCCATCCGTGATATCGGCTACGAGCAGGAAGGCTTCCACTGGAAGACTGCCAAGATCGATGTTCTGCTGCATTCGCAGTCGGCCGACATCGCCAAGGGCGTCGATAGCGCTGCCGACAAGCAGGGCGACGAGGGTGCAGGCGACCAGGGCATCATGTTCGGCTATGCCTGCAAGGAAACGCCGGACCTGATGCCGGCGCCGATCTACTATTCCCACAAGATCCTTCAGCTTCTCGCGACCGCTCGCAAGACAGGTGAGGGCGACGTCGGCAAGCTCGGTCCCGACGCCAAGAGCCAGGTGACCGTCCGCTACGAAAACGGCCTGCCTGCCTGCGTCGATTCCATCGTGCTGTCGACCCAGCATCTCGACGAGACCTGGGATTCCAAGAAGGTCCGCTCGGTTGTCGAGCCCTATATCCGCGAGGCCTTCGGTGAGCTTCCGATCGCCGACGACTGCAAGTGGTACATCAACCCGACCGGCAAGTTCGTGATCGGCGGTCCGGACGGCGACGCCGGTCTCACCGGCCGCAAGATCATCGTCGATACCTATGGTGGTGCCGCACCGCACGGCGGTGGCGCCTTCTCCGGCAAGGACACGACCAAGGTCGACCGTTCTGCCGCCTATGCCGCCCGCTACCTCGCCAAGAACGTCGTGGCCGCCGGTCTCGCCGACCGCTGCACGATCCAGATCGCCTATGCCATCGGCATCGCTCAGCCGGTTTCGGTCTATGTGGATCTGCACGGCACCGGCAAGGGCGTCGTCGAGGATCAGGTCGAGGCCGCTATCCGCAAGGTCATGGATCTTTCGCCCTCCGGCATTCGCCGCCATCTCGATCTCAACAAGCCGATCTACGCCAAGACCGCAGCCTACGGCCACTTCGGCCGCAAGCCGGGTCGCGACGGTTCCTTCTCCTGGGAGAAGATCGACCTGGCAAAGCCTTTGAAGGATGCCCTGAAGACTGCCTGATTGGTCTTTACGGAGCCTGTCGGAAAACTGTAAAGCGGGTGGCTCTTCAAGCCACCCGCTTTTTCAATTGTTGAAAGACCCGCCGATGACCGATCCGCAGCGCCCAGGCCGCGCCACCGAAGCCTTTTTCGGACGGCGCAAGGGAAAACCGCTCCGGGAGCGTCAGGCGGAGGGCCTGGCGGTCGTTCTGCCCACCTTGAAGCTCGATCTCGATGCGGCTGCTCCTGCCCGGCTGGAGGAGCTCTTCCCGGTACCAGTCTCAGAGATCCGCCTGGAGATCGGCTTCGGCGGCGGCGAGCATCTGATCCATCGCGCCGCGGAATGCCCGCAGACCGGCTTCATCGGCGTCGAGCCCTTCGTCAATTCGATGGCAAAGCTTGTGGGGAGGGTGACGGACCTGGGGCTGAAGAACATCCGTCTCTATGACGACGATGCCACGCAGGTTCTGGATTGGCTGCCGGCCGGCTCGGTCGACCGTATCGATCTGCTCTATCCCGATCCCTGGCCGAAGCGGAAGCACTGGAAGCGCCGCTTCGTGTCCCAGGTCAATCTGGAGCGGTTCCATCGGGTGCTGAAGCCGGGCGGGCTGTTTCAATTCGCCTCCGATATCGACACCTACGTCAACTGGACGCTGATCCACTGCAGGGATCATGGCGGGTTCGAATGGCTGGCGGGGCAGTCGTCGGATTGGCTGACACCCTTTGCGGGGTGGCCTGGCACGCGATACGAAGCCAAGGCTCGCCGGGAGGGGCGTTCGTCCGCCTACCTCTCATTCCGCAAGATCGGTTGAATGGGTTAGTGCAGGCTGACGGTTTTCAGGTCGTCTTCGGCCGCCTTGAAGAACGTGCTGGACCGATTGTCGGTCAGCAGGATCGGCGTTCCATCGGCACCAAACAGTGCCCATAGATCGAGGTTGGGATCCATGTCAGGTGCTTCGGGGAAGCAACGGGACACATCTTCCGACCGTATTTTGCGAATGTAGCCGACTTCTCCGGCGCCCAGGTGGGCAAGTTCCGACAGGGTCAACTGCGTGTTCGCTTCTTTCAGGAGCATTCCAGCCTCCGGCATTGAGGGGCGAAACGACGTTAATGTCGTTGTCTTTACTCTGATGCGGAAATGTTAATTTTTCGCACCATGCGCGCCGCCTCGGGCCGGATGAGATCAACCGACAGGAGCCCGTTTCTGAGTGCCGCGCCGGCCACTTCCATGCCGTCCGCCAGCACGAACATGCGCTGGAACTGGCGCGCCGCAATGCCGCGATAGAGATAGTCGCGATCCGGCTGATCGACCTGCCGGCCGCGGATCACCAGCTGGCTTTCCTCGACCGTCACCTCCAGCTCGGCCTCGCTGAAGCCGGCAACCGCCAGCGTGATTCGCAGCCGCTCGGGCTCATCTGCGGCGCGATTGGCCTGGAGCCGTTCGATGTTGTAGGGCGGATATCCGTCATTGGCCTTGGCCAGACGCTCCAGCGTCTTTTCCATGGCGTCGAAGCCCAGAAGCAGCGGGCTCGCGAACGGCGTGATGCGGCTCATTGTTCAGTCCTTGCAAAAGCGACCATGATTGCGGCCCGCCAGGCGGCACCGTATCCGCACGCAATATGGGAACCCAAGGTTCCGCGCGCAAGCCGTTGGTTCCGCCCGGCAGTGCCATTGCCTGCCTTCGGGAGCGCGTGTAGCTAGGAAGGCCGAACGAGGACAAGGGTAGGACATGGCAGAGCGCAGGAAGATCATCATAGACACCGATCCGGGGCAGGACGATGCGGCAGCCATCATGATGGCGTTTGCTAGCCCCGATGAGATCGAGGTGCTCGGCCTGACGGCGGTCGCCGGCAATGTGCCTCTGTCGTTTACCAGCCGCAACGTCCGGATCGTCTGCGAGCTTTGCGGACGCAGCGATGCTGCGGTCTACGAGGGGGCGGAGCGGCCGCTCGTCCGCAAGCCGGTGACCGCCGAGCATGTGCATGGCCGCACCGGCCTCGATGGCGCAGAACTGCCGGAACCGGTGATGGCCGTCCGCCCGCAGTCCGCCGTCGATTTCATCGTCGAGACGATCATGCGCGAGCCTGCGGGCGCGATCACGCTCTGCACCCTCGGTCCACTCACCAACGTTGCGCTCGCGCTCCGGAAGGAGCCGGCGATTGCCGGCCGGGTCAGGGAACTGGTGATGATGGGCGGCGGTTTCTTCGAGGGCGGCAACATTACGCCGGCCGCCGAGTTCAACGTCTATGTCGATCCCGACGCCGCCGCTGCCGTCTTTGCGTCCGGCATGCCGATCGTGATGATGCCGCTCGATGTCACCCACCAGCTGCTCACCCGCAAGGACCGCGTGGCAAAGCTCGCCGCGCTGGGAACCCGCCCGGCCCTGGTGCTGGTCGACTGGCTCGCCTTCTTCGAGCGCTTCGACGAGGAGAAATACGGCTCCGACGGCGGGCCTCTGCACGACCCGACGGTGATCGCCTACCTGCTAAGGCCCGAACTCTTCTCCGGCCGCCACTGCAATGTCGAGATCGAGACGCAATCGGAGCTGACGGTCGGCATGACCGTCGTCGACTGGTGGCGGGTCTCCGGCCGCCAGCCGAACGCCATGGTCATGCGCAATGTCGACTCGGACGGCTTCTTCGACCTGCTGACGGAACGGGTCGGCCGGCTCTAGCCGGTCAACCCTGCAGCCGGCCTTCCACTTCGTCTCTGGTCGGGATGGAAGGCTGGGCGCCGGGCTTGAGGCAGGCGAGCGAGCCGGCGACGGCAGCCCGCCGGAGCGCCTGGTCGAAGGCGATGCCGCTGTCGAGGGCGGCTGCGAGATAGCCGCAGAAGGTATCTCCGGCTCCGACCGTGTCGACGGGCTCGATCTTCAGCCCTTTCGCCCGGTGCAGCGCGCCGTCGCGGGCCGCAATGACACCATCCGCACCGAGCGTGATGATGAAGGTCTGGCCGGTCTCCCCGTGCAGCGCGAGCAGGGCTTCCTCTCGTGCCGCCGGTTCAAGGTCGGACCGGCCGGCCAGAAGCTCGAACTCCCTCTCGTTGGCGATGACGATATCCGCAAGGGCGGCCAGTCGCGCCGCCTGGTCCGTCAGCGGGGCCGTGTTGAGGATTGTGGTGACGCCGCGGGCGCGGGAGGCCGCAAGGGCCGCCTCCACCGCGGTGCCCGGAATTTCAAGCTGCAGCATCAGGATGTCGCCCCCCGACATGGCTTCGACCGCCGTTCTCGCCTGTGCGTCCGTCACGGTGCCGTTGGCGCCGGGGACGACCACGATCATGTTCTCCCCGGTTCCTCCGACCAGAATCAGGGCGGTTCCCGTCGGGTCTTCGACAGGGCTGACACCCGTGAGATCGACGCCGGCTTCATCCAGCAGCGCGAGAGCAGGTCTGGCAAACTCATCCTTTCCCACCGCGCCGACCATGCGCACGCGAGATCCCGCCCGACGGGCCGCCAGCGCCTGGTTGGCGCCCTTGCCGCCTGCGGCGGTGGCAAAGCCGGTGCCGGCAAGCGTTTCGCCAGGCTCCGGAAGCCGCGCCGTGGTGGCGATGAGATCCATGTTGATGGAGCCGAGGACGGTGATCATGGTGTGCTGCCTTGAAGAAGCTGAATTCGCGGCGACACTGCCCGAGGCGCTTAGTCCTCGTCAACCACCCGGAACTTCAACAGGCCGCTACGGCTTTCCACGGCCCGCGGCGGGCTCGGCTCGCTCTCGGAGGCGGACTCCGTGACGCTCTCCAGTTCCAACCCGCCGATCTTGGCGCCACGCTTCACAAGCTTGTCGGAGGAGGTGAGGATCTGCTCCACGTCCCGCTGTGCCGCGAGGAAGTGCCCCTGGAGCTTGCGCGTCCTGTCGTCGAGCCGTGAAAGATCCTCCATCAGATGTGCCACTTCGCCCTGGATCAGATGCGCCTGCTCGCGCATGCGCTGGTCCTTGAGCACCGCCTGGATCACCTGGATGGAGAGCATCAGCAGCGAGGGCGAAACGATCACCACGCGCAAGCGCTGCGCCTTTTGCACGGCGCCGTCGAAATGCTCGTGGATCTCCGCGAAGATCGATTCCGAGGGAACGAACAGGAAGGCCATCTCCTGGGTCTCGCGCGGAATCAGGTATTTTTCGGCAATGTCGCGGATATGCACCTCGAGATCGCGGCGGAACTGCGCCGCGGCGGCCTTGCGGGCTTCGGGTGCCGCCACATCGCGAAAGACATTCCAGGCCTCCAGCGGAAACTTCGCATCGATCACCAGCGGCGGCGCTCCATTCGGCATTCTGATGGTGCAGTCCGGCCGCTTGCCGTTGGAAAGCTGCGTCTGGAACTCATAGGCGCCCATCGGCAGCCCGTCGGCGACGATTGCTTCCATCCGCCCCTGGCCGAAGGCGCCGCGGGTCTGCTTGTTGGAGAGGATGGCCTGCAGCCCGACAACGTCCTTGGCAAGGCTCTGGATGTTGTTCTGCGCCGCGTCGATCACGGCGAGCCGCTCCTGCAGCAGGCGCAGGTTCTCGTGCGTCGACTTCGTCTGCTCCGTGATCGTGCTCCCCAGTCGCTGGCTCATGCCGTCGAGCCGCTGGTTCACCGCCTGGCCGAGCTCCGATTGCCGCTGCGACAATGTTTCCGTCATATGCGCAAGGCGTCCCTGCATCTCGGCCTGGTGGCGCATGAGCTCGATCAGCCGGGCCTCCGCCTGTGCCGCCTGGCGCGCCGCCTCCGTGCCCCGCCGGTGCGCGGAGGCAATGGCATAGACCGCCGCGGCGCAGACGAGTGCCGCGATCAGGAGGATCACCCAGAATGTCGGGGGCGTGGTCTGGAGCGAGGTTTGCAGAAGGGCGATGATGCTGTCCATTCCCGCACCCTAGCAGATATCGCAAGGGTGGAAAGATCAAAACAGGAACATCGCGAGTCTCCAGTGCTTCAGAGACCATTCTCGCCTGTTCCATCCGCGAAAAAGATGCGCTATGGGAGGCGATGACGATCAAGCCTCTTATCATTCTCCCCGATCCGATCCTCCGCCAGCCGTCCAGGCCGTTCGAGCAGGTCGACACCGAAGTCCTTCGCCTTGCCGACGACATGCTGGAGACGATGTACGATGCGCCGGGCATCGGCCTTGCTGCCGTCCAGATAGGCGTCCCGCGCCGGCTGCTGGTGATCGACATCTCCCGCGACGACGAGGACAACAAGCCGCAGGTCTTCATCAACCCGGAAATCGTCGCCACATCCGACGACCGCTCCGTCTACGAGGAAGGCTGTCTCTCGATCCCGGATTACTACGCCGAGGTCGAGCGCCCCGCCACCGTCACGGTCCAGTACATCGGGCGAGACGGCAAGCAGGAGACGGTCGAGGCGGATGGTCTGCTCGCCACCTGCCTGCAGCACGAGATCGACCACCTCAACGGCATCCTGTTCATCGACCACATTTCGCGGCTGAAGCGTGAGATGGTGATCAAGAAGTTCACCAAGGCTGCACGCTCGCGCGTTGTCTGACGACAGCCTTTGGATGCTCGGCATCAGCGGCTTACCACCTGAGTGCACTCGAACGCAGACGGGATCACGATGACGCTTCGCATCATCTTCATGGGAACGCCGGAGTTTTCCGTTCCGACGCTGCGCGCCTTGAAGGACGCGGGCCACGAGATTGTCGCGGTCTACAGCCAGCCGCCGCGCCCCGGCGGCCGCCGCGGGCTGGATCTGCAGAAGTCGCCGGTCCAGCAGGCGGCGGAGCTTCTGGGCATTCCGGTCTTCACGCCGCTGAACTTCAAGGAAGAGGCAGAGCGGGAACAGTTCCGCGCCCTGCGCGCCGACGTGGCGGTCGTCGTCGCCTACGGCCTGCTGCTTCCGGAGGCGATCCTCACCGGCACCCGGCTGGGCTGCTACAACGGCCACGCCTCGCTGCTGCCGCGCTGGCGCGGCGCCGCCCCGATCCAGCGGGCGATCATGGCGGGCGACGCCAAGACCGGCATGATGGTCATGCAGATGGAGAAGGGACTGGATACCGGTCCGGTCGCGCTCACCCGCGAGGTCGAGATCGGCGAGAACACCACCGCCGGCGAACTCCATGATCAGCTGATGCTCGTCGGCGCTCGCGCCATGGTCGAGGCGATGGACAAGCTGGAGGCGGACGACCTGCCGCTGGTGCCGCAGGCCGACGACGGCGTCCTCTACGCTGCGAAGATCGACAAGAACGAGACGCGGATCGATTTCTCCCGGTCCGCCCGGGACGTGCACAACCACATCCGCGGCCTTGCGCCCTTTCCGGGCGCCTGGACGGAGGCTGTCGTCAACGGCAAGAGCGAACGCATCAAGGTCCTGGCGTCGGAGTTGGCGACCGGGGAAGGAGAGCCGGGCACCGTCCTGGATGATCGTCTTTCCGTCGCCTGCGGCAGTGGCGCCGTACGGCTCGCACGCCTCCAGAAGGCGGGCGGCAAGCCGCTGGACGGGTCGGAGTTTCTGCGCGGAACGCCGATCCTTCCCGGCATGAGGCTCGGCTGATGCCCCGCTACCGCATGACGGTCGAATATGACGGCTCTCCCTATGTCGGCTGGCAACGGCAGGAGAACGGACATTCGGCGCAGGCGGCGATCGAGAAGGCAATCCTGTCGCTGACAGGCGAGACGGTCGCCATCCGCGGGGCAGGGCGCACCGATTCCGGCGTCCATGCCATGGGCCAGGTCATCCACGCGGATATTTCGAGGAGCTGGGAGCCCCACAAGCTGCGCAACGCGCTCAACGCCCACCTGGGGATGAAGAGAGAGAAGCTGGCGATCCTTGACGTCCAGGCGGTGGACGACAGCTTCGATGCCCGCTTCTCCGCCCTGCGGCGCCACTATCTCTACCGGATCATCTGTCGCCCGGCGCCGCTGGCGCTCGAAGCGAAGCGGGCCTGGTGGCTGCCCAAGGGGCTTGACCACGAGGCCATGCATGCGGCGGCACAGATGCTGGTCGGCCACCACGACTTCACCACCTTCCGCTCCACCCATTGCCAGGCCAGGAGCCCGATGCGCACCCTCGACCGGCTCGACGTGACGCGGGAGGGCGACCTCATCGAGATCCGCGCCTCGGCCCAGAGCTTCCTGCACAATCAGATCCGCTCGTTTGCGGGGACGCTGAAACTCGCCGGCGAGCACAAGATGACGCCGGAGGATGTGCGCGCGGCGCTGGAGGCGAAGGACCGCAAGGCTTGCGGTCCGGTGGCGCCGCCCGAAGGGCTCTATTTCATGAAGGTGGATTACCCGGGTGACGTCTGATCCTCAGCCGGGGTAGATGCCGAGGAAGCGCTCCAGCGAGTCGGAGAGCAGCATCGTCGGAACGATCAGCACCATGGTCAGCGTGGCCACCATCAGCGGGTGCTGCCCGCAGATGACCCGGAAGATCCGCGACACCGAGACGATCAGCGCGATCATCAGCATCAGCCAGATCAGCGAGAGAATGCCGTTCAGGTTCGGTGCCAGCATCAGGAGCAGGCTGAGAACAGCATAGGCATAGGCGAAGGGAACCGAAAGCCAGTTCACGGCCACCACGATCGCATAATACTTGCGCCCCAGCGCCAGCCCCCATGCCATGAAGCCGATCAGGATCAGCGGAACGAGCCAGTTGGCAAGCTCCAGCATCGCCAGCCGGAAAAAGAAGATCCCGCCGAGTTCCGTGTCCTGCGGCATCCCCCGCAGATAGAGCGCCCGCCACCAGAGCCACGACACCGTCATGGCCGGCAGGCACCAGAGAATGGCCCAGAAGGACCGCATCAATCCGCGGTCGCTGATGTCGAGCCGCTTCAGCCCGGCTGCCTCGCCGCGGATGAGGAGCCAGAGACCGGAGAGATAGACCCTGACCTCATTCAGCCCGGGCATGATCGAACCATTTGGCAATGAAGCCGCCGTAGATATGGGTCAGCGTCTCGAGGTCCGCCACGGCAACGCGCTCGTCCACCATGTGCATGGTCTGGCCCACGAGGCCGAACTCCACAACCGGGCAGTAATCCTTGATGAACCGCGCGTCCGACGTGCCGCCGGTGGTGGAGAGAACTGGCGTCTGTCCGGTGACCGTTTCGATGGCTTCGGAAAGCGAGGCTGTCAGGGCATTGTTGCGGGTCAGGAAGACATGGCTCGGACGCTCGCTCCAGGCGATGTCGTAACGGACCGGCGAGCGCCCGGGCCGCAACGCGCCCTCTGCGGCAGCCAGGTCGAGACGGCGGATGATCTCCGCTTTCAGACTGTCGGCCGTCCAGCTGTCGTTGAAGCGGATGTTGAAGGCCGCCGTGGCCTTCGCCGGGATGACGTTGACGGCGGGATTGCCGGCGTCGATGGTGGTCACTTCGAGGTTAGAGGGCTGGAAGTCGTCCGTGCCATGGTCGAAGGGCGGGTCCATCAGCGCATGCGTCAGCTGCAGCAGACCACGCAGGGGGTTGTCCGCCAGATGCGGATAGGCGGCATGGCCCTGCACGCCGTGGACGGTGATCTTGCCCGACAGTGATCCGCGCCGCCCGATCTTGATCATGTCGCCGAGCGCATCCGGATTGGTCGGTTCGCCGACGAGGCAGGCGTCCCAGGTCTCGCCCTTTTCGGCGGCCCAGGTCAGAAGCTTTTCTGTGCCGTTCACGGCCGGGCCTTCCTCGTCACCGGTGATCAGCAGCGAGATGGAGCCACGGGGTGCTCCATGCTTTTCGAGATGGCGTGCGACCGCCGCCACGAAGCAGGCGATGCCGCCCTTCATGTCGACCGCGCCGCGCCCGTAGAGCATTCCGTCGGCAATCTCTGCCGCAAACGGCGGATGCGACCAGGATGCCTCGTCGCCGGGCGGGACGACATCCGTATGGCCCGCAAACATCAGGTGCGGCCCCTCGGTCCCGAGCCGGGCGTAGAGGTTCTCCACGTCCGGCGTGCCCTCCGCTGTCGCCACCATCCGCTCCACCCGGAAGCCGAGCGATGTCAGCGCGGCTTCCAGCGTCGACAGCGCCCCCCCTTCGGTCGGCGTGACCGAACGGCAGCGGATGAGCGCCTGCAGGTTCTCGACGGGATCGGTTGTGGCCATGGCTGTCGATCAGTCCCGCAGCAGTTCGTTGATGCCGGTCTTCGAGCGGGTCTTCTCGTCGACGCGCTTGACGATGACGGCGCAATAGAGGCTCGGGCCCTGTTCGCCGTTCGGGAACGGCTTGCCCGGCATCGTGCCGGCGACAACGACGGAATAGGGGGGCACTTCGCCGTAGGAGATCGAGCCGGTCGCCCGGTCTACGATCTTCGTCGACTGGCCGATGAAGACGCCCATGCCGAGCACGGAGCCTTCACGGATGATGCAGCCTTCGACGACCTCCGAACGGGCGCCGATGAAGCAGTTGTCCTCGATGATTGTCGGGCCGGCCTGCATCGGCTCCAGCACGCCGCCGATGCCGACGCCGCCCGAGAGATGCACGTTCTTGCCGATCTGGGCACAGGAGCCGACGGTCGCCCAGGTGTCGACCATCGTGCCCTCGCCGACATAGGCGCCGAGATTGACGAAGGACGGCATCAGCACGACGTTCGGCGCGATATAGGCGGAGCGGCGCACCACCGCGTTCGGCACGGCGCGGAAGCCGGCGGCGCGGAAATGGTTTTCGCCCCAGTTCTCGAACTTGGAGGGCACCTTGTCCCACCAGGTGGACTGGCCGGGACCGCCCGTCACCACGCCCATGTCGTTCAGCCGGAACGACAGGAGAACGGCCTTCTTCAGCCACTGGTTGACCTTCCAGGATCCGTCGGACTGGCGCTCGGCAACGCGGGCCTTGCCGCCGTCGAGCAGTTCGAGCGCGGCATCGACGGCGTCACGAACTTCGCCCTTGGTCGAAACCGAAACGCCGTCGCGTTGTTCGAAGGCAGTCTCGATGGTGGTCTCCAGCGAGGCGAGGTCGGTGGTGCTCATGGGAAGTCCTTAAGGTCGCGTCAGTAGGGTGGAACGGAGTGGCCTGGCGGCTGGCCAAATGATGCTAATTGCTCTAAGCGACCGCCACTCGACCGTCAACGTGAATTGGCGCGACGCATCAGGCTTGGAAGGCAGGACATGGCGAAGGCGAAGAAGGATGGCCCACGGCGCAAGGATGGCGTGTGGGATCCCCTGAAGGATAGTTCCACCGACAGGCGGAGTGCCGCCGGCGTCCCGAAGACGCCGCAGTCGATGTCGCCGACCTACCGCCTTGCCTATGCCGACGAGGACTTCCTCTGCCGCGAGGAGCTGCGGCCCGTGCGCCTGCAGCTGGAACTGCTCAAGGCCGAGATGGTCCTTGCGGAGCGTCGGATCAAGTCGACCGTCGTGCTGTTCGGCGGCGCCAGAATTCCCGCACCGGGCCAGGCAGCCTGGGCTGCGCGCAACGAGACCCAGCGCGGGAACCTCGAGGCCGCGTCAGTCTACTACGAGGAAGCCCGCAAGTTCGCCCATCTCTGCGCCAGTTACGGAGAGCAGTTCGACCATCAGGAATATGTGGTGGTGACCGGGGGCGGGCCTGGCGTCATGGAGGCCGGCAACCGCGGCGCCTCGGAAGCTGGCGCGCCGACCGTGGGCTTCAACGTGGTCCTGCCGCACGAGCAGGCGCCCAATCCCTATGTGACGCCGGAGCTCAGCTTCAATTTCCACTATTTCGCCGTCCGCAAGATGCATCTGATGATGCGGGCGAAGGCCATCATCATCTTCCCGGGCGGCTTCGGCACCATGGACGAGATGTTCGAGGCGCTGACGCTGATCCAGACGCGCCGCATGGAGCGCATTCCCTTTGTCCTGTTCGGCAAGGAGTTCTGGAACACCATGGTGAACTGGCAGGCGCTGGCGGATTTCGGTACGATCGCGCCGGAAGATCTCGAGCTGATCAGCTTCGTTGAAACGGCCGACGAGGCCTGGAAGATCGTCGCCGACTTCTACGAGCACTAAGCCAAAAGAAAACCCGCCCCAGGCGGTGGGGCGGGTTGATGACGAACCGTACTAGTCTGGGGGACTGGTGACTAGAAAGGGCGGTCCGGCATGTCGTCGATGCTGATGACGCCGTCTTCGTTGCGGTCCATGCGGGCAAACAGCTTGTCCACGGCAGCGGTCACTTCAGCCTTGCTGAACTGGCCGTTCTCGTCGGTGTCCGCCTGACGGATCAGCTGCATTCCACCCATCTGCGGGCCCATGCGTCCGCCGTGATGCATGCCCATGCGTCCACCTTCGTGACGGCGATCTGCATGGTCGCCGCGGCGGCCGGGACGATCGTTGCTGTCATCCGCGTCATCGCCGTTGTTCTGGGCCATCTCCTGGCGGCGCTCTTCGCGACGTTCCG
>JOKI01000021.1 GCA_000722615.1 Pseudorhizobium pelagicum | reverse complement strand
CCACCGGCGCCGGCTCCACCTCGCCGGCACGCCTGCCGGTGTATCCGAGCGGAACGGGGGGATTATGGGCACGGGTTGGAGCAAGGTGAATCTGGATGGGGGTAAGTGGTTGATATTTGGTGGGTGGTGCGCAGTTTTGGTGGGTGGCGGGTACCGCAGTCGGCCCTCGTCCCGACGTGGACAGGCGAAGCCCCGCCCTCGAAGCATCCTCTCGTTTTCGTGACCTGCGTCGCTCAAGAACTGGCCGTCGCGACGGACAAAATTAACAAAGCCTTTAAGGATTTCCGACATATTGAACGAAGCTTGCCGGTGGTGCCACGAGGGCTGTTGGGGCGGTCGCTGCCGGAAGTCTGTAACCTGAGTAATTGCCTGCATGAGAAGATGCGGGCGCTGTACGGAGTAACCTTCATGAACACGACGCCCTTCGCCCTGGCGATTGCCGCTGCATTTGCCGCCACGCCTGTCATGGCTGCGGACCTCACCTATTCCGATCCTGCTCCGGCCTATGAGGCGCCTGCAGCGTCCACCGGCGGCTGGACCGGTGCCTACGTCGGTCTCCACGCCGGAACCGGCTCCGAAAGCATGAGCCCGTTCTCGGGCGACAAGGAATTCATGGGCGGCGTCCAGGCCGGCTATAACGCCGAAATGGGCGGTGCCGTTGTCGGCGGCGAACTGGAACTCTCCCACATGGGCGACACGGAAGTCGACGTTCCCGGCGGTCAGCTGAAGGAACGCCACCGCATTGCAGCCAAGGCCAAGGTCGGTGCACCGCTCGGTGACACGCTGGTCTACGGCACCGCAGGTGGTGCGATGACGAGCCTGCGCGACAGCGGCAACGCCCAGGGCCCCGACGGCTGGAAGCCGGGCTGGCTGGTCGGCGCCGGCGTCGAGCAGAAGTTCAACGAGCAGATCTCCGGCCGGGTGGAATACAACTACACCCGCACCGGCGACGTGCGCAGCTTCAACGGCGTCTCGACCTCCGAGACGAACGTCAGCGACCATACGATCAAGGCAGGCGTGAACTACAGGTTCTAATCTCCTCCAAGAAATCCACCTCCCCCCCGCGGGGAGGTGGATCCCGCGGCGAAGGCTTGCGCCCCGTGCTCCTGGCGCCGGGCGAGGCCCGCCTTCACGGACGGCCGGCATGGCGCTTGCGGACGCCTCCACCGAGGCAGCCTGTCGAACACCGCACCCACATCTGCATGCCCGAGGATGACCGTGCACAGACGCGGGACGCCTGCTGCGGCTCGCGTCACACACGTCCCTTGCTCCGATCGATATCCTGCACGACAGACCGGAAAGCCGCCGGCGCCGCTTCGGCGCTCGCCGGACCAGCTTTTCATCCGAAAGCTGTTGTTTATGCGTCCGCCTTGGAACGCTGCGGCGGCCGGCTGGTTGGAGGGCCTGTGTCAACGGAAACGAAGGAGCACAGACATGGTCACCATGGTCGGCAATGAATCCAGCATCGAAAAGCTGGTCACCAACCTGATCTACCTCGAGCGCGACGCGATCGCCGCCTATGAATCGACGATCGAGCGGCTCGACGACAAGACGCTGAGCAGCCAGGTGGAAAGCTTCCGCCAGGACCACCTGCAGCATCTCGACGTGCTGAACGAGATGGCCCGCGAACTCGCCATCGACGCGCCGACCGAGGGCGACATGAAGCAGATGCTGACGACCGGCAAGATCGCCATGGCCGACATGATGGGCGATGGCGCGATCCTGAAGGCGATGAAGACCAACGAAGACGACACCGTCACCGCCTATGAGCGTGCGTCGCAGCATCAGGAGGCCATGCCGAAGTCGAAGGCGTTCTTCGAGAAGGCGCTGGCCGACGAGCAGCGCCACCGCGCCTGGATGCAGGAGACGGCAAGCCGGCTCTGAGCCGTCTGCGGACTAGCAACATGCTGCAGAGGTAGCGATAGGGAAGGGGGCGGTTCGCCCCCTTTTATGTCTGCGTTCCTCCGCATGGACGGACCTGCGGCGGATACGTCGTTTGCGGGGCAGGGAGAAGGACAATGCGCTTCATACCGACGCTGGTACACGGAATTGCCGACTATGGGGTCGGCATCGGCATGATAACGCTCGCCATGGTCGGCGATGTGGAGGGCATTGCCTTCCTTGCGTTCATCCTATTGGGTGCCTTTGCCATTCTCTATGCGCTGATGACCGATTACGAACTGGGCTGGAAGCCCTATCTCACCATGCCGGCGCACCTCGCCATCGACGCGGGCTTTGCGGTCGTCATGCTGTGTCTGCCACTGGTCCTCCCGCTGCCGGCGCTGCTCGTCGGCGCCAGTCTGGTGATCGGGATAACGGCGCTGGTGCTGGTTGCCACGACGCGGCTCGGCTGAGGCCCGCGCCCCTGGAGGGTGCGGCGGAAGGGGCCTGCCGCGATCGTCAGACAAGTGATATGAAACTGTCACAAAACTGTAATGGAGGCCCTATAGACGGAACCCGACGCCAAAGCGTCAATCCGAATTCTTAGGGAGAAAATCCATGAAGAAGTATCTTGGAAGCTGCGCGGTTGCCGCAATCATGATGGCAACCTCGGGCGTTGCCGCTGCGCGTGACCAGATCCAGATCGCAGGCTCCTCCACGGTTCTGCCATATGCCTCGATCGTCGCTGAAGCCTTCGGCGAAAACTTCGAGCATCCGACCCCGGTCGTCGAGTCCGGCGGTTCTGGCGCAGGCCGCAAGAAGCTTTGCGAAGGCGTGGGCGAGAACACCATCGACATCGCCAACTCCTCCTCGCGCATCAGCCAGTCTGACATCGACACCTGCAAGGCCAACGGCGTTGCCGAGATCCAGGAAGTTCGCATCGGCTACGACGGCATCGTCTTCGCTTCCGACATCAACGGTGCGGAATATGCCTTCACGCCTGCTGACTGGCACGCCGCTCTGGCTGCCAAGGTTGTCAAGGACGGCAAGCTCGTCGAGAACCCGAACAAGAACTGGAGCGACATCCGTTCCGACCTGCCGGAGCAGCCAATCCTGGCCTTCATCCCCGGCACCAAGCACGGCACCCGCGAAGTCTTCGACGAGAAGGTCATCGTAGCGGGCTGCGAGGAGAACGGCACGTTCGAAGCTCTTGCTGCTGAAAATGCCGGCGACAAGAAGGCTGCTGCCAAGGCTTGCATGCAGCTCCGCACGGACGGCGTTTCGGTCGACATCGACGGCGACTACACCGAGACCCTGTCGCGCATCGACGCCAACAAGAACGCCATCGGCGTCTTCGGTCTGTCCTTCTACCAGAACAACACCGACAAGCTGCGTGTCGCCACCATGGGCGGCGTCGAGCCGACCGTCGAGACGATCGCTGCCGGCGAATACCCGGTTTCGCGCCCGCTCTACTTCTACGTCAAGAACGCTCACCTGGACGTTATCCCGGGTCTGCAGGAATACGTAGAGTTCTTCGTCTCGGACGAGATCGCTGGCCCGAACGGTCCGCTTGCTGAATACGGCCTGGTTTCCGATCCGGAGCTTGCCAAGACGCAGGAAGCCGTTAAGAACCGCACCCCGATGGGTTCGCTGAACTAATTCGGCAATCCCTTCTGGCGGCGCAACATCTGCGCCGCCAGTTTCCCGTTTGTGAAGGGTATGGGCTAGATGAGCGTTGGCAGCATTGTCCTCGTTGTCCTGGTGCTCGCGGCACTCGGCTATTTTTTTGGCAGGCGTCGAGCCGTTGCCGCATCCGCGAAAAGCGGAGTGAAGCTTCACTCTCTTTCGGGCTATTACGGACAGACCGTCGCTCTGTTCACTGCCGTCCCTGCATTGCTTCTCATGGTTGCCTGGCTGTTCGTGCAGCCGATCATCATCGAAAGTCGCGTCAGCGACATGATCCCCGACAGCGTGATCCCGCAAGGCGGCGCCTTGAGCCTCGTGATGTCGGACGTGCGACAGATCGCAGGCGGGCTCGATGCCGTCCTCGCCAATACCGAGCTCAGCGAAGAAGCCCTCAACAGCGGCGAGGTCGACTTCACCACGATCCGCGCCCGCATGGCTGAGGTTGGTGTAGCGCTGGCCGGCGATGTGCCGCAGGAAGTGTATGAAGCTGCGAAAGCCTATCGCCAGGGCGCAGATATCGGCCGTCTGATGATGACGGTTGCCGTCATCGGACTGGCTCTCGGCCTCCTTGCGTGGTCGATGAGACGGATCGAGCCGAGGATGCGCGCCCGCAACGTCAGCGAGAACTTCGTTCAGGCTCTGTTGATCGGCTCGTCCACGATCGCCATTCTCACGACCGTCGGCATCGTCTTCTCGCTGGTGTTCGAAACCATCAACTTCTTCAAGCTGTATCCGGCATCGGAGTTCTTCTTCTCCACGGTCTGGAACCCGCAGTTCCGCGGCGGTTCCGATCTCGGCATCCTGCCGCTGCTCTGGGGTACGCTCTACGTATCGCTGGTGGCGCTGCTGGTGGCGGTCCCGGTCGGCCTGATGATCGCGATCTATCTTGCCGATTACGCGGGTTCGACCCTGCGCAGCTTCGCCAAGCCAGCCATCGAAGTGCTCGCCGGCATTCCGACCATCGTCTACGGTCTTTTCGCGCTGATTACCTTCGGCCCCTTCCTGCGCGACTGGATCGCGCAGCCGCTCGGGCTGGGGAGTTCCTCCTCGTCGGTTCTGACCGCCGGCCTCGTCATGGGCGTGATGATCATCCCGTTCGTCAGCTCGCTGTCCGACGACATCATCAATGCCGTGCCCCAGGCGATGCGCGACGGTTCCTATGCTCTGGGCGCCACCCAGTCGGAGACCATCAAGAGGGTCATCCTGCCGGCCGCGCTGCCGGGCATCGTCGGCGCCATCCTGCTGGCCGCAAGCCGCGCCATCGGTGAGACCATGATCGTGGTCCTCGGTGCCGGTGCAGCCGCCAGGCTCGACCTCAATCCCTTCGAGGCGATGACGACCGTGACGGTGAAGATCGTCAGTCAGCTGACCGGCGATACCGAATTCGCCAGCCCTGAGACGCTGGTTGCCTTCGCGCTCGGCCTCACCCTCTTCGTGATTACCCTTGGGCTCAACGTACTGGCCCTTTACATCGTGCGCAGATACCGGGAGCAGTACGAATGACCGATATGACCGCCGCAACCCCTGCGAAGTCGCCGTCTGCCAGCGAGGCGCGGACCCGCCGCCGCAATGCATCGGAACGTCGCTTCCGGCTGATGGGACTGATTGCCGTCGCCATCGGCGTCCTGGCGCTGGTCGGCCTGCTGGTCTCCATCTTCGCGAACGGCGCTTCGACCTTCCGCCAGACCTATATCACCCTCGATATCTATCTCGACCCCGCCCGCCTCGACAAGTCGGGGGCACGCGACATCGAGGAGATCTCCAAGGTCTCGACATTCGGCTATGCGCCTCTGATCGAGGACTCGCTTGCTGCGGCCATGGCGGAGCGTGGCCTCACGGGGATCGACGCGGATGACGCCGCCGACCTGATCTCCGGCGAAGAGCCGGCCATGCTGCGCCGCTACGTGCTCAACGATCCCTCGCAGATCGGCGAGACCGTGGAGTTCAACCTGCTCGCCTCCGGTCGTATCGACGGCTACTACAAGGGCCGTGTCACGATGGCGAGCGCCGAGCTCGACCGCAATGTCTCGCCCGAGCAGCTGATGCTGGCCGACGAGCTGAAGGAAGCGGGCATCCTGACGACCCGCTTCAACTGGGACTTCTTCACCAATCCCGACGCATCCGACACGCGACCGGAAGCCGCCGGCCTCGGCGTCGCCATCCTCGGTTCGCTCTACATGATGCTGATCGTGCTGGTGCTTTCCCTGCCGATCGGTGTCGCCGCGTCCATCTATCTGGAGGAGTTTGCGCCGAGGAACCGTCTCACCGACCTGATCGAGGTGAATATCGCCAACCTCGCGGCGGTGCCGTCGATCGTCTTCGGTATTCTCGGCCTCGCGGTCTTCATCAACTTCGTCGGCCTGCCGCAGTCTGCTCCCGTGGTGGGCGGCCTCGTGCTGACGTTGATGACGCTGCCGACGATCATCATCGCGACCCGCGCCGCCCTGAAGGCCGTGCCGCCGTCGATCCGCGATGCGGCCCTTGGGGTCGGAGCATCGAAGATGCAGGCGATCTTCCATCACGTCGTGCCGCTCGCCATGCCGGGCATCCTGACCGGGACCATCATCGGCCTCGCGCAGGCGCTGGGCGAAACCGCGCCGCTGCTGCTGATCGGCATGGTGGCCTTCGTGCGCGAATATCCCGCCGGTCCGCCCGAGGGCTTCTTCGATCCGGCATCGGCCTTGCCGGTCCAGGTCTACAACTGGACCCAGCGCGGCGATCCGGCGTTCTTCGAACGCGCCTCCGGCGCCATCATCGTGCTTCTGGTATTTCTGCTGTTCATGAACCTGATTGCGATAATTCTTCGCCGCCGCTTCGAGCGCCGGTGGTAAAGGAGAGCACGATATGAATATGTTGTCCGACGCTGCTGCTGAGAAGGCTCTGGTAAAAAAGATGAACGAAGTCAACTACAAGATGGTCGGCAAAGACGTGTCGGTCTACTACGGTGAGAAGCGTGCACTCTTCGATGTCAATCTCGGTGTTCGCAACAACACGGTGACGGCGCTGATTGGCCCGTCCGGCTGCGGCAAGTCCACCTTCCTGCGCTGCCTGAACCGGATGAACGACACCATCCAGGGCGCCAAGGTCACCGGCCTGCTGACCCTCGACAGCAAGGACATCTACGATCCGGATATCGACGTGGTGGAACTGCGCGCCCGCGTCGGCATGGTGTTCCAGAAACCGAACCCGTTCCCGAAGTCGATCTACGAGAATGTGGCCTACGGACCGCGCATCCACGGACTGGCGCGCTCGAAGGCCGAACTGGATCAGATCGTCGAGGCGAGCCTTCAGAAGGCCGGCCTCTGGAGCGAGGTCAAGGACCGTCTGCAGGAGAGCGGCACCGGCCTTTCCGGTGGCCAGCAGCAGCGCCTCTGCATCGCGCGTGCCGTTGCCGTTTCGCCGGAAGTCATCCTGATGGACGAGCCGTGCTCGGCGCTCGACCCGATCGCTACCGCCAGAGTCGAGGAACTGATCCACGAACTGCGGGCGAACTATTCGATCGTCATCGTCACCCACTCCATGCAGCAGGCGGCACGCGTTTCGCAGCGCACGGCGATGTTCCACCTCGGCAACCTGGTGGAAGAGGACGATACCGACAAGATGTTCACCAACCCCAGCGATCAGCGCACGCAGGACTACATCATGGGCCGCTTCGGTTGATCCGCTTTCGGCAGCCTGACGCGAAGCTAGCGAGGACCAAATAATGCCATCGACCCATATTACCTCCGCCTATGATGACGAACTGAAGTTTCTGACGCGCCGCATCTCCGAAATGGGCGGCCTTGCCGAGCAGATGTGCGCCGACGCCGTCCGGGCGCTGGTGAACTCGGATGCGGCTCTCGCCCAGAAGGTGATTTCCGACGACGTCATCCTCGACAACGCCGAGCGCGAGATCGGCGAGAAGGCGATCGTCACCATCGCCAAGCGCCAGCCGATGGCTTCCGACCTGCGCGAAGTCATCGGGTCGCTGCGCATTGCCGCCGACCTCGAGCGGGTGGGCGATCTCGGCAAGAACACCGCCAAGCGCGTCATCGCCGTTCAGGAGAGCGGCATCCCGCGCAATCTCGCCCGCGGCCTGGAGCATCTCTCGGAACTGGCGCTGATCCAGCTGAAGGACGTGCTCGACGTCTATGTCACCCGTTCGGTGGAGAAGGCCGAAGCCATTCGCCAGCGCGACGAGGAGATCGACGCGATCTACACCTCGCTGTTCCGCGAACT
Source organism: Pseudorhizobium pelagicum (assembly GCA_000722615.1). Classification (GTDB taxonomy): domain Bacteria; phylum Pseudomonadota; class Alphaproteobacteria; order Rhizobiales; family Rhizobiaceae; genus Neorhizobium; species Neorhizobium pelagicum. The sequence goes on along the minus strand of JOKI01000021.1, from coordinate 82,133 downwards.
CCTCACCTACATGATGGAAGATCCGCGCAACATCACCAGCTGCACGCATCTGCTGTTCTGCGCCAAGAACATCGAGCGGATCGGCGACCATGCCACTAACATCGCCGAGACCATCTACTACATGGCGACGGGCGAGCAGCCCGAGGGCGAACGCCCCAAGGACGATCGGTCCAACACGCTCAGCACGATCCTGAGCGACGATTAGGACGGACGGAGACACGCATGCAGCCAAGAATTACGGTGGTAGAAGACGAAGAGGCGCTGAGCGTGCTTCTTCGCTACAATCTTGAAGCCGAAGGCTATGAGGTGGAGACGGTCACCAAGGGCGACGAGGCCGAAATGCGGCTTCAGGAACGTGTTCCCGACCTTCTGATCCTGGACTGGATGCTGCCCGGCGTTTCCGGCATCGAACTGTGCCGGCGGCTTCGCATGCGCCGCGAGACCGAGCGCCTGCCGATCCTGATGTTGACGGCACGCGGTGAGGAGAGCGAGCGCATCCGCGGCCTCTCCACCGGCGCCGACGATTATGTGGTCAAGCCCTTCTCGACACCGGAGCTGATGGCCCGCGTGAAGGCGATGCTGCGCCGCTCCAAGCCCGAGGTGCTGTCGGCCGTGCTGCGTTGCGGCGACATCGAGCTCGATCGCGAGACCCATCGCGTCCACCGCAAGAGCCGCGAAGTGCGCCTGGGGCCGACCGAGTTCCGCCTGCTGGAGTTCCTGATGACGTCTCCTGGCCGCGTCTATTCCCGCGCGCAGCTGCTCGACGGCGTCTGGGGCCACGACATCTACGTCGACGAACGCACGGTCGACGTCCACGTCGGGCGCCTGCGCAAGGCCCTGAACTTCTCCAACATGCAGGATGTCATCCGGACCGTTCGCGGTGCCGGCTACTCCATGGAAGGCCCCTGAGGCCGTTGGGGCCGGCTTCTTGCCGGTCCCGCCCTCCACCTGGCTGCTCCGCCGCTCAGTCCAACGGATATTCGATCCGCTGCCGGTCGACGAGCCGCAGCGAGCGGTCCGGCGCGATCACATAGCGCTCCTGCCATTCCTGGCCGAACTGATCCCGGAACCGATGGGTGGCGGTGCTTCCGATCGGCGCCTTGGTGCGTCGCGTCTCCGGCTGGCCGCCATAGATCAGGCTCCCGGGGATCGGTTCGAGCTGGCTTGCGGTCGTACAGCCGGCGAGAAGGGCGGCAAGCGTCAGAAGGTAAAACGGCTTCATGGGGCACTCCATGGGTTTTCTGGCGTGGAAACGGCTGGCGAAGCCAAAGTTTCCCGAGCCATGCGGATTTCCTGCCGAGGCCGGATACTGTCCCCATCGCATGGTCGATGCGCAAGCAATCTGCACGGTCAATCTGCACGGTGCGCGACGCCGTTCCCATCGGTGTCGGCAGCCGGGATATAGCGCCTGCACGAAAGATAACAGGTAAGAGTTCGTAAATTGCGGAGACCGTCATCGTTCCTTTAGATTTCTTTTAAGAATCAGGGGAACGGCGGATGAAACTTTCTCTCGTTTTGAAGGCGGTAGTTGCCGCAGCGGCCGTGGTGTGTCTTCCGGGCGTGGCGGCGTCCGGGTCCGGTGCCGGCGTGAGCATGGTGGTGGGCAAGCTCACGTCGCAGCCGATCGGGCACTACGAGTTCTGCAAGCTGAACCGGGCCGAGTGCAGCCAGCGCCTGCCGTCCGCCCCGCCGCGCAAGCTCACCCCGGAGCGATGGGCCGAGATCGAGCGCGTCAACACCTCCGTTAACGCGCGCATCACGCCGAAGCGCGACAAGCTGATCTACGGGCGCGAGGAGGTCTGGACCTATCCGGTGACCGAAGGCGACTGCGAGGACTTTGCCCTCCTGAAGCGCAGGGAACTGGCGGCCAAGGGCTTCTCACTGTCCAATCTTCTCCTCACGGTGGTCCGCAAGCCGGACGGGGAGGGGCATGCGATCCTGACGGTGCGCACGGCCGACGGCGACTTCGTCCTGGACAATCTCGACCCGAAGGTCCGGCGGTGGAACGAGACCGGCTATGTCTACGTCAAGCGCCAGTCGTCACGCGATACCGGCCGCTGGCTGAGCATCGAGAGCCGCGGCGACATGCTGGTGGGATCGGTACGGTAGGGCATCCATCCGCGGTGCTGTTTCCGGCTCAGGCCGGCACCTTGCGGAGTGCATTGGCTGTTCCGTCCGGATCGTTGGCGATCACTTTCAGATAGGCCCGTGCCGGCTGGTCCGGCTCGGATCGGCCTTGTTCCCAGTCGCGCAGCGTGCCGAGCGGGATTTCGTATCGCAGCGCGAATTCTTCCTGCGTCAGGCCGAGTGCGCGGCGGATCACTCTCACCTGCGGCATGCGCGGCGCGGCGCGCAACTGTGCTTGCGTCAGCGGCGGATTGTCTGGATCGGCCAGCGCATTGGCTTCCGCTTCCGCGTCGGTCATGGCGTCAAGGTAGGCCCAGTCGGAGTGAGGTGTCTCACCATCTTGCATCGTCATACTCCCGGCGTTCCGGCCGCGTCGCCTTTCTGGCGGAGATGAGGCGGATCCTATCCCCACGCTCGGTATAGATCACTGTGAGAAAGCGGCCGTGACCCACTCCGATGATGCGTCGCCTGACTTCACCGTATTCCATTGACCGCTCTTCCATATCGAGCGCGAAAGGGTCCTCGAAAACAGCGGCCGCGTCAGCAAGGCTGATGCCATGCTTGGAGAGATTGGCTACAGCCTTCTGCTCATCCCATTCGAATTCTAGCATGGGTGACTACGGGTTTCCAGTAGTGGCGTCGGAACATTCCTGATGAATGGCTGGAAGCTATTATCATTTTCAATGAGAGAGTAACGGTCACCGGTCCCGCTTGGAAGCGCCCGACAATCGGATCCCAACGGTCAGAGATCTCCTGCGCAAGTGCTTCAATTCGTTCGCGACGTTGCTTGTGACGCGTTACCGCAAAATGGACTCTTCATCGAAGAGGTCGGCGACGCAACACATCTTCGGACGGCAACTTCCAAGCCTGAAAGGACGAAAGCCCAGGGACGTGGTCCCTGGGCTTTCCAATTCACTACAGCAGCCCCTCGGCTCCCCGATCAGCTGCACCCGCTCGTGGCACCGCACGTGTCGCACTTCTCGCAGGTGCCGTTGCGCACCATCGTGAAGTTCTGGCACTCGGAGCACATGTTGCCCGTGTAGCCCTGCGCGATCGAGCGCATGCGGCGTTCGGTTTCCTTCTTCTTGGATTCCGCCTTGGCGGCGGCTGCGTCGTCGGCCGCCTTGTCGGAGAAGAGGGCGGTCGAGGCCTGCTGCGTTTCCGTGGCAAGCTCCTCGTACATCTCGGAGACAACCTCTTCGGCCAGTTCGGCGGCGCGTTCCTCGTAGTCGCGCTTGAAGGAGACGACTTCGGAGGTCGAGATCGCCGCAGTCACGTCCAGCTTGCGGGCTGCCGAGCCCGAGAAGGAGGTGACGCTGCCGCCATGGCTGGCCTTGGCGGGGGCAGCCGTCGCGGCTCCCTTGGGTTCGCCCGACGACAGGCCGCCGGAGACGAGTGTCGGCTTGTGGCCGCGCGTCCAGCCGGTCGAAACCAGGTTGGTCTTGCCTTCCTTGTAGCCCTTGCCGAGCGTGGTCGACGAGAAATCAGACTGGTCGACATGAGCCAGGTCGTTGCGGCCGAGATAGGAGACGGCCAGTTCGCGGAACACGTAGTCGAGGATCGAGGTGGCGTTCTTGATCGCGTCATTGCCCTGGACGATGCCGGCCGGTTCGAACTTGGTGAAGGTGAAGGCCTCCACATATTCCTCCAGCGGCACGCCGTATTGCAGGCCGAGCGACACCGAGATGGCGAAGTTGTTGATCAGCGCCCGCAGCGAGGAGCCTTCCTTGTTCATGTCGAGGAAGATTTCGCCGAGCCGCCCGTCGTCATATTCACCGGTGCGCAGGAAGATGGTGTGGCCGCCGATCTTGGCCTTCTGGGTATAGCCCTTGCGACGGGTCGGCAGCTTTTCCTGCTCGCGCACCAGCCGTTCGACGATCCGCTCGACGATCCGCTCAGACACGGTGACGGCGGCAGCGGCTGCCGGCATCTGCATCAGGTTGTCGACGGCATCATCCTCGTCGTCCTCGTCCTCGATCAGCGAGGCGTTGAGCGGCTGGGAGAGCTTCGAGCCGTCGCGGTAAAGCGCGTTGGCCTTGAGTGCGAGCTTCCAGGACAGCATGTAGGCCGCGCCGCAATCCTCGACGGTTGCCTCGTTCGGCATGTTGATCGTCTTGGAGATGGCGCCCGAGATGAACGGCTGGGCAGCCGCCATCATGCGGATGTGGCTTTCGACCGAGAGGTAGCGCTTGCCGATCTTGCCGCAGGGGTTGGCGCAATCGAAGACGGCGAGATGCTCGTCCTTCAGGAAGGGCGCGCCTTCGAGCGTCATGGCACCGCAGACGTGGATGTTGGCCGCCTCGATCTCCTTCTTCGAGAAGCCGATGTGCTCGAGCAGGTTGAAGCTCATGTCGGCGAGCTGCTCGTCGGAAACCTTCAGGGTCTCCTTCAGGAAGTCGGCCCCGAGCGTCCACTGGTTGAAGACGAACTTGATGTCGAAGGCAGCCTTGGTCGCGCCGTTGATCGCCTCGATCTTCTCGTCGGTGAAGCCCTTGGCCTTCAGCGAGCCGGGGTTGACGCCGGGCGCCTGGTTGATGTTGCCGTGGCCGACCGCATAGGCCTCGATCTCCGCCAGCTGGCTTTCGGAATAGCCGAGCGTGCGCAGCGCTTCCGGAACCGCACCGTTGATGATCTTGAAGTAGCCGCCGCCGGCGAGCTTCTTGAACTTGACGAGCGCGAAATCGGGCTCGATGCCGGTCGTGTCGCAGTCCATGACGAGGCCGATCGTGCCGGTCGGCGCGATCACGGTCGTCTGGGCATTGCGGTAGCCGTGCTGTTCGCCGAGCGCGATCGCCTTGTCCCAGGCAGCCTTTGCGTGGGCGACGAGATCCTGGTCCGGATTTTCCGCATGGATGAGCGGCACCGGATTGACGGAGAGGCCTTCGTAGCCGGCCGATTCACCGTAGGCGGCGCGGCGATGGTTGCGCATGACGCGCAGCATGTTGTCGCGGTTGGGGGCAAAGCCGGGGAAGGGGCCGAGTTCCGAGGCGATCTCGGCGGATGTCGCATAGGCGATGCCGGTCATGATCGCAGTCAGCGAGCCGGCGATGGCGCGGCCTTCCGTCGAGTCGTAGGGGATGCCGGTCGACATCAGCAGGCCGCCGATATTGGCATAGCCGAGGCCGAGCGTGCGGTACTGGTAGGAGAGCTCGGCGATTTCCTTGGACGGGAACTGCGCCATCATCACGGAGACTTCCAGGACGACGGTCCACAGGCGCACCGCATGCTCGTAGTCGGTGATGTTGATGCGCTTGGAGCCGGCATCCTTGAACTGCAGGAGGTTCAGCGAGGCCAGGTTGCAGGCCGTATCGTCGAGGAACATGTATTCCGAGCACGGGTTTGACGCGCGGATCGGGCCGGCCGCCGGGCAGGTGTGCCAGTCGTTCATCGTCGTGTTGAAATGCAGGCCCGGATCGGCCGAGGCCCAGGCGGCGTAGGAGATCTGCTCCCAGAGCTCGCGCGCCTTCAGCGTCTTCATCACGCGGCCGTCCTTGCGGGCGGTCAGGTTCCACTCGCCATCATTCTCGACGGCGCGCAGGAAGTCATCCTTCAGCGAGACGGAATTGTTGGAGTTCTGGCCGGAGACGGTCAGATAGGCTTCCGAATCCCAGTCGGTGTCATAGGTCTTGAACTCGAGGTCCTTGTAGCCCTGGCGGGCGAACTGGATGACGCGCTTGACGTAGTTTTCCGGAACCTGGTCCTTCTTGGCGGCCTTGATCTCGCGCTTCAGCGCCGGGTTCTGGTTCGGGTCGTAGCAGGCGTCGTTGTCGCCGTCGCAGTTGACGCAGGCCTTCATGATCGCCTTCAGGTGCTTGGCGACGATCTTCGAGCCGGTCACGAGCGCTGCGACCTTCTGCTCTTCCTTGACCTTCCAGTTGATGTATTCCTCGATATCCGGATGGTCGATGTCGACCACCACCATCTTGGCGGCGCGGCGCGTCGTGCCGCCCGACTTGATGGCGCCGGCAGCCCGGTCGCCGATCTTCAGGAAGCTCATCAGGCCCGACGACTTGCCGCCGCCCGACAGCTTTTCGCCTTCGCCGCGCAGGTAGGAGAAGTTGGAGCCGGTGCCGGAGCCATACTTGAAGAGACGGGCTTCACGGACCCAGAGATCCATGATGCCGCCCTCGTTGACGAGGTCGTCGCCGACGGACTGGATGAAGCAGGCATGCGGCTGCGGGTGCTCGTAGGAGGACTTCGACTTCGTGAGCTTGCCGGTGAAGGGGTCGACGTAGAAATGGCCCTGGCCGGGGCCGTCAATGCCATAGGCCCAGTGCAGGCCGGTGTTGAACCACTGCGGCGAGTTGGGTGCGACGCGCTGGGTGGCGAGCATGTAGGCAAGCTCGTCCTTGAAGGCGGCGGCATCTTCCTCAGAGGTGAAATACTTGCCCTTCCAGCCCCAGTAGGTCCAGGTGCCGGCGAGACGATCGAAGACCTGGCGAGCATCGGTTTCAGAACCGTAGCGCTCGTCCTCGGGCAGATCCTTCAGGGCCTTTTCGTCGGCGACGGAACGCCAGAGGAACGAAGGGACGTCGTTCTCCTCGACCTTCTTCAGCCGCGCCGGAACGCCGGCCTTGCGGAAATACTTCTGCGCCAGAACGTCGGTCGCCACCTGCGAGAACTGCGCCGGGACGTCGATATCGGCCAGCCGGAAGACGATCGAGCCGTCCGGATTGCGGATCTCGCTGATCCCCTTTCGGAAGGCGATGTCCGCATAGGCGCCCTGGCCGGGCTTGGTGAAACGACGTTCGATCCGCATTGCCTTGTGTCCCTCGTCTGTGGCCCGTCTCAGGGCGCAAATATCCGTCCCGGCGGCTCGCCATCATGGGCAGCCGGGGAAATCATGTGGTCCAGGTGAATCATCTGGGATGTCCAACCTGTATCTTGTGTTGATGGTCGGCTGCAACACTAAATATAGCGTTAACGGCCTCTTTTTACCAGCGCTCCATGCGCTTTGGCAGATCAAAAAAAGACAAAGAAAATCGCTTTGGCCGGTCGGCCCTCAAAGCCGCCTGCCACCATCGTTTCCGTCTGAACTCGAAGAAAGAACCGGCCTCGTTAGCTCCGGTTCCGCCGCCGCTGCAACACGTCGGCCAATCTCCTCCCCGCCACCAGATTCGTCAAGCCGTAGATCGGCATACTTTTTTAACCACAAGATATTGTGTGGTGAGCCTGTGGAAAACGGGGACAGTAAAAAGAATCAGATAAGTCAGGCAGTTGCGGGCGACAGTTGCAACCGGACGGGCCTTGAGGCGCGGCCTCGTCCACAGCCCCCGCAGGACGCGGGAGCATATCAAGAAGCAGGTGTTGCAGATTGGTTCGCAAGCGGAATCCGGATTGGCGGCCGTCCGCCCCACAAGGCAAAAAAAGAACGACCGGCGCGGCCTCGGCTCAGCCCTTGGGGCCCTTGGCGATCGGCTCCTGATAGGCAAAGCCCATGTCCCAGGGGAAATAGATCCAGGTGTCCTGGCTGACCTCGGTGACGAAGGTATCGATCATCGGCACGCCGGAGGGCTTGGCGTAGACGCAGGCAAAATGCGCCTTCGGCAGCATGCCGCGCACTTCCGAGGCGGTCTTGCCCGTATCCGTCAGGTCGTCGACGACGAGCACGCCTTCGCCGCCATTTACCGACAGCTCGGATGTCACGCCCTTCAGCAGGTTCATTTCGCCCTGGTTGACGTAGTCGTGGTAGGAGGCGATGCACACCGTCTCGATCAGCCGGATGTTGAGCTCGCGGGAGATGATGGCAGCCGGCACCAGCCCGCCGCGGGTGATGCAGACGATGGCGCGGAACTCCTGGCCCATCCCGGCCAGGCGCCAGGCGAGCGCCCGCGCATCACGGTGGAATTGATCCCAGGAGAGGGGGAAGGCTTTTTCTGGAAGAGACATGAGAGGGCCATTCGCGAGAGCACAGGAAGTGCCCTCGCTCTTAGCCGGGAATCCGCGCCGAAGGCAAGACTGTCGGCCGCGGTGGTTACCGCGACATCAGGGACAGGGCGGTCATCGATTCGAGCAGGCTGCGGGTGACGCCGCCAAACAGCATTTCCCACCACCGCGACGTGCCGTAGGCGCCCATGACCAGAAGGTCGACGCTGTTGTCGGACAGCCGGTTCTCGATCGCATCCGCCGCCGACACCCCGCCGCCTTCCTGGGCGGTGAGCGTGACGTTGACGCCGTGGCGGGCAAGCGCCGCGGCAAGCTCGACGCCGGCCATGTCCGGAAGCTGGTTGGGCCTCTCCGGCGGATCGACGCAGAAGATCTCGACGCTGTCGGCCTTCTTCAGGAGCGGCAGGGCATCGAAGGTCGCGCGCGCCGCCTCGCGGGAGCCGTTCCAGGCGATCATCACGCGCCGGATCGCCTTCGGCACCTTCATGATGTAGGGCACGAGGAGCACGGGCCGCCCGCTGTCGAAGAGCAGGCTTTCGAGCTCGGAGCGGCTTTCGCTCGCCGGATCGCCCTGGCTGGCGATGATCAGGTCTGCGGCCCGGATGGTCTCGAGCACCGAGGACGAGGCGTAGCCGGCCGGCGAGACGAAGCTGCGCCAGTCGGAAGGGACGGTGTCGCGGGCGACCCGCTCCCGGAAGATCTTCTCCACATCGGCAGTTTCCCGCCGCGCCATCGCCTGCAGGGCCTCGATGGCGGCCGGATCGGGGATCTCCATCGGCGCGATCAGCGGCACGGCCGCCAGCGTCTCGGCATGGATGGCGAGCACATGCGCGTCGAAGCCTGCCGCCACCGACAAGGCGAAATCGGTGATCTGCGCCGCATGCGCCGGCGTGTCGAGAATGGCGACGATCGTCTTGTAGGTCATGGTCTCTCCCCTGAACTGTTCCTGTCCGTCTGCGCCAATCTGGCCCTGCAGCCTCGCGCCTTCCTTGATGCTGGTCAACCCGGGGCCATTCGTCCGCCGATTGACGACGCGTCAGGCATCCGCGGTGCCGTTCGGGGCCAGGTGTTTCTCCTCCAGATCCTGCACCATCTGCTGCACGTCTGCGACCGCCGCATCGACTTCCGCCTGCTCTCTGGCCCTCACGACGATTTCGGTCGAGAACCGCTTGCCGTCATACTTGGGGTAGGAGCCGATGCTGGTCTGCGGATGCGCCTTCTGGATTGCCGCCAGCGGCGTTCCGATGTCGCCTTCGCCGAAGGGGCATGCGATGGCGCAGGACAGCATCTTCGATCCCGTCCGCAGTTCCGGCAGGACGTTGTCGAGCATCGCCTGGAAGACCTGCGGCACGCCGGCCATGACATAGACGTTTTCGACGATGAACCCGGGCGCCGTGGAAACCGGATTGGCGATGTGTCGGGCGCCCTTCGGCATGCGGGCCATCCGCTGGCGCGCCTCGGTGAACTCCATTTCGCGGCGCTGGTACATTTCCGCAAGCAACTGCATCGCATCGGGATCGTGAACGCACGGCAGCCCGAAGGCCCTGGAGATCGAATCGGCCGTGATGTCGTCATGGGTGGGGCCGATCCCGCCCGAGGTGAAGACATAGGTGTAGCGGCCGCGCAGCGCATTCAGCGCCTCGACGATCGCCTCCTCCTCGTCGGAAACGATGCGGACCTCCTTCAGGTCGATGCCGGCCAGCGTCAGCACGTCGGCGAGGTGGCTTATGTTCTTGTCCTTGGTGCGGCCGGAGAGGAGCTCATCGCCGATGGCGAGCATGGCGGCGGTGACGACCGTGGACGGGGAGGCAGTCTGTGACATGGCGTGTCCTGATGTTCTGCATGGGGTCTGACAGTCCTAGGCCCGATTCGGTCCGGACAGAAGAGCCTGTCGTGCGACGGTGAGAATCTTCTTCGTTTCGGAACCGAAGACGGATCAACCGTGTTCGTCTTCTAAATGCGAACACTGCGTCGACCAGCGCAGGGGCTGCGGTCCCGGCGCGAAGCGTCTAGAGCAATTCCCACTTCTGCAAAACCAACCCTGAACGGAGACGAAGCATGGCCAAGGTACTGGTTCTCTACTATTCCGCCTATGGACACATCGAGACAATGGCCAAGGCCGTTGCGGAAGGCGCCCGCTCTGCCGGTGCCGACGTCACCATCAAGCGGGTGCCGGAACTCGTTCCTGAAGACCTCGCCAAGGCTTCGCACTACAAGCTCGACCAGGAGGCGGAAATCGCCACCGTGGCGGAACTTGTTGAATACGACGCCATCATCGTCGGTGCCGGCACGCGCTTTGGCACCATGGCTTCGCAGATGCGCAATTTCTGGGACCAGACCGGCGGTCTCTGGGCCGAGGGCAAGCTCGTCGGCAAGCTCGGCTCCGCCTTCACCTCGACCGCCACCCAGCACGGTGGTCAGGAATCGACGATCCTCGGCTTCCTCCCGACCTTCCTGGCCCAGGGCATGGTCGTGGCAGGCCTTCCCTATGCCTTCCAGGGGCAGACGGGCGTCGAAGAAGTGAAGGGTTGCTCGCCTTATGGCGCCAGCACCATCACCGACGGCGACGGCTCCCGCCAGCCCTCGGCCGTGGAACTCGACGGCGCCCGCTATCAGGGCGGCTACGTGGCAAAGCTGGCCGCCAAGCTCTCGGCCTGATCGCTCGTAACGAACCTTTCAGAAACGCGGCTCCCGGGCCGCGTTTTTTTGTGTCGACACCGACCGCCGGTCGATGCGACCGGACCGCACCAACGATTGCGCCTGACGGGAGCCCCGGTTTGGGGCAGGGGAGTGCACCGAGGCTCCCGGCCGCGCAAACAGTCCGCGCGACCCATGGAAGATGGCGTCGAAAAGCGGCAAGTCGAGATCGGCCGCCTTTTCTGGTTGACCGCCAGCTGACGTCTCACCGTCCCGAACCGGACCAGCCGTATAGGATGCGAAAAAAAAGCCCTGTCGCGAGACAGGGCAATAAGGGGAAAAAGCCCGGCTTTCTCAATCGGGCAGGGGTATCTTACATGCGGTCTGCGGGGCCGCGAGTGCAGTTGCCGCTCTTCCGGTACGGTTGGAACATTTTTGCCGGCTCCCTGGTGCGGGCGCTGCGGACGAGGAGCCGCAGCCTGCCACCCGGTGCGCCGATGCCGCATCGCGCTACCAGTTGTAGCGGGGATTTGCGACGAAGACGCCGAGGTCCGCGTCCGCGCCGAGCGCCGCGTGGACGAGGTCGACGCAGCGCGTGCGCTCCTGCTGCATGCCGTCGGCAATCATCTTCGTGACATCCTTCTGCCCCGCCGTCAGGTGTCGCGCCGCAATCGCCCAGGCGGAGCGCTGGATATCGTCTGCAAACACGGGATCTGGGTCTTCTGCGTAAACCGCAGCTGCACAAGTCATTCGTTCTGCTCCAAAAAAAATGATGCCGCAGAAGACGCCCGGAACATTGCGCGAAGCTGGCTAAGGAACGAGGACGGGCTTTTCGGGGGAGGCTCCCTGCCGCGATGAATATATGATTGTATTCCTCTTGTTTTTGTCGCGGCAGGAGGGTTATACCGCAACCGCCTTTTCCGACAGGCCCCTGGGCCGAATACAAGGACGTTTCTCGTGACCGCATTCAAATCGATTGTCGCCGTTTCCAGCCTTTGCATCACGCTCGGATTTGCCGTGGCGCCGGCTCTCGCCGCGCCGACGAGCTATCCGCTGACCCTCGACAATTGCGGCGCGAAGGTCACCTTCGAAAAGGCGCCGGAGCGGGCCGTCGGGCTTGGCCAGAACAGCGCCGAAATCATGCTGCTGCTCGGCCTCGAGGACAAGATGGTCGCCACCGCCTTCTGGCCAAGCAAGGTGCTGCCGCAGCTCGCGGCGGCCAACGAGAAGGTGACGCTGCTGACGGTGGAGTTTCCGACCTTCGAATCGATCCTGGCACAGGACCCCGACTTCGTCGCGGCCGCTCTGCCGAGCCTGATCGGCCCGACCAGCAAGGTCGCCAAGCGCGAGGATTTCGAGCGGCTCAAGATCCCGGCCTACCTGTCGCCCAGCACCTGCCTCAGCACGGAGGAGGTGAAGGACCAGTACGGCAGCCGCGAAGAACTGTGGAACATGGACCTTCTCTATCAGGAGATCGACGAGCTCTCGCAGATCTTCGACGTCGCCGACCGCGGCCAGGCGCTGATCGCGGACTTCAAGGCCCGTGAAGCAGCCCTGCGCGCCGGCGTTTCCACCGACGGCAAGCCGCTGTCCTACGTCTTCTGGTTTTCCAGCCCCGCGCCCTCGGCCGACGCCTATCTCGGCGGCAAGAACGGCGCCTCGGGCTTCATCGCCGACGTGCTGGGTGGCAAGAACGCCATCGACTCCGAAGCGGAATGGCCGACGCTTGGCTGGGAAAGCATCATCGCCGCCAATCCCGACGTCATCGTCGTCGCCAGTCTCGACCGCAACCGCTGGGAGCTCGACAAGCCGGAAGCCAAGATCGCGTTCCTGAACAGCGATCCGGCCGTCAGCCAGATCGCGGCGGTGAAGAACAAGGCGATCGTGGTGATGGACGGGCAGGCGATGAACCCGACAATTCGCACGATCTACGGCGCCGAACAGGTGGCCGAGCAGATGAAGGCGCTCGGTCTCCTGAAGTGACAGAGACGGGACGTTCCATACAGGGCCTGCTGGTCCTCGGGGCGTCAGTTCTGGCGTCCCTCGCGCTGATCGCCGTCGTCGTCGGCATCAGCGTCGGGATCGGCGACCTGCCGATCCCGCTGTCGACGACGTTTGCCGCCGTGACCAACCGCCTCGGCTGGACCGCCGTCGAGCTCAACCGGATCCATGAGACGGTGATCTGGGACTACCGGCTGAGCCGGGCGCTGGTCGCCTCGTGCTGCGGCGCCGGTCTGGCGCTTTCGGGCGCGATCATGCAGTCGCTGCTGCGCAACCCGCTGGCCGAACCCTATGTGCTGGGCATTTCCGCCGGTGCCTCCACCGGTGCAGTGGCGATCGTCATCCTCGGCGTCGGGGCCGGCGCGGTGACGCTCTCCGTCGGAGCCTTCGCCGGGGCCTTCGCGGCCTTCCTCTTCGTGGCGCTCCTGTCCAACGGCACGCGCGGCGGGGCGGACCGCACGATCCTGGCCGGCGTTGCCGCCTCGCAGCTCTTCAACGCCGCGACCTCCTATGTGGTCACCACCTCCGGCAACGCCCAGCAGGCGCGCGACGTGATGTTCTGGCTGCTCGGCAGCTTCGGCGGCGTGCGCTGGCCGGAATTCGCCCTGGTCTCCGTCGTTGTCGGTTTCGGACTTGTCATCTGCCTCTTCTATGCGCGGGTGCTCGACACCTTCGCCTTCGGCGACGAATCGGCCGCCGCACTCGGCGTCGACGTCGGTCGCACCCGCATCGCGCTCTTTGCGCTGACGGCGGTGATGACGGCGACCATCGTCAGCATGGTCGGCACCATCGGCTTCGTCGGCCTCGTCGTGCCGCATGCGGCACGCTTCGTCGTCGGCCCGCTGCATGTGCGGCTGCTGCCCGCCTGTGCCGTGTTGGGCGCCATCTTCATGGTGCTGGCCGACATCGCCTCCCGGGCGCTCATTCCGCAGCAGGTGCTGCCGATCGGCGTCGTGACGGCGCTCGTCGGCGTGCCGGTCTTTTCCATCATCCTCTATCGGTTCCAGCGCGCATCATGAGCATCAGGGCGGAAAACCTCGTCTGGAGGATCGGCAAGAAGACGATCATCGACGGCGTCTCGCTGGAGGTGAAGCCGGGCCTGATGCTCGGCCTTCTCGGCCCCAACGGCTCCGGCAAGACCTCGCTGCTGCGCCTCCTGGCCGGGCTGAAGCGCCCGCAGGCCGGCCGCATCACGCTCGACGGCCAGGACCTGAAAGGCATCGACCGCCGCCAGATCGCGCGTCGCGTCGCCTTCGTGGAGCAGCATGCCACCACGAACGCCAGCCTCAAGGTCGTCGACGTGGTGAAGCTCGGCCGTTTTCCGCACCGCTCGATGTTTTCCGGCTGGACGCTTGCCGACGACGCGGCCGTGGCCGAGGCGCTGGAGCGCGCCGGCATGACGCAGAAGCGCAACGACCCCTGGCAGAGCCTCTCGGGCGGCGAGAGGCAGCGCACGCATATCGCCAGGGCGCTGGCCCAGGCGCCGCAGGAACTCATTCTTGACGAGCCGACCAACCATCTCGACATCCAGCACCAGATCAGCCTGATGCGCCTCATCTCCAGCCTCTCGATCACCAGCATCATCGCGCTGCACGACCTGAACCATGCGGCGATGTTCTGCGACCAGCTGATCATCATGCAGGAGGGCCGCGTCGTGACGGTAGGAACGCCGGAGGAGGTGATGACGGAAGACTTGCTGAAGACCGTCTTCCGCGTCGACGGCCGGATCGAGGCATCGCCCTATCACGCGCGGCCACACATTCATTTCATGCGGTGACGGACCGGGCTACGGTGATCGTATGATCGCCGCGGCCGAAGCAGGTATCAGCAATTCATTCTTCCCGGCCCTTCCATTTCCCGCCCTTGGAAGCTACTGAAACACCGATGCGGACGTGGCGAAACTGGTAGACGCAAGGGACTTAAAATCCCTCGGCCTCGGTCATGCGGGTTCGACCCCCGCCGTCCGCACCATCCGTGACATCACCGTACGCAACCGCTCTGCGTCAGGACGCCCTACTGGCGCCAGAAGAGCGGTGTGAGCAAAACGAGCACCGTCAGGATTTCCAGGCGGCCGGCGAGCATCATCACCGACAGCAGATAAAGGGCGGGGTCGCTGATGGTGGAGAAATTGCCGGCGGGGCCGACGATGTCGCCGATGCCGGGGCCGACGTTCGAGAGCGCCGTGATGACCGAGGAGGCCGAGGTCAGGAAGTCATAGCCGAGCAGCGTCATGGCAAGGCTACCCACCGCCCACAGGAAGATGTAGAGCGCGACGAACAGGAAGATGCCGCGCTGCGCCTCGGGCTCGATCACCGCCTTGCCGTAGCGCACGGAATAGACGGCGTTCGGATAGACGAGCCGCTTCAGGCCGGTGCCGACGATGTTGAAGAGCACGACGAAGCGATAGGCCTTGATGCCGCCGGCGGTGGAGCCGGTGCAGCCACCCATGAAGGTGGCAAAGAAGGCAAGCGCCACGGCAAACGGTCCCCAGGCGGTGTAGTCGGTGCTGGCATAGCCGGTGGTCGAGAGGATCGACGAGATGTTGTGGAAGGAATGCGCCAGCGCCGTGCCGAGGCCGACGTCGTTGTTCAGGTGGTGATAGACGCCGAGCGCCACGGAAAACACGAAGAGATAGCCGACGAAGACGATGATCTGCGGGTCGCGCAGCGAATCGAGCCGGCGGCGGACCACGAAGATGATCAGGAGCGAGAAGGGCAGGCTGCAGATCGTCATGAATACCGTCGAGATCCAGAGCAGCGGAATGCTGTTGAAATAGCCGAACGATGCGTCGTGGGTGGAAAAGCCGCCGGTGGCGACCGTCGTCAGCGCGTGGTTCAGCGCGTCGAAGCGGTTCATGCCCGCCCAGGCGTAGCAGATGGCGCAGACCAGCGTGATGCCGACATAGATGCCGATGAAGGCGCGCGTGAAGCTCGCCAGCCGCGCGAAGGGCTTGTCGCTGGTGTCGGAGGATTCCAGCTTGAAGAAGGACATGCCGCCGACGCGCAGGAACGGCAAGACGAAGAGCCCGAGGGCGACGATGCCGATGCCGCCGAGCCATTGCAGCAGCGAGCGCCACAGCAGGATGCCGGGCGGCAGGTCATCGAGGCCGACGAGGACCGTGGAGCCGGTGGTGGTGATCGCCGAGATCGATTCGAAGATCGACTGGGCAAAGCTCAGGTCGTGATCGGCGAGATAGAGCGGGATCGCGCCCACCAGCGAGAAGATCACCCAGAGCAGGTTGACGAGCAGGAAGCCGAGCCGCTTGGTGAACACCGGCGGCGCGCCGCGGGTGGCAAGCGCCGTCATCAGCGAGATGCCGCCGACCATGAAGGCCGAGAGGGCAAACACCTGCCAGTCGTCGTGCCCGTAATAGAGATCCATCATCGCCGGCAGGAACATGGCCGTTGCCAGATAGAGGCCACAGAGCGCCGCGATATAGATGGCCGGCCGGAGGAGACTGGCGTTCAAAATGGTGACCCGGTTGCTCGTGTGGTCCGAAAGATGATTTGGTCTCTCGCGGTTGGCTATGGCATAGCGGGAAGACATTGGAATTTCAATGGACGGAGCAGACGTGAACACAGTGGCAGTGGATGAGGCAAGCGTGGCATTGCGGGAGATCTTCCCGGAGACGCCGCTGCAGTTGAACGAGCATCTGAGCCGCCGCTACGGCGCCGATGTCTGGCTGAAGCGCGAGGATCTCTCGCCGGTGCGCTCCTACAAGATCCGCGGCGCCTTCAACTTCCTGCGCAAGGTGATGGCCACGGGTGGCAAGGGCCGCACCTTCGTCTGCGCCTCCGCCGGCAATCACGCCCAGGGATTCGCCTTCGTCTGCCGCCATTTCCAGGTGCCGGGCGTCGTCTTCATGCCGGTGACGACGCCGCAGCAGAAGATCGACAAGACGCGCATGTTCGGCGGCGAGTTCATCACCATCCGGCTGATCGGCGATATCTTCGACCAGTGCTATGCGGCCGCCAACGCCTATGTGGCGGAGACGGGCGGCTACATGGTGCCGCCCTTCGACCATGCCGACATCATCGAGGGCCAGGCGACGGTCGCCGCCGAAATCATGGCACAGCTGCCGGACGGCGTGCGGCCCGATCTGATGGTCCTGCCGGTCGGCGGCGGCGGGCTGTCCTCGGGAATCACCGGCTATCTGCGCGGCGAGATACCGCCGGAAGGCTTCGTGCTGGTCGAGCCGGAGGGGGCGCCGAGCCTGCGCCGCAGCCTTGAGGCCGGTGTGGCGGTGCGCCTTTCCAAGGTCGACAATTTCGTCGATGGCGCAGCGGTGGCCCGGATCGGTGATCTGAATTTCGAGGCGTTGAAGGGGTTTGCGCCCGAGCAGGTGCTGCTGGCACCGGAAAACGCCATCTGCGTGACGATCACCGAGATGCTCAACATCGAGGGCTTCGTGCTGGAGCCGGCGGGCGCCCTGTCGCTGACGGCGCTCGAGATGCTCGGCCCCGAGCGCCTGGCAGGCAAGACCGTCGTTGCGGTGGTCTCGGGTGGAAACTTCGATTTCGAGCGCCTGCCGGACGTCAAGGAGCGGGCGATGCGCCACCTGGGGCTGAAGAAATACTTCATCCTGCGGCTGGCCCAGCGCCCCGGCGCCCTGCGCGACTTCCTCAACCTGCTCGGCCCCGAAGACGACATCTCGCGCTTCGAATACCTGAAGAAATCGGCCCGCAACTTCGGCTCGATCCTGATCGGGATCGAGACCCGGGACCCCCGCAATTTTGAGGGGTTGCTGGCGCGTTTCGAAGCCGCCGACCTCGGCTACCAGGACATCACCGAGAACGAGATTCTCGCCAACCTGATCATCTGAGGCGCGTCACCGGCCGACGTCTTTCTCCAACCCCCCGATTATGATAGGTAGCGCATATGGCTTCTTTCCTTTCCGGCATCCTCTCGATCTTCTCCGGCGGCTCCAGGGCGGAGGCTCCGGCGGCCCCCGCCGTCGAGCCGCAGATCCATGGCGACTGCATGATCTTTGCAACGCCGCTGCGCGAGGGCAACCAGCTGCGGCTGGCCGGACGCATCGAGAAGGAGGTCGGCGGCGAGGTGCTGGTGCGCAATTTCATCCGTGCCGACGTCTTCACCTCGATGGACGAGGCGGTCGACTGCACCTTCCGCAAGGCGCGCCAGATCATCGACCAGAACGGCCCGTCGCTGTTTGCCGACGGCGAGAAGTCCCGCTCGGCCTGAGGCCGGTTACAGAGTTTGGCAGATCCACACGAAAACGGCCGCGGCGATTGCCGCGGCCGTTTCTGCATCTGAAGGACGGGCAGGCTCAGGCGGCCAGCGCCAGGCGAGAGATCGCCGCGTCCGCATCCGCCAGCGCCTTGTCGAAGGCTTCTGGTCCGAAGGCCGTGCCTTCGACATAGACCACCTCGACATCCGTCATGCCCATGAAGGAGAGCACCGTCTTTAGGTAGGGGGTGGCGTGGTTCATGCCCATGGCAGGACCTTCGGAATAGATCCCGGCGGCCGAGAGCACGATATAGACCTTCTTGCCGGTGGCGAGACCCTCTGGGCCTTCGGCGGTGTAGCGGAAGGTCATGCCGGCGCGGGCGACATTGTCGATCCAGGACTTCAGCGTCGAATAGATGTTGAAGTTGATGAGGCCGGTGGCGATCACCACCGTATCGGCCGCCATCAGTTCGGCGACCAGTTCGTCGGATTCGGCGGCGGCGGCAGCCTCTTCCGGATTGCGGTCGGCGGCCTGCTTGCGGATGGCGGAGGTGGTGACGGTGTCGAGGTGCGCGATCGGCTTCTTGCCGAGGTCACGATGGACGACAGCCGTCTCCGGCTTGCGGGCGGTCAGCTTGTCGACGAAGGCGGAGGCGACCTTGGTCGAGAGCGAATCGTCGCGAGGGCTCGAGGTAACGAGAAGGATGGATGACATGGCAATCTTCCTTGGCTTGATCGGTGGTCGACTTGGGAGGTCGTGGGCGACGCATCGGTCGCCGTCAGCCATGAGATAAGTCTTGCCGCCCATCGATTTAACCGGGATAATCTAGAAGGTTCATATCGATTGATTGGATAGATGCATGGATGCCAATCCGACCCTCGACCAGTTGCAGGTCTTTCTCGCCGTCGCCGAGACGGGCAGTTTTTCGGCCGCCGCCCGCGCGTTGAACAGGGCGCAATCGGTCATCAGCTACACGATCGCCAACCTTGAGGCGCAGCTCGAGGCACCGCTGTTTGAACGCAGCGGCCTGCGCCAGCCGAGGCTGACCGACGCGGGCAGCGCGATGCTGCCGGATGCGCGCCGCATCGTCGCCGACCTGCAGGTCATGCGGGCGAGGGCCAAGAGCTTCAAGCAAGGGCTGGAGCCGGAGCTTTCGCTTGCCATCAGCGTCATGGTGCCGGCCGAGGTCGTGGTCGATGAGTTGCGGGAGTTCGGCAGGCGGTTCCCGACGGTTGCCCTGAACCTTAACGTTGGCGAACTCGGCATGGTCATGGACATGGTCGCCACCGGCCGGGCCGGGATCGGACTGGGTGGTGCACTGCTGAAGCAGGACGACACGATCGTCGCGGAAAAGATCGGCCATTCCTACATGGTGCCCGTCGCTGCCGCCGAGCATCCCCTGGGACGGATCGACCGGCCGCTGACCCTGTCCGACGTCCGCGAGGAGACGCAACTGGTGGTCACCGATGCGTCCGGCCTGACGGATGGCCGCAATTTCAACGTCCTGTCCTACAAGACCTGGCGGGTCAGCGATATTGCCACGAAACATCAGCTCATTCGCGGCGGTCTTGGCTGGGGCGGCCTGCCGTCTTCGCTGGTCCGTGAGGACTTGCAGAGCGGCCGGCTCGTGGCGTTGAAGCTCGATGCCTACGAGCAGGGGGAATATCCGATCTATGCGCTTCGCAAGGTATCCAATCCGCCAGGCCCCGCGGGAACCTGGCTGATCGATGCCTTTCGGGCGACGCTGTCGAACTGTCATGCCGCCGGTGCAGATCGCCCGTTTGCGGAACGGGTCAGAACCGTGGATCTGGCGAGCTGACAGGATGTCGCAAGCGACAGGTTGCCCAATCGTGCGACATTGCCAAACGGCCTATCCGGCTCGCCGGAACGTCTGGCGCTGGTTGGCCACCTCTTCCCCGGAAACCTGGAACTGCGCCACCAGCGCATAGAGGCTCTGGGCCTCCTGGGCCAGCGTCTGCGATACGGCATTGGCCTCCTCGACCGTGACCGCATTCTTCTGAGTGCCCTGGTCGAGCACGCTGATCGAGTTGTTGATTTCGCCGATGCCCTGAGCCTGTTCACGGGATGCCACCGAGATCGCCTGAACGTTCTCGTCGACCTCCTGCACCTGCAGGACGATCTGCTTGAGCGCATCCCCGGTCTGGTCGACCAGGGAGACGCCGTGCTGCACGGCCTGTGCTGCCGACGAGATCAGCCCCTTGATTTCCTTGGCGGCATTGGCGGAACGCTGCGCCAGCTCGCGCACCTCCTGCGCGACGACGGCGAAGCCTTTCCCGGCATCGCCGGCACGAGCGGCCTCGACACCCGCGTTGAGGGCCAGCAGGTTGGTCTGGAACGCAATTCCGTCGATGACGCCGATGATGTTCTCGATCTCGCGGGAGGACTGGGCGATCTCCTGCATGGCTGTCGTGGCCTGCAGGACGATCTTTCCGGAGGTTTCCGCGCTGCTGCGGGTGGCGGCCACCAGCCGGCTGGCCTCGTTCGCTCTCTGGCTGGAGTCGCGGACCGTCGTGGTGATCTGTTCCAGCGCCGATGCCGTCTCCTCGACGGAGGCCGCCTGCTTTTCGGCATTCTTGGCGATATCGTCGGACACCGAGTTGACGACATTGGCGTTGGCATTCAACGATTCGGCGGAGACACGGATGGCAAGCATCGCCTTCTCCAGCGCCCGTGCTGCCATGTTGAAGTCGGCGCGGGTCTGCTCCAGGGCCGCGTCCACCGGCTTGTCGATCGAGATGGTCAGGTCGCCATGCGCCATCTCCGAGATCGCCTTGCCGATGGTTTCCACCGCGACCATGCGGGCGGTGATATCGGTGGCGACCTTGACGACGCGATAGACCACCCCGCGCGAGCTGAACACGGGCGTATAGGCGGCCTGGATCCAGACCTGGCGTCCGCCCTTGCCGACGCGTACGAAATTGTCGGCGATGAATTCGCCCGCCCGCAGGCGCTCCCAGAATTTTGCATACTCCGCGGAGGCGACATACGACTTGTCGCAGAACATCCGATGATGCTGCCCCACGACCTCGGTCGCGGTATAGCCCATGGCCTGCAGAAAGTTGTCGTTGAGCTGGACGATGGTGCCGTCCGGCTCGAATTCGATGATCGCCTGCGACTTGTCGATGGCGCGCAGCCTGTTCTCGTCGTGAAGCGCAGCGATCTTGGTCGTGGTGATGTCGGAGGCAATCTTCAGGATGCCGACGACCTTGCCGCTATGGTAGACGGGATTATAGCTGGCTTCGATCCAGACATCATTGCCATCCTTGCTCTGGCGTCGAAACTGGCCTTGCTGGAACTGCCCCTTGGACAGGGCCTGCCAAAACTGCGTGTAATCGGGGGAATTGCGGATGGCGTCCTCGCAGAAGACGCGGTGATGCTTGCCGACGATCTCCTTGCTGTCGTAGCCGAGCGCCTTGCAGAAGTTCTCGTTGGCTTTGAGGACCGTTCCATCCGGCTTGAACCAGATCAGTGCCTGAGAGCGGGATAGTGCTGCCATATCGTCGCTGGGCGACTTTCCTGCTGAGTAGTTCCCGAACATTTCCCGTCCCCTGTTGTGGCGAGATCCGACATTGGAGGGCTAACGTAATTTTACCTAAGGGACTCACTCCCATTTATGAGTGACGAAAACCTTGGGGTGGCCGCCGCTGCAGGCGGCAGATTGACGGCCGGCAGTGGTCCGGCTACAAATCATTGACCGGTCAGCAGTTCACCGAGGCGTCGCCGTCCCGCAAGGGAAGCTAAACCTGCATTAGAAGAGATCATCAGCACTTATCCCGTGCCTGCTCGACAAGACGGCGACCATCGACACCTGAAATGGACCGGCACGTCGAGGATAAGAGATGACCAGAACCATCTTCCCGATGGAAGTCGCCGACCTGTCGGCCTTCGCCAAATCGCTGCGCGACCAGATCGCCCGGCTTGACCATGCCCCGAGCCATGTCGAGATGCTCAACCTGTTGAGCAGGGCAGGCGGCTATCGAAACTACCAGCACTTCCGATCCTGCGCCGGAATTACAGATCCGCTCCCGGACGTGGCCATGACTGCTGACGCGCCGCCGCCGGCCGACGAGACGCGGGTGGCCAGGACCCTTCGTGTCTTCGATGCCGATGGCCGGATCATCCGCTGGCCGAGCAAGCGATCCCAGCAGGAGCTTTGCCTGTGGTTGCTGTGGTCGCGCATCCCGCCGAAGCGCAGCTTCTCCGAGCGTGAGATCGGCGATCTCCTGAACGATCTCCATCTCTTCGGCGATGCAGCGCTCCTGCGCCGCGATCTCGTCGATCTCGGCTTGATGCGCAGGAACCGCGACGGCAGCGACTATCGTCGCCTTGAGAAGGCACCGCCGCCGGAGCTGAAACTGCTTCTGCAGAAGCTGCCCGGCCCGACGAAAAAGGCCGCCTGACGGCGGCCTTGGGATTGCAACTGCGGCGTCTGGTGCTCGCCCTAGAGCACCAGACGGAATTTCGCGAATCCCTCGGCGCCGTCGCCGGCGTCCTCGATCGTCGCGCCCTTGATCTCCGCGGCATACTCGCGGCCTTTCGGCCCGGTCTCGAAGATCGCCGTCGTGCCGTCCATCGGCTTGAACGACCAGTTGGCGTCCGCCGACGGATTGATCGTGCCCTGGTCCATGATGTAGCGGACGACGACGTCGCGGTTGGTGTCGGGCGCCACGAAGATCACCTTGTCGCCGGCGATCTCCGGGAACTTGCCGCCGCCGCCGGCGCGGTAGTTGTTGGTGGCGACGACGAACTTCTGCGCCGGATCGATCGGCTTGCCGTCGAACTGCAGGTCGACGATGCGGTGCGAGCCCGCATTCACCAGCGCGCCGTCCTTGTCGAAGCGGGCCGGCTGCGACAGGTCGATCTGGTAGCTGACACCGTCGATGACGTCGAAGTTGTAGGACGGGAAGCCGGAGTTGATCAGCGGCGCGTCCTTGGCACCCGGCTCGACCTGGTTGAACATGCCGGCCGACATTTCCAGCCAGTTCTTCACCTGCTCGCCGGTGATCAGCACCGCCTGCACCGTGTTCGGGTAGAGGTAGAGATCGGCGACATTCTTGATGGCGATGTCGCCGGCCGGGACGTCCGTGTAGTACTCCGCACCGCCACGGCCACCGGCCTTGAAGGGAGCGGCGGCGGAGAGGACCGGATAGTCCTTGTACTCGCCGTCCTTCAGCATCTCCTTGATGTACCAGACCTGGGCGTTGGCGACGATCTGCACCGAGGGATCGTCCGCCACGAGGGCGAAGTAAGAATAGAGCGGGGCCGAGGTCTTGCCGACCGGGCGGCGGACATAGGCAAGCGTCGCCTCGTGGTCCTCCTTGGCGGCGGCCAGCACTTCCGGCTTGTCCTTGACGTCGGCGACGACCTTGCGGTCGGCGTCGCGATGGTAGATCGGCCGCGCTTCGGTGGTGAAGTCGACGATCTTCCAGCTGTTGCCGTCCTTCTCCAGCAGCAGATCGATGAGGCCCATGTGCGAGCCCCAGAAGCCGGCCATGACGGCAGGCTTGCCCATCAGCGTGCCCTTGACGGCATCGGCGCCTGCAATGCCTTCGAAATCCTTCGGGCCGGGGAAGACGAGGTGCTGGTGACCGGTGAAGACGGCATCGATGCCGTCGACGCCGGCAAGATAGAGCGAGGCATTTTCCATGCGGTCGCTCATGCCCGAGCCGTCGATGCCCGAGTGCGACAGCGCGACGATGATGTCGGCGCCTTCCTCGCGCATCACCGGCACCCAGGCCTGGGCGGCCTCGACGATGTCGCGCGTCTGCGCCTTGCCTTCGAGGTGCTTGGCGTCCCACAGCATGATCTGCGGCGGCACGAAGCCGATGAAGCCGACCTTGACTGGGCTCGTGGCGCCGGACCCGTCGCGGATCTCCTTCTCGAGGATCACATAGGGCTTGAAGAACAGGTCGTCCTGCTTCGGGTCGGAGGCCAGCTGGCCCTTGGTCAGGTTGGCGCAGACGTAAGGGAAGCCGGCGCCGGAGAGCACCTTGAACATGAAGTCGAGGCCGTAGTTGAACTCGTGGTTGCCGAGCGTGCCGGCGTCGTAGCCGAGCACATTCATGGCCTTGACGACCGGATGCTGGTCGCCTTCCTTCATGCCGCGCTCGTAGGCGATATAATCGCCCATCGGATTGCCCTGCAGGAAGTCGCCATTGTCGATCAGCATCGAATTGCCGGCCTCGGCGCGGATCGAATCGATGATCGAGGCGGTACGGGCAAGGCCCATCGTGTCGTTCGGCTTGTCGCCGTAGTAGTCGTACGGAAAGACGTGGACGTGGATGTCGGTGGTTTCCATGATCCGCAGATGCGCCTGGTTGGCCTGCGCGCGCGCCGCAAAGGGATGCAGCACGACGAGCGCCGAGGTGGCGGCCAGCCCCCCGAGCAGGGAGCGGCGGGTGATCGGAAGGAGAGGGGACGACGACATGGGGAACTCCGGTAGGGACGGTTTGCCAAGGCGAGATTAGGCGCAATTACAGCCAAGTACACCGGGAAAGTGACAGTTCCGCTACATCGCAGCGCATCTAATGAGTGTGTTGATGGTTTATGCAACCTTGTGTAAGGTGGAGCGTCAACTGCAACTGGGGGTCGTTATGTGGAAGATCATCTTGGTGGGTGGGATTGGCGGCTTGCTGCCGAGCCTGCTGGAGAAGTCGCAGGCATGGAACAACGGCATAATCGCCATATGGCTCATGACCGCCCCGAACATTTGGATCGCGATCCTCGTGGCGAGCGTGCCGATGATCATCTATTTCGTGATCGGAGCGCTGATGGCTGCCGTCTACGAAAGCCAGAGCGCACAGAAGGCTCTGTTGATCGGTCTTGGAGCACCGGCATCCATTCTCACCTATGTGAGCGGTGCGCAGCAAGAACCGAGCCAGTTGAAGGTGGCCGACGCAGTTCAATTTCGGATTATCGGCACGGCGCACGCCCAGTCTGGCGCGATACCTCCAGATGTCCAACTGAAACTGGACGGCAGCTTCCCCGGGCAGGCGTGCGTGGATTGCTCCGTTACCTTCCTGGGGGCAGACGGAAGGCCGATTGCGATCGAGCCGCTAGTGCCCTCTTCGCCGAATGCGCTCGTGGTGCCTGACGATACTGAGGTTCTTCTGTTCAAGGGGCCAGCGACGAACCCGGCAGAATTGGATTTGAGGCAGTTGGACACATCCCGTGTGGCAGGAGAAGGACCTGTGACATTGGACGTCGGAGTGAACAGGAGCTACTGGAACGACCTCGCCAGATCCTTTGGTGCACGCGATGTTCAGCCCTACAACTTCAGCATCGAGGCGGGACAAAGGTAAGCTGGCTAACGGGCCAAGATCGGTTTGATGTCCCGATGGAAGAATCGAAAATAGGCGGAGACCTGCGCGGCGGCGTTCGAATTCGGGCGGAACTCTATGCCGAGGCGACCGGCGTGGCACCACTTCACGACACCTTCCAGAACGCCGAGTTCTTCGCTCTCGATTTTTACCGGACTGCCATTTGCAGCGTGGAAAGGACCCGCAAGATCAAGCGCCAGGCCGACGGCGGAGAGGTCGACGACCCGACCCTCGGCGGTCTGGCCGAAATATTTCACCGTGCCGGCAACGCGCGTTTTGCGACGTGGCGCGGAACGCACCTTCATGCTGAGGATCGGCGACGGCATGGATCACACCTGCTGTTGTTCTTCTGCCTCGATTGGTAACTGACAAAAATTGAAACAGGCCTACGACGACCGCTAAAAATGTTCGGGCCGCCCGGTTGTAGGTCCTGCGGGCGGTGAGGGTGTGCTCAGAGCCCCACGTTCGGACGGTCGATGATCTCGCGCAGCGCAAAGCTCGAGTTGATCTTGACCACATGCGGCAGCGCCGAGAGCCAGTCGCGGTGGATGCGCTCGTAGTCTTCCAGATCCTTGGCGGCCACGCGCAGGATGTAGTCGTATTCGCCGGACATCAGGTAACAGACGAGAACGTTGGGGCAGCGCTTCACCGCCGCTTCGAACTCGGTGAGCGTCTTGGCAAACTGCCCCGACAGGGAGATATGGACGATGACCATCATCTTGTAGTCGAGCGCCTTGTTGGAAAGGCGCGCGTGATAGCCGCTGATGATCTGGTCGGACTCCAGTGCCGCCAGGCGGCGCGAACAGGCCGATTGCGACAGCCCGACCCGCTGGGCAAGCTCTGCGTTGGAGATCCGTCCCTCCTGCTGGAGGATCCGCATCATTGCAAGATCGATGGAGTCTGGCTGCTGCACTTGCAAGTATCTCCGGAAAGCTGGCGTCACCTTGCAAATATCCACGAAAATCCGGCCGAAGCCAATCCACCTTCGCAAGGACATTGCTTGCGTTTTTTGGTCTGGTTTCATCCTCAGAACAACTGGCGGAATGCCATCAGAGGAGAGGAACGCTGCATGCGTGTCGGATGCCCGAAGGAAATCAAGAACCATGAATATCGTGTCGGCCTGACGCCGGGCGCGGTGCGCGAATATGTGGCGCACGGCCATGAGGTGCTGATCGAGACGAAGGCCGGCGCCGGGATCGGCGCCGACGACGGCGCCTATGTGGCGGCCGGCGCCCGGATCGTCGGCACGGCCCGCGAGGTCTTCGAAAGGTCGGACATGATCGTCAAGGTCAAGGAGCCGCAGCCACAGGAATGGGCGCAGCTCCGCGAGGGGCAGATCCTCTACACCTATCTCCACCTGGCGCCCGACCCGGAGCAGACCAAGGGGCTGCTCGCATCCGGCGTGACGGCCGTCGCCTACGAGACGGTGACCGACGAGCGCGGCGGCCTGCCGCTGCTGGCGCCGATGTCGGAAGTTGCTGGCAGGCTCGCCATCCAGGCCGGCGCCACTGCCCTGCAGAAGGCGAACGGCGGCCGCGGCATCCTGCTCGGCGGCGTGCCCGGCGTGCTGCCGGCCAAGGTTGCGGTAATCGGCGGCGGCGTCGTCGGCCTGCATGCGGCGAAGATGGCGGTCGGCCTGGGGGCCGATGTCTCGATCATCGACCGCTCGCTGCCGCGCCTGCGCCAGCTGGACGACATCTTCAACGGCCGCGTCCACACCCGCTATTCCACCATCGACGCCTTGGAGGAGGAGGTCTTTGCGGCCGACCTGGTGATCGGGGCGGTGCTGATCCCGGGCGCTGCGGCACCGAAGCTTGTTAGCCGCGACATGCTGTCGGGCATGAAACAGGGCGCGGTCATGGTCGACGTCGCAATCGATCAGGGCGGCTGCTTCGAGACCTCCCATGCCACGACCCATTCGGAGCCGACCTACGAGGTTGAGGGCATCGTCCACTACTGCGTCGCCAACATGCCGGGCGCGGTGCCGGTGACGTCGGCGCATGCGCTGAACAATGCGACGCTGCAATACGGCCTGGCGCTGGCGGACCGTGGGCTTCGCGCGATTGCCGAGGACAAGCACCTGCGCAATGGCCTCAACGTCCACAGGGGACGCGTCACCAATGCGGCGGTTGCCGAGGCGCTGGGATATGAGGCGCATGCCCCGGAGAGCCTGCTGTCCGTCGCCTGACGGTTGGGGAGGGCAGGGCGGCTGCGATGACGGCCGCCCTGCCTGCCGCAGCAGATCGCGGGTTGGAGTTCAAACGGCTGACGTCGGTCAGGCCCGGTCTACCCGGCACTGATAGCAATTGTTGCGCGCCGAGCGGACGTGGACATAGGCGACATCCGCCCGCGCCAGCAGCTCATCCGCACGCGAGACGATGTTCTCCTGCAGTGTGACTGCCCCTGTGCCATAGACGATGCGGTCGTCCGCCCCGTAGCCGCGGAGAATGAAGTCGGGACTGGTGGCGAGGATCGGCGGCGGCACTTCGGTCGCCGCGTAACGCGGGCATGCTTCCGCATGCAGGAAGATCGGCCCCGTTTCCGCATAGGGCTGCAGCGCAGGAAACGGACGGTAGGCGACAACGAGCATATCCGCGCCTTCCGCAATATGGTCGAGGCAGTGGCGGCACGGCATGCCGCCGCCCGTTGACACCATCCGCTCCGGCCGGCGCCCATAGGCGTCATCGGCTCCGGACTGCAGCGCATGGGCATGTTCGGTGGGCATGGCGGTAAAGATCAGCGGGGGCATGATGGGCGGTCTCCGTGTTGGACCCGCTCATCCATCATGATTGCTACCGGACCAGCCACCCGATTCCTGCGAAGTTAGCCGTCGAGCACCTTCAACAGCTCTTTGTCGGTCATCGGCTGCACGATGGCTTCGCTGGTCGACACGGGCTCAAACCCCATCATCTGGTAGAGCTGCAGCGCCCGCGGATGATCCAGCGTGTTGGTCGTCACCGTCACCTTCTGCGGCATGTCCTGCCAGGCGGCGTAGAGCGCCTGCAGCAGGAACCATTTGCCGATCCCGAGCCCAATGGCATGTTCGAAGAGGCCGAAATAGGAGAGTTCGGTCCAGTCGCCGCTTTCCTTCGACAATTCGAAGAAGCCGGCCGGCGCGCCGTTGACGTAGAGCACGGTCACCGAAACCCGAGGGTTGTGGATGATGGCTGCCAGCTGCTCGTCGGTCATCTTCAGCCGGTTGTACCAGTGCCAGCGCTTGCCGACCTGCCGGTAGAGATAGCGGTAGAAATGCAACGGGATGTCCGGCGCCCGGATGACGGCCGTCTGCAGGTTCACGGGCACCGGAAGCGAAGCCTTGGGCGGCGCCGTCATCTCGAGCTGGGTGACATGCGCCGTCAGGGGCGTGGGTATCTTGGCCATGCGTTCAGGTCCTGTCCGCTGCGGGACCGGTGACGACCGGCGTGTCGGAGTGTCCACCCCACTGCGTCCACGACCCGTCATAAAGTGCATTGTCCTCGTGCCCCACGGAGTGGAGCGCAAGCGTGATGATCGCGGCCGTGACGCCCGAGCCGCAGCTCGTCACCACTGGACGGTCGAGATCGAGGCCGGCGCCTTCCAGAATCGCGCGCAGCTCCGGCACGGGCTTCAGCTTGCCCTCGGCGGAAAACAGATTGGACGGCAGGTTGCGGGCGCCGGGCATATGTCCGGACCGAAGCCCCTGACGCGGCTCCGGCTCCGTTCCCTCGAAGCGCGCCGCGCCGCGAGCGTCGGCGATCTGTATGGTACCGGCATCGACGATCAGTCTCATCGTGTCGAGATCGATGACCTTTTCCGGCTGCAGGGCCGGCGTGAACAGGCGTTCTTCGGGCGTTGGAACGGTGGTTTCGAGCGGTCGGCCCTCGCGCCGCCAGCCATCGAGGCCGCCATCGAGAACCAAGACGTTCTGGGCGCCCATGACGCGGAACAGCCACCAGCCGCGCGGGGCGGAAAAGATGCCGGGCCCATCGTAGATGACGATCCGGTCGGTCTCGCTGATTCCCATCTTGCCGACCGCCTCCGCGAACGCCGCGGGCGAGGGCACCATGTGCGGCAGATCGGTGGAATGGTCGGCAATCCTGTCGTGATCGAAACGGACGGCGCCCGGAATATGGCCCGCCGCATACTCGGCGTCCGCATCCCGCTTCTGGGCGGGAAGGTAGAAGGAGGCGTCGACGATGCGCAGGTCGGGGCTGCCGAGCTCCCCCTCGAGCCATTCGGACGAAACGACGAAACGGCTGGACTGGGTCATGGGCATCCTCATTTTGTTGGCGTCAGGTTTCCGCCGGAGCTTCGCCGAAGCGAATGCGGAACCGCCGGTTCTCCTTGCCCTTCTTTTCGATCTTGGCAATGTGGATGGCGCCGATCTCTCCGGTCCGGGCCACATGTGTGCCGCCGCAGGGCTGGCTGTCAACGCTGGAGTTGTCGCCGATGCAGACCAGGCTGACGCGTCCGAGCCCGACGGGAGGGCGAACGTTCTTCGATTTCACGATGCCCGGATTGGCTGCAAGCTCCTCGTCGGTGATCCACTGGAGATAGACCGGATGATCCGCATTCACGAGCGCCATCAGCTGCGCCGTCACCGCGTCCTTGTCGATCGTCTCGCTCATGTCGAAGTCGACGCGGGAATCATCTTCGCCGACGGCAGCGCCCGTGATCGGGTGCGGGCAGACCACGGACAGGAGATGGCAGGCCGTGTGCATGCGCATCAGGCGGTGGCGGCGATCCCAGTCGATGGCGAGCTTGAGCCGCTCGCCGACGAAGGGCTGCGGCTGCCCGTCGAGCGGCATGTGGAGGATGATGTCCTTGCTGGCGCCATGCCTGGTCTGTCCAAGCTGGATGCGGCTGCCGTCTGCGCGCTCCAGATGACCCGTATCCCCGGGCTGCCCTCCGGAGGTCGCATAAAAGCATGTCTGGTCGAGTTCTATCCCGCCATCCTCGTGGACGGCGGTGACGGTGGCTTCGGCGGTCTTCAGATAGAAATCGTCTCGGAAGAGGGCAGCAACGGGCATGGGGTCTCAGACTGTCTCGAAGGGAACGGCAATGTCGGTCTTCGTCGTCAGCCATTCCGGCACCGGCAGTCCCTTGGAGCGCAGGAAGTCCGGGTTGAAGAGCTTCGACTGATAGCGATTGCCGTAGTCGCACAGGATGGTGACGATGGTATGCCCCGGTCCGAGATCGCGTGCAAGCCGCATCGCACCGGCGATGTTGATGCCGGAGGACCCGCCGAGGCAAAGGCCCTCATGCTCGACCAGATCGAAGATCAGCGGCAGCGCCTCGGAATCCGAGATGCGATAGGCATAGTCGGGCTTGAAGCCCTCCAGGTTTGCCGTGATGCGGCCTTGGCCGATGCCTTCGGTGATCGAGGAGCCTTCCGACTTCAGCTCGCCATGGGCGTAATACTCATAGAGCGAGGCACCCTCGGGATCCGCCAGGCCGATCTTCACACCCGGCTTCCTGGCCCGCAGACCCTGGGCAACGCCGGCAAGCGTGCCGCCGGAGCCGACGGCGCAGATGAAGCCGTCCACCTTGCCGTCGGTCTGCTCGAAGATCTCGGTGGAGGTTGCCCCCACATGCGCCTCGCGGTTGGCGACATTGTCGAACTGGTTCGCCCAGATGGCACCGGCGGGATGGCTCTTCGCCAACTGCTCCGCGAGGCGTCCTGACACCTTAACGTAGTTGTTGGGGTTCCTGTAGGGGACCGCCGGGACCTCGACCAGTTCGGCGCCCAGAAGGCGCAGGGCATCCTTCTTCTCCTGGCTCTGGGTCTCGGGGATGACGATGACGGTGCGATAGCCGAGGGCCTTCGCCACCAGCGTCAGGCCGATGCCGGTGTTGCCGGCGGTTCCCTCGACAATGATGCCGCCGGGCCGGAGCAGCCCTTTGCGTTCGGCGTCGCGAATGATGAACAGAGCCGCGCGATCCTTGACGGATTGGCCGGGATTGAGGAACTCCGCCTTGCCGAAGATATCGCAGCCTGTCTCTTCCGACGCCTTCTTCAGGCGGATGAGCGGTGTGTTGCCGATGGTACCGAGAACGGAGGTGTCGAGGGTCATGGTGAAGCCTTCTGTTGGGCTAGATGTAGATTCCGTGTTCTCTGCGGACAAGCGGTCGGCGACAAGAAATAGCTGCCTCAGTTATCACCCGATCGCGGAAATTTTCTCCTCCTGCGTCTGATGTGTCCAGAGAAAGAAAAAAGGCCGGTGATGACACCGGCCTTTTCACATCAATCTATCGCCAGATCACTCGGGGCAAGCTGCTTCCGGGATCGTCCCGCTCGGGGTGGACGTGGTCTTTTCCGCGCTCGTTTCGGTGCAACGATCGTCGTCACGGGTCGACGTGCTGTTGCTGTTGCTGGTGTTGCTGCCGCTATTGGCGGAGCTACCATCGGTAGAGCCACTGTTGCTTCCGGATCCACCCGTATCGCTGGAAGACTCACCAGTGGATCCACCACCTGTCGAGCCTCCGCTGGAATCACTTCCCCCGCCGCTGTTCGTCTGGGCAAGCGCGCCTGAGGCAAGAGCGAGAGTGAAGGCAGAGACGGTGAGAAGCTTGGCAAACATTCTTATTCCTCCGAGGATGGCCGTGCATTCGGCCTGATGTTGAGTACGGCGATCTAACCGTCAGCGAGGAAACTTGTTCCTGCTAATGTAGATTTTACTCATTCATCTGCCGTTGGCAGCCTTGCCGGAGGTTGAAATGTCCGCCCGGACAATGGCCGGGCCGGTCACGTTCGAGACGGTGCCGGCCCCTTCAGTGGAGCGCGCCATAGCTTCGGTGAAAAAAAAGCCCGGTGCGGGAGGGGCACCGGGCTTGATGGTAATTGGCGGCTTGGGAGGAAGGGCGGCGCCAATCGATGCCGCGGGCACTGGGAGGAGGAGTGCGACAGCGACCTGAGCTAGATGGGGAGCGCCCCTTGAACTTGACATCTGACAAGTTGACGCACCGCCTACCGCAGCACCCCCGTCGCCAGCGCCCGCTGAATGCCCCGCACATCCGTTCCCTTCTTCAGGGTTTTGCTGATCGGCTCGCTCGTGCCCGAGACCCAGATCTTCAACTCCGAATCGAGGTCGAACGTGCCGGCCGTCTCCACGGCAAAGCGTGTGACAGCGCGGTAAGGGATCGAGGTGTAGTCGACCTTGCTGCCGGTCATGCCCTGGATGTCGACGAGGATGACGCGGTGCTGGGTGAAGACGAAGAAGTCCCTGATGATCTTGAAGGCAAGCTGCGGTGTCTCGCCCTCGATCAGGACACCGTCGAGGCGTTTGTTGAGGTCGGCGGGATCTACCGTAGATCCATGGCCGAGCAGTCCGTCGAATAAGCCCATCTCGATTCCTCCTGTTCGGCAACACCATGTGGGTTTCGCGCCCGCGTTTCCAAGGGTTTGGAGCCGACGCAGGCGTTTGATGCCAAGAGAAGCCGAGCGTGCGAGGGATGCGGAAACAGCGATTGGGTCAGAAGCGGCCCGTCGCGCCGCGGCGCGCTCTGCCGGCACCGGCAGCCATCAATCAAAAGTGTGGAGGAGAGGTGGGGAAGAAAGCGCCTGTCTCACATTTCTGAAAAGAAACAGACGCTTCTAGAAAAGTTGGCTCCCCGGGCCGGATTCGAACCGGCGACCTGTCGATTAACAGTCGAATGCTCTACCGCTGAGCTACCAGGGAACAACCGCTCGGTGGCGGCGTCGAGCGGGGTAATACAAATGCTTTGACCGTTTGCCAAGCGCTTTTTCTAAAAAAGTTCTGCTTGCTTGTTTTGCGCGGGAGATCGCCCCATCTGGAGCCGGCACGGCTTGAGTTGCGAGGCAGACGGATTTGACGACGACGAAACGGAAATCGATGCGCTTCGGGATGGATCCAAAGAGCGGCAAGCTCGCGCTTGGCTCCTGGGACATACCCATGCCCCGGTCGCGCGTCGGGCGCATTGCGATCGGCACCGGCCTGATCACCGGCGGCACCCTCGGATTCCTGCCGATCCTCGGATTCTGGATGCTGCCGCTCGGCATCATCGTCTTGTCGCATGACCTGCACTTCGTCAGGCGCAGGCGGCGGCGTGCGACGATCTGGTGGCAGCGCCGCCGCCAAAAGCCAAACGGCTAGGCGAACATCGCGGCGAGGCCCTGACCGGCGCCGTAGGCCATCAGGCCGAGCACCACGAAATAGATCACCGTGATGGCCAGAAAACCATATCCGGCCGCGACGATCAGCCCGTCGCGCTGGATCATTCCCGTCGTCAGCAGCAGAATCGCAATCCCCGGCAGCGTGTTGGAGAGCGGAATGAGGCCGAGTGGAAACATCAGAAGCACACCGCCGAACGCAATCGCCAGGCCATTGATGCGGTTCATCACGGCGCCCGCCACGAATCCCGACATCCGGGGCTTGAGGTAGGCATCGAGCCGCGACACGAGAGCGGCGCCCTTCTCCAGCGCCGGGACCAGCTTGGTGGTGTCCAGCTTCCGGTCAAGAATCTGGCGGGGCATCCAGGGCAGCCGATTGAAGGCGACCGACAGGCTGATCAGGATGATGGCGAAGCCGAACACCGTGCTGACGCCCGGAATCGAAACCGGGATCAGGAAGGGCAGGGAGGCCAGGGCGCACATCAGCAGAAGGCCGTGCTCGCCGACCTCCGCCATCAGGGCGCGAAGTGTCACGGATGAGCCCGAGATTTTCGAGATCACGCCTCTCAGCGTCTCGCTCAGCGAGGCCGAGCTGTCTTTGAATTCCAAACCGTCCTGCACGTCCACACTCCTGTCGTCTCCGGCGAGTGGATGAATAGCAGCATTGAGGGCTCCGGAAAACAGCCGATCACCGGCTTCTGCCGATCTCCTACTTCGGCAGGAGCCACCGGTCATAGCAGCCGCAGACGATCGCGAGCGCCAGAATGGCGAGCACGAACGGATTGAGCGCCGTCACGAATTCCAGGTAGTGCATCGCGGCTTCCTCCTCCGCAATTGGCCGATCCGCAGTCCTCCCCGCCGATCGATCCCCGATTTTAGCAGGTTTACGGTCCATCGCAAGTTTCACCGGTGAGAAGTCGCCATTGCCGCCACGCCGGAGAATCACCGACTCTGCCTTCGGGGTGAAGAGGACGGACATGAACCTGAGAGTGATCGATGGCGGGTTGGCGACCCTCCACGCGGATTTCGAACTACAGGCGCCACAGCGGGCCGATGTCGAGAGAGAGGCGGAGCGGCGCCTGCGCCGGCTGGGCTACGACCGCTGGCGAGGCCGGCAGATGGCAACCGGCATTCCCATGCCCCGCGACATTCACTACCGCGCCCTCCAGATCGAGTTCGTCGCCAAGACGCTGGGCGGGTTGGCAACGATCCCGCCCGACTTCCGGTCCGACATCTACTGGCCCGCCTGATCTGCCGTTTTGCCTGCTGCAGGGCGAGCAGGACATAGATCGGACGCTGCCTCCAAAGATGTCCTCGACGCAGGAACCTCCAGAGAGGATCGTGGTTCTGCGGTACCATGGCCAGATATTATTTTCATATTCGGGAAGGAGGCGTCCTCGAGCGGGACATCGAGGGCGCCGATTTCGCGTGTCACGAGGACGCCCAGCAGGAAGCCATGTCGTCTGCCCGGGAAATGGTTGCCGAGGCGGTTCTGCGCGACGAGATCATCGACGGCAGGGCCTTCGAGATCACCGCGGAAGACGGCACCGTGATTGCCACCGTCCCGTTCGTCTCGGTCATCCGGTTCTAGGGCAACGGCACAGGGTGTGCCGTCAGCAGCCTTCGCCCGCATCCCGCACGAGGTTCAGGATCATCCTGAAGTCTCCCGCCAGGGGGGAGGGCGGCTCGTCGATGTCCAGAAGCCCCTGCGGGCCTTCGTTGGTGACGACGCGCGCGTCTTCCCGCCTCGCTTTTTCATTGAGCTTGTAGAAGGCGCCACCGAAATAGGCGAAGCGCGGACCCGAGAGTTCTGTGCAGAACAGGAGGATCGGGCCGATGTCGGGATATTGCGTTTGGAGCCTGGACGCCGTCGCCGGGCTGGGCAGGGACGATCCGATGTCCGTCAGCCGGACCACCCTGCCGGAAGCATACAGGTACTCGAAGCTCTCGACTTCAACAGACTGGGCATGCGCGCCGGGCACGACGGCCAGAAGACACAGAGCCGTGACCATTCTGGCGGCCCACCGTCTCCTGCGGTTATTACGTCGAGCCATCTGCATGAGGCGCGGTGCGTTTTCGTCCCCGTGTTCGGCTGACAAGTCGGTTCTGTCCGGCTTCTCGCCTGCGGGGCCGGTTGATCTGATCATTCTATTCCTTCTGCGCCGTCTGTCTTACAACCGCAACAATATCCCGATTTATGTGGATTGTTATGGTTGCTCGGAGTGCTTTGGCAGTTCCGCCGCGCCGCACCAGCGGTTGTTTGGAACGACAATCGACGCTGTGGCCAACGCTGCGGTACGGCCGCAGTATGCCTTACCTCTAACGAACCCGGTAGCCTCATCAACAATCCGTATGGTGCAATGGGACAACGAGCGGAGCGTCGTCCCAGTGCAAGGCAGCTTGCTGATGGGGCAGCTACCACGATAATCGGCAGTTGCGGAATGGCACTTCACGGGTAGATGTCAACCAAAGGAGTTGGTCAGGTAACCAGAGCAAGGAAGGTTACGACTCGGCCCAGGGTGTTCTTGAAGATGTTCCGGCACTTTGATTAGTGAGCGAACGATATGAACTAGTCTATCATGAGCCAATGTGCGCCATCAATGGCGCTCGATTCGGGAGGTTTCGATGCCGCATGCGCTGTGGATAGGCTTCTTTGCTGGGCTTCTCCTGTGCAGCGGCTGCTCATTCGCCCAGGATCAGAACCAACAGCAGATTCCTTCGTTGCCGTTTCGTGTTCCTGTTGAGGAAATTGAAAATCCGTCGAATCGAGCTGAGCGATTGGATCGACAAAGGGCGGATGAATCTCTGAGAGAAGAAGAACTCCGGGTTCAGCGCTCGATAGACGAGAGCACTGCGTTAATGGCGACCTACGCCCTCTGGTCGGTGATCACCTCTGCTGCAGGCAGCTTTCTGCTAATCGTCACACTCTTTTTCACCCGGCAAGCGAATAAAGCAGCCAGGGAGGCTGTTGCTATAGCTTCTCGGATCGGTGAAGCGCAGATCCGGGCGTATCTCGCGGCCAGAGGCTGTGTGGTCACCTTCGCCGATAGCCAGATGATTGCTCGTGTTGAAATCCGGAATTCCGGTCAAAGCCCGGCTATGAATGTGCGATCGTGGCTTGTGCTTACTATTGAGGCACCGCCATTTGATCCAGTGTGGGACGAGGAGCCTCCGCAGTTTTTCAGCCGAAGTGACCTTGGCGCAGGCGAGGCAATAACGGCTGCAACATTTGGACCTAATCCAGCTCCTGATGGTGCCTGGTGGCAATCACTCTTGGATGGAACGATGTCGGCTTGGGTTTCTGGTCTCGTCGAATACCAAGATGTGTTCGGAGCCCATCGCACCACCAGGTTTCGATACAATGTGATAGCCAACGGGGGCATTACCAACCTGAGCACCGTGCTGGCAGATGAAGGAAATTCCCTGCTCTAGGCGCAGTAGCGGCATCGATGTGGATGGTGTGTCGGACAGTTGAAGCCCAAACTGCCACACCATCGAAATGTGTAAGCGGGCTCATAGCTTGTCGCGCTGTTCAGGAAGGAAAATTGGAGGCCTCGCCCGGAATTGAACCGGGGTACGAGGATTTGCAGTCCTCTGCGTCACCACTCCGCCACGAGGCCGTCCGGGGGGTATAAAAGCGTGTGGTGGCGCGGCATTTAGAACGAATCGAAAGGCGGCGCAAGAGGGGATGGACGCGTCCCGTCGATTTCCGTGGGGGGCATGGCCGGGTCGGTGCGAAGTCGCGCTGTGGCGGGTTCAAGGTTTTTGAAGAGGAAGCATGCCTGCGACTTGAAAGCGTTGCGGCAGCCCAGTAAAGACGGCACAGACAGGTCGAACCGGGACAGCCAAGATGATGGATTTCCAAGCCGCACGCACCAAGATGGTCGACAACCAGATCCGCACGACCGACGTCACCTCGTACTCGGTGCTCGAGGCCTTCCTGGCGGTTCCGCGCGAGGAATTCGTTCCGGCAAAGCTGAGGCCGCTCGCCTACATCGATGACGACATCGAGATCGCGCCGGGCCGCTACCTGATGGAAGCCTCGCCGCTCGCCAAGCTCCTGCAGCTGGCGCAGATCACCAAGGACGACGTCGTCCTCGAGATCGGCTGCGGCACCGGCTATGTTTCCGCACTTCTCTCGCTGATTGCCGGCTCCGTCGTCTCGATCGAATCCGACGAGGCGCTGGCCGCTCAGGCGATGGAAAAGCTGTCCTCGCTCGGATACGACAACGTCGCCGTCGTGCCGGGAGAGATGGAGCGGGGCTGTCCTGCGGAGGCGCCCTTCGACCTGATCTTCGTGAACGGCGCCATCGAAGAGGTGCCGGAAGCCCTGGTCGAGCAGCTGCGCGACGGCGGTCGTCTCGTGTCCGTCATCGGCTATGGCGCTGCTG
The DNA here is from genome assembly GCA_000722615.1 of Pseudorhizobium pelagicum. GTDB lineage: Bacteria > Pseudomonadota > Alphaproteobacteria > Rhizobiales > Rhizobiaceae > Neorhizobium > Neorhizobium pelagicum. Next base: position 44,453 of record JOKI01000021.1, on the reverse strand, counting down.
CCCAGGCAAAGCGGCTGGTCAAGGAGCGCGGCAGCGTCTCCGACAGCGGCCACTTCAATGCCGGCGTCAAGCCGCTGCCCGGTTTCCGCCGCGCCAGAAGCTTCGTGTTCTAGAACCGGTCTCTGCCGCCCGTGTTGCGGTGTGACTGCGGGGACTCACCCGCGAACAAATCTGTGGGTCCGGCAAGGTCTTGTGAATCCTGCGATTGTTTCCGTCTACGCCCGTGCCCTAAACTGTAGGCGATTCGAGTTCCGATACGCGAACCGATCGATCAGTCAGTTGCGGGGATGAAAATGGCTCAGCCAAATGTAGCGCGTGAACCGTCGATGGAAGAGATACTGGCGTCCATCCGCCGGATCATCGAGAGCAATGAGCCCCCGGCTGAGGACAGCCTGCAGCGTTCGCTTCCCCCGGTCTATGCCGAAGAGGATTTCGACGAGGAAGAGCTTGGCATGACCGCGGAAGTGGCTGCCAATGATCCGGGTCAGCCGGCCCATGCAGAACCCGCGCGCAGGCCTTTCAGCGAACCCGAGCCGGAGCGCTCGTTGTCGCTCGCCGATGTCGCAGCCCGTGTGCGTGCCGGCGCCGACCGTGCCTTCGACAACCGTCCCGGTCAGTTCCCGATGCCGGCTCCGGCCGTGGCCGCCTTTCCCGACCGTCCTGCCGCCCGCCAGCCGGAGCAGGTCGTGTCCTACCCGCAGCCCGAGCGGCTGGTCGCCGAGCCGAGGCAGCAGCCCGTACGGGAAGAAGAGCAGGCTCCGGCCGTTGCCGCTCCTGCCGAGCCCGTCCGGGCGCCGGTTGCAGCCGTTGCGGAACGTTCCGAGCCGCAGAGCCTGCCGGCAAGGATCGAATCCGCCGCAAGCCTGATGTCCGAAGAGGCCGGTGCCCAGGTGTCGCGCTCCTTCGGAGAGCTTGCCGCGGCCTTCGACGGCATTCAGAACCGCTCGCTTGAGGATCTGGCGCAGGAGATGCTGCGGCCGATGCTGCAGGACTGGCTGGACGACAATCTGCCGACGCTCGTCGAGCGCCTCGTGCGGGAAGAAATCGAACGCGTCGCCCGCGGCCCGCGGCGCTGACACCGCGTCATTTTCGAGCAGGGGCCGCTCCGGTGACGGGGCGGCTTTTTTATTGACTCGTATTTCCCAGTCCTATTTACACCAACAACAAGAACTCCAGATCTGGTCGGAAAATGCTCGAAAAAACCTATGATTCCGCCGCCGTTGAGCCGAAAATCGCCGCTGCATGGGACGAGGCCGACGCATTTCGGGCTGGCGCCAATGCCAAGCCCGGCGCCGAGCCTTTCACCATCGTGATCCCGCCACCGAATGTCACCGGCTCGTTGCACATGGGCCATGCGCTCAACAACACGCTGCAGGACATCATGGTGCGCTTCGAGCGCATGCGCGGCAAGGATGTGCTGTGGCAGCCGGGCATGGACCATGCCGGCATTGCGACGCAGATGGTGGTCGAACGGCAGCTGGCGGAGCGACAGCTGCCGGGTCGCCGCGAGATGGGCCGCGAGGCCTTCATCGACAAGATCTGGGAGTGGAAGGAAGAGTCCGGAGGACTGATCTTCAACCAGCTGAAGCGCCTCGGCGCATCCTGCGACTGGTCGCGCGAACGCTTCACCATGGATGAGGGGCTGTCGGAAGCCGTTCTCGAAGTCTTCGTAACGCTTTACAAGCAAGGGCTCATCTATCGCGGCAAGCGTCTCGTCAACTGGGATCCGCAGTTCGAGACGGCGATCTCCGACATCGAGGTCGAGAACCGCGAAGCCGACGGCCACATGTGGCACTTCAAGTATCCGCTGGCGGGCGGCGAGACCTATACCTACGTCGAGAAGGACGCCGACGGCAACGTCATCCTCCAGGAGGAGCGCAACTACATCGCCATCGCCACCACGCGGCCGGAGACGATGCTGGGTGACGGTGCGGTCGCCGTCCATCCCTCCGACGAGCGCTACGCTTCGATCGTCGGCAAGCTCTGCGAAATTCCGGTCGGGCCGAAGGCGCATCGCCGGCTGATTCCGATCATCACCGATGAATACCCGGATCCGACCTTCGGCTCCGGCGCCGTCAAGATCACCGGCGCCCACGATTTCAACGACTATCAGGTCGCCAAGCGCAACAACATTCCGCTCTACCGGCTGATGGATGGCACCGCGTCGATGCGCCAGGACGGCGAGCCCTACGCCGCCTGCGCGGCACAGGCGCAGGCGATCGCAACATCCGGCAGACTGCCTTCAGAAGCCGAGGTCGACGACATCAACCTGGTGCCGGAGGAGTATCGCGGCCTTGATCGCTACGCCGCCCGCAAGCTGATCGTCGAGGCGATCAATGCCGATGGTCTGGCGGTCACCGTCAAGGACGACGAGGGCAACGACATTCCCTATGTCGAGAACAAGAAGATCATGCAGCCCTTCGGGGACCGCTCCAACGTCGTCATCGAGCCGATGCTGACCGACCAGTGGTTCGTCGATGCCGAAACGCTCGCCCAGCCGGCCATCGCCTCGGTGCGCGAGGGGCGCACGAACTTCGTGCCCAAGAACTGGGAAAAGACCTATTTCGAATGGATGGAGAACATCCAGCCCTGGTGCATCTCGCGCCAGCTCTGGTGGGGCCACCAGATCCCGGCCTGGTACGGCCCGGACGGCCAGGTCTTCGTCGAGAAGACCGAGGAAGAGGCGCTGCACGCGGCCATCCAGCATTATATCGCCCACGAAGGCCCGATGAAGGCCTACGTCGAGGACCTGCTGGAGAACTTCCGCCCGGGCGAGATCCTGACGCGCGACGAGGATGTGCTCGACACCTGGTTCTCGTCGGCCCTCTGGCCCTTCTCGACGCTCGGCTGGCCGCAGCAGACGAAGGAGCTGGAGAAATACTATCCGACTAGCGTGCTGGTCACCGGCTTCGACATCATCTTCTTCTGGGTCGCCCGGATGATGATGATGGGCCTGCACTTCATGAAGGACGAGGCCGGCAACCCGGTCGAGCCCTTCCACACGGTCTATGTGCATGCTCTGGTTCGCGACAAGAACGGCCAGAAGATGTCGAAGTCGAAGGGCAACGTCATCGATCCGCTGGAGCTGATCGACGAATATGGTGCCGACGCGCTGCGCTTCACGCTGGCCATCATGGCAGCGCAGGGCAGGGACGTGAAGCTCGATCCGGCCCGTATCGCCGGCTACCGCAACTTCGGCACGAAGCTCTGGAACGCGACGCGTTTTGCCGAGATGAACGGCGTGAAGCGCGATCCGCATTTCATCCCGGAGACGGCGACGCTCACCATCAACCGCTGGATCCTCACCGAGCTTGCCGGCACCATCCGCGATGTCACCGACGCGATCGAGGGACAGCGCTTCAACGATGCGGCGAGCTCTCTCTACCGTTTCGTCTGGAACCAGGTCTGCGACTGGTACCTGGAGCTCCTGAAGCCGATCTTTTCCGGCGAGGACGAAAAGGCGAAGGCGGAGGCCCAAGCCTGCGCGGCCTATGTTCTGGAAGAAATCTACAAGCTGCTGCATCCCTTCATGCCGTTCATGACGGAGGAGCTCTGGGCGCACACCGAAAGCCGCGACACCTTGCTCTGCCATGCCGACTGGCCAGCGCCCGAGTTCACCGACGACGCGGCCGCAGCGGAAATCAACTGGCTGGTGGATCTCGTCTCCGGCCTGCGGTCCGCCCGGGCAGAGATGAACGTCCCGCCGTCGGCGGTGGCGCCGCTCATCGTCGTGGGCGCCAGTGACACCACGGAGGCCCGCCTCAAGCGCCACGATGCCGCCATCCGCCGGATGGCCCGCGTGGAGAGCATCGAAATGGCCGCGGCGGCTCCGAAGGGGGCAGCCCAGGTCGTCGTCGGCGAAGCGGTCGCCTGCCTGCCGCTCGGGAACCTGATCGACCTCTCGGCCGAAAGGGCGCGCATCGAGAAGGCGATCGGAAAGGTCGAGGCGGAGCGGGAACGCATCGGCAAGAAGCTCGCAAACGAAAAATTCGTCCAGAATGCCGATCCGGAGGTGGTTGCCGCCGAGCGCGAGCGCCACGCCGAGCTCGAGGTGCAGTTGAACAGCCTGAGGACAGCCGTGCAGAGAATCGCAGAAGCGGGCTAAGCTTCCTCTAGGAATCTGGCGGCCCCGGAGCGCAGATCGGCGCTCCGGGGCCGTTTGTTGTCGTGTGGCGTCGGCGAATGCAATAGGTTCCTGCATGGGGCAATCGCTTGACGCAATGTTGCCACAATGGCACAGGGCGCAGGCTGCGTAGAATGAAATTCCAGAAATTGCACCATATGCGGCGAAAGTAGGAAGAATTTCGCGGAAAAGTCCGGAAAAGCAGGTGTTCCAGCCAAGGTTACGTAAATATGACGTAGCCCGCAGGGTGAGGCGGCGAATTTCGGAAAGTTGTCATTTACCTAACTGCATCTACACTCGCGCCCATCACATACCGGGAGGTGGGAGAAGAATGAAAAAGACGCTTATTTCCAAAGGGATTCTGGCACTTGCTGCAAGCTGCGCCCTGACATCGACGGCTCTGGCGGGAGGCCTTGAGCGCGGCGGTTACAACATCGACCTGTTGTTCGACGAAGGACGCTTTGCAGCTGAGTCAGCGGTGACATTTGTAGCGCCGCAGCGTGAGCTGAACAATGTGACAGACAAGGCCGAGGGTGGCAGCCTTACTGGCTTGCCCACCACGGCAGAGGGCAGCGAAAGCTACTGGGTTCCTCGGATTGGCGCGAAAGCCGCCATCGGTGACGCAGCGGACTGCATGTTCGATTATTCGGAGCCATGGGGTGCCCATAAGAATCCTGGCCGGAACTGGGCTGGTGCCAACGAAGACATCGAAACAAAGGTTGAAAGCCGGAACTACGCGGTCACCTGCTCCTACCGTTTTGACGCAGGCCCGGGACAGCTTCGCCTGATCGGTGGTACGTTTTATCAAGAGGTTTACGGTTTCCAAGAGCGGCTTGTTCAGGCCTTCCCGGCAGGCGTTCCTTTGACAGGCGTGGGGCGCTTGGACCTCGAGGGCGATGGTTGGGGTTGGCGCGCTGGCGTTGCCTACGAGATTCCGGAGTACGCGTTCCGTGCAAGCCTCGTCTACAACAGTGAGGTGAAACTCAACGACATCACGGGCACCTTGGATCTGACGCAGGTAAACTCTGCAATTCCAGGAGCGTTCGGCGTGAATGGCTCCCAGAATATGCCTGACGTGGTTGAACTGAAAGTTCAGTCGGGCATCGCGCCAGGCTGGCTCGCCTTCGGCTCGGTCAAATGGACGGACTGGAGCCAGTTCCAGAAAATACCCTTCTATTGCAATGTGGCAGTCTCTGGCGTTTGCAACACAAGTACCGCAGTTACCTCCCTCGACCTCGGCTACCGTGACGGCTGGACCGTATCTGGCGGCGTCGGTCACAAGTTCAACGAACAGTGGAGCGGTGCCGTCAGCGTCACCTGGGACCGTGGAACGTCGCAGGACTTCGGAACCCAGACGGACACCTGGACACTCGGCGTCGGCGCGGCCTACGCCCCGACGAAGAACGTCGAGTTCCGGGTCGCTGGTGCTCTTGCCCTGCTGACCGGGGGCAGCTCCAACACCGTGGTGATCGATGGCCAGACCTATGGCCAGCGTGCGAACTACACGTTCGACGATGACCTTGCGGCCGGCATCTCGACCTCTCTGAAGGTCCGGTTCTAGTCGTTCGAACATTCGAGACGTGAAGGCCCGGCCGCTGTGCCGGGCTTTTTTTATGGAGGCATGCCCGACTGCTTCTCCTGTGGCCGAGTTTCTTGTGACGATTTGGCAACACATCTCTGGCAGAGTCGGCGGCGCATCTCGCAGGGGCAAATCTGTCCATTTCCCGCCACAAACGGGGAGCAGCGATGGGGGCGAAAGAGGCGGGCCACGGGGGTGGCGCGCCTGTGTTGGAGTATCATGGGCGGGAATTCACAGCAAAAGCCAAGCGTTGCGCCGGTAGGCGACATGCGGGGGCCATTTACGGGCCGGAGACGGCCGCAGATGCGCCACGTCCTAGTCTCGCCGAAAAGCGCCTGTAGTGTCTGGCGCAGTCTTCGAGACCGGCCTTCGAATTCCGGACCGATGAGATATGGCTGTGGTGCGCACCCGTCCAGAGTGCCCCAGCCGATGACCGGAAGAGCGTGAACGATGTCTGGTAAGGGATCCATGAGAGTATTGCTGCTGGGGGCGTCATTGGCCTCCATCGTGATCATGACCGGCTCTGCCGCCGCCTTCGACATCAACTCGGGGGTGACGCGGGAATCCGGGCCGTTCGACCTCTTCAAGTTCGGCTTCAAGGCCTACAAGAACGGTCAGAAGGAAGAGGCCGTCGAGGCCTACCGTTATGCGGCGGAGAAGGGTCACACCGGCTCGCGCTGGGCTCTGGCCAATATGTACGCCTATGGCGACGGCGTGGCGAAGGACGATTTCGAGGCCTTCAAGATCTACAACGAGATTGCGGCGGCCGGCATCGAGCCGGGCTCGGAGGACACCGGCTTCTTCGTCAACGCGCTGCTTTCGCTGGCCGGCTATTATCGGGACGGGATTGCCGGCAGCCCGGTCAAGCGTGACCTCTCTCAGGCGCGCCAGCTGTATTTCCAGGCCGCCTCGGCCTTCGGCGTCTCCGAAGCGCAGTTCCAGCTTGCCAAGATGATCCTGGCCGGCGAGGGCGGTGCGCAGAACGTCCATCAGGCCAAGAAATGGCTGAACCAGGCCCGCAAGGGCGGTCATGCCGGCGCCATGGCGGTCTTCGGCGATGTTCTCTTCCAGGAAGGGCAGACGGTCCGCGGACTGGCGTTCCTGACGGCAGCACTCGACCGCTGCGGCCCCAAGGACTGCGGCTGGATGCAGCAGCTTCAGGAGCAGGCCTTCTCGGTGGCCAACGAGGAGGAGCGTCGCGTCGCGGTCGCCCTCTCGCAGGAATTCAGCCACGCCGTCGAATAGCGGCCTGACGAGGTCAGGCCGACTCGAAGTCGAACAGTGCCGTCACCGGCACATGGTCTGACGGCTTCTCCCAGCCCCGCACATGCTTTTCGATCGTCGTCGAGCGCAGCTTGTCGGCCGCCTCCGGCGACAGCAGCATGTGATCGATCCGGATGCCGTTGTTCTTCTGCCAAGCGCCCGCCTGATAGTCCCAGAACGTATAGAGCTTGGTGGCGTCGCTGGTGGCCCGCACGGCCTCCGTCAGCCCCAGGCTCTCCAGGCGCCGGAAGGCGGCCCGTGTCTCCGGCAGGAACAGCGCATCGCCGGCCCAGACGGCAGGGTCGAAGCAGTCGTGCGGCTCGGGGATGACATTGTAGTCGCCGGCGAGAATCAGCGGCTCTTCCAGCAGCAGGCAGTTCTCCGCATGCCGGCGAAGGCGCTCCATCCACTTCAGCTTGTAGGGATATTTCACCGGGTCGTCGGCCGGATTGCCGTTCGGCAGATAGATGGAGGCAACCCGGATGACGCCGCCGCGCACGGAGTAGACGCCCTCGATGTAACGGGACTGATCGTCTCCGTCGCCTTCCGGCAGGCCACGGATCACCTCGTCCGGCCGGATCTTCGAGAGCAGCGCCACGCCGTTGAAGCCCTTCTGGCCGTGGGTCTCGACGTGATAGCCCAGGGCTTCGATCTCCAGGCGCGGGAAGTTTTCGTCGACCGACTTGATCTCCTGCAGGCAGACGATGTCGGGCGCGGAATCGCTCAGCCACTGGCGCAGGCTGTCGATCCGCGCCTTCACCCCGTTGATGTTCCATGTGGCGATCTTCATCGGCTGTCCGCTCCTGTTGTCGCCACCCTTTTAGCGAACGCCGCGGGCTTTGAAAGCCCGATATGACGGCAGGCCGTCAGACGGAGAAGCTTGTGCCGCAGCCGCAGCTGGCAACCGCATTCGGATTCTTGATCTGGAACGACTGGCCGAGGAGATTGTCGACGAAGTCGATTTCCGAGCCCTCCATGTAGACGAGCGACAGGCTGTCGATCAGCACCTTGGCATCGCCATTGGCAATGATCACATCGTCGGCATCCGGAGTTTCGGCCAGGTCGAACTTGTAGGAGAAGCCGGAGCAACCGCCGCCTTCCACCGAAACGCGCAGCGCCTGCTTGCCGGCTTCGCCTGCAACGATCTGGGAAATGCGCTTTGCCGCGGCATCCGAAAGGGTGACATTGGGTGTCGTCATGTCGTCTCCTGCCGAGTTTAAGGCTCGGGTAAGGTTGGTAGTCTCGGCTGACGCCGGATTGCACTATAGGTATGAACCCTTAAAACCCACGTCAATGGGCGAGGCAAGCAGAGAGGCCAGGCAGGACGCATGACGATTGATAGGCAGGCACTGGGCTACGGCAGCGGCGACAAGGCGCCCTTCGCGACAGATCCCTGGGCGTCGCGCGGGCGCCTGTTCCCGGAGGGCGGCAGTCTCACCCGCTCCGAATTCCAGCGCGACCGCGACCGGATCGTCCACGCCACGGCCTTCCGCCGCCTGAAGCACAAGACGCAGGTCTTCATCAGTCCGGACGGCGACCATTTTCGCACCCGCCTTACCCACACGATTGAGGTGGCGCAGATCGCCCGTGCGCTGGCCCGCGCGCTGAAGCTCGACGAGGATCTGGCCGAGGGCGTGGCTCTCGTCCACGATTTCGGCCACACGCCCTTTGGCCACACCGGCGAGGACGCGCTCGATGAGGTGCTGCAGCCCTATGGCGGCTTTGATCACAATGCCCAGTCTCTGCGCATCGTCACCAAGCTCGAGCGGCGCTATGCCGATTTCGACGGGCTCAATCTCACCTGGGAGACGCTGGAGGGCCTCGTGAAGCACAACGGACCGCTGCTGACGCCGGAGGGCGAGGGAACGCGCGGCCCGGTGCCGCAGCCGATCCGCGACTACTGCCAGCTCTACGACCTGGAGCTTGCAAGCTTTGCGAGCCTGGAGGCACAGGTGGCGGCGATCGCCGACGACATCGCCTACAACACCCATGACATCGACGACGGACTGCGCGCCGGCTACCTGACCTTCGACATGCTGGAGGACGTGCCGTTTCTCGCCGGCCTGATGCAGGAGGTCCGTGACCGCTATCCGCATCTGGAGCCCAGCCGCTTCACCCACGAGATGATGCGCCGGCAGATCACCCGCATGGTGGAGGACGTCATCGGCTATGCGCAGCAGAGCCTGAGCGAGGTGAAGCCGCGGTCGGCCTCAGAGGTGCGCGGCTGCGGTCGGGTGCTCGCCACGTTTTCGCCGGAGATGGCGGAGACGGACCGGCTGATCAAGAAGCTCCTGTTTTCGCATATCTACCGCCACCCGGAGATCATGCGCATCCGCACTGGTGCTGCCCAGATCGTCACGGATCTGTTCGGCGCCTATCTGGCGGATCCATCGCTGATGCGCAGCCACTACTGGGTGGAGCACATGGCCGGGCTATCGCCGCCGGCGCGGGCCCGTCACGTCGGCGACTATCTGGCCGGCATGACCGATTCCTATGCCGTTCGTGCGCACGGCGAGTTGTTTGACCGGACTCCCGATTTGCGTTAGGCAGCGCCCCAACAACAACGGCTTTCCAAGGGTCCGCCTGGCGCGGGAATGATGATATGAATCTCTTTGCCGACTTCGAGACGAGAATCGAAAATGCGCTCGAATCCATCGATCTGATCAAGGAGAAGCGCAGCGAGGTCGATTTCGCCCGCGTGGCCGTCGAACCCCCGCGAGATCCGAGCCACGGCGATATCGCCACCAACGCCGCCATGGTGCTCGCTAAGCCGCTCGGCACAAATCCGCGCGCGCTGGCCGAGTTGATCGTTGCGCGCTTGAAGGAAGACCCGGATGTCGTCGATCTGTCCATCGCCGGTCCCGGGTTCATCAACATCCGACTGTCCAAAGAGTACTGGCAGCGGCTGTTGGCGGCAGTCATCCGGCAGGGAACCGATTACGGCCGCTCGACCGTCGGCGCCGGCCGCAAGACCAACGTCGAATATGTCTCCGCAAATCCGACTGGTCCCATGCATGTCGGCCATTGCCGCGGCGCGGTCGTCGGTGACGCCCTGGCCAACCTGATGGGTTTTGCCGGCTACGAGGTCACGAAGGAATACTACATCAACGACGCCGGCAGCCAGATCGACGTCCTGGCCCGTTCCGTCTTCCTGCGCTACCGCGAGGCGCTCGGCGAAAACATCGGCGAGATCCCGGCGGGGCTCTATCCCGGCGATTACCTCGTGCCGGTCGGCAAGGCGCTCGCCGAAGAATTCGGCGTCCGGCTTCACAACATGCCCGAAGACGACTGGATGCCGCTCGTCAAGGACCGGGCCATCGACGCGATGATGGTGATGATCCGCGAGGATCTGGAGGCGCTGAACGTCCACCACGACGTCTTCTTCTCGGAGCGTACGCTGCATGCGGAGGGCGCCCAGCGGATCCGCGCCGCCATCAACGACCTGACGTTCAAGGGGCACGTCTACCGTGGCTCGCTGCCGCCGCCGAAGGGGCAGGTGCCGGAGGACTGGGAGGATCGCGAGCAGACCCTGTTCCGGTCCACGGAGGTCGGCGACGACATCGATCGGCCGCTGATCAAGTCGGACGGAAGCTACACCTATTTCGCCGCCGACGTGGCCTACTTCAAGGACAAGTTCGACCGCGGCTACGACGAGATGATCTATGTCCTCGGCGCCGATCACGGCGGCTACGTCAAGCGCCTGGAGGCGCTGGCGCGGGCGATTTCGGACGGCAGCGTCAAGCTCACGGTGCTGCTCTGCCAGCTCGTGAAGCTGTATCGAAATGGTGAACCCGTGAAGATGTCGAAGCGCTCCGGCGATTTCGTCACCCTGCGCGAGGTGGTGGATGAAGTGGGCCGTGATTCGGTCCGCTTCATGATGCTTTACCGCAAGAGCTCGGAGCCTCTGGATTTCGATTTCGCCAAGGTGACCGAGCAATCGAAGGATAATCCGGTCTTCTACGTGCAGTATGCCCATGCCCGCTGCATGTCGGTCTTCCGCCAGGCCCGCGAGGCATTTCCGGACGTTGATATTGATTGCCTTGATCTTTCCGAATTGGCCAAGGACATCGTCGACGACAACGAGATTCAGCTGATCGGAAAGCTGGCCGAATATCCCCGCGTCGTCGAGGCTGCGGCACAGTCGCAGGAGCCGCATAGACTTGCATTTTACCTCTACGATCTGGCAAGCTTCTTCCACGCTCACTGGAATAAGGGCAAGGATCAGCCTGAATTACGATTTGTTAATGATAAGAACCGAGAATTGAGCATTGCCAGACTTGGGCTGGTGCGCGCGGTCGCCTCCGTTTTGAAGTCGGGATTGTCCATTACGGGCACTGCCGCACCGGATGAAATGCGGTAGTTGCGCCACCATTTCCCCACAAAGCGCTGGCAATGCCCTGAGTAGATGTAGGTGGGTGGACGAGGTAATGGCAGACAACAACCTTGCGCGTAACCGGAATGACGGTCCGGACTTCTTTGCTGACGATGACCCGTTGGCAGAGCTTGCCCGGATTGTCGGTTATGACGAGCGTCTGGTCCCCAAGCCACCCGTCGCGGATCGCCGCGAGCCAGCCTTCAATCTTGAAGACGAACTGCTGAGGGAATTCGAGCGTTACGAGGCGCCGCGTCCGCATCAGTCCTCCGTGGCCGCTGCCGACGCGGTTTCTCCGCCCGAGGCCTTCGATGCGCCGGACCAGTTCCAGGACGTGGCAGAACAGCCGTCCGAGGTCCCCGCCGAACCGGTCTTCGTGGAGCAGCCGGCCTTCGACGACCAGCCGTCGCCTGCCGTAGAACCTACCGTCGACGCCGCACCCACACTCGACGCGGAGACCTCCTTCGATATCGCACCAGACGATCAGGATTTCTTCCTTGCGTCGGGCGAGGCCGACCTGCAGGTCGACGACGTTCAGCCGGAGCCGGTCCATGCGCCGGATGAAGCCGTCTGGAGCGACGCGACCTCGCAGGCCATTGCTGCGCCGGTTGACACCCTTGCCGCGGACGCTGTTGCGGCAGAAGAGGCCGTGCTTCCCGCAGAGATTATCCCGGAACAAGACACAGCCGAACCGACCTTCGATCTCTCCGATGAAGTCGAACTGTCCATCGGTGCCTCGGATGCATTGGCGCCTGTCCAGGAAGCGCAGCTTTCTGCGGCGCGCAAGCCGATCTATACCCCCGGCTTTCGCATGCCGCTGGCGAACTTCAACCCGGTGAGGGAGCCGGCACGCGCGGTATCTTCGCCCGCAGACGCCGTTTCTCGCATTGAACCCGTCCTCGGGCCGTCCGACAACATCCGGCAGGAGCCATCATTTGGCGAACCTGAGCCTTCGATGGCGGCATTCGAGCCGGTGCCGTCGATTGATAACGTCTCTGTGGCGCCAGAGCCGGTAGCCGCTCCCGATGATCATGTTCGCTCGATCGAAACCACGGCCGATTCGGACGAATTGCCTGATTTCGATGTTCTCGCCGGCGACACGGCAGATGGTGTTTACGCACACGCCAAACCCTCCGGCCCGATGATTTCGGAGCCGCGCTGGGATATGCCGTTCGATTTTCGCGACGACGCTTTCAGCGAAAGCCTGCAGCGCAAGCCTGCCCAGCCGGCGCAAGCCCTGGTGCAGCCGGCGGCCGTCGATCCGATGCTCGATGAAGATTTCGAGCTGGCGCTCGACGATCTCGAACTTGACCTGACGGACATCCTGTCGGACGAGGACCTGCACGCCTTCGAAGAGCCGAAGCCGGCCGCAGCACCTGCAGCCGTATCCGCACCGGTTCAGCCGCAGCGCTTCACCGCATCCTGGTCACCGGTGGCACGGGTCGTTCCGACGCCGTCCGCTGTTGCCGCGGCGCCCGCACCGGCACCCTATGCAAGCGCATTGACCCCGCCGACTTCCATCCCGCAGCCGCCGACGCCGATGGCAGAGCCTCTGGTGCCCGCCTTCACGGCAGAGACCGCGCCGAGCCTGGCTTTCGATCCGGGACTGATCTCCGAGACGGAAGAGCAGCCCGAGCCTGTGTTCGACCTGAATGTTCCCGACCTTCAGGCCGCGGAGCAGGAGCCCGCACCGGTCTACCGCAACGACTACGACTTCGACATCGATGCCGAGCTTGCATCCCTGCTGCAGCCGGTCGCCGCAGATGCCGCCGAGGCAGCCGAACCCATCGAGACCGCTCCTGCCGAGCCGGTGCCGCAGCCTGCGGCCCCGTCGGGCTACCTCGATCTCGACGACTTCGAGCGCGCCCTGGAACAGGACTTTCGCCGCAGCCTGACCAATCCGCTGCCAGCCCAGTCGAACGCGGAAAGGCTCTCTGCCCGCTCCGGCGCCGCGTTTGCCGAAAGCCCGCGCCGCTCGATGGCCGCCTTTGCGATGCCGCTGGCCATTGCCGGCGTCGTTATTGCCGGCGGATCGGTCGCCTATGCGCTGTTTGGCGGAGACAGCAGCTCGATTGCCGCCAATGGCGAGCCGATCGTGATCGCGGCCGACACCAGCCCGGTGAAGGTCCTCCCGGCCAATCCCGGCGGAAAGACTGTCCCGAACCAGGACAAGGCTGTCTACGACCGTGTCGCGGGCGACGTGCCTGCGGCGCCCATGCAGGAAGCCTTGATTTCCGCCAGCGAGGAGCCGGTGGACGTCGTGCAGAAGACGCTGATGACCGACCAGCTGCCGCTGGAAGGGGAAAGCACCGCCGAGCTGGCCAGTGCCTCCGATTCTCCGTATCGCGAGGATCGCCTCACGCCTGATGCACAGCAGACAGACCTGCCGCCGGAAGCGTCCCAGTCCGTGTCGGTCATGCCGCGCCGGGTCAAGACGATGATCGTGCGCCCTGACGGGACACTCGTGGAGCAGGAAGTCGCTGCCCCGGTCGAGCCGACGGTACAGGCGTCGATCCCGGTCGAGACCCAGAAGGTCGCGGCAGCTTCGGTCAAGAACGTCGAGATCGCCTCCATTCCTGATGCCCCGATCGCTGGGTCCGATGCGTCGGAGCAGGGGCAGGCGTCGGGCATCGTGCCGGTGTCTGCGGATGCATCCGCCGACATGGCCGGCCTCGAGCTGGAGACCCCGGTTGCGGATCAGCCGTCGATTGCGGCTCCGATTCCAACCGCACGGCCCACGCGCCAGCCGACAAACGTCGCGGCGGCTGTCGCAGATGAGGGCGCCGTCAGCACGGCCACAGTGCCGACGACGACTGCCGCACCACCGGCTGCTCCGCAGCAGACCCAGGTGGCGGCTCTTTCGCCAGGCGGTTACGTCATCCAGATCGCCTCGCTGCCGAGTGCCGCAGACGCGGAGAAGTCCTACCGGAACCTCTCTTCGAAGTTTGCCTCCGTCATCGGCGGCCGCGGTGTCGACATCCGCGCGGCCGAGATCGCCGGGAAGGGCACCTTCTACCGCGTCCGCATCCCGGCCGGCAGCAAGGCCGAAGCGGTGCAGCTCTGCGAAAGCTATCGTGCCGCCGGCGGAAGCTGCCTCGTCGCCAAGTAACCGACAGGGACATGACCAATCGAACGGGGCCGGAAGGCCCCGTTTTCCGTTTGGATCGATCCCTGCCGGCATTCGCAATTTCCGCCGTGGCGCCTATCATCGCCGTATGACCGAATCAAAAGCACTGATCCTGGGGGCGGGCGGCCCCGTTCTTTCCGCCGACGAGATTGCCCTCTACCGCAACGAGCGGCCGTGGGGGTTCATCCTCTTTGCCCGAAACATCCAGGAGCCGTCCCAGATCGCAGATCTGGCGGCGGCCATGCGCGACACCGTCGGCCGGCCCGATGCCCCGGTGCTGATCGACCAGGAAGGCGGACGCGTCCAGCGCATCCGCCCGCCGCTCGTCGAGAAATATCCCTCCGCTGCGGCACTCGGCGCGCTTTATCGACAGGATCGCGAGATGGGGTTGCGGGCTGCGTGGCTGATGTCGCGCCTGCACGCCTTTGACCTCCTGAAGCTCGGGATCAATGTCGATTGCCTGCCGGTGCTCGACGTCCCGGTGGAGGGCGCGAGCAATGTCATCGGCGACCGCGCCTACGGCTTCGATCCGGTGACGGTATCGGACATGGGCAAGGCGGCGGCGGACGGCCTGACCGCCGGCGGCGTGCTGCCGGTGATGAAGCATATTCCCGGCCATGGCCGCGGCATGGCCGACTCCCATCACGATCTGCCGGTGGTGACCGCCAGCCGCGCCGAACTCGAGGCCCACGACTTCCTGCCGTTCAGGGCGTTGAAGGACGAGTTGATGGCGATGAGCGCCCATATCGTCTTCACCGCGATCGATCCCGATCAGCCGGCGACGACCTCTCCGAGGGTGATCGAGGAGATCATCCGCGGATACATCGGCTTCGACGGCCTCCTGATGTCCGACGACACCTCGATGAACGCGCTGAAAGGGACGATCGGCGAGCGGGCCCGGCGAATAGCTGGGGGCGGATGCGATATCATCTTGCATTGCAACGGCGTGATGGAGGAAATGAAGGCCGTGGTCGAGGAGGCGCGTCCGCTGCAGGCCGAGGCCCTGCGGCGCGCCCGGCAGGTAGAGGCAGCCTTCGGCCCCGGCGATGGCTCCAATGAAACGGCGCTTCGCCAGGAATTCTGGGGGCTTCTCTCCAGCTCCTGACCTGATGCATGAGGTGGGAATGGCAATGAACATCGCACCAGGCGCCATTCCGATGGACAAGCTCTGGCAGGAGGGTCCGGAGCGGGCAGCGGACGAGCCGGCGCTGATGATCGACGTCGGCGGCTTCGAGGGGCCGCTGGACCTGCTGCTGCATCTGGCCAGGTCGCAGAAGGTCGATCTCGCCAGGATTTCCGTCCTGGCGCTGGCCGAACAATATCTGCTGTTTGTCGACAGTGCCCGCCGCGTTCGCCTCGAACTGGCGGCAGACTATCTGGTCATGGCCGCCTGGCTCGCCTTCCTGAAGTCCAAACTGCTCATCCCCCAGCAGGCAAAGGGCGACGATGGCCCCTCCGGCGAGGAAATGGCGGCAGCGCTCGCCTTCCGGCTGAAGCGGCTCGAGGCGATGCGCGAGGCGGCCACCCGCATCATCAACCGCAACCGCCTCGGCCGCGACGTCTTTGCCCGCGGCGCCCCGGAACACATCCCGCACCGCGTCCGCTCGGTCTACGACGCGAGCCTCTACGACCTCCTGTCCGCCTACGCCAACCTTCGCCAGCGCCAGGCCGTCACCCAGGTGACGATCGAGAGGCGCAAGGTCTGGTCGCTGTCGGATGCCCGCGAGTTGCTGACACGCATGCTGGGCGAGGTGACCGACTGGACGGCGCTGCAGCGCTATCTTCTGGAATATCTGCCGCCGGCGGACCGCGTCACGGCCACCGCCAGCGCCTTTGCCGCATCCCTGGAGCTTGTCCGGGAGGGCAAGATCGAGATCCGCCAGGAGGGGGCATTCCAGCCCATCTACTTGCGCAACGGCCAGCAGGGCCTGCCGGCCCGGGAGACGGTCGTTGACACCTTCTGAGCATAACCCGGACGAGCAGACGGAGGACACGTCTTCTCCCCAGAGCTTCTCGCTCGCGGAGGCCGAGCGTATCGCCGAGGCGCTGGTCTTTGCGTCCGCCGAACCCGTCTCCGAAGACTTTCTGGCGGAACGACTGCCGCTCGGCGTGGACATCCCCGCGGTGATGGAGAGCCTCTCGTCATTCTATGCCTCCCGCGGCGTCAACCTCATCCGCAGCGCAGACCGTTGGGCCTTCCGCACTGCGGCCGACCTGTCGTTCGTGATCCGCAAGGATGACAACGATGTTCGCAAGCTGTCGCGGGCCGCGCTCGAAGTGCTCGCTATCATTGCCTATCACCAGCCGGTGACACGCGCCGAGATCGAGGACATCCGCGGCGTCCAGACGTCCAGGGGCACCTTGGACGTGCTGATGGAGGCAGGATGGGTCCGCTTCCGCGGCAGGCGCAGGACGCCCGGCCGTCCTGTCACGCTCGGCACGACGCCGGATTTCCTCGACCACTTCGGCCTGGAGGAACTGCGCGATCTGCCGGGACTGGATGAACTGAAGGGCGCAGGCCTCCTGTCAGGGCGCATACCGCCGAATTTCCAGGTGCCGCTTCCGGGCATGGGCGACGAGTTGCAGGATGACGAGGATCCCATCACCCAGATGGACCTCGAGGAACTGGGGCTCTTGACACCGGGCGGTGAAGAGGAGGAATGACGTCATCTTTTCGCGGGCGGGACAAGGCCCAAGGCACTAGCCCCAGCATCGAGCAAGTCATGACGCTTCCATCAGCACAACCGAGCGAAAGGACGCGGACGACGACCGGCGTGTCCTTCGCGTCGCGGTTGACGTTCGAAGACATCCATCACAGCTACCACGGCAAGCAGACGATCCGCGGCATTTCGCTGACGGCCGAGCCGGGCGAGGTGCTCTGCCTGCTCGGACCCTCGGGCTCGGGCAAGACGACGCTCCTGAGGATCGCGGCGGGCATCGAGGTGCAGGCGCAGGGCAGGGTGGTCATCGACGGACGCGAGGCCGCCGGCCCTTCCGTATTCCTCCCGCCGGAGAAGCGCGGAATCGGACTGATGTTCCAGGACTTCGCGCTCTTCCCGCACATGAGCGTGCTCGACAACGTGAGATTCGGGCTGACGGCTTTGCCGAAGCGCGAGGCCGTCGCCGCCGCGCAGGCGGCCCTGGAACGCGTCGGGCTGGCCCATTATGCCGCACAGTATCCGCATGCTCTCTCGGGGGGCGAGCAGCAGCGCGTGGCACTGGCGCGGGCATTGGCGCCGCGGCCGGGCGTCCTTCTCATGGACGAACCGTTTTCCGGCCTCGATTCCCGGCTCAAGGATACGGTGCGGGCCGATACGCTGCAGATCCTGCGAGAAAGCCGGGCCACTGCGATCGTCGTGACCCATGACGCCGAGGAGGCGATGCGGATGGCGGATCGCATAGCCCTGCTGCGCGATGGTCGGCTGGTGCAGGTCGGCACGTCGGATCTGCTCTATCGGCAGCCGAAGGATCTCTTTGCCGCCGCCTTCTTCTCGGAGATCAATCAGTTCGACGGCAGGGTCCGCGACGGCGCGGTCGATACGCCGGTCGGCAGGGTTGCGGCACCGCAGTTTGCAGAGGGAACCGCAGTCTCGATCGCCGTGCGGCTTTCGGACGTGCGCGTCATGCCGCAGGGCGGTGAAATCGAGGCGCGAATCCGCTCCAGACGCTTCCTCGGCGTGATCGAACTTCTGGAACTGGCCGTGCCGGGCCGCGAGGAACCGCTGCGTGCCCGCGTCCGCGCCGACCTGCTGCCCACCGCTCTCGCAGATGTCACCGTGACGGTTCAGCCGCAGGACATTTTGGTGTTTGAAAAAGACGGCTAAACATCATACATCCAACGCATCCGAAATTAGGAGTTGAGTTATGGGTTCCTTCAGTGTTTGGCATTGGCTGATCGTTCTGGTCATCGTCCTCGTCCTGTTTGGCCGCGGCAAGATCCCGGAACTGATGGGCGACGTCGCCAAGGGCATCAAGAGCTTCAAGAAGGGCATCAGCGAAGACGACACTCCGGATCATGCCAAGACCGTCGATCACAAGCCGGAAGACACCAAGGAAAACACGCGGACCTGAGCACATGGTCTGGACCGCAGGAGCCTTGTTGAATGCTTGATATCGGCTGGACCGAGCTGCTCGTCGTTGGCATCATTCTGATCGTCGTCGTGGGTCCGAAGGATCTGCCGCCGATGCTGCGTGCATTCGGCAAGATGACCTCCAACCTGCGCAAGATGGCCGGTGAATTCCGCTCGCAGTTTGATGAAGCCTTGCGCGAAACGGAGATGGATGACGTCCGCAAGACGATCGCGGACGTGCAGAAGCTCAACCCGTCGAATGCATTGCGCGATGCGATCAATCCGCTGCGCCAGATGGGCAACGAGATCCGCACCGATATCGAAAAGGCGACGCGCGTCGACAAGCCGGCACAAGCGTCCGCCGGAGACGCCCCGCAGGTCGCCAAGCCGGATGTCGAGGCGCAGAAGATCGTGGAGGGCGTGATCCCGGCCGAGCAGCCTGCGCCCGTCTCGGTGCCTGCGCCTGCCATGACCCTGCCGTCGACGCCGCCATCCATGCCTGTCGCCCCGTCACCGGCGACGGCCGACGCAAAGCCGGCCAAGGCTGCGCGCAAGTCTTCAAAGCCGGCCGCGTCCGTTGCCGAGCCCGAGCCCGCGAAGGCCGCCAAGCCGAAGCGTACGCGCGCTGCCGCAACCGCGGTGGCTGAGCCCGCTCAACCCAAGCCGGCGCCGCGCAAGCGCCCCGCAAAGCAGGCCGAGACGCCGAAGGATGAAGCATGAGCGGTGACATCGACGACAAGCCGCAGCCGCTCCTGGAGCATCTGATCGAACTCCGCAAACGGCTGATCTGGTCCCTCGGCGCCTTCTTTCTCGCCTTCATCGTCTGCTTCTTCTTCGCCAAGGATCTCTTCAACTTCCTGGTCGTGCCCTACAAGTGGGCGGTGATCTGGGCCGACATGGATGTCAGCAAGTCGGAGCTGATCTATACGGCGCCGCAGGAATTCTTCTTCACCCAGGTGAAGGTCGCCATGTTCGGCGCCCTGGTCATCGCCTTTCCGGTGATCGCCTCGCAGGTCTACAAGTTCGTCGCCCCCGGCCTCTACAAGAACGAGCGGGCCGCCTTCCTGCCGTTCCTGATCGCGTCGCCGGTACTCTTCCTTCTGGGGGCGGCACTCGTCTACTTCTTCTTCACGCCGATGGTCATGTGGTTCTTCCTGGCCATGCAGCAGGCGCCGGAAGAGGGCGAGATGGCGATTTCGCTGCTTCCGCGGGTTTCGGAATATCTCAGCCTGATCATGACGCTCGTGCTGTCCTTCGGCCTGGTCTTCCAGCTGCCGGTGGTCACGACGCTGCTGGCGCGGGTGGGGATCCTGTCGAGCGACTGGCTCCGCGAGAAGCGCAAGTTTGCGATCGTCATCGCCTTCGTCGTTGCCGCCGTCCTGACGCCGCCCGATCCGCTTTCCCAGATCGGTCTTGCGCTGCCGACCATCCTTCTCTACGAAATTTCCATCTACGCCGCCCGATTCGTCGAGCGCAAACGCGCTGAGGAAGCTGTTGCCCAATCGGCCGCGTCGGACCTTTCCGAAACGGACGAGGCCTAAGGCTCTCCTGCCTTGCTTGCGAAGGTGGCGTTCCGCTCGAAAGGCCAGGGACGATGCTCGATATCAAGTGGATCCGCGACAATCCGGACATTCTCGACGAAGCGCTGAAGACGCGGGGGGCGGAGCCTGTCTCCGCCGCCCTGATCGCTCTCGACGATACCCGGCGGTCGGTCATCCAGAAGCTCCAGGACATGCAGTCGCGCCGCAATGCCGCCTCCAAGGAGATCGGCGCGGCGATGGCACAGAAGAACGCCGAGCTGGCCGACAGGCTGAAGGCGGAAGTCGCCGATCTCAAGGACACCATGCCCGCGGTGGAGCAGGACGAGCGCACCGCGATTGCGGCGCTCGAGGATGCCCTGTCGCGCCTTCCCAACATTCCGTTCGAGGACGTGCCGGTCGGTAAGGACGAGCACGACAACGTCGTTGCCCGGGTGACCGGCGAGAAGCCGCGCTGGAATCATCAGGCCAAGGAGCACTTCGAAATCGGCGAAGCGCTCGGCATGATGGACTTCGACCGCGCCTCGAAGCTCTCCGGCAGCCGCTTCACCGTCCTCACCGGCCAGTTGGCCAGGCTCGAGCGGGCGCTCGGCCAGTTCATGATCGACCTGCACACCACCGAGCACGGCTACACCGAAGTGTCGTCGCCGCTGATGGTGCGCGACGAAGCGATGTTCGGCACCGGTCAGCTTCCGAAGTTCGCCGAGGATCTGTTCCGCACCACCGACGGCCGCTGGCTGATCCCGACGGCGGAAGTGACGCTGACCAATCTCGTCTCCGGCGAAATCCTCGACCAGGAGACGCTGCCGCTCCGCTTTACCGCGCTTACCCCGTCCTTCCGCTCGGAAGCGGGCTCGGCCGGCCGCGACACCCGCGGCATGCTGCGCCAGCACCAGTTCTGGAAGTGCGAGCTCGTCTCGATCACTGATGCCGAAAGCGCGGTGGCCGAGCATGAGCGGATGACTGCCTGCGCCGAAGAGGTGCTGAAGCGGCTCGGCCTGCATTTCCGTACCATGACGCTCTGCACCGGCGACATGGGCTTCAGCGCCCGCAAGACCTACGACCTCGAGGTCTGGCTGCCGGGCCAGGACGCCTTCCGCGAGATTTCGTCCTGCTCCGTCTGCGGCGATTTCCAGGGCCGCCGCATGAACGCCCGCTACCGCGGCAAGGACGAGAAGGCCCTGAAGTTCGTTCATACTCTGAACGGCTCGGGCACCGCCGTCGGCCGCTGCCTGATCGCTGTCATGGAGAACTACCTCGAAGAGGACGGCTCGATCACCATTCCGGACGCGCTTCTTCCCTACATGGGTGGCCTCAAGAAGATCGAGCGCGCGTGATGCGGATCCTGCTGACCAATGATGACGGAATCCATGCCGAGGGGCTGGCCGTGCTGGAGCGCATCGCCCGGCAACTCTCCGACGATGTCTGGATCGTTGCGCCCGAGACCGACCAGAGCGGCCTTGCCCATTCGCTGACGCTGTCGGAACCGCTGCGGCTTCGGCAGGTCGGCGACAAGCACTTTGCCCTGCGCGGCACCCCGACCGATTGCGTCATCATGGCGATCCGCGAAGTCATGCCGGAAAAGCCCGATCTGGTTCTCTCGGGCGTCAACGCCGGCGCCAACATGGCCGATGACGTCACCTATTCCGGAACGATTGCCGGCGCCATCGAGGGGACACTCCAGGGCGTTCGCTCCTTTGCGCTGAGCCAGGCCTCGCAGTACGACGGCGAGGGCGGCAAGGTGGTGCCCTTCGAAGTGGCCGAAGCCCATGCGGCCGGCCTGATCCGGCAGCTGAGCACCGTCGACTTGCCGGACGGCACCTTCCTCAACCTGAACTTTCCCAACTGCGGGCCGGACGATGTCGAGGGCGTCGCGGTCACCTCGCAGGGCAAGCTCGACTTCGGCCTGACGATCGACGCCCGTCGCGACGGTCGCGGCCTGCCTTACTATTGGCTGCGCTTCGGCGAACGCCAGGGGAACTTCCGCGACGGCACGGACATCCACGCGATCAAGCACAACAAGATTTCCGTCACGCCGCTGAAGCTCGACCTCACCGACTATTCGGTGCAGGATCGCGTCGCGGATGCGCTTGGATTTGGAGTTGCCGATTGAAGTCGACCATGGTCGAGAAGGAAGGCTTTGCCGCTCTCGTTCTGCGCCTGCGGTCCGAGGGCATCTCCGATCTCGACCTGCTGACGGCGGTGGAGCAGACGCCGCGATCGCTCTTCGTGCCGGCCTCTTCGGCAGAGAATGCCTATTCCAGCCGGACGATCCCGATCGACTGCGGCGCCTTCATGGAAGGCGCCGACATGGCGGTGCGGCTTCTGGCCAGCCTGCAGGTGAAGCCGGGCCAGCGTATTCTCGAGATCGGCACCGGAAGCGGCTTCACCGCCGCGGTTCTCGGCAAGCTTGCCGAACGGGTGCTGACCATCGACCGCTACCGGACGCTGGTCACCGCCGCGCAGGGACGCCTCGAAAAGCTCGGGGTGCGCAACGTCATCGTCCGCCAGGCAGACGGCATCAACGGCATGCCGGGTGAGGGGACCTTCGACCGAATCCTGGTCACGGGTGCCTTTACCACCATGCCGCGCTTCTATGCCGAACAGCTGGTCTCCGGCGGCACGATGATCGCGCCGCTGATGGTGGACGAGAACACCTGCATGATGGTGCGCCTCAGCAAGACCGGGAGCCGGTTCGAGCGGGAAGACCTGTTTGCGGCGCCCTACCTGCCGCTCGTTCCCCACATTGCGGCAGCTCTTTGACGCATATGCCTGCGGCCGCGCCGCATGGTTACCAATTTAGCAAAAAAGCAGATGCGAGGGTCGCGCCTTAACCGGCCAGTAAGACTAACGCGCTTTAATCCAGCCTACGATGGTTGCTGCGTCACGTTAGGTTGAGTCATGCGTATCACGAGTTCCTTTATGCCCCGGAAGTCCCTGCTGCGGATCGCAGGTGCAGTCTTGCTGGCCAGTGCCGCCACGGGCTGCAGTTCGGACGCCACCCGCTTCTCCGGTCTGTTTTCCGACACCGATTCGCTGACCACCGCGTCGATCCCGCAGCGGCAGGGCTCCGGCGCCTATGGTCAGGCGCCAGTGCCCCGCGGCGATCTCAACAGCGGCATGGCATCGGCGCCGGTGGCTGACTACGGCAGCCGCAGTGCGGCAACCGGCCAGCCCTATCCCGGCAACAATGGCAGCGGCTATTCGTCGGTCGCATCCCCGGCACGGTCTGCTGCGGCACCGGCTGCGGTTCAGCGCGCCGAACTTGCGCCTCCGGGCGGCTCGGCCTCGTCCCAGGGCGGCGACGATTTCGCCAGCCGTCAGCAGGCCATGGCGCAACCCTTCCCGTCTGCCCAGCAGTCCGTCGCGACAACCGCTCCGGCTCCCACGACCAATGCGGACAACGTCACAACCGGCACCGTCAGGACGTCCGCCGGCTGGTCGACCGTCAATGCTCCGCGGATGACGCTGAAGCCGGGTGAAACCGCCGCCACGCTCTCCCGGCGCTACGGCGTTCCGGAACGGGAAATTCTCAAGGCCAATGGCGGCAACCTCGTGGCCGGCCAGACCGTCATCATTCCGACCTTCGGCACCGCCAGCAACTCGGCGAAGGTCGCCGCCGGTGACATCGATCTCCAGAACAAGGCCCCGGCACCTGTCCCGCAGCAGGAGCAGAAGCTTGCTGTGCTGCCCGGCAATGCCCGCGACAAGGGTCTCGCCGAACCGGCCAAGCTCACGCCGCCGGCCGGCGGTACGCATACGGTCAAGCCGGGCGACACGCTGACGAAGATCGCCCGCGCCAACGGCGTGTCGGTCGATCAGCTGAAGGCGGCAAATGGCCTGACGACGGAAAACATCCGGATCGGCCAGGTCCTTGCTCTCTCGCCGTCCGCCGCTCCGGCAACGCCCGATCCCGTCCAGACGGCCTCGGTGCCGGCAAAGCGCGAGCAGGCTCAGACCCTGGCGCAGACGCCCGCCGCTGCTGCACCGGCCCCCCAGGCCGAGGCTAAGGTTGAGGCCAAGACCGCCCCGGCCAAGCCGGTCGAGACGGCATCGGTCTCCGAAGCATCCCTGAAGACCGACGTCGGCGGTGCCGCACCGCAGTCGACGGGCATCGACAAGTATCGCTGGCCGGTAAGCGGCGCCGTGATCGCAGGCTTCGGCCAGAACGTCGACGGCAACCGCAACGACGGGATCAACATCTCGGTTCCGGAAGGCACGCCGATCAAGGCCGCTGAAAACGGCGTCGTCATCTACTCCGGCAACGGCCTGAAGCAGCTCGGCAACACGGTTCTCGTCCGCCACGACGACGGCAAGGTCACCGTCTATGGCCATGCCGGAGAACTCAGCGTGTCCCGCGGCCAGAAGGTCACCCGGGGCCAGACGATCGGCACCTCCGGCATGAGCGGCGACGCCAAGCGTCCGCAGGTTCACTTCGAGGTGCGCAAGGACGCCACCCCGGTCAACCCCATCACTTTCCTGGAATAGAGTATTGCGTATCAGGGAAGTTGGAAAAGCCCGGCTCGTCCGGGCTTTTCCTTATCTGCGCTCCAGCGCAATCCGCAGCCGGCCGGCGAGGTCCTGAATGTACTGCCAGGCGACGCGCCCCGAGCGTCCGCCGCGGGTGGTCGCCCATTCTAGCGCCTCGTGGTGCAGCACATCCTTTTCCAGCGGCAGGCCGAAATAGTCCGCATAGCCGTCGATCATCGTCAGATAGTCGTCCTGGCTGCACTTGTGGAAACCGAGCCAGAGACCGAAACGGTCCGAAAGCGAAACCTTCTCCTCGACGGCTTCCGACGGATTGATGGCCGTCGACTGCTCGTTCTCCATCATGTGCCGCGGCAAGAGATGCCGGCGGTTCGACGTGGCATAGAAGAGCACATTGTCCGGGCGTCCTTCGATCCCGCCGTCCAGCGCCGCCTTCAGCGACTTGTAGGCGGTATCGTCGTGGTCGAAGGAGAGATCGTCGCAGAACACGATGACCCGCTGTCCGGAGGCCTTCAGGATATCGAGAAGCCCGGGCAGCGAGGCGATGTCCTCGCGATGCACCTCCACGAGCTTCAGCGCAGCACCGGTTTCGGACCGCACGTCCTCATGCACCGCCTTGACCAGGGATGACTTGCCCATGCCCCGCGCCCCCCACAGAAGCACGTTGTTGGCGGCAAATCCTTCCGCGAAACGCTTCGTGTTCTCGTGCAGGATGTCGCGCACGTGGTCGACGCCGCGGATCAGCGACAGCGCCACCCGGTTCGGCCGCGGCACCGGCTGCAGGCGCAGGTTCGCCGGCACCCAGACGAAGCAGTCCGCGCCCGACCAGTCGTTCAAGGCAGGTGCAGGTCCGGCAAGCCGCTCCAGCGCATCGGCGATCCGCCGCATCTCGAGCAGCAACCGGTCGTCCGGCTGTTCCGCCATGCTCCACCTCCAGATTCGCAATTCCGATGCCCTTCATCAGGGTCAGAAGCGGTTAGCATGCGATATTCCCGTGTAAAAGCCTTGGCCACGCGGATTCGGTACGCGCAGCCCCCCTGTTTCTGTTGCATTCGAGGGGATCGGAATTATATTCCGGCCACTTGCAAATGGGGGCTTGGACGCTCCTGCCAATTGAGGAGTTCCCTATGTTCATCACCGAAGCATTCGCCCAGGCCGAAGGTGCCGCACCGTCCGCATTCGGCTCCGGCCTCGAAATGCTTTTCCTCTTCGCGCCGCTGATGGTCGTCTGGTACTTCTTCCTGATCCGCCCGCAGCGCGCCCAGCTGAAGAAGCGCCAGGAGATGCTGTCGAACATCCGTCGCGGCGATAACGTCGTTCTCGGCGGCGGCATCACCGGCAAGGTGACGAAGGTGGTGGACGACAACGAAGTGGAAGTCGAGATCGCTGACGGCGTGAAGGTTCGCGTGCTGCGCACCTACGTGGCCGAAGTCCGCGTCAAGGGCGAGCCTGTCAAGGCGGAAGCCGCAGCCTCCTGATCCTGCGCGGCGGATCTTCGGGTCCGCCGCACCGCGCCTCCGGTCTGCATTCGATACGAGGAGGCACCGATACGATGCCAAAGGGAATTGAAATCCGCGACGCCCATTTTCCGGGCCGCGCCCCCATTGACGCCTACGGCAACGGTGGGTTTCGCTTCGCCGACATGTCGCACCGCGGTTCGCTGTTGTGCCTGCCGTCCGGTGTCCACGGCTGGGATTTGACCGAAGGCGAAGCGCTGACGGCCGAATCCCTCGCGCGGGTGCTGGACGAGGCGGGCGCCATCGAGGTGCTGCTGGTCGGAACCGGCAAGGAGATCCGTCCGCTGCCGCAGGCGGTGAAGGCGGTCCTCAAGGCACGCGGCATCGCTTCCGACCCGATGAGCACCGGCGCAGCCGTGCGCACCTACAATGTCATGCTGGCCGAATCCCGCGCGGTGGCTGCCGCGCTGATCGCGGTATGACGCCGCCGGTGGTCGACGTCGGCGACGCCGTTCTCGCGACGCTGCGGGACACCGATCGGGATCGCTACCTGGCGTGCCTCCTGTCGCCAGTGGAAAAGCGCCCGGCACTGGCGGCGCTCTACGCTTTCAATGCCGAGATCGCGCGGGTCCGCGACGTGGTGCGCGAGCCGCTCCCGGGCGAGATCCGGCTGCAGTGGTGGCGTGATCTCCTGGAAGGGGGCGCTCGGGGTGATGCCGGCGGCAATCCGGTGGCCGTCGCACTCCTGTCGGCAGTCGAGAGCTATCGCCTGCCGCGCGAGACGCTGACGGCAATGATCGACGCCCGGATCGGCGATCTCTACGACGATCCCCTGGCCGACCGGAACGATCTGGAGGGCTATGCCGGGGAAACCGCATCGGCGCTGATCCAGCTCGCAAGCCTTGTCCTGTCCCCGGAAGACGCGGCCCGTTCGGCTGAAGCCGCGGGACATGCCGGCGTCGCACAGGCGGTGGCCGGTCTGCTGCTGCTGATGCCGCTGCACCGTCGGCGCGGCCAGCTCTACCTGCCGCTCGACATTCTGACCGCCACCGGCCTCGATCGCGACGCTTTCCTCGCCGGAGACGATACCGCCCGGGTGTCTGCCGCCGTTGAAGCCTTCGCCGGTCTCGGTTTGGAGCATCTTGCAAAGGCGAGACGGGCGGGGCCTGTGCCCCGGGCGGTGTTTCCGGCGTTCCTGCCGGTCTCGCTCGCCGAGGCGGTGCTCCGGCGTGCGCTGCGGGAAAAGGCTGCTATGCTGGAAGGCCAGCTCCAGCCACCGCAATGGCGACGCCAGATCCGCTTGATGAGGGCGCAACTGTTGCAGCGCTTCTGACATCGCGCCCCAAGTTCGCGCAAGGCTGCGGGCTTAGTCTGGATAAGCTTACAACCCGCCAAGGAGAACGGCGTGCAGCCTATCATCGTCTGGTCCATCATCCTCGTGATGCTCGTCCTCCTCGCTTATTACGTGACCCGGATGGCGAAGCGAAATTCCGATGGTGACGGGGAAATGGACCTTGGCTTTGCCATCATGCATTTCGGCAGGGCCTTTCCCAATGAGGCGATCCGCGAGCTGCATTCGACAGTCGACGGCGGAGCGGTCTTCCTGCGCCTGCACGACGACAAGACCGGAATCATGCGCAGCCACAGCCGGCATTACACCTGCCACCTGATCAAGCCGGGACGGGTCCGGGTGGCACCCCTCGACAATCCGAAGGGGTTTTCCGCGGAATTCATGGACGCGCCGAGCAACAACGGCGACTTCGTCTTCAGGACGGAAGCGGATGCCGCCGAAGTCTCGCTCTGGCTGCTGGGAAACTACCTGGCGACCGCCGACAAGGAAGAGGCGGCCGAACCGCTCGCCTGAGCCGAGCCATCGTCCGGGCCGAGCCATGAGGCGCAGTCTGAAAGGGCGCGGGCGGCCATCAACTGCTTCTTCATGATCGTCTTGTCCTTGCCGCGAAAACGGTGGACGCCTTCCGGCTTGACGATCGACCCCGGCTCGAGGTCCGGAAACAGCCCGAAGTTGATGTTCATCGGCTGGAACGAACGCTTGCCCGGCTCGTCGTTCGAGACCAGATGCCCGCCGGTGATGTGGCCGAGCAGCGACCCGAAGGCCGTGGTCACGGGCGGCGGCACGATGGCCTCGCCCTTCCGCTCCGCCGCGGCGAAGCGCCCGGCCATCAGGCCGATGGCCGCACTTTCCACATAGCCTTCGCAGCCGGTCACCTGACCCGCAAAGCGCAGTCCGGGCCGGCTCTTCAGCGTCAGTGTCTTGTCGAGCACGAGCGGCGAGTTGATGTAGGTATTGCGGTGCAGGCCGCCGAGCCGGGCGAATTCGGCATTTTCGAGCCCCGGGATCATCCGGAAGATCTCCGCCTGCGACCCGTACTTCAGCTTCGTCTGGAACCCGACCATATTGTAGAGCGTGCCGAGCGCATTGTCCTGGCGCAGTTGCACGACCGCATAGGCCTTGACGGTGGGATTATGCGCATTGGTGAGGCCCATCGGCTTCATCGGGCCGTGGCGCAAGGTTTCTCGTCCACGTTCCGCCATCACCTCGATCGGCAGGCACCCGTCGAAATAGGGGGTGCCCTCCCACTCCTTGAAGCCGACGGTGTCACCGGCGACGAGCGCGTCGACGAAGGCATTGTACTGCGCCTCGTCCATCGGGCAGTTGATATAGTCCTTGCCGGTGCCGCCCGGTCCGACCTTGTCGTAGCGCGACTGGTACCAGCAGATGTCCATGTTGACGGTTTCGCGGTAGACGATCGGCGCGATGGCGTCGAAGAAGGCCAGCGAATCCTCGCCGGTTTCTGACTGGATGGCAGCGGCCAGCGAGGGCGAGGTGAGGGGCCCCGTGGCGATCACCGCCAGGTCCCATTCCTTGGGCGGCAGCCCGGTGATCTCTTCCCGGACGACCGTGATCAGCGGGTGGGCTGCAATTTCGGCCGTCACCGCATCGGAAAATCCGTCGCGGTCGACGGCAAGCGCGCCACCGGCAGGCACCTGGCAGCGATCGGCACAGGCCATGATCAGCGAGCCGGCAAGGCGCATTTCCGCATGGATCACGCCGACGGCGTTCGACGTCGCATCATCGGAGCGGAAGGAATTGGAGCAGACGAGCTCGGCCAGGCCGTCGGTCTTGTGGGCATCGGTACCGCGCACGCCGCGCATCTCGTGTAGGATCACCGGGACGCCGGCCTGCGCGACCTGCCAGGCAGCCTCGGAACCGGCGAGCCCGCCGCCGATGATGTGGATGGGGGAAAATTGTCTTTCGGTCATGGGGCGCTCTTAACATGCCTTCCCGTGGACCGGAATCAAAAAGGCGTTTTCCGTCAGGCCGCAGAATCAAAAAGGCACCCTAGCGGGTGCCCATGAGCGGCGTCGCGCATCGATCGTTGTCGGGCCCGGAGGGACCGATTAACGGAAGGAGCGCGAAGCGACGTTGCGGATGTCGTAGCGTGTCAGGCCGATGTCGTTGAGAGCCTGGGTGGAAAGACCACCGAGCTCGTTGACCGTGCGGCGATAGCTGAGCCAGTTCTTGGCAAGGCGAAGCGGGTTCATCGTGTTGTCCTCAGGGTTTCAACCAGGCTGCGGCCCGGCGATGAGGAACTTATACGCGTGAATAATAACAATGTGCAGTGCAAAAAACATGCGACTGCCATGCAAATGTGCAGTGAGTTGATGAAGAAGCAGGCGATGCCGTAAAAACCGCCAGTCTGCGGGCCTGCAGTAGGCAATAAAAAAGCGCCCCCGAAGGAGCGCTTTTTTGAATTCGATCACCGGCGATCAGAAGCCGACAGCGGTCCGGGCGACGCGACGGATGTCGCTGCGGCCGATGCCGAGGTCGTGAAGTTCGCGATCGCTCATGCGATGCAGTTCGGTGATGGTTTCGCGGTACTTGCGCCAGTTGTTGAACTTGTGTGCGATGTTCATGGTCATGCCCCTTTGGTTTGCGGCTACCGGACCCTTGGGACCGGCTCAAATCTGATGACCTGAATATATGCTGCGCTGCA
Source organism: Pseudorhizobium pelagicum (assembly GCA_000722615.1). GTDB lineage: Bacteria > Pseudomonadota > Alphaproteobacteria > Rhizobiales > Rhizobiaceae > Neorhizobium > Neorhizobium pelagicum. The sequence goes on along the minus strand of JOKI01000021.1, from coordinate 14,420 downwards.
AAAAGATAACAGCGCCAAACCAGTATGCCACCTATGCAGCCAGTGCATCGCGCCAGGGGCAGATCTAAAGGATTGCTTAATCTTTGCGCCTTTGGCCCGACGTCGGACAAAAAGACAGCGCCTGCCGGGAGGGGATCGGCAGGCGCTGTTATGCTCACCGGCGCAAGAAGGAGGAGGACGCCGGCTCATGCCGGTCCTGATGCGGGAGGAGCAGAGGACCGATCTCGGATTTTCCTTCGAACCGCAGACGGATGACGAAGTTCCAGTGCAGCTGAATTAGATATATCTTATTGAAGGATGGTTAATGGAGGCTTAAGGTCGGCGTGGCGGTCGAGTTGGGGCAGGCGCCCGGCCGCACGTCGCAAACCCGTCATTTTCCCTTTGCGCTGGAAAAAACGGGTGATATAGAGACGCGCGCTCCGAAAGCCCCTTTGCGGGGATTTTTGCGCGGCTGGAGCGCGGGTATGGTGAAATTGGTAGACACGCCAGATTTAGGTTCTGGTGCCGCAAGGCGTGGGAGTTCAAGTCTCTCTACCCGCACCAGAGCCGCCGGGGCAGGATCGGGAGCCATCTACGGCTAGAGATCAGCGTTCCAGAAGTCGCGGCCGGTCACTCAGGTTCCGGCGTCGTGCTCATTGAAACCAACGGCTGTCTGAGCACCGCCGCCACGATATGAAGGTTTGAAAATGCAGGTTACCGAAACGCTCGCTGAAGGGCTGAAGCGCGAAATCAAGGTCGTCATCCCGGCCAAGGACATGGAAGCTCAGATGAATGAGCGTCTGGCCGATGCCAAGGACAAGGTCCGCATCAACGGCTTCCGTCCGGGCAAAGTGCCAGTCTCGCATCTGAAGAAGATGTACGGCAAGTCGATCATGGCCGAACTCGTCAACGAGATCGTCCGCGACCGTCCGTCCAAGATCCTCTCCGAGCGCGGAGAGAAGTCGGCGACCCAGCCGGCGATCACCATGACCGAGGACGAAGCCGAAGCCGAGAAGATCCTCGCTGCCCAGGCCGACTTCGAATTCACGCTCGCCTACGAGATCATTCCCGCCATCGAGCTGAAGTCCACCGACGGCATCAAGGTCGTTCGTGAGGTTGTCGAGGTCTCCGATGACGAGGTCAACGAGCAGATCCTCAAGATCGCCGAGAGCGCCCGTACCTACGAGACCAAGAAGGGCAAGGCCGCCGACGGCGACCGCGTCACCATGAACTACCTCGGCAAGGTCGATGGCGAAGCCTTCGACGGCGGCACGGCTGAAGATGCAGAGCTGGTTCTCGGCTCCGGCCGCTTCATCCCCGGCTTCGAAGACCAGCTGGTCGGCGTCAAGGCCGGCGACGAGAAGACCATCACCGTCAACTTCCCGGCCGACTATCCGGCTGCGAACCTGGCAGGCAAGGAAGCCACCTTCGACGTCACCGTCAAGGACGTGGCTGCTGCGGCCGAACTCGAGCTGAACGACGAGCTCGCCTCCAAGCTCGGCATCGAGTCGCTCGACAAGCTGAAGGAAATCGTTCGCGGCCAGATCGAAGGCCAGTACGGCAACGTCACCCGCCAGAAGGTCAAGCGTCAGATCCTCGACCAGCTCGACGAGATGTACCAGTTCGACGCGCCGCAGGGCCTCGTCGACGCCGAGTTCGAGAACATCTGGCGCCAGATCAACACGGATCTCGCCCAGTCGGGCAAGACCTTCGAAGACGAAGACACGACCGAGGAAGAAGCGCGCGTCGAGTACCGCAAGCTTGCCGAGCGTCGCGTCCGTCTCGGCCTCGTTCTCTCCGAGATCGGCGAGAAGGCTGGCGTTGAAGTCACCGAAGACGAGATGCAGCGTGCACTCTTTGCCCAGCTGCAGCAGTTCCCGGGCCAGCAGAAGGAAATCCTCGATTACTTCCGCAACACCCCCGGCGCATCCGCGTCGCTGCGCGCGCCGATCTTCGAAGAGAAGGTCGTCGACAAGCTGCTCGCAGACGTCGACGTGACCGACAAGACGGTCACGAAGGAAGAACTGCTGGCGGAAGACGAAGACGACACGGCTGAAAAGCCTGCCAAGAAGAAGGCTGCTCCAAAGAAGAAGGCTGCTGCCAAGGACGAGGCTGCAGACGAAGGTGCCGAGGAAGCTGCGGCTCCGAAGAAGAAGGCCGCTTCGAAGAAGAAGGCTGCCGACGACAGCGCCGAATAAGATCTATCGGATCTCATGCGAAAGGCCGGGCTGTTTCAGCCCGGCCTTTTCCGTTCTTGTCCGACTTGAGCGGATGTCAGGAGCCCCCGACGGGTGCAGCTCAGAAAAAAAGCGGCTGGCAATGCCAGCCGCCTTGCGGAACCGATAAGCGCTTTTAGCGTGCGCCGAGCGTCACGGGATGCTCGTCGGGAAGGTTCGGGTAACGGGTCGAGTCGAAGTTGGCGAGCCCGTCGATCTGCTGTTCGGTCACATTGGGACCGAGCAGTGTTTCCTCTTCGGTCACATAGAGGGCCGACAGCGGTACCGCCGCCCGTTCCTCGCCGAGGCCGAGGAAGCCACCGGAGGTGACGACCGCGTAGAGCCGGTTGTCGACGCTCACGACGTCCTCGATATCACCGAGGTCGTTGCCGTTGGCTCCGACGATGTCGTAGTCCTTGATGTCTGCCACGGTCAGTGGCACATCGCGCGTGGCGTCGACGCCGACGGCCATATTGGCGCCTTCGCGGGGACCCTGCGGATCGACAGCCGCGGTGTTTTCCGGATCAACCTCCTCGTTGGCAGCCTCTGCAGTGCGCGTTTCAGCGGCTTCTTCCGCCTGGCGCTGCTGATTGGCAGCCTGCTCGCTCTCTTCAAAACGAACCTCCGGTTCGCCTTCGGCGCGGTTCACGCGGACCTGGGCTTCTTCGGCCTCGTACTGAACGTTCGCCTGCTGCTCGGACTCCTGGATGCGCACGACCGGCTGACCGGAACGCTGGACCTGAACATTGGCCTGTGCTTCGTCATCCTGAACGCGGACCTGTGGCTCGCTCTCGCTGACGCGAACCTCTGGCTGGCCCTGCTCGACCTGAACCTGCGGCTGCGACTGGCTGACGTTGACGTCAGGCTCCGGCATCCGAATGGTGATGCGCGGCTGCGGAATGTCCACGGTCACGATCGGCGCAGGCTGGTGCACGGTGATTTCGGGCTGGTTCTGCTGCACGGCGACCCGCGGATTGGCCTGCTGCACCGTCACATCGGGTTCCGGCACGTCGACGCGAATTGCGGCTTCGCTTTCCTCGACAACGACATCTGCGCTGGCTGCCTCACGCTCGAGGATCACGAACTGTTCTTCAACCAGAACCAGAGCCCGCTCTGCGCCCGCCTCATCCTGCTGTGCCAGCGCCTGGTCGGCCTGCTGCAGCGGCTGGCGGATCTGCGCCATGGCATCGCCCTGGCGGTTCTCGTTCAGGCTGCGTCGAGCTTCCTGGACGGCCTGGCGCGCAGCCTGCATGTCATTGTTTTCAAGTGCCTGCAAAGCCTGCTGGATCTGTGTCTGGACCCGGTTCATGCCGGGTGCCGTCTGGCCGGACTGCGCGGCGTTGTTCTGTGCATTGGTTCCCGCCGACTGCTGTGCCAGAGCGCTTGCTGGCATCAGTGCGGTACCCGCCATCAGGGCGGTGACGTAAATCATCTTCATGGACGTTACCTCTCTAGGTTGGTTGTCTTTGAAGCGTGCCGGCTCGTCGCTGACCGAAGGCCATCGTGCCAGACGCACCCTGATCAAAGTCCGTGAGATCGGGTAAGTTCCAAAAAAAACCGTATTTCTGCCCGCTTCTTCAGCTTCTTCTTCTTCAGCAGCATCAATGACTTAGCCAAACGAGGCTAGTCTGCCCGGATCTCGGCAGCAGGTTTGCCCATGCGCAGCAATGCAGAAGACCGTCAGCCGGTCGCCTGCATCTGTTGCATGTCGGCGTCATCGAGCGCACTGGCGCGAAGATGGGCGGGCCTTGGAGCAAGGCCTGCGACATAGCTTTCGAACGCAGGGCGCCTTTCGATCGATCCGAATTGCATGCCCCACATCAGATGGGAGCCAACGTAGACATCGGCGGCGGTGAAGCGGTCGGTCGCGATGAACGCGCGGCCTGCCAGCGCCGTTTCCAGCGTGTCCAGCACCTCCTCGTAGCTGCCGTAGCCGACCATGCCGCGCTTGTCCTGCGGCACCTGGACGCCGAGCGATCGATTGGTGACGGCCGCCTCCAGCGGCCCGGCCGCAAAGAACAGCCACCGGTAATAGTCGGCACGGTCGGGAGTGGGCGGTGCAAGGCCCGCCTCGGGGAAGGCATCTGCCAGATAGGCGCAGATCGCTGCGCATTCGGTGACCACCTTGCCGCGGTGCGTCAGCGCCGGCACCTTTCCCATCGGGTTCATGCGGCGGTAGTGTTCGCCCTTCATGGAGCCGCCGAAGGCAAGCACCTCCCGCCGGTAGTCGGCGCCCACCTCTTCCAGCATCCACCGGGCAATGCGCCCGCGCGACATCGGGTTTGTATAAAGAACCAGGTCATCGGTCATGGCGAACTCCTCCGTTGGAGATCGAAGTGTGATCGGGATGCCGCAGCTTGGCAAGCCGCGCACCCCGTGCCGGAACACGGGTTTTGTGCCGTGTCGCCACCCGGAGACATGGCCCAAGTGGCCGCCTGCCGGTCGCAGGCACAAAAGCCGCAGGCACAAAAAAAGCGGCGGGATTTTCATCCCGCCGCTCGGATCAGAAACAAGCGTCGCCTCAGGCAGCCATCGCCGCCTTGAGGTTTTCGTCCACCTTGTCGAGGAAGGCCGTGGTCGACAGCCATGGCTGGTCGGGGCCGATCAGGAGCGCCAGGTCCTTGGTCATGAAGCCGGCTTCGACGGTTGCGACGCAGACCTCTTCGAGGGTTGCGGCAAAGCGGGCAAGCTCGGCATTGTCGTCGAGCTTGGCGCGGTGCGCGAGGCCGCGCGTCCAGGCGAAGATCGAGGCGATCGAGTTGGTGGAGGTCTCGAGGCCCTTCTGGTGCTGGCGGTAGTGACGCGTCACCGTGCCATGCGCGGCTTCCGCTTCGACCGTGCGACCGTCGGGCGAAAGCAGGACCGAGGTCATCAGGCCGAGCGAGCCGAAGCCCTGCGCCACGATGTCGGACTGCACGTCGCCGTCGTAGTTCTTGCAGGCCCAGACGTAGCCGCCGGACCACTTCAGGGCCGATGCGACCATGTCGTCGATCAGGCGGTGTTCATAGGTGATCTTCAGTTCGTCGAACTGCGCCTTGAACTCGGCCTGGTAGACCTCCTCGAAGATGTCCTTGAAGCGGCCGTCATAGGCCTTCAGGATCGTGTTCTTGGTCGACAGGTAGACCGGCCACTTGCGCATCAGGCCGTAGTTCAGCGAAGCGCGGGCGAAATCGCGGATCGAATCGTCGAGGTTGTACATCGCCATGGCGACGCCGGCGCCGGGGGCGTCGAACACTTCGCGTTCGATGACCTCACCGTCCTCGCCGACGAACTTGATCGTCAGCTTGCCCTTGCCGGGGAAACGGAAATCGGTGGCGCGATACTGGTCGCCGAAGGCATGGCGGCCGACGACGATCGGCTGGGTCCAGCCGGGAACGAGGCGCGGCACGTTCTTGCAGATGATCGGCTCGCGGAAGATGACGCCGCCCAGGATGTTGCGGATCGTGCCATTCGGGGAGCGCCACATCTGCTTGAGGCCAAATTCGGCCACCCGGTCCTCGTCGGCGGTGATCGTGGCGCATTTGACGCCGACGCCATGCTTCCGGATCGCATGCGCGGCGTCGACGGTGACCTGGTCGTCTGTCGCGTCCCGGTGCTCGATGCTGAGGTCGTAATATTCCAGGTCAACATCCAGATAGGGGTGGATCAACTTGTCCTTGATATACTGCCAGATGATACGGGTCATTTCATCGCCATCGAGCTCGACGACCGGATTGGCGACCTTGATTTTCTGCATGTCTTGTCTCTCTCCCAATGACAGCGGCCCCGCCGCCTTCTTAACTACCGCAGGTCGCGCATATGGCTTTCGACACTGCGTAGATGACGGCGCATGCTGTCGGCGGCGCCGGCGCCGTCGCGCTCGGCAATCGCTTCCACGATGCGTTCATGTTCGGCGAAGCTGTGATGGTCCACCGGCGGGCGCACGGGTGTCTGACGCAACCTGCCCCAGGTGACGGCACGGCGCACGGCATTCAACGTGTCCAGCAGGCCGATGAGAAGGGAGTTCTGCGAAGCTTCCGCGATCGTGCGGTGCAGCCGGTTGTCCCATTGCTCGTACTGACTCCATGTCGGCGCCTGCTGCGCCTTGATCATGCAGTTGCGGATATCGGCGATCTGGCTGCCGGTGGCATTCAGCGCAGCGCATCTTGCAATCTCGGGTTCGAAGGCGATACGCGCGCCCATGACCTCCAGAGGGTTGGTGCGCTGGACCATGGCATTGATGTCGGCCACGGTATCGATCGGGCGATCACCGGTGAATGTGCCCTTCCCGACATGACGCCAGACCACCCCTTCGGCTTGCAGCGTGGCAAGCGCCTTGCGCAGAACGGCACGCCCTACGTCGAGCGACTGGGCCAATTCCCTCTCCGGCGGCAGTCGGCCATCCTCCGGGAACTCGTTGTCGGCGAGGAATCGTCGGAGCTTGCCGAGCGCGTCGAGGTCTAGGTCTTGATCCATGAGTGAAACCAATTTCGAATTGGTTGAGATATTTACGGGGGAGATTGGGTAATGTCAACGTGAGCGGCTGAGAAAGTGCGAGGCCGGTGATGTAAGCCTAGACGGCTGATAACAAATAATGACTCCGGCTTTTTCCTAAGCGGGAGTGCCGTCTGTCGTGTCCGTTGCCGCTGCTGGAAGTGAAATATTGGTTGACACATTCTCTGATTAATATCTGATTGGTTTCAGATTGGGTTCTGGGGAGGACCGATCTTTGGGAGGAGAAATCATGAGCCAGCTAGCCAGAAACATCCGGGCGTCGGTGTCCGCCGTCGCCTTTTGCCTTGCCGTCGCCGCGCCGGGAGTGGCGTCGGCGGATCCGATGCGGGTCGCATTCGGAGATATCGCCACCGTCGAGTCCCTGCATCTCCTGGCCGCTCTCGAGCGCGCCAAGGAAAAGGGCGTCGATGTGCAGATGACCTTTCTGAAGAGTGAGGACATTGCAGCCCAGGCGGTGGTCAGCGGTCAGGCCGATATCGGTGTCGGTGCGCCCTATGCCCTGCTGCAGAAGGTCAAGGCGCCGATCCGCATCTTCATGCAACTGAGCACCCTGCAGTTCTATCCCGTGGTCAACACCGAGTTCTACAAGGAGTGGAAGGACCTGGATGGCCAGGAAATTGCGGTTCACTCCCGCGGCTCCGGGACGGAGGCCATCATGCAGCTGATGGCCGACAAGAACGGCATCGAATACTCCGGCATTTCCTATGTCCCGGGCGCCGAGGTCCGCACCGGGGCGCTCCTGCAGGGGAACGTCAAGGCAACGATCGTGGACTCGTCCGGCAAGCGTGTTCTGGAGGACAAGGCGCCCGGCAAGTTCGCCTTCCTGCCGCTCGGCGAGGTTGCCGCAACCGACGAGGCGCTGTTTGCCAACACCGACTATCTGTCGGCAAACGCCGCGGATGTGGAAATCCTTGTCGAGGCCATTCTCACGACCTGGCGGGAAGTTGCCGCCGATCCAAAGGCTGTGATCGCGCTTCGCGACAAGTACAAGCTTCTGCCGGACGCCACGCCTGACATGGTGGCCGACATCGAGCCCTATTTCACCGAGGCTGCTGCGGTCATGCCGTTGAACGGCGGCGGCGAAGCCGCGGCCCGCGACGATTTCGACTTCTACACCGTCTCCGGCGCCCTCGAAGGAGAGCCGGCTGACCTGAAGGTCGAAGACTTCTGGGACCTGACGGCTCTCGACAAGGTCACGGCCAAGATCGGCACGAAGTAAGATGCAGATGTCCGTGTCCCCTGCCAAGCTTGACAATGGAATCGGAGCCTCGAAAGAGGCTCCGATCACCCGAGGCCAAGCTATTCGTATCTTCGCCGACGAGCGGCGGTCGTTCTGGATCGTCCTGTCGCTCGCCATTTTGTTTTTCGCCTGGGAAGTTGCCGGGCGCATCCCGATCAGCTTTGCATTTCCCACCTTCAGCGAGACCATCCTCGCGTTCGGCGAAATGGTGGCAGACGGCAGCATGCTCAAGGCTTACATCCTGACGCTGCAGCCGCTGGTTCTGGGCGTGATCGTGTCTGCCGCCGTCGGCATTGCGCTTGGTGTCGCCATGGGCTTGTCGGAGAAGGCGGAATGGCTGCTGGCGCCGGTCTTCATCGTTCTGCAGGCCGCGCCGATGGCGGCACTCGTCCCGCTCGTGACCTTCGTCTACGGCATCGGGCTGACCGCCAAGACGCTGGCGGTCATCATGCTGGCGCTGCCGGTCATCGTGCTCAACTCCTACAAGGCCGTCAGGCACGTCAATCCGTCACTGGTCGACATGTGCCGCTCCTTCCAGGGCAACCGCATGCAGCAGATCTTCAAGATCATCATTCCGGACGCGTCGCCGGTGCTGTTTGCCGGTCTCCGGTTGGGCATTGCCGCCGGTTTCATCGGGGTGATGCTGGCCGAACTGCTGATTACGCCGACCGGCATCGGGGATCTGATCACCTACCACCGCTCGGTCGCCAACTACGCGCACATGTACGCGGCCGTCGCCTCGATCATCGCAGTATCGACGCTGACGCTCGCCGGGCTGCAATACGTCGAAACGCATCTGCTGCGTCCGGAAAAGAGGAGAAAGTAATATGGCAAATCCCGCCTTGGTCCGCAGCAGCGGCATCAATCCGATCACCACCAGCGACGCCGTGGTTCAGGTGCGCGACATCTGCAAGAACTACGGCGACATCGAAGCGCTTCGTGGCATCAACCTAGAGTTCGAGCGCGGCAAGCTGACCACGCTCCTCGGTCCCTCCGGTTGCGGAAAGACGACGCTTCTCAAGATCATCGCCGGCCTGGTGCCGGGCACCTCCGGGGAGATCATTGTCAATGGCCGCGTCGTCACCGGGCCAGGTCCCGAGCGGGCCTTTGTCTTCCAGGACTTTGCCTTGATGCCCTGGGCGACGGTCCTTCGCAACGTTGCCTTCGGCCTCGAGCTCAAGGGGATGGCGTCCGCCGAGCGGACCCGCATCGCCCGTCGCTATATCGAGCAGGTCGGCTTGGCCGGTTTCGAAGAGAAATATCCGCACGAACTGTCCGGCGGCATGCGCCAGCGGGTGGGGATTGCGCGCGCCTTTGCCGTCAATGCCGACGTGCTTCTGCTGGACGAGCCGTTCTCTGCGGTCGACGAGCAGAACCGCCGCAAGTTCCAGGAAGACCTGCTGCAACTCGTGGAGCAGGAGAAGAAGACCTTCATCTTCGTCACCCACTCCATCGAGGAGGCGGTCTATGTCTCTGACCGCATTGTCCTCCTGTCGCCGCGGCCGGGCCGGATCTCGCAGATCATCGACCCGATGATCGACCGCTCCGCCACCCCTGATGACATTCGTCGCGATGCCGGATACCTCGACGTGGTCGAGGAAATCTGGCAGGGGCTGCGCCAGTATGCGGAGTGATACGCCATGACCCTGTTTGGTACACGCATACCCATGATGACGTCGTTGATCTTCTGGCTGCTCGTCTGGGAGATCGTCGGGCAACTTGAACTGATGTTCCTGATTCCACCGATCAGTTCGATCTTCATGGCGGGTGTCGAACTCGTGCAGACCGGATCGTGGCAGAGTGCGTCGATCATCACCCTGCGGTCTTTCGTCTATGGCATGGCGCTCGCCATCTCCGTGGGCGTTCCGCTGGGCGTCCTGATGGGGCGGGTCAAGGTCATCGACAACATCTTCGGCCTCTGGGTGAACATGTTCGTCAGCGCCCCTCTCTCGGCGCTGGTCCCGGTTCTCATGATCCTCTTCGGTCTCGGGGAGACGACGGTCTTCGTCACGGTCTTCCTGTTCGCGGTCTGGATCATCGTGCTCGACGCTCGAGCCGGCGTCATGCAGGTCCCGGCATCACTCGTCGAGATGGGGTGCAGCTACGGCGCTTCGCGCTGGACGATCTTCACCAAGATCATCCTTCTCTCCGCCTTGCCAGAGATCCTGGCAGGCATCCGGATCGGACTGATCCGCGGCGTGAAGGGCGTTGTCATCGGGCAGATTCTGGTTTCCGTGATCGGCTACGGCGAGCTCTTCGAGCTCTACTCCCGCAGCTTCGACATGGAACGCTTCTGGGCCCTTACCATGCTTCTCTTCGTGGCGGCTATGCTGCTGTCCGCGGGAGTGGAACACTTCGAAAAACGCATCGAATACTACGCAGGAGCGCGATAATGAACGAAATGCCGCAACTCACGAACTACGTCTTCAAGCCAGCGCCGGTACCGACGCTTGCGGTCGCGGGCAGCGAGGCGCTGTTTCCGATCCACCGCATCTATTGCGTCGGCCGCAACTTTGCCGACCATGCGATTGAGATGGGGCACGACCCGAACAAGGAGCCGCCCTTCTTCTTCCAGAAGAACCCGGACACCATCGTTCCGATGGGCCAGGACTTCCCCTATCCGAGCGAGTCCAAAGACGTCCATCACGAGATCGAACTGGTTGTGGCCCTTCAGAAGGGAGGTAAGGATATCCCACTCGAAGAGGCACTCGACTGCGTCTACGGCTATGCGGTCGGCCTCGACATGACCCGTCGCGATCTGCAGGGAGAGGCGAAAAAGGCCGGACGCCCATGGGAAACCGGCAAGGCCTTCGAAGCCTCCGCGCCATGCGGCCCGCTGCATCCGGTCTCGAAGATCGGCCATCCGACAGAGGGCGCAGTCTGGCTGAAGGTCAACGGCGAGATGCGGCAGAGCGGCGATCTCAACCAGATGATCTGGAAGGTGCCAGAGATGATTTCCTACCTGTCGCGCCTGTTCGAGCTGAAGGCCGGCGATCTGATCTTCGCGGGAACCCCGGCCGGCGTTGGCGCCGTCGTCAGGGGTGACGAGATGGTCGGGCATGTGGCCGGCGTGGACAATATCTCCTTCCGCGTCGCCTGAGCGGGCAACGCCGCAACCGAACGGAGACAGGACAAGCCGTTGGCGAACCCTGTCTCCATTCCTGCCCGCCCGGTCCGGGTGGGCGCACGTCCTTCAGCTCATTATCAAGGATCCGTCATGCCTGCATCGCTCATGCTGCTGACTTCGTTTGCTCTGGTCCTCGGCCTCGTCGGCTGTGTGTCGGGGTTCCTGGCCGGACTCCTGGGGGTCGGCGGCGGGATCGTCGTGGTGCCGGTGCTTTACCACGTGCTGGCGGCCTTTGACGTCGACATCGCCTTGCGTGCCCACATCGCGGTCGGGACGTCGCTTGCGACCATCATACCAACTTCCATCCAGTCGATTCGCGCCCACCGGGCAAAAGGAGCCGTCGACGATCAACTCTTGAAGCTCTGGGGGGCGTTCGTGGCGATGGGCGTCATCCTTGGCGTTGTCGTCGCAGCCTACGCGCCGGCAGCTCTGCTCACCGCCGTCTTCGGCATCGTGGCTGCAACCGTTGCGCTTTACATGCTGTTTACGCAAGAGGGGTGGCATCCGGTCAAGGGGCTGCCCGGGCGGCCGGGACAGGCGGCGATGGCCACGACCATTGGGACCATTTCGACGCTCATGGGGATTGGCGGCGGCACCCTCACGGTGCCGACACTGAGCCTGTGCAGCTATCCGGTCCGTCGGGCGGTCGGTACGGCGTCGGTGGTCGGGCTCATCATCGCGGTCCCCGGAACGATCGGCTATATCATCAGCGGCTGGGGCCTTCCGGGCCTGCCGGTGTTCTCTCTGGGATACGTCAACGTTGCCGGCTTCGCCGCGATTGTCGTGACCAGCATGTGGTTTGCTCCGCTTGGGGCGCGCAAGGCCCATTCGATAGAGCCGCGCATGCTCCGTTTGCTGTTTGGGGTTTTCCTCACCGTTACGTCCGCAAAAATGCTGTTTGACAGCTACCGTCTTCTTTCATGAACGGAGCCAAGTTAGTCAAGTGGAGCGATCGCGCGCGAACGCACTCGTTCCGAGCAGCCAGATGCCGAGTTGACCGGTAGCTTTAAAGATCGTGGGATCGGCCTGCAGGCATTCGTTTGTACATCTCCGGAGATCTATGCCGCTGGCTTTCGTTGCTTTCGCAAAAACGACCCGCCCGTGCGACTGGAACGCGTCCGGCCCAATATGCTCGTGGGGCCGAATGATGCCGGGAAGAGCGCGATTATAGACGCGCCCGCTATGTCCTCTGGACACGCGGCGACGACCACATCCGACCTGACGAACATGATTTCTCTAGGGTCTGGGTGAGCAATACCTGCGGATTGAAGTTGTTCATCTTCGCCGTCTCCAGGAGCTTGGCGTTTGTCGCCGAGGTGCCGCCTCCGCCGTCACTAACATCTAAACATCCGCTGTCAGGAAAGGATGGCGGGTTGGCGCGACCACAGGAATTCAATAACGCACACACTGTGAAACCACGTAATATAGAACTGTGAAAGTAAGCGAAGGTGCGGCCTTTGTACGTCCTTGCCACCGAGCTGAGGACACTTTCATGGAACTGCGCCAGCTCTCATACTTCGTAGCCGTGGCCGAGGAGCCGCATTTCGGCAGGGCGGCAGCGCGGATGTGCATTGCCCGCCGGCATTGAGCACGCAGGTCCAGGCGCTGGAGAAGCATCTGGGGGTGCAACTGCTTCATCGCACCACGCGACGGGTGGAGCTGACGCGGGCAGGGGAGGCTTCTACGGTCGCTGCATCAGGATCCTGTGCGACATCAAGCTTTCGGCCGAAATGGCACGCTCGGCTGACGGCAAAGGGTCGCGGGAGATACGGATCGGGACGGTCTATCCGGCCACCATCGGATCGCACGCTCGTTCGCAAGGCCTATGGCAAGGGCTTGTGCGTCACCGGAAACGGTGCCGCGCGCAGTACCTTGCTAGAGAAGTCTTGGCTGACTGTGGGTAAAGGTATGAAGCCCAATTCTCCGCTGCGGCACGCAAAGGGTCTCCGCAAGAAAATTGCGATCTGTAGGACCGAAGGATGGTTTGCTATGGTGGTTGCGGTGTTCGGCTCCGCGTTCGATAAAGCGACAGGCCGGCTTTCTGCCATGATGGTCCCTCAAGCTTCGGAAGTTCAAAGATCTCGCGTGGCCTTCTACTGAGTTCTGGAAAGAGGTAGAACTATGAACCGCGCCGGCTTACCGGAGGCCATTTCGTTTAAATTATGCGGCCCTGGCTGGTGCGTACAGGCTGGCGTAATACTGCTCCTCGGCTTCGGCTGGCGGTATGTTGCCTATGGGCTCCAGAAGACGGCGGTTGTTGAACCAATCAACCCATTCGAGTGTGGCGAACTCCACAGCTTCGAAGTTGCGCCATGGTCCTCGCCGATGGATGACCTCTGCCTTGTAAAGACCGTTGATCGTTTCAGCGATAGCATTGTCATAGCTGTCGCCAACGCTTCCGACGGAGGGCTCGATGCCCGCTTCCGCTAGTCGCTCGGAATAGCGAATGGAGACGTATTGGAAATTGCAGACAAGCAACAGCTGATCTCAGGGGGTGTCAGCCATCCTTATACGCGCACGCTCAGGGACGGCAGCCGAGGATATGTACCGGCACCCGCCTGACGAGGGTTGCCGCTCTGCTTGTGTCGACGCCTGGATTGCAGCTATTGTTTAGCGCTTTACAGGGCCGGCCTCACTTTGTGTTGAGGATGGTAACGTTGGTTCTCGATGGCGTTAATTGTCTGTCGTGAGACGGACAGACGAGTTGCGAGTTAGCTTTGCGCCTGGGCTTCGGAGCGACACACGCTTTCGGACTAGCGCCGATAAGGCTGACCCACGGACCGTCAGCGCTGGAACTTTATTCCAAAACGGCGAAAGGTTTGACGGCGACGGGAATGTCGATCGGACGAAATTTTTGACGGAAGATCAGTGTAGTGGCTCCGGAAATGACGCGGTCAGAGGTTCGCATCCCTTCAAGGCGAGTCCCTCCACAAGACGGGCCTGGAGCAGGCGATCACCGATGCAGCCGATAACCAGCCGGTGCTCTAAGGTCTGTTCTGCGTGCTGATGGCCGTGGTCACTGGCTGGGGCGCCAGCGTGATCTTCCGCAAAGACTGACTAGCGAGGTTAGGACGTTACGGAGACTTTCCGCGCGGATCTGAATGCCGAGCCGCGGGTTCGATACCGTTCCAGCCGACTAGCCAGAAAACTCTCCAACAAACGCGCGTCCAGCCGTTCGCGCGCAATCAATCAGCTTCTTTTGGGTGTAGCCGAGACGGGCATAAGCCGACAGCCCGCGCAAGTTTAACAGCAGGTAGTCGGTGATTCGATCGACATCGGACGTTGGCGCGTGGGCGGCGATGTAGTTTCGGATCTGATCTCTGGGCTCTTTTGCCTGCTCTGCGGCCAGCGCGCATGCCTGTTC